>NZ_JBALFH010000015.1:0-697313 GCF_036917095.1 Nostoc sp.
TCGCCTGGATTGGGAGGATTGGCAGGAACTCCCAACGCATTCTTTAACTGTGCTTCTGTAACTCCTAATTTTGCCGCCGCCGCTTTAAAATCAGGGCGAGGTGGGCGCTGATTGCGATCGCCTGGATTGGGAGGATTGGCAGGAACTCCCAACGCATTCTTTAACTGTGCTTCTGTAACTCCTAATTTTGCCGCCGCCGCTTTAAAATCAGGTCTGGGTGGACGCTGATTGCGATCGCCTGGATTGGGAGGATTGGGAGGATTGGCAGGAACTCCCAACGCATTCTTTAACTGTGCTTCTGTAACTCCTAATTTTGACGCTGCGGCTGCAAAATCAGGACGAGGTGGACGGCGTTGCCCATCCGGTGGTTGGTTGGGTGGTAGTTCCGCCTGTGCAATTTGAGAAAATTTATTAGCCGCATTTGCCTGATTGAGCGAAATAAAACCAAATGTGCCAACCAGAACAGGAATCGCTGTTACAACTAGTAATCGACGAATATTCATGATCGTTCTCCAAAAGATAGATCGTTTACATTTCTAATTCAACCGAACCAAAATTACAGTTTGCCCTGCTTGGAAATTACAATTTTGTAATTTGAGGAAAGAATGTTGCGATCGCAAACTTACAACGAGGCAAAATGCCAGGGGGCTGTAATTAACGGTTATTGCGTTCTAGGCGATTTTGTTCTGCGCCCTGATTCTGATTTTGGGGATGTTGGGGAGGACGCTTTTGATTATTTTGACGGGGTTTGGAATGTCTAACCTGGGGTTTTCGCTCGGATATTTGTGGTCTTTGAGACTGTTGTGAAATCTGTGCGTTCCGATTAGATGGATTAGCCGCATTTGCCTGATTGGGTGTAACAAAACCGAATGTACCAATCAAAAAAGGAATTGCTGCTACGGCTAACACTCGACGAATATTCATGTAAATCAACCTTCAAAAGGTGGGGTGTTCATATTTCTGATTAAGCCACCTCAAAATTACAGTCCACCTATTGTCTAAATTACAGTTTTGTAATTTAAGCAAAAAGGTAATGAATCTAGAATGGAGCAATATATGAACTAATAAATGCTTGTGAACGTTTTGTTTGTCGAAGATGAAGCGAAAATTGCTAACTTTGTCCGGGCTGGACTGAAGGAGCAGGGATTTGTTGTAGACTACTGCGATAACGGTGATGAAGGATATCTGCGGGCATTAGAAAATGAATATGATGTTCTCGTACTCGACATTATGGTGCCGGGAAAGGATGGATTATCGATTCTGAAACTCTTGCGGCGGCAAGGTAGGAATGCTCCAGTCATTTTATTGACGGCTCGGAATGAACTAGACGATCGCTTAGAAGGGCTAAATTTGGGAGCCGATGATTATATAGCTAAACCGTTTTTTGTGGAAGAGTTAGCGGCTCGAATTCATGCCGTTGTTCGCCGGAGTGTGAGCGATCGCCAAAATCTGCTTTGTGTTGGCCCCATCAAACTCGATCGCATCACCAGAGAAGTCACTTGCGATCGCCAGGCGATAGAACTCACTAGTCGGGAGTTTAATCTTCTGGAGTATCTCATGCGCTCTCCTGGAAGAGTTTTCACCCGTACCCAAATTCTGGAACACGTTTGGGGCTACGACTTTAACCCCAACACCAACGTTGTAGATGTTTGTATCCAGCGAATTCGTAAAAAGATTGACCCGATTGATGAAACAGTCTGGATTGAAAGCATTCGAGGGGTTGGATATCGGTTTCGCAAACCAGAGTCTAGCTCATGAAACTCTCTTCGTTTCGTCTCCGAATTGCCCTGTTATCTGCGGCTCTAGCTGGAACCACATTAGTAGGGTTTGGTGCAGTCTCCTGGTTTCAGATTTACAATGCTAAGATTAGCCGTCTTGATGCAGAACTGTTAAATCACTTGATGCGGGCAACTCCGAACTTGCCACCACGGGGGGAACCTCCGGAATTTCTGAGCAAAAGAAGCGGACTCTCACCCGATCGCTCGCGATGGCAGTTTTACGAAGACTCATTATCCTATGCCTTCGGCACCAATACAAAAACCCCCATTGCCTTACTGGTGCTTGATGCAAACAACAATATACTTTATCAATCCAACACCCTACCTGCCGACGTTGAAGTGAATCGTCTGCTGGTTAGCCGTCTTCAGTTGTCACCTCTGCCACCGCCTCCGAAGAGAGAACCACCGCCACCCTCCAATACAAACCCATCCGTTCAGCCACCGCCCTTTCTTCGTCCCCGCCCAACTCAATTTGTGACTGAGCAGACAAAAATAGCAGCTTGGCGGATTGGGGCAGCTAAATTTCCCAATGTTCAGGTTGCCATTGCCGTTAATCTGCAAGCCGTCGATCGAGAGATGGCTAGCATTCGCAATATCTTCCTAGTTTCAATTCCAGGAGCGCTACTGCTGGTTGCGATCGGAGCCTGGTTAGTTTCTGGTAGTGCTTTGCGTCCCATTGGGCAATTAACGAGCGTCATTCAACAGGTGACTGTCAAAGGACTAGATCAACGGATTCCCATTGGGACAACTGATATTGAATTTGTCGAACTGATTCAGGTGTTTAACCAAATGCTGGAACGCTTGGAACGCAGTTTTACCCAGGCTTCCCGCTTTAGTGGTGACGCGGCTCATGAACTAAAAACTCCACTGACTATTTTACAAGGCGAACTGGAACGAACCCTGCAACAGGTCGATCCTGGAAGTGAAGTGCAACAGCGCTTAAGCAATCTGTTAGATGAGGTGCGCCGCCTGAGTGGAATTATGCGAAAACTCTTGCTGCTATCTCTAGCAGATGCAGGAAAAATGAGTTTGTATTTGGTTGAGGTGGATATGTCTGAGTTGCTGATGGAGATGTTAGAAGATGTGGAAATGCTAGCTCCCCATTTGACTGTGCAAACTGAGTTTATTGATGGGCTACGTTTACAAGGCGATCGCGATCTTCTAATTCAAGTTTTGCAAAACCTGTTCAGTAATGCCATCAAATACAATCTCGCTGAGGGTTGGATACAGGTTCGCACTCATCAAACTCAAACAACTCTCCACGTCACTATTGCCAATGCATCCAAAGATATTCCTCTAAGCGAACGCGATCGCATTTTTGACCGCTTTTATCGCGGCGATCCGGCTCGAACTCGCAAGATAGAAGGCATCGGGCTGGGACTGGGCCTAGCCCGTGAAATTGCCAGGGCCCATCATGGCGACCTTACCCTTGACTCAACATCTTTTGGTCAAATAGCATTTACTCTCACCTTACCAATGAAGTTACAGAATTGAAGAAGAGGCAAGGGAGCAGGGAGCAGGGGGGATGGAAAAGAATGGGGATTCGACCCAATCAATTCGAGAACCACTTAGTAGAAGTGGGGGACTCATATCATGTCCGGTTGATTAGTTATAATTTCCGCATCTGTGCAAAAACCTGAAAACCCTTTCTCCCCCTGCTCCCTGCCCCCTTCCCCCTGCTTCTTCGTTGAGCGATCGCTCGGTAGAAGTTTGAGAATCTTTATTAAGTCGTTGGGAAGAATCCTTAGTGATATGAACCGAGAGAAAATCTGTTTGATAAGCTCGATTTTGGGTTACGAGTGCGATCTTTCAGCTACCCTGAAATTGAATATATAAAAGAGCAATTTTCAAATGACCATTTACTTTTATAAGGTTTGGCAGCCTTATGGCTGTTTTTCTAACTTCTCTCCCCACGGAATCCACATTCAGGATACTTACTGGCCAACCGTTGAGCATTATTATCAAGCGCAAAAGTTTGTAAGCAGTACAGATGCGGCAATTATACCCCTCATCCATGCCGCCGCCACCCCAGAAGAAGCTGCCGCTTTAGGAAGATGCGGCACTCGCCAACTCCGTCGAGACTGGGATTTGGTTAAGACTGAAATTATGCGAGAAGCTGTACTCAAAAAGTTTCTCACCCATACTGATATTAGAGAAGTTCTGCTGAGGACAGGCGATGAAATTTTGGTTGAAAACTCCCCAACCGATTCTTTTTGGGGCTGTGGCGCTAATAAATGCGGTCAAAATCATCTCGGTAAAACTCTCATGAGTGTGCGTGAAGAAATCCGTAAATTACTATCTTTAACAGTAATTTACGAATAATTTAATCAAAATAGTTACATTCAACATAAAATCAGCAATTAAACGGGGAATAGTAAAATTCCCCAGTCAAAACTTTTTGAAAAAGTTGCCAATAATTTAGTTATTTCTTTGAAAAAATGTTAATTAATTGAATTAATGGGCAAAAATGGTAAAAAATATTTTTAAGTTAAGGCAATTATTAAGAGTTGGTTTTGTAAGTAAATTTACTCAAATATTTTACTGAGTGAGAATATAAAATTAAGAAGTGTCAACAATTACATTTATATTAACTTTAGGCTTGACAGGATGTTTGGCAAGTCTTTAATGATATGCCAAGCGGTTTGATATCTCTCTAAATCAGCTTTAGAAGGGCTACGGAGATTAAGCAAAATATTGGAATATTTGCCAAATATCCTCCGATCCATTTCCAAAAATATTTCGCAAAAAATGTATGCCCCTAGCAATGCATTTCTAGCAAAGATTTCTGGAAATAGGATAAAAATCAAAGCATTGTAAGTTGAGAACTCCGCTCGGTGACAATTATAAAAAAAATATACTTCAGTCATGGTGTATAGAGGAAATGACATTTACCGATAAACCAAACGAGTTGCAGCAAAGCTTAGACCAAGAAACTTTACTGCACCGGATGATAAAACAGATCAGGCGATCGCTCGACCTCCAAGAGATATTAACGACTACCGTTAACCAAGTGCGTTTATTTTTGGGTGCAGATCGGGTAAAGGTGTATCGCTTTGATGCTGATGGTAGTGGTGAAGTCATTGCTGAATCTATTCATCAGCAAACTCTGCCATCCTTGTTGGGGTTACGCTTCCCAGTTCATGATATTCCACAAGAAGCTAGAGAGATGTTTCTGTTAGCGCAGCAACGTTCGATTGTGGATGTGGCAAACGGCAAAATTGGGCTATCGCCTCTACAGTCAAAAGAAACTGGCAAACGTCTACAAACTAATATCTACTATCGGCAAGTAGACCCGTGCCATATTCAATATCTAAAGGCAATGGGCGTGCAGTCTTCCTTAGTACTGCCAATTTTACATTCCGACCTACAAGAACAATCGGCAAAGCCGAAATTATGGGGATTGTTGGTAGCTCACCACACGAAACCGCGAAAAATTTTGAAGCGGGAACTAAAACTATTGCAGCAAGTTGCTGACCAGGTAGCGATCGCGATCGCTCAAAGTAATCTCCTCACCACAGCCGGCATCAAGCAAGAGCGAGAAGCTACCATAAATCGAGTCACCACATTACTGCATAAACTACCGACAATCCAATTACAAGGAGCGGTAGAAGAAGTTATTAGTGCCTTGAATGGAGTAGGTGGCAGGCTTTACATTGAACAGAGTCGGGAACTATACACCTGGGGCGAACAACCAACACTTCCCTATGAGTTAGATAACAATATTATCGAACAGCATCCCATGTGGCAAAACTGGATGGCTGAGTGTAAACAAGGTAATATTTGGGCAACTGCTGACCTCTATAAAGAACCACATTTGCGAGTTTTGGCTTTAGCATTCCGTTCGACTCAAATTCGCGGACTGATGGTGATTCCCCTGCATTATCGCGAAAAATTTATTGGTGTATTAAGTATTTTTCGCTCTGAATTTGAAACGGAAATCTTGTGGGCAGGACGATGCGAACAAAATCGGCGACAACTGTTACCCCAACTTTCCTTTGAGGTTTGGCAAGAGCAAAAAAAGGGGCAAGCACCTGAGTGGAAGCCGGAAGATATATTATTGGCGCAAGCCTTATACGAGCATTTCTCAATGGCAATTCAGCAGCAGCAAATGTATAAACAGGTACAAACCCTGAATGCCAACCTAGAATTGCGGGTGCAAGAGCAAACTGCTGAACTCGAAAAATCATTACTGTTTACCAAAATACTCAAGCAAGTTACAGAACAGATTCGCCGCACGTTGGAATTGCAGACAACCCTGCAAACTATCGTTCGGGAAGTCCGTCCTCTGCTAAATTCAGACCGAGTGCTGATTTTCCAACTGAAGAGTAAATCGGTGATTGTGGAAGAGATTAATGGTAATTGGCAGTCAGTTTTGGGAGTGAATGCACCAGAGGAATGCTTTCCTGATGAGCATACCCGTCTATACTGTCAGGGCAGAGTCCGGGCAATTAACAACGTTTCAACAGCTTCTTTAAGTGATTGTCATCGAGAGTATTTGCAGAGTCTGCAAGTGCAAGCAAATTTAATAGTTCCGATTAATATAGGTATGGAGCTATGGGGGTTACTAATTGCCCATGAGTGTGAGGCTCCCAGAAATTGGCAGAATGCAGAAATTGATTTATTGCAACAGCTAGGAGATCAAGCTGCGATCGCCATTCAACAAGCACAACTCTACGAACAAACCTGTGATGCCGAAATTGAAGCCAGAAATCAAGCTGCACAGTTAGAGCATACCCTACATCAACTCCAAGAAACACAGACAAGATTGATTCACACCGAAAAAATGTCCGGGTTAGGACAGTTGGTGGCGGGTGTCGCCCACGAAATCAACAACCCCGTTAACTTTATCTACGGTAACCTGTGCCACGCCAGTGACTATACCGAACAATTGCTAGAAATTTTACGTCTCTACCAGCTACACTATCCCCACCCTCATAGTGAAATTAAGGCCGCGATCGAAGCGGTCGATTTTGAATTTTTGGTAGAAGACCTCCCAAAAATTATGACCTCAATGCAAGTAGGAACCGATCGCATCCGCTCAATAGTGCTGTCATTACGCAATTTTTCTCGCTTGGATGAGGCTGAAAACAAGCGCGTTGACCTGCATGAAGGCATTGACAACACCTTATTAATTTTGCAACATCGGCTCAAAGGAAATGCTGAATTTCCACGCATTGAGGTAATCAAAGACTATGGCAACATACCAGAGGTGGAATGCTATGCCGGCCAAATGAATCAGGTATTTATGAATATTTTCAGCAATGCCATAGATGCCCTGCTAATGCAGGCTGAGGGCTGGGAAATGGGAACTGGGGATAAGAGGGACAAGAAGAATAATGCAGGACTAATACCCACTATCCACATTTCCACTAAAGCCTCAGCAGACAACTCTTATCTGTTGATTCGTATTAGTGACAATGGGCCCGGAATGCCTGAAGAGGTGAAAAAGCGAATTTTTGACCCGTTTTACACTACCAAACCTGTTGGGAAAGGTACAGGGCTGGGACTGGCAATCAGCTATCAAATTATTGTCGAAAAACATAGTGGAATAATGGAGTGCATTTCAGAACCTGGCAAAGGTACAGAGTTCTGGATTGAGATTCCCATCAAGTCTCCAGAGAAAATAGTTAACTAAAGTTAAAGGAGTAGGGGGAGCAGGGGGAGAAAAACAAATGAACAATGCCCAAATCAACCACTGGAAGCAAGATTTTAGAATATTACAAAATGTTAGTTTCAAAACTTAAATCTAACTTAGCAATTACTCAATTCATCCAAAAGGTTGATGATAAAATTTTAACAATAGATTAAATAAAAAATTAGAAGCTATCGAGAGCGACCAGTATATTGATTTAGTTTAAAAATACTTCAAAAGTAAAGTTTAATTGCAAAAAAAAATCCTTTCATTCAGAAGTGATAATTTAATAACTGAAGCTACTAAATAGGCTTCCCTGGCAGATATAAGAGCTGCATTTGAGTTGGAATGTAGTAAGAGGTAAAAGACGCTGTTTAACTTACATCTGTCTCGTGAAAAGACAACAACACCCAACGTGAAAACTGCTATTTCCTCAAATATGGAAGATTAGGGGGCACTGTAACTGATTTTCATTACTTGTTTACAGAAGCAATGAAAGTTTGTACATCCCTGGCTAGGATAAACAAGGAGAGGAGATAGTTCAGCGAGTAGAAGTTTGGGTGTTGTTGTGTTTAGAGAGAAGTCTGAAATAAAAACTCTTCTGGGTGTAAGATTATACGAGGTTGAATAGCGAGAAACATTTGAAATAGCGTCTTATGTCAATTATTGCGCTCAGAGCGTGGTATCTACAGGATTACGAGCCGATTCCAGAACTGGAAAAACGTCCGCCAGACATTCGCTTAAGCAAAAAAAGCCTGCTGAGATCGGCATTGCGAGCAGACTTTTTGGAAGAAAGCGACGAAGTTAAGAAATCAACTTGGTTTGGACGCTATCTGGAAGGGGAAAATATTGAATTTTATATTGAAGGTAGTGGTGGCTATTGCGTCGCTAACATTGACTTAATTAGTCATGAAATTTATTTCACCAAGCAGGCGCTGTTGGCTCAGTTAGAACCAACGATTTTTTTATCCTACCAAACTGAGTATGCCGCAGCGACTAATGTTCTCAGAGAAGAACTGCGAAAAAGTTTGGACAGTTTAAACTTGCGATCGCGCCTTCCTCTAACATTAGTAGAAGCTTCTCGCCCCACTGGTGCTACTGTACGAATTAACCGCACGATCCTGCGAAAAATCCGTAGGAGTTTGTTATTTATCGCTGACACCACCCCCATTGCTAGTATTGATGGTAAAGAAACCTCCCAATTAATTCCCAGCCCAAATGTCTGTATTGAGATTGGCTATGCCATCCAAAGTAAGCGGTCTGAACAGATTATATTAGCGCAAATGCAACGCCCAGACTTTGAAGGGCAATTTGCTTTCGACTTACCGACACAGCAAATTTTGCAATTTCAAGATACCACAGAACTGAATAAAATCCTGACAGCAACTATTCAAAACCAGTTAGCACGATTCAAATTGTTTTTTTGAGCAAGATTATAGGGGAGAAAAACCTTCTTAAAGTCCTCCTTTTTAAGGAGGATTTAGGAGGATCTAAAGCTTTTGATACATCAGCCACTACTTTTCAAACATCCTCTTAAGGTTTTTGTTAAAACTAGGTAATACCAATTCAATTAATGATTGCAACACATCCTTGGGTAAAGACGCGATGAATCGCGTCTCTACAAAAAATGGTCTATTTGTTCCATTCTTTTTTCAAATTAGTATAAACTTCTGTCACAGTAAATTAGGGACTAGCCTTAAAATAAACGAACAGGCTTTTTTTGCAGTTGAGAAGTAATAGAACTCACTCGATCGACCACAGAAATCATGTATTTGTAATCTGGTACTTGTCCATTTGGTACATACCCGACTTCTTCAGCTAAACCTGAAGGCGAATCACTCATCACTTTACGGATAAACTCTTGACGGTTACGTTCTACATCAGGCCCAATCAAGACCACACCTAATGGTACATAGTGAGGGTCTTTAAATAGTATGCGGAATTCGGTTGGGGCCAACTGTGAACTGTAGAGAGCCAATTCAGCCTCCGAAACTGCACAGGCGATCGCTTTTCCTTGTGCGACCAATTCCAGCGCGGCTTTGGGCGTGGGTGCAAACAGTATGTCAGCTAGTGTTGTACCATAAAGATTGTAAAGTGGAAAATAATATCCTGTTGCTGAACCTAACTGTCCTAAAGCCAGCGTTTGACCTTGTAGCTGTTTCAAGTCGGTTCTCGGATTGTCTTTGCGAACAACGAAGATTGAACGCAAATTACTAATACCTATTAAAGGAAACAGGGGAACATATTGGTAGTGTGCGATCGCGATCGCTGCTAAACCTGGTGGAGCAAATACCAATGACCAAGCACGAGCCTTAAGGCGCTCAACCGCTTTATTTTCATTAAAAGCAGGCTCTAGCTGAATATATGCATTTGTCTTCTCGCCCAAGTAACTATTAAATTTAGCATATTGGTTAATTATCTGTTCGCCTCCACCATAGTTGATAACACCAATAGTTAATGTGCCCTCAAACCCCCGCGATCGTTGGCAGGCGGCAAATGTCAAACCTAGCAGATTAAACAGAAATAAACGACGGGTAAATCGCAAAGACATCACTAATTATGGTTAAGGAAGTAACTTGGCTTTCAGAATTAATTTAGATAAGTTTGAATGCTGCTTAAATAGGTTAAATTTCAGCCAAAAATTAATATTTATTTAAATATTGTTGAGATGGTTACTAACAAGTATAAATAAATATTAGACAAACTCAAATCTCACCTTCATTGCTTAGGTTATGTTAAACAACATTACGTTAAAAAACTTAAAAATAGGTGCTAAATTTAACTTACTTTTAATATTAGTTTTCATAGTCAGTATTGTGGGGAGTGGTGTTGCCTTATCCAGTGTACTTCAGGGAAGGGCGCAAAATGAAGTGACTTCCCAAGCGCAGATTCTCATCCAAATGGTGAACGCAGTTAGAAACTATACACAAAGTCGTATAGTTCCCCTATTGGAACCTCAAGTAGATACTAACCCAACGTTCCTGGCTGAAGTAGTACCAACTTTTTCTTCTAAAGAGGTTTTTGAAAATTTCCGCAAAAAGCCGGAATATAAAAACTTTTTTCATAAAGATGCAACACTTAATCCAACGAATTTAGCAGATAAAGCCGATAGTTTTGAAACTCAACTTGTAGAGCGTTTTCGCAACGAACCCAAAACTCTAGAAATTACCGGCTTTCGCACCTTGTCAGAAGGCGAAGTATTTTACATTGCACAACCACTCAAGATTACACAACAGCAATGTCTGCGATGTCATACTACACCAGATCAGGCCCCTAAGAGTCAGTTGGCAACTTATGGTTCGGAAAATGGTTTTGGCTGGCAACTCAATCAGATTGTTTCTGCCCAAATAGTCTCTGTTCCTTCTCAAGAGATTTTCGCCAATGCCCATCGGACTTGGATATTGATCATGGGGCTTTTAATTGCGATCTTTGCGATCGTAGTTTTCTTAATTAACTTCTTAATCAAAAAATATGTGATTCAGCGCATCAGAAGAATAGAAAAAATAGCCCAAAAAGTTAGCATTGGTGATATGAGCGCTGATTTTGAAGAAAGCTCTAATGATGAAATTGGCGGGCTAGCAGAAGCATTTAATCGAATGAAAGCTAGCTTAAAAATAGCTATGGATATGCTCAATAGCCAAGGCTAAACAATTCCAAATTCAAGAAAGTAGGCGCTGCTGAAATTGCAAAGCTTTTTGAGGTTCGGGAATTTGTGATGCTAACAGTTTTACAAATTCTGCACGAGAAACTTGCCCGGAAGACTTAACAGCTTTTTGGACTAAAAACGTAGCTATTGGGCCAATAAAAACAGCTAACTCCCGCTCACACTGATGTACAAAGCTCTCGCTGATTACTTCAGATTCTTGACTTGGTAAATGATTTGACTTAGTTTCAGATTTAACAGTAAATTCCTGTAGGAAAGTAGGTTTCTCAAATAGAAACATTGTTTTCTTCTTAAAATCAATTTGTTGATTTCCTCGAAGATGAACAGCCAATTGACTAATTAATTCTTCGCAGTTGGGCGCTGATGCTGCAACTTGTCGTAGTAATCTTGAGGCAACGGGGCCAACAAATTCTAAAAGAATTGTTTCCAGCCGACTGTAATTTTCTGGTGACAGGATAGAAGCAGGCGGATACCCAATTGAGTTTTGTTGAGAAAGTGAAGCTTGAGGCGGTTGTGTAGAAGATAGTGGTTGAAGTGATTGCGCTTCTACTTTAGTACCCAGATGCTTAAGCACCTGTAGAACTTCAGCCGCAGACTGATAGCGCTGTTTAAAGTGGTGTAGCACCATTTTAGATAGTACAGATGCCAACTTAGAACTAACGTTAGCTTGATGCTGCCAAGAAATTTCTCCTGTATCTGGATCTTCCTCAAAATTTATAGGATGTAACCCCGTCAGCGATTGAATAGCAATAATCCCCAAGGAATAAATATCGCTGTTGGGGCGGGGTTTACCTTGCCCCTGTTCTGTAGACATATATCCTGGGGTGCCAATGATAATAGTAGCCCCCGTGTGCCCTAGAACTGTAAGTAGTTGAGTTTGAACTTGTTTGACTGCGCCAAAGTCAATCAGCACTAACTTCCCGTCTTGTTGCCGCCTGATTATATTGTCCGGCTTGATATCTCGATGGATAACGTTGTGGCTGTGAATAAATTGCAGAATACCTAATACCTGTTGGAGCAGTTGAATTACTTTCTCTTCTGTCCAAGGTTGATTGGGGAATAGTTCCGCTTTCAGAGTATGTCCTTCAATGAATTCTTGCACCAAGAAGAACTCTTGGTTATCTTCAAAATAGGCTAAGAGCCGAGGAATCTGGTCATGGTTACCCAGTTGTTCTAGTGTTTCTGCCTCACTGGTAAATAACCGTCTGGCAGTTTCGAGAAATTCAGGGCTACGAATGACGGGCTTAAGGTGTTTGACAACGCATTTTGGGAAACCTGGGCGATGGGTATCTTGGGCTATGTAGGTTTGACCGAATCCACCTCCACCTAATACCTGGAGGACTTGGTAACGTCCGTCTAATAACTGTCCTAACATTGTGTCACAAGCCTTAAGTCCTCAAATTAATCTTGGCACAACTACTAGCTTTGGCAAGGTTTGTTGAGAAAGAAAGTAGGTAGATAGTGCTGAAATTTTAGGGTTTTTTGGGGATTATTGTAGTACAACTTCACGACTCTCTAAAGTAAACTTACATTTTTTAAGGAACTGCTTAAAAAATTAGCCGTCTAGAGTGAAGAGTCATTGGCATTGGAGAGCCACTATGTTGCCTCTTTTGCCCCAGTTGTACCCCTACGGGGAAGCAAGCTACGCGCAGCGACGATCGCAGGAGAAGCAAGTGGCATTTTATTGATGTTCACCCTTGCCCCCTACGCCTCTGCTCCCCTACTTGCGTGTCCCGTATGCTTACCCTTTTCATTCGGGGGTTACGTGGTTAACAATAGGTTGATGTTTTTCAAATAATCCAACCTTATGGCTAGAACTGCAAATGAATATGCCGTATACCTCCTACTGGAAAGCGGCCACCGGGAAGAAGTACGTTTTCCTACTATTCAAGAGTTTCAAAAATGGTATAGTGGCGAACTTGTGCCAAAGTCTGCTTCTAATGACTTTATTAGCGTGCCGATCAAAAATATTCAAGGAGAATATATGGTAGTACGCCCTTCTCGGATCGTGGCAATCCGGGTAGAACCAATTTTTAGTTCCAGTGTTGAAAGATTCAACTAAATGATGAGAAAAACCCTTGCTTTGCTTTCCTTGAGTCTGGGAATTGCCCTTGTAAACCCTCTCTGGTCGGCTGTTGCTCAGGTTCCTAATTTACTGCCGTTGCCAGTACCCACCGCTCCCGATCTCCCGCCTCTACCAATACCAACCATTCCTGAGGTAACGCCACCGCTAAAACCAATAACTATAGGAAGCAATTGTACGCTCCGGCAGAGTTGCTTGGGTTGGGATGACCAAATTTGGGGACAAAGGGGCAAAGCAGGCGATCGCAACGCGCTGTTGACTTCCATTGATAACAGTCTGCTTTACCTAACAAAGGGTGAGGCGATCGCAGCGTATCAAAATTATCCAGTTAAGGAAATCACCCTCGATCGCGTCCGCCGGAGTTTGCTACGTTTCCGCCAACTGGTTGTCAGTTCTAAATCAGCAGACCAATTACAAGCCGCTGTTAGCCGAGAGTTTGTCTTATACCAGTCTGTGGGCAACGATGGCAAGGGTACTGTTAAGTTCACTGCTTACTACGAACCTGTTTACACCGCTAGCCGTGTCAGGACTGCAATATACAAGTATCCTCTTTATCGGCTACCACCTAATTTCAGCCAATGGGCGAAACCCCACCCAAAACGAATTGATTTGGAAGGGAAGGATGGTTTAAAAGGGAATAAGAGCAAGTTGCGCGGTTTAGAACTGCTTTGGTTCCGCGATCGCTTTGACGCATACATGGTACATATCCAAGGTTCTGCCCAAATTAAATTAACTAATGGCAAAACAACATCAGTTGGCTATGCAGGTGGAACTGATTACCCTTGGACTAGTATCGGCAAAGAACTAGCGAAAGATGGCAAACTGCCACTGTCAGGATTGACTATGCCACGGATGATTAGTTACTTCCGAGGAAAGCCGCAGGAGTTGAACAATTATCTGCCGCGCTGGGAACGATTTATTTTCTTCCAAGAAACAGGTGGTGCAGGAGCTAGAGGCAGTATTCATGTGCCAGTGACAGCAGAGCGTTCCATTGCTACAGATAAGTCTCTCATGCCACCGGGAGCGCTAGCGCTGATTTACAATTCATTTCCCTATCCTGCTGGTGGTGGCAAACTAGAGAATCGTACAGTCAGCCGCTTTGTGCTTGACCAAGATACAGGAAGCGCCATCAAAGGCCCGGGGCGGGTGGATTATTTTATGGGGTCTGGGAAATTAGCAGGCGATCGCGCTGGCATCACAGGCGGTAATGGTTCACTATATTATTTGCTGCTCAAAGAATAGAGTATGGGGCATTGAAAAGAGGCAGAGGGGCAGGGAGCAGAGGGGAAAGAGGTAATTTTATTATTCTCCCCCTTGCCCCCTGCTCCCCTGCTTCTTCCCCACTCTTATCTAATACGGCGGATAAGCAAAATCATCTTCATCAGCATAAACATAAGAGTTTGAAACTCCTGCCATTGCCAATTTTGGCGTTTCTGATTTCACAGGTTCCTTGCCAAAATCTTTGTATTCTTCAAAAGTCTTACAAATCATTGCAGACTCAAGAGAATCGGAAGCAATTAAGTATTGCGTTAAAGTCCCTACCGTGGGATGTTTATAGTCCACAGTTGAAGCTACCAAAACTGTATTTGGTTCAATACCTCTTTCTTCACACTCAATTATCGGGCAGAAAATCCCGTGAGCGTGGAACAACGGCCCTTTTGGTGTCAAAGGTAGTTTGCGATAAACAGCATAAGCTTTTTCTAGTTCAGCAACGAATCCACTAACTACTTTACCTTGTTGATATTCGCAGTAGGTTTTGCTAAAACTTGCTCCGGCGGCACCATTAAGAGTTAGTTGTAGCGGTGATTCATGCAAAAACTTTTTATTCTCGCCCACGATAAAAATTAGATAGCGAGTAAAGGTTTTAAATTTAAGTTTGTCGGCTAAGAAAGCATCATAATTCTCTTTGAGCGTACCCAGTTTTATACCACTTTCCCGGTCTTTGACAGACAATGGCCCTCGACGCACTAAAACCAAGCGTGGAGTAGCGGTGATAAAGACTGTTTCTACTCCAGAGCTAAATTCATGCTCCACTTGCTGCCAATTCTCATCTGGCACAAAACCGACAGCATTGGCATTATCTAGCTTAATTGCCAAACCGTGGGATTGTATGCCATCTGTGCCATACCGAGGATTAATCATCTGACACCAGGGAAGGACTTGAGAAGGCGGTGCATTGAATTTATCGTCTTCAAAGTCAAAATTAGCAGATGCTTTCATCGTTTTAGGCTATCAAAGTGTTTTATTGAACAATTTTATCCGCAGGGAGCCGATCCTGGGGAGCCAGTTATGTGCTGTGGTTCGCAAATAGGAACTTAAACTGGCGTAGTAGTTTTTCCAGAGTAAGACAGAATCAATCTATCTTGCAATCCTTGTTTCGTTTTTTAACAACAGATTCTTACTTTGGCATCTCCCTATTTCTCTGCAATTTTCTGCTATTTTCGGGCGATAATCCCATAAAATCACTCAATTAAGACTTACGCAAAAATTACTAAAAAGCTTAATTTCTCGTAGGCACGTAGTAGTTTGTCCTAGTCTAGCGTCAAGTCGAGCCAGTGCCGTGCGTATTTTTTCCCATTGAAAAATCACTGCGCTAACTCCCCTTCAAAAAGGCTTGCTCTAAATTCTTTCCTGAAAAAGCAGGGTTAGGGAAGATCGAGTCTTAGCCTAAGCGGATTAATATATATTCTTGGCTCCAAACTATTTGTTTGTTCGCATCATTAATCTTCAACAAATTTAATTTGTCCACTATACAACGATAATCTAAATCTAACTGCTGCGCTTCTTCCAAGGCTTGTGAGTATTGAATTTTATTTTTACTAAACACTCCTAACGTTAGATGTGGAACAAAGGGTATATATTCTCTGCAATATTCAGCTAATATACCCGTATATAGTTGATTATGTAATTTTATCACATCTTCCTTTCCTTCCTGAACCATCAAAAACAGATATTCATCCCATGATTTTTGTAATCCCTTTAGATGGATAGGAAATGGTTTCCATGTACTCAGGATGTTTTTAATATGGAGAGTAAGACTATCTCGATCGATAGATTCCAGTAGGGGAAACACCAGAGTTATATGCGGTTCGATTAAATCAACTTGCGGATCGTATTTCTCCCTAAATTTATCGATCCCTTCTACCTTGATATTTAAGTAATATACGAGCGCGTAAGCCATGCTTATGAATAGTTTTTGGATGCTACTTTTTTCCTCCCGCGATTAAATTAGGATCGGCAAATTACTTTGAACTTAAAGCAGCGAGAGTCTTCAAATCAGGTACTTCTAAATCAGGTTGACTGACTGCTGGGAAGTTAGCGCTAACCCCTTCTTGTTCTGCTCCACGGTTTACCCAGACTGTTGATAGTCCCAGAGATTTGGCTGTAACGATATCGTGATATACACTAGCTGCAACGTGTAATATCTGCTCTAACGGTAAATCAATTCTTTGAATAGCCACTCTGAAGTTGTTTAAGGAGGGTTTATAGCTTTTTACCTGTTCTGCTGTGATTATTTGGTCAAATTCCACTTCCAAGTGCTTTGCCGAGAAAGCAAAAAGATCGTCATCTACATTTGAGATAATTACCAGCTTAAATTTTTGCTTGAGGGTTTTAAGTGACTCAACTGTATCGGCGAAAGGCAGCCAATGCTGAATCGAATCAGCAAGTGAATTTAGTTCATCAGCAGTTGGTTCAAAGCCAAATCGTCCACCAAATTTCTGGACTACTCTCTTCAAAACTTCTCGATATTTGATATAATCCCCACTTTCCAGTTCTGCTTCAAATTCAGCAAAAAGTTCCAGAATTTGCCCGTCATCCAAATTAGTGTTATGTGCCAGGAGAAGTGGCTTTAGGGCCCCTAAGATGCCGTTTTCCCAATCGATTAGGGTTCCGTAACAATCGAAAGTTAAAGCTTTGTACTGATTTAATTCAATCACTTCTTATACTCCAGAGCTTGATTGGTAGTGTTCAGTTTTCATAAACCAAAAGACGGGTGAACCCATCTGCGTTGGCGCAGCCCGCCGCAGGCATCGCCACTTTTACTGCTCTTAAACTCTTTTAACATCTCTTTTATAAAAGCAGAGTTTAAGTAGGTAGACAAGAAAAGACCAAACTGTGTGAAGATAAGCAAGTAGATTGGTACAAAAAACTAAACTATATTAATAAATATAAAGTAGGGTAAAACTCTCCTACTTATTGTCTTCAGCATAGCTGCTTGCGACCTTATTTAAACGACAAATATTGACGCCGCTCTACTTGGGTGTGGGATAATATTATCCCACAGAGGAAAATTTTCCTAAGATATTTATTTGTATGGATGCTAAATTTCAGGATATAAAAGCAAATACCAATAAAAAATTAAACTCAACTGAACAGCAATCTCATAGCAAGCCATCCAAACCTTTTTCGGTAGCGGAGGCAGTGGTAAAAATCCTGGAAAATATGGGAGTGCAGTATGCCTTTGGTGTTTCGGGAGGTGCGATCGCCCCAGTATGGGCTGCATTACATCAAAGTTCCATCCAGGTGCTGCACTTTCGCCACGAAGCCGGAGCAGCTTTTGCAGCTATTGAGGCGCACTTTGCTAGCGATCGCCCGGTTGTGGTATTCGCTACTACAGGGCCAGGAATCGCTAACGCTTTGACAGGGTTGTTAGCCGCCCGTTGGGAGGGGGCTAAGGTGATTCTGGTATCAGCTTCAACCTCGACACTACAGCGGGGACGTTGGGCTATCCAGGAAACTAGCACGTATACCATGCCCAGCACAGGTATTTTTACTTCCGGGCAAATATTCCATTACGCCACTACTCTCGAATGTAGCGATGAACTCACAGAGGTTTCTCGAAGGCTTGCCCTCGGACTGGCACAACCAGGAGGATTCGTCGCGCATCTAAGCATCCCTACAAATATCCAGACAAGTTCGCTAAAAACTCCATTGCCACGAGTAACTCTATCTCATAGTGTGGCAACAGCAAGTGAGGAGACAATCGCAGAATGTGTCCGGTTATTATCTGAAGGGCCCTTTGCCATATGGGTGGGCTTCGGAGCACGGGGTGCTGCAAAAGAGATTCGCCAGCTTGCCGAGAGGACAGGGGCTGCCGTAATCTGTTCGCCACGGGGTAAGGGCATTTTTCCTGAAGATCGTCCTCAGTTTGTAGGCGTTACCGGCTTCGGTGGACATGAATCGGTTTTAACGTACATGAGAGAGCAACGTCCAAGGCGTATACTGGTTCTGGGAACACGCCTTGGTGAGTTTACCTCCTTTTGGAATCCTGCGATGATTCCCTTGCAGGGCTTTTTACATGTTGACATCGACGCAAATGTGCCAGGAACTGCATATCCATCCACCGAGACTTTTGCCATCCAGTCCGACGTGAAAATATTCGTGAAGAACCTGCTGAAGAACTTCCCAGAGAGTAATGGTTGCTCAAGGAAAATAGCGCTGCCTCGATCTGAACGCGATATCATCAAGCCACGCACGACCGGTCTAGTCCGACCAGAAATATTAATGAATGTGATTCAACAAGTGATTGTTGATGGAAGCGATGCAGTAGTAATGGCAGAGTCAGGTAACTCATTTGCTTGGGTAATTCATCTGCTGCGGTTTAACATACCAAGTCGTTACCGCATCGGTAACGGATTTGGTTCTATGGGGCATTTTGTTACAGGCGTAGTGGGTGCTGCTTTGGCGCGGAATGGCAAGGCTGTTGCCATTGTTGGAGATGGTGCCATGCTGATGAACAGCGAAGTAAACACGGCAGTAAAATATCAAGTTCCTGCCGTTTGGATTGTACTCAATGATGGGCGCTACAATATATGCGAACAGGGAATGGCGTATCTAGGGTTCAATGACGCGGATGCAACGATTCCGCAGGCAGATTTTGTCAAGATTGCTCATGGGATGGGAGCAGAAGGTATTCGGGTTGAAAGGGAGTCTGAGGTTCAGGCAGCATTAGAAAAAGCGATCGCAGCAAACGGCCCATTTGTGGTTGATGTAATCATCGACCACACCCAGATCCCACCATCTGAGAGTCGCAATCAGAGTTTGATTTCACAAGGCTCTACAAATTATTAAAAGCTAATTATTATATATGGTTTCTTCTCCAGTAGGTATTCGCTCACTTGCTTTAAGTCTTCCGAGTATCAGACGCACAAATGACTATTACATAGAAAAATACCCCGATCTAGTCACTTTAGGTGAACAAAAAAGCTTTACAAAATTGTTTTCCCTCACTGAGTCTACTCCCAGTAACGACTTCGATCGGGAGATGTTGCCCTACCTGTCAGATCCCTTTCGCGGCACTGTTGAGCGATGGGTGCTTGGGCCTGGCGAGTCTTCCCTGACACTAGAGTATCAGGCTGCAATAGATGCCCTGAATGCGGCAAAGCTTTCTCTTGAAGACGTTGAACTCATGATTGTTGCCTCAGTTTGGCCGGAACAAATTGGATTTGGCAATGCCGCCTTCCTTGCCCGCCAACTAGGTTTTCAGGGTGCTGCCTGGAATATAGATGCAACCTGTGGAAGTACTCAGGTTGCTCTTCAAACTGCCTGTGCTTTGGTAAAAGCAGGAGAATATCGCAATGTGCTGGTAGTGATTTCCTGTACCTACTCTCGCTTTTTCGATGACGATGATACATTCCGGTTATTTACCAGCGACGGTGCTGGGGCTTTTGTCGTTGGTGCATTAGAGCCTAACCAGGGTATCCTTGGCACAAAGACAGTTCATACCGGTGCATTGTGTGAAGTTCTCTTTGCTGAACTCACAACAGACGAGCAAAAAAATCCGCGAGTCCGTATGCAAATGGGCAAGGGTGCGAAAGCTTTAGGTCAAACGGCTGCGGAGTTTCTTCGTAAATGTTGTGAGGGTGCTGTTGCTGCTGCTGGTGTAACCCTTGAACAAATAGACTTTTTTCTTTTTAATACACCTACAGCTTGGGTAGCAAGCTTCTGCACGCGCGTACTGGGTATTGACCCAAAGCGTACAATCAACATTTACCCTCAATATGCAAATATTGGGCCAGTACTGACTGTGGCAAATTTGTATCATGCTGCACAGTTGGGCAAGATTCATGAAAACGATCTGGTTCTCGTTTATGGTTCTGGGGCAGTGGGTGTTGCTTCTGCAAATGTAATGCGTTGGGGAAATGTAGCGCTTGGTTCTGACCCCTTCAACAAAAATGACTCGACAGTGCAAGGTGCTAAAAACAGGAGCTTCCTTTCTTGTTAAGATTCTCTATAAAGATAAAAAGCATCTTTAAAAGTGAATAATGCAAAAACAAATTTTAGCAACAGGAATTTTTTTATCTATCTTGTTTCCATTCAAAGTCTCGGCACAAAATTATAACGAGATTTATGTTTTCGGGGATAGCTTTTCTGACACAGGCAATGTCTTCAATGCCACAAACGGAGTTAGTCCGACAAACCCACCCTACTTTAATGGACGTTTTTCCAACGGTCCAGTCTGGGTGGAATATCTCGCATCCGATCTAGGATTAAGTTTCAATCCAAAAACTAACTTTGCCTTTGGTGGTGCAACTACGGGATTTCAAAACATTGGACTAGCTAGTTTGCCTGGATTACAACAACAGATCGATAGCTTTACGGCAGCAAATCAGTTTGCCAACCCCAATGCCCTTTACATCATCTGGGCCGGTACTAATGATTATATTAATTACTTTTTCGGTACGATTCCTAACCCTACCCAGGCAGTTACAAATATATCAGCGGCAGTAAAATCGCTAGCTACCGTGGGCGCTAGAGATATTATGGTGGTTAATTTACCAAACTTAGAAAATTTTCCAGTCACAGGTGGCAATAGTCAAATCTCCAGCTTACTGAGCAGTTTTACATCTGCACACAACTCCAGCTTGACCGCCAACCTTAACTTTTTAAACCAGCAATTAAGCCCTGATATAAACATTATTCCTTTTGATGTTAATTCCCTATTCAGTAGAGCCATTGCCCATCCAGGAGAATTCGGATTCACGAATGTGATTGACTCTTGTGTCGGAGATTTGTCGGTGATACCGATAAATATTTCCACGCAGCCAGTCACCTGTACTCCAGATCGGTTTTTATTCTGGGATCAAATTCATCCAACGACTACTACTCATAAGCTAATTGGAGAATTAGCATTTTCAGTACTAAATAAATCGTTTGTACCTGAACCTTCTCTACTATTTGGGTTATTGGCATTAGGCGCTTCAAGTACAGTTTCGTTACTAAAACAGAAATAGAAATTCAGAAAACACAAGATAATAACCTCGACATTTCAGACTGCTACTTCATTTTTATTCATAACTCAACTGCTCCTAAAATTCTCAGCGTTGATTTCTGAGCTTCAGTCAAACCGAATACGCCAGTGATATTCATACCCTCATAGGGACCTTCGCTTTTCAGAGTTTTCAAGCACTCAGCCGTTTTTATATCCCAAAGCTTAATTGTCTCATCTTCACTGCAACTAGCTAGTATCTGACCATTATAATTAGAAACAACCGACCAGACCCACCTAGTATGTCCCAACAAGGTTCTTAGGCATTTTCCTGTGCTGACATCCCACAGCTTTACTGTTTGATCGCCACTACTACTAGCAAGCATTCCCCCATCAGGACTAAAGGCAACTGAGTATATGCAATTGGTATGTCCCTGTAAAGTTCTAAGACACTCACCGTTGTTAACATCCCATAGCCTCACTGTTTGGTCACCACTACCACTAGCAACTATGCGACCATTTGGACTGAAAGCAACTGCCCAAACCCAGTCAGCATGACCCTCAAAAGTTTTGAGGCATTGACCAGTGCTGGTATCCCATAACTTCACTGTTTGGTCATGACAACCACTGGCTAAGATATCACTGTTAGGACTAAAAGAAATTGACCATATTCTACCACTATGACCTTGTAGAGTTTTGAGGCATTGGCCAGTGCTGGTATCCCATAACTTTACTGTTTGGTCATCACTGCCAGTGGCAAGAACATGACCATCGGAACTGAAGGTAACTGATGTGATTCTGTTACTATGCTCTTGCAAAATTTTGAAACATTTACCAGTATTCGCATCCCATAATCTAACTGTTTGATCCTCACTGCCACTACTAAGGATGTGACTATCAGGACTGAAAGCAACTGACGTAACCCGATTACTATGTCCTCGCAAAGTTTTGAGACACTGACCAGTAGTAGTATCCCATAGCTTTACTGTTCGGTCATTACTGCCACTAACAAGAGTGTTACCGTCCAGATTGAAAGCGACTGACCACACCCCATTGTTATAACCCTGCAAAGTTTTAATGCAACGACCACTGTGAATATCCCACAGCTTGACCGTGTGGTCATCGCTGCAACTAGCAAGAATGTTACCATCTGGACTAAAGCTTACTGACCATACCCGATTACTATGTCCCCGTAGAGTCTTAAGGCAACGATTAGTGCTACTATCCCACAGCTTTATCGTGCGATCGTCACTGCCACTAGCAAACATTTGACCATCTGAACTAAAGGCAACTGAGTTTATTAAGTTAGTATGCTCTTGCAATGTTTGAAGGCATTTGCCAGTGCTAACATCCCACACCTTTATCGTTTGGTCATGACAACCACTAATTATGATATGACTATTAGGGCTGAAAGCAATTGAATATACCCGACGGGTATGTTCTTGCAATGTTTGAAGGCATTTGCCAGTGCTAACATCCCACACCTTTATCGTTTGGTCATCGCTGCTAGAAGCAAGCAACTGACTATCTACGCTAAAGGCAACTGACTGGATTCCACCACTATGACCTTCCAGTGTCCGAAGGCAGCTTTGAGTGCTGACATCCCATAACTTCACTATTTGGTCTTCACTGCCACTTACTAATATTTGACTATCCCTACTAAAGGCGACCGATCTAACTCCAGCATTATGACCCTGCAAAGTTTTAAGACACTGACCAGTGCTGGTATCCCACAGCTTTACTGTTTGGTCATTGCTACCACTGGCAAGAACACGACCATCGTGACTAAAAGCAACTGACCAAACCCAACCAGTATGTCCTTCACAAGTGAGAAGTTGTTGACCATCTACAACATGGTACAAGCGAATTTCTCCATTGGTATCACCCGTAGCGAAAAGCTTTCCATTGGGGCTAAAAGTTACTGAAAAAACACCGCCGAAGGTTTCCACAAAAATAGACTTAGCTAAATTTGCGTGTCTAAAATTTACATTGTGCAAATTTACATTCCGCATGTCTGCTTGTGAAACAGTCAAATTAGAAAAATCATAGCTACTTAGATCGGTTTCCATTTGACAAAGTAGATTGAAAATATTGCCACCCGTATATCCTGGTTCGAGTGGTGATGTTTCTCTTAAAGTTCTTATAATTTGAGTTAAGTGATTTTCGATGTTTCTTTTGCTTCTTAAAACAGTGAGTAGCCCATCTATAAGCGGTTTGATGATGAGGCGAACTTGAGCTTCTTTAACATAGTCTTTGGTAGTCGCCTTCATTAGAGCATGACGCCTGAATAAATCAATATTCTGAGTCACAATCTCTTCACAAGCATGTTCTATCAAGCTACTAGTTACATACTCCATAACCACAGGCTGGAGGGTAAAAAACGATCCACTTTTGTTAATGAGCGTAGGCGTAGCCTTCTCGATTAGCGATCGCCTTCCTAAAGATTCTACAGCCTCTAGTAACTTTGCTTGTGGTATTGGTGATATAATGTCATCTCGCAATTCTGAGAGTGTAATCGGCTCACGATTAATCGCTAGCCAGTACATGATGTTCTTTTCTAAATCTGACAAGCGCTCAAACTGCTGCTCTAAAATATCGCGAATGTCGCCAAAAACAGAGGTATCTTGTTGCAAAAACTCAGTCACATTACCATCAAAGATATCTTGAACGGTTGTGGCAACTATCTTTAAGGCTAATGGATTGCCTGCATAACGTTCAATCATCACTTTCCATTCATCCTGTGCTGCTGATAGCCCTTTGAGTTTCAAGATTTCTTGCCCTTCCACCATCTTCAAACCACTCAGTAGTAATGAGCGAACAGGTAGTGCTTGTCCTTCCAGCAATGCCACTTCCTTCGGTTTTTCACGACTAGTCAGCACTAAGCAGCTTTCGTGAGTTGCTTCTCCCACGCGTTTTAAAAGCTCACCATATTCCTCATATCCTTCTCGATAAAGTCCGGCGCGGCTACCACTGCGGAGAATTGACTCTGCATTATCAAGGATCAGCAAACAGCGATGATTTTGTAAATAATAGAGTAGCCGCGATACCCTCTCGCTAAAGCTTTCTGGTAAGTTACCTTCTGTTTCTTGTTCGTCAGATAGAAATTGGATTAGATTACCTAGAATAACTTTAACAGGCGGAGCTTCTCGTAGCGATCGCCAGATCGCATACTCAAAGTTCTCCTGAATCTGTTGAGCAAGCTTTACAGAGAGCGTCGTTTTACCAATACCTCCTATTCCCAATAGTGCCACCAATTGGCAGTGCTCATTGAGAATCCATTGCTCTAGGGTAGTAAGTTCTTCTGTACGTCCATAAAAAACTGAGTTAAAGATAGCTTCTCCCCAATCTAGACGAGTATTTGAACTTAAATAGTCACTTTTATCTATTTTTAACTTAAAAGCTGAAAAAAGCTTCTCAATAGTCTGTTTGTCAACTCCCCCTTCCCGATTCAATACTTTAGAGATGGTAGCGGAATATAACCCAGAGCGTGCACTCATTTCTTCGAGAGTGTACCTGTTTCCAAAATTTTCCTTTGCTTCTGACTGATGCTTTGCGTCCTTAATTTTTTGTAACCCCTTGGTTGTAAGTGCAACACCACGCTTGCGTCTCCAATTATGTAAAGTCATGTATTAACTCACTGTTCGTGTAATCACCTTTGACTAAAAGGAATTATCTGCTAGGTTGCTATAGTTATGAGGCGATCGCCATAACAAACGACTAATCTCCTGGTGCAGAGGATTTAAAACAGGTATATTACCAAAATATTCACTGATAAAAACCACCTTTGGCAATCCACTCGTCTCGGTAAGTCAACATCGCTTGCTCAACAGACAATTTGGTCTGTGGGACATTGCTGACATCATCTCTTCAGTTGAAAACTTCTTGCACTTGGGTAATGGCAGATTCATTACGTGTGGTGCTAGTTGTTTAATACCTTGACTTTTCAGTAATATGTTTGGGGCGTAAAGCTTAAGTTCAATCTCAAAATCTCGATTTTCACTGGTAAAAACAGTTTTGAATTGGCAATCTTGATAAAGAAAGTTTGTATATATCTAGCCTATCAATCAATGAATAAAACTGCTGCACTTAAATTTCCCCGTTTGGCAACCTCCAGTAAAAAAAGGGCGCTTAAGCGAATTACTTTAAACTTGACATCAGATGAAGCCCAGAACCTTGAAAAGTATTGCGAACAGACAGGAAAACCTGCAATGGATGTGATTCGGGAACTTATTCAAGCCTTACCTTGACTTTTCACGCCAAGTCTGAAAAGCCCTAGTCGAGAAGACTCATCGCTGAAGTGGAAGGTGTTGTAGATTTGAACAAAAGTTTTCAACTTTACTCTGAACTAGAGTAATTCAAGAGTGGTAATCATAGATTAGACTCTATAGATTAGACCCTCACGACTTGATATTTGCTATTTCAATACTGTTGTTTGTTGCGAAAATAATAAAAAACAAACGTTAGAGATTATTCTCTGACAAAGGTGACGACAGAATAAAAATCGATAGTCGCCGAACCAGAGAAACAGTCTCTCACTCCTTTTTGTGCAACTCAATACTAGTTATCACGTTACTTTCTTTTAGGCGTGCTGCGGGCGTAGCACGCCTTCACTCAATTTTTACCTCCCTTTCAATCCTCACAAAAAAAATTACTACTCGTTAATTTTACGCCTCCAATTCAACCAAATTCTAATGCTTATATCTTGAGAATGAACCAAGGTGAAATGGTTCGCAAATCTACTTTTATTTCGTCAGTGGCAAAGCTCGAATGAGTTCTCGAATCACATCCGTTGCTGGTCTTCCTGTCTGTTCGCAATACTTTTCTAGGTTCTTGGCTTCATTTAAAGCCAGGTTTATAGTAATTCGCTTGACCGCCCATTTTTTGTTCATGCTGAAACAGATAAATCGTGTAATTATAGCTTCAAACCCTGATTTTACCTTCCAACTGGAAAGGAACCTAAATTTGGGATGTGCTAAAAATATCTTTTCAATAAGACAGAATAAGTC
The DNA here is from genome assembly GCF_036917095.1 of Nostoc sp. GTDB lineage: Bacteria > Cyanobacteriota > Cyanobacteriia > Cyanobacteriales > Nostocaceae > Nostoc. Next base: position 26,373 of record NZ_JBALFH010000015.1, read on the forward strand.
AGCAAACCCGACGCCACTCGCTTTAAGCCTCTTAACCCGTAATGCGATAGCTCCCCTTTAAAAGTGGGGCTTAACTCCCTCTTTTTTCTTTTTAAGGAGGATTAGGGAGAATCAACCCTTAACCCAAGTGTATTTGCTCTAAAATCAGCTTTTCACTCTTTTGAGCTTAATTAGGTAGGCAGAAGCTTCACACCTACTTGAAGGGAGGTATAGGAGTTTCACTAGTATTAAATACTAAGTTGAAATTTATAGGTTAAGACGGGGATACGAGAAATATTCATTCTCCGTATCACTATGTGTTCCTCTGATTGCGTCGCTCCTACCCATGATTTGTTGATTTAAAGCCGACTATTATGGCATTTAGCTAACTCTATATTCTCCAAATATTGCCGTATATCGATTTAATTATAAATCTGCTTTATTCATTTTTATAACTCAGATTATATTGGTAAAATACCTATTTGTATCGTTCTGATTAAATTCAATAATTTAAGCTGAATCGCAATTAATTTAAAATTAACAATGTTTTAGAAAGTCTTAACCTAAATTTGTACTAACTTTAACTCAACCTTTGCTTACGCTGTATGTCTTAGTAAGAAGATTGTGTAGTAACAATGGCAAAATACGGTATTTACATCGATTTTTAGATGTATTACTACCTTTAACCTAGAGCTAGAAGTGAAATTGGAGGTTTTTACAAGTTGCTGTTGACTGCATTAAGGATTGGAGATTCATGAAACTGCAACTGACCCAATTACATATACTCTGAGCCAAATTAACTGGAGCGTAGACCCATGAGACACACAGATACTGCTTGCATAATGCAAAACAGGTGTCTACGCCGACAGCATGACATTTGCATATTTTCTGTGGAGTTTTCTTAACTATTCTTGAGGAGTACAAATGCTTGAGGCTATCGCTGTTGCTTGGTTATTACTGTTTTTTGGCGATTTTCTATCTACTTTCTTTTACCACGTACCCGAGCACGTTTTTGGTAGCCTTCATTTAAAAACGCACCACTCCTGGAAGAAGGACTTCCGCCACTACGCTATTTTGACTTTTAATCCCCAGGTTCTTTTAGATGGTATCTTGGGAGCTTTGCCTTATATACTCATAGCAGTAGTCTTGTGGTCTTTTTCTCCCATTGGCGTCATCTCTGGATTACTGCTTGGTCAGTTTCATGTATGGTGGAGACACATAAGTGTACTGGGTTGGGAAACTTCAAAGCTTGTAAATATTTTATGCCAAATTCTATTTATTACTACTCCTGAGAGACACTGGTTACATCATCACAAAACTAATTTGGGTTTCGGTGATATTTTTACCTTCTTTGAACAACCTGCACAAATGTGGTTACGCTGGCTACGGTTACTCAGACTTCGTTTTCGCTTCTCTCGGATCTAACTGAAGCGATCGCTTACCTAAATACTTTTTAAATGTACGAAAAAGAGGTGCGATCGCACCTCTTTTTCGTACACTATCCTATTGTTTTGCCAGAGAAAGGATTATTCTAGTCTCAGAAATGCGCTCATCTACATACTCAAAAAAGCTGATTCCCAATTTACGAATAGTAGCAACAAGAGACGTGAATTGACCATAGATTTAAATCTATGCTTTTTTGTAATTATGAAAGCTTAACTTATAGATTTTCTATAACTTATCAAACAGCAAGCGAGTTATACGGACGTAAAAACGCCTCTGGAAGGAGTTGAAAGGTATTTATTACCGCTCAACTTAGCTGTTATATCGCTAATCTTTTTGGGAAAACTAGTCTTAATTAGTAAATTATTATATTACTAGATTTTTATGACAACTCCTCTCTTTTCCGGAGATGCTAGGCGTAGCTTGCTTATGCAAAGGGGTACGGATCGCCAAGCCAACGCAACCGTTCAGATTCTCGGCTATCTCATTGGCTTGAGGGCGGTCAATTTGCAACCTGCTCTAGATGAGGTGTTTGATGTCTACAGTTAGCCTCAGAAAGATTCTCAACAAAAAAGAGTTGCCATCTCTCCTTCATAACTTAGTCTACCAGTTCAACATTGCGATTGATGTTGAACTGGTAGACGGCACAAAACTGATTAGCATTGGGGAGCAAACCGCCAAAAACCGATATCCAATTGAGGTGTCAGGAGAAATTATCGGTTGGGTTATTGGGGAAGAACAGGCAAGTATACTTGCGACTTTGCTCTCGTTTCTAGCAAAACAGGAAGCTGAAAAGAAAGAACTCGCTAAAGAATTGCTAGAGCGATACCAGGAAATTGATTTGTTTGAGGATATCTCGACTCAACTGACAACAAGTTTAAATACGCGACAGATTGCCCAACTCGTGCTTCAGGAATTGAGTCAATTAATTGAATCGTCTGCGGGGATGATTCTGCTCCTGAGTCCAGATGCAACTGCATTTGAAGTCATTGCCGAATTTGGAGTGTTTTTTGAAGACACTCAGCCGGAACCGGGGAAGGGAATTATTGGCAACATTGTGCAATCCAATCGGGCAGAACTGGTCAATGACGTGCAAGCCGATCCTCGATTAGAGGGGCAAAAAAACGTTAACGCCCTGATTTGTGTACCGTTACGAGCCAAGGAGCGAGTACTGGGAGCGATCGCTATTGGCACGCCCAAAACTGACTCATACAAGGCCGAACACCTGAAACTTGTGAGTATCTTTGCCTCTCAAACAGCGATCGCCATTGACAAAGCTGTGCTTTACGAGCAAAGCACTCAAGCAGCCGTTCAGGCAAAAGCCCAGACACAGAAGCTTCAGCAAGCTCTCCATGAGTTGCAATTGGCCCAAACTAAGTTAATCCAAAGCGAAAAAATGTCCAGTCTAGGGCAACTCATTGCCGGAGTTGCCCACGAAATCAACAACCCGGTTAACTTTATTTGCGGCAATTTAAGGTATGTTGCCGAATACGCCCAAGACTTGTCGCACCTGTTAGAAAAGTATCAGAAATTTCTACCTGTTGCTCCTCCAGAACTGGAATCAGAGTTAGACAATATAGACCTGGAATTTATCATGCAGGATCTCCCCAAACTGCTAGATTCGATGAAACTGGGCACAGGTCGCATCGTAGAAATTGTCCAATCCCTGAAAAACTTCTCCCGCCATGACGAAGCTGAAATGAAAGCCGTCAACATCCACGATGGCATCGATGGAACGCTGATGATTCTTCACCATCGGCTGAAAGCGGCTATTCGCCGACCGAAAATTGAAATTGTTAAAGACTATGCCAAACTTCCCCTAATCGAATGCTATCCCGGACAGTTGAATCAGGTATTTATGAACGTCCTGGCAAATGCCATTGATGCTCTAGAGGAGGAAATGGACAATGAAGAAATATCCCCCCCTACTGGCCAAATCACGATTCGTACTGAATTCCTCGACCACCAGTGGGTTGTGATTCGCATTGCCGACAACGGCCCAGGCATGAAAGAGGAGGTAATCCGCCGCATTTACGATCCCTTCTTCACCACGAAAGATGTTGGTAAGGGAACCGGGTTAGGCATGGCAATCAGCTACCAAATTGTTGTAGACAAACATCGGGGAATGCTCAAGTGTCGTTCTCAACCCGGTGAAGGGACAGAATTCTGGATTCAGATTCCAGTAAATTGTGCATTCGCAGACGCTGCTGAAGAACAAAATAGCACCTCTGCGTTGCCAACTCCCACAACCGAATCATCCCCCACTCTTGATGCCGACGGCTTCATTCCATCAACAGTTCCAATGCTCAAACCAACGGATCTGCTAATCCGCCATACTCAACTGATCCAGCGACTTTCACAGCACAGTCCAGATGTGGAAGGTGCATCACCCGATCAAATTTACCAGATGTTCCAACGTAACCCAATTTCGTTAAAGCTTTACGCCACTTTGTTGTCTTGGTTCTGTTGTTCTAACCCTATCCAAATACGCCGCTAAAGAAACCTCAACCATGTTTAACCAACTTGATGAATACAACAGTTACCTATTTGAACAATGTCCTGTTGGGCTAGCACTATGCCGAACAGATGGGACACTAATTAACATCAACCCCGCCTTTGCTGCCATTTTGGGGCGTACTGTTCCAGAAACCCTGAATCTCACCTACTGGGAGATTACCCCAGAAAAATATGCTGCTACGGAGCAATCTAGCCTAGAAGACTTGGAACGAACTGGTCGCTATGGCCCTTATGAGAAGGAGTACATCCACAAAAACGGGCATCTGGTTCCGGTCAGGTTATCTGGAGTAATGATTGAGAAGGATGGGGAACGGCTGATCTGGTCTAGTGTGGAGGACATCAGCGACCTTCGAGGTGCCCAGCAGGAACGCCAACATACTGAACAAATCCTGAAACAAAGTGAAGCCCGATATCGCTCTCTGGTAACTGCTACTGCACAAATTGTCTGGGTAAGCACACCAGATGGAATTTGCTTTGAACTGGCAAGCTGGATAGCCTATACAGGTCAAAGTCTAGCTGAAGCGGAAAATGGGGGCTGGATTGATGCCGTTCATCCTGAAGATCGCGCCTACACTGGAGAAGTCTGGAGTGCTGCCGTGGCAAACCAGAGTATGTATCAAATTGAATACCGAATTCGGGGCAAGGATGGGAACTATCGCTACTTTTGGGTCTGGGGTGCCCCCGTCCGAGAAAAAGATGGCAGCGTCTTAGAGTGGATTGGCATCTGCACCGATATTCACGATCGCAAGCTGGCAGAAGCCGAAAAGCAGTATCTCGAACAACGATATCGCTCTTTAGTAACTGCCAGTTCACAAATGGTCTGGACGGCATCGCCTGAAGGAATGGTGAACTCTGAAATAGTCGGTTGGGAAGCATATACAGGTCAAAGTGCAGCCGAAATGATCGGCTGGGGCTGGTTAGATGTCATGCATCCCGATGACCGTGCCAAGAGTGCTGAAGTTTGGAGTGCTGCTGTGGCGAACCAGAGTCTTTATCAACTTGAATATCGGATTCGTGCCAAAGACGGCACTTATCGCTACTTTTTTGGCAATGCAGCTCCTGTTTTGGAAGCAGATGGCAGCATCCGCGAGTGGATTGGCACCTGCACTGATATTCACGATCGCTGGCTAGCAGAAAAAACTTTGCAACAGAGCGAAGAACGGTTTCGCTCTTTGGTGACTGCCAGCTCGCAAATTGTCTGGGTGACTACCCCTGAAGGAGAGGCGGTGAGCAGTGAAATGTCTACCTGGTTAGCGTACACAGGTCAGAGTGCAGATGAAATCCAGGGTTTGGGCTGGCTCGATCCGATTTACCCCGATGACCGTACCCGCACAGCCCTTGCCTGGAGTAATTCTGTGGCGAATCAGAGTCTCTTTCAAACTGAATATCGGTTACGTGGTAAAGACGGCAGCTACCGCCACTTTTCTATCTGTGGTACCCCTATCCTAGAAGCAGATGGCAGCGTCCGAGAATGGATTGGCACCGGCACCAATATCCACGATCGCAAGCTAGCAGAAGCCGAAAATCAGCGTCTTCAAGAACGATATCGCTCCTTAGTAACTGCTACTTCACAGATTATCTGGGGGGCTACCCCGGAAGGACTGGGAATCAGCAGGGAAATGCTCACCTGGATGGCCTATACGGGGCAAAGCGAGGCTGAAGTTGAGGGTTGGGGCTGGCTCGATCCGATTCACCCCGATGACCGTGCCGGCTCCACAGAAGCTTGGAATGCTGCTGTGGCAAACCGAGGTATCTATCAAACCGAATATCGGCTGCTTGGCAAGAATGGCACATACCGCTACTTCTCTGTCTGTGGTGCCCCCGTACTGGAAGAAGACGGCAGCATTCGGGAATGGATTGGCGCTTGCACCGATATTCACGATCGCAAGCTGGCAGAAGCCGAAAATCAGCGTTTATTGGATATGTTGAATCATTCCAGCGATGCGATTATTGTCCGCGACATGAGCGACAAAATCTCTCACTGGAATCAGGGTGCCGAAAGGCTCTACGGTTGGACGCGTGAGGAAGTGAAAGACCAATACATTCACGCATTTCTAAAATCAACCTTTCCAAAACCTTTAGAAGAAATTCTATCAGAGTTTCTCCGGCAGGGCACTTGGGAAGGAGAACTGGAACACATCACGCGCGATGGCAGATGCATCACCGTTCAGAGCCGCTGGACTTTGCAACGAGATTTATCCGGTCAACCCTGCGCCATGCTAGAAATCAATACCGATATTACTGCCCGCAAACAAGCAGAAATCGCTCTGCGGCAACTGAATCAAGAACTGGAAGCCAGAGTTGTAGAGCGGACGGCTGCCTTGCAAAATACCCTAGCAGAAGCGCAGGGGTTAAATGCGATTTTAGATAACTTAGCAGATGGTTTGTTGGTGGCAGACACCACAGGACAAATCACCCACTTCAATCCTGCTTTTTTAAGTATGTACGGATTGACAGCTACCGCCCTCAACGGTCACTACCGAGAATTGCCGATATCTGGTTTAGCAGACCTGGTTACACGAACTCAGTCCCATCCCGGTGAGGTGTTCTCTGCCGAAGTTGCACTGACTAAGGAACGCATTGGTCAGGCAGTGGCAACCGCCATTTTCAAAAAGACGACAGATTTAGAACCCTCTGCCTGCTTCGGTTCGGCGCTGCTGATTCGGGATGTGACGGCAGAAAAGGAAATCGACCAAATGAAAACCGACTTCATCTCAACAGTTTCCCACGAGTTGCGGACACCACTGACTTCTGTCCTTGGTTTTGCGTCGATCATTCAAGAAAAGCTGGAAACCGATGTGTTTCCAATGCTTTCTACCGAAGACCGCAAGCTTCAGAAAACGATTAAGCGGGTGGCTGATAATCTCAACATTATTGTATCGGAAGCAGAACGGCTCACGTCTTTGATTAACGATGTCTTGGACATCGCCAAGATGGAAGCAGGTAAGGTGGAATGGCAGATGCAACCCCTCGATCCCAGCGAATTACTCGATTGGGCAACCAATTCTACCGCCGGGTTATTTGAAACCAATGGCTTGCAGTTGGTGAGCGAGATTGAACCAGGACTGCCTCAGATAGTAGGCGATCGCAACCGTCTGCTGCAAGTTTTAATCAACCTAATTTCCAATGCCGTTAAGTTTACCGAATCTGGTTGTGTCACCTGCCGGGTTAAACAAGGAAACGACGGTGTTTGCATTAGCGTCATCGACACAGGCATTGGGATTGCACCTGAAGATCAGCCGAAAGTATTCGAGAAATTCCGCCAAGTTGGCGACACTCTCACCGACAAACCCAAAGGCACAGGGTTAGGGCTGCCCATCTGTAAACAAATCGTCGATCATCACGGCGGTAGAATCTGGGTTGAGAGTCAACCAGGTAACGGCAGCATATTCTCGTTCATCATTCCCACCTACGCCAGCGATCGACAAACCACTGCTAATCTGAATTTGGATACGCTAGTCAAACAACTCAAAGAACACGTCATCACCAAAAACGCTGTGCTGAACCAAAATTGTAAAACCATTTTGGTTGTAGATGATGACGTTAACATTCGAGAACTGCTCCGTCAACAACTAGAAAACGAAGGCTACAATGTTCGAGAAGCTAAAGACGGCATGGATGCAATTCATCAAATCAAAACAGCCCGTCCCGATTTGATTCTCTTGGACGTGATGATGCCCCAAATCAACGGGTTCGATGTGGCAGCCGTTCTCAAAAACGATCCTCAGACCGCAGACATTCCGATCATCATTCTGTCGATTATTGAAAACAAAGAACGGGGCTACCACATTGGCATCGATCGCTATCTCACCAAGCCGATTGACACAGAAAAACTCCTCAACGAAATTGGCTCACTGCTTTACCAAGGCACTTCTAATAAAAAGGTATTGGTTGTAGATAAAAATGCATCAGCCTTAAAAACCCTATCAGATGTACTGCAAACTCAGGGATACAGTGTAATTGAAGCCTCCGATCCGCAAGAATGCATTTATAAAGCCCTATCAACCAAACCTGACATGATCATCATCGATTCTATCTTCTCTAAAGAAGCCGATTTGGTGAAAACCCTCCGGTTTGAGAAAGAGTTGGAAAATGTATTTTTTATTATGCTATCAGAACAGTAATCGCTGAGGCTGGGAATTGGGAAAGAAGCAAGGGAGCAGGGAGCAAGGGAGAAAAGTTTTCTCCTCTGCTAAGATTACCCCGCCCCTCTGCCTCTTTTCAATTCCCAATTCCCAATTCCCAATCCCCAATCCCCAATCGCTATGACCCAGAAAATTCTAATTGTTGACGATGAACCCAATATCTTGATTTTGATGGAACAAGCCCTAGAAGCATTAGAAGACGAGGGTGTTGAACTTCTAACTGCTAGAAATGGCGAAGAAGCTCTCGAAACGATTAAAACTGAAAAACCAAATTTGGTTTTTCTTGATGTAATGATGCCGAAAATGAACGGTCTGCAAGTCTGCCATATTGTAAAACACGACCTGCAAATGACTGACATCTACATCATAATTTTGACAGCTAAGGGACAGGAATTTGACAAACAAAAAGGAATTGAGGTTGGTGCAGATTTATATCTAACTAAACCATTTCGCCCCAAAGAAGTACTTGAAAAATCAATGCAGGTGTTGGGGTTTTCAGAAAATTCCTGAATATTTTTCACCTGCGATCGCTTCTAGTTTCCCGTAGGCGATCGCATCTGATTCACTCAGGTCAATACCACTGAGATTAACACCAGTCAAATCGCGATCGCTCAAATTAGCCCCACTAAAATCTCTCTAGCAGGATGCCTTTCCAGCAATTCTTCAAATATCTATAATTTACCTCTTGCATCAAATAATACTTTAAGTGGGGCGAGTAATTTCATACAAATCCTGCGTGCGGGTATACCAGTTACCCGACAGGCGACCGATCGCGTGCAATTTTGCGACATCAATTGTATTTTGGGGTGTCAGCAAATCATCCCGAATATGCCACAGCACCGCCTCAGCAATAATTAATCCCGATTGGCTACCTTCATTTCCTACGTAAACTACTTGCTTCAGCACACACTCAATATTAATCGGTGATTCAGCAACTCGTGGCGGACGCACCAGCTTTGAGGGAGCAGGAGTTAGTCCCGCTACTTGAAATTCGTCCACATCTGGCGGAAAGTCGCCACTGGTGGCGTTCATCTGTTCCCCCAATTCTTCAACAACGATGTTAACCACCAGTTCACCCGACTGCTCTACATTGAATAAAGTATCTTTTTTAACACCACGCCGCAGACCTGTAGAGATGGCTAAAGTTGGTGGGTTAGCTGTCACGCCCATAAAAAAACTGAAAGGTGCGACATTGGGCGTACCATCGCTAGCGATCGTAGACACCCAAGCGATCGGCCGGGGAACCACTGAACCAACAAGTAATTGATAGGTATTTCGTGGGTCGTTCTGGGAGGGATCGATAATCATTGAGATTTTCCTCACTAAACACTACAGTTTTTCAAAACTCGATCTTGCAGAAGAGAAGCTTTCCGCCTGAGTTATGCGTAATTTTTATTACTACTCTTGCTTTTTCTAGCTATCTGTGAGATGTTCGTACTCAATTACAATACTACGGTTTACTGACCAAGATGCCGTAGTATGTATGGGTTGATTAATTAACCTAAATGCTTACACATTGAGTCTCAGTCAAAGGGATTTCCAACAAAATAATTCGTAATTCGTAATTCAGTTTTGTAACGGGGATTTAAACCCTCAGAAGTAGTTAATGCTCAGATCGGGAACTTGTAACTAACTTTTTACTAGGAGGTAATTATGACAGAACCACGTTATGGGATTTGGGCACCCGTTGGTGGCAATTTTGGCCCTCTCAACACACCGGAAGAACCTGTGGATGCGAGTTATGAGCGCACGCGATCGCTTATTTTAAAAGCAGAGCGTTTGGGATACGCCACCACTTTGGTAGCGCAGCACATCGCCAACCCCCGCAGTCTGGAACTGGAGCAACTAGAAACCTGGACGGCATGTGCGGCTTTAGCTGAAGCCACAGAACGGATTGAAATCATCGCCGCGATTAAACCCCTACTGTTCCATCCAGCAGTTTTGGCGAAGATGGCGCTGGGCATTGATGCCATTAGTAGCGGGCGTTTTGCCATTAATCTGATCAGTGCCTGGTTTAAACCAGAGATGGAGCGGACTAATATTCCCTTCCCGCCCCACGATGAGCGCTACCGCTATTCGAGTGAATGGTTGCGGGTTGTCAAGTCCCTCTGGAGTGGTGAGAGGGTTAACTTTCAGGGCGAATACTTCAAAATAGAGGATTTGAGTTTCCGGCCCACTCCTATTGCCCAACCGCATCCTCCCATCTACCTTGGAGGGGCATCCGATCCGGCGCAAATATTAGTTGCTGAACAGGCAGATATCTACTTCATTAACGGTCAACCGATTGAGGATGTCCGTAAGGTGATTAAACAAGTTTTAAGTAGACCGCGAACCCTACCCAAACCAGTGCGCTTTGGTTTATCAGCCTTTGTGATTGCTCGCCCCACCGATGCCGAAGCCCAAGCAGAACTTGAGCGGCTTATGGCACTTCAAAAGCAAGAAGAACACTTGAAATTAAGTGTTGCCAAAGGAGTCGATCCAGAAGCCGTGATGTTCCAGCTCTTCGCCAAAAATCCTGGTGTTGGTGGCAATGGTGGCACAGCCGCAGGGCTGGTTGGTAGTTACGACACAGTAGCTACAAGAGTTGCAGCTTTTGTTGATGCAGGAATCGAGACTTTCATGCTGCAATTTAATCCCTTTGACCAAGAAATGACGCGCTTTGCCCAAGAAATTATGCCGCGAGTCCGCTCTTTACAACTTGTGGCTTGAAGCTAGACTGGGGCGATCGCAGCTTTTTTTATCAGCCATTTAGTTTATTTAGATTCAGGATTTTTGATTGACGCTAGGTCTTTCCCTTGCTCCTTGTGTTCTATGCCTATCTTGAAAAGTGACGCTCCTGCGGACGCTCGCAGACTCGCTACCGCTACGCTAACAGATGCCTGCGGCGGGAACCGCATGACGCCAGTTGTTTCAATTCGGGAAACCTGCTGTTAGCGCGTGGCTCGACTTTTCGCTGCGGCTGCACCAAAGGATAGCGAGTCAGACACTCCTACGCCGCGATCGAGCCTCGGCTCAGACAATTCTTTGTTTGTTCAATCAGAAGGTATTTTTGGGAAACCTTAATTTGTGAGAGCGAGAGGCTTTTGCCAGAAGGAACTAGAATTAGTAAACACCTAGCTGGGTTCTTCTGACTTTTGAAATTAGGAGTGCATGTGTGCCAAAATCCCCTAAATATTTGCTGATTGGATCGACCGAGACTTACAGCGGTAAATCTGCAACTGTTCTGGGTTTGTCTCATCAGCTACAGCAAAAAGGTCTGGATATTAGCTACGGTAAACCACTCGGTACGTGTTTCAATTCGTCTAGTGGAACCGTAATTGAGGAAGATGTCCAGTTCATCGCTCTTAGCCTCAATTTGCCGGAAAACCGCGTTGCACCTACAATGCTGGCTTTGGATGAACCAAATGTGCAAAAGCGCTTGCGAGGGGAAGACAAAACCGATTATCAGCAGTCCCTAATACAGCAATATTTACATAAATCTCAAGGAGATTTGGTGTTACTGGAAGGGCCTGGTGATTTGTCTGAAGGCAATTTGTTTGACTTGTCTTTACTGCAAATGGCTGAAGTATTGGATGCTGGTGTGCTGTTAGTAAGCCGCTATAAATCGTTGCTTTCGGTTGAGGCGCTATTGGCTGCAAAACAGCGTCTGGGCGATCGCTTGTTTGGAGTTGCGATCAATGATATTCCTGTCACCCAACTAGAAGCAGTTGAAACTCTCGTGCTACCATTTTTGGAACAGCAGGGGATTCCGGTGCTAGCAATGCTGCCGAATAGCGATTTGCTCCGCAGTGTCAGTGTTGGCGAACTAGTCAAGCAGTTAAAGGCTGATGTTCTCTGTCGCAACGATCGCATGGATTTGTTGGTAGAAAGTCTGGCAATTGGAGCGATGAATGTCAATTCAGCTGTGAAATATTTCCGCAAACGCCGGAATATGGCTGTGGTAACAGGAGGCGATCGCGTGGAAATTCAGCAAGCTGCTTTGGAAACTTCTACCCAATGTTTAATTCTCACCGGGCAACTACCACCGCCACCGTTCATTCTCAGTCGCGCTGAAGAACTAGAAATCCCCATTTTATCTGTTGACTTAGACACCCTCACCACGGTAGAAATTGTTGACCGCACTTTTGGGCAAGTCCGTCTCCACGAGCCGATTAAAGTTCAGTGCATTCGCCAGTTAATGTCTGAGCATTTTGACATTGACCGCTTGTTATCCAAACTAGGTTTAACTCCCGCAGCGGCATTGTCTTAGATTCATCAACCTCGACAATTAAGAGCATCTATGCTCAGTTATCAGTTAGGAGGCTGTATTGCTGGTGAGGGTACAGCTGGTTCGCCGTCACCTCCCAGGCGACGGCGAGCTGTTTCCTTCCGCCCCATAGCTGGGACATGCTTAGTTGCAGCAGCTAACCCAAAGACAGGCATATTTCCGTAAACCGCCTCATATCTTCCCGGTTCAATTAAATAGGTTTCGTGCCAAATGCCGACACTGCCATCAGCACCTATGGCTTGATTAAACCTCTGCCAAGCTTTTAGATGTGCATCGGTTGGATTTCTGGCGAAACGCTCCAAATCCTCGAACGATCGCCAATATTGAATCAGTCCCACTCCTCGCCAGTAAACAAAACTTTCTCCCCCTAAAAACCCTGTTTCGGGATTCTGATTAAGGCTTCGTAGCATGGGCGACATTGCCCTGGCTGTGGGAATCCATTTGGAAAAAGCGAACAATTTATTAATTCGCATCCCAATCAAAAACACAACAAAAGGTTCATCAATCTCGGCTGTAAATCGTCCCGGTATTACTTGAGCCATCTCTCACTCCTTGTTGCTTAAGTTAATATGCAACTAATTGCATATGCTTATCTTTATGCAATTAGTTGCATATGTCAAGTAGTGAATTAAAAATTATGGCATTAGCGCACGCAATATTAGCGGCTCTGGTTGAAGCACCCTGTAGTGGTTATGATTTAGCAAAACGATTCGATGGCTCTGTAGGCTTTTTCTGGTCAGCGAGTCACCAGCAGATTTATCGGGAGTTGTCGAAGCTAGAAGATCGTGGATGGATTAGTTCCGAGTCGATTCTTCAAGCAGGACGGCCAGATAAAAGGCTTTACAGCGTTACAGACTTGGGAGAACAGCACCTCAAAGAGTGGATTGCTCAACCTTGTGAACCCACACCGATTAAAGATGATTTACTTGTAAAAATTTTTGCTGGTCATATTGTTCCTAACCAAATTATCTTGGCAGAGCTAGAAAATCACCAAAAAGCCCATCTAAAAAAATTGTCTACGTACAAAGATTTAGAACAGTGTTACTTTCAGAATCCGCAAGAACTGCCAGAATCAGGCAAATTTCAGTATTTGACTCTCCTAAATGGCATTAGTTACGAAACACATTGGCTAGCCTGGTGTAAGCAAGTAATGGAGTTACTGAACCAAACAATCGAAAATTAGTAGCAATGTTTAACTCAAGTTTTCCTCGTATCTACACGCTGTTTGGTAGAATATCTGGGTCGTTTAATCTGATTTTCTCCATCTTTGAGCCAATCAACAGACCTTATTAACCTAGATACATTAGCGCAAGAACTAGCGACAATCCAGCAAACGGGTTCTAAAAGAATCGCCTTGCTGGGTTCTCGTCATGTCCCGATTACGCATCAGAATCTTATTGAAATGATGACATACGCCCTAGTTTTATCGGGTAATCGAATCATTACTTCTGGTGCTACAGGTACAAATTCAGCGGCCATCAAGGGAGCAACCCGGGCTGATGCAAATTTGTTGACGGTGATTCTACCCCAAAGCCTGGAACGCCAGCCTTTGGAATCGCGCCAGCAACTAGAACAGGTAATGCATCTAGTCGAAAATCCCAGTAATGATACTCTGTCCCTTGCTGAAGCTAGTTACCTGTGCAACAAGGAGATTGTCTCCCGTTGCCAGCAACTAATCTGCTTTGCATTTCACGACAGCCGCACCCTGTTGCAAACTTGTCAGGATGCAGAAGAACAAAGAAAAGTAGTGACCCTGTTCTACTTTGATTAGTCATTTGTCATTTGTCTTTTGTCATTTGTATTTGACTAATGACTGATGACTGATGACCCTTACGGGTTCGCCAGTCACTCATGGGGGAAGCCCCCAAGACCGTGCTGGCTCACTGATGACTAATAACCAATGACTAATAAGTAATGATAATTTTTTTGTACTCGATCGCTGCTGCTGCCGTTCTAATTTACGTGCCATTTTTGCTAGTAGCTTATGCCCGTGCGCGTATTGGGTATGAAATGTTTTCTACTCCTCGCACTATGTTTGAGAAATTGCCACCTTATGCTCAACGAGCTACTTGGGCACATCAGAACACCTTTGAAGCGTTTATGGTGTTTGCGGCAGCAGCATTGATGGCTTATGTAACTGGTGTAAATTCTTTTACAGCACAAGTAGCTGCGATCGCCTTTGTGGTGGCCCGTTTGCTATACTCAATTTTTTATATTTTGAATATACCCCTTTTGCGATCGCTCATGTTTGCCATTGGCATCTTTAGCTCTGGCACTCTCTTTTTCTTGAGCATTATCCAAACTAGTAGTTAATTGGGGAGTGGGGAATGGGGAATGGGGAAAATTTTTCCCAATCCAAAATCCAAAATCCAAAATCTAAAATCTAAAATGTTTTATGGCTTCTACTTTTTCCTTTGACATTGTGAGCGACTTTGACCGACAAGAGTTGGTTAACGCTGTCGATCAAGTTATCCGAGATATCAAAGGTCGTTACGACCTCAAAGACACTGAAACTACTGTGGAGTTAGTCGAAGAAAGCATTAACGTTAGCACTGACAGCGAGTTTACCTTAGATTCTGTACACACGATTCTGCGAGAAAAAGCCGCCAAGCGTAATCTCTCTCAGAAAATCTTTGATTTTGGCAAAGTTGAATCAGCCAGTGGTAATCGCGTGCGTCAAGAAATCAAACTCAAAAAAGGCATTAGTCAGGAAATTGCCAAACAAATTTCCAAATTGATTCGGGACGAATTCAAAAAGGTACAAGCTTCAATTCAAGGGGATGCTGTGCGGGTTTCTGCCAAATCTAAAGATGACCTACAAGTTGTCATGCAGCGGCTAAAACAAGAAGACTACCCAGTTGCTTTGCAATTTACAAATTATCGTTAAAAGATTTGCATGGTGGGCACTACCTATCCAAACTACATTTTGTGAAGATTTTTGTTTGGATCTAATACACGGCAGCTAAAATGGCGGTTAGAAACCGCGTCTACACAGGCAAAACCCGCCTGCGCGGGTTAAAAACCTTAATTTTCTCTTATCTTAGCCCACGGAGGTGGGCTTTGTTTGTGTAGCCGCGAATTCCATTCGCCGAGGCTTAAGTTGACACCCATGCACATCTGTGTGTCGCTACTACAATTAAGCCCGTCCGCCAATACTTCTTTGAAATCCCGGACGCTCAGATAACTGCTTCATATAGTTCAACACTGCTGGATAGGGGCTGAGGTCTAGCTTCAGTATCATGGGAATATAATTCAGAATAGACCCCACTGCCACATCAGCAACAGTGAATTCATTACCAAGTAAAAAAGGTTGCCTACTGAAAATTTCATTTAACGGAGTCAACAAGCGGGGCATTTCTCGTTCCCGATTCTCCTCTCCAAAAATCCCTGGGCCAAGGGTAGCATTGGCAAACAACACCCATTGGGAAAATACAGCACGTTCTTGGAGTGAAAGTGGAGTTTTACTGTATTTCTCGGCAAGATACAGCAAAATTGCCCCAGATTCCCAAAGCTGAAAATCCCTATCAACAATTGCAGGAACTTTACCCACTGGGTTAATTGCCAAATATTCAGGTTTGAGGTGTTCGCCCGCCTGCATATCAAGCCTGACAAATTCGTAGGGAATTTCTAGTTCCTCTAAATACCAGTGAACAATTGAGGCTCGACTACGAGCACCGCCGTAAAGTTTTAGCATAATTACTTAAAGAACTTTGTGAGTGTGAGAATGTTGTTTAACGTTGTCTTCTTTAGTGACAACTCTAGCGGCATTTAACACCCGTTTGCGCTCAATAGAATACTTAAATTCAGTGTAGTTTGTACCTAAGGGAATTAAAGATTTTGCAGATTCACGACGCTTGTAGGTACGAGCTGCTGCAAATGCCCGTGGCACAAATTCTTCTCCAAACTGAGCCGTCTCTGGGAAGCCATCTGGCAACGGTTGTGAATCGCCATCCAACACAGATCCCAAAGTTGTCGCATGAGCCAGCTTATAGGAGGTAGGGATGCCCTTTAAGAGCGCTTCCAAAGCCGCAGAGGGAATTGGTTCTATAACTTCGATTTGAAAAACTTCTCCATCTTCTTTGACGAAGCAGGTTGCCAAGCCGATAACAATGTAATCATCGCTTGCTAAATCTGGGGCATTGGGATAGGAAATTGCGGTTGTCATCGGAAAATTATCTCAAAACTTAAAAACTAAATCTAGATACTGGGGCATTGGGTATTGAAAAGAGGCAGAGGAGAGGAATTTTCCCCCTGCTCCCTGCTCCCGCTCCCTGCCCCTCTGCCATCTTTTTCATCTCTAAAGAACGGCTTGTTGGCATTCTACCAATTTGTCGCTGTTACTACTTGACTAGTCTTTGATATTGACATCTGCTATTTCTGGAATTCACCTTGGGGATCGAGTATCCATGATTAGGTTTGAGGAGCAATTGTTTATTTAGGGCGTAGATTTCTACAGGTGTGAGTAGTTGAAATTCAGTCTTGAGATGGCTTTTAAGTAACTATAAATACCTTAAAAATATAGAAATAGTGGTAAAACCACCAGCGGCGATAAACTAGAATTTGATTTCAAAAAGCAGGTATTCAAGGCAGGGAAAGATGAATATTCAATCATTTTTAGCTGACGGTGACCAGCAAAGCAAGCAATATAATAACGTGATAAATAATACAAATAAAGTCAAAGAGGAGAGGACAAGCGAATCTACTTTTGGGGATAGATACTTACGCTCTTGTGCTTTGAGGTTGGCTCAACAAGGAGATTATACACAGGCGATCGCACTTTTAAACCAACTAATTTCCCATCATCCCCATAATGCCGTTGATTACAACAACCGGGGGCTGATTTTTTTCCAAGGTGGTGAAAGGCAAAAAGCGCTTGAAGACTATAACACCGCCCTCAAACTTAATCCCTATTTAGCTAGTGCTTATAATAATCGGGCAAATTACTACGCAGCTTGTGGAGAATCAGCAGCAGCACTTGCCGATTACGATCGAGCGATTGATTTAAATCCTAGCCATGTCCGGGCGTGGATTAACCGAGGCATTACCTGGCGTGATTTGGGGCAATATGAGGAGGCAATTGAGAATTTTGAGGTAGCACTGCTTTTTGGTCAACTAGAAGGTCATATCTGGGCTGAACGCGGCAGAACTTACCATCTTTGGGGCGACTGGAATTGTGCCTTAGCAGATTATCGTCGCGCCCTCACTCAACTGCCCTCTCTCGACAACAGTAAGGATATTACTGGTTATCGCTTGCGTTTACAACTCGAAATTTGGCTAAACGAGCTGCTATCTGAATCAGCGTCCTAGTTGGTAGATTAGTTCTTCTGGGGGATTCAAAATTCAAAATAAATTATTAAATTTTGAATGGGAGCTTAGTGACGCTGTATCGCTAATGACTAATAGATGATAGCTACATAGCTATTCAAAAATTAGCTATTAACCATTATTTATTAGCAATAATATAAATTAACACCCGGTTTATACGTAGCCTGAATCACAAAAAACTTAAATAATCTCAAATTCGCCATTTGTCTTAGGGTGATGACTCTGTTTGTTCATCTTCTCGGCGATCCTGATTCATCAAGATGACCCGGCGCTGGCTGGGATCAAATCGGTATCCTTGTTCTTGCATAATAGTTTTAGTTTGCTGAGGATCGAAGTTACGGCTAAATTCCGTCTGCAAACCATTGACATGTCCTTCCATCAGCTTGACTTCAGTACTAATTTCTCGCAACTTTTCTTGCTGTGACCAATGATAAGGCAAAAGTTGTGCTAAGGCAGATGCTGCAACGGCTGTAATCACAAGATTAACCGTTATTTTGGCTGTGCTTTCCAGCGCCATCACTTGGTAAGAACGTTGACGAAGATGCCGCTTTGGTCGAGGAATGACCCGGCGTTTTTGTATAGGTTGTAACGGTGGTCTGGAGGGTTGAATCGCGTTCATGATGCTAAAAGATAACCTCGCTTAATGAAGGGAAGCACTGTAAAAGCGCTCTGGCGCTAATTACTGCTTGATTTAGCTGTCATATTACTTCATTTTTTTGAAATAGCTACAAGTGTTGTACCAGTTAAAAAATAACCTGGCTTACGCAAGTGCCAGTTTCCTAGCTACTTATGGCATAAAGCCACAAGTATCTGGAAATTGCACCCCGTACTGCCAGGATTATTAGCTTTTTAACTGTGTCACATCGGAGCGTTATTTGTAAAGTTCTGTGGCTAATCGCCAAGCTAGAACTCCTGGGATCAAGGCTACAACTAGAGCGATGTAGACTTGAGTATCTGAGATGGAAGATATCTGAGCGATGTACAGAGTATCTAAGATAGGCATGGCTGAAAACCTCCTAACCTGAATAGATTTTGAACAGTTCGTTTACTACTTTTCCTTGTTTTGCCAAGATTGTGGAATATCTTGTTACAAGATGCAACAAAAGCAGTTATTAAACAGTAGTCCTTAGTGATTCTTTATTAAAAAAATTCATAAAACTATGGATTTGTATTTGGGTATCGACTTTGGCACCTCTGGCGCACGCGGTATGGTGGTTGATGAGGAAGTCAGCATCCAGGTACAGGTGCGATATCCCTTCCAGGACTCTCCAGCCGCCGTTACGCCCAAAATTTGGCAGGAGGCTTTGTTTATGCTGGTGGAACAAATACCTCAGCAATTGCGGCGAGAAATTAAAGCGATCGCAATTAATGGTACTTCTTCCACCGTCTTACTGGTCGATGCTGTTGGCAATCCAACAGATGCACCGTTGCTGTATAACGATGCGCGGGGATCATTGGTGCTAGAGCATTTGAGGAGTATTGCACCCCCCAATCATACAGTGTTGAGTGCCACCTCCAGCCTGGCCAAACTTTTGTGGATGAGGCAACAACCCTCTTTTAGTGAAGCTAGATATTTTTTGCATCAAGCAGATTGGCTGGCGTTTCTCCTACATGGACAGTTGGGTATTAGCGATTACCATAATGCTTTAAAGCTGGGTTATGACGTGGAAGAGTTGAAATACCCAGAATGGCTAGAAAATTTGCAAATACCGATTCACCTACCCAAAGTTTTACCTCCTGGTACTCCCATTGCCCAATTGCGCCCTGAAATTGCGGATAAGTTTGGTTTCCGCCGTGATTGTCTGGTGTGTGCAGGTACAACTGATAGTATTGCTGCTTTTCTCGCCAGTGGGGCAAAATTACCTGGTGAAGCCGTGACTTCCCTTGGTTCAACGTTGGTACTAAAGTTGTTAAGTTGTACCCGTGTAGAAGATGCCAGATATGGGATTTACAGCCATCGCTTGGGGGATTTGTGGCTGACTGGGGGTGCTTCTAATACCGGAGGTGCAGTACTAAAGCAATTTTTCACGAATGCTGAGTTAGAAAGCCTTAGCCGGGAGATTGATGCTTCAATTGCCAGCGAGTTAGATTATTATCCGTTATTGAAGGTAGGCGATCGCTTTCCGATTAACGATCCCAATTTACCCCCACGATTGTCACCACGCCCAGATAATCCAGTGGAATTTTTACATGGGTTATTAGAAAGCATTGCCCGCATAGAAGCGCGAGGGTATGAATTATTGCAACAAATGGGAGCAGACAAATTGAGTTGTGTTTATACTGCTGGCGGTGGCGCGGCGAATCATACTTGGACTGCGATTAGGGCGCGTCATTTGCAGGTTCCTGTAGTCGCGTCAGTGTACACAGAAGCAGCTTACGGAACGGCGCTGTTGGCTATGGGAGGCGGAAGAAAGGGTGAACAAGAGTAATTGTGTAACAATCTTTTCGTAGGTATTTCGTAAATCAGTATCTATCCCAGTGACAATCTACATATCTCGGCCGATACTGTGATTATTAGATACCGGACTATAGATTCCAGGTTCACGATCTGGGCAGCTATTCGGGGATGGGTGCTTCGCCACAAGCGAATGTCATCTGTCCCCTTTATTAATTATTGGTGTGAGTTCTGAGGGATTAAGAGAAAAAGGTTTTTTAAGAAGGTTTGACCTGCGCGATCGAGATTATCATCTAGGGAAAAGGTGAGGCTGCGGACTCGGATTTCGTCACTTTTAACATATAGTGGCTGTGTCAAGTCTTTGGGGTATATCAAAAAGGCTTGCTTGCATTTTGTTGTGTTGGCGTAGCTGATCATTTGATGAATATCTGTATATCCTGCCTGTTCAGGGGCTTTATACTTTGTATCCAAAACTGCTATTGTTTTGCCAGTAGCAGCATCACACAGTAATATATCTATACTAAAGTGCCGATTCTGACTAATTTCTATTGGATGTTGCTGTTTGAAAAAATAGCCTTGTGGCGTGTTTTTCTTAAGCCATTCCGCAACAAAAAGTTCATATAAATATGCCATATCGACGAGAAAGGGTAGGGTTTTGTAATTTCCCTTTTCATGACTGGGACTACTATTTTCTAAAAAGAATCGAGATAAATTATGTAATACTTCATAGTCTGGATTGAGGCGATTGTACTGTCTGGCAATACAATCTTCTGTGTTACAAGCTTGCAGCGTTACTAATCCTTGTAGAGCGTGATAAGCTTTTCGTACTGTTGGTGATACTCTTTCTGAACATAAACTGCTACGACCAATGATATAAAGTGTCCATGCCAGTATTTGATTTTCTTTAATATCAGCCGTATGTTCTTCGTAATCGCATTTAAGTTTAACATTCCACGGCTTTTGAATTATCTGTTGCACATCTAGCCTTCCCCGCACATAAGAAAGCTGCTGTGTTTTAGGCAAGTAAGTACGATACAATCCTTTGCGGCATCGCTCTAAAACTTTATAGGATAATATCTGAGCCAGATTATTATAAAAGTCCTCTAGAGATTCACAATCCATCAGCCCTTCGAGAAAGCGAAAACCTTTCAAATTGTAGGCATATTCCAGCATTCCGAAGAGGTTTTGGATAGGCACTTTCGGATTTATTTTTAGATGCAATTCAGGTGTGACAGGAATGTAACCTACCCATCCTTTAGCTTTCAGTTTCCAATGTTCTTTCGTTTTATAGTTAGGAAATTCTATATCTACTTGTGTTTTGTATTTCTCATATAACTCGACTCCTGCTGAATCGGGTATTTCATTGCGCTGAAATGATTGATTTTCGTATTCTGTAAGTTGAATAATTATTGGTTGTGCTGGGTTTATATCCATAGTTGATTTTTTATTTCATCCCAGCGAAACTGGTCTACTTTTTTTAGCTAGTTAAAAAAGTACTCTTCTAAATATGGCTCAATTTCCATGCGCCATATATCTTCTATATCTTCCCGTAGGTTGTCTGTTAAAAAGAATGAAATACCAATTTCGTAGTTTTTATCTGCGATCGCCTGATTTAATTGCTGTAAAATATTAATTAATCCCTCTACTGCAAAACCTGTTTTTAGGTGATAACGTCGCAGCACATCATAGTTTGGGCGAAGTTCAATAAATGCAAAGCGGCGGCGTAGTGCATGATCTATATTGGCAATAGACCTATCTGCTGTATTCATTGTGCCAATAATGCGGACATTTTTCGGGATGCGAAAGTTCTTACTGCCAGCTAATGGAATTTCTTTATCTCGGTACTCAAGTAAGTACATTAGTTCGCCAAAAACTTGAGCTAAATTTGCACGGTTTATTTCATCAATAATTAAAACACAAGTATCTTCACGAGACTCAGCTTTTTTACAAAATTCTAAAAACCTTCCTGGAACAAGTGGATATGCTAATATTCCATTTTGGCTTTGAGGACGAATGCCTTGAATGAAATCTTCATAAGAGTATGACGGATGAAATTGCACCAGTTCTGAGAAACCGTCACCACTAGCGATTAAGTGTTGAGCAAGCTTTTCAGCAAGATAAGTTTTTCCTGTTCCAGGTGAACCATATAAAACTGCTTGACCTTTACGATTAATTGTGCGTATCCAGCGCTCTAAGTCTGCTTCTATCAAACCCATATCTTGAGCAAAGTTATTGAAGCTATAATTAGGATTATTGGAATTTATATACTTGCTAATAGAGGGTATTAGTTCATTAGATACTGCTAGCCATAATAAGGGGAGATAATTTTGAAACCATTGATTAAATTCATCAATTAAATGTTTCCAAGAAGTTTTTAGAATGTTATCTTTTCCCAAAAATAGCTATTATCATCTATATCGCAAAAATCACGAAATATATGTATATCTTTGGCAACAATTTTGGACATTATTAGAGGGTTAATCTCTCCAATCTTTTTGGCTAAAATTTCACCTGTCTCGTATATAAATCCTATTTTTATACCTCGCTCTGTCATTTCTATATATAAAATTGAAAATATATCTAAATACCTGTATAAGCGAAACTTCTGAGAAAAAACAAACTGTCCAGCTTCTACTTTTGTTAGTGTACGTGAATTATAAAAAGCAATTTCTTTTGGTATTTGCTGATATATTAAATTACAAAAATCATTAAATGGCTTTTCTACTTTTTCCCTGAAATCTTTGTGTTCTTGAGAGTTATAAATATTATTAGAGCTATTAATATGTTTAATATATTTTTCTTCGTAGTTTTTCATTATTTCAAAAGAATTGAAATCAGAGAATTTATTTGAGTTTTGGCTACTATCCATTATTTTTAATTTAAAAGACAAGATTTTATCTTAATTCGCTACTATATCACCTAATGCTGCTGCCAAATTTACAGCAGCTATATAGCCTACCGTCGCTAAGGTAACGGGTGTATTAAGGCAAATATGACAAACTTCACTGGGCATATTAAGCGATCGCAATCATGGCAGAAAAACGCCAAATTGTGGGTTGAAAGTAACCGGATGCTGCGGCGCTATAGTGTAGAAGCTAATGACAGCAAGCGTAACACGGAGACAAAAAAGTGCAAATCACTAAGCGCAATGTTGAATTAAGAGTAGATGGCAGCTTAATGCGTGTTTATGTAGCGGCTCCCAAAGCAGCAGGAAAATACCCTGGTATTGTCTTCTACAGTGATATTTATCAGTTAGGTGATGCAATGATTCGTCTAGCTAACTACTTAGCAGGATACGGCTATGTAGTAGCAGCCCCAGAAATTTTTCACCGAATAGAGCCAGTTGGTTTAGTAATTGAGCCAGACGATCTGGGACGGATGCGGGGTAATGACGATGCGCGTCGAACCTCCGTAGCTGATTATGATGCCGATTGCCTTGCTGTGATTGAATTTCTGAAAACAGAGAGTGCGGTTTCTCCAGATAAAATAGGCACTCTCGGCTTTTGTATTGGTGGACATTTAGCTTTCCGCGCAGCATTTCAAAGCGAAATTCGGGCTTGTGTCTGCTGTTACCCTACTGGTATTCCCAGTGGTAAACTGGGTAAAGAGGTAGCCGATACAATCCAGAGGGTAAGTGAAATCAAAGGCGAGATGCTAATGGTGTTCGGTACTCTTGACCCTCATATACCAGATAGCGATCGCCAAATCATAATCAAAGCAATTGAGAATGCTAAAATCCCTCACCAAGTTTTCTTGTATGAAGCAGAACATACATTCATGCGCGACGATGGTTATCGTTATGATTCTAGTGCTACCACCGCAGCTTGGTCTGAAATAGTAACTTTTTTGGGGCGCATATTTGCAGATTGAAAACTTATATTATTGCTTTCTTCGCGTCAATTTTGAGTTGTCTGTAACGCTAACAAACCAGCACCATAAGCAGGCTCATACCTCGGAAAAATCACCTTTACATTAGGAAACTTCTTAATAAGAGACGCTGCAAATCTTTCATGGATCTTGCATCTACCGCGCCACACACTTCCTGTTGTGACGACTTCTAAAGCTGAGTCAACACTAAAAATTGCATCAATTATTGTAGATGTAGCTTTTACTAACTCTTTTACAGCATCATCAATTATGATATTCGCTACTATATCACCTGACGCTGCTGCAAAATCTACAACTGGTGCTAAAGCAGCTATCTGTTTAACTCCCCATTCTCGCCGATATACTACTTCTATTAAATCTTCTATATTTTTCAAATCAAGATGCTGTTTTAAACCCTCTAGCAAACTCGTTGATATTTCCCGTCCATCATAAGATTTTAATGCTGCGTTCATGCCTGCGATCGCAATTTTATAGGCGCTACCTTCATCTCCTAAAATATACCCCCAGCCGCCGACTCGCTTAGTATGTCCTTCATGATTTCGACCGAAAACTATCGAACCAGTACCTGCTGCAACCACAATTCCTACAGGCTGACCAATTCCACCGACTAAAGCAATTAAAGCATCGTTACAAATCACAATATTCTCTGGCTGTAATGCCCAAGTAATAGGCAATTTGTTATTCTGTAACTTTTTAACTAAACCTTTTACTACTTCGATATCTGTTGCACGACCTACACCTGCTAAACCCAAACATATCGCATCAATATTCACAGAATTTGTAATTATTGCTGCCTCAACTGCATTGTGAATTGCTGATTGAATAGATTGTAGAGTGGCTTCGATACCTATACTCTGATGATTAGATGGGCCTGCTTCAGCACGACCTAGCACTAGATGCAAATCATCCATTAAGACACAAACAGTCTTGCTACCGCCGCCATCTATTCCTAATACATAACTCATGAACTGTAATAAGGTTAATTATTTTGACGCTTCGCTTCTTCTTTTAAAGGAATAAAAAATAGAGCAATCATTCCAGGAATGGTCAGTAAACAGACCAAGACAAAAAATAATGGATAGCCAACTGCTTTTTGCAAATAACCGCTTACTAATCCGGGTAACATCATTCCTAAAGCCATAATGCCAGTAGATATGGCAAAATGAGAAGTTTTATATTCGCCTTGGCAGATATACATTAAATAAACACTAAAAGCTGTAAATCCAAAACCATAGCCAAATTGCTCCAAGGAAACCAAGGGATACACTAATGTGAGTGAAGGCTTCGTGTAAGCCATATACACATAAAATACATCAGGTAAATTCAATGCTAAAGCCATAGGAAATAGACATTTTTTTAATCCATATCTAGAAATTAGTAAGCCTCCTAAAATTCCTCCACAAATTAGGGATATTACCCCAAATGTACCGTAGACTAATCCGACATCTGACGTTGATAGCCCTAAACCGCCTACTTCTGGTTTGTCCAATAAAAATAAAGAAGCTATCTTGACAAGCATTGCTTCGCCAAGTCTATAGAGTAAGATAAATGCTAAAATACTTATAATTTTATTTTGAGAAAAATATGAGCTAATGATAGACCAAAAGGGGATTGTTTCTGTAGCCTGTAGCTGTTGTTTGTTATCTGATTCAGGTAAGGGTAAAAATAGGCGATGAGAAATAAACAAGATTGCTAAAATTAAAGCTGAGAAGCCAATAGCTATAGTCCAGCTTAAAGGAATATTATTGAGTGATACTTCAAGCTGACCTGCTAAGACTACTAATATCCCTGAACCGAAGATAACAGCCATTCTATAAAACAGTGAGCGAATGCCGACAAAGAAGGCTTGTTGTTCTGGAGATAAAGCCAACAGATAAAAGCCATCTGTGGCAATGTCATAAGTTGCAGAAATAAATGCTCCTATTGTTAATGTTGCGAGGGAGATAAAAAAGAAATTTGGCAGTTGTAAGGAGATGGCTATCAAACCCAAGCAGCAGAACATGGCAAATTGGGTGTAAATTATCCATTTGCGTTTGGTAGAGTAAGTATCGACAATTGGGGCCCAAAACATTTTGATGACCCAAGGTAGATAGAGGAAACTTGTCCACAGGGTGATTTGAGTATTATCTATTCCGAGTTTTTTGTAAAAGATTACGGAAACTGTGTTGATGATGATGTAAGGTATGCCGGAGGTGAAATATAGGGTGGGGATGAATGTCCAAGGGGAGGTTGTTTGGTGTTTCATGGATTTGGGGGACGAACCGCAGAGGCGCAGAGGGCGCAGAGAGAGATTAAGAGAGAATGATACGTTTGATGCCGTCTTTGAGGAGGGGGACGTTAAAGTTGATGAGAAGGGCTAAGGGGTAATTAGTCATTTTAAGGTATGAAAGGACTTGAGCTTCGTGGATTGGGGCTAAATTTTGAACAGCTTTCAATTCCACAATTAGACAATTGGAAACTAGAAAATCTAATCTGCCCTTACCAACTTCATGTCCTTTGTAATTTACTGTTACCGACTTCTCAACCACATGAGGTATCCCGCACCTGAAAAATTCTATAATTAGCGCCTCCTTATACACCTCCTCCAAAAACCCTGGCCCCAACACCCTATGCACCTCAATCGCCGCCCCAATCACCTCACCCGTAAGCCGATTCATTTCCTCTCCAACCTCTCTTCCCTCTGTGTTCTCTGCGCCTCTGCGGTTCGTTTCCATCAATCCCTCTCCAACCCTGTGGCAAAATTTATTAGAGTCCTTCCTTAGTTTTCCCGCATGACCGCAACCATTCCCAATCTCCCCAGTCTCTACGACCCCTTTTCCACCGAAGCCAAATGGCAAAAATTCTGGGAAGACAACCAAGTTTACAAAGCTGACCCCAACAAAGGCGGCGAACCCTACTGCATCGTCATCCCCCCCCCAAATGTCACCGGCAGCTTACACATGGGTCACGCCTTTGAAAGTGCCTTAATTGATACCCTCGTGCGCTACCACCGGATGCAGGGACGCAATACCCTATGGCTACCCGGAACTGACCACGCCAGCATTGCTGTACATAGTATGCTGGAAAAGCAACTTAAGAAAGAGGGTAAGACTCGCTACGAATTGGGGCGCGAGAAGTTCCTAGAACGCGCTTGGCAATGGAAGGCGGAGTCTGAGGGAACGATTCTGAATCAGCTACGACGCTTGGGTGTCTCGGTGGACTGGTCACGGGAAAGGTTTACTCTGGATGAGGGTTTATCCAAAGCTGTTGTCGAGGCATTTACCCGCCTTTACGAGGAAGGCTTAATTTATCGTGGAGAATATTTAGTTAACTGGTGTCCAGCTTCCCAATCGGCTGTGTCTGATGTAGAAGTGGAAAATCAAGAGGTTAATGGAAATCTCTGGCACTTCCGCTATCCCCTTACCGATGGTTCCGGTTTTGTGGAAGTGGCGACAACCCGACCAGAAACGATGCTGGGCGATACGGCTGTAGCGGTTAATCCCAATGACGATCGCTACAAACATCTCATCGGCAAAACTCTAACTCTGCCCATTCTACAACGAGAAATTCCCATTATTGGCGATGAATATGTTGATCCCACTTTCGGCACGGGTTGCGTGAAAATAACTCCCGCCCATGACCCGAACGATTTTGACATGGGTAAGCGTCACAATCTGCCGTTAATCAACATTATGAATAAAGACGGCACTCTCAACGCCAATGCTGGGGAGTTTCAAGGACAAGACCGCTTTGTTGCTAGAAAAAATGTGGTTTCTCGCCTAGAAGCAGATGGCTTTTTGGTGAAGATTGAAGATTATAAACATACCGTTCCTTACAGCGATCGCGGTAAAGTACCTATTGAACCTCTCCTCTCGACTCAGTGGTTCGTCAAAATTCGCCCCCTAGCTGACAACACTCTCGAATTCCTCGACCAGCAAACTTCTCCAGAGTTTGTCCCCCAACGCTGGACTAAGGTCTATCGTGATTGGCTAGTAAAACTCAAAGATTGGTGTATCTCTCGCCAATTATGGTGGGGACACCAAATTCCGGCTTGGTACGCTATCAGTGAAACTAATGGACAAATTACTGATAACACGCCGTTTGTAGTGGCAAAGTCGGAAACTGAAGCTTGGGAGAAAGCTAAATCACAATTTGGTGAAAATGTCAAGTTAGAACAAGACCCAGATGTGCTAGATACTTGGTTCTCTTCTGGACTCTGGCCGTTTTCGACTTTGGGCTGGCCGGAACAAACTCAAGATTTAGCGACTTACTACCCGACTACTACTTTGGTGACAGGCTTTGACATCATCTTTTTCTGGGTAGCCAGAATGACTATGATGGCTGGGCATTTTACGCAGCAAATGCCTTTCCAAACGGTTTACATCCACGGCTTAGTGCTGGATGAAAAAGGTCAGAAGATGTCAAAGACCAAAGGTAATGGCATTGACCCATTGTTATTAATTGACAAATATGGTACGGATGCTCTGCGGTATACCTTAATTAGAGAAGTGGCTGGCGCTGGTCAAGATATCCGCTTAGAATACGATCGCAAAAAGGATGAATCAGCATCGGTGGAGGCATCGCGCAACTTTGCAAATAAGTTGTGGAACGCTGCCCGATTTGTGATGATGAATTTGGATGGACAGACACCGCAACAATTGGGGAACCCAGTAGCCACCGAATTGAGCGATCGCTGGATTATCTCGCGGTATCATCAAGTTATCAAACAAACCACGAATTACATCGATAATTACGGTTTAGGGGAAGCAGCAAAAGGACTCTACGAATTCATCTGGGGTGATTTCTGCGACCAGTATATTGAACTAGCGAAATCCAGATTGCAAGCAGATGCCGATCCAGCATCGCGGCGGGTAGCACAGCAAACTCTCGGCTACATATTGGAAGGAATTTTAAAACTGCTTCATCCGTTGATGCCTCATATTACCGAAGAAATTTGGCAAACTCTCACCCAACAACCAGCAGATTCCCCGCAAACTTTACCATTGCAAGTATATCCTCAGATAGATGCAAACTTAATTGATTTAGCTTTAGAAGAACAGTTTGAATTGCTGATTGGTACTATCCGCACAATTCGGAATTTGCGTGCTGAAGCAGATATTAAACCAGGGGTAAAAGTAACAGCGAATTTGCAAACTGAAAGTGAGAAAGAGCGGGAAATCCTTACTGCGGGACAGTCTTATATTAAAGATTTGGCAAAAGTTGAGACTTTAACCATTACTGACAAGCAAGAAAACCAAACTATTGCTGCTAAAAAACCTCAGAGGGGTTTGAAGACAATTGGCTTAATTCTTGTGGCCATTGTCTTTGGTAGAGTGGGTTTAGCTGCGGGAAATGCCATTGATGATATTCCCATCATCGGAACTTTCTTTGAACTAGTTGGTTTTGGTTACACAGCGTGGTTTATTAGCCAAAATTTACTCACTGCTCAAGCAAGACAAAGTTTATGGAGCCGATTTTTCCCCCAGAGTGAGTTAGAACAACCACAAGAACCAGAAAATGCGATCGCAGGTGTGATTGGTACAATACAAGTGCTAATTCCTCTAAGCGGTGTGGTAGATATTGAAGCTGTGCGTGCCAAGCTAGAAAAAAGCTTGAGTAAAGCTGAAGCTGAAGTTCAATCCCTGAGTACCAGATTAAACAATCCTAGTTTCGTAGATAGAGCTAGGGCTGACGTGGTACAGGGAGCGCGTGATGCCTTAGCAGAAGCACAGAAGCAAGCTGAAATTTTGCGCGAGCGTCTGAAGGGGTTGTCCTAGTCATCGCCTGCGTGGCTTAGGATAACTGTAATGGGTAATCGGATTATTAATTCCCAATTACCCATTACCAATTAACAAGATCCAAATCTTAATTCTGGGACTTA
The DNA here is from genome assembly GCF_036917095.1 of Nostoc sp. GTDB lineage: Bacteria > Cyanobacteriota > Cyanobacteriia > Cyanobacteriales > Nostocaceae > Nostoc. Next base: position 56,192 of record NZ_JBALFH010000015.1, read on the forward strand.
TTATTTTATTAAATTTTTTTAATTTTTAATTTTTAATTGGAGCGAAGCGACCCTCATGCTATATCTAGCCCAGGTGCGTAAAAACGATTTTTTAGACCAGCACCAGTTACGCTTGTTGGCGCGTCAAGAAGCTGATAACTTGTGGGCGATAATTCCAGAAGAGGCTTTCATTCTGTTAGGAAAGGGAAAGATTATGAGTGAAAACTTGCTTGTTTTAGTAGAACTTTCCCCTACAGGCGACATTGAAAGACTAGAAGACGCTACCAACTGGGTACTCCATCTGGTACAAAACTACCTCACCATCGGCATTACCCCGGAATTTTTGCAGCACGAAGCCGAGCGAGCAGAACATTGGCGACAATCCCTGACATTGCAAAATCAAGACTTAGCGCGGCGTTCCTTAGAATTGGAAGCTCGTCGCGAACAAATTCAAGCCTTAGAAGAAAGCCTCAAACGCGAGAAAAACGGCTATCCCCAAGAGGAAAGTTAAAATTAATTGTATTCCCTATAACCCACAAGCACGTAGGGACACGAAATTTCGCGTCCCTACGTAAGTTTATGCTAAGTTAATTGTCTTAGCATAATTAGGCAATCACAGTAATATTTGCACTACCAAGCAGTACCTGATTGGAGAACTGGGCTATCTGAACTTGTGCTGTACCGCCCAATCCATCTTTATCAAAGAATAGGTTGCCCGTAGTTTGATTGTAGATAAAGCGATCGCTTCCAGCTGTAGCGATCGTACCAAGTCGGAATAAGCCCGAATCGAGTGTCATATCCTGAGATTGGCTTAGTCCGAATTCCGCCTTAGAAATGAAGATAGTATCATCTCCAACAGTAAAATCAGTAATAGTATCATAGCCTCCAGTGCGGGTATCAGTCAGATATAAGCTATCTTGTCCAGCTCCACCAGTCAGCGTATCTTTACCGATTCCACCAAAGAGGCTATCGTTTCCTACACCGCCTAATAAGCTGTCATTACCTAAACCACCAAAGAGGTTATCATTACCATCTCCTCCTGATAACGTATTAGCACCAGTATTTCCAATCAGGATGTTATTAAGGCTATTACCAGTAGCAGTAATTGCCCCAGTTCCAATCAGGGTCAAGTTCTCTAGGTTATCTCCCAAGACCCAATTTACCGAAGAGTTAACTAAATCTGTGCCTGCATTTAAGCCTTCAACAATAATATCGCTAACATTGTCTACGGTATAAGTGTCATTGCCGACTCCACCATTGAGACTATCAATTCCTGTACCTCCATCCAAGGTGTCATCGCCTGTACCACTCAACAAGGTGTCATTGCCTGAGCTACCAAAAAGGCTATCGTTACCATCTCCTCCGGTCAAGGTGTTCGCAGCAGCATTTCCGACCAGGATGTTATCAAGGCTGTTACCAGTACCAATTGTCGCGGTTCCAGTCAGGGTCAAGTTCTCAAAGTTCTCTCCTAATACCCAATTCACAGCAGACTTGACTAAATCTGTGCCTGAATTTAAGCCTTCGGCAATAATAATATCGCCGAGATTATCTACAGTGTAAATGTCATTGCCGACTCCACCATTGAGAGTATCAATTCCTACACCCCCATCCAAAGTATCATCGCCTGCACCGCCTAACAAGCTGTCATTACCTGAACTACCAAAGAGGCTATCGTTACCATCTCCCCCGCTCAACTTATTAGCACCAGTATTTCCAATCAGGATGTTATTAAGGCTGTTACCAGTACCATTGATTGCCGCGCTTCCAGTCAGGGTCAAGTTATCCAAGTTATCTGCCAACACCCAACTCACCGAAGACTTAACTAAATCTATGCCTGCATTTAAGCCTTCAGTAATAAAATCGTTCAGGTTATCTACAGTATAAATGTCATTGCCGGCTCCACCATCAAAACTGTCAGTTCCTAAACCTCCATCCAAGGTGTCATTACCTGCACCGCCCAATAAGGTGTCATTGCCTGAGCTACCAAAGAGACTATCGTTACCATCTCCTCCGGTCAACTTATTAGCACCAGTATTTCCAATCAGGATGTTATTAAGGCTGTTACCAGTACCATCGATTGCGTCGGTTCCAGTCAGGGTTAAGTTCTCCACGTTATCTGCTAACACAAAACTCACGGAAGACTTAACTAAATCTGTGCCTGCATTTAAGCCTTCAACAATAATATCGCTAACATTGTCTACGGTATAAGTGTCATTGCCGACTCCACCATTGAGACTATCAGATCCTGTACCTCCATCCAAGATGTCGTTGCCTGCACCGCCCAATAATGTGTCATTGCCTGCACCACCCAACAAGGTGTCATTGCCAACTTCCCCGCTCAAGATGTTAGCACCAGTATTTCCCGTCAGAATGTTATTAAGGCTGTTACCAGTACCATTTATTGCGTCGGTTCCAGTCAGAGTCAAGTTTTCCAGGTTAGCTCCCAACACCCAACTCACTGAAGACTTAACTAAATCTGTGCCTGCATTTAAGCCTTCAGTAATAGTGTCGCCGATGCTGTCCACAATATAAGTGTCATTGCCTTTACCACCAATGAGACTGTCATCTCCTGTACCACCATCTAAAGAATCATTACCATCACCGCCATCGAGTGTGTCACTATCACCTAATCCTTGGAGCGTGTCATTGCCCAGCAATCCTGAGATGCTATCGCTGTTCACCGTACCAGTCAGGTTATCTGCACCTGAAGTGCCATTAATCGGAGGGGTGATTTCATTAATGGTCAAGTTGACAGTAGCAGTGCTACTGCCTCCGTGCCCATCACTTATGGTGTAAGTGAAGCCGTCGGAGCCATAATAGTTTTGGCCAGGCGTATAAGTGTAAGTACCATTGTTGTTGTTAACTAAGGTTCCTTGGCTAGGTGGAGTGAAGCCAGTAATGCTCAATACGTCACTAATATCAACATCTGTATCATTGCTTAACAGACTAGTAGCGCTAATGATAACGGGTGCGTTTTTGTTTGTGGTGATTTTGTCGTTAACAGCAACGGGAGCATCATTCACCGCCGTAATATTAATATTGCGGGTAACTGTGGCACTATTAGCAGTCCCATCATTGACGACAAAGCTGACGGTACGAGCTGTAGTACTGGGGTTATCGCTGCTGTTGGTATAAGTAATAGATTGCAGTGCAGTTTGATAATTAGCAACGGTGGCACTGCCAGTTAAGGTTAAAACACCAGTGCTGCTGTTGTAGCTGCCAGTAATTCCATTTTGGTTGGTGAAAGCGAGGGTATCTTGAGCAGAGACAAAACCACTGGTAATTCTGACGGTGGCACTAGCCAGGTTAGCGGAGTCTGCATCGCTAACGGTGATACCTGAGTCGATTGCTGTAATGGCGTTCTCAGTGTATGCTAAGGCCGAGTTTGTGGCAGTAGCGACGGGTGCATTATTAACTGCCGTAATATTAATATCGCGGGTAATGGCGGTACTATTAGCAGTCCCATCATTGACGATAAAGCTGACAGTACGAGTTGTGGTACTGGGGTTATCACTGCTGTTGGTATAAGTAATGGAACGCAGTGCGTTTTGATAATTAGCAACGCTGGAACTACCTGTTAAGGTTAAGACACCTGTATTGCTGTTGTAGCTGCCCGTAATCCCATTTTGGTTGGTGAAGGCAAGAACGTCTTGAGTAGAGATGAAGCCACTGCTAATGCTGACGCTGGCACTAACTAGGTTAGCGGAGTCTACATCGCTGACGGTGATGCCTGAGTCAATAGCTGTAGTGGCTTTCTCGGTGTATGTCAGGGCAGCGTTAGTACCAGTAGCAACGGCCGCATCATTCACCGCCGTAATATTAATATTGCGGGTAAGGGCGGTACTACTAGCAGTCCCATCATTAACTATAAAGCTGATGGTACGAGGTGTAGTATTGGGGTCATCACTGCTGTTGGTATAAGTAATGGAACGCAGTGCAGTTTGATAGTTAGCAACGCTGGAACTGCCAGTTAAGGTTAAGACACCTGTGTTGCTGTTGTAGCTGCCCGTAATCCCATTTTGGTCGGTGAAGGCGAGAATATCTTGAGCAGAAACTAAACCATTGGTAATGGTGACGGTTGCACTAGCCAGGTTGGGAGAGTCTGTATCACTGACGGTAATGTTTGAGTCAATAGCTGTAATGGCGTTTTCGATGTAGCCCAAGGCAGAGGCAGAAGTAGAGGTGATTGTCGGGGGAATAGAGCCGTTGTAGACTTGGGCATATATCCCATTGTTCGACCCGTCTTGACCAAGGCTTTGCCAGGAAATGACATACTCCCCATTGCTGCCGAGCGCTACTGTGGAGGAATTTTGAAAGCTATCGGTATAGGTATTGACTCTGAATTCGTTTCCTTGAGCTACCCCGGCACTGTTGTAGCGTTGGGCATATATTCCATCGCTAGAGCCGTCTTGACCATCGCTAGTCCAGGAAATGACAAAATCTCCATTATTGGAATTTATCGCTACTGTGGGGTTAGCTTGACTGCTGGTGGTGTAAGTATTGACTTTGAATTCGTTTCCTTGAGCTACCCCGGCACTGCTGTATCGTTGGGCATATATCCCATAGCTAGCCCCGTCTTGACCAAGGCTTTGCCAGGAAATGACAAAGTTTCCAGTAGCATCCATTGCTACTGTGGAGTTCGCTTGATTCTTGGCGGTATAAGTATTGACTCTGAATTCATTTCCTTGAGCTACCCCGGCACTGCTGTATCGTTGGGCATATATCCCATAGTAAGAATCATCCTGATAATAGCTTTGCCAGGAAATGACAAAGTCCCCAGCGGCATCCATCGCTACTGTGGGGTTAATTTGATTGTCGCCGGTGTAGGTATTGACCCTAAATTCGTTTCCTTGAGCGACCCCGGCACTGTTGTAGCGTTGGGCATATATCCCAGTGCCAGACCCGTCTTGGCTTTGCCAGGAAATGACAAAGTCCCCAGTGGCATCTATCGCTACTGTAGGGTTAACTTGCTCGTTGCTGGTAGAGGTATTGACTTTAAATTCGCCTCCTTGAGCGACCCCGGCACTGTTGTAGCGTTGGGCATATATCCCATTGCCAGAACCGTCTGAGCTTTGCCAGGAAACGACAAAGTCCCCAGCATTATCCATCGCTACTGTAGGGTTGATTTGATCGCCACTGGTGGTGGTATTGACTTTGAATTCGTTTCCTTGAGCTACCCCGGCACTGTTGTAGCGTTGGGCATATATCCCATTGCCAGACCCGTCTTGACCATAGCTTTGCCAGGAAATAACAAAGTCCCCAGTGGCATCTATCGCTACTGTAGGGTTAACTTGCTCGTTGCTGGTGTAAGTATTGACTTTGAATTCACTCATGAAAAACCTCTGAAAAAACTAAAGATTTGATTTCAACAATTACGCTCTGATTAAGCAGATTCCTTAGTCATTAGGAATCACTGCACTCGGTCGCAGCCAGTAGTTCAACTCTGGTGCAGTAAATGCTTGGCGGATTTCTTTTCGTTCCTGATTTAAAACCATTGGACGCTGCACGCCAGCAAGGAACTGCACATCATAAAGCTCTTGACAGCCTGTGGTGAACTTCAGCATCCCCACCTGTTGACCATTTCGTAAATCTACGACTGCCACGCCACATAGCAACTGCTCAAACCTTTGGGCAATGGGTAACCCCCCAAAAATATGCCGTTCCCGAATCTGGCAAAGTCCTACAAGGGCGTAATATCCCACGCAGCATAACCCCCGCAAAAATCCAGGGAGTACACAGACTACCTGTTTGTCTCCTGATTCCGGATGAATGCGCCATATTTCCCCTTCCCCAGAGTTGAGTAGCCACAAAAACCCGTCATGCCAGATTGGGGAATGGGGCATTGATAATCCATCTACAATAATTTCATTGCTCTCTACTTCCACAACTACCCCACCGTTGGCCTTACCCGGCCGCCACCCCCCAACGGTATCTGTCGCACCGAGGGCAGTCACATATTTAGGTTTGCCATCCACCATCGCTAACCCATTCAGGTGGCAGCGGTCTTCTGGCACTACTTCGGAAATAAATTTGGGATGCCAGCGCGGTACAAAGCTAAAGTCTGGACTCAAGGCAGAAAGGCAGGAAAAGCGGGTGTTGACAATCCACAGCCCTTCTCTGCCAAATTCCAGGTCGTGAATGTTGAGGTCGCCTGTGAAATATGCCATCCGTGGTAGATAGAGGGCATCGTAGCGTCCGGGCTGGTCTTCTAAGAACTCATAAGCTAATGCTCTTGCATTAGCTAATAAACAGACTTCGTGATGGCTAGCCAGTGCCAGACGTGAACCATGAACTGCTAACCCCATCGGTTTGGAAAATTGGCGTAACAGCATGGTAATCTGTTCCCCATTCCAGCCCACTAGTGCCAGTTTTCCGGCTTGGTAGGTGGTGATGGCAACTGAGCCTCCAGCTTGACTCAGCCAGGAGATAAATTCCGGATCGGCATCACACTGAATTAAGTTATTCTCTTCTGGGGCAGTAGTGCTAGAGGTGGCTAACATAAATTAAGTTGAATTATCAGATTTTGTTGAAAAAGCTTGGGCTTAGTTGAGTACAAAAATACTCAGTGGCTCTAGCCCTTAAAATTGAGCGATAAATCGCTCACTACAAACCCTGCAAAGTTAATGAAACAGACCACTAGTACAGCGGGTGCTTAAATCCAGCTACCACCTCAATTAATAAGACTTAGGGCTTAAGTCCCTGTTAAAGGTAGGCAAATTTCCGCCAAAGTGTACTAGTGGTTGATGTCACTCACTACGAACCTCTCAGAATTAATGAGACAGAGCACTAGGCGTAGCATCATTGTCAATAAACAAATGTGTAGCAAGAACAGCAACCGAAGGAATAGCCCCCCAGATAATAGGTCGCACTGCCGGCTGGACTGTCTCTAACTTTGTAGACATTTTGAACTTAGTTTTTTTTTATAATGTGTTAGTGCTAAGTCTTATTTGGGATATTACTGTTATAATAATGACTATTTATTTAAATAAAAACTGTATATATACTGAATATAAAACTTGGTCAAAACCCCAATAATTTGCAACCTGGGTCAGCAGGTTTGGTTCCTATAGCCACGAAGCTGATGGTTAAGCTTGAGAAAGTGCGTTACCAAACAGCCTGTCGTAGACATCGCCAGCCTCTGTATTAAATTTTGAGCCGAAATACGTGTAACTGCGATTCCTTAGCTCGAAATGAGTAGCGGTAAAACTAGCAAGACTTATACGAGCTACCAAGTAACGTCTGAAATTCCTGCTAAGAAAGGATTATAAAAATAAAATTGTTATTTGACCTAAAATTACCCAAAAAAGCTTTTTTGAGTGTGTCATTTGAAGTGTATGACGGAGGTAAGATGAAACAACAAGAGTATGGCGTGACAGTATGGTTCACTGGTTTAAGTGGTGCAGGTAAAACTACTATCTGTCAATTCGTGGAGAAGGAACTGCGGATACAGGGATATAGAGTTGAAGTTCTAGATGGTGATGCAGTACGTCAGAACTTATGCAAAGGGTTGGGTTTCACTAAAGAGGATCGAGAAGAGAATATTCGGCGCATTGGCTTTGTAGCTCACCTTCTTGCCAGAAATAATGTAATTGTATTGGTTTCGGCCATTTCACCTTACCGCGAAATTCGGGAAGAGGTGCGCCAAAGTATTCCATCTTTCATTGAAGTTTACGTGAATGCATCATTAGAAGTTTGTGAACAGCGAGACGTAAAAGGATTATATAAAAAAGCAAGATCCGGGGAGATTAAGCACTTCACTGGTATTGACGATCCTTATGAAATACCACTCCGTCCGGAAGTCGAATGCAAAACTAACCAAGAAAGCGTTATTCAAAGTGCAACTAAGGTCTTAGAAAAGCTGGAAAAGCTGGGTTATATAGCTGCTAAAAGGAATAATTTATGAGTTAAAGAAAGTTTTTAACTCATAACTTTTACTAGGATGCCAATAATTGCCGAATTAATCTAGCTACAGCCTTTTGCGTGAAGCGGTTGGCAATTTGTTGACCCAAACGCTGTACATCGGAGTTTACCAATAACTGGGCAATTTGGGACGCAAGTTGCATTGGATCAAAGCCTCGTGTTTCTCGGAGAATACCTAATATCCGTTTGATATGCTCCAAGGTTTGTTGTTGCTCAACTGTCGCTGCCGGAGTTTCATTAACTGCTGTCAACCCAACGCGTTCCCGCAGCAAATAGGTGAAGTTATGCAAAACATTTTTACCTAAAGCATCGAGTCCGTTAACAGATTCATCTACTAGCTTGTCACGAATAAAAGTACCGCGTTCAGATGACAAAAATTCTATCCCCTGATTCAGCACTAATTTAAAGTCGTAATCTTGACTATTACGCGCATTTTTTAACAAGTTTTCTAAGCGGTTCCAGCGAAATCTGCCATCTTTAAATAGCAAATCTTGTAATGATGCTCTTAATTGCGGTGCTGGATCGGTTAACAAGCGTTTGGAAACGTAGGGATAAGCTTCGCTAAGAACTTTAAAGTTGGGATCTATATATATTGCAATACCTTCCAGCGTCACCAGAGAGCGAATAATTAAGGCGTAGTAAGGCGGTACGCGGAAAGGATACTCATACATCAAAGCCGATAGTTCATCGGTAATGCTTTTAATATTAAGATCGGCAACACTAGCTCCTTCGGCATCAGCAAAGACTCTCGCAAAAGCTGGGATAATTGGTGTTAAATCGGTTTCTGGTGATAAGAAATCTAACTTAACGTAATCTTTTGCTAATCCTTCAAAGTCGCGGTTGACGACGTGGACGATCGCTTCAATTAAACCGTAGCGCTGTGGTGGCTTAATCTCGCTCATCATCCCAAAGTCGAGATAAGCTAATTTACCATCGGTTGTTGCTAACAAATTACCAGGGTGGGGATCTGCATGGAAAAATCCATGTTCTAGCAGCTGACGCAGCGAACACTGCACACCCACTTCAATTAGATAACGAGCATCTATGCCTTGGGCGCTAATTTCTTCTGTCTGGGTTAATTTAGTACCGTTAATCCACTCCATCGTCAAGACGCGGCGATTGGTGTATTCCCAGTAAATTTTCGGTACATATACGTCTTTTATATGACCGTACAACTCGAAAAATCGCTCCGCATTTTCACCCTCGTGGATGTAATCCATCTCTTCAAAAATGCGATCGCCTAATTCATCGAGAATCCCAACTAAGTCACTTCTTACCCGTTTGACCTTTCTCTGCACCCAAGCGGCGAGGTTACGCAAGATATACAAGTCAATGGTAATCCCCTCTCTTAAGTCGGGACGTTGAACTTTAACAGCAACTTCTTCACCAGTTTTTAGCTTACCTTTATAGACTTGCCCCAATGAAGCCGCAGCAATTGGCTGGGCCGAGAGTTCGGCGTAAACCTCTTCTGGAGGTGCGCCTAATTCTTCTTTGATAAACTGGTAAGCAAGTTCGTTGGGAAAAGGTGGTAATTGGTCTTGTAGTTTAGTTAATTCTTCTAGGTATACCGGAGGAACCAGATCCGGCCTGGTGGACAAAGCTTGTCCAATTTTGATGTAAGCAGGCCCTAATTGGGTCAGCAATACTCGTAGCTGAGTGGCTCGGCGGCGGTCATTTTTGACGACAATTCCCCGTTTACTATCCGACCACAGCCCAAAAGCAAAGGATAGAGTCGGCCCCAACACGGCGAAAATCCGCCGTAAAACTTGCAGGCGTCTCTTTTGGTAATGCGCCGCTATGCCCACAGGATCGTAAAGTATCTCAGGTTGGGCTGTTGTTCTCAACTGTTGGGCTGCTAAGAGTCTTGGCGAGCGCACAACTAAGTTTGGTGTACCATTTTCTGGTACTACATCAATAACGTCCAGTTCGCCGTTGCGACTGTCCTCCTGAATCGGTCGGGAACTAGGGGGAAGTGTCTTAACAATCATGAAGAAGGCCACCAGTCAGAACGATCGTATTAAGGATTGTAACAAAATGTTTAAGAATTGGACATGGGCCATTAGGCATTGGGCATTAGGATTAAATAAGATTAAAATAATTCTTTTTCAGTACCCAATCGCCAGTACCCAGTGGTTTGCTACACTTAAGTGGGCATACTAGTTCAATAATAGTAGGTATTGCTAGTTGCTAAAAGATGAAACTTATTATCCTGTAAGTTGGAAGTATTTGGCATCTGCCCTCATGGAGAATTTGGCTTGATGTTGCTTTGCCTGCGAATTGAAAACTTTGCCCTAATTGACCAACTGGAATTGGAATTTGGCGCGGGACTAAATGTGTTGACAGGTGAAACCGGCGCTGGAAAGTCGATTATCTTGGATGCCATTGATGCCGCTTTGGGCGGTAAAGTCTCTAGTCGAGTCATTCGCACGGGGACAAGTCGGGCGATGGTAGAAGCTACTTTTACCTCAAATGCCCCCCTAGCCGCTTGGTTAACCGAACAAGAAATAGATTTGCTTGATGAAAACTCCGTAGTCATTAGCCGAGAAATCACAGCTACTGCTAGTAATATCCGCAGTCGATCGCGGGTGAATGGCGTGTTGGTAAATCGGCAGATTATGGGAGGAATGCGCGATCGCTTGGTGGAAATCACAGCCCAAGGTCAAACTGTACAAGTAGGACAATCTGCCCAAGTCCGCGACTGGTTAGATTTATATGGTGGTGACTCCTTGATGCAGCAGCGTCATAAAGTCGCCACGAGTTTCAGTGCCTACCAACAGGCGCATTTAGCACTAGAAAAACGCCGGACATCAGAACGGGAACGGTTGCAACAACTCGACTTGCTCGCTTATCAAGTGCAAGAATTGGGAGCAGCCAATCTCAGCGAACCGAATGAATTGGAACAGTTGGGACAAGAACGGGAACGCCTGAATCATGTCGTCGATTTGCAACAAATGAGTTACAAAGTTTATCAAGCTTTGTATCAAAATGATAATGAAACTCCCGCCGCAGGTGATTTATTGGGAGACAGTGAGGCGATATTAAATGACATGGTGGAATATGATACCCAGCTGCAACACCTGTTGGAATTGGTGCGGGACGCGCAAGCTGCGGTAATGGAAGTGGGAAGACAGATTAATGCTTATGGGGATGGCTTGGAAGCCGATCCGCAGCGATTGGAAGAGGTGGAAGAACGGATTCAGGAATTAAAGCAAATTTGCCGGAAGTATGGGCCGACGCTTACAGAAGCGATCGCTTATTACCAACGTATCCAAGGGGAATTAGCCCAACTTAACGACAGCGAACAATCTATTGAAAAGTTAGAACAGCAAGAAAAGGTATGTTTTGAAAAACTCACCCAAGCAAGTAATCAGTTAACTCAACTACGGGGTAAGGCGGCTGCTAATTTAGAATCACGTTTAATAGCTGAACTCAAGCCCCTAGCGATGGAAAAGGTGAAATTTCTGGTTGAAATATTACCAGCTTTCCCAACTGCTATGGGAGCAGATAAAATTACCTTTACATTTAGTTCCAACCCTGGAGAACCACTGCAACCTTTAACGGAAGTTGCCTCTGGCGGGGAAATGAGCCGCTTTTTACTGGCACTGAAAGCTTGTTTTTCTCAGGTTGATGCGGCTGGGACAATGGTATTTGATGAAATTGATGTCGGGGTTTCGGGAAGAGTCGCCCAAGCGATCGCTGAAAAATTACACCAGCTAAGTCAACGGAACCAAGTATTATGTGTTACCCACCAGCCTTTAGTAGCGGCAATGGCCGATCGCCATTTCCGCGTAGATAAGCAAACTATCAATCAAGGCAAAGGTAAAAAAGCCAACAATGACAACGCCGAACAGCGTACCGTTGTCAGAGTTACTACCTTGGATAATTTAAACACTCGCCGCGAGGAACTAGCACAGTTAGCTGGTGGTAAATCTGCAACTGACGCGATCGCTTTTGCAGAATCTCTATTATTACAAGCTGCCAACCACAGACGAGGGGAACATATTTGACCAAATAATTACGAATTACGTTAGCGCAGCGGTAGCGAGTCCGCGATAGCGAAGCGTTAGCGACGCAGGAGCGTCGCGTCATTACGAATTACGAATTATAAATTTAGGCTGCCAATTCTGAAAGGCGTAAACCAGCGATATTCTCGCAAGAAAAAGTTTCTCTACCAATACGTTGGCGGCAGATTAACTCTATAATTTGCCCTGCCCAGTTGCGGAAAAACCATTGGCATAAGGAGTCATCTTCTTGAGGAGTCATAGACAGAGGAATAAACCCTTTCTGCTGCCATACCTCTGCTGCTGTATAGATATCATCAACAAGAATGGCAACGTGATGGACAGTATTAAAACCTTGCACCTGGAATAAGCTAGCAATCTGTTCGTCTGGTGCGTTAGGCGCAAGCAGTACCAAAATCATGCCTGACGGCATTAAGGCTGAGAGAAAGTACATACTAGCATCTTCTGGCAATAGGTTTTGCTCAGGACAAAAATCATCAGGCCATTTTCCTGGGCCTTCGGTGATTATGGCATCATAGTCGATCAGAGTTTTAGCATAGTCTGTGAGAGTTTCTGAATCAGGAAACAGCAGTACATAGTGATCTACGATAACTCGTTCACCAAATAGATGTATGCAAAAAGATGAGTTTAAAATTTCTGGAGTCTTGTACCCATCTTTATACAAGAGCAATCCATCATTTTCCACAAAAGGCGACTCTTTATTCATCGAAGTCTCCTAAGTTAAAACCTTTTGCAGCGTCTGCCGGAAGGTTATTGCTCATAATGCTCACCTATAAAAACGATTTAATATTCAACATTGTGGCTCAGAAACAGGGCTTATATCTACCATCATAACTAAGATTTTTTTGAGCCAATCTCAAGTACCTGCGATCGCATCGCAGTAACTATTAGGCGCGAAGAGTGCAGTTAGCTGGTGGTAAATCTGCAAGTGATGCGATCGCTTTTGCCGAATCTCTGTTATTACAAGCTGCTAACCACTGTCGCAGTGAGCAGAGTTGAATTAACCTTCGTATATAGTAAATTCGACACCAGAAACTGTATATTTAATTTCTGTAAATTGGCTCACATCCAAAAAGTCTTTCAACGTGCTACTCAGATAAAACTTGCCAAACTGACCCTTATCTTGAGCCATTTTGGAAGCAACGTTGACTGGGTTACCAGCAATGTCTCTACCACCGAGTGCTAAATCGAAAATTAAAACTGGGCCTGCATCAATGCCAATACGAGTACCAATACCTCTGGCTGCAAATTCTTGGCGTAATGCTTGGACAAAGTTGAGCGCCACGGTAGCATCATCAAAAGTATAAATTCCTATACTACCTACTACCTTGATTTCTGTACCTTGATTTTGCTCTAAAAGACGCAATCCTACATCTTTAATTACAGCAGAAAACGACAGATTAGTAAATAAAGCAGTTTCATGAGCTTCCGCCTCTTGACTTTCTCGCTCAATTAGGACAACAATTTTATTCTGCAAATACTTATCTGCTAACTGTTTACCAAAGTTAGTATCAGTCAGTCGGCTTTCATAAGCTACTAAGTCAGCATAAAAAGTTTCAGAATAGGGAATAGGATATTGGGTATTCAAAGGCGGCACATCTGGTAAACTCGGCCCATCTACCACGCGGAAAATATTGCCTATCTCTGTTGCTAATTCGCTTTTTTGAGTAATAGTAAAATTGTGGTTAGGTGGCAATAGGTCATAAAAAGCTTGGCTAATAACTATCTCACCACCTTCGGTTTCATTTTCAGCAACCTCTTCGATCGCATCTGCTTCTAATCCATACAATCCACCGTTAATGTAGTAAAACTCGCCATAGTGTGCGCCCAATCCAATTTTAATTTGGCAACGTTTACTAATTTCCTGTTGAACCGTTAGCAGTGCAGACAAAAGAGTTTCTGGACTAACAGATGTCGGATAAAACATTTGAGTATTGTCAGCAGCCCAAATACCAACTCCTTTGCCACCAATGGTACTACCAAAGCTGTAGACAATTTCTTTGGGCTGGTTAATGATTGCCAAAATTTCCAGCAAGCCCTTTTGCTTAGTCAACTTGGTCAGTCCAGCAGAGTCAGAAGATACGCTATAACCTGTGACTTTATACGGTTCCAGTAACTTCAAGGCTGCTTCTAGGGTTTGTTCACTCTCTAACCACTCTTTAATTAGTTTTAGTGGTAGTGTCCCAATGATGTCTTGAGTGATATCAAATAAGGCTGGGGAGTATAGATTGGTGCTAAATTTGTTGGTCATCTTGTGTGAATTAGACTTGAAGAAGTCTGAATAATTTACTGTTTATCATTCTACACTTCTAGTAATGACTGACCAAGATAACCTCCAACAGCTTTAACCCCAGGTAAGGCGAAGAAATATCCACCACCAATAGGGCGAATATACTCCTCCAAAGGTTCTCCTTTCAAGCGATTTTGCACTGTCACAAACCCCTTCTCTAAATCAGCTTGAAAACAAACAAACAACAAACCCATGTCTAACTGTCCAGCTTTGTCAAACCCGCGTGAATAGTTGAAACCACGCCGCAGAATCAAACTCGACTCTGATGTGCGAGGATTAGCAAGGCGGATATGAGCATCTAGGGGAATTTGTTGACCTTTAGGATCTTGAGCATAATTGGGAATGTCTTTCTCGTGGTTCATCCCTAAAGGTGCGCCAGAGTCCTTATTGCGTCCAATAATTGTCTCTTGCTCCTGTAATGGTGTACGATCCCAACGTTCGACAAGGTTGCGGATCACCCGCACTACTTGATAGCTTCCCCCGACTGTCCAAGCTGGTTCGTCGGTGTTTGGCTGTACCCAGACAATCCGGTTCATCAACTTTTCATCGCTAGCATCTAGATTTGCTGTGCCATCTTTAAAACCAAGCAGGTTACGCACCGTAGATTTGCCTTGTTTTTTGTGGGTATTCGGCGGTAGAAAACCTTCTATTTGCCAACGCAAAGTTATCAAGTCAGGCAAGTTCTTAACGATGTCGCGTAAAGCGTGGAGATTAGATTCCTCAGTATTCGCACAGAATTGCAACAGTATATCCCCATGACATAAATCTAGGTCAAGCCGATCGTTGGGAAAACCTGGCATAGTGTCTAAGCGTTTGGGTTTTAATTTGCCAAGTCCAAAACGGTTATCGAACAACGAGTTACCCACAGCTAGAGTGATTGTCAGGTTATTGGGAACCACTACAGGCCCAAGAATCCCCGAATCACTGGGTGGAAATTTGGGGTCGCGCGACTTGGGTGTTCCCCCTGCCATGAGAAACTGAATGCGATCGCTTAAAGTTTTGAACAACCGCACTAAATCTGCTTTATTTTGAGCAGTTGTATCAAATGCGACCATCAAGCCAGAAGCAGGAGTAGGGGTAAGAATACCTGGTTGGTGAAGTCCAAAGAACGGTACGACCTCTTCAGATGGGTCTTCAGTAGTTTCTAAAAGAGTGCGGTAACCCAAACTGGTCAAAGCTGCTACTCCACCTGCTGCTGCCATACCGATGAGTAAATCACGACGGCGGATGCGGGGAGTAATGCGTAAACTTGGTTGCTCTGTAGACATAGTTTACAAATTAGACTTCTGGTGAAATTAAATATGCGTTATCCACAACCCTTGTTTTGACGTAGCAGTGCTACGTCAAAACAATTCTTTTTCACTCAAATCTCTATTAATTAACGCCCAGAGTGCCGCGTAACTGAGACAAATCTTCCGAAAGAGCAGCGATCGCTGTTTTCATATCTTTCTTGTCTGTTTCACTCACCTTGTCGTAGGTTGCAAAACCACCATCAGGGGTTTTGTATTTAGCAAGTTTTTGGTTAACTTTGGTGAAATTTGTATCCACACGCGCCAGTAAATCTGGGTTGGCTTTTTGGATGATGGGGCGCAATAACTCCACAATCTTTTGGGAACCATCTACATTAGCGCTAAAGTCCCAGAGGTCAGTATGGCTGTAACGATCTTCTTCACCAGAAACTTTGGTAGCAGCCACTTCTTCAATCAAGCCAGCAGCACCGCCTACCATATTTTTCGGTTCAATGGTCAAGGTAGCAATGCGCTTTTGTAGCTCTAGTCCATCTTTCTGTAGCTTTTCGGCAAAGGGTTTCATGCCTTTTGTAGTTTTGTCTTGGAATAAAGCTTTCTCTATGCGATGGTATCCGGTGAATTCTGGATCGGCCTCTTTTTTGGCAAAGTCATCAGCACGGGAATCCATCGTTTTATCGAGATCGGAGAACAGTTCAGCTATCGGTTCTGCACGTTCCCAATGAACATGGGTAGAGGCATAGAGTTTCTGAGCCTTAGCAAGATCGCCAGCAATTACGGCATCGGTGAAGGTCTTGTTGTCTGCCACCAGTTGGTCAGTTTCTTTAGTGACGTAGACTTTGTATTCTGCGATCGCACCTACTAATTTACCCTGATCTACAGTCCCTTTGGCTTGCGAATCTCCAACTCCAGCCTTCACACTCAGCTTCCCTTTGGGATTGCTGCGTAAACCACAAGCCATCTCATATTCACCCGGTTCTAAATTAGTTTTGAGTTTTTGAACGAAGCCAGGAGCAATATTTTCTCGTTCCTCAATAACTTTCACCCCAGACAAAATCTCCCATTCCAAAGGTTGGCTGCTTTTGTTAGTAAGCACAAAGCTGTTTTGCCCAGATGCTACTGTTAGCTGATTGGGTTCGCAACCTTTATCTGTCACAGTCAAAGCAGTTTCCGCAGGATTGTTTGCAGAGGTATCGCTCGCTACTTTAGCGACCGGAGAATTACTCCCGGAAGTATCGCTTGATTTGTTGGATTCACAGGCTGTTACTGTCAAGGCAATTAGACAGATAATTGTTGAGTGCTTTAAAAAATTTTTCATTTTTGTATTTTCCTAAAAATTATTCAAGTAGCTAAGAATGCCTTGCTGTATTCCTCTGTCTGGCGTTATCCCCCAAGAACAGCAACATGGTAGGAATTAGATAGCCAAAATAGGCGATCGCCTCGCTAACGCTGGGGGCATCGTTATATCCAAAAAATCCCACCAAAAGCGAACCTATAAATCCGTTATTGGGAAGTACCCCGCTAGCATCGAATACCACTGTTTGCAGTAAATTCCACACTCCGGCTTCATGGAAAGCTCTCACACCACTTGCCAAGAGTCCAGCAGCAACCAGGATAATAAACGCTCCCGTCCATTTAAAAAATCGCCTCAGATTGATGCGGATACCACCTTGATAAATGCCTATACCGACGGCTACTGCGGCTGCATATCCAAACAACGCCCCCACGGGAGCTTGAATTCCCAAATTTTGTTGGAACGTAGCTAGTAGAAATACTACTGTTTCCAAACCTTCCCGCAGCACAGCAAAAAATGCCATCCCCACCAGAGCTAGTCCCCATTTATCCCCCGACTGAATGGCAGTTTCAATTTGGGACTGTAACTCGCCTTTAATAGAACGAGCAGCACGGCGCATCCAGAAAACCATCCAGGTGAGAACCCCAACTGCAACGATGGAAATTACAGCTGCAAATAATTCCTGTTCTTGTTGGGGAAAATCCTGACTGGTTATTTGCAAAATAATTGCAGCAACTAGACAAAAAAAAGTCGCTAGTGCGATGCCAATCCAGACTGACTTCATCAAATGGGTACGCCCAGTTTGCTTGAGATAACTGGCAATGATACCCACGACAAGTGCAGCCTCAACGCCCTCTCGGAACATGATCAAGAAGGGAAAAAGCATGAATAACCTTATTAATTATAATTACTATCAATTCATCATGAGAATAATAGCTTACTTGAGAAGATTTGTATATAAATCTGAGTTAAAAAGCTCTAAAATCCTGGAAGCATCAATTTTGCGTTTAAATGACAGTCTGTCAAATATTGCCGACTGTAATTCATTACTCAATTAAATCAATAAAGAACTCCTGCAACACATTACTAGGAGTGTTTCCAGTCTATTTTGTCGCCCGTCAGAATCTTCTATATCCCAATCGACAGCGTAATATGTGTGCGATACCTGGATGTAACTCTTGAAGTTAACTCATTCCACAGCTACGAAAACATCGCTTGTATGACGACATCTCCCGCGATCGCTCATTTTCTTGAGACTTTGGAGGCGAGCGGCTATTCCAGACACCCTTCTTGTTGGAATGGGATTCCCGCCGATTTTCGTTGAAATTTTTAAAATAGCATTTCTGTCTTTTTACTGATGATGTCCATTTGTCAAGGCCGATTTCTACTAATTTTAATGAGCTTACCCAGCAAATTTCAGTAGTAAAAGTATCTAAAGATTTGACACAAGCATCTAAAGATTTTTCATTGTAAAAAAAAGTTAATTTTTATATCTTTGTATGCAGAGCTAGTGATAATTACAACTTTTTTTGTCACTAAATTTCAGTGAAATACTCTTTTATTCAGTTAGAAAACTTCAAGATTAGTAATTAAAAAAACAAGAAAAAAGTCAAAAAGGAAGCTTAATTGTGCTTTATTGACATTTCTTGATTACGCAAAATTTATGTCCTAATAGGAGGATTAACTCTAATGGCATTGGATGCAAATTCTTTTTCTGGCAAAGCTCCTGATAGTCTTCAGCCTGGTAATCTTACCGATCCGTTCGCACCTGGCGGCGCGTTTGGTATCCCAACGGCTGACACCTTCGACTTTGCTAAGTATGGAATTCCAAAAGAAGGCAGCTTCGACTTTGCTAAGTATGGAATTCCACAAGAAGGCAGCTTTAGTTTGGGTAGCTCTGTAATTCCAAAAGAAGGCAGTTTCGACTTTGCTAAGTATGGAATTCCCCAAGAAGGCGGCTTCGACCTTGCTAAGTATGGAATTCCACAAGAAGGCAATATACCAAATTTTGGTACTGGTAGCGGCGGTTTACCTGCTTAGTTTCAATTCCATAGCTTTAAGGGCGAATTGAAGTTAGGAATTATCCCAAAAATCTGGGTTTTTCTATCTTTTAATAACGCTATGTACAACTTTCGCTAAACAGAAATCCCACCTGATGCAAAGACTAACATATTCTGATTGTTATCTCTTGCTGGGGTGGGACAAATATTATCTATTGATTATATTCTTGCAAAGCCCCTAACTTACGAATTCCTGGCCAAATCATTGCTGTAGCAATCACCACCACAATTGTGCCAATCCCACCACCCACAACTGAAATCACTGGGCCAAATAAAGCCGCAGTCAAACCTGACTCAAACCCCCCTAATTCATTCGAGGCACTAATAAACACGCTATTAATAGCAGCAACTCGACCACGCAAATGATCTGGTGTTCTGATTTGAACTAATGTATGGCGAATCACAACGCTAATACTATCTAGTGCGCCACCAAGGATCAGCATCAACATAGATAGCCAAAAGGAACGAGAAAGTCCAAAGATAATTGTTACAATCCCAAAGCCAACTACTGACCACAATAAGGCTGGGCCTGCTTTGCGTAACGGTGGTAAATACGCCAGGGTAATCGCCATAGTCAAAGCACCGATGGAGTGACCTGCTTGTAGATATCCCAATTCCACTGGCCCCACATGTAAAATATCTTTGGCAAAGATCGGGAGGAGCGCGATCGCACCACCCAACAATACAGCAAACATATCTAATGTAATCGCTGCTAAAATCAACTGATTCTGCCAAACAAATTTAGCACCAGCTGCAAGTGCTTTAAATGAAATTGGTTCGGTTGAGCGAATACTTTTTTGCTCTTTGATCGCTAGCGTTAAAATAAAACACAGTAAAGCTGCGATCGCTGCTAATACATAAACTCCTGTAGCACTTCCCAACAGCGCAATCCCAAATCCTCCGAAGGCTGGGCCAATAACTGCGGCTAACTGAAAGCTACTACTATTCCAAGTAGCTGCATTGGTAAAAGCGCTGACAGGTATTAATTGCCACATCAGAGCATCACTGGCAGGTTTGAGAAATGCCCTCGCTACACCTGTTAATACTAAGCAGGCGTAAATTAGAAAAACTGCACCCTGAGTATAGGAAAGTACCGCTAAAGCTAGGGAGCAGAGGGCTAGCAATATTACCGAGAGTAACATGGTGAGTTTGCGATCGCGGCGATCGGCAACATCTCCGGCAATTAAGGTGAGAACAATCATCGGTAGGACTTGCGCCAGTCCCACACCACCTAAAGCGATCGCTGAGTTAGTCCGTTCATAGAGTTCCCAGCCGATGGCTACAGTTTGCATTTGCGACCCCACGAACAGCACCAGCCGTCCAATGGTAAATAGCCGATAGTCTCGAAACTTAAAGGCTGCAAAGGGATCGTGTTGTGCAACCTCAAAGTTATGGGGCTTTGAGTTCTGTTTTCTCGAAGACATTTTTTAGTAGAGTTAAGCCTTCTTCAATGTTGGAAATTTGGTCTTCTGAAAGACCTTTCAGCAGATCGGTAATATGAGCGCGAGTTTGATCTTGGGATTGCTTAAGATGATGTTTTCCATCTTCAGTTAAATTGAGCAGCACCCGCCGCCGCTCTTGAGGATGAGCAATCCGTTTCACAAAGTCGCGTTGTACCAAGCGTTCTATAGTTGCTGATGCCGTGGCAGAGGTGACACCTAAATGCTCTGCTAAGTCAGATAATGAAGCACCAGGATTACGGTTGATAAATGCTAGCGATCGCAATTGAGGTATAGATAAAAAAGCGGCACTATGGGCACGCATATCCGCTCGGATAAACCGCATCACTAATGGAACTGTCTCCATTACTCTAGCGGCACATTCTTCGGAAGTTGCACCTTGATTAGGTTTATCCAAGGTCATGGGCTTGTTGTTCTCCTAGTTACATGGCCACCCGTGGATAAAGTTTTCCACCAATGATGGCCAAAATTATTAATGTGAATAAGAGAATTGTACAATCCAGACCAAAGCCATAGATGCTAGTGCCATTCAACAGCATGGTGCTACGTAACCCGTCAACCAGATAAGTCAACGGATTTAAATGGGAAATGAACTTTAACCAACTGGGCATCAAAGAAATTGGATAGATGGCATTGCTCGCAAAAAATAACGGCATGGTTAACAATTGTCCAATACCCGTCATCCTTTCTCGGCTTTTCACCAAACAGCCAATAATTAATGAAAAAATACAAAATGTTCCCGCCCCCATTATGACTAGCAGCAGTACTTGCAGAATAGCTAGGGGATGAAGATTTAGTTTGACACCTAATAAAAATGACAATCCGTAAATGAATATTACCTGAGATAAGCAGCGTACCCCACATGCTAAACCTTTGCCCAACACCATCGCTACACGGGGTGTAGGACTAGCTAAAAATTTATGTACAATCCCTAAATCTCGCTCCCAGATTAGCGTCATTCCACCACTGAAAATTGCCACAAACAAAATACTCTGAGCCAGAATGCCAGCAGAAATAAAGTCTAAATAGGGTAAGTTTCCTGTTGGAATCGCGCGAGTTCGGGAGAAAACTTGTCCAAAAATCAACAGCCATAAAGCTGGTTGTACAGCCCGAACGACTAAATCAGTGGGATCGTGGCGGAGTTTACGTATTTCTAATTCTGCGATCGCCAGGGTTTTTGTAATTAGCTCTTTAATTGCAGAGATCAAATTTACTCGGACAGTGGGTGGTGCTTTAACCCAACCGTTGAGCAGTACGTCTGGTTCTCGCTGTGTCACGGTAGTTGACTCCTGATGTTAACTGGTCGCCTGTATAGTGAATAAAGACATCATCCAAAGTTGCATTTGGGTTATCTAAAGAAGCTTTTAAGTCGTTTGGTGTACCTGTAGTAACGACTTCACCTTGCTGCATAATTGCCACCCGGTTACATAAGCTATCTGCTTCTTCTAAAAAGTGGGTTGTTAAAAATATAGTTGTGCCGTAATCAGCACAGAGTTGTAATACAAGCTGCCATACTTGAGTTCGAGCGATGGGATCTAATCCAACAGTCGGCTCATCAAGAAACAAAATTTGGGGTTGATGTAGAACTGATATGCCAATTTCCAGCTTGCGAATCATCCCACCAGAGTAGTTTCTTACCAAGCGTTTTGCCGCATCTTGCAAACCCATGTATTCTAAAATTTCATAGATGCGGCGATCGCGTCCTTTGGCAGGTATTCCATACAGCTTGGCAAAAATTAAGAGATTTTCGTAACCCGTGAGGCTACCATCAGCAGAGAGCGCCTGGGGTACATAGCCGATAGCCCGTCTCACAGGATTAGATTGACGAGCCACGTCATAGCCAGCTAAGGTTGCTTTCCCTGCACTGATAGGCAGCAAGGTTGTCAACATTTTAATAACTGTACTTTTTCCTGCTCCATTGGGCCCAAGCAGGCCAAACACTTCGCCCTGTTCTACAGATATGCTCAGGTTATTAACAGCCGTTAACTTGCCAAAACGGCGTGTGAGTCCCTGAGTTTGCAAAATCAAAGGTTTAGGTTCGCTAGGAGGTTCTAACCGATTTATTTTTCCCGTCAGTATTGTCACAAGTTTGATGCACCTACATTACTTAGTGAATCTAACTATTAGCTTCTCAATATAATTACCAGAAGTCAATAGACTTCTGGCATAAATTTGAATCAGAGTAAAAAGAAACTCAGTAGAGTGGCGGTGAGGTTCTTGATGAGCGAAGTATCCCTGACAAATTAAACGCAAAGACTTGCTAAGATAGCCAATAGGTGAGGAAATGTTCAGAATGCCTACTCCTGCCCAGCTAGAGAGTCTATACCGCATCGCCTATCAACTGACTTATGTTATGCTTCAGCCGATACATCTAGTTTGTGTGTGTTGATAATCGCACTCGCAATGTGTATTTATTAGCTGGTTATAGCGAAGAACTGGAGTTTCAAATTCTACCCAACGGGGA
This sequence comes from Nostoc sp., assembly GCF_036917095.1. Taxonomy (GTDB): domain Bacteria; phylum Cyanobacteriota; class Cyanobacteriia; order Cyanobacteriales; family Nostocaceae; genus Nostoc. The sequence continues at coordinate 78,928 of NZ_JBALFH010000015.1, forward strand.
GTTTGCTGATGAGCCGCGTTAACTATGATGCAATGTCTAATGCCGAGTTGAGAGAGTATTTTCTCAAACATCGTAAAGATGAAGCTGCATTTCAGGCGTACTTAAACAGAATTAACCAACGTCCACTCAGAATTATTGCATCTCTTAACGACCCTGATTTTGATGAAAAGGTTCAGATCGCTATTCGTCAAAAGTTAGAAGCTGCAAGAAATGGTAGCAACCAGCCGTTTAACACAGCATTGGAGCCGAAAAACCAAGATTGATCTGTGAAATTGATTTGTATTATTGTAGAGTATCAAAAACTAATTTTCATTAACAAGCTGCAAAACCCTCTTGTATAAAGGTTCCGCTACCCAGAATCCTGCTTGGTTAATCAGAGCATCTAACAAAGGTTTCACAGCAGAAATCAGCCTTTGACTTTTAGCTTCAACCAAGATCCCTAAAATCCCTGTGTAACCAAGATTTAGCCTAGCTGCAACCAAGCGGCCACGACGTTCATCAATTAAAACTCGATCTGCTTTCATTTCCAGCGCTAGAGCAATGGCTTCAGCTTCACCAATATCCAGTTCATTGCTGAGTGCTTCAACCAATGTTCGATCTTGAACTGGACGAGTTTGAATTCAGATAAAAGTTTGGACTTCAATTGCACCTGCAACTGGAAAGTTGGGATCGGTTAGTTCTCGGTAGACAGCTTCAGGAATTAGGACTGTTCCATAAAGCTGTTGTAGTAAATGAAGATGGTTAATGGCGGCGAGGTTATTAATGGGTGAAGTATCACTGACAATAATCACAGTCTACCGATCGCCCGCAAGTTTTCTATATCTTGTTCAAAATCCTCGACCCCATAATGCACTGAAATTTGACGACTTGCGAGTAGATGCTGAAATGCTATACGATTCATACCTGCAAACCGACTGGCTTGAGCTAGGGTTAACTTTTCTTTTTGAAAAAGCATCACCGCAATTTCCTGCTTCATTTCGCCTTCAGTCATCCGAGTTGCGGTTAATATTTCATTAGGAATGACGACGTTCATAATTACAATCCTTTCTATCACTACTATTCTAAGCAGCTTGGGCATCGCCAAGTGATAATCAGGTAAATTTCCAGTCAGTATTTAAATCATTAGCAGGGTAAGTACCTTGGCGGCTACTTGTCCTAGACCGTCAAAACCCAGAACTCCGACGCGGATAGGTTGGTTTATTGGTTGTGTATTCGGGAGCATCCAGTTTTGGCAGATAGTCTTTTTTAGACAACCCATATAGTGGGGTTTATGGCACTAAATAATTATGTTTCTTCCAAAAGTGGATGCACCCGTGTATTCATAGTGATTTTACTGTGGCTGATAGCTGTAAAGGTTAACTATGCTTTATTTTTCTAGGTGATGAGGATGAAGGATAGTTTTTTTACTGGGAAATTCCAAGAAGCGCGATATGTAATAACTTAAACCTTTAATATAGCAGTATTAATAATTAAGTATGACAATTTACACACCTGGAGGAATGCCAATCAGCTTCCCGATGAGCTATGCTTTTAGCTTACTCGCAAGACTTTATCCGAAGTATCGTCCACATAAGGTTTTAAAGATAGCTGAAGGTATGGATAAAGCGCCTGAAGCTATTGCATATCTTTTGGGATTTATATTATTTGCAGTGCAAATTTCACCCATTATAATTTTTATAAATGTTCTCATTTTCCCAGCAATTATGCGTGGAATGCATATTAGGAGTAAATATATTGATTATGTCGTGAATTTAGGTATGATATTCAACTCTATTGGGACATTTGGAATAATTTCGATAGGACTTACTGTGTTTGGATGGTACTCAGTAGGATGGCAAGGCTTAGTAGCATTTTTGTGTGCAAGGTTCTTTGGAGGATTTATCAATAGTATTCTTGAGGCACAAGAAAAGAATCGAATCAGAGTCTTAGCAAAAGTCAACTATAACGAGTTTGATAGATGTTTTATAGACGCATATCGATTTTGTGCAAATAAGATTGGTGTAACTATCGATTTATCAGTTTCTGAGCAGGAGTTAGCGAGTAATAGTTGGCAGATTATCCACAGCGATTATTCTCATCAAAACCCTATTTTGTTTAAAATGAAAGATTTTGCATGAATGATTTTATTTTAGTGATGGAGATATTTATGACTATTCTTTCAGGGGTATTTGTATTCATTTTATCACAATTAATACTCAAGTTTATTATCGAGCCTATTCAAGAATTTAGAAAAACTGTAGCCGATATCGCTTTTGCTTTAATCGAATATGCAAATATTTATTCAAATCCAGGATATGCTGGCAATGAGCTTGAAAATAAAGCCTCACAAGACTTAAGGAAACTCTCATCACGTCTGAATGCTCAAATTTATTTGATACCAGGTTATAGAACTATTTCAAACCTATTTAAATTACCTTCAAAAACTAATCTGATAGAAGCTCCCAGTGAACTAATTGGTCTTTCAAATGGTGTTTTCAAGTCGCCAATTGATTTGGTAAATACTAATTTAGAGAGAGCTAAAAAAATTCGTATTATACTTGGAATTTATGACCCAAAAAGTGATTAAGTAAAAAGTGTAACGATTCGCCGCGCTTGGATTATCGAAAATGCTTCTAATACCCCAAGATTAACAACCTGCTATCCTCTGTAATATCTGGAAGTGAGACAAGATGAATAAAAGTAGAATTGAGTTGCTGGATGTAGTAGCACTGACAGATGATCTGCCTGAATACAACCTGTACCGTGGTCAAGTTGGCACAGTAGTAGAATTATTAGCTGGTGGTGCTGCTTTTGAAGTAGAATTTAGCGATCGCTCTGGTCGCACTTATGAATCTGTTGGTTTACGCCCAGAGCAAATTATGGTGTTACATTTTGAGCCAGCATCCCCTGATTCAGTACGATCAATGGTGACAGCATAAGTGGTTTTGCCCAGAGCGATCGCAGCTAGAAAGCTCTTTGCACAAAAGCCTCTTTTACAATATCAGCATATAAAGGATGTCACGCGCGTGCTAGTAACGGAGCAGCAGCTAGTAATGTTTTGGTATAAGGGTGCTGAGGATTAGCAAAAATACTTTTTGTCAGACCGAGTTCGACAATTTTACCGCCATTCATCACAGCAATACGATCGCACAAAAATCGAGCTAACCAAAGGTCATGAGTGATGAATAGATAAGTTAAATCAAACTCTTCCTTTAATTGCAACATCAAATCCAGCACTTGCGATTGGACGCTGGCATCTAACATACTCACTGGTTCATCGCAGATCAAAAGTTTCGGGTGAGTAATCAAAGCACGAGCGATCGCAACTCGTTGTTGTTGTCCACCAGACAAATCTGATGGATAACGCTCATAATACACTTCTGGCGGTGTTAATCCAACTTTCTCTAACATCCACAAAACCTGTTCTTTTGCCTTAACGGGATCGGCAAGATTGTGGATAAATAAAGGGTCAGCGATACTTTGCCCCACTGTCATCGCTGGATTGAGACAAGCATGAGGGTCTTGAAAAACCATTTGTATTTGTCGCCGTGAGGAGCGAATTTCTTGACGCGACAGTTTAGTTAAATCCTGTCCTAAAAACTCAACTTTGCCACTAGTGGGACGAATTAATTGTAAGATTGTTCGTGATAGCGTACTTTTACCACAACCTGATTCTCCGACTAAACCAAGAATTTCTCCTGAATAAAGATCCAGGTTGATACCATCTACTGCTTTAATTGTCTGCGTTTGTGTCTTAAACAGCCGTTCGATAAAGTTAGGCTCTATGGTGTAGTGTTGCTTGAGTTCTGTGACACTCAAAATTGGGGATTTCTGATTAATAATCGGTAATTGCTTTTCTCCATCATTGGCAATTATTAATTCTCCACTATCAGTTACCGCTTGAATGTGTAAAGCTGCTTTTAAGAGCGATCGCGTGTATTCATGTTGAGGGTGTCTAAATACAGTTTCTGTAGAACCCATTTCCACCATCTTGCCGTTGTACATAACGCCAATGCGATCGCAATACTCAGCCACCATTGCTAAATCGTGAGAAATCAGCAGCAGTCCCATGTTTTCTTCACCGCACAGGCGAGTTAATTCTTTTAATATCTGCGCCGAAACGGTGACATCTAAACTAGTGGTGGGTTCATCGGCAACAATTAACTTGGGGTTGAGGAGTAAAGCTAAAGCGATCGCCACCCGTTGGCGCATTCCACCACTAAACTCATGGGGATACTGATTCCAGCGACTAGCTGGAATATTCACCTTTGCCAAGGTAGCAAGTGCTTTTTCTTTGGCTTGCCGCGTCGATAATTCTGGTGAGTGCGCCTGAAGGGTTTCGATACAATGCTTACCAATCGTCATCAGCGGATCGAGGCGTGTCATGGGATCTTGAAAAACTAGTGCGATCGCCTCTCCTCGAAACTTCCGCAACTGGTTAGGCATCAAGTCAAACACCGACTGTCCTTGAAATATCACCCGTCCCTCAACACGACTAGAGGCTGGTAGTAAACGCATTACTGCCCGTCCTATAGTTGACTTCCCGCAACCCGATTCTCCCACCAATCCCATTCTTTCACCAGGTTGCAAGGTGAAAGATACATCATCAACCGCCCAGCTTGCTTCTTCTCCACTCCGCCCAGGATAGGCAACTCGCAGATTTTCGATACAGAATAAGGCTTCACTCATAATTAGTTATCAGCCCTGAGCTACCAGTTTTTATAATTTCAAATTTAAGATAGTCTATCAGATTAGTATTAAACCTTGGTTGTGCGAACATCTTTATTGTACTTAGCGTAGGCGTAGCCTCTCTTGAGGACAGTTCTATCTACAACAGAGACGTTGAGGTTGGATTAACCTAATGCATCTATTGCTAACCAGCCCAAAGCCAGGTACACCTGTGCTAATTCTTTATGATACTGATTTATACTGCTTGCCTCAAGTTTTATCAATTAATCTAGAAGACAAGGAAGTATTTTTACTATTGAGCTAATTAATGTTCATAATTCTTGATGGCGATCGCTTGTGCCTTGCTCAGTTTCTAGTAGTCGTGAAATAAGCACATCTGGTTTTCTACTAATAACAGATTTAACTTTATCAATAGCAATTACTTCACTGATTTTTACAGCCATTTCCCAGAGAGTATCCTCTTCTGTATCTTTATTGTAAGTTCTATGTTTAAACCATAACAAATCATCGCAAACTCCAATAATTGTGGCGAAATACCACTTTTCTCGTATCAGTATCCAGATTTCTTGTTCTAAGTAGGTCTGTAGAAGAGATTTCACAATGACTAAGATAATAAAAAGATTGTGCTACATAGTAAGTAAGTATTAACAAATGAGACAACAGTTAAAATACTGATATATTTTAGTGCAAAAGATATTTAGCTAGGTTAACAACTAGTAAGCATAAAGTATCTATAGACTGTGGTTAAGACAATAGCTAAGTTGATAATTTTCTTAATTCGGTAAATACTGCCTGTATAAAATACAATTTTATGATTTAGTATTTGCGGCTACAGACGGAAGTTTCTACTACAGCCTTATCACTGAGTAGTTTCGATACTATTCCCCAAGTAGTAACTTAGGTGACGCATTCCCAAGGGTGAAATAGCGTACCCGCCCAACCTAGCAGCACTGTTTCCTTATGAGAACCTTGGATAAGATAAGTTATACCAATTTAATGTGAAGTTGCACATATATTGATCCCCCTAAATCCCCCTTAAAAAGGGGGACTTTGAATTATTCACCCATTTGTAGGAGGTAATTAAGAATCTAATAAGTGTAATTTACTTATAATCAGACCAATACAAAATGGTTTGAAGCAGCATTCACGCAACAGATGTATCAATCATGTTGAACCTGATATTTACCGGATGTATAAAAATCAAACCCTTGGTAGTTTCAACAGCTTTTTTGCTGGCTCTACAGACTTCTGCCAATGCTCAACAAGCCTTCCCTAATTTGACTCCAGCACAAGCTCAACATTTATCCCGTGACTTGGTTCCATATAATTCTCAAGACTTTTTTAGGCAAGGAAAAAATTCGATTGAGAGAGAAATTCAAATTCTTAGGCAAAGAGAAGTGCGCCCAATTAAGCCTGTTCTTAAGATTGATTTAGTACCGCAGATAAAAAGACCAACAAGCCAGCAAAAATCCTAACATCTTAATCTAAGGTAAGAATTATCATCTTTGTATGACACCTTAGATTGCTACTTCTTCTACTGTTAATTCTTGAGCTATAGTACTTGTACCAATTCTGTATTAAGATGCGCTAAAGCATATTGCAACTGAAGTATAAGAAAGAAAAACGCAGACGCAAAGGGCGCAAAGAAAGAAAAAGCCAATAAAATTTGGCGTAGCCTCACAAAGAAATGGTATTAGACCACACGCACAGGCATCACAAAGACTATGCTCTGCTTCTTTAGAAGAAAGCTTTTGTGTTTTTAATAGCCTTTGCAACACAATTTAACAATCTTATTCGTCTAGCAAACTCATCAACGCCTGAATTTCAACGTCTTGCGGCTCTGACAATTGACACTGTAAGTTTAATAATTCATTCTGTAATGCTTCTGCTACATAGAGCATATTAGACTCTTGTGCAATTTTTAGCTGATTTTCTTTAATTTTGATTTGTTTAAGCAAGTTCTTTTCAAGATGAATTGAATTGTAATGTTGAGCAATCATAGCTTTACATTTCTTCTCAATCTATAGAGGACAATTAATTTTATCACCTATGTATTATTCCACACTTCTCTCATTTTTTAAATAACTGGTGATTTAATTTTCGTTAGTCGTAGTGTCTATGGGTATGGCGTTTTTTCTCGCCTGAGTCGTTTGGTTTCTCTTTTTTGGAGTCTTTAATGCTATTTTGCTCAATCCTCGTAAGCAGGGTATTTTTAACGACAAATACTCAAACAAGGAAACTGGATAGTTTTTTTCACAAATTTATTCTCAATAGTTTGGGAATATGGCTTAATATAATACACGATGTCCAGATTTTTCTAGACTTTTACAAAAATGGAAATCATGATAGTAAGATTGGGTTAGTTAGGGAGAATTTTAGATAACATACATTAGCTTGTTACTTCACCTTTTGTAGATATGCTAAACATTTTTTGTGAACAGTATGAACTTAAAGCCTATAAAGAGAAACATTTTTGCCGTTGTAAAGATTATATCTACAATGCTTATAACAAGCGCAATTGGATTGGAATCGTGGAATATTTATGCAGTAATAACTAATAGTAATTTACCAAGCAGCCTTAATCCAATTTTTTGGATTGAGCGTTTTGCTCTGATGAGTCATTTTATCGAAAGTATTATAGCAGCTTTTTATGCATCTTCTAGAAAAAAGATGCCAATAAAATATGCTACTTATACTTTTTTTGTAGGCACAATTGGATTGTTAGAATTATTCGATCGAGAGAATGACTATTGACGATTTTAGGCTTTGAAGGTGTAAGATTTTTAGATTATGTAGGTTGGTAGGGTGGAATAATACTTACTTAAGCAAAAGCTATTGCCCATATCTCCGGCTTATTAAAGAAGTCGGGGATCTACATCCGCACTTCTACCCTCTGAACGGTCATGAGAAACAAGACTATCTGCTATTATTTTAATATCATATTGCATACTGCTAAGTCTGCTAAAACTACTATTTACTTCTTGAATATCTGTAAATAATTTTATAAGATAAAAACATAAACCTACAAAAATTAATAGTAAGCAGAGGTCATTAATAATCAAGTAATTTATTGGAAGCCTCCGATTAAAATCCAAGTTCAGCAAACACCTCTGGAGAGAACATATCCCACAATACCTGGAAATATGGCATTAAAGTTTCAGCTTCTTGAGGAGTCAAGCTAATGTCTATTTCTTGTCTTAGCAAATGTAGCATTTGGCGGACTAGTTCCCACTGCACATTTAATCTAGGATAGAGCATTACACATAAAGGAAACAACTCATCTAGGATGGCTCCACAGCTTGTTTCTAAAGCACATACCCACAGGTATATTTGAAACATTTCTACATCCCGAATACTAGAAGTCTTAACTATTGGATTACTTAATCCACCAGACATTGATTTATAATTTGGATAAAGTTCAATTACTCTTTGGCAAATTCTTTGAGCAATTTGTGTACTAATTGGTAGTAACTTTTGCACTGCGGATAATGCTACAGAATCAAAATCATGATTAGCTGCTGCTTCATAAGCACGTTGCAGTGGCATATATAAATGATCGTCAATAACTTTAAAGTATGTACTAATAAGTGATTGCTCTATTGGCTCAAGTGATTCTATGAGCATTTGGCTTGTGTAATGAAACTGCATACTTACAAAGCCAATAACTCTAGGATCATGACTTGTGTATTTCTTTCTGAGCTTTCCTATATCCGCACCAATTACTGTAGCTAGTTTGCTAGGAGTCACTTGTTCTGTATAAACATCTAATGACTGTTGATAAAGCGGATTCTCTGAGTCAACCAGGTTCCTTACCAAAGAAAGAGGTTGCGATGTTGTTTGTTGAGTATAGACATCCAAAGCTTTTTGGTAAATGTTAAAAGAATCTCCTGCGATTTCCCACGGATTAATTAGATTTAAGTCTATGCTATGTTGTTTAATTTCTTTTGATAATAATCCCTCAGTTTTATTCCAGGCTCTAGCACTAACACTTCGCAAAGAGTTTAATACTTTTTGAGCAGTTGCGTTTCGTCCTTCTAGTGATACTATCTCTGATAAATTAGGTATTTCTATTTTTTCTGTTTTATCAGTATCAACCTTGAGATTACCTATATATTTTTTTGCCCATTGTTGTGCTAAAGATTCAACGACTGTCTTATTTTCTTCATTAGAAATTGATTTTAAATGATTTACTGGAGACTCTTTCATAATAGCCATTAACTTAATGTACCCTGAAAAAGATGCTAATGTTATATATTTTAACAGTCATTAATTTAAGTAAAATAGTTTTTATACAAAAATTAAATATTTTTATGTATGACTCTTTTAGTATTAATGTATATATTTGACATATCAAATAAAGAATTAAATAAATATTTTTTATTAACAAGTATTATTACTGAAATAAATAGGAAAAATATAAATATATAGATACGAAAGCACCAAACTATGTAAAGATAAATAAATACAGAAAATGATAAATATAGAACTGTTTGATTTGGAGAATGACTATTGACGCTTCCACGCCTTGAAGGTGTGAGATTTTTTTGGATTAGATCGGTTGGTAGGGTGCGATCGCAATATCATAATGCGCCCTACGTATAAAACTTGTATATTATTAAATATAGGCTACTCAGCAAAAGCCAGTTGCGGGGGTTTCCTAATGTAGGTGACTAGTGAATCTGACAGGCAGAAGGGAGTATAGTTTGTATAGTTAGCTTTTTGCTGAAATTTTAGTTTGACACAAAGGAATTAAAAAATGTCTACTGATACTGACATAGTTACTTACGTTCAAGAAAGTGAATTTGATGCTGTTTTAACTGAAAGTGAAGAGAAAGTTGTTGTTGTTGATTTTACTGCTACTTGGTGTGGCCCCTGTCGCCTGGTTAGTCCGTTAATGGATCAACTTGCCCAGGAATACAAAGGTCGTGCCAAAGTGGTTAAGGTAGACGTTGACAGCAACAAGCCGATTTTCAAAAAATTCGGTCTTCGCAGTATCCCAGCGGTTTTAATTTTCAAAGATGGTACTTTAGCAGAAACCATTGTGGGAGTTTCTCCTTACGAAGACTTCAGCAACGCTGTTCAGAAGCTTCTTGAAGTTGTTTCAACCTAATTCGGAATTCATCGTTAAAAAGGCTTTATACCCGATGTCTAATAACGTCAGTAACGTTTCAGGTGGAGTTTAAATTCCCCGAAGTTCCGAGCCTCAAAAGCCGATCCTCGGACTTCTCACCACTTGAAGCATAATGATGAATTTTAAACCTTTACTTTTCGCCTATAATGTGCCTGAAGTAATCCAGTGGGATATTGTTGTGAGCTAATCAGCTCTAATTTTTCTTCAGGGGTAGGCGGTGGGAAAAGCTGTATACCACCACCTAAGATAGTTGGAATAATTGAAATAATATATTCGTCAATCAAGCTGTGCTGAAGAAACGAATTGATTAATGCTCCGCCACCAACTAGCCAGATATTTTCAAAACCTTGAGCCTCTATATTTGCTAACGCCTGTTTTACTGTGTCACAAACAAACACAATGTCCTCACGGTCAGATTGCAGATTGCGATGGGTGAAAACGAAGGATTTTTTTTCTGGATAAGGCCATTCATCAAAACCAAGCCCTACTTCATACGTCTTGCTGCCCAAGACAATAGCATCAATCGAGTCGTAGAAAGCAGCATAACCGTAGTCTTCTCCTTCTGTATCAAGGATTGATAGCCAATCAATTCCGCCATCGCTGCGAGCAATGTAGCCATCCAAACTAGCTGCTATGTAGAGTGTAACTTTCGTCATTGCGCTTCTGAATTTGGTAGTTTTCACTCAATTAGTACAAGCGATGCCTACGGCAACGCGAAGCGCGAACGCAGGCTTATTTCTTTTAAAGTATTTTAGCCATATTTGATTTAACACATCTAGGACTTACGCACAGGTAACGGAAAATCGAACCACAGAGAACGCAGAGGGCACGGAGGAATAAGAGTTTCAAAGGGTTTTTGCGTAAGTCCTAACATCATAAAAGAGCGATCGCTAACCCAATTACTTACGTTTTCTGATTGTGCGATTTAAACCGACCTGCAATAAATTCTCGCTTAGATAAATGCTTTGTAGCGCGTTTGGTGACTCGCTCTCGCCACATCTGGAAACTTGATTCCTTCATTTCGCGCCTCATTAGGGCAATTACCTGTTTCTCCAGCAGCCCAAACTGAGCCTCGATAGCATCAAAAGATGTTCTATCTTCCCATGCCATTTCAATAATGCGATCGATGGTTTGCGAATCAAGGTTAGGTAGCTTCATTCTTTTGCAATTGATAAATTCAAGCTATATCTATTTTACTTTTCGTTTTGAAGAACCATTGGGTCTGATGCACCCAGTTGCAGGGCATAAAGGTTCGCATAGACACCTTGGCGATCGATCAGTTCGGCGTGAGTACCTTGCTCTACAATTTGCCCCTGCTGAATTACTAATACCCGATCTGCCTGAGTAACTGTACTGAGACGGTGGGCAATTACGAAACTGGTACGACCTTGCAGCAAACGGGCGATCGCACTTTGTACTAGCGCTTCTGTACGCGTGTCAATGCTGCTGGTTGCTTCATCAAGAATCAGAATTCGCGGGTTAATCAACACCGCACGGGCAATACTGATCAGTTGTCGCTGTCCTTGGCTCAAGGGTGCTCCCCGTTCGCCCAATTGAGTTGTATAACCTTGTGGCAGTGAGGTAATGAACTCATGCACATTTGCCATCTGTGCAGCCGCTTCGATATCAGCTTGGGTAACATGGGGAGCACCAAAGGCAATGTTTTCGGCGACGGTGCCACTGAACAAAATATTGTCTTGCAAGACGATGCCAATTTGACGCCGCAGACTTGCTTGAGTAACGCTACGCACATCAATATCATCAATTTTCACTGCCCCACCAGATACATCGTAGAAGCGCAAAATCAAGTTAATAATAGTACTTTTTCCCGAACCTGTCGGCCCTACTAACGCAATCATCTGACCTGGATAGGCGTGCAAATTCACCCCTTTGAGAACCAGTTGGTCTGGGTTATAGCCAAACTTGACATTATCAAATGTCACTTCCCCCTGAATGGGCGGCATTTCTGTCGCATCGGGTGCGTCTTTGAGTTGTGACGGTTCATCTAGTAATAGAAAGATTCGCTCTAATCCGGCGAATGCAGATTGAGCTTGGGTGTAAAACTGGCTGAGAATCTGGATAGGGCGGAAGAATTGCTGGACGTAAAGTAAAAAGGATGTGACTACACCCACTGTTACCGCTTTCGTAACTGCGAGATAGCCACCATAGGCGAGTACGCCTGCTGTTGCTAGCGTGTTGAGAAAATCGATGGAGGGCAAAAAGGCCGAAGTAATTGCCACAGCCTCAACGTTGGCATCTCTATTGGCGGCGTTAAGAATGTCGAATTCTTTGATATTCATCTGTACGCGATTAAATGCCTGTGCTTCGCGCACGCTGCCAATATCTTCTTCTAATTTGGCGGAAAGCTCCCCAATGGTTTGCCGGGTGACGCGAAATCTGGCTCTTGCCCAACGTGCAAACAAGCTTGTAGTAAAAATCATCAGTGGCACAACCAGATTGCTCAACAAACCGAGTTGTAGGTTGATTGAGAGCATCGCAATCACAATGCCGACCAAACTGAAAGTGTTACCCAGCATTTGGGCGATCGTCAGTCCAAATGCCTGATTCACGGTATTGACATCATTTAGCAAGCGGCTCATTAAATCGCCTGCTTCGCTGCGGTCAAAAAAGCTGAGTGGCAGACTTTGGATTTTAATGAAAATGTCTTGCCTCAGTTGAGCCAGCAATCGCTGCATAATCCAGCCGACTCGAATAATTTGACCCCGGATTGCTAAAACACCAAGTCCATAGTTCAGCCCTAATAGCCCTAATAACAGCAGCAATCCTTGCAAATTCCCTTGTGCAATCAGATGATCGATTGACCAGCCAAGGAAAAACGGCCCAATTGCCTGAGTTATCGCACCAATCAAGACTAATGTCAGGGCGATAGGAATTTCTTTGCGATAAAGTAGCACGTATTGTAAAAAGCGCCGCAGGGTGGAAAGTTGCTGACTGGCGTTTTGCTCAGATGCAACAACGGGAACTGTGCCTCTCATAAAAATTTTAGATTTTAGATTTGGGATTTTGGATTAAAAGTCTTTATTTACAAGGCTGCGAGCAAAATTTCCAGCTAGAGCAATTATGCTAATTGGGGGTGATTTTTCTCCTTCGGCTTTACCTGAGATTCCAAAATCACACCGTAGAGAGGGCTAGTTTGCATCAATTCCTCGTGAGTGCCTTGTGCCACCAATCGTCCTTTATCCATGAGAAAAATCCGATCGGCATTCTTGACGGTACTGATGCGTTGAGCTACTACAAAGGTTGTACAAGCTTTTTGCCGCATTAAGCCATCTAGTTCGGCTTGAATCTGGGCAGCAGTTTTGGCATCCACAGCCGAGGTACTATCATCCAAAATCAGAATGCTGTAATCGGTTAGTAAGGTACGAGCGATCGCAATTCGTTGTTTTTGTCCGCCAGATAACCCTACACCCCGTTCGCCCACAATCGTCTCGTAGCCATCAGGCAGACTGGTGATGAAATCGTGCATTTGTGCGGTTTTTGCAACCTCAATCACCTGCTCTATAGTTGCATTGGGTTTGGCGTAGGCAATATTTTCGCGGATTGTGCCAGAGAAGAGGGTGGTTTCCTGAAATACAATGCCAATACGCGATCTGAGGCTTTTTAGGGTGAAACTTGTTACATCCCGGCCGTCAATGCGAACCGCTCCCTTTGTGACATCGTAAAAGCGGGGAATCAGGTTCATAATTGTGCTTTTTCCGGAACCAGTCATCCCTAAAACGGCGATTAGTTCGTTGGGTTTGGTTTCAAAGGAAACTTCTTTGAGAGTTTCGGTTGTCGCTCCGGGATAGCGAAAGGAAACATTTTCAAAAGTGATTCTACCACCGCAGGTATCAAATGGGACAGCACCGGGGCGATCGCGAATTTCTACTTCCGCATCGACAACTTCGTAGACTCGTTCGGCGGAAGCAGCTGATTGAGCGATCGCGGGTGCAGCAAATCCAATCAACAAAATAGGTTGGAGAATCAACGCTAGGTAGGAGTTAAACGCCACCAGTTCGCCAATAGAGAACCGGTTCCCAATCACCTGCCCTCCCCCGTAGGCGAAAACTGCCAGTGTTACCAAATTACTCAGCAAAAAGATCAACGGGAAGGTATCACGAATGGCGCTAATGGTCTTCATGTTTGCCTTGACTAGACCATCATTTAGAGTCGTGTAACGCGACCTTTCGGTGGACTCCCGTACAAAAGCTTTCACCACCCGTATTCCTAGTAAGTTCTCTTGCAATACAGCATTCAGGTCGCTCAGTTGCTCTTGTACTTGCCGAAAAAGTTTGTTATTGCGGGTGACGAATCGCGTCATCAACCATGCGTTTAGGGGTACTACTGTCAGCGTAATCAGCGCTAATTGCCAGTTCATTATCAGCAAAAGCACTGAAATACTCACCAATGTCACAAGCGAACCAACAACTTGAATTAAGCTAGTGCCAACAAAGGTACGGATCTGCTCAATGTCGCTGGTGACACGGGTTAATAGTTGGGAAGTCTGCGCTTGGTCGTGATAGCTGAAACTGAGATTTTGGATTTTGCTGAAAATTTTGTTTCGCAGGTCATAGGCTACACCCTGAGACACCGCTTCTGCCAAATAGCTTTGTCCAAAGTTAAATACACCACGAGCGATCGCCGCGACTACCATCCAGGCGGCGCTATATAGCACAATTTGGAGATTTTTTGGCGCGATTCCCTCATCAATTCCCCACCGAAATAGTTGTGGAGTGAGTGCGTTGGCGATCGTCAACAATAACAGGCTGGCCAAGGCTCCCAGCGAAGTCCATCGGTAAGTGCTCAAACTCCCAAGCACGCGCTGGATTGACCGGATCGACGAAGTTTCCTGGAGTTCTGGTTGCTGAACCAATGGTATTTACCCCTGTATCTTTGGAAAATTATCTCGTACTTTGATTGTAAAAAACCAATTGGTCAATTGAAAGTGAGAAATATGGGATACAGGCAGAAGGCTTAGTTGGAATCCCCATAAATAAATTTAGGAGATTTAATAAGGATGCTGTAAATATGCGGCTACTCAATTACTACATACATCTTTTTTTTGTTTTTCATAAATAAATTTAGGGGCTTTTAACCCACTCCGCAGAGGGAAAAAAATATTTTCTTCCTCCTGCCGCCTTTCTTCAGTAACTCTCCTATTTGTGATGGAAATTCCGAGTTTTGGGACAGTGGCATGGGAGAATACCTCTTTGGCAAGCATTGCGGCTAATCTATTTCCAGACCGAAGAAAACCAACGAACAAGAATAATGGCTCAAAATTTTCATAGCAATTCCCAACTTCCCTCGGATATCTCAACTACTATCAGTCGCACAGCAAAGCCAAGTTCTGAATTCTATTCCCTTTTTTCTGAAGAAGAAGTTTTAGGAATAATTGATGCATTAGAAGTTAGACGAGAAATACCTCTAAAGTATTCTTATAAAGGTAGAGGTGCAAAAAGTTGGAATGATTTTTATCTAAAATATGTTATTCCTAGATGGTATGGAAGAGCAAATGTAGAAATTGACCTTTTAAAGAATAATTTTAAATATCTGAATAGCAATATCCAACCTGGTAATAAAGTCAACATTGTAGACGTTGGTGCAGGAAATTCATATCCTGTTAAAAAATTTATCTACAAACTGAATAAATTAGGGAAGGTGAATAAATATATTGCCTTAGATATTAGTGAAGAATTACTTGATGTATCCAGAAAAAATTTTAAAAAATGGTTTCCCCTAGTCGAATTTCTCAGTTCTACAATCGACATAGAAAATAGTTGTGTACCCAAAATCTTTTTTCAAAATCAAACTAGTCTTGAAATTGACGGCACAGCCAAAATATTTTTACACTTAGGAGTTACCATTGGAAATCACCAAAATAGAGATGAAGTACTCAAAAACTTTAGAGATAGTATGGGAAAAAATGATTTTCTAGTGTTCACTAACGAAACTGGTTCTAACTCTCAATGGGATGGAATAGTTAGGGGTGGCTGTAAGTATCATGTAGAAGAAATATATGCATGGGTTAAAAATAAGATTGGGATTAAATCTGAAGATTGTGAACTAGTGAGAAAGTATGATTTAAAAACAGATAGTATAGTTGCTAATCTGAAACTTATTAATGATTACACTATAGATTTTAGTCGGATGGGAATAGATAAAAATCTTGAAATCTTTGAAGGTGAAGAGATTACAATTTGGCGACATCACAAGTATGAAATGCCTAAACTTATGCAAGAAATAGAACGTTCTGGACTACAACTTGTTCACTATAGTACTGACAAATACAAATCGCATATTATGGCAATTTGTAAAGTTGCCAGTAACTAACCTTTTTAATTAGGCTTCCTCTGTTATCTCTAAAACAGCAAACCTAATAGTAGTCGGTAAAATTTTCTAGAACACTAATTCAATAATCCTGAAAGAATCTCTCCCCCATCCCCTCTACCTTGGCGTCAGCATTAGGCAAGCAAAGAGGAGAATTTGGCTCCCCCTTTCCTTAGCAGAAAAGAGGCTGGGGGGTTAGGTTCTTGATGACTGAATCGATGTCTTAGTAGCTTTAGCGAAAATTTTCCCAATCCGTATCTTAAATGGTGTCAAATATTTCTGATGATGGTAAAAAATCAGTTTGACTTAGCTTGTGTATCAATTAAATGTACATCAAACGCGGTCTAGGTTCAGGAACTGGACGCCCTAAATCCTTAGCTATTTCTATCCATTGCTGCATAACTAATTCTACATTATGCAGCGCTTCTTGATAAGTATCGCCGTCAGCAGCACAGCCTGATAATTCTGGCACTTCAGCAATAAAGGCTTCATCTAATTCGCTCCAGTAGAGAATAATTTCATAGCGAAACATTATTTTTACTTCCTAGCTTATACTTGAGAATCACTGCACGAACTTGTTTAATTTGATAGCGTTTGGCTTTTCCTCTCTTCTGTTGCAGGTTCAATATTTCCTCAACATCGGCTTTGATAAAAATACGATGATCGCCACGAATCCGTTCATCAAAGCCTAGTGTATATAAAAGTTGCCACAGTTGAGCGAAAGGGATGTCTGTATCAGAAGTCCCAGAGAGAATTTTGTCTAAGAGTTTGTCTTGCTGACTCACGTTTTTCTGGCTGTCTTAATGTTTCTATAGTCTCATATTTATTTAAAATCAGGGCATACAAGAGCAAAAAGAGAGATTTGCTCCTGAGTCAGAGCATCCCAGGATGACAATGCCTAGTCTAGTTATCAGGGCAAATTGTAAGCTTGGATACACTTCTACTGTCTTACTTGCCGACTGACCTATGTCCCTTAAGCTTCGTTTTACCTTACAAGGTGTTGCAATTTTATACACAAGTTTATCTCGAAAGTTTCATATCATTAATTAGAACACCTTGTAGTGTTAGAGTTAAGGTAAATTTTGAAAAATTGCGATCGCTGGTGTTAGGTTTACTCAAACTTTTTATCAGACTGAGTTTTCCAACTGTTAGTCAAATCACAACAGAAAAATTTGCAGACTGGCTAGCCAATCCTGCAAAGCCACAGCCGTTTGTGCTTGATGCACGAAGCCAAGCAGAATATGCGGTCAGTCACATCAATACATCTGTGCGTATCGATCCTGTGGCATCCGACCTAACAATACTCTCGAAAGTTTCCAAAGACACACCAATCATTGTATATTGCTCAGTTGGTTACCGTAGCGCTAAAGTTGCCCAACAACTTCATCGGGAGGGATTTACCCAAATTTTTAATTTGAGCGGCGGTCTTTTTCAGTGGGCAAATGAAGAAAGACCCATCTTTAAAGATGATGGACAGTTAACACAACTTGTGCATCCCTATGATGCAATCTGGGGAAAGCTCCTCAAAAATAGTTACCATGCAGAGGATTATTGAATTTAAATTGCCCCAAATCTCAACTGAGTTTTTTTAGCTTTATATTCAAACAAACTATGCAGTTGTACAGTATCTATCTTTAGTATCGTCTGAACTATTAACTAAAGCATAATTATTACACGTTTTCTATTCGGGTTAAAGTCGATAGATGTTAAGTATAAATAATAAAAATAAACCTCTTGAAAATGTATGTCTCAAGTTTCGATTGTTATTCCTACTTTCAATGAAGCACCTAATTTAGAGCGCACTTTGCGACAACTGAATTTATTGAAACCACCTGTAAAAGAAGTAATTATAGTAGATGGCGGTAGCGAAGATGAGACAGTGGCGATCGCTAAACAAGTTTCGGAATCATTAAATCAACAATTAAATGTGCAAATTCTATTTTGCGAACGGCGTGGACGTGCAATTCAGATGAATTACGGAGCATCAGTTGCAACCGGAGATATACTTTGTTTTCTCCATGCAGACACTTCGATTCCTGATGATACTGCTGCTGTTATTCAAAACACCTTGGCAGAGCCTACTGTTGCTTGTGGAGGATTCATTTCTTTAATGGCAGGCTCTCAAACCACTCGCTGGGGTATATCCTTGCATAACTACCTGAAAACTTACTATGCTCCGCTAGTATTTAAACCTCACTTATTTTTTAAAGGATTGCGTCTGTTGTTTGGCGATCAAGTTATGTTCTGTCGTCAACGTGACTTTTGGGATTGCGGCGGATTCAATGAGGCGTTGCCAATCATGGAGGATGGAGATTTATGCCTCAGATTGGTGCAGAAAGGACGAATTGTTCTGGTTAACCGCATCGTTCAAAGTTCCGATCGCCGGGTGGCACGCTGGGGTAGTTGGAAAGCTACAGCAATTTACCTCTACATCGGTATTTTATGGGGGATTGGCGTTGATGCCAACTATCTCAAGCAGTTTTATCAAGATATTCGTTGATTTAAGAGGATGTTTTAAAAGTCGCTCCGTCCTCTAACCAATCAAAAAATCATAGTATCCCTTGACAACTCTATATTACATATACTACAAAGAAGGTATTAATCCAAAAGCTTTCTTAAAAGGCAAAATCAAAAGTTTCGATCGCAAAATAAAACTGCTCTGTCAATTTGTGCGAAATTCTAGTTAATTATTTCCTTACCCTAAACCGAATGGCACTAAGTTAAGCTGAAGGGTATGCAGCGTAAGAATTGCAGAGGAGCAGGGGGGCAGGGGCGCAGAGGGGAATTTCTAAATATCCGAACGCAATGTTTAAAACTTCTTCTTTCTCCTCTGCTCCTTTGCTCAAGAGCACCCCTGCTGCCTCAACGATTTTTCCTTTTCTTAGTGCCATTCACCCTAAACCTTTGTACAAGTGAATAAATGCTGCTTACAATCACAACGACACATTCCCCAGCAACGCAGTTAGGCTACCTGTTGCATAAACACCCAGACCGTTGTCAGTCCTTTGCCCTAAGTTTTGGAAAGGCGCACATCTTCTACCCAGAAGCTAGTGTAGAGCGATGTACGGCGGCGTTGTTGTTGGATGTCGATCCTGTGAAATTGGTGCGGGGAGGCGGTGCAAGACTAAAACAATATATAAGCGATCGCCCTTATGTTGCTTCTTCTTTTTTGAGTGTAGCGATCGCTCAGGTGTTTAGCACGGCTTTAGGAGGACGCTGCAAAGACTTACCAGAATTAGCGCAAACCCCTATTCCTTTGGTAGCAAAACTGTCGGTTTTACCTTGTCGCGGTGGTGAAGAATTTCTGCGGCAATTGTTTGAGCCGTTGGGTTATAGTGTCAGTGCCGAAGGTCATATTTTAGATGAGAAATTCCCTGATTGGGGACAAAGCCAATACTTTACCGTCGAACTACAGCACACCCTACCTTTGAGTGATTTGTTAAGTCATCTCTACGTCCTCATCCCGGTGTTGGATGACGATAAGCATTACTGGGTAGGCGATGAAGAAATCGAAAAGTTACTACGTCATGGTGAAGGCTGGTTAACTACCCATCCAGCGCGAGAGCAAATTACCAGGCGTTACCTGAAACGACAGCAACGCTTAACTCGTCTAGCTTTAGCTCAACTAGTAGAGTCGGATAATCTCGATGTCGATAGCGTTGAAGAAAGTCATGCTAAAGAAGAGGCGGCGGTAGAAAAGCCGATTAGTCTGAATCAGCAGCGCCTGGATGCTGTGATTGCTGCTCTAAAACAAAGCAATGCAAAGCGGGTGATTGATTTAGGCTGTGGTCAAGGCAATCTGCTGAAAATACTTCTCAAAGACGGCTTTTTTGAACAGATTACAGGTGTAGATGTTTCCTACAGGGCGCTAGAAGTTGCCCAAGAACGATTAGACCGTCTGCGCCTGACGCGCAACCAGTGGGAACGCGTACAACTGATCCAAGGCGCACTGACTTACCAGGATAAACGCTTTAGTGGCTATGATGCTGCGACGGTGATTGAGGTGATTGAGCATCTTGATTTGCCCCGACTGGGAGCATTTGAGCGGGTTTTGTTCGAGTTTGCCCAACCCAAAACGGTGCTGGTGACAACACCCAATATTGAATACAATATCAAATTTGAGAACCTCCCGGCGGGAAAACTGCGACATCAAGACCACCGCTTTGAATGGACGCAAGAGCAGTTTCAAAACTGGGCAAACCAAGTAGCAGCACGCTTTGGCTACACTGTGAAATTTCAACCTATAGGGACGGAAGATCCAGAAGTCGGTTCGCCCACACAAATGGCGGTGTTTAGCCATAACTCTTAATTTCATCAATCATGGAAGCAATTATTTTTGTAGGAATCCAGGGAGCAGGTAAGTCTACCTTTTATCGCGATCGCTTCTTTAATACTCACATCCGCATTAACCTTGATATGCTCAAAACTCGTCATCGAGAGCAAATGTTTCTTCAAGCTTGTTTAGAAACTAAACAGCGTTTTGTTGTGGACAATACTAACCCAACGGTGGAAGAAAGAAAACGCTATATTACTCCAGCTAAAGCGAAAGGTTTCCGGGTTGTGGGTTACTACTTTCAGTCTCACCTAGAAGACTGCAAGCAACGGAATAGCCAAAGACCTCCTAAAGAAATCGTGCCTTTGGTTGGACTGTTAGCAACATATAAAAAGCTGGAGCTACCGAGTTGGAACGAAGGGTTTGATACACTTTACTCGGTTAAAAAGGACTTAAATAATTCATTCGCTGTTGAGGAATGGAACCGTGAAATTTGATGAACTTGATAGTAAAATGCGAGTGTTTGAGACAGCACACGATTATTGTGTGCTCCCTGGACTTTACATAGTTGCAAGATTAGATGGACGCAGCTTTACTCGCCTGACAAAAGAAGTGCATCAATTTGAGGCTCCCTACGATATTCGCTTCCGAGATTTGATGCTGGCAACTGTCGAACATTTGTTCAATTGCGGGTTAGATATCACTTACGGTTATACCCAAAGTGATGAAATATCTCTACTGTTTGCTCAAAAAGAAAACACTTTCAACCGCAAATTAAGAAAACTAAATTCGATTTTAGCAGGTGAAGCCAGCGCCAGCTTTTCTTTACTATTAGGTGCTATTGGCTGCTTTGACTGTCGCATTTCGCAGCTTCCTAATATAGAAGAAGTAGTAAATTATTTTCGTTGGCGCAGTGAGGATGCCCATAGAAATGCTCTTAATGCTCATTGTTACTGGTGTTTGCGCGGAGATGGCAAAAGTGTAATTGAAGTAACCAGCATGATGAAAGGGTTATCTGTTGCCGATAAAAACGAATTATTATTCCAGCATGGGATTAATTTTAATCATCTGCCCAATTGGCAAAAACGAGGTGTGGGGCTGTATTGGGAAGAATATGAAAAGCAGGGATTCAACCCAATCAGCGGTGAAACTATCCCAGCACTACGGCGACGCATCAGGCAAGATTTGGACTTGCCGATGAAGGATGAGTACAGCAAGTTTATTGCCAAACTTTTGAATAATCCAGGCGATTAGAAATCGCGGCGACACAAACAAAGTCCGCCTGCGCTGACTAACGTCAAAATAGGGTTTCAAATTTAATCTGACGAGAGTAATAAAAGAGCTTTAATTACTATGAAAATCACTATTCCCGAACTATCTCTAATTGTCCTCATCGGTGCTTCTGGTTCCGGTAAATCTACTTTTGCGCGTAAGCACTTTCAACCCTTTGAGGTTTTGTCTTCCGATTTTTGTCGGGGGTTGGTGTCAAATGAGGAAAATAGCCAATCTGCTACTAAAGATGCCTTTGAAGTGCTGCACTTCGTTGCCCAGAAGCGGTTGGCGGCAGGTAAACTTACAGTCATTGATGCTACTAACGTGCAGATGGAAGACCGCAAACCCTTACTGCAAATGGCACGGCAGTATCACTGTTTTGCGATCGCGATCGTCCTCGACCTCCCAGAAGAATTATGCCACGAACGTAACCAACTCCGTAGCGATCGCCAATTTGGCCCCCATGTAGTGCGTCGTCATACCCAAATGTTGCGGCGTTCCCTGCGGGGTTTAGAAAAGGAAGGCTTTCGCTATGTCTACACTCTCAAATCTTTAGAAGAAATCACATCCGTCGAAATTGATCGCCAGCCTTTATGGAACAACCTCAAACACGAACATGGCCCCTTTGACATCATTGGCGATATTCACGGCTGTTGTGATGAACTTGAAGCATTACTTCAACAGCTAGGCTACCAAATCTCCTCATCTCCCCCTACCTCCCCTGCTCCCCCTGCTCCCCCTGCCTCCCCTGCCTCCCCTGCCCCCTCTGCTCCCCCTTGGGACTACCCAACCTACCAGCATCCCCAAGGCCGCAGGGCTGTCTTTCTTGGCGATTTAGTAGACAGAGGGCCGCGTATCCTGGATACAGTTAAACTAGTACGAAACATGGTTGCCGCAGGTACGGCTTTTTGCGTTCCTGGTAATCATGAAAACAAACTATTGCGGAAACTACGCGGTAAAAATGTCCGGGTTAATCATGGTTTAGAGCAAACCTTGGCTGAGATTGAGGCTTTACCGGATGAGGTGCGCGAACCTTTCAGCAAAGAACTGCAAATGTTTCTCGATTCCTTAATCAGTCACTACCTTTTAGATGATGGGCGGTTAGTGGTGGCTCACGCTGGGATGAAACAAGAAATGCAAGGACGGGGGTCTGGTGCTGTGCGCGAGTTTGCTCTTTATGGCGAAAGCACTGGCGAGATTGATGAATTTGGCTTACCCGTCCGCTACAACTGGGCAGGAGAATATCGGGGTGAACCGATGGTAGTCTACGGACATACCCCTGTACCCGAAGCAGAATGGCTGAATAACACTATTGATATAGATACAGGCTGCGTTTTTGGCGGTAAACTCACCGCTCTGCGCTATCCAGAAAAGGAACTGGTGAGTGTTCCTGCTACCCGCGTCTACTGTGAACCTGTAAAACCTTTGATACAGAACACCGCAACACGCACATCCCAACAGGAATTGGATGATGTCCTGTATATTGAGGACGTTTTGGGTAAGCGGATCGTTAACACTCGACTTCAGTCCAAGATTACCATTCGGGAAGAAAATGCGATCGCCGCTTTAGAAGTGATGAGCCGTTTTGCCTGCAATCCCAAATGGCTGATTTATTTACCCCCCACTATGTCCCCCGTCGAAACATCCCTATTACCGGGATTTTTGGAACATCCAGCCGAAGCCTTTACCTACTACCAAAATGCTGGAATTACACAATTAGTATGTGAAGAAAAACACATGGGTTCGCGGGCGGTTGTGATTATTTGCCGAGATTTAGAGGCTGCCGAGAAACGATTTGGTGTCGTAAATGAAGGCATCGGCGTCTGCTATACGCGCACAGGACGCAGGTTTTTCGATGATTCAGCATTAGAGACAGAACTTTTAGCGCGGGTGAATCTTGCCCTTTCCCAGAGCGGCTTTTGGTCAGAATTTCAAACCGACTGGGTGTGTCTAGACTGTGAATTGATGCCGTGGTCAGCTAAAGCTCAGGGACTGCTACGAGAACAATATGCCCCTGTGGGAGTGGCATCACGCTTTGCTCTCAATGATGCTGTTAGCTGTTTACAACAAGCAAGCGATCGCGGCGTAGATATCAGCACCCAACTCACTCATTACCAACAACGTGCAGAGATGGCACATCAGTATGTCAGTGCCTACCGCCAATACTGCTGGTCTGTCACTGATATTTCTGGATTAAGGTTAGCTCCTTTCCACATCCTAGCCACAGAAGGAGCCGCCCATATCGATAAAGACCATCGCTGGCATTTGGAGCAAATCGCCAAAATCTGCCAAAAAGACCCTGCCTTGCTCCTAGCTACTGCCTATAAAGCGATCGATTTGACTGACCCCAGCAGTCAAGCAGAGGGGGTTTATTGGTGGGAAAAACTTACCAAAGTCGGAGGTGAAGGTATGGTTGTCAAACCTATGGACTTTATCGTTCGAGGTAGCCGTGGCATTGTCCAGCCCGCAGTGAAATGTCGCGGACAAGAATATCTGCGGATTATTTATGGCCCTGAATATTCATCCCCAGAGAATTTGCAACGTCTGCGCCAACGTGGCTTATCTCACAAGCGTTCTTTAGCTATGCGCGAGTTTGCTTTGGGTGTTGAAGCATTGGAGCGATTTGTTGCCCTAACCCCTCTGCGCCGCGTGCATGAATGTGTTTTCGGTATTCTGGCATTGGAAAGCGAACCCGTCGATCCACGACTTTAAAATAGTATTTTTTGAGATAAATGCATTTTTATCAGGTGAAGCTGGTAACATACTTGTGATTTGAATCATAAAATAAACTTTTAGCTCACGATACTTAATTTATCTAACCGCCATCGCGCTTCGCGTCTCGCAGAGAAGACGCCATCGCGTAGCGTCTCGTTAGAGAAGAGCGCCGAGAATTCGTAGACTGTGCGTAAGTCCTGAAAATCTATAATTTGAGATGAAATCTGGCTAATCATCGCACACTTCCGCTCCTGAATGTTGATTTGGAGAATTCTTTTTCAAATCAACATTCCAGCAATACAAGCGGTGATAAAACCCGCTAACAATCCGCCAATCATTGACCTGACACCCATGCGAGCTAAGTCATGCTGGCGATTAGGTGCTATCCCGCTAATCCCGCCAATAGTAATGCCAATTGAACCTATATTTGCAAAATTACATAATGCGTAAGTCGCAATAATTACTGCGCGTTGAGAAATTTTCCCACTTTCAATTAGTGCCTTCAAATCCAAAAAAGCAATAAACTCATTCAGAATTGTCTTTGTACCCAATAAAGCCCCAACTTGCCGACAATCAGCCCAAGGTACGCCCATCAGCCACGCCACGGGAGCCATGAGAAAAGACAAAATCCACTGCAATGAGAGTTGCTGTAAGCCCACAAACGCCCCCAACCATCCCAGCAGTGTATTCAGGGCAGCTAATAATCCCAAAAAGGCGATAATTACCACCCCAACATTAACTGCTAGCTTCACACCATCAATTGCTCCGGTAGTAGCAGCATCAATTACATTTACATAATTGGTTTCTACATCTGCTTTTGCCTTACCAACCGTCTCTGATACTTCTGTTTCTGGGTAAAGTAATTTTGATACCACCAGCGACGTGGGAGCAGTCATAAAGAAAGCAGCAATCAGGTGTTCTGCTGGTATGCCAAAGGAAAGATACGCTCCTAGTACTCCACCCGCTATTGTGGCAAAACCACCCGTCATCAAGGCATGGAGTTCCGATTGCGTCATATTCGCTATATAAGGTTTAACCATCAGTGCCGACTCTGTTGGCCCCAAAAAGATGTTACCTGCACAAGATAAGGATTCAGAACCCGATGTTTTCATCGTCTTCATCATTACCCACGCCATCACATTTACGACTCGCTGTAAAATGCCGTAGTGATACAAGACGCTGATAAAGGCAGAGAAAAAGATTATTGTTGGCAGCACTTGGAACGCAAAGAAATGATCCTTAAAATTTTCTCCAAAGACAAATTTGGCACCGA
The DNA here is from genome assembly GCF_036917095.1 of Nostoc sp. GTDB lineage: Bacteria > Cyanobacteriota > Cyanobacteriia > Cyanobacteriales > Nostocaceae > Nostoc. Next base: position 104,587 of record NZ_JBALFH010000015.1, read on the forward strand.
CATCAGAAAATGCTAAAAATTGGCTGACAATATTTCCCAGAGATTTAAACACATTCAAACCCCAAGGAGTTTTAAGAATCACTAGCGCAAATGCAAACTCCAATCCTAAACCCCAGGCCACTATGCGCCAACGCACTGCACGACGATTAACCGAGAAGGCGTAGGATATACCGATAAAAACTAAAATTCCCAACGCAGAAATGGCACGTTCCATAATGACTCCCGGAAATGTATGGCAAAGGCACTTAGCCACAAAGCATACATAAAAATCCGCCTTTTTTATTGCTTTTTAGGCAATTACGAGAGTCTTGATGGTGTAAATAAGAATTTAGCGATCGCACATCCAATTATTGTAGAAAAATATGGCGACATTCTGGAAGTTAATTCTGTACAGGAAGAGGGTACAGAATTTGTGATTCAAATTCCGGGATCTTGAATTTCATCGACTACTTTAATTGCACTATGGCCTTGAATGATAACAATTAGCTCAGGACTAGTTTCATTCAGGAATAAGGCTGTATCTGTAGCCAAACCAATTGGCGTTGCTCCCAAGCTATTCGAGGTTGATTACACCTTCTCTTTCGCTGGTGTTGCGATACCACGCTTAACTAGACTAGCTTCAAGTTCCTTAATGAATCTTAAGTCCTCCTCCAATAGAGGCTGGTTTTCACTTCCAGAAAAGTCCTTATTTACAGAGGGATTTTTCTCAAGGAAAGCAAATGCTTGCCGAAATTGACGCGGATTTGCCAAAATTTGCGAGTCAAAGTGACAGGGAATAATCTGCTGAAAATCCCAACTTGCAACTCTATCAGCCCAGTTGAGGACTTGTCTTGGTGCTTGGGGTAAAATGAGGATTTGCAGAATCGGTGCGACAAATGGTCGCCCCTGACCTCGTAGAGCATCGAATGCCTGCTTCCAGGTTTCTTGCCAGCGAAAAGGAAATAAACCAAAGTACGTTTTTAGCGATCGCTGTGGTGCTTTCAGAGCATCACGAAACATCTGTCCCATTGCTGTAATTTCCAGCGCACTTGGACGGAAGTAAAGCGCAAACAATGAAATGCGTTGCCATCCCTTGCGGCGGTTGTCTTCATTGTCCTCAATCGTCTCTAAGGCATTGTCCCTTGCATGAAACAGTAAGGGATAAGGATCTAATTGGACGATTTCTGGCGGGTCAACTGGAACAGAAAGTATAGAATCAGTTACAAGCAGAGTGCGCGATCGCTTGTGAAACAGCGCAACTTCTGCAAAAGATCCTCGTCCCAAATTGATGTCCAATATTGCATAGTCAAACTCCACAGCGAAGGGAGCGAGGCTTGAGTCCTCCGGGAGTTCTTGAGTTCGTTTTTGGGGAAAGCCTAGCCAACTAAGCGGCAGATTAAACGGGAAACTCCACTGGTGCGGGGCAATAAAGACTTGTGCTTGAGGAAAGCGACGAGCAAAAGGGCCAACGAAGATTTTATGCTCCAGACCAGAACTGGTTGGCAGTATGATGTATTTAACTTCACCGTGCTTTGCTACCAACTCATTAACCAAGCGGATACACTCAGTTGTTGGAGCAACGGGTGCATAAACCAGAAGTCCACCAGCAGCGAGCTTGACGATAGTCATGCGAATCGGCACGATGGTGTAGAGAATGCCCTGAAGCTGATCGAATGTCCAGATAGTGTCAAAAACTATTTCCTTGCGAAGTGTCCGTCGCCTGCCGTAGGGGTAGAGTGGGACAGCAGCCCAGAATGGCCATGACCAATCTTTTGGGTTGTTCAAAGGAGACATCCCTTGTTCTTGTAGTTCTACCCTTAATTTAGCTCCTTGTGATTTCATCTTCTTTCTATTCACTTAATTTCTAATACTAGCTGATGCTGCGATTTGCAAAGAATGTAGTATTTTGTTGTTTAATGAAATCCATCTACAGGCTAATATCTAAGACAAGCGATCGCCACTTTCGTTATGGAGAACAGATTTTGAATTCTCTTTTTTAGCAGTCGGCATCTAAATTCAAATTAGGTGTACTGGTAATCAAGCGAAAGGAGAAATATTCAATGGCTCAGACTCAAAAACAAGGAAAACCAACAGATAGTCAGCCAGATGAGTGGCAGCAAGACTTGAACAAGCAGCCTATAGCTGGTCAAAATTATGGTTTGTCAGGAACGCATCCAGAGAAAGCAGGTTTAAATGCCTATGAGATTAAAGAACTGCATGACAAACTGGCAGAGTATACACATGAAGAACTAAAACAAATTACATTGCTACCAGTTGGAAGTCGCTTGGAGCAAGGTGCAAAGTACATTGATCTGAATGACCCACAACGTAACGAGTTTACAGCAATGGGTGGTATGGAAGCTAGTGATGATAACTGGTATGTGCCGAAGACTGAGGTCAGTTATCAGCTTTGGAATCGATTAATCGGAGTACAAAATCCTGAGCGTTTAGGAGAAGCTAGCGAATCCTAAGATTTTATGAGGTAGGGTAAGAAGCGCAAAACTATGATTTTAAGACCAAAAGTTGAGAATATTTGATTTATAGTCTTCTCTACGAGACGCAAGCCCGAACAATCAATTTTGGGTACAGAGCAAACATTGAATTGTTTTAATCATGAAATCGATCGTGCCTGAATTTTGAATTGTTTGGCCGCAGCTTTCACAACCCAACATATCCGATCCATTCCAGCCGCTGGAGTGCAGATGTGATTATTTAAAATCCCAAATTGGTATGATTTTTTTTCGGAAGTGCTTGAGTATAATTCTGATTATTGTCGCGCTTTCTGATACCAATTGAAAAAGAATCCAGAAGCCAGAATTCAGAAGTCACAACAAGAAAGTGGGGGATTCAAACCTACCACTTTCTTGTTGAGCACTAAATTTTTAATTTAGTCCTATCTTAAACCCCTGTAATTCATCCACCAGCGGGACTCCAATAGAAGCAAGAGAATTTTAACGGCTGACTTCTAAATTCTATTTTGATAAATGTTAATTGTAGCGATCGCGCCGATTACCAGTAGAATTACACTTGTTTGAACTTAGTCTTCCCGTAAGTGCCTCAACAGAGGAGTAGCAGCCACTCTTGCTGCTATTGAAGAAGAGCCAAGGGAGCAGGGAGCAGAGGGGATTCAACCCCACCTGGACGAAAACCACTTATAAGAATGGGGAGACTCAGACCCATTTCCGCTTTGCTTCACAGCAGGAGGAAGAGGTCATTTCCCCCCGCTCTCTGCCCCCTTCCCCCTGCCTCTTCGTCGAACACAAAAACCTGAAAACCAAGAGGCGAAAAACCTATGGAACTTGGAATGATTGGACTCGGACGGATGGGCGCGAGATTGATGCCGAAACCACACCATTACGAAATCCAGAGTATTATCAGTATGACTTTAATCTGGGAGATATTGCCGAAGTCTGGCGGCGGGGTAGTGTAATAGCTTCTTGGCTATTAGATTTGACAGCGATCGCCTTATTGTCAAGCCCCAATTTAGAAGAGTTTGGTGGTCGTGTATCAGATTCTGGCAAAGGGCGCTGGACTGCGATCGCAGCAATTGACGAATCTGTACCGGCTCCGGTCTTAAGTGCAGCCCTCTTTGCTCGCTTTAGCTCGCGTGGCGAAGCAGACTTTGCCGACAAACTTTTGTCAGCCATGCGCTATCAGTTTGGCGGGCATCATGAAAAAGCCAATTCCTAAAGAGGTTAATTATGGGAATTCCTGAGTCAGACGCACTAGTATTTTTTGGGGCAACAGGGGACTTGGCCTACAAGAAAATCTTCCCCAGCCTTCAGGCAATGGTACGGCGGGGCAATCTCAATGTCCCAGTGATTGGCGTTGCCGGACGGTCTTGGACGACGGATCAACTTAGGGAAAGGGCACGTGATAGCCTAGAACATCATGGTGGTATAGATCCAGCCGCATTTGAGAAACTTTCTGGACTACTCCAATACGTTGCTGGTGACTACAGCAAACCAGAAACTTACGAAAAATTACGTCAAGTCCTTGGTGATGCCACTCATCCCCTGTACTATCTGGCAATTCCACCGAGCCTGTTTGCACAAGTAGTGTCAGGATTGGGCAAATCAGGCTGTGCTAAAAATGCGCGGGTGGTAATTGAAAAACCATTTGGACGGGATTTGAAATCAGCACGCGAGTTAAATCAAATTCTGGCATCAGTTTTTCCCGAATCATCCATCTATCGCATCGACCATTACTTGGGCAAAGAACCACTGCTGAATTTACTCTATTTTCGGTTTGCCAACTCTTTTCTCGAACCCATCTGGAATCGCAACTATGTTGAAAGCATCCAGATTGTCATGGCAGAGGACTTTGGCATTCAAGGAAGGGGGCACTTCTATGAGGAGACTGGTGCAATTCGGGATGTGGTGGAAAACCATATGCTGCAAATATTAGCTTCAGTGTGCATGGATGCTCCCGCCAGTACGGCTGGCGATTCCATCCGGGATGAAAAAGAGCGTATTCTCAAAGCTATACCTTCACTGCAACCCGATGATATTATTCGCGGTCAATTTTCTGATTACCGCAACGAAGAAGGGGTTTCTCCTGACTCCCAAGTAGAAACATTTGTTGCCGTGCGGTTATTTATTAATACGTGGCGGTGGTCAGGAGTTCCCATCTACATCCGGGCTGGAAAGAAATTGCCTGTTAAAACTACTGAGGTGATGGTCAAGCTCAAGTGTCCACCTCTAGATGTGTTCCAGGAGGGAGGAAAAGAAAACACAAATTATGTTCGTTTTTTACTAGATCCAGAGGTAATTGTGGGAATGGGCGCTCGCACTAAAATCCCTGGAGAAGATATGATCGGCTCTGCGGTTGAACTTCTGGCCTTTTACGGAGGTGGTGACGAGATGGAACCCTATGAACGTCTATTGGGTGATGCCATGCAGGGCGATCCTACCTTGTTTGTACGGGAAGATACCGTAGAAGAGGAATGGCGGATTGTCCAACCAATTCTCGATAACGTCACACCGGTTTACGAATATGAACCAAATACATGGGGGCCACCTGAGTCAGATAAACTGCTCTTGCCAAACGATAGGTGGTATAATTCCTTGAGTAAAGAGTAGCATATATTACTTATTGCCTCAGTACGTTAGCGTACAGAGAAACTCTTTGACCGCATCAATCGCGTATTCCAGCAGTCATCATTGAGTATTTCTACCTTTTTAGGTTCCCCGTCCATACCCCTGCTATTATCTCCATTTAGATGATTGCTGGGCATGGACACGGATTAATCCCACACATAGTCTGCATCCTAACCGCATTTTTCTCCCGTTGTATGTTTCTTGAGAGATGACAAATCCCTCTCAAGTCATAGATGCATTATGTGCTGTGATAGAGGATTTTTTGATTTTATTTCAGTATTCTGCTAAATAAACAAATAAAATATTAGGGAAATCATAATTTTTCTGCTTTTTACCTAATCCCCAGCCCCTTTTACTTAGAGATAAACAACTCTTAGATCGTCTTGTTAGCAGATAAATAATCTTAGAAAAACAATGGCAAACATGGATAACACGAATAAAGCTGATATTACTAAAAATAATTTGGCTCGGCAGGCGATAGATACTGAAACTGATGATATGCGTTCATCATCTAACGAACTAGTACAGATAAATAAATCAATTAATATAGATGGTCAGCGGCCAGTCGATCCAAGTAACATTCAAATTAAAAAAACAATTGATATAGATGGTCAGCGCCCAATTGTGAAGGATGAAAACGATTATGATAAAACAATTAATATAGATGGTCAACGCCCGATTGGTAAGAGCGCTTTTAAAGAACATGACATGTTAAATGTAGACGGTAAACGTCCAATTGACCCTAGTGATTTTGAGGTTGAGGACATTCTTGACATAGATGGTCAACGTCCGATCGCTAAGAGTAATTTTCAAGTTCAGGATACTTTAGAAATAGATGGTAGCCGCCCAATAGTTTCAGATAATACTGTTGATTCGCAAATACCAACAGATTAAAGAACTTGCGCGTACACGATTGGCTAAATCTGTACTTGTGGATTTATTAAAGTCATTTTTGGTAGCACCTATAAACCTTGTGAGGGGACATCAGGGGTTAAGGTGCAGACTTTGGGAGCCTCATAGTTCTATTTTTGAGCAACAGTCTTGAGTCGAGCGATCGCTTTCCTTGGCACGTTCGCGCTAGCATCTCCTTTGGAGATGGCGATGTCTGCGACAAGCCGCTAAGAGCGTCTATGCACTCAACCGCACAATACCCCTCTTCTGTCACTCTCCGGGAGGGCGATCGCTAGAAGCCTCATGAGGCAATCAATACAAGCTATACTATTAGAAAAAAATCGGTCTTGTATTTGTTATTAGAAAATAATCGCGCTTAGGCGTAGCCCGTCGTAGACATCGCCTGCTATACAAAAGCTCTAGAATTCAGAAATGGCAAAAGTTTCCGGAGAGTGACAGAAGAGGGATAACGTCTGCCAGACGGAATGCTCTACAGTTAAGTTTACTTGTGAAGAAAATTACAACATTATTCCCTATTCCCTATAGTCGCTGATTGAACTCCTCTTAGACCAAAATGAAACAAAGCATTCTGCACAATTAGTTCTGGCAATATATCCTTGAACATCTGCACCATTTGTTGAATCTGCTCGAAATTATCGGGGTTATCGAGAATATCTTGTACTTCTCGCTCACCAACCCATACAGCAGGGGACAGACGGCTAGCAGCTTCTTCTGCTTTCTGCACGACATCTTGCACGAGAAGTTGATACTCCGGTCGCTCTCGCCAAACCTTGATGTCTGACCAAGCTGCCTGAAAGAAAGTCGGCCATCGTGCTAATGCTTGGTAATCGGAGTTGACAATCGGTACACCCAGAGTTTCTTTAATATCTTGATAAACTCGTCGCATTTCTGGCGAAATTTCTTGAGCTGACTGCTCATCTATCAGTTGGATTTGGTGATGACGATAAGCATTTGGCCCATGTCGGGAATCAATACTGCCATCCTGACCTACTACTTCACCTGCAAGCGTCTTGCTCAGTGCCATTTGCTGGATGAGTAGTTGCGGATTCCCAATAATAAAAGCGTTAAGTTCTTGTTGGATGTGATGTTGCTGTGCTTGTTCTACTTCAATCTGATAACCTGGTTGATACCAATCATTGATATCACGATAAACATGCTCGCTAATTGCGATCGCATCCTCTAAAAATGCTTCGGTTTGCATCGCAGGTTTGAGACGTTGCCAAAACAACTGCATAACTGAAGGATACATCGCATAGGCACGCCAGTTAACAGGTGTCCAAGGGATTCCCAATGTGTCTTGGATATCGTTGAAACTTACATCCATTGGGCCAACAAAATCGGTACCAGCATTGTTGATTAAGATGTCGATCGCGCCGAAGCGATCGCTCACCTGTTGTATCATCTGCTCAACCTGAGTTTTGTCAGTCACATCACAAGGTATAGCCAGAACCTCTCCACCTCGTTGTTCTAGTTCAATACGCGATCGCTCCAATTCTTGTGGATCGCGGGCACAAATCGCCAAACGCGCTCCTGCTTGAATCAACTGGCGTGCCATAACTAGCCCTAACCCCCGCGAGCCACCTGTAATCAGTACAGTTTTACCGTTCAAGTTATAGATACGTTCGCGCCACCACCGATCCAATAACAGTGAAGTCAACAATGCGCCAATGATGAATAGTGTAAAAATTGGTAGATTTTGATAGTTTATATTCATAAATTTGATGGATAGAGTTGAAACTGCTACAGCAGCCAGGTGAGAAGACCTTATCTGAAAATTTGATTATTCTTGTTCGATGGCGCAAGCGCCTACCGTAGGCGATCGCTCTCTTGAGGTGACAGCATTTGATCGAATAATCGATTTATTTGCCGCTGCATAATTTCTACTTCTCTAAAGGGTTCCCAACGAATTAAAGCCATTTTGTTTTCCTCAATTTACTTAATTCGATTCAATCTTAAAATCCTGGTTTATGCCTACTAAAGAAGAAATAGTCTGTATGCTATTATTTCTATCCAATGGTTTGAATTTGTGTGAACAATTAGTGCATTCTTAGATACAAAGGATCGTTCTGAGCCAGGATTAAGGGTGTTGTCCACTTTTGGTGATGGGGTGAACTGCCTGAATCATCAGGCGTTTGCACAAGCTTGAGAGGTAATAATAACTTTAGCTTATTAGCCAGACTTTGAAATTGCGATCGCTGCAATTTTATAGGAATATGTGTATTCAGTTATGGAAAGGAATAACTATCCACTAGGGCAGAAGTAATTGAAAGTTTTATTGAGTACAACTTAAATAATACTTTGTGCTACTAACTCAGTTACCGCACGATTTTCCATGTTAATTAGTCTCAATGCTCGTATTCCCTTTCCTCGTCCTTTGGTATATGCCACCTATCGAGATAAACTAACAGAATTTGTCGCTTACATGCCAAAAGTTAGACAAATTAAGTTCAAGTCAAGTCAAGAGCAAGACGGACTTATATACTTAGAACATGAATGGTATGGCGGTGCCAATATTCCACCATTTGCCCGTGCTTTCCTCAGCGAAAATTTATTAAATTAGACAGAATATTCTATTTGGAATAATTCTGAATACATAACTACTTGGCAGATTAAAACTCATGTCTTTACTGAAGCAGTTTACTGTACAGGTAAAAATCACTTCATAGAAGATGATGGAGCAACACTAATTGAAAGTCGGGGAGAACTAATTATTGACCCAAAGCAGATAAAGAGTACACCGCAGCAGTTAACAACAAAAATAGCTAGTATCGTTGAAAATTCATTAGGTAAACAGATTACACCTAATTTCCAACAAATGAGTGAAGGAGTTTGTCAATACTTGCAGAAAGCACAATAAACGGTCAGCTAACTGTTTGATAGATCGTATATCTAATTTGCATGAATTTAAAACCTATCATTTTTAATTAATTGGGATTGGTGTTTTTTCTAGCAAATTTATCTACTTACAACATAAAATTATATTGTATTAAATTAATCCTCGTCCTTATAATATTAATCTTTTTTAGCTAGAAAGGTTCATGTATTGCAGTTTCTCCACTACCTTCCATTCGGGAGCATCTCACTTTCGTAAAAATATATCTAGCCCTGGCGAATAGAATTCACGGCTATACAGACAAAACCCACCTCCGTGGGTTCATTACGAAATCCTTCACCACAATTAGTTCAGTTTCCATATGAAAAGTTAACCGGACAACCAATGATTTATGCCTCTTTGGGAAGCGTGCAGAATACGAAACAATCAGTATTTCATTGCATTGCTGCTGCTTGTGAAGGACTAGATGTACAACTAGTAATTTCGCATGGAGGTGGGATGAGTGCAGAAGCAGTGCGTTCCCTGAAGGGGTTGTCGAAGACATCGCTTCCTGGTTCCCCGTTAGTAGTCGAGTATGCTCCGCAACCAGACATCCTGGCGAAAGCTAGTCTCACAGTTACTCATGGAGGCATGAATACAACATTGGATTCTTTAAGCTATGGCGTACCTTTGGTAGCGATTCCCATAACTTTTGAACAGCCCGGAACTGGTGCTCGAATTCGCTCGGCAGGAGTAGGAGAAGTACTTTCTCTAGCGAAACTCACTGTGTCTAGCTTAAGATTAGCAATTGAGCGGGTATTGACGGAAAAATCATACACTAACAATGCACGGAAGATTCAGCAGTCAATTCAACTTTCAGGTGGCGTCACAAGGGCAGCCAATATTATTGAGCAAGTAATTCCAGCTAATTAATTGCACATAATTTAACAAACTGTACTTATTATATTAAACTTAATACTATTAATTATTTTAACTTTTTATGTACGAAACCGAACAGACAAAATAATATTTGTATGTGTTTTTTATTAAAATAAATGCGTTACTGTCTTATTTAGATATTAATAAAATATAGTACTCAGGACTTAACAGATAAAGTAATTTTATATTTATTTCGGTAGATGAGGAAGCCAGAGATAAAACAGTATTTTATTATTAATACAGCAAAGTATTGATTAGACTGATTCGAGATGGAAATGCACTAAACCGTGTTGCAAGCTTTTGCCTAAAATTAAGTTTGGTGCTGCCTTACAAAGAAAGGTATTAGCGATTGGCTAGTTAGAATTAATAATTTAAAATGAGAGTATCTATGGTAAATGAAAAAGCTCCCGCCAAAAACAACGGTGTCAGCAATATTATTTTCTCGAAGCAGGATTAAACAAAGCGATCGCACCGAGATAAAACCCAATAATCAAGTAGCTCGCTGCTGAATTTGAGTTGCTCTAATAAAAAAATTCAATCAACAGAAACCTTTAAAACACACCTGATATAGTTTGCTTATGCTAAACAAAAATTAAGAACCTACGGAATAAGACTTACAAATCAATTATTTTCCCTATATTCTACACCCTAAGCCTGGCAAGGATTTTACTTTTTATTCTTGACATTTTGTCCAGTCTAAAACTTAGTCCCCTAAAGCATTATGATGATTAACCAGATTACACTTTTGGAATCTTGCTGGCATATTTCTCCTCCGTGGGGTCAAGCCATGCCTCCATTAGCAGTTCAGATACTAAAAGAAGTTTTCCTGTCAAGCTCTGATTTGCCAGGCTACTGTTGTGGTATTCACTGGGAAGGACAGGAGTGGATTTATGCAATTGTTTGCCTTGGTGAAATACTTTACTTGCCTTCTAAAGAATTTCGTCCAACAAATATATTCAAAAATGCTGCTGTTCCTACTTCACTTTTTCAATTAGGCGACATGGTTGAAGTTGATTTTACTCTCCAACCGACACGTCGTATTATTCAAGGGATTTTTAGGCTCAAAAGCGATTGGCTTTATGGCGTGGAGTGGTGTGCCCCAATTGTGGAAGAAACGGCATTGACTCAAAGTCGGTTCATCTGGCTTGCTGATGTTGATTTAGTAAGGGTGTAGCATTGTTAATAAATAATGTTGAAACTATGAACCAAAATAGTTCAGCAAAAACGATCAAATTTTTGTGGTTTTCATTTTGGTTTTAGACTACTCCTCCTAAAATCAAGAATTTTAATGGTAATTCTCATCTTCAAGGATGTATTTCAATATCTCCAAAGACTGATTGCGTAGTGTTAAAAATCATAGTTAATTATAAATTAACTAATTTAATATCAGGAGCCATTATTGTGGAAATAAAAAGCAAACAAGAACTCATAATTATTGGAGGAGCTGAAGATAAAAAGGAAGATTGTGAAATACTGCGTGAGTTTGTACGACGCGCTGGAGGTACGAAAGCAAAAATAGTAATTATGACAGCAGCGACAGAACTTCCTAGAGACGTTGGAGAAAATTATATTAGAGTATTTGAAAAGCTAGGAGCTGAAGATGCTCGGATTGTTGATACGGAAACTCGTGATGATGCATATTCTTCTACGGCATTAGAAACTGTCAGCAAAGCTACAGGAATATTCTTTACTGGAGGAGACCAAGCTCGAATCACAAGCATTCTTAAAGATACTGAACTTGACACAGCTATTCATAAGCGTTTTGCTGAAGGAGCAGTTATTGCAGGCACAAGCGCAGGAGCAGCGATGATGCCAGATAAAATGATTGTAGAAGGCGATTCTCAAACTAACCCTCGGATGGAAATTGTAAATATGGGCCCAGGTTTAGGCTTTCTACCGGGAGTAGTAATTGACCAACATTTTTTACAGCGTGGACGCTTGGGGCGCTTAATTTCAGCTTTGATACAAGAGCCTGCTGATTTAGGATTTGGTATTGATGAGAATACTGCGATGGTAGTTAGTGATAAACAAATCGAAATCATTGGTGAAGGTTCAGTCACAATTGTCGATGTAGAGGCTACATATAACAATATGGGGGAAATATTGAAGGATGAGGCTTTAGCAATATGTGGAGCAAAGCTTCATATTTTACCGCGTGGCTATAAATTTGATTTGAAAACCCGCCAACCTATCTTAAATAATGGCTAGATGCCAGATGTGTCTGTATTCGCAGGTTCAAAAAATACTTAACGTTGAACGTGATACATTTCACTTCAGACTGTATTCATTATGGTCTGATGAATATAATTAAAGTTACTGACTGACACTTCTATCTAAAAGTGCGGTAATTGTTCAGATAGTTTTAGATCGTTCGATGAAAGTGATTGCTAATTTAGTAGTCATAAAACAAGCTCTTATGCCTGAAGTTAACGAATTTAGGAGAAGCATAATGGCTTTAGGGACTTGCAAAAAATAAATTATCCCAAATTATTTATAGATTTGTAGGGGCGCAAGGCCTTGCGCCCCTACGATGGGATATTTTTTTAACTGGAAGTCCCTTAATTCGTCGATCGATTACGCGTATTTTACTATTTTAGGCGACAGGTAATGACTCATATTATAAGTAAACAAACTGTCTGGCAATTGGCTTTGAGGGTTTTTAGCGTAGGGTTGTTGCCTGCACTAACTGCTTTTCCCGCTTTCGGTGCAGAGCGAATAAAATTTAATTACGGTGCTTTAGAACGGTCTATCCCAATTAGTTCTCTTGAAACCTATGCTAAAACAGGCAAAATGGATGAGAATTTGGCTGCATATAGTCAATATATAGACAAAAAGCAACTAACTCAACTACGTCAAACTTTAGTAACTCCTATTAAGTTAGATGAAGTAGGAGTTTCGCAGTTCCTTTATACACCAATTGGGGAACGATTATTAGAAACATTAGGTAAAATTATTCAGACTGAATCTAGATTATCAGGCTTTTATGCAATTCGCGCAGCACTGATTTTAGCCGCCGCCGATTCAAATAATTTTACCCTTTTAAATGTCTTACATAAATTTCCTGCTAGTGCAATTTCAATTAATTTAAATCAGAGTTTGGAAATTGTAAATGCCTTACAGAATTTAGCCAATAAAACGCAAAATGCAGTAGCAATTATTAACCAAGAGTCTCAACAAAAAACAACCACTGCTTCTACACTTAATACGGCTCCATTGATAGACTTCGGACAAAATGGAAGTTTTCGTTTTTTGAAGCAAAGTATCATTCTCAATGACTTAACGCGTAACAGAACTTTTCCAGCCGATATTTACCTTCCCATTGCTCAAACTCCCCGTCCGATAATTATCATTTCACACGGACTAGGTTCAGACAGAACAAGTTTTGCATATCTAGCTGAACATCTCGCTTCTTATGGTTTTGTAGTTGCTGTTCCAGAACATCCTGGCAGTAATTCAAAACAATTGCAAGCATTATTAGCAGGTATAGCAGATAAAGTTACCGATCCTAGAGAACTCATTGATAGACCTTTAGATATCAAATACTTATTAGATGAACTCACTCGTTTATCCAAGTCTAACCCAACATTTCGCAGACGTTTGAATCTAGACCAAATTGGTGTCGTAGGACAATCATTTGGTGGATATACAGCATTAGCATTGGCAGGAGCAAAAATTAATTTTGAGCAACTAAAAGCCAATTGTCCAGCTTTGGAAGATACATTAAATATTTCACTCTTACTTCAGTGTTTGGCTCTAAATTTAGCAAGTGATAGCTATAATTTATCCGATGCAAGGATAAAAGCAATAATTGCAATTAATCCTGTTGATAGTAGTATTTTTGGTCAAGCTAGCCTCAGCCAAATCAAAATTCCAGTAATGATTGTATCTAGCAGTGCTGATACTGTCGCTCCTGCTTTACCAGAGCAAATTCAGCCTTTTACTTGGTTAACAACTCCAAATAAATATTTAGCGGTTATCAATGGCGGCACACACTTTTCTACTATTGCAGAATCATCAAATACAGTTGTGTCTGTTCCTACACAAGTAATTGGTTCTAGTCCAGCTTTGGCACGCCGTTATGTTGAAAGTTTGAGTGTTCCATTTTTTGAAACTTATATCGCTGGACAGCCAAGTTATCTTCCTTATTTAAGTGGAGATTATGTTAATAAGATTAGTCAGCAACCACTACCTTTAAGCTTAATTAAATCTCTTACAGACGAACAACTACAACAAGCATTTAAATAAAATTTTAAAAGGAAAATATATTAATTTATCACTTTAGGTGTATAAAACTAAATTTAACGCTGAAACTTCTGATAGAGAAGAAAATATTTTTTTATATTAAAACTTTAGATATCTCAGTATTAACTAATGGAATTATAAAAGGATTGACTGCAATGGAAAATATTAACGCGGCAAAAATGACAGAGCGTTATATTGCTTTGGCTATCGGAATCGCTTATTTACTTTTAGGTTTAGCTGGCTTTATACCAGCTTTAGTTTCATTACCAGGAACGAGCGAATCTTTTGTTCCACTTGATGAATCTACTGGCGCTTATTCTGCGGGTTTTGGTTATATCTTTGGTCTAATTCCTACCAACTTTTTGCATAACCTTGTACGCTGCGCTGTAGGATTGTTTGGAATTACTTCTTACAACAATGCTACCACTGCACGCCTATTCAATCGTGGTTTTGCAATTTATTATGCCTTGCTGGCTGTCATGGGATTGTTGCCTTTCGCTAAGACATCTTTTGGTTTAATGCCACTGTTTGGTTACAATGTTTTGCTCAATGCATTAGCAGCGATCGCAGCTGCTTATTACAGCCTTGTCATACCAGCTAAAGTCAAGGGCGTTAATGTAGCGGAAAATATTTAACATCCTTTTGTATCTAATAAGTTTGGTGGCAGAAAAAATAATTTCTGCTGTCAATCTTTTCCCAAGCTGCTAAAACCTCTAGCGCATGGCTGATGTATCTATCAATAGAGAAGGTGGACAAGCTACTCATTTTTATCTTGAAATATAAATGTCATAACTTAGGAGTATTTACTATGAAAGCAGTTGTTTTTCACGGAATCGGAGATATTCGATTAGATAACGTACCAGAACCTAAAATTCAAGAGCCTACAGATGCCATCATTCGACTCACTTCTAGTGCAATTTGTGGAACAGATTTACACATGATTCGGGGAACATTCACAGGAATGAAACCCGGTACAATACTAGGGCATGAAGGTGTTGGCATTATTGAAGAGATTGGTTCTAATGTGCGGAATTTGAAAGTTGGCGATCGCGTTGTCGTTCCCTCGACAATTGCCTGCGGCTACTGTTCTTACTGCCGCACAGGTTATCATGCCCAATGTGATAACGCCAATCCCCACGGACATACCGCCGGGACAGCTTTTTTCGGAGGCCCAGAAGCAGCAGGCCCCTTCGATGGATTGCAGGCGGAATATGCTCGAATTCCTTATGCCAATGCTGGGTTAGTCAAACTACCAAAAGAAGTCACAGACGACCAAGCAATTTTGTTGTCTGACATCTTTCCCACGGCATACTTTGGAGCCGATATTGCAGAGATCGTACCAGGAGATACAGTTGCTATCTTCGGTTGTGGCCCCGTTGGACAGTTTGCAATTGTCAGCGCCAGACTGTTCGGCGCAGGACGCATCATTGCAGTGGATACAATTCCCTCACGTTTAGAAATGGCGCGTGATTTGGGTGCAGAAATCATCGATTATAATGCCGAAGATCCAATTGAGACTATCCGCGAACTAACTGGGGGAGTTGGTGTGGATAGGGTAATTGATGCAGTCGGTGTAGATGCTAATGCTCCTGACAGTGGCCCAGCAGCCGAAAAAGCACGACAAGAAGCACAACAATTCCAGCAGCAGTTACAACAAATTGCCCCTAAAACTAATCCTCAAAACGGGAATTGGCATCCGGGTAATGCTCCGTCTCTTGTATTAGAGTGGGCAGTTCAGGCATTAGCCAAAGCCGGTACGCTCTCGATTATTGGAGTTTATCCCCCCGCCCACAATTTCTTTCCCATTGGCACAGCGATGAACAAAAATCTCACAATCAACATGGGCAATTGTAATCACCGCAAGTATATTCCGACGTTGGTAGATTTGGTTCGTAATGGCACAGTAGACCCGACAAAAGTCTTAACCCAAGTCGAGGCGCTAATGTCAGTTATTGATGCATATAAGGCATTTGACCGACGGGAACCAGGTTGGATAAAGGTAGAATTAGTACCTGGAGCAGCTTTAGCTAATGTTTAGAGTTTTTGTCAAAACTGTATTGTGAACTAAAAATTTTACATCAGCAAGTAGGGTAACTTGCTGATGGTTTGTACTTTTGATTATAGGAGGTTGTCTGAGGGAACCATATGAAAACTAAAACGCAGACAAATCTACAATAAACCTTGTTTTTTCAACTTAGCTAGCGCATCCTCAGCAGCAGCTTTCTCTGCATCTTTTTTATTCCGCCCTTTACCTTCTCCGTAAATTTTTCCATCTACCAGTACTTTTGCTATGAATTCTGGCGCATGAGAAGGGCCTCCTATTTGTTCTGTGAAATATTTGGGAGGAGTTGGAGTAACGTTGCGTTGCACCCATTCTTGAAAGCGATTTTTTGAGTCTACATTAGAACGAGATAGAATTATATGCTTAGGATCTACAGAATCAAATAGTGGTTCTATAATGTCGCGAACTGCTTCAATATTGGAATCATTATCTAAATAGTAAGCACCAAGAACTGCTTCAAAGGTGCTACTGAGCAAATTAGGATTTTGGTAGCCTCCGTCTCGAATTGCGCCTTTTCCTAACCGCATCCTAAAGTCTAAACCTACCTCCTCAGCGAATTTTGCCAATTGCTTCTCATCTACCAGCGCCGAACGCCGCCGGGTTAATTCATCTTCCCCCATTTCTGGATGACAACTATATAGATACTCGCCACTTAAGAAATTCAGCAAAGCATCACCGAGGAATTCTAGGCGTTCATTATGTTCGCCTTCTCCAGGGTTTTCATGGACGTAAGAGCGGTGGGTAAGTGCTTGTCGCAGAAGTTTTTCATTATGAAATATTAAAAGTTTGTGCATTTTGCTTTTTACTCTTTTTGGTAGTTAATTGAATGGAAAAGGCGGACAAGATGCCCACCTAAGAAAATAAGAGCCTAATAAAATTCAGATGCTAGCTAGAAATAGTTATTCTTGATCCGGAGAGGCGGATAGAGACTGTTCCCACGAGAATTGTTACATGTAAAGCAAGAAAGTCGTAAGTTTTCAAAAGAATTAGAACCACCACGACTCTTAGGTAAAAGGTGATCAAATGTCAGATTTTTCTGTGAGCTATTTTGACGACACCACCAACAGTAAGAACCATAAAAATCAATGAGTTCCTGCTTCTTATTACGTTTTTGTTTGGGATTCATTTTGTCGATGTTCCATTTCGCTTATTGTTTGGAACAGCATTGGAATATTAGGCATCTACGGGTAACGAATTTCTGTGGAGAGAATTAATCAAAAATTAATCTTTCCATACACAAAATTCGTTATTTACGCTTTCTTTGGTTCAAGTCTCAGCCGCAGAACTCCTGGCTTCCTACCAAGTTTCTCGTCATCCCCTCCCCTGAATATTTATCCAAACATCTCATCTTCCCGTTGAAAGTCTAGTCAATCAGTTGACTTGAGATCGGACTGAATACTCAGCCGAAGGGATGACACGAAGCTCGGCAGGAAACTAGGAATTCTGCTGCTGAGACAACCACCAAAAACTTACGCTTTAGAGTGCGGTTACTTTGCTGTCTTAAATATACATTGGCATAGCTGCTCCTGGATGTCAATATAGTTATTTATGAAGATTTCATCAAAGCGCTCACCCATATCCATGAACTTAAAAAATGCTCTATAGTGTTTTTTCAAAAATATTTTAGCTCATAAATAATTTACGGCTTATTTTGCGCGATCGCACCATACAAAATACCTAAAATTTTCTTAATATCCTTAATATAGTATTCACTCAAATCAATCGAAACTACATTGCCTTCAAGCTTGAGAAATTGCCAGATAGTACCGATAGTAACAGCACCATATATAGCTTTGATTTGATTTCCACCTCTCTCGTTAAATAACTGAGCCGCTACCATTTCGGCAATACATTGTGCTAAACCAGACCTTAAATTTTCATTTTTACTTTCTACTAACACAATCACCGGGCTGCGGACAAGCAACTGTTCCGAAGAAAGACTCAAAATAAAATCACAAAAGCCATTAAGTCCTCGCTGGCTATCAACAGTAAAATCAACTCCAGAAAAAAAGCTTATTTCATAATTAAATTTGCGTCTAATCTCTAACAGAATTGGACTTATTATCATTTCACTACGAGCCTTTTCCGAACTTATCGCTACTGCTAAATCAACATTTTCCCTAAGAATAGTAGATAATAAATCGCTAGATTCTTGCTCCTGCACATTTGCGAATAGTCCAGATGATTCGTGGATAACTAACCCAAAAGAATCAATAACTTCAATAAGTTTAAAATCACTATAAGCCATAAAACTTACTCCTTTGTCTGATGACTGAATCCTATAACAAATTTTAAAAATTCAGCTTTGGCGGAAACATTTTAGCTAAATCAATAGAGAAATCAGGAAAACAAGGAAATTTTATTACCTGACCAAGCCTGTGGTATTCTTCATCTGGTGTGAAGCGTTTAACCTGAGCAATACTCATAACCTTACCTTTCTCTCATTGCCATAATCCCTATTCTAAATGTGCCAGAAATTGGTATGCTAAAGGCCGAGACTCGCTATAAAAGCAAACAATGCCTGCGCCTACTATCAACCCCACCATCACTGCCTTTCCCTTGACAGCTGTAGTCGGTCAAGAAGCAATTAAATTAGCCTTGCTGTTAGCCGCAGTCGATCCTGGTTTGGGAGGAGTAGCGATCGCAGGTCGTCGCGGTACGGCAAAATCTGTAATGGCTCGTGCTATCCACGCTTTACTACCGCCGATTGAAGTTGTCAAAGGCTCAATCAGTAATTGCGACCCCAACCACCCAGAAGAATGGGACGATCAACTGTTGGCGGAGTACGCAGACAAAGATATTCAAGATGTACCCGTCGAAATTATCCCCGCGCCTTTTTTGCAAATTCCTCTAGGTATCACTGAAGACCGACTATTAGGTTCAGTAGATGTTGAAAAGTCCGTAAAACAAGGCGATACCATTTTTCAGCCTGGATTACTCGCTACAGCAAACCGAGGCGTGCTGTACGTAGATGAAATTAATTTATTAGACGATCAAATATCAAATCAGCTTCTAACAGTATTATCTGAGGGACGTAACCAAATTGAACGGGAAGGGATTAGTTTTCAGCATCCGTGCAAATCCCTATTTATTGCCACCTACAATCCAGAAGAAGGCGGATTACGGGAGCATTTGCTAGATAGAATTGCGATCGCACTTTCTGCTGACGGTGTACTCGGCTTAGATCAAAGAGTAGAAGCAGTAGAGCAAGCGATCGCTTATTCTAAATCTCCCCAAGACTTTCTCAAACAGTACAACGAAGATTTAGACTCCCTGAAAACCCAAATTATTTTGGCACGGGAATGGTTGAAAGAAGTCATCATCACCCACGAACAAATTGCCTACTTAGTCGATGAGGCCATTCGCGGAGGAGTTCAGGGACATCGCGCCGAGTTATTTGCCGCGCGGGTTGCCAAAGCTGCGGCGGCTTTAGAGGGACGAACAACAGTTAATGCCGAAGATTTGCGCCGGGCTGTGGAATTGGTAATCGTACCACGCGCCACAGTTGTGCAGACACCGCCACCCGAACAATCACCACCACCTCCGCCACCACCTCCGCAACAGAATCAAGAAGAACCCCAGGACGAATCAGAAGAGGAACAAGAAGAACAAGAAGAACAGGAAGAAAATCAAGAGCAAGAACCCCCCAGCATCCCGGAAGAATTTATATTCGATCCAGAAGGGGTAATCCTTGATGACAACGTGCTGTATTTTACTCAAATGGCGAAGCGGCAAGGTAAATCTGGTAGTCGCAGTGTCATCTTTTCCGATGACAGGGGACGCTACATTAAGCCGATGTTGCCCAAAGGGAAAGCGCGACGCATTGCAGTAGATGCCACGCTGAGAGCAGCAGCTCCTTATCAAAAATCACGAAGAGAAAGACACCCAGATAGAAAAGTTATTGTCGAACAGGCTGATATTCGCTCGAAACGCCTGGTACGCAAAGCGGGGGCGTTGGTAGTGTTTGTGGTAGATGCTTCTGGCTCAATGGCCCTGAACCGAATGCAATCGGCTAAAGGTGCGGTGATGCAACTATTGACAGAAGCTTATCAAAACCGCGACCAAATAGCATTGATTCCCTTCCGGGGAGAACAGGCAGAGGTATTATTGCCTCCAACACGTTCTATTGCTTTGGCGCGTAACCGTTTGGAAAGGTTGCCCTGTGGTGGGGGTTCGCCCTTAGCGCATGGTTTAACTCAAGCTGTGCGCGTTGGTTTAAATGCTCAGATGAGTGGAGATATTGGGCAAGTTGTCCTTGTAGCAATCACCGATGGACGGGGTAATATTCCCTTAGCGCGTTCTTTGGGTGAACAGCTAGAACCAGGAGAAAAGCCAGATATCAAAGGAGAACTATTAGAAATTGCTGCCAGAATCCGGGCTTTAGGGATGCAACTATTAGTAATTGATACGGAAAGTAAATTTGTGTCTACTGGCTTTGCCAAGGAATTATCGCAAACAGCAGGCGGTAAATATTATCATTTGCCGAAAGCCACAGATCAAGCTATTGCTGCTATGACCAAAGGTGCGATCGCTGATTTAAAATCTCGATAATTAGTCATTTGTCATTGGTCATTGGTCATTAGTCATTGGATTCTTGACTTAGCACGACTACGATCCAGTTGGCATTACCTGTGGTTGCAAATAGCAAATCAAATCTTGGATTCCCTTTTGCAGATAGCGCGTTACTGTCATTGGACTAGTGCCAATATTTTTAGCAGCATCCTTACGAGAAAGTTCTTTCAAGAATACCATTTCAACTGCCATCCGGGGCTTTTCTTCTAACATATTTATCGCGCCTTGGAGTTGTTGCCGTTCTTCTTCTTGTTGCAGAAGCACATGAGAACGAGGACAAGGAAGTGCCTCACCCAAGGTTATTTGGCAATCAACATAGTTAACTGCGGTTGCATCTAAACTCAAAGGCATCCGGTTTTGAGCAGCTAACTTGGTTTCTTGCCATTCTTGCAAAGATACCCGAAGTTGGCTGGCAATTTCAGCATCCTTGGGCTGGCGGCCTAAAGACATTGCCAAGTCCTTGCGAATCTTTTGCCCTTCATTGTATAATTCTTGCCAACGGCGGGGAATCTTTAATAGAGTACTGCGATCGCGCAAAAAGTGCAGCATCTCACCGCGAATGTATGGCACAGCAAAGGAACTGAAAGCATATCCTTGGCTAGGGTCAAAACGCTCAATCGCCCTAATCAAACCAAAATAACCGATTTGTTCTAAATCTTCATAAGGTTCATTACATTGATGGCTAAATTTATGAGCCATCTTCCGCACTAAGCCAGTATGTAACTGTACAAGTTTATTACGAAGTTTAATAGAAGGATTCTGGTGGTACAAGTGTAATAATTCTATACCATCAGTTCGTAAAGAGGACTCACTTGTTGCCATATACATTCCTTTGTTGTAACTCCTATTTCTGGGAAAATGGAGTTGCGTATATTTTCTTTTAAGCTGTCATTATTTTCCTTACTTAGGGCTGAATAAGCCATCGTCGTTCCACTGAACTTGTGAGGGGTCGAACTCCACATTTCAGTATTTGTACGCATGATTTTGCTAACCTCGCTGTTGCAGGTTATTTTTGTTTTTTAGATAGCTCTTGAATGGCACATAATCTTTAGCTTTTGCAACAAAAACTAGCTATTTATGCTGAAAAATGCATTACTAACCTAATAGCCATCTGTCATACTGAGCGCAACGTGGATCGGCACTGAATTAATCGCAAAAGAGCCGGGGGAATTTTATCTATATAGTACGCACAGCCACTAATAAAGCTCGAAAATCCAAATTGAAAGTTAGGTTGAGGAATAAAACCCAAGCTACAAAAAATAAAATTCCAACTTATTTTTATGAGGATTTGTACTTAATTGGGTATTGACGGACATTTCCATTGAATATTGCTAAAATAAAAACTTTTGAAACTTAGTGGAAAGATAGAAACAGTTTATTGATGTGGAATGGGACGATCGCAGCACCCGCAGTCTTCGCCTCCTCACATCTGAACTAGAAGTACTTTCTCTATATATCTGTGACGGACACTCTGCGGTATCTGGCTACTAGTACCGCAAGGCGGAATTAAAAATTAAAAATTAAAAATTAAAAATGAATACAGCGTAAGCGTTTCATTCATTTGAAATGGGTGGTTTACTTCTGCCGTGCTGTACTAGCGTGATGCACCGGGAAAAACTTGAGCTAGAAAAGTACCAGAAGCCCCTCGCATTGGCATGTCCCGTATGTACTTAACTTTTTTAGAAGGGGGAGAACAAGCGCCAGAGAACCTAGCACAAATTTTTGATTGGGCGGGAAACATCAATTACTTTCTGGAAACCAGCCCAAGAGATTAAATATCTTTACACCAGATGTCAGCGTTATAGAAGGCGGAGTAGTTTCCGATTTTGCTAGAGAATGGCAAGTTTCAGGTAATGATGTGGTGGCGCAGATACAAGAGTCAGTACTGAAAGATGTACTGGAATGCTGTCGGGGAAATCAGCTAGAAGATGCCGATCGCGCTTTTCCACACCAGATTATCAGTAAATAAATGGTCGAGATTATGTGCCATTCAGCAAGAGGTTGCGATCGCCTAAACTTCTAAATTAGGTAAACCACTCTGCTTTGGTGGTGTCAGTCCACAGGATTTGGCTAGTTTTGATCGAGCTATTGAAGCATGTCTTGATTAAATCCTTGGCTGTTAACCGCAAAGATTGGTAACAATAGGAATAAGCAGAACGTTTTCCTAAAAAACAGTTTTTCAATATGAGCAATACCAGTAATTTTCGTGAAGCTATCCGTGAGGCTAAATCTCACGCCCTCGTTGGCCCAAACGTGATTGCCAACGCCCTCCCCTACGTCGGTGGTGGTTTGGTGCTAACCGCATTAGGAGCCTACGGCGGTTTGGGAGTTATCCGTACTAACCCCGCAATATTCTTTCCCACCTTCATTGGTGCGGTGATTGTGGAGTTAATTTTGTTCTTTGTTGCCCAAAATGTTGCCCAAAAAGGTAATAAGGGTCTTGCACTACCTCTGTTGGCAACCTACAGCCTCTTGTCTGGATATACCCTCAGTGGCTTGGTGTATGTCGCTTTGAGATCCCAAGGTGTTGGCATTCAAGGCATTGGTTTAGCTGCCCTTGGTTGTGGCGTTACTTTTATTGCTGCCCGTCAAATTGGTTCAAATCTCTCTGAACAAGATGGGATGGCTTTGACAAAAACCATCAATCTTGGCGTTATCGCCTTGGTAGTTGTGTGCCTTGCCCAGTTCGCCTTTGCCATGTTTGGTGTTTACACGCCAAATTGGCTAGAAATCGCCATCTCCGGTTTAGGAGTATTCCTGTTTGTTGGGGTTTCTGTTGTTGATTTCTACATCTTGCCCCGCACTTACAGCGATGACCAATATCTGCCTGCTGCTTTGTCGATGTATCTCACTTACATCAACTTGTTCGTCTTTATCCTGCGCTTGCTAATTGCTATCAATGGCCGCGATTAATTGTCCATAGACAATAACAAAGGTAAAGTTTTATAAAGTAAAACCGTGGTACATTTTTCAGCAACCACGGTTTTTTCATCGTTTTAATATAGGATATATAGATGAAAGTTATCAGCTTCAAGTGAGTTAAAACCATGTTGGAACTCTTGAACATCAAACGCGAAGTAGAAAGGTTATCAAATATCTTGGCTAAGGCTGAAGGCTGTCTTTGACGTTCGAGAACTGAGTGCAAGAATTGAGAACTTGAATCAATTAGTTTCTCAACCTACTTTCTGGCATAATTCCGTCACTTCCCGTCAGACACTTCAAGAAATTGATTCACTCAACGCTAAAAAGAAACAATATCAGCGATCGCACTTGATTCTAGAAGATATCAAGGCTGCACTAGAACTACTAGAATTATCTGCTGATGAGGAATTGTTGCAAGAGGCACAAACCAACCTTACCCAACTCCAGCAAGAACTCGAAACAATAGAAATACAACAATTATTGTCCAACCCCTACGACCAAAAAAGTGCATTTCTCACTATTACTGCTGGGGTTGGTGGTGCAGATGCTGAATATTGGGCATATATGCTGCTAGGGATGTACTTTAAATGGGGAGAAAGCCACGGTTACAAAATCCTGTTAGTGGAAGAATCTTGCGGAGATTTCGCTGGGATTAAATTTGCCTCGTTGGAAATAATCGGTCGTTATGCATACGGCTACCTTAAATCAGAAACAGGCACACATCAATTACAGCAAATATCCCCCTTGGATGTTACTAACAGCTTGCGGACGAGTTTAGCTAGTGTGGAAGTTATCCCAATATTGGCTGAGTCTGTTGAGTGGGAGATTCCAGAGAAGGATTTGGAAATTACTTTGCGACGCTATCAGGGCAATGTCAACCAGACAGAAACATGGGTGCGGGTGTTTCACATTCCTACTGGGATTAGTGTATTTTGCGACCTAGGGCGCAGTCAGATGCAAAATAAAGAGAAAGCCTTAGCGATTCTTAAGAGTAAACTGTTTGCGATCGCACTAGCCCAAAATGTCCAGCTTGATGAAATTCAACCCCGACAGATAAAAACTCTATCCAACAAGCTCATCCGTGAATATATCTTGCATCCTTACACCAAGGTGAAAGATTTACGTACTAATGTAGAAACACCTGCTGCGACAGAGGTATTAGACGGTAAAATTGATTTGTTTATCAAAGCCTATCTGCAACAGTTAAATCACGCTACTTCAGTGGGTAAAGAAGCGCTTGATAATTTCAAGTAAATTTTGTAATTTATACAAGTAGTGCAGAAAAAATTTGCCCAACTACAGCTAAAATCAAGAAACATAAGTAGAATAAAGAGCAATTTTCCAATCCAAAGCGCTCTATCTATCATTACAGCAAGCACTATGGAAGTTCTAGAACTCAAACGCGAAATCGAAACGTTGTCTGGCCGCCTGGGTAAAACCCAGGACTATCTTTGACGTACCTGCACTGACAGCCAAAATTCAAGACCTCGAAAAAATATCAGCACAGCCAGAATTTTGGGATAACCAAACCCAAGCCCAACAAACTCTGCAAGAACTCAACGACCTGAAAGCCCACCTCCAGCAATACGATCGCTGGCACGCCAATCTCGAAGATACTAAGGCAGTTGTTGAGTTGTTGGAGTTAGAAACCGATGAGGCACTACTCCAAGAAGCAGAATCTACCATCACTAAACTGAATCGTGACCTGGATCAGTGGGAGTTACAACAGTTACTTTCCGGCCCCTATGATGCGGAAGGTGCTGTACTGACGATTAGTGCTGGTGCTGGTGGCACAGATGCTCAAGACTGGGCATTTATGCTGATGCGGATGTACACCCGTTGGGGCGAAGCTCACGGCTATAAGGTAACTTTAGCTGAAGAGTCGGAGGGTGATGAAGCCGGAATTAAATCGGCAACCCTAGAAATTACTGGTCGCTATGCTTATGGTTACTTGCGATCGGAAATGGGTACACATCGCTTAGTGCGGATTTCACCTTTTAATGCCAACGGCAAACGACAAACCAGTTTTGCAGGGGTAGAAGTGATGCCGCAGATTGATAACTCTGTGCAATTGGATATTCCAGATAAAGATTTGGATATCACCACAACTCGCTCTGGTGGTAAAGGTGGGCAAAATGTCAACAAAGTAGAAACTGCTGTGCGGATTGTTCACATTCCTACTGGTCTTGCCGTGCGCTGTACAGAGGAGCGATCGCAGTTGCAAAATAAAGAGAAAGCCCTAAATCGCCTCAAGGCAAAGCTGTTGGTCATAGCTAAGGAGCAACGTGCCCAAGAAATTGCCGAAATTCGTGGTGATATGGTAGAAGCCTCCTGGGGAAACCAAATCCGTAATTATGTGTTTCATCCTTACCAAATGGTAAAAGATTTGCGTACTAATACCGAAACAACAGCGATTGGCGATGTGATGAATGGCGAAATTGATACATTTATCCAAGCTTATCTGCGCCAAGAAAATAAACTAGTAGAAAACACTCCAGCATAATAATTGGGGATTAGTCATCGGTACTAAGTAATTTTTTTACTATTATTTAGTACCTATGATTTATTTTCTGGTATTTGAGAGTTAGGGAACTCCAAAAAATAAATTATCCAATTTTTGGAATCAAAACCACTTTTCTTCCCCCTGCCCCCTGCCCCCTGCCCTAAAAGCGATGGGATATTTATTTTAATTTGGAAGTCCCTTAGCGCTTTGGCGTAGCCCATCGTAGACATCGGCATAGCACCCACGATAAATTCCTTAGCAATATACAGGCGATCGCAATTCTATCCCAGACCAACTGTTACAGTTATAAAAGAGTCTGTGGACAAATAACTATGAGCAACTCTCCTTCAACAGAACCTCAACCTAGCTACGTAAAACTGGCCATGCGAAACATGGTGCGGAAGGGTGGAACTTCCCTGAAGCATTTTGCGTTGACTGCCGTAGGGCTTTTAGCTCTCCTTGTTGGTCTTGCTTATCTAACTCACTAACGACGAATTGTAAACCTCAGACAAGGAGACTGTGTGCCCCTGAGAGTTGAACTATATGTGGAGGATTATTTTTACGAGTTGTCCCCGACAACATCTGTAAAGATTGGGGACACTTATGCCCGAATTACTCCTGAAACTTGGGAAAATTCCTTTAATAGCTGGTTGGAACTACTTCACCCTGATATTCCACCAGCGCCAAGTTATGAAATCGGGCTGCGTTTGACAGATGACTTGCAAATTCAAGAACTGAATGCTCAGTATCGTCAACAAAATAAGCCCACAGACGTTCTAGCTTTCGCTGCTTTAGAAGTTGATTTTCCTCAAAGCAAAGAAATGCTTGCCTCTGCCCCATTATACTTAGGCGATATTATTGTGTCTGTAGAGACAGCACAGCGTCAAGCTCAACAGCAGGAGCATAGCTTACCAACTGAGCTAACCTGGTTAGCTGCACACGGTTTATTGCACCTGTTGGGCTGGGATCATCCTGACGAAGAAAGTTTGGGGCGAATGTTAGAACAGCAAGTAAGATTGCTTAACTCAATAGGTATTGCTATTGACATGTAATAGCAGTAGTTCGTGTATTCCTTAGTGTTAATTTTGGGTAATACTTTTATAATACTTCTGTGGAAAATTGCTTAAAGATTGCCTCAAAGTTAACTCTGCCATTAAGATCGGCGAATATTCCCACTGTAGCAACTCTGTTCTTCTGTTTTTAAGTCTATGTCCCAAAAAATTTCTCCATCACCAACACCCACCTCGTTACAAACACTGGTGTCTAACGAACGGGAATTCTCCTGGAAAGTAGCCTCTAATTTATTTGTTAGTTTTAAATATGCCTGGGCTGGAATCAGCTATAGTTTTCAAACTCAACGTAATTTTCGCATCCACGTAAGTGTTTGCGCTTTAGCGATCGCTTTAAGCGTTTTTTTGCATCTGCAAGCGGTAGAAATAGCGGTAATTGGTATAACTAGTGGTTTAGTTTTGGCATTAGAGTTACTGAATACTGCGATCGAGTCCCTTGTGGACTTAACCGTTAAGCAGACATACCATGATTTGGCAAAAATTGCTAAAGATTGTGCGGCTGGTGCAGTTCTTATCTCTGCTTTGGTAGCGGTGCTGGTAGCTGGTACGCTATTGCTCCCTCCTCTGGTAAGGTTAATTATATCGGCTTTGTAGAGGTGACTTGCGTAGGCATAGCCCCCACTTCTCAACGAGACGCTGGGCGTAGCTTGCTTCCACGAAGTGGTACGGCAGAGCTACGTGACCGCCGCAGGCATCACCAAACGGCTCGGTAAGAGGATCGCACTCTGTCCGATCTCCTTTGGAGAACACATTATAAGCAATTCAAAATTTAAGTAATGCGATGTCTACGACGGGCTACGCCAACGTGCCAAGCGTCCTGGCTAAAGGGTTACTTGGTAATCTTAGGATGTGGCTGGTTGTAGAGTAGCCGCTTTATATTTACGTGTCAGCGTCAGCGTTATTTTTACACCTAGCGAACAAATAGCATGAGATATTTGTCTATGCTTTTTGCAACTGATGAGTGGTAAAAACCAGGAGTGATGAGCTTTGATTATAGTTATCGATAATTACGACAGTTTTACATATAACTTAGTGCAGTATCTGGGAGAATTGGCAGCAGAGTTCCCAGTGGCAGATGATATTAAAGTTTTTCGTAACGACAAGATATCCATAGATGAGATTCGGGTGTTAAAGCCGGAAGCCGTGGTTATTTCTCCTGGCCCAGGTCGTCCGGAAGATGCCGGCATTTCCCTAGAGTTGATTGAACAGCTAGGTCAAGAGTTGCCAATTTTGGGTGTCTGTTTGGGGCATCAAAGCATTGGTCAAGTATTCGGTGGTAAAATAATTCCTGCTCCAGAGTTGATGCATGGCAAAACCTCTCAGGTATCTCACACTGGAGTGGGGGTTTTCCGGGGATTAGAAAATCCTCTAACCGCCACCAGGTATCATAGTTTGGTAATCGAACGTGAGACTTGCCCAGATGTGTTAGAAATCACCGCTTGGGTTGAAGATAACACCATTATGGGAGTGCGACACCGGAACTATCCTCACATTCAGGGCGTCCAGTTTCACCCAGAGAGTGTCCTGACATCTTCAGGAAAACAGTTATTGCGAAATTTTTTGGAACAGTTACAGTCAAGAGCGTAATTAATGAAACGACGACAGTTGATGGGCTATGCTGGGGCGGGGTTAGTCACAGCTTTGGTTACTACCTTAGGTTCTGAATCTCAAGCTGACGCACAATCTAGCGGTTTATCAGTTCAGTGGTTGGGTCATACTTGCTTTCTTTTTACTGGTGGCGGTGCGAAAGTTCTTGTCAATCCATTTCGCGCTGTCGGCTGTACTGCTGGCTATCGTCCACCAAAAGTTGCAGCTGATTTGGTGCTGATTAGCAGCCAATTGCTGGATGAAGGTGCTGTAGACGTACTACCGGGAAATGCAAAACTGATCTACGAACCAGGAGTTTATGAGTTCAAAGGCATTAAGTTCCAAGGAATTGCTATAGACCACGATCGCAAAGGTGGTAGGCAGTTTGGCTCAAATGCTGCTTGGGGTTGGAAGCAAGGCGGAATTAATATTTTACATTTAGGGGGAGCCGCTGCACCCATTTCCATTGAGCAAAAAATCCTGATGGGACGTCCCGATGTGGCATTGATTCCAGTGGGAGGCAGTGCAAAAGCCTACAATGCTGAGGAAGCAAAGCAGGCTGTTCAAGTCTTAAATCCCAAGATAGTGATTCCGACCCATTACCGGACACAAGCCGCTGATAACGCTACGTGCGATATTTCGCCACTTGATAATTTTCTGACCCTGATGCAAGGTATGCCAGTGCGGCGTAGCAACGGAGATAGTATTTCCATTAGCCCTGGTAAATTGCCGGAAAATGGGGAAATTCAGGTTTTGAGTTACAAGTTTTGAGAAGCAGAGGAGTAGGGGAAGCAGGGAAGATTTCTACCTCTTAATTCCTGTACAGACGCGATTAATTGCCTCTCTACTCCTAACTTCTAACTTCAGCTTTTAGAACGTATACCACTCTCCAGTCAGCTTATCTGCGTCGCTGATGGGAGTCTCAACTGCTGTAGTTTCATTTATAGTCCAAATGTTGTCTGTACCTGCTGTCTGATCGCGCCAGTAGATATCAGTCTTGCCATCGCCGTTGAAATCGCCAAGGGATGGTGTCAAGGCCGCGTTATTAGCTGGTAAGAAAGCTTCAGTTGCAACTGTTGTACCATCCATCAACCAAGCAGTGTTCTCACCAGTTGTGCCATTGTGCCAGAAGATATCGGTCTTGCCATCGCCATTGAAATCGCCAATTTTAGAAGTCCAGGATGAGTCAAGTGTACCCAAAGCACCTTCTGTGACTAAGATACCATTCATCGTCCAAACCTTGTTCTCACCAGTTTGAGCGTTTCTCCACAGAATGTCTGTCTTAAAGTCGCCGTTGAAATCACCAAGGCTAGAAGTCCAGGCGGCATCTTGTGATTGTAGAGCAAAGTCAGTCTTTTGCGTACCATCCATAAACCAAGCGACGTTATCGCCTGTTGTCTGATTGCGCCAGAAGATGTCACTCTTGCCATTGCCGTCGAAATCAACAATGGTAGGAGTAAACGCTGCGTCTGTAGTGTCTAAAACAGTTGCATTCAGAACTGTGGTGCCATCCATCTCCCAAATAGCGTTCTCACCGGTGGTTGTATTATGCCAGAAGATATCGGTTTTGCGATCGCCATTGAAATCACCAATCTGAGGACTCCAGGCTGGATCGACGCTACTTAAAGCAGCCGCACTACCAACTTTGGTGCCATCCATCAAGACAACGCTATTCTCACCGGTTGTCTTATTGCGTAATAAGAAGTCGGTTTTGCCATCAGCATTGAAGTCAGCAATTTTGTAATCATAGGCGGATAGGTCATATTGACCCAAAGAACCCTGTTCGACAACTGTTGTTCCATCCATCAACCGAATGATAATCTCACCAGTTGAAGAATTGACCCAAACTTTGTCGGTTTTGCCATCACCGTTAAAGTCAGGAGTAATCGCCGCACTAGTCAAGTAAGGATTAGGATTGGGATTTGCTGACGTTTTAACAGGCGCAGTCACAGGTTCACTTTCTAGTGCTAGTGAAGAACTATTTTTTCCAAACCCAAAATCATAATTTAAACTCTTAAGAGAAGTTGTCAAGATTTCTGATTTTGCAAAAGAATCTGATGCTAATCGAGATGTATTCAAAGCTAAGGGTGAGGAATTTGTACTTTCAGGCATGGTGTATTTTTATTATTGGCTGTCATATGTTTTTAACTTTTTTTGGCAATCTCTTTCTGTAACCAAATAACATTTATCAGCTTTTTAGTATTTTTTTATAACTATGTTTTCTTTATTAATGTCAGTTATTGAAGATAAATCTTTGGCTTAAATGATTATTATCAATTTTTCAAGTTCTATACAAGCAATTGCAAAATATTTTTTGTGCTTTATGTATATGATTATTCATATATAAAGTTTGATTTATTATCTATTTTCTTTGACATTTAAATGTTGTATCAAAAATCTACTTGTATCTTTAACCGTTAATCAGTCAGATAAAAATATCTACACTAGCCGGATTTTTTACAAAGTTACAAATATCGGATCGTAAGTAGTTGGGCGTAAATCAATTAAAGTTTCTAGTAAACGCTTTAGTCCTGTTAATTCTTGTAGGGAGCGATAAATCGTTCACTACGAACTCAAACTTTATTTAATGTTTAATTATACCCAATACGGTTCGGATAAGGTTTTTTGATGACATGCCGCTAATCGCAAAGACGCGATAAATCGCCGTCTTTACAATAATCAGTCCTTTGTAGAGACGGCGATTTATCGCGTCTCTTGCCTTAACCGAACCGTATTGTAATTATGCCTACCTAGTTAAGATAGAAGCGATCGCTACATTATTCCTAATCAATTTGTGTAATCTTGCTTTTATTTTCTTGGCGCTTTCTCAAATATTGGCTGAATACCCACTATTTTTTATTTTGTGAATAAGCTGAGATAAAAAATAACCCTGACTACCAGCTAGAGCTAAATCTGAGCCATCTAATCTAAACCAATAAAAATCAAAAGCTATAGAGTTTTTGCTAGCTAGTACTTAGATGTATTGGGAGCATCTCACCTTTGCAAATATACTTGGCGATTAGAAATCGCGGCTACACAAACCAAGTCCGCCTGCGCGGACTCAAGAAATTGGAAACCCACGGAGGTGGGTTTTGTCTGTATAGCCGCGAATTTTATTCGCCAGGGCTAGATATATTTTTACGAAAGTGAGATGCTCCCGATGTATTTTCCAATGCCGCCAAGTAGAAGATGTAGTTTGAGTTAATTCGAGATGATAAACGTTTAAAAATTATTTCATTTTAGGAATATCCTAAATCATTCGATAACAACAAGATTTTCGAGTTATTTAAAATGTAGAAAATCTGAGTCTTTCGAGATAATTGATTATTCTCCAATAATTTATGGCTTGAGTGGAAACAAATATTGGTTAGAATAACTTAGATTAGCAACTATTAAGAGGCATCATCTGTGCATCTGCTGGTTGCCAAAAGTGTAAAATAACACAATACTTTCATAAATACATCAGCTATGCAAGCAGAATATCGGCAGCGTCGCGAGCAGTTAATGGCAAAAATTGGTGATGGGACAGCCATTTTTCGCAGTGCGCCAATGGCAGTGATGCACAACGATGTCGAGTATGTTTATCGCCAAGACAGTGATTTTTTCTACTTGACTGGTTTTAATGAACCACAGGCAGTAGCAGTATTAGCGCCGCATCATTCAGAACATCGGTTTGTGCTATTTGTCCAACCAAAGGATCGCGAAAAAGAAGTATGGACTGGTTATCTTTCTGGGGTAGATGCAGCTAAGGAAATTTATGGTGCTGATGAAGCGTACCCCATTAGCGAGTTAGATGAAAAGTTGCCGCAGTATTTGGAAAAAGCCAGCCGGATTTATTATCACTTAGGACGCGATCGCACTTTTAATGACCAAATCCTGAGACATTACCAAAGTTTACTGCGGACTTATCCGAAGCGCGGTACAGGGCCGATCGCTATTGAAGATACTGGCCCTGTTCTCAACAGCATGAGATTGATTAAAAGCGAAGCTGAGTTGGAATTAATGCGTCAAGCAGCTGCGATCGCAGTCGAAGCACACAATTACGCCCAAGAAATCGCTGCACCCGGACGTTATGAGTACGAAATTCAGGCGGAGATGGAACGCATTTTTCGAGTGCGGGGTGGAATGGGGCCAGCTTATCCTTCGATTGTGGCCTCTGGTGTGAATGCTTGCGTACTCCATTACATTGAAAATAATCGTCAAATGCAGGATGGAGAATTACTGCTAATTGATGCCGGTTGTGCCTACGGTTATTACAACTCCGATATTACCCGGACATTTCCTGTGGGTGGTAAATTTACGCCAGAACAAAAGACGCTGTATGAGATTGTTTTGGAGGCGCAAAAACAAGCGATCGCTCAAGTAAAACCAGGTAATGCCTTCAAATTAGTTCATGATACAGCAGTGCGCGTTATCACGGAAGGTTTAGTTGAACTTGGCATCCTCAAAGGTGAAATTGATAAGTTAATTGAAGAAGAGAAATATAAGCCATATTATATGCATCGCACCAGTCATTGGTTAGGTTTGGATGTTCATGATGTGGGAGTTTACCAGCACGGTGAAGACAAACCGCAGATTTTACAACCAGGCCAAATTTTGACAGTGGAACCGGGATTATATATTGTGCCTGATACCAAACTAGCAGAAGATCAACCAGAGACCGATCCTCGATGGATTGGCATTGGTATTCGGATTGAGGATGATGTGTTAGTTACATCTGATGGACATGAGGTATTAACTGCGGGAGTTCCCAAGGCAGTGGATGAAGTGGAAAGATAAAAAAATGGGGATGGCATGTACCATCCCTAAGATAATTTAAGCTAAAAAATCATAGTTAAACTTTAAAGACGTGAATTCGACGGAATTAAAAAATATTACACAGGTTGTAGGTTTGACAAAATCATAGCGATCGTTACTTTTGGCACTAAAAGCAATAACAGAAAGTTATTAAATCAAGAACAACCCTCAACAAATTCAACTTCTGGTAGTTTACCTGAGCGAAACTGAGTGACACGCTTACCGTCAGTCTCGAATACCACACGATAATTCTGATTAGAACGGTCTTTCGGGATAAATGTCAAGTAGTGTCCGCCTTGGACATATTTATGAGGTGTGACTTTAATTTGTCCTGGGTAGAGAGACTTGATTTGCGCTTCGGTGTCGCCAATTTTTCCACCTTTAAGGGTAGTAATTTGGGTATTCTGCCGCACATCTACTCTAGAAATGCGACCTTTTGTAACCATAAACAAAAGATTTTTGGGTTCGTTTTGTGGCTTAACATAGTAGCAACTGTTATTCGGCGAATCTCCCGCTAGCTTAGTACCAGCAGCTTTTGCCGCTTGGGAAACAGTCATCCCAACTCTTACCTCTCCGATACCATTGATGGACAATTTCGATTTATTTGTCAGTTTCGCTTGTGCTACAACTGTGCTGGCACTTAGAAAAGAAACTGCCAACGTTAAGGAAGCAAGAGTCAATAATTTAACTTTATTATTCATAAATTGTGCAAATAAAAGTGGGTATATTTTTGTATACAGCATCGATGCTGCCAGTTTCGGATTTTCAAGTTGTTGATTGGCGAAATTCTGATATTACTTCGATCAAACCAACGATATTACGGTTGAATTCAGATAAATCTTCCGCAGGTATCCAATATTCCTGATGTATGGAACCGCCTACAGTTTTTACGGAGTAGCGGCTTAAAAACTCTGCACGCACCTGAAAACGT
Organism: Nostoc sp.; assembly: GCF_036917095.1. Classification (GTDB taxonomy): domain Bacteria; phylum Cyanobacteriota; class Cyanobacteriia; order Cyanobacteriales; family Nostocaceae; genus Nostoc. The sequence goes on from NZ_JBALFH010000015.1 coordinate 139,014, forward strand.
GTCACATAGCCGATATATCCGGTGTCAGTACTTGCCGCATTCCAGTTACGGGCAATTTGTGCGGCGTATTCTTCGTTAAGTACCGGGTAGAAAATAGGCTGTTCAGGTAGTCGAGGAGGAAATTTGCGATCGCCACTTTCTTTAATCAAAGCCAGTTCTTTTGGCCCAATAGGACGGAAGAGTGCGATCGTTTCTCTATCGCCCTTGGGCAAAGGTTCTCGTGCTTGCACCCATGCCGTGGGAATACCTTCTACACCTGTAGATAGCGCCACAATACCACCCGCGATCGCACAAGTAGTATCTCTATCTCCCAAGCCACTTACAGTTAACCACAGTGCTTCTTCGTAGTTATCAAGGTGTTGTGCAGCACACCATATTGCAAAAGGAACTGTATCTTGTGCTGAGACATGAGTGCCATTTCCCAGCAGAGTAGCTGCTGATTGCACTGATGTGTTTTCCGACAAATTCACAGCCTGATGAATTTTTGCACTCACCTCACTTTCTGGAATATAAGGTAAGACAAGGTTGAGAAAATCTTCTTTGCTGGGTAAAGAATCTTTGAGTCTCCACGCCCAAGCAGCAGCAACTGCTACGGCAATTGCACCAGCGATCGCTTCTGGATGGGTATGAGTGATTTCGGCACTGGCTTGTGCTTGTTTGACAACTAAATCCAAATCTTCGGCAAAGAACGCCCCTATCGGTGCAACGCGCATCGCTGCTCCATTTCCATAAGAACCTTGTCCGTTAAACAGACTACTTGCCAATTTCTGCCAAGATTCGCCATTGCGTATTTGCGTTAACAGCCTGTGCATTGCTGCACCATAACCCCGTTCGCTGTCGTATTGTTTCGCAAAGCTTTCTGCCAGATAATCTTGGTTAATTTCCCCGTATTCTTGGAGAATAGACACAATTGAGAGCGCCATCTGGGTATCGTCAGTGTAGTACCAAGGTGATGCTGGGATGGCACGCGCGATAATTAGACTTTCTGCCACATCTGGATGCAGAAAAAATCGTTCTCCAAAAGCATCACCCACTGATAAACCTTCAAGGGAGGATTGAGCGCGAATTAGGCGAAGATCGTTAGTTGTTGACATAAGTCATTAATAATTGGTTTTTCTCAACTAGGATCTTCCTCATCCATAGTTTTAAAAAGAGTATTTCCAGTTTGTTCATCTGCGATCGCTCCTTGATTATCTCCCAAATGACGACGAATTTCGCTACGTAGCATATACGCTTCTGCTTCTTTAGGATTTAGCTGAATTACATAGTTCGCATCTGCGATCGCACCTTTGTAATCTTGGAGTTTTTGACGAGTATATCCACGAGAGATATAAGCGTAGGTATCTTTGGCATTCAATTTAATAATTGCGTTGTAATCAGCGATCGCTCCTTTATAGTCTTGTATGAGATCGCGAGATTTTGCCCGTTGATGATACGCAATAACATTTTGGGAATCTAGGCGCAAAATCTCGTTATAATCTTGAATCGCGCCTTTATAATCTTTTAATCTATGACGAAAGCTGGCACGAGTCAAACGAGATTCAATATCGTGAGGTTTTAAGCGGATAATTTGGTCATAATCTGCTAGTACGCCTTTGTAGTCATGCAGTCCCAAACGCGCCCGCGATCGCTTTACATAAGCATTTACATCATTGGGATTTGTACGTAAAGCAGCAGTTGTAAGCTCAATTTGTTGTTGTCTATTTTTTCTGATCTGCTCAATTCTTTGCTGAGTATTTTGAGAGTAATAAGTCAATAAAGTTACCCAACTAGGAGCTATAGCTTGCAAAATACCTACCATTCCACCTAACAAGGTTACACAGTATATAACTAATAAAAAAATTCTAGTTTTCCATTTACTACGGGATTCGTGCTGCTGTTGAATCAATCCCTTGACTAAGGCGTATCTTTTACTAAAAGGCAAGTTTCCATATCCAAGTTGCTTCAGATACTTGAAAATGAAATGAAGAATATTATCTCGATCTATGGGTGGATTTCGTTGCAGTTCTTTTTGAAATTTCTGATTAATTTTAGCGCTGCGAAAGCTATTAGGGATGCCCATAGCTATCAACATCGCAAATAACAACATCATTGGACTACCTTTTCCTAGAAATCCCAAGATAATTACACCAAAGACTTTAAATAAAACACCAATGTAAGGAAAACGAGAAAATAGGAGTAAATCAGCAATTTGTCCTCCATCTAGAGGATAAATCGGGAGTAGATTAAACAAGTTTAGAAATATCAGCGTCCAACTTGTTTTTTGTACCCAATCAGGATAACCACTGCCAAAAGGTTCAAGAATCGCCAACCCAATCCCCAAAATTAACCCTGGTAGTGGCCCTGCTAAAGATATCCAAAACTTTTGGCTGAGTGTGGCGTCATCTTTACGGGCAGTTGCTAAAGCGCCTAAAAACGGTACGAATAAAACAGAGGTATCACGATAGCCAAACAGTTTCATCGCCAATAAATGTCCGCCTTCATGGAAAAACAGTACAGCGATGAAAATCACCACACTTTGTGGAGTAAGAAAGCTTGTATAACTGGCGATAAACAACCCTAGACTACCCAACAAAAGCCAAGTGCGAAATTTTTTACCCACCAAACCGGTTTGAGTGTATTCCATTTGTTTAAATCCCTCAACTTCCAGTTCTATAGGGATTTCTTGTAAAATGCTGGAATCAGTTTTGGCTTGTTGTCTGCGTTGCTTGATGATATTTGCTGCTTTCTTGTTACCCTGCGTCATCGGGTTAAGCGATCGCAGGACTGTTAACCAATGTATCTGAAATAACTCTGTTCCCTTGATTGGTGATATTTTCCCCGTCTTGGCTAAGTTCCTAACATAGCCACTCATCTGTATCTGTAGTGCTTGAGCAAAAGACTCTGGTGATAAACCACAAGGTATTTTGCTAGTAGTTAATTGTTTGAGACGATCTTGATGAGTCTGCCATTGTACTGATACTTCGCCGGTATAAACATCCTGAACAATAGTGTTGGGAAACTCACCTATAAGTCCATGCTGTTTGCCGTTGACAGTCAGCAATAAAGTTTTATCCTTAAAAAAGGTATAAAACTCTATATCGAATAAATTGACAGGTTCGGCTAAACGACGAATAACTACTGTGGCATAGCTTTTGAGTGCTTTGTGATATAAAAGAAGTTCCCAATTTGTTTGCTCATAGGCTTTGCTGATTGGTTGATATTGCAAATAGCTGCATGGAAGAAAGCCGAATTGCTCTAGTTCTTTAATGGGAGTTTGAAATAAATCTTTTAAATAGATAGGAACTGTATCAGTCTTGGTAATCTGGTACTTGGGATATTGAATCTGAGATTTGCAAAGTAGTAAAAAGAGAATCAGATAGCGAATAACAATCAGTAGAACGTAAATTGCGATCGGGTAGATTAGGTATTGCATAGCAATATCAAATTTTTAACTATGCTTAGTATTCCCTGACACTACATAAAATAACTTAGGATTACAAATACCTAAAACAAAAATGGGTATAGCCTTTTGACCATACCCATTTCAGTGATTTTAGAACAGTGCTTACAGCTGCGGTACGTACTGCTGTTTCTCAGGTACATCAGCGTACTCAGCCAAAATCTGGCGGAATTCTTCGCCGTCAATGGTTTCTTTTTCGATGAGCAAATCGACTAAGCGATCGGTGGCAGTGCGATGATCGCGGATAAGCTTCTTAGCATTGTCGTAGCATTGTTCAACAATTTCCCTAACTTGAGCATCGATGCGCGAAGCAATGGATTCGGAATACTCAGATCGGGTTGTCCAGTCACGACCCAGAAATACTTCTCCCTGTTGGCTTTCTAAGGAAAGTGGGCCTAAGTTTGACATCCCGAACCGCGTTACCATTTGGCGTGCCATTCCCGACAACTGTTGCAAGTCTCCACCTGCACCAGTGGTAACTTCCGCAGCCCCAAAAATCACCTCTTCGGCAGCGCGACCGCCCAAAGCACCAGTAATCCTCGCTTTCAACTGAGAACGAGAAATTAACCCTTGTTCTTCGTTGGGAGTAAACCAAGTTAAACCTTGTGCTTGTCCTCTTGGGATTAAGGTAACTTTCTGCACTGGGTCGTGGTCTTTTAACAAAGTTCCCACTAAGGCGTGTCCAATTTCGTGGTAGGCAATCAAGCGCTTGCTCTTGCTATCTACCAAAGGAGTACCTTCCATCCCAGCGACTACCCGATCCACCGCATCATCAATTTCGCGGAGGGTGATAGCATCTTTGCGTCTTCTCGCAGTGAGAATGGCGGCTTCGTTAAGTAAGTTAGCTAAGTCAGCACCAGTGAATCCAGGAGTGCGGCGAGCGATCGCATCCAAAGATACACTAGGATCTAATTTCTTGTTCCGCGCATGGACTTGCAAGATTTCCAAACGCCCTTTGATATCGGGTGCATCAACTGTTACTTGTCGGTCAAAACGACCGGGACGCAACAATGCTGAATCTAGTACGTCGGGACGGTTGGTGGCAGCAATAATAATAATGCCTGTATTACCTTCAAACCCGTCCATTTCGGTGAGCAACTGGTTGAGGGTTTGCTCTCTCTCGTCGTTACCGCCACCGATACCAGCACCGCGTTGGCGTCCAACAGCGTCGATTTCATCGATGAAGATGATACAGGGGGCGTTGTCTTTGGCTTTCTTGAACAAATCGCGGACGCGGGATGCACCCACACCAACGAACATTTCCACGAATTCCGAACCGGAAATACTGAAGAAAGGTACGCCTGCTTCGCCAGCGATCGCTTTTGCTAGTAAAGTTTTACCAGTTCCAGGAGGCCCAACTAACAGCACTCCCTTGGGAATGCGTGCGCCTACTGCGGTAAATCTTTCTGGCTGTTTGAGGAAAGTAACGACTTCTTGCAGTTCTTCCTTAGCTTCTTCAATCCCGGCTACGTCGTCAAATTTGACCCCGGTTTTTGCCTCCATTTGGAAGCGGGCGCGGGATTTGCCAAAGTTCATCGCTTGACCTGGCCCGCCGGGGAGGTTGCTAGAACGCCGGAACAAAAAGAACAGCCCAGTAATCAATAAAACTGGGAATATGAGATTGCCCAACAATCCCCAAATTGCGCCATCATTCCGCATGGGGTGAGCATCAAAACTAATGTCTTTTTCTTTGAGCTTGCTAATTAACTCAGGAGCGTTAATAGGCAAATCTACCCGCCACCTTTGGACGCGATTTTCGATGTCTGGATCGCGGGCTTCTATAATTGCTGTCCTACCGCCTTCGTACAGATCCACGCTGGTAACGCGATCGCCATCCAAGTATTCTAGAAAGCGACCATAGGTCATGCGGGTATTAGCTGCATTCTTACTCATGTCAGTAGGAGCGCCTGCAAAGGCCCCTTGCCAGAAGAAAAAGCCAATTACCAAAGCTGGCAACGTCCAAAGTACTAGGACTTTCCAAGAGAATTTCATGTTAATTTGCCTTTAGATGGCTATACAACTCATCAGCCTTAGTAACCGAATGTCGGCTCTGTCACTTTAAGCTGTTAAACGGATGTCTATAAATCCATTTTGTTTAATTCGATCTCTTATACGCACTGCCATAGAGCGATTGGCGCATTATGGCGATGCCAACAAGAATCTTAATCAAAGTTAACTTAATTTTAATACAGCTTGGATTAACCAGCAGAGAATTTGTAGAGAGCCATGAGAGAGAAGCTGCCTAAGCAGCCACTTTGGTGTAGGCTAATACACGATAGAGCAAACTACCTACGAGGTTCCCTAGCGAGCGAGGTGATTTTCTTAGGGCGTGCTACTTTAGAATTCTGAGAGATGGATGTCATAAAAAATACATCTTATTTAATAAAGTTTTTTATTGCAACAGTTACATACCTCGTTGCTAGTAAAAACAAAATTAATCAATCGAACTACAAAAATGACTTCCAAAAGTCTCAAACACTTGACTTTAGCTCTAATTCTTCCTGTTATAAGTTTAGCGTGCGCTGGATAGCCACCGAATAACTAAAGAACAACTGAATTTGCAAGCTTTACTTTATGTGGCAGAGGAATCTTACTGAGAAACTTGTCCCAATTTACTATTGAAATAAAATTAATCCACTAAATATACGGGAGAACAGAAGAGGGTTTCGTGTACCTTCGTCCTCCCTTACCCCAATGCCCTACTTAACTTCTGTAATTTGTAGAGTGTAAGGAAGATACTTACCTTTTTCATAGGAACCAACCCAAATTTGGTAAGTTCCAGCCAGCCATTCACCAACAATACCGGCATTTTTGCCATCAAAATCGTCATTACACCAAGTACCACCGGGCCCCTTGATAATCATGGTGGTGTCTTCAGGACTTTGCACTTGCAGCTTCAGGTAGTCAAATTTACTTGTTAGCGCTAATGTGTGGTCTGGTGTTTCATCAACAAATCCAGTACAAGGGCCAGTGGCTGTTTCACTTCTGGCACCTACTTGACTGCCAGATATTGAACCACCACTCATCCCGCGAACTGTCAGGGGGTCTGGGGAAAACTGAGGGCCAATGGTGACATCTCCAAATATCGTTGGCGCTTCCTGAGCATCAACCGCAGTACTAACTGTCGATGTGATGAAAAGTGTAACTATTATGAACGATAATCTTATCCCTCTATTGAGCGCTTTTGTCGGCATTGTAATTACGTTTGCTTCTAAGTGTTTTTGAAGACATTAATTTTACACACCAAGTTCCCAACATGAGGAGAATTGACTACCTATTTTAGATTTGAAATTGGGGATAATTCATTAGTAATTAGTCAATGATTTCTTGTTCTTATAGTTGCTCTACCTTATGGATAAGGGCGCACGTTTGTGCGCCCCTAAAATCTAAAATATTTCTAAAATCTGGAAGTAATCGCTAACTAGCTTCCGTTATTGCCCTACTCAAGCGCGACTTATCTAAACCAATCTGATTTAGTAGTAACCAAGATTGGATCAAGTCGGGGCCATGAACATCTCCAGTTAAGGCTGCTCTGAGCGATCGCATCACTAAGCCTTTTTTAACTTTTTGCTCTTTCACCACTTGTTTAATAATGTCTTGGGCGGCGGCTTCTGACAGTTGCGGCTGATTTTCTAAAGCTGTGACAATCGCCTCAAGGACAGCAGCAGAACCTTCTTGCTTCAGTTGTGTACTGCCTTCTTCGCTAAATTCAATATCAGTAAAAAACAGTTGACCTTGAGGTACTGCATCTACTAAACGAGTCAAACTCTGGCTAATTAAAGTTACTAGCTGTTCTAACCAAGGGCGTTCTCTTCCACCATCAAATTTATACCCAGCCGCTTCCCAATAGGGTATGAGTAAATCTGTAAGTTTATCTACTGGCGTCTTGTGGATATACTGACTGTTCAACCAATCCAGCTTGTCCCAGTCAAACTTTGCACCTGCTTTATTTACACGCTCAAAACCAAATTCTTTGGCTGCTTCTTCTAAGGTAAATATTTCTTGCGTCGAGTCTGGTGGCGACCAACCCAGCAATGTCATGTAATTCACCAAGCCTTCAGCAGTAAAGCCCATTTTCTTAAACTCAGAAATGGAAGTAACACCATCTCGCTTAGAAAGCTTCTGCCCTGTCTTGCTCAAAATCAGCGGCGTGTGGGAAAACTCTGGAATTTTTGCACCTAAAGCTTCATACAGTAAAATTTGCTTGGCGGTATTGGCGATGTGGTCTTCTCCCCGAATGACATGGGTGATTTGCATCTCGATATCATCCACTACAACTACAAAGTTGTATAAAGGTTGACCGCTACTCTCTTCTGAGGCGCGGGCGATGACCATATCACCACCTAAATCGCTACCTCGCCAAGACATCTTTCCCCTTACTAGGTCGTTCCAGACAATTTCCTGCCCATCTTCGATTTTGAAGCGAATCACAGAGGAGCGACCTTCTGCTTCAAATGCGGCGCGTTGTTCTGGCGTGAGATTGCGGTGACGGTTGTCATAGCGGGGAGCTTCGCCCCTAGCTTTCTGAGCTTCTCTTAGCGCTTCTAGTTCTTCGCTGGTGGTGTAACAGCGATAGGCTAACCCTTGATCTAGCAGTTTTTGCACTGCTTCTTTATAAAGATCCAGGCGTTGAGATTGGAAAAATGGCCCTTCATCCCAGTTCAGTCCCAGCCAACGCAGTCCTTCAAGAATATTGTCGGTGTATTCGGGACGCGATCGCTCTAGGTCTGTGTCTTCTATTCGCAGTATAAATTTCCCGCCGTGGTGACGGGCAAATAACCAGTTAAATACAGCTGTTCTAGCTGTACCAATATGTAAATTTCCGGTTGGACTCGGCGCAATACGGACTCTAACAGTCACAGTTAATTCTCTCTTTTGCAAAGCATGATAAATGTAGCTTATATTCAAACCCTGAATTCTGAGTCAATCCCTTTGGGGAATTCAAAATCCAAAATCACCGAAGTTCAGTTCAGCGATATACTACTCATAAATTTAGAACGGGACTGACGGGGCTCGAACCCGCAACTTCCGCCGTGACAGGGCGGTGCTCTAACCAATTGAACTACAGTCCCTTGTTTGGCAACTTTGCTATTATCACCATTTTTTTTCTACTTGTCAAGCGTTTTGGAGTTGGAAATTAGGAATTCTTTTTGTCCTGTCTCTCCAAGGTGCGGATTTTTCCTCAAATAGAGCAGGGTAATACAACCTGTGGCTGTGATTCCAGGTGCTGCAATATCCGGGATTGCATTTGTTTATACTGCTGTTTTAATAGCTGTTTGCTCAACTGAGGTTGAGAAGCGGGTGGCAGACTTTGACTCTGTTTCACCCAAGTTTTTAACATTTGCCGCTGAGTTGGCTCGATGCGACTGCTGAGAACGTTGATACAGGAATGTGGTGCTTCTAGGGTAAAGAAAATCAAAGGGTAGCGTTCATTTTCAGCCAGGAAACTTACCAGCCTACAATTTTGGGGATTTTGCATATCTAAGTAGCAGGGTAGCCACTTAGGAGCCAATTGCCGATTGTAGAGTAGAGTCACCCACAAGAGCATTGGGTGAGGGGATGTCATGAAGATAAACTGGTTGTAACGCGTAGAAAGGGCATAATTTTTGATTTCTTGTTTTGGCAACATCAACCATAGTGCTGTCATAGATCCCTGTGGGGTTTCTAGAAGCTGGGGAAAAACAATTTCTTGAATTGGTTTATTTTTAGGCCACAAAAGTTTTCGACAGCTTTGTTCTACTGTGATTGGCAAACCTGAATCTAAGGGACGGCTAAGGATGGAGCTAGAGGCTAAAGTTGTAGGTATACTTGGACAATTAGACTGTTCTAAACTGTTTAATACTTGCAAAATTTGAGCGATATTTTGTGGGCGATCGCTTGCTTTTTTAGCAAGACAAGACATAATTAAATTATTTAGCTTCTGAGGTATTTTAAGAGTAGGTTTAACATCTGCGATCGTTTTTGGTTGCTCAAAGTGATGTGCTTTATACCAAGCACCAAAGTAATCAGTTTCTGGTTTCCACGGTTTTTTGCCTGTGAGCATTTCAAACATCATCACACCCAAGCTATAAATATCAGAGCGACTATCCAATTTTTCTCCATCTAACTGTTCTGGAGAACAGTAAGGTAAAGTGCCATTAAATCCTCTGCTTGTACTAGCTGTTGATGCATAATTCAAAAATCTAGCTATACCAAAATCGAGAATTTTAACTAACTGGCCCAATATCGGATCGGGAATAACTAATATATTGGCAGGCTTGATATCTCTATGAACTAACGGACAAATTTTGCCGTCAATGTTAATGCCTTGATGGGCACACTGTAAGCCCAAACAAATTTGGCGAGAAAGAGTCAAAAACATGGGCAGAGGCAACGGAATTAAATCCTTTAAACTCTTACCAGATAGATATTCCATAACGTAGTATGGTTTTCCTTTCTCATTCACACCATAATCATACGCCCGCACTATATGTACGCTCTTTTGACTCAAAGCTGCACTCATTAAAGCTTCACGAGCAAAGTCTTGTTGCATCTTGGTATCGACAACAGTCTGAGTCAAAAACTTGATAGCAACTGGTATTCCTCCTAACAAAATATCATTTGCTAAAAAAACTTCACCCATACCACCGCTGCCAATTAATTGCTTGAGTTGATAACGATTGGCAAGCAAGCCCGTACTAGTTGGAGATATAAATGGGCTTTGATTCACTTCGATCGCCTTTGCTACTGAGTCCATTTTAAGTTAGCAATACACACATAAAATCTCATTAGGAAACGGGGACAAGCATTTTGATTTCTCTAGCATTTCAAGGACGTGATAAAAGTTTAAAAAAAATCTCCATAAATTTAGACATCCAATTTTTTAAACCCTCTTTTTCAGTTTTTTGATCTACGGTTAACTTTCGTAAGATATCTAATTTAAGTTTTTCGTACTCTGTTTTTAGAATATTTTTGGCTTGATTAGACAAAATTATATCATTTGGCTGTTGACTTATATCTAACCAATCTACAAGTTGCTGGCGCTGATTAGCCGTGAGACTTAAAGTCGTTACATGAGAGCAACGGCTTGGCTCTTCTAGAGGAAAAAATAGGAGATGATAGTAGCCTACTTCTGCTAAACTACGCGCTATTTTCTGGCCTTTATTATCTTTCAAATCCAAAAAATAAGGTAGCCACTTAGTCATAGAAGGTTGGGCATCGTATAGTACTGTTACCCACAAAAGCATCGGGTATACATTCATTTTACTAATAAATTCAGTGCCATGTATTTTATCTAAAAATTTTGTTATATCTTGTTTAGGCAACATTGCCCAAAAAGTTGGTATAGGTTTTTGCGGAGTTTGTAGTAAATGGGGAAATCCAATTGGCGCAATTGGTTTATTTTTAGGCCAAGTTTTCTGTAAACACTCTTTTTCTGATAATAATGTTGCAGGAACTAATTGGATTGGGAATGAGAGTTTAACAATGTCACTACTATCATTATTACTATTATGATTAATCTGAATATTAACTTTTTCTAGACTTTCTAATATTTGGTTGATATTTTGAGGGCGATCGCTTACTTCTTTAGCTAAACAACTCATCAATATTTTCTCTAACACCTGCGGAACTTTGACTTGCGGATTCACTTCCTCAAGCGTAGGTGGAATTTGAAAGCGATGCGCTTGATACCAAGTACCAAATGAGTTACTTTTTGTCTGAAATGGATGCTTTCCTGTCAGCATCTCAAACATTAGTACTCCCAAACTGTAAATATCAGAGCGAACATCTAGCAATTTGCGCCCTTCCATATGTTCTGGAGAACAGTAAGGCAAACTGCCAATAAAAGAATCTGTCAGAGTCATCCCACTTCGCTCTGTTAAAAACTTGGCAATACCAAAATCTAGGATTTTAACAATTTCTCCTTGTTTACTATCTTCACTAATGAATATATTTTCTGGTTTTATATCTCTGTGAACAATGGGATAAATCTCTCCTTTGAGGCTGATACCTTGGTGGGCACATTGTAAGCCTAAACAAATTTGATTACAAATTTCTAAAAACTTCGATATTGTTAATGGTTGAATTTTGAGAATTTGTTTGAGATTTTTTCCTTGGAGATATTCCATTACATAAAAGGGAATTTTATCCTCAGTAACGCCATAACTTAAGATGCGAACAATATGTTTACTTTTGCGCCCCAATTGAGCGCCAATAAAAATCTCTCTAGCAAAGCGTTGGGACATTTGCTGGTTTGCCAAACTGAGTGATAAAATTTTGACTGCGATCGGCATACCACCTTTAGCAGTATCTTCTGCTAAATAAACTCTACCCATTCCTCCTTTGCCAATCAAATCTCTGATTAAATAACGATTATTTAAAAATTGCCCAATGTAATTGTCTAGCTCTGCTTTTTGCCCTACCATATTCTCAATTTGATTTTGTTGCATAAAACTCATTTATGAAAAATATTGTTGGCAAAAGACTTTATCAGTCTAGCTAATTACTAAATCTAAATCTAGAAAATATTAGAATTTGTAGAAAATTAATCATCTGTTTTAATCATGATTAATCTATTTGCAAAATTTCATAAACATTATGTAACATATTTATTAAGGAATACGGTTGAGAAATTACACGTAAACTACAAATAGGCTAGATAAACTTGCCTAGTAGATTCCGTGGATACACAGAAATAGCCGAGACAAGTAAATAGCAGTAAAGCTGCGATCCCTCTGTACAGCTAACGGTTCAGATTCGGGAGTAAACGGTGTAATAATCTAATTAGTGGTGTTTCAATTTTAATTTTAAAGGCTAGTATCTGAGTGCGTTGCAAGGAGTTAAAATTGTTATCACTGACTAGGATTAATGATTGCTGTCCATCGGGTAGTTTAGGGCCAAGAGTTAAACCCTCAATGTTGTCTAGCAGTACATCTAGGGTTCTCAAATCTAACAGCAGTTTTTTCTTAACTGGTTTAATATTCTTAGAGTCAACTGCTAAAAGGCTATCAATATTATGAATATCGTCAGCTTCTTCTAAAGAAACCTGAAACAGGGAAATAGCAAATCCTAAACCAGTAAAAGACCGTTCTAAACTTAGGAAGTGTCCTTGATTATCGAGAGCAAGTAAATCAGGTAACCCACTGGCGAATTTGCCAATCAGATTCAAAAATGGTGAAACTGCTTCAGTTTGGTAAAGAAATTCCTTTTGTGGCTGATTGGCGAGCAAGTTGTATTGCAAAATTCTGCAAGGACTACCGATATTAGGTTTAGCTGCGACACCATCTTGAATTAGAGCATTTTCGGTGGCTGTGAATAGATGCTTTTTATCGGGTGTGATGGTGAGACTTTCAAAAGCCAAATTGTTGCGGATACCTTTTTTAGCACTTTTATCTGGCAAAAATTTGTTTGGTATGGGGAGTGTTGTAATTTCTCTGCCAGAAGATAGTGAAAACTCTTTAATAAAAGGATTAATTAATTTTGCAGCATCGCCTTCAGAAGAAATAAATACAGTTGCTTTATTAGTTAAGGCAATACCTTCTGTATCAGTTTCACCAGGGCGAAATGTTTGACTATTTTCATTTAATAATGTGGTTACACTGATAGGAACAACTTTACCCTTTTGTAGGGAACCCTTGCTTAAGTCGATTTTCAGGGTATAGAAACGGGCATTAGCTTTTTGTCCGCGGTCATCGGAAATAGCATAATAAAGGTTGTTTTGTGCGTCATAGGTAATTCCAGATAAACCTCCAATTTCAGTTTTTTTTAAAATTAAACCTTTCGGTAAAGTGGCTTCCCCAATAAACTCTATGCTACTGATTTCAACAGCATTTATGGGTAAAAATTTTAATAAGAAAATAATAATTATAATTGGGAGAAAAAAGTAAATAATTCGCGGGACTACAAAGATTTTTTTAATTAAGTGCATGAAAAGGTATTGCTAAATTTTGAAAATTATAAATAAGATAGGACTGAAACAGTATTGAGTGCTGAGTACTCATGACTCAGCAATAATTAAGCAAGTCGCAAACCATATTCATTCTGAAAAAAGTTGACGAGCCAATCTTTTACTTTATGGGTGGCGCGGCAATCATCTTCGTTGTAGCTTTGGATAATTTCTAGTAAGGTGCGATCGCCTGTTTCTAACCATAGATCGTACCAGTAAATACATTTAGCACCACTCGCTTCTTTTTCCCGCCACTCAAACCCTAACCAACGAGCGATCGCTTTTAAGGCATAGCTTTCTACTGGCAATGCTACACTTTGGGTTAATTGTTCATACACATCCACAAATCGATTCAGTACAGGACGCACTGAGGAGTACGGGGTGTTATAAAGCCTTGCTAGCCGTTTGACTGTATCAAACTCATAGACACAAAAATGATAAATTGGCGCTTCGGGATACTGCCAAACCAAATCCAAAAATTGCTGCCAAACTAATTCTTCGTCTTCGGGTTTATCTGCTAAAAACGAATAAAACTGTTCTGTATTGGCAAGTCTATCAACGACCAAAACCCCCAAAAGATAATTTAAATCCAAGTCTGGTTGTGCTTCAATATCAAAGTAAAGCTCTATGGGTGCTGTAAAAGTAATATCTTTTATTGGTAGCGGATAGGGTAAAACTAAGGGTCGTTTTTCTAATGCAGATTGAGCTTGCACTACTAGCTTAGGTGCTACTTCACGGTCGAAACCAAGCAGGTTTTCTAGAATAGTGGGACTGGTGTTAGCGAGAGATTCCAGTGTGGTGATGGCTAGGTCTTGGAGTTGCGTGTAGCGAATGGGTGTTACACCTGGTAATAATGAAAGATGTTTTTCAGATTGAGCGATCGCATAACATTGACTATACCAATGGCAAAGATTGCACTTTTGCCGAGAAATAAACACCTCTGGCGGATTCGGTAACTCTAAAACTTGAATAAACTCCTCCAAAATCTGCTGCATTCGTGGTGTCCATTTGAACAGATCGACTGGATAATTGGTGTTTTTAGTTCGCAATATGAGCAAAGCTGTTTCTGGTACAACTCCCTGCACTGTTGCCAACACTTGGGCATGAAATGCAGCGACAACTTGATATTCTTGCTTAGGACGCTTACCCAGTTCAATACTAGCCGGGACATACATCCAATCTCCAAAACGGGACTGTCCTGGTTGTTTCACAAGTAAATTTGGACGACTCAGCAGGGTGTATCCTTCAGAATAAGTTGCTGACAGTACTCCCTTGTAGATGTACTCAACCCCACGCTCCATCAATTCTAAAGTTGCCTTCTCTCCCTTTTCCCAGTTTCCGTATGAATAATCTGGTTGGTGATAAGTCATCTGTGCCAAAGCACTCAGCTGATGAGCGATTTTGTCCTGTTGCAGTTTCTGTAGCAACTCATTGGGAGCATCGCGCTGACTTTTGTCACCGTGGATATCTAGAAAAGTTCGGCGTTTACAGCGTTGGTATTGCAGTAGAAGTTCAGCATTGATTAGCATCCTTTTAAGTTAACAAGAATTAGCAGATTCTGGGAGCAACTCAGACAATTTAAAGTTTTGTAAGTGGCGATCGCCTCTACACCTGATTTGCCCTTTATTCTATACTGTCAACAGCTAGCTAGTGACGTAAACAGATAGGGGTTGGCATTTCTGCTAAGTGACAGATAAGGGAGAATAACAAAATCACGTTTTATCCATCATTACCAAGCTACATGACAGAACAACATGAGCCATGTCTTATCTGCGAACGTGTCACACTCTGGGGAAGCGGTCAAAATCCTTACTTCATCCACGAATTCGAGCATTCAATCTTTGTGATTGGCGATAGTCAGTTTCATCGCGGATACTCCCTTATTCTTCTGAAAAACCATATTAGAGAGTTGCATGAACTTCCCCCACCGATCCAATCTGCCTTATTTCAAGAGGTGATGCTGGCAGGACAAGCTATTGTTAACGCTTTTAGTCCGTGGAAAATGAATTATGCATGTTATGGCAATAGTGAGCCACATATTCATTGGCATCTCTTCCCACGCTACGAGTCCGATCCCGATCGCCAAGGTGTCCCGTGGCTTCATGCATCAGAATTCAAACACCATCTGATTACTCCTCAAATAGCGCAGAATCTAGGACAAAAAGTCAGAGAGCATTTATCGTTACTGATTACGAGATAAGATTTGGCAGCGATCGCTTAAATTAATCTCACCTCTATTTTTAGCATTGCTGCTAGGACAAAGTACAAAAACCTTCTATATCAATAGCCTGTAAACAGTAGATATTCCTTGTAAATTATGACTAGTATTTCTATCGCACAAACCAAGTTGCATAGCCATCGAGAGCAATTTCCAGCTTTAGCGAATAAGACTTATTTTAATTATGGGGGACAAGGGCCGATGCCGCAAAGGGCAATGGATGCTATGGCCCAAACTCAAGCTTATGTTCAGCAAATAGGCCCTTTTGGTAATGAGGCGTATCGCTGGATAGCACCCCAGACTCAAGCTGCTAGAGTTGCGATCGCTTCGGAGTTACATGCACCATCTGAAACAATTACTCTCACGCAAAATGTCACTGTTGGCTGCAATATCGCCATGTGGGGCATCGAATGGCGTGCTGGCGACCATCTGCTACTCTCAGACTGCGAACATCCAGGCGTAATTGCTACAGCGCAGGAAATCTCGCGGAGATTCGCTGTAGAAGTTACTACCTGTCCCCTGAAGGCGACTTTAAATGAGGGCGACCCCGTAAAAGTCATTGCCCAGCACTTGCGCCCCAATACCCGTCTTGTAATATTAAGTCATGTTTTCTGGAATACTGGTCAAGTTTTACCTCTTGATAAAATTGCCGAAGTATGCAGAAATAATCATTCATTTTTACTGATAGATGCTGCCCAATCTGCTGGTTTGTTGCCTTTAAACTTGACTGAATTGGGAGTAGATTTTTATGCTTTCACTGGTCACAAATGGTTATGTGGCCCTGCGGGTGCTGGTGGCTTGTATGTCCGCCCAGAAGCACGAGAAAGCCTGAAACCTACGTTTATTGGCTTGAATGGCATTGTTGTGGATAGTCAATCTCAGCCTGTAGATTGGCTTCCCGATGGGCGACGATATGAAGTGTCTACATTAGCTTATCCGTTATATGTTGGGTTGAAGGAAGCGATCGCTATCCATCAGCAATGGGGAACGTCACAGGAACGTTACGAGCAAATTTGCCAAAACAGTGACTACCTTTGGCGGCAGCTAGTAGCCTTACCTGATGTCAAGTGTCTGCGAACTTCTCCACCCGAAAGCGGTATAGTTTCTTTTCAACTCACAAATAATCAACCCCAACCTCATTTGAAGTTGGTACAGTTTTTAGACTCACAAAGCATATTAACTCGGACAATTGCCGATCCTAGCTGTATACGCGTCACCGTTCATTACTTTACTTTAGAATCGGAAATCGACCAATTGATTGAGGCAATTCAAAGTTTTAGCAAAATTAATTAAAAGTTAGGAGTTATAAGTTATCAGTGGCGAAATTATGATTTTAACTCTTGTACGGACGCAATTAATCGCGTCTCCTCCTAACTCTTGTACAGATGCCATTAATCGCGTCTCCTAACTATAAAATGGAACGTCCAATCTTATACTTAGCCATAACTAACCACGGATTTGGTCATGCTACCCGCACGGCTTCAGTTGCTGCGGCAATTCAAAAGTTATGTCCAGAAGTTCTGCTAATTCTGGTGAGTACTGCCCCACGGTGGTTGCTAGAGTGCTATATAGAAGGCGATTTTATTTATCGTCCGCGTGCATTTGATTTGGGTGTGGTGCAAACTGATAGTTTGACAATGGATAAAGTAGCGACTTTAGAAAAGTTGCTCGATATTAAGAAGCATCAAAATTCGCTGATTGCCTCAGAAGTGAATTTTATCCGCCAAAATCGCGTTAATCTAATCTTGGCAGATATTCCCTTCCTGGCTCCTGGGTTTGCCAAAGCTGCAAACATTCCCTGCTGGATGATGAGTAACTTTGGTTGGGACTTTATCTACCGAGATTGGGGAGGCGAATTTACTGCAATTGCTGATTGGATTAGTGATTCGTATTCAAAGTGCGATCGCCTATTTCGTCTCCCTTTCCACGAAGCAATGCCAGCTTTTAAAAATATCACAGATGTTGGCTTAACAGGCGGTTCTCCCCGTTACTCTGCTGATGATTTACGCTCTCTTTGGGGAATAACTGCACCAGTCGAAAAAACTATTTTGTTGACCTTTGGCGGTTTGGGTTTACAGCAAATCCCCTACGATAACCTGCGGCGATTTCCAGATTGGCAATTTATCGTCTTCGATCGATCTGCTCCTGATTTACCTAATTTAGTGAAAATTAATGACCGCAAATACCGCCCTGTGGATTTTATGCCTATTTGTGGAAGAGTCGTTTCTAAACCTGGTTACAGCACTTTTTCTGAAGCCACAATATTAGGAGTGCCTATTGTTACCATGCCGCGTGAGGACTTTGCCGAAGCAACTTTTATAATAGAAGGCATAACTAATTATAACCAGCATCAAATCATCACCCCATCTGAGTTTTTTCAAGGAACTTGGGATTTTCTGTGTGAGTTACCTCAACCACCAAAGCAATCTCAACCAATTTCTAAAGATGGTAATGAAGCGATCGCTAATGCGATTGTCAACTATTTTCGCAGTAATTAAACTTTACTCGGCTGCTAGCTATCCTATGAGAAGGTTATAGCTGTTTTCAATTACGTAAAATACAGTAGGAACGCACAAATATGCGCCCAAAGCGCGTATTGCATCCAAATGAGAACCGCTATAAACTTTAGTTATATGGTGAGATAATTCATCCAAACTAAAAAATTAACGGTTATTAGTCAATAATTAATCAAATTACAGATGACTCACTACCAAAAGTTACTAAAAATTTCCACCACTGGCAAATCTTTTTACAACATCACCGCCAAAATTGAAGCCACAGTTGCAGAGTCGGGAGTGGAAACTGGTCTTTGTACTCTATTTTTGCGCCACACTTCAGCCAGTTTAGTGATTCAAGAAAATGCCGATCCCGATGTCCTTGTGGATTTAGCTAACTTTATGGCAAAACTCGTGCCAGAATCGGGAAAATACATCCACGATGCTGAAGGCCCCGACGATATGCCGGCACACATTCGTACTGCACTCACCCAAACTTCTGAGCATATCCCCATTAATCGAGGTCATTTAGTACTGGGAACTTGGCAGGGAATTTATATTTGGGAACACCGCCAGCGAAGTCATTTAAGAGAATTGGTTGTTCACATTTCTGGATAGCCAATTCTCAAGTTTTATTTATTTAAGATGTAGTTTAGTAGAGTTTAAATACTCTGCTTATACCGCTAACCTTTGGATATAACATTGTAAACTACACGGTGATATGCATTAAATAAATTTTGCCGTGACAGTTTTCTCATGAAAATTATTGATGCAAATTTAAGCAGGTATACACCAAACAATCTGTTTAATTTTGTAAATTCAAAAGTTAAGATTATTTATGGTTATTAAAACATCTAATTATTTAGATATATACTAATATTTAGTGTAAGTTGTATGGGCAATTTCAATTAATATGAAGCAAAAACTAACACCAACTGATACTTTTCAAAGTATTGATGAAATCCTTGCCCAGCAGTCTGTTAAATTATTGTCACTTAATCCTCAAAAGACATTAACTACCAGCTTTGCAGAATTGGGAAATTTGATTGCTGAATACAACACCGACATTGAAATTATCACAACTCTTCAAGAAACTCTCGAAATCATAGTCCTTACTCAGTTGCAAAACTTCCCAGAAAATATCTTCTGGGATTTTGATTTTTTGGTAAGTAGTATGCTTAGACAGGCTTTAATCGCAGAGGAGGGCGCTGTTCCTTTCTTAAAAGTTTTTGGTGAAAAGATGGTTTACCTAACGGAGATGTTCGGGAATAAAACGGAGATGCGCTTTCGTTACGTTCACGATTTTATGTATGGGTTTGAGTGGGCAAGATGGGTACAAAAAGAGCCACAAAAACGCGCCCACATAGAGCCTTTTAGTCTGGTTTTTTTGGATTATTTGCTCGTCAAAGGTAAAGAACTTTTACAACGGATTAATCACGGTCAAATCGTATCTTATAAACTATGTGATACAGGTTACCGCAATCCCTTCACCTTTTCTCGCGAACCAGAAGATGAATATCGTCTGCTAACTTATCTTGCTGAGGAACAACTTATCCCAGTAGCAGTGTGGGACTCGAATGCTAGCCCTGTATGGAACAAACCTTTCCAAGAAATGCGCCAGCAATTAGCATTAAAATTAAATATTCAACCCCAGAGACACTGATTAGCAATTAGAAATTGCTGAAGAAAATAATTATGGAAATTGCTGATTTAATTACTTGGTTTGAAGCATGGGCAAATCCCGCTTGGTGTGAAAGCTGGGATAATTGTGGCTGGCAGATTGAACCAGGAGTGTTGCAGGAAAAAGCACGGGTATTGGTGTGTTTGACACCGACTTTGGCTGTAATGCAAGAAGCGATCGCTCTTAATGCTAATCTGATATTCGCCCATCACCCCTTAATTTTTAATCCTCTCAAATCTTTACGCACTGGTGAAGCGATCGCAGAAATGGTACGGTTGTCCTTTACCCACAATATTGGTATTTACACTGCCCACACGAATTTTGACCAAGTGCAGGATGGTACTGCTGACGTTTTAGCTCAGATTTTAGAACTCAAAGAAGTTACTCCCATAGAACTTACACAAGCAGGATTAGGATATGGTCGTGTTGGTTTGCTAGAGCCATTTCTGACCTTACAGGAATTACTAGCAACCATTCAAACGCGACTTGCTCCCCCTCATTTGATTTTTTCCCCAACTGCTGATTTACAGCAAACAATTTCACGAGTTGCCGTTTTGGGTGGTTCGGGGGCTAGTTACATTTCAGCCGTTGCCAAAACTGGTGCCCAAGCTTATCTGACTTCTGACTGTAAGTTTCATCAATTTCAAGAAAGCCGCGATGCTAATCTCATTTTAATCGATGCCGGACATTACGCTACCGAACGTCCTGCTTGCGATCGCTTGGTGCAAAAATTTCAGTCCTTAAACCTAGATTGGGTGCAATTAAGTCAAAAGGATGAAGATTTTCGCCAGTTTTTTGCTTGATTGCTTGTGTTTAACTATATTTTTGGGATACTTGCTTAAAAGTTTCTTTATGTTTTAATATTGTTGAATTATGTGCCATCTCAACATTGGTGCTGAAAATTTTTGTAACCATCTATCTCCGTATATTAATAGATAAATGCACCTAAATTTCATATAGTGAACCATTGCTGTGATGGAAATCACTAATTACGTGTAATGATAATCACATAATATTCATGTTCCATATCAATTAGTTGCAGAGCGAAATGGTCCACACTTGACGTAAGAATTTGTTTACTGTGCCTTAACCAAGATGATTCGCACACTCGTTGAATCTGCTTTCCAAACTGGATATCTTAGTGTTGAATCTGAGGGTTTACTCCATCAAGTGCTGGCCACTAAATGCTGGAAGGAAGAGGATTTGTCAGCCCTAGCAGCTCTATACAATGCAGTTCGCACAGGACAAATTAAACGAGAAGCGTCCTCGTCGAACGTGCTTATGGAATTTCCCCTACCCTATAAATCTTGCTGATACTCCAAAAGAAGCAGATTGTAATTTTCTCATGGTCTTTCCCGTCTGCCCCTCATCTTCTTTGCCCCTAAAGCTTCTTTCCCGTACTCTGTTGCCTTTTTCTTAGTCATCATCAGGCAAAAACCTTAAAAACTCAAAACTCTTTAGGTGTTGTTGTTGAAAACCATCAAGGTCAGCAAGAGAATGAGTTAAGATCAGATACACATGGGTAAAAGTAAAATCAAGTCCCCGGACTTCCCAGCAATGCCAATGAATATAAGTAGGCAAGTTAAACAACCGCAATCAACGATTTATTTGGAGTATTCTTTATTACATAATAGTAAGAAGGACTCACCAGCAAATATCAACCTGGTTAGGACAGGTTCCGAATTGTTTGACTTCCATGAAGCAGACATTCCGTAAAATGAGCCGGAGGGAGAGTGAATTCATTGCTAGAGCAACCATTGATTTATGACCCAAAATTTCCCAATATTTTGACAACTACAAGCAAGTCTTGGGATTGGATCGTGAAGCTTACTTGTTCTTAACGGTGAAATTAACCTCTTAAAGGTGTAATGTAATGGGGTAGAACCCAGATTTTGACAGGTTTAACTACGTTGTTTAAAAAGGCAGAAACAGTACATGCTACACCGCAAGATTTATCAACTCTGTTGCGATGGGCGCGAGGTATGTGTTTTCTTGCGGGACCAGCAACGCTGGATTGAACGCGCCCGCATCATCGACATAGAGGGAGATTTAGTGACCCTACGCTATGAAACAGAAGAAGAGGACGAAGTTTGTTCTTGGGAAGAAATGGTTCGCCTCGAGAGCATTGGTGCTGTAACGCAAAAATTGGCTTCAGTACCACGCGGTAATGTGGAACCTTTGATGACTGAAGACTGTCCCGAAGCCGAGCGCATCCACAACCGTTACACTGACTCGAATCCAGAATAATTAGTCATTAGTCAGTAGTCATTAGTCATTAGTCATTAGTCATTAATTAAAAATGACAAAGGGCAGCGGATTAATGACTATTGACTATCATTCAAGCCCTCAAAAGCAGGACAGTAACCTTCTAAAGTTACCTTAAAGTTAAACAACGGGGAAGCTGGATTCCAACACCGCTGCCCCCTTTGATGTCGGCAGGTACCACAACAGTCTACATCTGTCCATGTATAGCGATCGCTATTTTGATTGAGCAGTTCTCGTTGAGACAATCCCCTTAATACTAGTTCTTCCCCTTGCCAACGAGCTTCGATTAAACCAGTATCGGCAAATTGCCGCCAACGAGGATCGGCAGTAATCACATCGTTGAGGGTGATTGTGATTACTGTTCCTAACTCTGTCAGTTCGCCTTCGTAGTTAGTTTCTGGCGCTGCCGGTTGTAAAAATGTATCGCCGATAAGCAGTTCTACTAAGGTACCAGCCGCCGGAGAATGTATATGGTAGCGATTTTGTAACTCCTCTAAGCTAGTCAGGTCTGCCAAGTAGGCAGGAGAACCGTGGACAAAAATGACGTGCTGGGGTCGCAAATTATGAATTAGCTGCGTAGTACCAGGGCCATCACTATGTTGAGCCAACAGATAGGTTTCGATAGTGGTGGGTGCTAAATATTCTTTGTTAACTTTTATATCAATTTTTTCTGGTAGCAGGATCAGCCAAGGGCCTGTGTCTAGTTGGCAGTGTTCGCCTAAATTAGATGTAGAGTCGGTAAGGACTATACAAGGTGACTTGCCCACAGTGGGACGATGTTCTGGTTGTAAACGACGCACGCGGGGACGCACCCGTTCATCCCAGAACAAGGGTTGATGGCGGGCAAAGTTCTGCACGGATGGGGGAAGGTGGGGTAGCAGTTCTAGGTACGCATCACACCCAGTGGCGACAGCACCATCTACCCAGATATCTAAATCTCTTCCGGTGAAATGATGATGCGATCGCAAGAGCATTAATAATTCTTGACCCAATCCTAAAGCAGGGGTGGGAAGGATTACAGAACAATGGTCAGCGATCGCCCGATTAATTCGTTCTGCTAGTTGATTTTCTTGGTTGCGGCGATGGGGATGACGGGATGTGCCATAACTGCCTTCAACGATCAGCACATCCAAGTCTAATCCTCGCAGTTCCTCTAAACGCAAACCTTCTACCAACCGGGAGTTTGACAAGAAAAAGTCCCCTGTGTAGAGTAGTTTGTAAGTACGCTGCTGGGTGGTGTAGGTAAGTAGAATTGCCACTGCCCCTGGTAGATGCCCTGCGGGAAATAATTCTGCCACCAAACCCTCTTGGAATTCCACAGGCGATCGCAACGGCAAGGCATGACAAAATTGGGAAATTTCCTCAGGGTTTTGGTCTAGCCAATTCAGCGGCAGTAACTTGCTGGTTACTTCGCTACCATAAATAGGTAACTTTGGAAAAGCTTCATGCAGCGCCAGTAAGCCTCTGGCATGATCTGGGTGGGCGTGACTAATCAAAACTAAATCTGCTGGTAGGGGCGAACTAGCTCCACGTACCGGCTTAGTAAGCCCCTTCGCCAGCGATGAAATATCCTCTAAACCACAGTCCAGCAAGATGCGGTGCGGGCCCATCTTCACCAATAAACACACGCCCTCATTGTCATGCTGGACACTATAGGGCAAACATTCTAATTCACTACTCGCTTCCGCAGCATCTACGCGAGAGGATGCCGACAGATTATCCCTCATGCTCTCCTCCCCTCAAACCTCATCATCATGGACATATCCCAAAAGCCAAAAGTTACACAAATTTTGGTTTTGTGACTTAGGGGTAAGTTTTATCGTGCGCCCCTACACCCTGAGAATACGATTTATGATTGGGGAGGACGCCTCCACCGAACCCGCACTGGTTCGGAAAGGTGGGCTAACGAGAAAGCCATCAAACTAGAAGCTAAAGGATGCCTCTTGTTTATTTTCCCTTTGCAAGTTCTGAGCGCTCTTAACCAACTCACCCAACGGGAAGCGGGCCAAGTGTCTACAGACTTATCTCAATGTGCGGAGCCATTTCCGTGATAGTTATCTGAATCATAGAATCCATTTTTCGTACCAAAAAATAAGCACGAAAGCGTAAATATAACTGTTAATCCAGCTAGAATCAGCTTTACATCCATTTTTTTGCTGCCCCTTACTTAAAGACTTTCCTATATTAATTTAGTGCTTCCGCAATCAAACGCGATCGCTAGAAAATCTTTACTATGCTTATGTGGATTGGGCAATAGGTAAATTTACCGCAATCAGTCAGATTGTAGAACCTTTCGGTCAACCTGTCCATCCATTTAGATGTAAACCAATATGACAGCAATGTCTACGACGGACTACGCCTACGCAATCCTCTACAGCCCGTAAAAATCTTCATCTAGAATCTGCTCAATCGAAAAAAGGCAAACCGCGTGATATTCACTTTCCTGGGGTATCTGAACCCCAAGCGGGAGCAACGCGAATAAAGTTAGATCGGCTCAAGAGCTTTTACTCCCCCTGCCCCCTGCCTTTCTTCTAACCATAAACTCCTGCTAGGGTTCATAAAAAAGCGATCGCTCTTTTCCAACACAGACAAAAGTGCGATCGCTATTTATGTTTCTTGTGGGGTGGGCATCTTGCCCGCCCTTCAAATCTAAATATCCTGTTCGCTCAACTCGCGTGTGATGTGATCGAATGGTTCATCCACAAAAGCAGTATTAACCACACCTGCTGCTGCTACTTGCTCTTTAATCAGATCCTTGAGAATTTGGATACCGCGAACCGTAGGGCCAATAGGCACTCCTAGAGAATTGTAAGTTTCCCGTAGCCCTTGTAGCACTCGTTCATCCAACACATTTGTGTTTCCAGCAACCAGCGCATAGGTGGCGTAGCGCAGATAGTAGTCCATATCCCGCAGACAAGCTGCATAACGACGAGTTGTATAGGAATTTCCACCAGGGCGAATCAATTCTGGCAGTTCTTCAAATAACTTCAAACCAGCTTGCTTGACAAGTGCAGCCGCATTAGAATTTATCGCCGCCGCCGCTTGTACTCTTGCTGTACCACTGTCAAAGTAAGATTTCAGGCTATCGATCGCATTCCGGTCAAAATACCGACCAGCTAAGTCATAATTCTTAATTAAACTTGTTACCGCATCGCGCATTCCTTCTTCTCCCAATCATTGCTATTTATGGTTTGATATTTATTTGGCTGCATGTTATGCACCAGTAAACTTTTGTGCTATTTAAATATAGATTCGGCACAAAAACAATCTATCCACTATCTATGGATTCTATGCCAAAGTTGACCCCTATATGATGAACTTTCCAGTTTTGTAGAGATGATCGCTGAAAGGTTAATATAACCTGATAATCCAGATATCTGTGACATAAGCTACAAAATTCGCTAATGTCTAGTATTTAAGATATTTCTGGTGTGTCACGGCCTGATTGAGATCGGCAGGGTTAGGATGCTTTGGAAGATTCTGGTTTACTTTAGGAAATTGGTAGAGAAGGAGTAACAATGACGACACCACAAGAACTCTTGAAGAGAATTCAAGATGAAAAAATTCAGCTGATCGATCTCAAATTCATCGATACAGTAGGGACTTGGCAGCACCTCACACTGTACCAGAACCAAATCGATGAGACTGCATTCACTGATGGCGTAGCTTTTGACGGTTCCAGCATCCGGGGTTGGAAAGCGATCAACGAATCGGACATGACGATGGTACTCGACCCCAACACTGCTTGGATCGACCCATTCATGAAAGAGCCAACACTAAGTATAATTTGTAGTATTAAAGACCCCCGCACGGGTGAACCGTACAACCGTTGCCCACGCGTTATTGCCCAAAAAGCAATAGATTACCTGGTTGCTAGTGGCATTGGTGATACAGCCTTCTTTGGCCCTGAAGCTGAGTTTTTTATCTTTGACAGTGCTAGGTTTGCCCAAACTGCTAACGAAGGCTACTACTTCTTAGACTCTGAAGAAGGTGCTTGGAATTCCGGTAAAGCCGGTACAGATGAAAAACCTAACTTGGGTTATAAACCACGCTTCAAAGAAGGTTACTTCCCAGTTGCACCGACGGATTCTTTCCAAGACATCCGTACAGAGATGCTGTTGACAATGGCAGAATTAGGTGTGCCCATTGAAAAGCATCACCACGAAGTTGCTACTGGTGGTCAGTGCGAACTAGGTTTCAAGTTTGGGAAATTGATCGAAGCGGCTGACTGGTTGATGATTTACAAATATGTCATCAAGAACGTTGCCAAGAAATACGGTAAAACCGTCACCTTCATGCCAAAACCGATTTTTGGCGATAACGGTTCGGGAATGCACTGTCACCAATCCATCTGGAGAGACGGCCAACCTCTGTTTGCAGGTGATAAGTATGCTGGTTTGAGCGATATGGCGTTGTACTACATTGGTGGTCTTCTCAAACACGCACCAGCGCTGTTGGCAATTACCAACCCCAGTACTAACTCATACAAGCGCTTAGTACCTGGTTATGAAGCTCCTGTTAACTTGGCTTACTCCGAAGGGAACCGTTCTGCTTCTATCCGTATTCCTCTATCCGGTAAGAACCCCAAAGCCAAACGTTTGGAATTCCGTTGTCCAGATGCTACTTCTAACCCCTACTTGGCATTTGCTGCAATGCTTTGTGCTGGTATCGATGGCATCAAGAACAAAATCCATCCTGGTGAACCCTTAGATAAGAATATCTATGAACTCTCTCCAGAGGAGCTTGCAAAGGTTCCCTCAACTCCAAGTTCTTTAGAACTGGCATTGCAAGCACTAGAAAACGATCACGCCTTCTTGACAGAATCAGGCGTGTTCACGGAAGACTTTATCGAAAATTGGATTGACTACAAGCTTAACGAAGCCAAGCAGTTGCAGCTGCGTCCTCATCCCTACGAGTTTTACCTCTACTACGATGCTTAATTAAGTACCGTATCTATCTAAATATATAAGTTTAGCCACCCTAGAGTAGAGGGTGGCTTTTTTCTAGAGTCGTCAGTTGAGATATTCACTCAAAAAATCAACCTTAAAACTCTTAAAACTTAGCTCATGGAAGCATGACTGGGGCCATAAATCATCCGAGTGTTAGCATCAACCTTCCCTTGAATCGGGTTCCAGTAGTGCGATGCTTCTTCAGGAAGACCAAGTTCTTGTGCAGCCCGCATCAGGATTGATTGTTGACGATTCTTGACTTGCTGATGTTCGCGCACCATTAACGCACGAGATTTATCTGCGATAGACATAACCATAGTCCTCTCTATTTTGTGAATATATATTTTTTGGTTTTCATGAGACTACTATAACAAAAATTCTGTAACATAAGCTACGGTTTTAAAAATTTATATTTGCCTTTGCTGACAATATCAGCTATTTTTTCCCAAAGCTGGAAAAATCTCCCTAAGCCACCTTTGACGGCTAAAATCATCTGGCTTTAGGTTTGTCTCACCTGAGAGCCTTTACCTTTCCAACAGTCAATACTTTTTCCGTTACAATTATTTACATAGAAGTATCAAAAATTGAGCTATTTTTATGCCTGAGAGTTTAACTAAGCTGACTTATCAAACCTTTCAGCAGAGCAAAAATTACTTTGGTCTGGCTCACAAAATATTAAGTTCACGGTTGAGGAACCTGGTGTATCCGACACTTGAACAAAAGACCAAACCCATCCCGAATGAGCTTTTACTCAAACTTCAACAGAGATTGAATCAGTTACTGGAAACAGACTGGCAAGATGCCGAAAAAGGTGTGTACCCGGAAAGTTTGCTGTTTGACAACCCTTGGGATGACTTTTTCCGCTACTATCCGTTGTTATGGCTAGATTCCCCTCAAACGTGGGAGCGGGTTCAAAAACAGAATTACCAAGATTTTTCGCCCGAAATTGACACAGATGCTTATCCCAGCTACTACGTGCAGAACTTCCATCACCAAAGTAATGGCTACTTGAGCGAGTTGTCAGCCAACTTATATGACTTACAAGTAGAAATTCTTTTTGGTGGGGCAGCCGATCCAATGCGACGGCGGATTCTCGCTCCCCTCAAGCAAGGATTGAAAGTAATTGATTCGGTTGCACCACGGCAAGCCCGTATTTTAGATGTAGCTTGTGGAACTGGGCGGACTCTAAAGTTAATTCGGGCAGCCTTACCTCAAGCATCTCTGTTTGGCACAGATTTGTCACCAGCTTATTTGCGTAAAGCAAATGAACTACTATCCCAAATTCCAGGAGAATTGCCCCAACTTTTACAAGCGAATGCCGAAGAGTTACCCTATCTAGATAACTATTTTCATGCTGTAACTTCTGTTTTTCTTTTCCATGAGTTACCAGCAACTGTACGTCAGACAGTGATTGAGCAATGCTTCCGGGTAACAAAACCAGGAGGAGTCTTTATTATCTGTGACTCAATTCAGTTGAGTGATTCACCTGAGTTGGAACATATAATGGATTCTTTCCCTGAAACTTTCCATGAACCCTATTACAGGCATTACGCCACTGATAACTTGCTAGAACGTTTACAGAGAGTAGGCTTTGAGAATATTGAGACGCAAGTCCATTTTATGAGCAAGTATTTCATTGCTCATAAGCCAAGATAAAATCTTCTCATTCCCTTTTCTTTAAATAAACTTTATATAAGAAGGGCAGATGCAAAATTTTACATCTGCCCTTGGGTGTAGAATAGTTAAGGGGACTAAGATGAACTAGCAGATCCTTCTTAATATTTATTTTGTTGGCAGCCATCTGTAATAAGAAGGAACCAGGGGCAACAGTAGGTCAAAAATAGTAAGATTCGGTGCCAAGTGCAATAAACCTATACTACTTGTGCGAATCTCTACTCTAGATCAGCTCAGATGCAACCAAAAAGATTTTATGCTTCGGTAAAGCACGCCAAACAAAAGCCAAAGCGAAAATCAATTATTTCGTGATTGTAGATAGCCAGCTACTCAATGTATGAGAAAACCTATTTGGGAAAAAAGTTAATTTGCCTTAAGGCTGTTTCCTCAACAAGCAAAATGTCTGAATTAGATGTGCTTTAGATTAACTGATAGCCTAAGTAACATCTATTTCTAGAACAGTTGAGGATTGAGACGTAAAGCTTCCTACCAAATATGAGCAACAGTTGTGTAGCTTTTGAGGAGTTGGTAATCCTGTTGATCGAGGCACTGAATTTGATTTGCATTTTGATCGGCAGGATTGACACCAACTATTATATATACAAAGCTTGCAGTTGAAATACTAAGCGATCGCTGAAGATTTTCGTGTGTCAACTGTATATATTTCTGCCAGAAAAGCTGTGTGAAAGATGTGAGCAGAACATTCTATATTTCTGGTAATTCTGTTCCTTTGGGAAAAGAGGGATTACCCTACAGTAGTTAAACCACAGCATAGATATTTTTGAATTTTTGCGTCACTTCTCTACGCCCACTACCGCGATGACGTGGCGCATCATCTGGATTTTGTTCAGATGCCGCCGAGAGCCACTGTTCCGAAGCAGACGTGGAAAGCAGCCCAGTTGATAAGTGATTGACCATTGCTTGGCAGTTAAAAGCTAAGGGGCCGAACACCAGACTCGAGACTAAAAGTGAAATGGCAGCACGCATAGCAAATGTCTATTTTGGAACTCTCCACTTCACTGATACTTAGCTTTTTGATTAATATCCGGACAATTAATCAAAAAGTATTCTGTTTTACTGAAAATAAACTCTTCTTATCCTCCATTTAAATGTTCGACTAATAACCAATTACCAAAGTGATTGTGACGGCCCCATAATGTAACTAATTGTTCGTGGGGATAAGCACGTAATTGCTCATCAATATGCGATCGCAAAGTCACAAGCTGCCAATTTTGTCCTTGATATGCCGCTGGTGCTGTGACAGTGAATCTGTATTCCTGCCGATCCAAGCGGTAGAAAATGCCTTTGAAACAGTTACTTTCCCAAATTAATGCCTTGTCAAAAGCAGAATCAGGGTACTCATTCCACGATTGGCAAGGGCAATCTCCACTAGCTGGATAGGCTTGTGGGTTATTTAAGTAATACAGTTGCCAGTGCAGCCAATCCGAATGATTGGGTGGAAGATTAAATAAAGGAATAATTGCTGCTTTTGAGCGATTATCTTTTAATAAAGCCGTTTGCAGCGTTTTAACAGGTAAATCCCTCGGCTGGCAGTTTAAATCAACACATATCGCCGCTGCCATCCCTGCTGCTTGACCAATTGCCATAACCACAGGTTGTAATCTGGTAGCGCCATTGGCAATGTGGGAGACAGAAATATTTTTTTCACAAACCAAGAAACCATCTGTTGTGGCTGGAATTAGACAACTGTAGGGAATTGTAAAGGGAGTTCCCGTCCAACGTCCTCCCCAGCGAATAGATTTAGGTTGCAGTGGGAATTGAACACCAGGATAATGATGGTCATTGGCATAGTTACCAACAGCGATCGCTTCTCCTATCAAAGACGCTTCATTAACACAAACACTTGCATCATTAAATATAGATGCAACTCTACCTCCGGCAACTGGCAAAATATCCTGTTCTCGGACAGTAGTTAGCCCCACTAACCGACGGCTTTCCCGGTAATAGGGATGCAGTGCAAAAGCTGTAGGGGTGTGAGGAAATACTTTTTTTGCTAAACCATAGCGACGACCAAGCTGATTTTGGATAAAATGGGCAAAATTTTGGCTGTGCCAGCGAGATTCTTGGATGAATTCACCTCTGGTTACATCTGACTCTATCAACCGCCCTACCCCTTCGCCGTAGTCATTGCCACAGATTGGCCAATTAATCATGAATCGGCCACCAGGGAAGCGTCCATAATTCAAAAATGTCTCTGCTCCATAGCCATCCCAAGCACCTGTAAACTGGGATGGATCGTAGTTAGGCGCAGGCGGAATTTCTGGAGCCGCAGCTGCACCCGTTGTAGACATCAGTTCACCAAAATCTTGCATAATTACTACATAAGTGGGCGCTTGCACCGGATATCTTTCAGTTAAAGAGTTAAAAGACACTGGTGCGCTGGGTTCTCCCCACTCAGATTGCAATTCCCAGCCCCAGCGATAAGGTATCTCACCTAAAGCCAATAAATCTCCCAATTCTGTGCCGTCAAGAATAATCTTGGCTGTGACAGCAAAATCAGCAAAGCGCACACCAGTAATAGAATCACCCTGCCGGAACACTTCTATTGGCACTTGTCCAGAAATCCAGTGCAGATTTGGCAATTCTTGCACCCAATCTGCAAAAATCTCTGCCCCAATCCGAGGATCGTAACTAAAAAAGCTTACCCAGCTGTTATCTAATCCACTTGGCTGTCGTTGTCGTAATTCCTGCAAAAACACGCCCCACAATCCTGTTTGAAAGGCTTCTAATTCATTGCCATCAGGTGCAGATACTCCAGCCGAAGTCAGCATCCCCCCTAACCAAGAAAATTCACTCACCAGAATCGTTTTGGCTCCCCGTCGTGCTGCTTGGATAGCAGCCGCAGTGCCTCCGGTTCCCCCACCGACAACTAAGACATCAGCTGTGTATGTCTGATTAACCATTGCTTAACCTCACTGGAGTTTGACATATTCTCCCCAGATAGCTTGGCATCAAACAAGATAAATTCTTTTATTTTTCGGATACTGCTGACGAGTTAGAAATACGTTTTTGATATACGAGCGCCCATATCTCAGTTACCTCGGTAGATACATTCAACGTATTTATCTATCTTGCCATAAGTTGTTTTTTACACTTAACTACTTAGATTAAATTTTTATGTCAGAAAAAATAAACTTTATACCGCTTTTGCAAAAGTGAGATAATTTCAGTTTTTGAACTCAGCTAAGAGAAAGATTTTAGCAAAGTTGTTACTTTTGATTTACGCATCAAAGAATACAATGTCGAATCCTTTAAGAGCAAGACTTATAAAGAATTTTATTTTGGCGGGATATACATAGGTTCTAAAATTAGATGTAATCATGACTTGTATTATTTAGCCTGGATCGTCAAAAAATCTTCCATTAAGTGGATATGAATAAATACAACTTGTATATACAGCTAAAGATAGAGGTTGGGACTATGTTTTGGTAATTAAACTTAAAATAAATCTAAAGTATATCGATTACTAGTATTTAAGTAAAATCAGACTTTTATGTTTAATAATTGTTTTAAAAATAATGAAAAATTAGGTATAAACCAAGGTAAGCATGTCTCAAATGTTGAGATAGCACTTTTCATAGATCGAATCAAAAGTAATATCTGGCTATTTGGTATTCCATCTTGGCTTTTTGGAATAAGCGATAGAAGTATAGCTGCATTTTCTGATGGTTATCTGTCTGCCATAGAAATATTTCAGCTATTTACAGCCTCTTTCTTTTTTGTCAGTTGGCTATATCTCAAACCAGAGGAAAGCTTCAACAGCAATGATTTAGGCCCCAGCCAATATCAAGAATATCTCGCTCGTACTCAAGCTAACAAGCTTCAAGTAAAAAAGCTCCACATGATTAGCCAGGAGTATATTTTACCGTTTCCTTATATTTGCCAAATTTATCATCTATTAAACTTAAAGCATTTAGAAACAGTTCATGGCTTTAGTCTTAATAACCTGAAAATTTTTCAAATTAGCCACTTTCAGCCCACAAATACTGGTGGAATAATCAAATTCCAAACAATATTAGACTCGCCAGCTAATCCTTTGAGAATTTGGCGACAACCTATTGTAGAGGTAGATTTAATATTACATACTCCCTACACTGTTGAACTGAGTATTCCAGTCTACAATAACAAAAGGATAATTGTTATATTTCACGCTTTCCCCTTAAATGACTCAGAGCATCAGTTCTTTATAGATATTTATAGTGACCTAGAGTGGCCAAAGCCATTATTACAAATAATATTGCATTTTGCTTCTTGTTTGACTCTATTTGAAGATTTGCCGTATCTAAAAGCTTTAGCTGATAAAAAGATAGGGCGTTTATTCAACTTAAGCAGGGCTTCAAATCACGAGACTGCATTGCTGTTTAAAAGATTTGTTGAGTTATATGGTTCGAGTGGAGAAGCAACTAAATTACTTGAGGGAAGGGAAGAGAGCTAGGAGTTAGGGACTTCCAGTTAAAAAAATATCCCGTCGTAGGGGCGCAAGGCCTTGCGCCCCTACAAATATATAAATAATTTGGGATAATTTATTTTTTGCAAGTCCCTTATACCAATTCTCTGTAAGCTTGTACTTAATAATTAATTCTTTGCATACTTTGCGACGGCAGCCGCTACAACTTTTGGAACCACCAAGGGCGTGCTGCCTCTATTTTGCGGTGCGTTTAATAAATATTAAATGCATCTTCGTGCTGAATTGGTATTAGTAGTGAAGAGTTAGGAGTTTTAAACTCATAACTAGTGATTTTATCAAACTCGCCGTAATACCCCTTCATCAACGAGAAGAGAGCATCCCAAATGTGCAAATTATATCAAACCCAGGTTATAAATTGTCATTGCTTTGTCGTTCCTCCTCTCTACGAGACGCTACGCGAACGCAATGACAGAATATTGTTAGATTTTGCAAAAGTGGGATGCTCCCGTTCTTTTACTCTTCAAAGTTGACTTGCCAGAGTACTAGCAAGCCTTCTCTACAAGAAAATAGGGGTTTCAAAGCCTCTCGACCTTTTGGGTAGAGGAATGAAAACGTGATTTTACAGTATAATTTAATACTTTTTAATTGTTCTCATAATACGAATAAATATTGAGATTTATCAATTTTTATGCTACATCATTACTTAAAACATCAATCAATACTTGTGTTTAGCTAATTATTTCTCCGTTCAGTAACGCCTTTTTCCTTTGCCATGTCTTAAAACGCATCTATTGTGGGCATCATAATCCCAAGCCGAATACATCAGCTAGCAGCCAGAAAACTCTTTGGCAGCAAGTTTTTCATCTACAACTATAGTATCGACCGATGGCAGATAGTTTTAGACGTTATCTCTTTGTTTCTCGTTCTAGTTTGTATACTGAGTTTATTTTGGGATGCCTACAGATTCAATTGGGAGTAATCTGTAGCGTAGGTATTTGGGCATTATCAGAAGCTAAGTTACAAGCTGCTCAAGCAGATCGGAACTGGAAATCACCTTCAGAATTGACCGAGCAAGTCATCAAAGTAAATTCTGAGTCAGTAGAGCAATATTCAAAACTTAGAACTCGCCGAGATGTCAGAGCAGGGGCTTGGGCCGATAGCATAGCGTTAACGAATCCGCGTACCTCTACACCTATTATTAACCAAGCT
This sequence comes from Nostoc sp., assembly GCF_036917095.1. GTDB lineage: Bacteria > Cyanobacteriota > Cyanobacteriia > Cyanobacteriales > Nostocaceae > Nostoc. Next base: position 173,301 of record NZ_JBALFH010000015.1, read on the forward strand.
AGCAATAGCGATCGCACCAGAGCATCTGGCTTTGCTAAGGGCGAACTGAACTTTGGCGACTTACAATTTTCGATGCCGCTCCCCTATCGATTAGAGCCAAAACCTATTTTGATGGCCTCACCCGAAAACTTTAATCCCGATCTGCGATTACCACCAGCGCTACCCGAACCACCGCAGCAGAATTCTAGCCCACCAACAACTTCTACCGAACCACCGCAGAATTCTAGTCCACCAACAACTTCCACCGAACCAAAAACGCCGAATGCAGTTTTGGAAAGTATTGATACAGACTATCGCTATGACACAGACAACTTTGGCCAAACAAATTTTTTCTTTGAGCCAACGGCCCAGTTTCGATTGAGGAATGGCAATAAAATATTTTTCAAGACAGGTTTTAACTTCTTTGAACAACGCGGTGTTGAATCAGTTACAAATTTTCCCTTGCAAGTTGGATGGCAGGGAAAATTTGGGCAAGTGACTCTGCAAACAGCAGCCGGAGTCGATGTGTTCAATCGTTTACCTACAGCTATCAATCTCAATGCTAAGGTGGAGGTTCCCATTTCGCCGCCGAAAGTTTCGTCATCCGGTCAATTGATATCGGCAGTAGTACTATCAGGTAATTTAGAACAAGGGCCTTATAAATCCAATGCTCGAACTTTAGACAATCAAATTACTGCTTGGCGATTTGGGCCTGATTTATTCTGGCAGATTGACCGTAACACCAGCTTGTTTTCGTCATTGCGTTTGGGTAGTTACAACGATGGTAATTCCGAGGTGCAGTCTTTTAGTCGGTTAGAGCGCAAGTTGGGACAGTTTTCTCTGGCAGCTAACTTATTCAATTGGAGTTTCGATCGCGATTTAGAACGCACAAGTGGCTATTTTTCTCCATCAGATTTCCTCGTTTATAACGCTGAGGTGGCTTGGGAGGGAAATATTGCTAATTTCTTACGCTGTCGCCTCGCTGCCAGCTTAGGACAACAGCGACTTAAAGGAGAATTTGACAACGCCAATACCTATCAAACACGCTGTACGGTAAAACTGTCGCCCAATATAGAAGCAGACTTGGGCTATAGCTTTAGTAATGTCCGAAATCAAGAAACTGGGGGAAGTGCCTACGGTGGTAATTCCTTGACAGGACAGTTGCGGGTCAAATTTTAGGAGTCAATAAATAATTCGTAATTCGTAATTCGTAATTTGTAATGATGCTCTCTTAACAAGATGCTCCGCGAATGTGCTACCGCTTCTCTACGAGACGCTACGCGAACGCTAACTTAATTCGTAATTTATAAGCTCAAAAATGAAAGCACCAATTTTTAATTTTTAATTTCTAATTTTCAATTTTAGCAACGACTTCAGAGGGAGATCAGACTTAAGAATGAAAACACCATTACCTGAGAACGAAAAACAGCGAATCGAATCTCTTTTGGAGTATAAGATCCTCGATACTCGTTCGGAAGCGGCCTTTGACGACCTCACCCATTTAGCCTCATATATTTGTGGAACTCCCATTGCTTTAATTAGTTTAATTGATAGCGATCGCCAGTGGTTCAAGTCAAAAGTTGGTTTAGATGCCCTACAAACACACCGAGATGTGGCATTCTGCGCCCATGCTATTATGCAACCTGAAGTTTTTGTGGTGCCTGATGCAACAGTTGACGAAAGGTTTGCGACAAACCCCCTAGTCACCTCCGATCCGAATGTTCGTTTTTATGCTGGTATACCACTGACTAACCCTGAAGGATATGCACTAGGAACACTTTGCGTAATTGACCATGTACCAAGAAACCTCTCTCCAGAACAAGTTGAAGCATTACGAATTCTAGGTCGCCAAGTAATTAAGCAACTAGAAATGCGGCGCACTTTAGCAAGTTTAGTATTGGCGAGTGATAAACGCAAACAGGCACAGAAGGGAAGCAAACAATTTTTTAAAAAAGTAGCTGGTGGGTTTGGGTTAGCATCGGCAATTTTAGTTTTGATTGTCGTGATTTCTTATCAAAACACACGTATATTGATTGATACAAATAATCAGGTACAAAAAACCCAAGAGAAAATCAATCTATTGGAAGAATTACTGTCCGAGATGAAGGATGCTGAGACTGGACAACGCGGTTATATCCTCACTGGGCAAGAAAGTTATTTAGAACCTTATCAAGCAGTAGTTGGAAACATCGATCAAAAAATTGTAGAACTGAAGGATTTAATCGCAGATCAACCTAGTCAACAAAAGCAGTTTGCAACCCTTGAATCTCTGATAGCTGCAAAATTTGCCATACTCAAGCAGACTATATACCTGCGTCAAAATCAGGGATTCGAGGCGGCATTGCAGGTAATCCAAACAAATCAGGGAAAAAATCTCATGGATGATATCCGCAAGGTCATCTATGAGATAGAGAATCAGGATAGAGGGTTACTTAAACAGCAGTCACAAGCTGCAAAAGCCAGTGCTAACAACACGGTTTTGACACTTGCCTTTGCTATTTCTCTAGGGTTTCTGATTCTGGCTATAGTCTACTACTTAATTTCTCGTGAGGTAAAAGAGCGTAAATTGACGGAGGAGACACTCAACACAGAACGCAACTTTATCTCAGCAGTCCTTGATACAGCTAGCGCTTTGGTAATAGTTCTTGACACACAAGGGCAAATCGTTCGCTTCAATCAAGCTTGTGAACAAACAACTGGTTACTCATTTGATGAGGTGAAAGGAAGGCATTTCTGGAACCTATTTTTACTTCCTGAAGAGATAGAGCCAGTTAAAGCAGTTTTTAAGGAATTGCGAGCTGGTGCAAGCCCTAACAAATACGAAAACTATTGGGTAACTAAGGATGGCAGTCGGCGGCTGATTGCTTGGGCTAACACTACCTTGCAAGACTATGGGGGCGACGTTGAATACATTGTTGGCACAGGTATCGATATCAGTGATGTCTCCGAAGAACTTCGTTTACGTAAACGCTCTGAACAACATTTGAAAGCAGAGTATGCTACAACACGCGTCTTAGCAGAGTCAACTACAATCAACGAAGCTATGCCCCAAATCCTGCAAGGAATCTGCGAAAGTTTGGGATGGGATTTAAGCGAATTTTGGATCGTAGATCGACGAGCAAATCTACTGTCCTTGCTAAATTCATGGTATAAAATTTCCTTCGAGATGCAAGAATTTGACATCCTCAGTCGGCAGACTACGTTTGCACCAGGAATTGGGCTGCCTGGTCGTGTCTGGGCTAGTGTTGAACCTGTTTGGATCGCTGATGTTGTTAAAGATCGAGATTTCATCCGCTCTGAAATTGCTGCCCAAGCAGAACTGCACGGAGCTTTCGGTTTTCCAATCCGTAGTGGTAAAAAAGTCATTGGTGTTATTACCTGCTTTAGCCATGAAATCCAGCAAGTTGACCCAGATTTGGCAAAAGTCATGAATTCTATTGGCGAGCAAGTAGGGCAGTTTATCGAGCGCAAGCAGGCAGAAGAACAACTCCAACGCCAAAATTTGCGATCGCAACTATTTACCGAAATCACCCTCAAGATTCGTCAGTCTTTGCAAATCAAAGAAATTCTTCAAATCAGTGTTACGGAGGTGCAAAAAATTCTCCATAGCGATCGAGTTTTGATTTATCAACCCTTGGCAGATGGATCTGGAGCCAGCATAGTTGAGGCAGTAGTTTCTGGCTGGCAGGCAATCAAAGAGAAAGAGCTAGCCAATGCTTACTTCCAAGCGGAATATACACAGCAGTACTATCTACAGCAGTATCGTCAAAAACGAGATATAGGGCTTGTTGACTTGGATATAATAGAAGTCCAAAAAAGCCATATCGAATTACTGCAACAATTTGGAGTCAAATCCAATTTGGTCATACCCATTCTTGTCAAAGAAGAACTCTGCGGTTTGCTGATTGTCCATCAGTGCAGCAGTTCCCGCCAATGGTCTAGCTTTGAAACTCATCTTTTACGGCAAATAGCTGACCAAGTAGGTATTGCCTTAGCCCAAGCCCAAATGTTAAACGCAGAAACTCAACAGCGACGAGAACTTGAAATTGCGCGTCATCAAGCTGAATTAGCTTCTAAAACCAAAAGTGCCTTTTTGGCGAACATGAGCCATGAAATTCGGACTCCGATGAATGCTGTGTTGGGGATGACAGGCTTAATGTTAGAAACTCCCTTAAACCCAGAGCAACGCGATTTTATCGAGACAATTCGGATTAGTGGAGACGCTCTCTTAAGCCTAATCAACGAAATTTTGGATCTATCCAAACTTGAGGCTGGGGAAATGGCACTAGAAGCTCTAGATTTTGACTTATCTACTTGTGTGGAAGAGGTGTTGGAATTATTGGCACCCCCCGCCCATAATAAGGGATTAGAAATAGCCGCGTTGATCTATCCCAACGTCCCCACCCACCTGCAAGGCGATGCTGGCCGCCTGCGGCAAATTCTGATGAACCTGATTAGCAATGCGATCAAGTTCACCAGCAATGGAGAGGTAATTTTACGAGCAGAATTGCGTTCGCAAGACTCTACTACAGCTACCATTTATTTCACCATCACAGATACTGGTCTTGGCATTACCCCTGAAGACCAATGCAAACTCTTTATGCCATTTACCCAAGTAGATGCTTCCACCACCCGCAAATATGGTGGCACAGGTTTGGGATTAGCCATCTGCAAGCAACTGGTAAGCTTAATGGGAGGAGAAATTGGCGTAGACAGTCTGTTGGGCAAAGGATCTAAGTTTTGGTTTGAAGTAACTTTTGCCAAGCAACTTCACCCGATTTCCTCAGAAAACGATGGCTTGTCTGCGACACGCTACGCAAACGCCAAGGGCGAACGCGAATTTCTGACTAATCGGCGTTTGTTAGTAGTGGATGATAATGCCACAAATCGCAAAATCATCCACCATCAAGCTACCCGTTGGGGGATGCTGGTAGATCACGCTGCTTCGGCTGCTAGTGCCCTCAAAGCTATTCAGGAGGCTGCCAAGCAAAAAAATCTCTATGACATAGCTGTGGTTGATATGCAGATGCCAGAAATAGATGGCATGACCTTGGGAGAACAAATTAAGGCAAATGCAGCGATCGCTGGGCTACCTTTGATTATGCTTACCTCTACTAATCAACGTGATGAAATCCAACGAGCGCTCAAAATAGGATTTGAGGCTTATTTGGTCAAACCTGTTAAGCCGTCCCGACTCCTCGATACCATCATGACTATCTTGGGAACGCAGCCAGAAGAAGAGACAGAAGTCAGGAGTCATGGGGGAGAGGGGGAGACGCAAAGACGTAAAGATGCGGAGAATTTATCTAGTACGTTCTCGGTGTCTCCACGTAAGAACCTTCCTGTTTCTGACTCCCCCAAACTTAGAATTCTCTTAGCTGAAGATAATCTAGTGAATCAAAAAGTTGCCTTGAAGCAACTCCAAAGCCTGGGCTATAGTGCTGATGTCGCCGGTAATGGGAAAGAAGTATTGCAATCATTAGAAAATATTCCCTACGATTTGATTCTGATGGATTGCCAAATGCCAGTTCTCGACGGTTTAGAAACCACAAAAGAAATTCATCGTTGGGAAGAAAGTCGCTTTGTTAGTGGTCGTCGTCCTGTAGTAATTGCGATGACAGCTAATGCCATGAAAGAAGATCGAGAAATGTGTCTAGATGCCGGAATGGACGACTATCTGAGCAAGCCAGTAATAAAAGAAAAATTGGCTGCGGCGCTAGAGCGTTGGGGAAGTGCGATATTCAGGGAAAAAGAAGCTGATGTTTTGGAGCAGACAGTTTCTACAACAGATGTAGGTTCAGTTAACCTCCCTATTGATTGGGAACGCTTGCATCAACTCTCAGAAAACAACCCAGAATTTGAATTGGAACTACTGCAAATATTTGTTGAAGATATTCAACCTCGTCTAGAGGCAATTAAAATAGCGATCGCATCTTATGACTTTGAAAAACTAGTGCACGAAGTCCATCAAATAAAGGGTGCTAGTGCCAATATTGGAGCTACAACCATGCATTTAGCAGCAGAAGAACTAGAACAACTAGCTCGCAATCAAGAGCGCCGAGGTACTACTAATTTAATATCAGATTTAGAAGAGTTTGTTAAACTAATCCAAGAATTTTTAAACTATAAAGATAGTAACGCCTAAACCTGAAAATAATAATATTTGTTAATAAAGTAACAGTGAGACTCTTTCTTAGTAAGCATGAAAAATCCTGATTTACCATTTTTCATTACTAATTCCTCTTTTTCCAGATAGAACTTGTGAACAATTGGGAATAATAACTTTGATGTCCTAAAAGTATGCTTGGTGAGTTAGCTGCATCATAAGCTAAGAATTTTTAGCCTAAATGTCAGTTAAATGCATCACCTCATATTCCCAATTGATTCCCGAAAGGTGAGGTTTTACTGATGAGCCAGATGAGTAGAGATGATGTCCGAGAAAGACTTGGCAATATCGATCAAATCCGCGATATTATTCTTGGAACACAGCTAAGAGAGTACGAAAATCGATTTAGCAAGCTGGAGTCAGATATATCTCTCCTGCAACAACAGATGCGATCGCATGTCGAGCAACTCAAATCCAACTTTTCGGCTGAACTAAAAGCAGGGTTTGAGTCACTGGATAAAAAGCTAAAATCACTCAACCTGGCAACTCAAGAAGAAACTCTTGACTTACGGCAACAGGTTGATAGACTTAATAAAAAGTTCTCTAGCAGCGTCCAGTCGCTCGATGAAACCTTAGATAGCCAAACTACCTCGATTCGAGATGAAATCTTTCAGACTAAAGTCCAATTACAAGATGATGTTACAGCATTAAGGGATCTGATTTTAGAAGAAATAGATCGACGCTTCTCCCAGTTGACAGACACTAAAGTTTCTAAAGACGATATGGCTGAAACTTTGTTTGCCTTGGGAATGCGTCTGAAAGAAACTGAATTTATTCCAAAATTGCGAGAAGCAGCCGATGAACGCAGCGACGAATATACTGCTGTACCGCTTCTAGAAACTACAAAGTTGTCAAAAGTGTTAACTCACTCCAACAGTACGCCAGAATTACATTCGTAATTAAGTCAGAAGGCAAGAATAACTCCTAACTCAGCACTCTCAAAAGGATGACTCAGGTGGAAAATTCGATTTCTCAATCTGTTGAGTTGAAGCCAGAAGAAGCTGGACAGCTTGACAATTTGCTGCATTTGCTAATCGAACTCAAAATTATCGAATCACCTGAGCAATCTTTTCCTTTATTACCATCAGAAACTGATAATAGTAACGAGTATATTACAGAAAAAATTGAATTACTGCAACTGCCTCCAGTGATATTAGAAGTATGCGAAGCTTATTTAGAGTCAGATTTTAATTTCCCTCAAGATATATCTAATTATCCACAAACTACTCAAGAAAAATTAGAAAATTCTATTGAAATATTTGCAGAATTTGAGGAAAAGTTAGATAACTCAGAGGATGCATTACAAAAATTACGGGAGATATTGGTCGGATATGAATTAGCAGAAATAAATAATATTACAGCTAAAATCGAACAAAAATTAACAAAAATAGAGCATCAAATTTACGACCCTCAAGAGCTAATAAATCTACTACTACCGTCGATTTCTGAGCTTTTAAGGCTGAAGATTATAGAGTCGAGAGAAGAAATTGTCGAGATAATTGCTCCTATTATTGATGAGACTATCCGCAGTCGCACTGAACAGGATAAAGTTAGCATGAGTAAAGCGATCGCACCTGTTATTCCTCTGGCAATTTCCCAGCAGATTATTATAGCGCCAGAAGATGTTTCAGATGCGATCGCTCCGGCAATGGGACGAGCGATAAAAAAGCAAATTGAAATTGAACAGAATATTGTGGTGGATGCACTCTACCCAATTATTGGTAGTACCATAGCCAAATATATGGCAGAGACAATCCGCGCCATTAACCGACAAGTTGAAGAAACCCTCAGCGTTGAAGGCATCAAACGTAAAATTCGTGCCAAGCTACAGGGAGTTTCGGAAGCAGAATTAATTCTTAAAGAAGCTTTACCATTTACAATTCAAGCCATTTTCTTGATTCATAAAGCATCTGGTTTAGTTATTTCAGATATTCAGCACTCTGATGCAGAGCAGCTAGAGGCTGAAATGATCGCAGGAATGCTGACAGCAATTCGTAGCTTTGCCAATGATTGCATCAATAAATCTGGAAACATAACAGAATTAGATGCAATTGAATATGGGACATCCAAAATAATTTTAGAAGTTGCAGGATATTGTTATTTAGCGATTGTTGTGCGAGGAGAGCCAAGCAAAAACTTTATTTGGCAAATGCGACAAGTCTTCAGCAGAATTGTTAAAAAGTATGGTGATTTAATTGAAAGGTTTGACGGCGATCCTGATTTAATTCCTATTGAAGTTCATACACTTCTAGAAGAACTCAAAGGTACAGATATTCAGGAGAAAAATAAAACAAAAATTTCCCCGCTACTGATATTAGGTTTAACAGTTATCAGCACCATTTTCATTCCTTGGGGCATTTGGCAATACCGTAGTGGCGTTATACATTCCATTGAAAATCAAACTTCCTTGGCTCTAACTTCTGTTCCAGAACTAGCCGTATATCGCCTAACTGTACAAGTAGAACACAATAAATTAAAATTAACAGGACGATTACCTAATCAACTTCTTCGCCAGAAAGCCGAGCAAATTGTCAAAATCACCTCTCCTAATTGGTTGATTGACAATCAAATTTTATTAGTAGAAGTACCAGCAGACCCCGTATTAGCTGCTGCTGAAGTCAAACGAGTCACAGCAGTTTTAAATCAGACTGACGATATAGCAATTTCCGCTCAATACATTGCTGGGAAAGTAGCTGTTGAAGGAACTGTCAACCGTATTGCAGATGCTCGGATTATTACTAATGCATTTGAACAAATTCCAGGCGTAAAATCTGTGTCTAGCGCCGTGCGAGTACAACCAGCACAGATTGAAGTTCGATTTTACTTTCAACCCAACTCAGCCAATTTAATGAAAGCAGATTTAGCGTACAAGGTTCAACAGGTCAAGTTTTTCCTCAATCAGCACCCAAATAAGCATTTAAAAATCATTGGTTATAGTGACTCTACTGGCGGGAAAAAATTTCAAAAATTGGCATTAGCGCGAGCAAAGTCTGTACAACAAGCACTGATTAAATTAGGTATTGAGTCATCTCGTTTACAGGTCATTGGTAGAACAAATTTACCACCAGGAATTGATGAAACTAACCCCTTGTGGTTAAGCCGCTGTGTCACTCTAGAACCGATAAACAAGCAATTTTAAGTTTATAGTAGCTATGATTCGGATAAAATATTCCCTACTTTTTCCCAACTATGTCTACAATCTCTAAAAAAATATGCTTATTTGGCGATTTTGGTGTTGGTAAAACTAGTTTAATTCGCCAATTTGTTGAGTGTCAATTTAGCGATGAATATCTTTCAACTGTAGGAGTAAAAATATCTCGTAAATTGGTTAGCGTTTCAGACAAAAATCTACTTAGTGCACAAGACTTACAGCTAATAATTTGGGATATTGAAGGCAGTAATAAGTTTAAGGCAGTTGCTAAAAGTTATTTTCAAGGTTCTAAAGGTGCTGTGATAGTTGCTGATGTGACACAAGCAGAAACGCTTCATCATATCCAGGAGCATATTCAAACGTTTTTAGCTGTTAATCCTAATAGCTATATTGTTGTTGCACTGAACAAATCAGATATGATTGCAGGCGAATATTTAGAAAAAATTCGTCAAATGTATCAATTCTCCGATCGAGCTAATATCTTAGACACATATATAACTTCAGCTAAGACTGGCAATAATGTTGATAAAATATTTCAAGCTTTAGCTAATCGTTTAATTTAATTAAGATGAACTCATTTCTGACAAACCTATTATCTATATGTAGTATTGAATATTTGATAATTGATGAAAACCTCAAGATTCTAGAGATGTCTTTGGGACTAAATCGTTTTGCTGACATTCCTAATGAAGTGAAGTCAGGTGAGGATGTTCGGATTGTATTTCCCGAATTAGAGGGACTTGAAGATGTTTTTGATGCAATTCGACAGGGAGAGCAAGATAATTTTGAATTAAAAGGAATTAGGCGATCGCAAGATACAGATCCTCCTTTATATATTGATATTCGGATTACTAATAATATCCCGGATGGACATTATAGCAATAAAATAATCATTGTTGTCGAAGACGTAACAGAACGAATGGTTCTTGAGCAATCTTTATTTCAAGGTGCAAATGAAGCAAATCTTTTGTTACGTAACTTAAAAGCTTCTAAACAATATATTGACCAAATCGTGACATCAATGGCAGACGCCTTGTTAGTGACAACGCTATCAGGTGAGATAAAAAAAATCAATTATGCAGCACAAAAATTATTGCAATATACCGAAATAGAACTCATCGGTCAACCTATTACAAAAGTTATTAAAGAAATCAATAACTTTCCTCTGATAGCTAGCGATATTGAAAGTATTAATACATCTCACAATCAAGATATAAATGATTTAGTAAAAGAGGTAGAAACCGTTTGCTATACCAAAAGTGGTCAAACAATTCCTGTAGCTTTTTCATCCTCAATAGTGAAGACAGAAATTGAACATTTTCAAGGTTATGTCTATCTTTTGCGAGACATGACTGAACGCAAGCAGGCAGAACTTGCTAAACAGGAATTCTTAGCGATGATTAGCCATGAGGTTCGGACTCCGATTGCATCGGTAACTGGTATGGCTAGTTTGTTGCTATATACTGAATTGACTGCTGAACAGAAAGATTTTGTTGAAATCATTCACACCAGTGGAAATTCATTACTCAAAATTATTAACGATTTTCTTGACTTCTCCAAAATACAATCAGGCAACTTGGAACTAGAAGAGGAACCTTTTGCTTTGCGAAGTTGTATTAATGAGGCTTTGTATATGCTTACGCCTACAGCTAGAGAAAAAGGTTTAAACCTCACATTTTTAGATAATCCTAAACTTCCTACTATGATTGTGGGGGATATCACCCGACTGCGCCAAGTCTTGATTAATTTACTCAGTAATGCTATTAAATTTACCGAAAGGGGAAGTATAGAAATCTCAGCTATAAGCCGCAAGAGTAGCGATATTAATCATCCTTCATTTGCAGCAAATACTGACGAAATTCAGTTTAGTGTTAAAGATACAGGCATCGGAATTCCACGCGATCGCCTTGAACGTTTATTTAAAGCCTTCAGTCAAGTTAACTCCTCCATTACTCGACAGTATGGTGGTACTGGGTTAGGTCTTGCCATCTGCAAGCAACTGTGCGAATTAATGGGTGGCAGAATTTGGGTTGAAAGTGAGTTTAGTCTAGGTAGTACATTTTATTTTACAATTGCCGCTTCTGTTCTTCCAGAGGAGGCACGAGTGAAAACTTCTGAAAACAACCGTGATTTTTCTGTTCCAGATTATCCTAAATTAAGAATTCTCTTAACTGAAGATAATCTAGTTAATCAAAAAATTGCCTTGAAACAACTTAAAACATTGGGCTACAGCGCCGATGTTGCTAATAATGGGCAGGAAGCGTTGGAGGCATTAGTAAAAATCCCTTACGATTTAATTTTGATGGATTGCCAAATGCCAGTTCTCGATGGTTTAGAAACTACAAAAGAAATTCATCGCTGGGAAGAAAGCAGCTTTGCTAGCGGTCGTCGTCCTGTAGTAATTGCGATGACAGCTAATGCGATGAAGGAAGACAAACAAATGTGTCTAGATGCCGGAATGGATGACTATCTGAGCAAGCCGGTGATGAAAGAAAAATTGGCGGCGACCCTAGAGTATTGGGGAAGTGCGATATTCAAGGCAAAAGAAACACCTGCCACAGAGCAGACAGTTTCTACAACAGATGTAGGTTCAGTTAACCTCCCAATTGATTGGGAACGTTTGCACCAACTCTCAGAAAACAACCCAGAATTTGAATTGGAATTACTGCAAATGTTTGTTGAAGATATTCAACCTCGTCTAGAGATGATTAAAATAGCGATCGCATCTCATGACTTTCAGCAACTAGCGCTTCAAGCCCATCAAATTAAAGGTGCTAGTGCCAATCTTGGAGCTACAACCATGCATCTGGCAGCAGAAAAACTAGAACAACTAGCTCACAACCAAGAGCGCCGAGGTAGTACTAACTTCATCTTAGAGTTAGAAGAGTTTGTTAAACGCATCCAAGAATTTTTAATTAGGACTCTTAACTCATAATTCCTAACTCATAACTCCTGGCTATTGCTGTAACTTTAGTAATATTTACTAATAAATAAACAGTAACGATTATCTTCTGTCGGCTCATAACTCAATTTGTTAGCAATGGCGGACATGATTTTTAAACCCCGCCCACGCTCTCGATCGTTATCCTCAAATTCAGATACTTGCCGCAATTTCTGCTCTAAGTCAAAGGGTTCGCCTTGAGACCAGATGCGAATTTCTATGTATTCATCTAACCGTATAGCTTCTATTTCAATAGGAGTTTCAATAGGTAAGTTTTTATGGGCATGTTCAACAATGTTAGTAAAGCCTTCTATCATCAGAGTTTGACATTGCCACCAAATTTCTTTATCGGTAATAGGTGGTTGATTTATCTGATCGAACCAAGTTAAAACTTGAGGTGAAGCTGTAAGGTCTGTGTTGACTTTTAGACAAATTTTATTATTCACTTCTTAACTAAGTAAATATTTTTAAATCATCATATTCGCTAACGAGTTTATTTAATTTGAGTATTTTTACTATACATGAAAAACTAAATCTCATATAAGTTAAATTAAAGCAACTATTTACTTATCATTTTACCTAAAAAACTGTAATTTATGTTTAAAATTCTGATTATTGATGATGACCCTATAGTACGAACAGTACTGAAAAGAACACTCCAAAATCAGGGTTATGATACCAGTGTCGCCAAAAATGGCGAAGAAGGAATTACACAAGCACAACTGCTACGTCCTGCTCTGATTATCTGTGACTGGATGATGTTCCAACTAGATGGGCTAGAAGTGTGTCGTCGAATTAAAACAGATCCAGAGTTGGCAACTACTTTTTTTATTCTATTGACTGCTAGGGGAGCAGCTCGAGGGGAGGAGGAAGATAGAGTTAGGGGACTTGACGCTGGAGCAGACGAGTTTATCTCTAAACCAATAGAGATGAATGAATTGAAAGCACGGGTAAGAGCAGGACTAAGGTTACACCAGCTAAATCAGGATTTACAAAGTAAAAAGCAAGCTTTAGAGACATTAAATCAAGATTTACAAACCCAAAAGCAAATTTTAGAAGCAGAATTGGAACAGGCCGCCGATTATGTGCGATCGCTTTTACCCTCACCACTTGTAGGATCGGTAACTACAGAAAATTTGTTTATTCCCTCAGCACAGCTAGGAGGTGATTGCTTCGACCATCATTGGATTGATGAGGATAATTTGGCAATTTATTTGTTGGATGTATCAGGTCATGGGGTGGGTTCAGCCCTCCTATCAGTTTCAGTGTTGAATGTTTTGCGATCGCAATCTCTACCGAACACTAACTTTTCTCAACCAAGTGAAGTTCTAAAAGCGCTCAATCATGCCTTTCAAATGACGAAACACGGTGATAAATACTTCACAATCTGGTATGGAGTTTATCACCGCCTTAAACGTCAACTCATTTATGCCAACGCCGGACATCCACCAGCTTTATTGTTATCTAATACCTCTACGAACAGCATTCAAGTTAAACAGTTAAGTTCTTTAGATTTACCAATTGGCTTTTTACCTGATATCCAATTTGAGGATGCTATTTTGGAGGTCGAAGAAAACAGCACTTTATACATCTTTAGTGATGGTGCGTATGAAATTAATCAGTCAGATGGTAAAATTTGGGGTATCGAAGCTTTCATTGACTTACTAACCAAATATAGCCAAAAAGATTGCTGTAACCTAAATCAGCTATTAGCAAATATTCTTACCTTAAATGCTCAAGATAATCTTGATGATGACTTATCTTTGATAAAAGTTAACTTTGGTTAGTATAGTCGAGATATGCAAATTAAAATTTTGTATTGTCTAACAGCTTACTGTGTTGCCAATACTTGGCGATTGAATTCATCTTGGTCAGCAAAGGTTTTAAAAATTCTATCCATCTTAGTTAGTTCAAACAGCATCCTGACTTGATCGCTGATAGAACAGACAAAAAGTTTAGCATTAGCATTTCGTACCATTTGCATTGCTGATACTAAAGCACCTAAACCTGAGCTATCAATAAACTTGACTTCTTTCATGTCAAGCAATAAAATATCGGCTCCATTCGCCAGAATGCTGCTAACTTCACGACGCAGTTCATTACCTCTAATACCATCTAAAATTCCAGATAATTCTAGCACTGTTACGCTCATGTTCATGGTTTTACTTTCCTGTTATTTGCTTTGGAAATATGTATTTATATTTTGGCATTGACCTAAGTAAACCGCAATAGAAAAAACAACACTTTCGTCTATTATATGCAATTAGCTGTGTTTGATTGCTTGGTAATTATTATTTGCTATTGCACTAAAAAAGCTGGCATCTACACATTGGCGCGAGATTTCAAAAGCTTCAAAATAACCATCTTTTTGACCTAATTCTCGTGCCCAAAAACGAGATAAAACTAGTATGGCATCAAGTTGCATAAATGCTTTGTTTACCTCTGATTCATAACACCCAATGGCTGCAACTTTTTCCTCAATGACAGAAGTAATATCCACAAAAAAATTGGGTTCAAAACCACGCAAAAAAACAGGCGGTGCTGAATACCATAAAGATATGTTTTTGCGCGTAGCAACATTAGAAACTGCGATCGCACACACTTCATGATCTCTATGTCCATATTTTTCAGGTTGTGGTGCATGAGTAACGATCAGATCCGGTTGCCAACGCTTAATAGCTTCTTCAGTAACCTTAATCACTGCTTGTGTTGAGAAATTATACTCCTCAAGTGCATAAAACTCATAAGTTGCACCGATGATTTTACCTGCGGCATCGGCTTCTTGATGACGTGTACCCTTAACAGGCGAACTGGAAAGACTGCCATCAGTCAAAATTAAGCAACGAACATTCCATCCTGCCTTAGACATTAGACTGAGAGTGCCAGCAGCAGGTAGAACTTCATCATCAGCATGAGCATAAATCGTTAAGACAGTTTGCTGACCAAATTTGTTTGAGTCTGAATAAGTGTTCATAGCTGTTTCTTTTCTAAATTGGATTTATAAGGCAATACGGTTCAGTTAAGGCTTTACTCTTTGTCAAAGTGAATTTTTTTAACGAACCGCAAAGGACGCATAGACACGAAGTGGCTTCCCGAAGGGTAGGACACGAAGTAAGAGAAGAAAGAGAAGAAAAAAAGCTTAACTGAACTGTATTGATTTATAAGGGAGTTAAGAGTTATTCTCCTTATCCCCTTGTCCCTCTTAGGCTTCTTTTGAAGGCTGCCAAACAGATGCGCGGATGATAGCCCACAAAAGTGACAAGTTATAGATAGCCCATGCACCATTGAGTAGGTGAACCCAAGGATAATTTAGATGACCAATTGCAAAGCGGTAAAGACTCCACAATATTCCTAGAATCGTGAGGGCGAAGACAACCAACTGTGGCCAAACCAGCCGGAGATAAATGCCCGATTGGCGTTGCTTAGGTGTTACTTGGAAATTGAGTTTTTGTCCTGTGAACACACTCCATACGGCTTGGATTAATAAGGGAAATAAAGCGATCGCATATTGTTCTGAACGCCAAACTTCTCTAGCTGGAATGCCCCAAGTGGCTGCTAGGAAAGTCAGACGGTTAATAATAAAAGCTGGGAAAAAGTGTACGGCAAAGTCAGGGCCGTAGGTTTTAACTGGAACAATGTCCGTAAAAAAATAGATAATTGGACAAGAGATAAAAACTAGAGTTGCAAAACCAGAGAAATAACTATACATCGTCTTAAAATATTGCAACCTTTGCCAAAAAGTTAACCCTGATTTTGTCAGTGGATTTTCCCTCACTAGCACTTGGATAGTTCCTTGTGCCCAGCGTAGCCGCTGTTTAAGAGTAGAACTTAGATCGTCTGGCGCTAAACCTTCTGCCAAAAGTTCATTGTGATAAATAGATTTCCAGCCAGCACTATGCAGACGCATGGCTGTATTCATATCTTCGGTAATACTATTACTCGATACCCCACCAACTAAATCAAATTCATCTAAACGTTTTTCATCTTTGGCAAATTCATCAGCAAAATTTTGCAGTCCTACACTAACTAATGCCTCACGTCTCAGTATTGCATTTGTGCCCGTATAGAATGCAGCATTCATGCCATCTTTACCTTGTTGAAGTGGCCCATAAAATAAATTTGCTCGATGTCCAAAAGGATCGCCTGGAGGAATATTGTAAAAGTCCTGGCGGGTCTGGACAAAAGCAATTTGATTCTGGTCGTATTTTCCTGTTGAAAGATTATAAGTGTGGAAATAAGGCAGAACTCGCTTGAGAAAATTTGGCTTGGGAATGTGGTCGGCATCTAAAGTAACAATAAAATTTCCTGCCGTTTCTCCAGAAAAAATTGCGTAATTGATGTTGCCTGCTTTAGCATGATGCGCTACGCCAGGTGTCTTGGGACGAGCAATGTAGCGAAAACGAGCAAGTTCGACTAGTTCGAGTTCTTTCTTACGAATAGATTCTTCTAAGGCTTTTCGTTCGCTAGTTAAGCGATCGCTTATACTTTGATGCTGTGGAGGTAACCAAAGAATGAGCGATCGCAAACTTTGGACAAATTCGCTGGTAAATTGGTTCGCCACCGATTCTGATGATTGCAACCATTTTTCAGCAGCTTGAGTATTAGGTGTAAGATTTTCCAGTTGCTTCAGGCGCTCCAACAAGCTAGAGTGTTCTGCATCAATTCGATTCGCTTCTTGCTGTAGTTGTGCTGACTGCAAATCCTCAATACACAATCTTTCTGTCATAGCTCGCATCTGGGCCGAGTTGCCATCATCCAGCACATAAACTCGTAATTTTATTGCTGGGTAATCCATTTTCAGAGCAGCTTTGGCAGTTTCTTCTACAATTTCCGGTGGCTCGTTGTAGCAGGTTACAAACACATCCACTGTTGGCCAGTCAGCTCTAGGTATAGGTGGGGTCATCTGGTCAAGAGACTTAACCTGTCGCACTAAAGGCCGCCATAACCCAATCACAAACATGACGCCACCGAAATAGCTATAAATTTCTGCTATCAGCAAAGGAATAGAGATCCAGAGCGCATCAAAATTGATGGAATGCGTGATGCGCCATTGCAAATACCAGATACCAAAAATTAAATTTATTTCTGCTAGATAGCGAAATAACAGCGTTCTTTTTTTGAGTAATGAACGGCTGTTACCGGAAAAGTTTGAGGAATTATCAATAAGAGAAACTGAAGCCATGTTAGTACCAGTACATAAAAAAATTGAGGATTAAAAATTGAATTGTTTTAATTTTTAATTTCCGAAGAGTCAAGCAGCAATGGATGTCTGCCTCTAGCTTGGTAAACTGTGAGCAGCGTATTGCTCGTAGCCTAACCGCCCTTCCTGCACTTCGAGAAGTTTGGCTGCTCTGGGAATGGCACCATTTAACCAACCATTTTTGACAAGTTTTGATATATGCCAACGAGCGACAATGCGATTAATGCGTGAAGCGAACCTGTCGCTCTTAGGTGAATTGCTATATTCTGGATAATGCGATCGCATAACATGCAATCCTAATAAAAATCGCGCCATATCCAAAGCTGACCAACTACTTGTACCCTGTAAAATTAGCACCATCAGCGCCAGTCGTACCTTGTTCATAGATTTGAAGGAATAAACAGGGATTTTGAATTAAAATGTCTGTTGCTCGTTCGAGCTACGGACTGCATTGACTCATGTACAAGTATTCCCAAATAGAACTGATTATTAACAAACACAGCTTTGTAATTACAGTGAGTTGCATTTCAACGAAGAGGCAGGGGAGGGAGGGGGCAGGGAGAAGTGAATCATAACTGCCGTGAAATGAAGGGGGGAACATGGATCTGAGTTCCCCATCCCCCACTTTATAAGCGTGGTTCTCGTACCCTACGGGAAGCTAGCACAACAGGTGGGGTCGAATCCCTATTCTTTTCCATCCCCTCTGCTCCCTGCACCCTGCTCCCTTGCCTCGACTTTTGTGCCAGTTACTAACGGAGTCTTTTCGCTACTTGAAGCCCAGTAACTTCCAGAACTATCAGAAATTAAGTGGGTTTGTTGTGTGGCAGTATTGGGTAGACCTCGCCCAGAATTTCCCTTAGTAACTTCTTGCCACCAAGGAGATTTCATGCTGTTAGCCGGACGAATTAAGGGTTGTCGATTCATCACTTTGTACAGCAAGGATTGCAAAATCATACTGTTGGTGCTGCTGGTGAAACCAACTGCCGTTTTACCCGTAGTTTCATAGAAGCCCTCATAAAATCCAGCTAATGGATTGTATAAGTCAGTCGTTCCTTGCAGTAACTCTTGAGTGTACTTGTTTTCTGGAAGCAAGACATTATAGGCAAAAGCGACTGCTGTACTTACCAATCGCCCCTTTGGTATAGGTTGACCGTCATCTCCTAAAGCCACCCAAGGTTCGCCCTGACCAGTAATTGTGCTGTGGACAGTGTAAGGTTTACGATCGAGCAGAGTGGTAGCTGAGGCTGTGAGAGTGCCGGTGCGGCGGTAACGTTCAGCTTGCGCTTGGAAAATTGGTTCAAAGAGCGATCGCATTTGTGGATCTAGTCCAAACTCCAGTGCATAGAGTAAGAAAGGATTGCTAACTGTGTATTGGTTTTTGTAGTTAGTATCCGTGCGACGGCGTTGGACTGGTACTTTCACTCCCTCCACTGAGGCAGTTTGATATTCACCGCCAACAGCAGAACCATCAACATTAAATCCCCATAATTGAAAAGCACGAGCGGCATATTCCTCATAACCCAAGCGGGTTACAGGGTTGACGCGGGTAAGCGATCGCCCATCTTCCTCTTTGGTAACAGTCGCACTGGAGAGAATACCTTCGCGCACCACACGCAAGTATGACCAATCCAGCACAATTTTATCTACGGCAGCCGTGTATTCTGGATGACAAGTTTTTAAGTTGTAAAGCCCTGCCAGCATTCTGCCTAAATCTAAAGCTGACCAGCCGTTGCCTTCTGGAATCGCATTTCCACCATAATCTACTGATTGCAGCGATCGCGTATCGTAACCTCGACTTGGTAACTCTCCAGCAAACAACGGTAATTTTATCAAGGCTGCTAAAAGATGCCGGGTGCGCTGGTCAAATTCTTTGGGCGTAATTATATCGAGCGATCGCGCTGCATGGAGTGCTGCGAGATAATCTCCTAATCCCCAGAGGGTTGCGCCTTTGAAATCACTGCGATCGTCTATCAGCCCACTCTTGGAGTGATAATTCGCTTGAAAGTATCGCCAAGCCGCCTCTGCATAACGCCGTTCAATTATTGACAGCGGTCGATCTAGTTTGAGATTAGATGATGGCTTGGGACTATCTACTGGTGGAATAGGTGCAACGGCGACTTCTGTGGGTTTAGAAGTATTCGCAGGGGTTGGGGTAGGAGTCGTAACAGTAGAATTTGGTTGATTTGCGGTAGGAGTCGTAACAGTAGAATTCGGTTGATTTGCAGTCGGAGTCGTAACAGTAGAATTCGGTTGATTTGAGGGTGTTGTAGGAGAAGCATTTTCACTGGGCTTACCAGTAGACACACTCACAGAAGCAGAAGCAATTAAAGGGTGATTTCCCTTAGCTTTGTAGTATAAAATCTCCAAAATCAGCCCATTAGTATTACCTGTCAGAGCTTTATTGGGTTGTTTTGATTCTTCAAAGATACCAGCATAGTAACCACTGTCATCAGGGCTGCGGAGATCCTTGACTGCATCAAAAACTTTTTGAGCATAGGCATTATCTGGAAAAAGATAGCGCCAACCAAAAGCTGCTTTTGTGCTGATGCTGCGAAACTGTGGATAAGGTTGATTGGCATCCGTAATTGTCGCCCAGTTTACACCGTTGGCGTAGACGGTGTTGTAGAGAAAATAAGGCGCTTGGTCAATATTATCTTCTGTGACAGCAGTCAATTGACCTGTGGTGTCATAACGCCGTTTTTGGACATCTAAAACTCTGGCAGCAAAATCAGCTAACTCACCTTGCAAGCCAAATTCAATCCCATCAAGGATATAAGACTCACTAACAACGTAATTATTAGCGTTGGTGCTTTTAAAGTCACGGGTATCAACGGGAATTTGCACGCCATTAATTTCGACTAGCTTAAATGGTTCTAAAGAAATAGCCTTGGGTGCAGAGAAACCCCAAAGTCCATAACCTCTAGCGCCGTATTCTTCGTAACCGAGTCGTCCTTCTTGCACCAGTAATGTTTTGTTGTCTGGGAGAACAGTAGCGCCATAAAGTTGCCCATCTTTGAGCGATCGCGCTACTTGCCACTTCGCTACAATTCCTTTGAGCCAATCATTATATTGAGGATGACAGGTACGGATGACATCAAAGGCAGCCAGGATTCGGCCTACATCCAAAGCAGACCAACCAAGACCCCGCTCAAGCGGATTGTTGCCATAATCAACCATCTGTGCATTGGCTGCGTTATAGACTTTATTAGGCAACGCATCTTCAAATAACTTCAAGCTGTTGAGAGTCGTCAAAAACTTATTGAGGCGGGAATCAAAGTCTGCTTGGTCAGTGAGATTCAACCAACGTGCAGCATTCAACGCCATTAGGTAGTTACCCATATCCCAGAGTGTACCCGAAGGATAACCCCCAGTAGAATTGGTAAATCCTGTTGCTGGCTGATAATTTTTGACAAAATACTGCCAAGCACCACGAGCGTAAGTTTGTTCTTCAGGTGTAAGAGGGGCTGTAATATTGCTACAGCTATTGGAATTTTGGGATAAGACTGGTATCGGGATGTAAAACAACAATTGCAGAAATGTCCCAACTAGGAACAATGCAATCCATCTCAACAGCTTTCGTTGAGGGGGTTTGTATATCATACGCAAAAAAGGAATTAGGAGTTAGATAGCGCATAGCGCGTCTGTACAGTTATATTCCTAAATCAAGATTTATGAGGTGTATTCTTTGTGTAATGGCTTTATCGATTAGGTGGAGTAGCGATCGCACTCCCATCTTCCTTATTAAACCCGATAGTCATTGCTCAGGATACTCCCATCTGGCATGATGGTGTTGCAGAGAATACACTTATCAACATCGGCATCCCAAGCACCAGTCAGGTTAGCCTCGGTCAAATCAACTCGCTCGAAGCCAACACAGTCCAACTTAGCGTTAGTCAGGTTAACACGTAACCTAACACGAAGCGATATTAATCTTAGTGCATAAACAAATATATAAAACAGGTTTAGCATTGATTTTTTCCAAGAAATTGAGAGCTTATTATAGTGTAAATATTTTCTGTTTTCCCGATATCATATCTTGGGTTCCACTACGTTACACCCAACCTACAGGAGATAGCGATTGCACTGTGAATATTTCCAGATTTTTTATTTCTCACTAATTAACTAACTCCAACAAATAAATTATCCAATCTTGTCGGGAATTTTTTTATTTAGAAGCCCTTTGTGGGATATTAAAAAAGGTGTAAAATCCACAAATGTGTGCTTCTACATGTTGCTTGAAATCTCATCACCAAAATTTTAAAACAACAAAAATTCGCCGCTTTTCTTGTATTCCTGAAACTTTTCCAAAACAGGGCGATCGTTTGGCATTAATGTAGGTAAGTCCGCCAAATCAAAAAATTCCAGCGCCAGCGATTCTCCATCTAAGCAAGCGAGACTGCCTTCCCATTCAACGGCTCGCAAAATCAAATTGAAGGTTTGGACGCGATCGCCGTTGGGATAAGTTACAGTTTCAAAGGCTGGATTGGAAGAAAACCCCACAGCTGCAAAACGCTTAACCGTTAAACCAGTTTCTTCAAAAACCTCTCGTGCTGAACATTCTTCGGCAGACTCACCTACTTCTGGATAGCCACCAGGTAGCGCCCAAAGTTTAAAATCACTTCGTTTTTGCAACAGAACGCGCCCCAAGTTATCCTCGATAATCACGTATACGCTAAATAACAGAAGTAGGCGATCGCCTACAATTTGTCGTAACTTGCCCAGATAAGAGTCTGACCAATTCGCCATAATCTTAGAAAAAGTTTCTAAAGAAAATCTAAAGGTAGCAAATAGCGATCGCCTGAAAACAGGATAATGCAGCTGAACAGGTTAATTATTCCCATTCAACTTAGAATTATGGCATCTACACCTAAAATCCTCGCCTTTGCAGGCAGCGCCCGGATTGATTCTTACAACAAAAAATTGGTGAAAATCGCGGCGGCTGGCGCTCAGGCAGCAGGCGCAGAAGTGACTTATATAGACCTCCGCGATTTGCCCCTACCTCTGTATGATGAAGATTTGGAAGCTCAAGAAGGACTACCTGCAAACGCCCGCACTTTCAAGGATTTGCTAATTTCTCATCAAGGATTGCTGATTGCTTCGCCGGAATATAACAGTTCACTCACAGCAGTTTTAAAGAACGCCATTGACTGGGCATCTCGTCCAGCCCCAAATGAAGCACCGTTGGCTGCTTTTGCAGGTAAAGTTGCTGCCATTATGAGCGCTTCCCCAGGCGCTCTTGGTGGTTTGCGGGGGTTGGTTCACCTGCGGTCTATTTTGGGAAATATCAAAGTTTTGGTACTTCCCGATCAAATAGCAGTAGCCAAAGCTTACGAAGCCTTTAATCCTGATGGCACGTTAGTAGATCCTAAACAGCAAGAATCTATTGAAAAGCTAGGCGATGGCTTAACAAAAATATTGCTGAAGCTAAATTAAAGTCTTCAGGTGTTCAGTAAACAGCGAACACCTAAAATATTTAGATGTAAAAAATGGTCGATATATTGCAACTTATAAATTGACACTCTCAGACAAAATTGATTTTGGTAGCATTCCATGCACACCTTTGTGAGGGCTGTTCACAACTTGAGTGATATGAAAATTTACAGCTAAACTGCACAATACATAAGCATCTTCTGGCGACAAATTGGTGAAGCGTTCCAGAAAATCAATCATGTTTTTTAAAGCCAGTTCTAAGGCTTCATCTAAGGTTGGAGCAAACCCCATTGTAATGATATGAGTTGGAGTTTCGGCAATTGGTGTTGTTAGTTGTAAATCTTTGCGAACTTTGAGGGTAATTCTACCGTTCATAGAAGTTTCAATGGCGGTGACATTTACTTCACCATCTCCCTGTGCAGAATGCCCATCACCAATAGAAAATAATGCACCTGGGACGAAAATCGGCAAAAATAAACGAGAACCAGCTTGTAGTTCCCGATTGTCAATATTACCGCCGTAAGAACCTGGTGGGACAGAAGTACGAGAAGTTTCTGGCGTAGCGACACCAAGAATTCCAAAAAACGGTTTGAGGGGAATTTTTATGCCAGCACCCACCGGAAATTCTGCGATATTGTTTGCTAAATCTAGAGGAATAAATCTCAACGCAGGTTGAGGAAACTGATGTGGTAAAGCTCCCCAACCTGTACGAATGGCATTGAAGCCGATGGGTAAACGAGGTGCGATCGCATCTAATTGTACTTCTAAAACATCCCCTGGTTCGGCATCTCGCACATAAATCGGCCCTGTGAGTAAATGCGGCCCTCCGGCAATTTTGCGTTCTGGTAGAAGATTTTGGCAGATGTCGAGAAATTCTGGTGTGAGAAACTCAGGTGGTGCTTTGTCATAAACGTAGTAACCAGTGTAAGTTTCCACATCAACCGTATCACCTGAATCAATAATGAGCGCTGGTTCTAGCAGATGAGAGAAGCCACCTAGATGTACGCTTTCCTTAGTAGCTTTTAAAATATAATGAGTCATCGCTTTTGTTGCAATATATCTAAATCACCAAGAGCCGCTTACTACAAACCTTTATTTACACCCACTTACTTGTACTAAAATATTTCTAAAAACTAGCAAGGGGAAAAAATAATGTATGGAGACTACATTATACCTGATGGAGATTTTGCCGAAGCACTGATTCGAGCAATTCGCTTTCATTACTTGGAAGAAGTTAAAGCTCTTATTTCTGTTCAACAAGATATTAATGCTAGAGACAGCAGTGAACTTTATTGGACTCCTTTAATGTATGCAGTTTTTGAAGAATCTCTAGATATAGTTAAATTGCTAGTTAAGGCTGGTGCAGATGTCAACATGAGAGGCTCAAATCCAGATGAATTCCCTTTAAATCTATCTGCCTACGCTTGTAATGATGCTTTCTCTCATAGTAATGAATTTGCTCGTAATAAAAAGATTTTTGATTATTTGGCTCCACTAACTTCGCCAGAACTGCAAGCAATTGCACAGAAAACTCTAAATCGAAATAATTAGATTAATGTAAATACAGGATTCGTCAAACATTAAAACAATATTACTTTTTTGAAAATAGTAGCTATATTTAAAAGGTGCTGATGAATGGGATATTGAATTAACTTTATTGCTGGTTTTGCAGAGCAAGTATGAACAATGCTTTTAAACATGAGGCGTAGGAATCTTTTCAACTTTCGTCAAGCCTCAGATGGAAGGATGCCTACTAGTACTCGTATCAAATCTTCTAAACCTTCAGGAACACGATAAAGTTTAATATCTTCTGTAATTAGCTTCTGTTGTCTATTGAGTGTACCAAATTTCTAGTCATCTCCATTCGTAACTGCACCAAATAAAGTTGACGATCGATCGTCTAGAGTCTGCTCCAGAGCTATTAATTCTACTGCTAGCTGTGTAAACCCTCTTCTAATATCTGATTGTTTTGCTTCAATCACCAATGAGGAGTTAGATTTATGTAAATAATAATTTAAAGTTCCTTTGAGCTTTTCATCCACATTCAGTGGATACTCACTATATAGTTGAGCTTTTGCCCGATCGCAAATTTCAGCAAGGATAGGAGCAATCATAAATTCTCTGATTGATATCTCAGCCGTTGGGTTAAAAAGCTTGATGTTGCGCTGTAAGTAATTTTGCAAAAATTCTAAATAGCTAATATCAGCAAAGTATCTTGGTAATTCTAGCTCTGTACGAGCATAGCTGTACTCAAACTCAGCTACTACATCTATTGTTGGGTTAGGTAACAAAAAGTATTGAGTAAAAGTGTAACTTTGCTCTGATTTTAAAATTTTATATTTACTCATGATTTTTATCGTGAATGAACTACATCGGAGATATTACGAATTACAATTATGAATTAATAATTGCTCTGATTATCTCAATAATTTGCTAAACTCCAACTTTAGGGATAGCAAATAAAAACAATTTGAGCAGGGAATTTGGAGGGGTTGCAGAGTGGCTGATGATGAACGCATAGTCGATGCACAACAGATAAATCCAAAAGACTTTTCATGGGGATTATGGCCTGTTGTGCCACTCTACCCTTATGGCAGGCGGCAGACAATCCGTAAAGAAGTGGTCAAGGACACAATTTGGAATTTTGACCAGATTCAGGGGATTTTCTACGTAGTTGTGCCGATTCGCATGACGGTTGTTAAGCTCGAAACCGGGGGCCTTCTCATCTATGCACCTGTTGCACCAACCCCAGAGTGTATCCGGCTTGTGAATGAGTTGGTGGCAGAACATGGTAACGTTAAGTACATTATCCTGCCAACTATCTCCGGTATAGAACATAAGGTATTCGTCGGCCCCTTCGCCAAATACTTTCCGACTGCACAGGTGTTTGTAGCTCCCCATCAGTGGAGTTTCCCGCTAAATCTCCCCCTTAGCTGGCTTGGCTTACCACCGAAACGAACTCAGGTACTTCCAGAAGATAGTAGCAAAACTCCCTTTGCTGACGAGTTTGATTATGCAATGCTGGGGCCCATCGAGCTTGGGCCTGGTCGGTTTGCGGAAGTTGCTTTTTTCCACAAGCGATCGCATACTCTTTTAGTAACAGATTCTGTACTTTCTATCCCAGAAGATCCACCTGCGATCGCTCTATTAGATCCATATCCCTTACTATTCCATGCTAAGGATGATGCTGCTGATATTGTTGCAGACATTCAAGTAAATCGCCGTAAAGGTTGGCAGCGTATCTCGTTGTTTGCTTTGTACTTTCAACCAAACGCACTAAATATCCGCCAATGGAGTCAGGTGTTGCAAGATGCCTTGAAAGCACCAGAACGCTCAAAGAAAGCTTATTTTGGATTGTATCCTTTTAAATGGAATCCAGATTGGCCGCGATCGTTTGATGCTTTGCGAGGTGATGGGCGTTTGTTTGTCGCACCAATTTTACAGACGCTGATTCTTAACCGCGCACCGAAAGAAACCATTGACTGGGCTGATAAAGTTGCAACTTGGGACTTCGAGTGGATTATTCCCTGCCACTTTGATTCACCGATTAAAGCCAAGCCGTATCAGTTTCGCCAAGCTTTCTCTTTTTTGGAAAAGCAGCCTGCTGTCAGTGCAGGTTTGTTCAGCAGTTGCAGCTATCCCTTGCCAGAGGCGGATTTTAAATTACTGAAAGAAATCGATACAGGTTTAAATAAGTTTGGGATTGTGCCAGCAGCAAAGGAGAAAGTGTAGGAGAAACAATAATATAGCGTTCTCTTTTGGATGCAATCCACGCTTTGGTGGGACAGCTAGCTGTGCGCCCAATACGGTTCGGTTAAGGCAAGAGACGCGATAAATCGCCGTCTCTACAAAGGATTGATTATTGTAAAGACGGCGATTTATCGCGTCTTTGCGATTATTGGCTGTGCGCCCCTATGAATTGTGGCAGAAACTAGCCCAGGTAAATAGTAGAAGCCTATAAATGTAGCCGCAGCAAGTGAAGGTCTACTTGTTGAAAACCCCAACAACTACCCCTAACGTTTAATTCCCTTAAACCGTTCTTGCGCCGCCTGAAACGCTTCTTGCATCACCAACTGAATTTTTTGGGGATCGGGTTTTTTACCTCCCATTAAATCACCAAAGTAAACGCAGGCTGCTTCCCCTAGTGCCCAGGTGTAGGCGGCTGCCCAAGAGGCTGCGATCGCACTACCAAAACCTGGTATAAATTTAATTAATTCCCGTGCAATTGCCTGTGCTAAAAAACCACCTGCGATCGCACTCACAACACCTCCCGCTTGAGATGGAGTAACTGTCTGCCCATATAATTTACCCAACAGTCCCACCATTGATACTTGCAATGCAGTGAGTACTGGCATTGTCGCAAATGGCAGAGGTACAGCGGCCAGGGTGGCAGACATAATCGAAAATGGCAAAATATAACGGCGTGCAGTATCTCGGTAAAGGTTACCAAGTTGCTTCCCAGTTTCTTCTCGATCTAATAGTTGATAAATCGCCTGGGCTTCTGCTTGTGGGAGTAGTTCTGCTAAGGAATCTCGCAGTGCTTCTAAGCCATAAAATACTGGAGTGTAGCCATCTTCTTCTAAGGTAAAGTCAATTAGTACAGAGCGAATCTCCTTCCCTGCGGGACGCTCCGCGAACGGAGAGGCTTCGCCAACGCTTATTTCTGCGAAAGCTTCTTGCATCGCGCTAAATGCGCGGTTGATTTCTTGATAATCTGGCGGATAGGCGGGATGATCGACGGTATCGAGAGGATAAACCTCGTGCAAGCAGGTAACTACCAACAGACAGGGAATGTCTGGATACTGCTGGTGCAGCTGTTTAGCAATTTGTCGTAGCGTGTCAGTTGCAAAATCATTGATTTTGACGGTGAGAAGCAGGATTCTGGCGGAACGAGTCTCTTTTTTTAAATCGCCAACTAATTCCTGAATAATTAATTGAGTATCTTGTTTAACATCACCCAGCCCCACCGTATCAGTAAAAATCAGTAACGGCAGGTCATTGGAAGGATAAGCATAGCGTTGGGTGTGTTGCGTGTGAGGACGAAATCCCTGACCGACAATTTCGGCAGAAACTCCCGTCAATCCCCGAACAATTGAACTTTTTCCGGCTTGGGGTTTACCAATTAGCAGCGCTTCTGTGGTTGGCAGTTCGGCTCGAACTTTCTCTAAAATCTCTGCAACCTGAGCTTCGCTCACACTAAACCATCCAACAAGCGTCTGTGCCACTTGTTCTACGGGTAGAAGTTGCGTTAAGCGTGTTGTTGCGTTGTTCCAGACACCACCAATGCGGTTTGTCCAAGAATTATCGACCGATTTGGTAATAGCTCCATCGGTCGGTTTACTCAATTGCTGAGAATCATGTTGCTCAGTCATTTCCATCCAAACGTAGAAAACCCTTTTACTCATCTTATAGCGATTCTCAAAGGGATAACCAGTACCGTTAGTAGTGTATACTGGGCGATCGCGTTTTGGAGGTAGCGGTGTCTCACACTTCTAAACGAATCGTCGCCGTAGAAATAGGTAGCAAGAGAAATTATTTTTTCGGCTAACAATGCGATTGTTTTGGCTAACAATGCGATTGTTTTGGCTGACAATGCGATTGTTTCGGCTGACAATGCGATTGTTTCGGCTGACAATGCGATTGTTTTGGCTGACAATGCGATTGTTTTGGCTGACAATGCGATTGTTTCGGCTAACAATGCGATTGTTTCGGCTAACAATGCGATTGTTACGACTGACAATGTTAATATAAAAGTACAAGTTATGGATAGCTGAGGGAAGCTTACCTATAAGCTGTTCCACGTTTAAGTTGCATAACTAGGGCGGGCAAGATGCCCACCCCACAAGAGTTTGATTTAATCTGATTATGCAATTTAGATGTTTTTCAGCTTATCAGCTATAAGCTTGGTTCAATCAAATCAGCGATCGCTTTCGCCAATATATCTGGATCTACCGATTTAGAAATATGCATTTGAAATCCTGCTGCTAGTCTGTGAGGCGCTCTTTCCAGTATCCCGGTTCGCGGCTACAGTGCATCACCGCCAAAATTAAAACGTAATCTTCCTCAATGGTGTATAAAATTCCATAGGGGAATTTGCGCGTTAGACATCGACGAATGTCTTCGTCAACAACAGCCCAGCGAGTCGGTGACTGGATAATTCGGAAAATTGCATCCTCAACCGCATTAATAAATGCTTGTGCTAATTCAACTCGACGCTCTGCGTAAAACTTGACTGCTTCACCATATTCAATTAATGCTGTTGGATGAAAGACGTATTTCATTACCCTAGAATTTGTCTTACCCTAGCTAAGGCTTCCTCTCCAGGAATGGGTTGAATTGCACCACTGCGAACTTCATCTCTACGCTTCTTGGCTTCATCTGTCCACAGTGTTTGAAGTGTTTCGTCTACATCAAATTCAAGACTTTCAACCAACTTTTCTGCCAACAATGCTCTCGCTGCACTGGGCAAAGCTAAGGCTTCTTTCATGACTTGCTCAACAGATGCCATAATTACTAAAAGCATAGGGACTATCCAGAGTCTAGCAGGAAAGCAGTAGATATGGCATAACACTAAAGTTATGGAAAGCCTCGCATACCCTTAGCTATATCAGCTTGGCTCAATCAAACCGCAACGCGAGAGATTAGTCTTTGAGATACAACGCCCACAAGGAACGTGGTTTGAATTAGTCCTTAATAAAAAAGTTTTTTCGCGCACGAAACAGTCGGTATGTACTAATGACTAATGACCAATGACCAATGACCAATGACCAATGACCAATGACCAATGACCAATGACCAATGACCAATGACCAATGACTACTTTATCAAATCAGCGATCGCTTTCACCAATACATCTGGATCTACTGGTTTGGAAATATGCATTTGAAATCCTGCTGCTATTGCTTGCTGCTGATTCATTTCCCCTGCATAAGCCGTCAGTGCGATCGCTGGTACTTGTCCTCCTTGTTGAGGCGATCGCGCCCTCACTTCACGCATCAGCATATAACCGTCTGTCTTTGGCATTCCAATATCGCTAATTAAAACATCTGGTACCGACTCAGATAGCGCTTGTAATGCTTCTTGTGCCGATGATACGGCGATTACTTCTACACCGTAGTCTTGCAAAATAAAGGTAACTAAGTCACGGATATCTGGTTCGTCGTCCACTACCAAAACTTGAGTGTCCGAAAGGAGCGAGGATTCCAGATCGCAATCTTCTAAAGCCTCATTCTCTTCGCGTGCAATCTGTTCGCTTCTTACCAAAAGTGGTAACTCAACAATAAAGGTTGCACCCGATTCTTCTCCAGGACTTTCGGCTCGAACTTTTCCTCCATGCATCTCTATAACCTTACGCACGATCGCTAATCCTAAACCTAATCCCCCAAATGCCCGCGTAGTTGTGCCATCAGCTTGGCGAAAGTAATCGAATACATAAGGCAAAAAGTCTGGCGGAATTCCCTTACCTGTATCGCTGACCTGAATTTGAGCCTGATTACCAACTTCCATTAATCGAATTTCTACCCGTCCGCCTGTTGGTGTAAATTTTACCGCATTGGAAAGTAGATTCCACACAGCTTGCTGAAGCCGATTTGGGTCGCCCATCACTTGTCCAAGAGTGGGATCGAATATGGTCTGAATTTGAATTGACTTGGCTTGTGCTGCTAGTTGTACTGTCTCTAGTGCTGCTTCAACCACCATTACCAAGCTCACTGGACAGACATTTAAGTTTAATTTTCCTTGGAGAATGGTAGACACATCCAACAAATCTTCAATTAGCTGGGTTTGTAATTTGGCGTTGCGTTCAATGGTTTCTAAGGCGTGGTGAGTGGTTTTTTCATCGAAATTACGAGTCCGCAGCATTTTCGACCACCCCAGAACGGAGTTGAGCGGGGTTCGCAGTTCATGGGAGAGAACCGCGAGAAATTCATCTTTGATTTTGTTGGCGATTTCTGCTTGTTGGCGTGCTTTCCGTTCTCGTTCGAGGAGGCGATCGCATTCTTTCTCGGCTGATTTGCGATCGGTAATATCGAGTACAAAAGCAACACCATTATCCTTGGAGTCATTCAGCAAGGCTATCCCCAATACAATTGGTACTCGCTTCCCGTCGCGGTGGAGGTGCTCTTTCTCATAAATTCTGGAAACTCCAGTGGTTTGTACTTCTAAGAGGGCGCGATCGTCTAAATCCTTATATTCAACAGGAGTAAGTTCTCTCCAATTAATTCTACCTAAAGTGGCAAACTCATCATGAGTGTAGCCAGCTAGCTGGAGAAAGGCATCATTGGCATCAATAATAAAGCCATCCACATTCCAAAAAGCGACTCCAATCAGGTTAGATTCAAACAAACGCCGAAATCTGGCTTCACTTTCACGTAATGATTTTTCTGCCCGTTTGTGTTCGGTAATATCGCGAGAAACAGTAATTACGCCTTCAATGCTTTGTTTGGAATTCCGTAATGGAGTGAGGATGTATTCATAATAATGTACCCCATCGGCGGTAATATATTCACACTCATCCTTGATTGGCTGCCCAGTTTTCATGACAGCTTTTCGTTGATTATCTACCTGTTCTACAACGTCTGCGGGTACATCCATGTCTTGCAAAGTCTTTCCGACAAGATCCTGGGGCTTGAAGCCTAATAAAGTAGCTCCATCGCGACTGACATACTGATAGCAACCTCTGCGATTAAAAATATAAA
The DNA here is from genome assembly GCF_036917095.1 of Nostoc sp. Classification (GTDB taxonomy): domain Bacteria; phylum Cyanobacteriota; class Cyanobacteriia; order Cyanobacteriales; family Nostocaceae; genus Nostoc. Next base: position 204,864 of record NZ_JBALFH010000015.1, read on the forward strand.
TGTGATCGACTGATGCAGTGAGAATAGCATTTAAAATATTTGCCTGTTCTTGCACTTGGTTTGTGAGTTCGCGAGTACTTTCTTCTGCTTGCTTGCAGACAGTATTTTCCATACAAACTCCGATCGCTCGCACCGCTTGTCCGCGATCGTCGTAGATAAATTTTCCTCTGGCAGAAATCCAATGAACACTTTGGTCTCCTCGAACTATGCGAAATTCATCGTTGTAGTCAACCTTTTGCCCTAAAGCCTGGGCGATAACTTCCATTACAGATTGCCTGTCTTCAGGATGAACGCACTTCAGAAATCCTTCATAGCTTCCGTCAAAACTCCCTGGAAGCACACCAAAAAGCACTTCATGAGTTTCAGACCAGATAACTTGATTGGTAACAATATTCCAATCCCACAAACCCATCTCGGAAGCATTTAGGGCTAGCCTGAGCCGTTCTTCACTCTCCCTCAGAGAGGCTTCTACATGCTGTTGCTCTGCAATTTTTTGTTGAAGTTGCTGTAAAGCCGCTGCTATATCTGTTGGTAGATTTAAGGCTGTGGATGTCCCCTGTTCGTGATGCCATTTAATGTCAGATTCGACAACTTGAACCTGGGGATTTTGTGCTGTTATTGCCAATTTTTTTTCTAGTTTTGTTACTTGTGCCTCAAGCGCTGCTTGCCTTTGTTGATAAAATATTTCCGATCGCTCTAACTCAGATACACGCTGCCGCAGAACTGCTAATTCATCAGTGAGTTTAAAGTTAATTTTATCAACATTTTGCATCTTGCACATCACTTGTAACTCAACAATACCGATTTGAAGAGTAGGCATCACCTAGTTTTACAAGTATGGATTTTTAAGCTAAAAAATGCAATCCATCAAAAGGCACATAGGAGTTTTAGCCGAGAGGTATCCTCTGAGACTAAGAGCGATATCTAACGACAAGACGCTTTGCATCCAACGATGAATCAATCATCTCTTCAGACGCATGAAAACCGCACCAATTAATAATCCCACTACCTGCCCCCAGAAGACAACACCCGATTGATTTACACCAACGGGGGGAATATTTAAACTGCCAATCCCATAAAATAATTGTTGCACAGGCCACCAAAATATATAAAAGTAGGCTGGGAGTTCGATAGGGATATACAAGATTATTAGCGGCAAAATGCTGTCAATTTTAGCTTTAGGAAACTTAGTAATATATGCTCCTAAAATAGCTGCGATCGCACCATTCGCTCCAATCAATGGTACTGCCAAACTCGGTTCTGCCAGAATTTGGACTAAAGATGCGATCGCGCCAGCAGCCAGATACAATCCGAGATAGCGTCTATGTCCCAGAAGATTTTCTACAGTTTTCCCAAAAACCCACAAGAATAGCAGATTTCCCAATATTTGACTAAAACTACCGTGCAGAAATATTGCAATAATTAGTGAAAATGTTCGCCAAATTACAATTATCCAAGCAGCATTGTTGTATAAGAATGCATTTGTAATTGCCCCACTAATCTGCGCTGGAATCACACCCCAGGTATTGACAAAATAACCCAATGCACCATTAAATTCTAGTTGAAGTTCCCATAAAAATACGGCAACATTAATGCCAATCAGCCAATAATTAATAATCGGCTTACTCCGGCAACGAATATTATCACTAATAGGAATCATATAGATTGGTCATTGGTCATTGGTCATTAGTCATTGGTCATTGGTCATTGGTCATTGGTCATTGGTCATTAGTCATTAGTCATTAGTCATTGGTCATTAGTCATTGGTCATTGGTCATTGGTCATTAGTCATTGGTCATTAGTTATTAATTATTCTTCCCCTGCTTCCCCTGCTTCCCCTGCCTCCCCTGCTTCCCCTACCTCCCCCCTCACTCCCCTTAACGTGTGGCAAGATTGAAATCAGATCGCATCGCACTTAACTAGGCAAACGAGATGCTGGGAAACACACTTGTAGGAAGATACCAAATTATTAGTCACTTGGGAGGTGGGGGTTTTGGTGAAACTTTTATAGCTTTTGATACCCAATTACCCGGTTCACCTCCGTGTGTCGTTAAGAAACTCAAACCCCAGGCAAGCGATCCTGTAACTTTGGAGACAGCTAGGCGTTTATTTGATACAGAAGCACAAGTTTTATATAAATTAGGAACTCACGATCGCATTCCCCAACTTTTAGCTTACTTTGAGGAAAATGCCGAATTTTATCTCGTACAGGAATTGATTGAAGGCCATGACTTGAGTCAAGAATTAATCCCAGGTAAAACCTGGAGTCAAGAGCAAGTAATTTCACTTTTACAAGAACTTTTGACAATCTTAGAATTTGTCCATCAACAGAATGTAATTCACCGTGATGTTAATCCCCGAAATATCCTTAGACGCGACTCAGATGGCAAATTAATTTTAATAGATTTTGGTGCAGTTAAACAAATTGCTACTCAAATTATTCTTCCCCAAGTTCAAACGCAAGCTACTGTTGCTATAGGTACGCCTGGATATATTCCTGGAGAACAAGCTCATGGTACGCCAAAATTAAGCAGTGATATCTATGCTGCGGGAATAATTGCTATTCAAGCTCTCACTGGATTATCAGCAGAGGAAATAGTAAAAGATGCCGATACGAATGAAATTATCTGGCATAATCAAGCCACAGTAACGCCAGAATTCGCTCAATTCTTAGATAAAATGGTGTGCTACGATTTTCGGCAACGCTATTCTTCGGCAACTTTAGCGCTACAAGGGCTGAAAGAGTTAACACAACCACCCGCCCAAACAATAGCTTTAACTCCTATTTCTCCACCAAAAAATGTAATCAAACCTCAACCCAAAAAAGGGATTTTGAGTAAAGTTTTACTAGCAATATTTTTAATTGGGGTGAGTGGAGTAGCATCAATATTGATTTTTAATCACATCAATTCCAATAACGCCATAGAATTATCTAAACAAGGAAATACCCTTTTTGATTTGCAACGCTATCAAGACGCATTAGAAGTATATGAAAAAGCCGTTAATATTAGACCAGATTATGCTCAAGGCTGGAATGGTCAAGGCAAAACGCTGTATCAATTAAAAAAATACAAAGATGCGCTAGCAGCATATGATAAAGCAATTCAAATTAAACCAGATTATTTTGAAGCTTGGAGCGGACGGGGCTTTGTATTGGGAAATTTACAGCGATATCAAGAAGCGATCGCCTCTTTTGACAAAGCCTTACAATTAAATGATAAAAACTCGGAAGTGTGGAATGCTAAGGGTGAAGCTTTAAGTAATTTAAATCAATACGACCAAGCAATTAAATCTTATGAAAAAGCGATTGAATTTAAACCAGATAATTACGAAGCTTGGTATAAAAAAGGATTAGCCTTACAAAGTTCTAAGCGATATGAAGAAGCGATCGCAGCCTATGAAAAAGTCGTTGAATTAAAACCAGACTACGAGCAAGGCTGGTATAATTGGGGAAATGCTCTAGTCAATTTGCAACGCTACCAAGATGCATTCACAGCTTATGATAAAGCGGTACAATACCAACCGGATTATTATCAAGCTTGGTTATCAAGAGGTAACATTCTCATAAACTTACGACGTTATCCAGAAGCAATTGAATCTTTTAATCAAGTAATTAAGTACAATCCCAGAAACTATCAAGCATGGTATAATTTGGGCTGGTCGCTGCATCAAAATCAACGCTATGAAGAAGCAATAAAAGCTTATAATAAAGCAGCAACAATTAAACAAAATGACTATCAACTCTGGTACAATCTAGGGAATTCAGAATACATTTTGCAAAAATACGAAGATGCGATCGCATCTTATAATAAGGCAGTTCGTTATAAACCAGACTATGCTGAAAGCTGGTATAGTAGAGGCAATGCCCTACTAAATTTGAAACGGTTTAAAGATGCGATCGCATCTTACGATCGAGCAATAAAATACAAGCCTAATTACCACCAAGCAATAAACGCCCGCGACCAAGCCCAAATTCAACTGCAATCCGAGAAACCAAAGCCTCTAATCGTACCAATTATCCCAGCTCCTAATCCTACTAATTCACCGCAGACGATGCCCTAATACACAGGGCTATTTCATTCTCATCTAGCCTGCCTCAGAATAAATTCTAAGGCTAATAGCACTCATTCGTCTAAAGACGACTAATAAAGGCTTTTAGTCCACTAAGCGTGGAGTTGGGCTATGAGCCGCGGAACTTTAGTTCTGGGCGGTTTATGTCTAGAACGAAATAGCCCTGCCTAATAGATTAATAATTCGTAATTACGAATTATTAAAAACACTTCTTCTGACCAATATGTAGAATTTTAGTTTATTTTCAAGAATATTTTGAAATAAAAACTTATAATTCGTGGCATTACTATAAATTTATTGTTTATTTTACCAAAAGCTGTGAGCATCGGTAACTTCTTGGGAAATCTAAAGATAACCGAGAATTTCTTCTTACCGAACTATGTGGTTAAGGAGCTAACCCTTGATACAACAAAACTCCAGCCTATCGGCATCTGACAGAGAAAATCATCCCTCGCGAAATTTATTAATTCGATTTATTATAGGCGGCACTACTCTTGTAGTCAGTATTTCTGCCTATTTCAGCTATCAAGCCGCTAGAAATGTGATGCTCAAAGATTTGAGACATAGTGCTTTTTTAGAGGTACAAAGAGGGGGTGCTGAAATTGAGGAGTGGTTACATGTTCGTCAAGTAGAAGTACAAACCTTGGCGAATACTTCAACTGTACGCTCCTTAAACTGGTCTGTGGCAGAACCATATTTAAAGGCAGAAGTCAAGCGGATAAATGAATTTTTCTTGTTCCAAATAGCTACCCCAGATGGTTCATATTCCAATACAAAAGTTGGTCGCTCAAATAAAAATATTCAGGATCGAGATTACTTTCAAAAAGCAATTGCGGGAAAGAGCAATATTTCCGATCCCTTTATTAGCCGTTCTACAGGAATTTCTTTAATTGCGATCTCCACCCCGATTTGGTCAAATTCTGCTAGTAGTTCACCAATAGGGACTTTCCACGGCAATGTGAGAGTCGATCGCATTGCAAAGGTTGTCAACTCCCTGCACTACGGCACGAATAGCTATGCTTTTGCTCTCAATTCCCAAGGACAAGCGATCGTCCACCCTGACTCGGCATTAATGTCAACCGTAGAAGAACCTGCACCCAGCCTGCTGAAAATTGGCGATCGCAATTTAAATGCGATCGCCCGGCGGATGGTGAAAAAACAACAGGGAATTGAGTTAATGGAAATTGACGGCACTAAAAAGTATGTAGCTTATCTGCCGTTGCAAGCCGCTAATTGGTCTGTGGCTTTGGTAATTCCCCGCGAAAATATCGAATCTCGATTGCAATACCTCGACTCGATCGCTTTAATTGTCGGTGGACTGGCTGTTACTATGATTACTGTCTTGTGGCAAGTGCAAGCATTTGAACAAGCTGAACTGAAAAAATCTAAAGCTGCCGCTGATACAGCCAACCATGCTAAAAGCGAATTTTTAGCCAACATGAGTCATGAACTGCGAACGCCCTTGAATGGCATTCTCGGTTGTGCCCAAATTTTGCTGCGTTCCCCAGCTTTACCCAATCAAGAGCAATATCACGTCAATATTATTGAACAATGCGGCTCTCATCTGCTGACTTTAATTAATGACATTTTGGATCTCTCCAAAATTGAAGCGAAAAAGCTAGAACTGTATCCAGGTGATGTGCATTTCCCCTCCTTTCTCCAAGGAATTGTCGAAATATGCGGTATTCGGGCAAAACAAAAGGGCATTTTGTTTGTTTATAAACCCGCGATCGACTTACCCACAGGGGTTCATATTGATGTTAAAAGATTACGTCAGGTGCTATTGAATCTGCTGGGAAATGCGATCAAATTTACAGATGAAGGTCAGGTTACATTCAATATTGAAGTAATCGATCGACCTCCCAGTGATGGGCAGACAGTGAAACATCGCATCCGCTGTACCGTAGAAGACACCGGAATTGGTATAACTCCCGCAGAATTGAGCAAAATTTTCTTGCCATTTGAACAAGTAGGTGAGAAAAAGCGCCAAGTTGAAGGCACAGGGCTGGGTTTAGCTATTACTCGGCAGTTAGTCCAGATGATGGGTAGCGATATCCATGTTCAGAGTCAGATCGGGCAGGGGAGTAGCTTCTGGTTTGAATTAGAGATTCCCGAAGCGACTGACTGGGTAAAATCTGCGATGTCTACGACGGGCTACGCCTACGCAGCATCAGAGAAACAAATCATTGGCTTTGAGGGTAGCCCCTACACCATCCTAATGGTTGACGATCGCTGGGAGAATCGCACAGTGATTACAAGCTTACTACAACCACTGGGTTTTAATGTAGTTGAAGCCAGCAACGGTAAAGAAGGTTTAGAAAAAGCGATCGCCCTCAAGCCAGACTTGATCGTTACAGATTTACTGATGCCAGAAATGGATGGGTTTGAATTAATTGAACACCTGCGTCACACTCCAGAAATTCAGAATGTCAAGATTATCGTCTCTTCCGCTAGTGTCTTTGAAGCCGACAAAAATCGCAGTCTGCAAGCTGGAGGTGACGCCTTCTTGACCAAACCTATACACTTAGATGAATTATTACATCAACTAGAACAATACTTAAATTTGGTATGGATTTACAAGCAATCTCAGCCTGATGCAGAAAAAGCCAAAGAAGCAACGACAGTAAATAGCCAATCTGCTCAATTAACCCCTCCTTCCCCCCAAGTCTTGCAAGAACTAGTTACCTTAGCCAGTAAAGGTAACTTCAATGCCATTCTCAAGTGGGCCGATCGACTGGAGGAAACAGACACAATCTTCGTGCCATTTGCTAATGAAATACGGCAACTAGCAAGGCAATTTGATGAAGATTTAATCCTCAACTTCTTGACTCAATATGCAATGGAAACAGTATGAAAACTACTATTGAAGACCAAAAAGATTCTATTAATTACGCTCCTTCTAGGGGAATTATTTTAGTTGTTGACGATAACCCTGCCAATTTACAAGTTTTATCCAGCTTTTTGGATCGGTCAAGTTTTGAAGTTTGGGCAGCACGCAGCGGTGAGAAAGCCCTCCAGCGATTAGAAAATGATGATTTACCCGATTTAATCTTGCTGGATGTAATGATGCCCGGTATAGATGGTTTTGAAACCTGTAAACAGCTAAAAAGTAATGCTCGCGTCCAAGATATTCCGGTCATTTTTATGACAGCTCTCTCAGAAACTGCTGATAAAGTCAAAGGTTTGCAATTAGGAGCCGTAGACTATATTACCAAACCTTTTCAGCATGAAGAAGTCTTGGTACGGATTGAAAATCACCTCAAGCTGAGAAATTTGACAAAAACCTTGAGCGCTAAAAATACCGAATTACAACAAACTCAAACTCAACTGATTCAAGCAGAAAAGGTAGCAGCTTTAGGTCAACTGACAGCAGGAATTGCTCATGAAGTTAATAATCCCATCAATTTTATAGCTGGCAACTTAAATTTTGTTGAACAGTATGTAAATGAGGTAGTTAGTTTACTGTCTCTCTATCAAAAATACCTACCCGATCCCCCAGATGAAATTCAAACCGCAATTCAAAAAAGCGATCTCAACTTTTTATTAGATGATTTGTCTAAAATTATTCAATCCATGCAAGTTGGTACAGATCGCGTTACAGAAATTGTGTCGTATCTGAACAACTTCTCACGGCACAGAGAAGCTGGTAAGAAACTAGCTAATTTGCATGAAGGGTTAGAAAGTACATTACTCATTCTCGGACATCGGTTTAAACAAAATGCTAATCGCCCAGCCATAAAAATAATCAAAGAATATGGCGAATTACCACTTATTGAGTGTTTTCCTGGCGAAATTAATCAAGTTTTTATGAATTTAATTTGTAATGCAATCGATGCAATTGAAGAAATATATAATAGTAAAAAAAGTGATGAAATTTGTCAATATTCTGGTGTAATTAAAATTAAAACTGAGGCAATTGGAGAGCAAGTTATTTTAAGAGTTGCCGACAATGGATCGGGTATAAATACAGCAGACAAAACAAAAATATTCGATGCTTTTTATACAACAAAACCCGTCGGAAAAGGGACAGGGCTTGGTCTATCTATTGCTTACCAAATTGTGGTTAATAATCATCATGGCAAGCTCACATACCATTCCAAAGCAGGTGAAGGGATAGAGTTTATTATTGAATTACCCATCCGTTAACAATTTAAAATTCTTATTTTGCCTACGACATGTTACGCGAATAGACGAGAATTTCAACCCTTAGACTACACACATAAGAGCACAATATATTATGCCCCTACGTGCATTTTAAAATTTATGTATGTAACAAGTCTATGCATATAAAAATTGCTGTAACTAGCGAATATTCACCTCTTGTAGGTAATTTACTCCCTGAAAATATTCCATCCTAGTCGCTGATTTTTTAGGGATGAATGAATTTATTCTTTTTGCAGAAGCTACCCTTTGATTGTCAGCCAGCACGCGTTGTTTTTGAGTATACTCATTCAATTTGACTTGAGCTTGAGCATAAACTAGAGTATCGTTGGGAATATTTCGGAGAAATTTTACAGCCTGTTCAAAATCACCAACATATGCTTGTTTATAGGCTTTTTGTAAAAAGTAGGCTGCTCTGATCTGCCGCTTTCGATTGTACTCAGCTAACTTGTCTTGAACTAAAGCACCCGCACGACTTTCTTGAGGAATTTGACGCAGATATTGTAATGCCGTAGAAAAATCTTTTATCTTGGCTCTTTCGTAAGCTTTTGCTAATAAATCTTGCGTCTGTGTTTCAATGTTGAGGGATGCTTGCCGAACTAGATTATTTGTTTTAGTTTGCCAATATAAAATATTTGGAATTTTAGCAGCAGCATGAAGAACATCTGACCATTTGCTCTCATGAAAAGCTGTTTGAGCTATTTGATATTGCTGTGCAGCTACTTGCCATTGCTCTTGCCATTCTTCAATTGTAGCTTGTGCTTCTGGGTAAACATTACTGTGGGAGGGAATTGATTTAGCAAGTGCGATCGCTTCTTGCAAATCTCCTGATTGATATTCTTTTTTCGCTTTATATAAAGTATCTGTTTCTGAGTATGCAGGTGAAGTATTAACTAAAGAATAAACACCAAATCCCATCAACAAAGAATTAGCCGCCAGTCCTACTTTCATTCCTGTTAAAAACGGGGATGATTTTCCAAATGTAGGATTTTGATAATTATTATCTTCAGCCGTCGCCTCTAGGGAAAAATGAGAATCTGCTTCTAATATTTCTGGTGGCTGTTCCCATATGATTTGTTTGAGTACCCGCAGTACCTCACCCGCAGATTGAAAACGATCTTGGTAATCGTAGCGGATCATTTGGCTGAGAACAGCAGCTAGATAATCATTAACTGGCGTGTTTTGAGAACGCCAAAAAATTTCATTAGTATAAGGATCGGCTTTTAATTTTAATGGTTCTAACCCAGTTAAAGCCTGAATGGCAATCATACCCAAAGCATAAATATCACTGTTGGGCTGTGTTTGACCAATAAATTGCTCTGGCGGTATATACCCCAATGAAGTGACAGGAATTCTATAAATGGGCAATTCCGCACCTATGCCAAAATCGATAGACTGGATTGAGCCAAAGTCAATCAAAACTAACTTGCCATCGCTATTACGTCTGATTAAGTTTTCCGGTTTGATATCGCAATGGATAACACCTTGAGAGTGAACAAATTCTAGAATACCTAAGACATCTATCAGAAATTCTACAACTTCGCTTTCACTCCACATACACCCCCACTGTTGATGGACGGGCAATTCCGCAGTCAGCGCATGTCCTTCAATATACTCTTGCACTAAATAAAATCGCTCGTTTTCTTCAAAGCAGACGATGAATTCAGGAATTTGGTGATGGCTTCCCAGAAGCTTGAGGGTTTCGGTTTCAGTCAGAAACAGTAATCTCAGCATCTCCAAGTAGCCAGATTCGGAACTGCTAACTTTGATCTGCTTAACAACGCATTTGGGATTCTCCGGATAATCTACGTCTACAGCAATGTATGTTTGTCCAAACACCCCTGCACCCAGGGTTTGGACAATTTGGTAACGCCCTTGTAGTAATTTACCGATTATGTGGTGGGTCATGACCTGGTTACTCAGTAAGTCCTTTTATTTAGTTTTTCTGACATTCCCACCTGTTTCCGGAATGCTTGAAGAATAGATTTATAAAACATTAATGCTGAAATATAACCTTGATTTATTTCAGTACTTTTACTTAAAAAATTTGAATAATAAAATTCCTGGCTTCTCTAAAAAATTGAGAATCTAAGCCAGAATTTTCTCTCTTTATACCAATTCTTTCTGAAGCTGCATAGAATTCGATCCCCCCTAGCCCACGCCAGTCGCTCCACTTGGGGAGACCCCAAGACCGCGCTGGCTCCCCTTAAAAAGGGGGGAATTCAAAGTCCCCCAATTTATCGGGGGATTTAGGGGGATCAAGATATGTGCAACTTCACATTAAATTGGTATTACAAGGATTAAACCTTAAAAAAATGCATAAAATATAAAAATACTGTAAATTCTATATAAAATTTATGTATTTACACTTATAAAACTTCGTCTAATAGTATCATGCTAATAACAGTATTAATCAATGTTAATACAGAATTTTCAGTGTCAAAATAACCCTATCCAAGAATTTTCACTATGCTCAGTCAGTTTTATGTAGAGCAAGTGCATAAGAGTGAAAAGCAGTAATTGCATAGAAAAAAGTTGAAATTTAGAGGGATATCCAATGAAAAAGTGTTCCAAATTGGCAATTACGGCTGCCGTCGTTGGATTCGGATTAGGAACGTTAAATGCAGCGCAAGCAGCAACTTTGACTGTAAATGCATCAGGTCAAGGTTGGTGGGCTGCTGAAGGCGGACTTAATGTGTCTAATACTAACGATAATACCAACTATCTAACTGGAAATATCCGCGCAACAGATTTGCGTGACTTTTTTACATTCGATCTTGGTACTATAGCAAAAGTCTCCTCAGCAACCCTACAAATTCAACGATTTGAGGGTTCAGAAACTGGAACAAAAACTCTAGATTTTTTTGATGTTTCAACACCTGCTGATGTACTAAGTCAGAAAGTTAATAGCCCCAGCAACACTATTTATAGTGATTTGGGAAGTGGTAAAAATTATGGAACTTTTGACGTTAGTACTTCTGGCAATTCGGACGAAATTCTGAATTTTGTTCTCAACTCTGACGCGATTGCAGATATTAATGCCAGAAAGGGGCAGTTTTTCTCAATTGGAGGTGCGCTTCGGGGCAATCTTGAAGACGATTATCTCTTCTCCAGTAGTGGTAATGGTACGTTGGCTAAACTTGTGATTGATAATACCCATTTAGCCACCGTTCCAGAACCCGATACCCTTGGCGGGATAGCGGTTGCTGGTGTTGCAGCTTTGTGGTTAAAGCGCAAACGAAAAGCCTCGCTAACTGTATAAACGAATTTAGTTTGGTGTTTATCTCAATACTTCTCGGTTAAAGGGAAAAGGGGAACGGGAAAAGGAGAAGAAAAAACCTTTAACCCAAACCCGATTTCGAGTTAAAAATGCAAAACCCGAGAAGTATTGGGTGTTTATCTAACTGGAGTTGTTTCTCTCCCCGGCATTGCATATTTGCGGGATGATTTGGCAACTTATAAAATTTCCTCCCCTGCTTCCTCTGCTTCCTCTGCTTGTCTCAATTCATCCCACTGTTCTGCAACGCCCTCTCCCCATATGGTTTACGGTTCAAAATCAGATGTTTGCAAGGAATCGTTAGCCTTCGCCCATGCTGACTTCGACGACACTTTTTGCAAAGCTCTCGTAGGCACTACCAATTTGTTTCGCCACCGAGTCGGGGAAAACATGGAACTCACCTGCTTGCAGCGCAGCGATAATGCCCTCCGCAACCAGAATGGGTGGTTCAGAGATTTCGGCCATCCCTGCCGCATCGCTCATGTCGGTAGTAATGGGCCCAGGGTGAACACTCAGCACGATAGTGCCTTGTTTGCCGAGTAATTCTCGTAATGCCTGAGTAATGGAATAGGCCGCCGCTTTGGAGGCACTGTAGGTAGCAAAACTCAAGAACGTCTTTAGCGAAGCAACGGAATTAAGCTGAACAAAGACGCCACCGCCATTAGCTTTGAGAATCGGCGCAAACGACTGGGCCATGGCGATCAAGCCATAGACGTTAATGTTCATCTGAAACTCTAGGGTTGCGATCGCATTCTCATCCAAGGGACTCGCGTCCTGAGCGACTCCTGCGTTGTTCACCACAACCTCCACATCCGTTGCAGTTTGAGCAGCAGCAACGATCGATTGCCGATCTGCTAAATCAATATGAATTGGCACCACTTTGTCGCCGTATTTTTCGACTAGCGGTGCAGCGCTCTCAAGCTTTCGCACTGCGGCATACACTTTAGCCGCACCGTGCTCAACAAAGGACTCAACCAGCACTTTACCAATGCCGCGATTTGCACCGTTTACGAGAATGATTTTGTTGGCGATGTCGTAAGTCATGAAAATACCTCCTAAAAAAGCAATGAAATCAAAACTTTGAACGAATAGTCTAAGTTAAGTCAAAAAAATTAGCTGTTGTCTAGCAGATAAATAGCGGCTGTCACTGCCCCTTCTAGAGTGGTGCCATTTTCCATAACCCGTCCGATGAGCGCTACCCCCTGCATCGTACAGAGCAGTAGACGCGCCAGATTGCGTGGATTGGACTCAGGGCTGATTTCCCCCACAGCCTGAGCGCGGATTAGCGTTGCGGTGAGCACATCTTCCGCCTGTTGCAGGTAGCCCCGCATGACTTTAGCGATCGCTTTGTCTTCGGTATTGAAATCGGCAATGTTGGTGCCGAGCATACAACCGCAGCTACCGGGTTGACTATGCATTTCCTGCAAGTCTTTCAGCAGTTGCTTCAGATGGCCCAGCGGAGAGCCGTCAGCAGAGAGACGAGCCTGCACATTCTGAATGTTGGTGTGAGCATAGTGCTCTAACGCCTTGAGAAAAAGCGATTGCTTGTTGCCAAAGGTGTCATACAAGCTTTTTTTGCCAATCCCCATATTTTTTAGCAATTCAGAAAGGCTGGCGGCTTCGTAGCCGTGCACCCAAAACACTCTCATTGCCTGCTCTAAGGCAACTTCGGGGTCAAATTGCTTTTCAGGGCCGCGAGTCATATGCAACCTGGCGATTTTTTAACCTTGGGCTAATACTAACACAACCTAAACCGATTGGTCAAGGTTTGTATGCTCTTGCAAAAAAGCAGGAGCATTTCTGAAACTAATTTGTAAAAAGTTTCAAGTTAGTGAGATTCTTCTTTGCTCTCTTCTTCCTCTATTGCCTCACTTTTATCTGTTAACGGCTTAACTACTCGCGCGATCGCTTCTTGAATAAAAGCCTTGATAAATTCATCTCTGCGATTAATTTGAAACTGTCGTTGGACAACTTCCGTCATCCCACCATCGCCCCAATCTTGGTCATGACGAAAATATTCAATAAAACTTTTACCAGCAATTCGCGTTAAATAAGCTGCTGTCACGCCTTGAATTGCTCTACCAATAATAAAGGTGGCAACATTGAGCTGCAAAGCTGTAGAAAGTAATTGAATCGCTCCCTTGACAATGCCTAAACTGGCGATCGTTTTCGCTAAAGAAAGGGCTAACTCTCGTCCCCGTTCCATATTCAATTCACAGCCGTACACTCTGCCAATTTCCACAACCATTTGAGCATTAACGGCGGCTGTCGCTAGTAAATCTACAACTGGTATAGGCGTGACTGATACCACACCAGCACCAATCCACTGAAACCGTTCTACAATTTTGTCAGCTTGACGGCGACGCTGGCCATCGATGAGTTTTCGCGCTTCGTCTCCCAATCGCAGAGATTGCAGCAGAATATTATCTGCCACCAAATCTTCGCCCTCAGCTCGTAAAACAGCAGCCGTGCGCCGCAGCAAAGGAACAATATCCGGTTCCGGCTGGAAGGTTTCGCCAGTTTCTAGTTGTGCAGATTGGGGATTAGCAGCGATCGCCACGACATCATTAGTAGCAATAAATCCCCGTACCCGTTGACGCAATCTCGCGAGGATCGCTTCTTTATCTTCATCTGTATATAAATCAGTTTTGTTGAGAACTAGGAGCGATCGCTTACCAATTTCTGCCAATCCCCGCAGTGGCTCATATTCAGAGCGCCGTAAGTCATTATCCACCACAAACAACAGTAAATCTGCTGCTGTTGCCAGTTCTCGCGCCATTTGTTCCCGTTCCGTTCCCGCCACCCCTGCTTCTAAAATCCCTGGCGTATCCGTAATTAAAATCTTGCGTTCTAATCCCTTCAACCGCAGACAATAAGTTTCTCCAACCTGGGTTGTACCCATTGGTGCATCCACTTGACCCACCATGCGCCCCATAATGGCATTAACTAAAGAAGTTTTGCCAGCACTCCCCGTACCAAATACCACTACTTGAATTTCACCCCGTGCTAAGTTTGCTTCAATCTCTCGCGATTTACTTAATAAAGCCTGGCGTGCTACTTCATCTTGAATTTGCGCTACCTGTTGCCGCACAGCCTGTAGAGTTGTAGAAGCAGCATCAGATTTAGCAGCAGGAATTTGTGCCGCAGTCACTCGCTTCGGGTTGCGGCGCGATCGCTTTTCTCCAGATTGAATCACTAATACATAATAGACAAAAGCCGCAACCAACGCTCCAATGAGGACAATTAGCAGCAACAGCAGCAAATTGCCTAGCAACGGCGAATAGGACAATTGCCAATAGAGGCGCGATAGGGAATCAATTAGCCATAGGGCTAGCCCCAAAATGACGATCAGACCAACAATCAGCGTTACTATCCGTGACAGAGGCATGGTTGGGAAAAATTAGTGGGTATTCGGTAGGCAGATGCTTCTGATCTTAATAGTTTCAGTATTTTTTACCAGAGTAGTAAGAAGCAGCTTTTGTGAAATTTGAACCTTTGAGGGTGAAACTTGAGTGCCCCCTGCCTCCCCTGCCCTCTTCTGTGACAAAAGCGTGGCTAAGTAAAGATGACTGGATATTCAGTAGGCAGATATTTCTAATCTTCATAGTTTCAGTATTTTTGACCAGGGAAGAAAAAAGCAACTTTTGGTAAACTAAGAGCGCATTTTGTATCAAAATTGCTTCTACCCTCTGCATTTTTGCGTTCCCGCGTCCGATCGCCTACGGCTAGATTCGGTGTTTTTTATGAAAAACCGCTTACTAAAAAAATTCAACAGCGACTTACACGATGACTGCGACACCTGAATTAAAATACTTTAACTCGGTTCAACAAAAATTCCACCAGCTTAGTATTCGGCAAAAAATTTTTTATGGATACGGTGTGGCTTTGGGAATTGCAGTTTTGGGAACAACGATGGGGTTGGTAATAGGCCATCGCTACTTCCAACAAGCCAAACAACAGATCGTGGTAGCAGATGAAGAAGTAAGCTTGTTAAGTAGTTTACAAGGACAAGTGCTGGAAATACAGATTCGCCAGCAAGAAATACTGCCTTTTTTGCAGCAGCCGCAAGCGTTGCAAAGGGGAATTTCTGATTTCAAAAGCGATTTGGCGAATACGGAAACGTTGCTCGATCGGGTACAAGAATTTAGTCAAACCACTTTCCAAGGGAAATTACAAGCTCTGCTCGCAAAGCATAACAGCGCCATAGCCGGATATCTCGAACGACTCAGGTCGCTGATTCAGCAAATTTTGCCATTAACTTCACAGCCAGAGGGAGCTATAAAAGCAGAGCAATTAATCTTGAAATTCAGTCAAAGTCAGGATGCTCTAAAGTTTTATCAATTTGCCCATGAGTTAACTGACTTTGCCAAAACCCTTCAAAAACGCCAAGAGAAAGCTCATATAGCTCAGAATCAGGCTGCACTCATACAAGCTCAGATTATTATTGGTAGTATGGTGCTATCAGTGGCGATCGCTGCCATCTTGGCTTTCTACACAAGTAAAATCATCGCCCATCCCATTAATGCGGTGACAAATATTGCCCAAAGAGTTACCCAAGAAGCTAATTTTGACTTGCAAGCACCTGTGACTACAGAAGATGAAGTTGGGGCGTTAACTAGCTCCCTTAACCAGCTAATTCAACAGGTGAAGCACCTTTTAGAAGAACAACAAACCGAGGCGCAAGTTCGACTAATTCAAAGTGAAAAAATGTCGAGTTTAGGACGGATGGTGGCTGGTGTCGCTCACGAAATTAATAATCCGATAAATTTCATTTCTGGCAACCTCGTACACGCGAAAACCTATACTGACGACCTATTGTCGCTACTACAAATATACAAAGCCGAAGTTCCTCAGCCTTCCACTGCTGTGCAAACTTTAGCAGAAGAAATTGATTTGGAGTTTCTAGAAGTAGATTTGCCAAAACTCTTCCACTCTATGACAGTTGGTGCTGACCGCACGCGAGAAATTGTCCGAAGTTTGAAAGATTTTTCTCGTTTAGATGACGGGGAAGTGCAGGTAGTAGAACTACACGCTTGTATAGATAGTACGCTGTTGATTCTGAACAATCGCCTGAAAAATGATATTAGCCTTGTTCGCAACTATGGTGAGATTCCAACGATTCCAGGCTACACAGGTTTACTTTATCAGGTATTTATGAATCTTCTTAGCAATGCTATCGATGCTTTGGAGCAAAAATTGGCTGAGAATCCCGAATTTATGCCTGAAATCACTATTACTACAGAATGCTGGCAGAATGACTTGGTGTTAGTGCGAATTGCAGACAATGGCTCTGGTATTTCGCCAGAAAATCAGAAAAAGATATTTGATACATTTTTCACAACCAAACCACGAGGTATTGGTACTGGTTTGGGGCTAGCGATCGCGTATCAGATTGTGGTAGAAAAACATCAGGGTAAAATTACTTGCGAATCTGAGTTAAATCGAGGTACAGAGTTTGCGTTGGCTCTGCCCACCGCAGGTATCGCTCTACCGATTTCTCATCCTTGAGCTAGTAGCTTTGGAAATTTTATTCGCTCATTATGAAGCTCGCGTGTTCTAATCTATTAGTAGACTGACAGAAGTCCGCCTACACAAAACACTTCAAGTCAGTTTTGGCAAGCTTTTCGAGAACAAAGGGAAAAACAAACTTATGGGACTTTTCGATCAAATTCTTGGTGCCGTCACTAATCCCAATCAACAGGGTAGCTTGGGTCAATTGGGAAGTATTGTTAACACTGTACAACAACTGAGCGATCGCACAGGCACAGACCCGTCTACCATCCAATCAGTTTTGTCAATTGTGGGTGGTCAAGTGCGTTCTGCTTTACAACAAAAGCAAGCCACAGATGGTAATGAAGCCACACAAACTCTAGTGAATCAATATGCTGGGACTTCACCTAACCCTCAAGCCGTCGATTCGCTGTTTTCTCCCCAGATACAACAGCAGGTAGCTCAGGTTGCTGCCCAGCGCACTGGATTGGATGCTGGTATAGTTCAACAATTGCTGCCTTTAGCAGTACCTTTGGTGCTGAATTTTTTGCAATCAGGTGCCAATGCTCAAAATCCCCAAGCTGACGGGAATCCTGTACTGAATTCCTTCTTGGATGCTGACGGCGATGGTGATGTCGATATCGCGGATGCCATCCAGATGGCTAGTCGGTATATGAGACAGTAATGGTTTTCCCCTACTCCCCACTCCCTTATGATGACCGACTTGTTGTCAGACATAGGTAATTAGACCTTGCTAGATATTTAACTAAGACATAGGCTGAAAACATAGAAAATTTGTAAATATAAATTCAGACAGTCTATGTCTAAATCTTTTGACTGTATCACTGACGAACTGCAAGACTTTATTGCAGCTCAACACCTTTTTTTTGTTGGCTCTGCACCCTTGAGTCCTACGGGTCATATTAACCTGTCTCCTAAAGGTTTAGGCTGCTTTCGCGTCCTCTCTCCCAACCGAGTAGGTTACGTAGACCTTACAGGCAGTGGTAACGAAACATCAGCCCATTTGCAAGAAAATGGGCGGATAACCTTCATGTTTTGCGCCTTTGAGGAACCCGCGTGTATCCTGCGTCTTTACGGTCAAGGAAAGACGATTTTACCGAGTTCTTCAGATTGGGACTCCCTGTACTCTTTATTTGTGCCGATGCCTGGAACTCGTCAAATTATCGTCGCTGACATTGATAAAATACTGACCGCCTGTGGTTTTGGCGTACCACTTTATGAATATCAAGGTCAGCGCCAGACTCTAGTAAACTGGGCTACTAAAAAAGGCGAAGAGGGAGTTCGAGAATATCAACAGAAGAAAAATGTCGTCAGCATTGACGGTTTAGCCACACCACTAAGTAATTGATCGTGATTGATTTATTAAGGGAGCCGCCAAAGCGATCGCACCTTGCAAGCGGCTTTTTCGTGTAACATCACAATAGTTGTGAAATCTCTATCTTCATTTGGAATTTTGCTTTTATGACCCTTTAGGATCGGTGTCACCACCAATTATTACTTGGAACAAGTTTCCTAGTAAAGAGAAAAACGCCGAAACTAAGACTATCAGCATTAAACTAGCAAGGCCAGCAAAGGGAGAGATGATGAATAAGATTAACAGTGCAAGCATCAAAATCGTTAGTAATGTCTTATTCATCTTTTTTCACCTTTAATAGTTGCTCCTCTCAAGCTAACCAACTAAGTCATGAACTTGACCACAGCCTATAGAAGGAATTAGTTTTAGTTCTCTGGTAAGATTTTGCAACCAAATTGAGTGCCAAAGTCTAATTTATAAATCAATAATCTGTCACTTCTGCTCTGTTAGACTTAACCTGTCCGCGCTTAGTTTTGTAGTCAAGGCGCTTTCTTTGAGAACTGCGAGATGGTTTTGTGGGTTTGCGTTTTATCGTCACAACAACTGCGCTTTGAATGAGTTCTTGAAGTCGTTTCAAAGCTGACTCCCGATTGTTCTCTTGGCTTCGGTGTTCCTGCGCTTTGATTACAACAACTCCGTCCTGCGTGATGCGGCGATCGTTCAGCTTTAAAAGCTGTTCTTTATAATAATTGGGTAATGATGAAGCCGCAATATCGAAGCGCAAGTGAATCGCCGTGGAAACCTTATTCACATTCTGGCCTCCTGCTCCTTGCGAACGAATCGCGCTAATTTCAATCTCACTCTGCGGGATAATAACTTTGTTGGAAATTTGCAGCATTGCTTACAAAACAAAAGAGAAACTTTTCAATTTGCGATAAAAATCCTTTACTCGGTTTGTTCGGTAAAATCTATTACTACGTCTTGGTCTTCATTGTTGTCCAAATTTACCTCTAAAGTTTTTCCTTCTATTGTCACTTTATCACCTGGTACTAGTCGCCGCCCTCGTCGGGTTTCCAGCATACCGTTGACTTGGACTTCGCCACCTTGAATCATCAGCTTGGCTTGCCCTCCAGTTGGCACTATACCCATTAACTTTAAATATTGATTTAACTTAATTGTGTTGTCTCTGATTTTCTTCATAGTAAATAAAACTAGATCATCTTAATTGTATCGTGGCGTTATCAAGGCAAAGCGTGAATCTTTTGCACCACATAATCATCCAGGGCAAACGCATGTAAATTACTCTTGACCACGACCAAGATTAAAAATCAACGCTCATAATCAGTATTTCTCGCTTGGTCTAGTTTGCAGAACTCAAAGCGATTGCCTAAAATTTTAGCAATAAGCATAAGTTAATGAGATTGATTTAGGCTCTATTGACAATATACTGCTCTTGTTGACATTATGCAGCCGCCCTGGCATCCTAAAAACGCGATCGCCCAGCATAGCCGATCGCCGCATAACAACGCCCATGCACACCGACCGTCGAGAGTCGATCGGTTGTGATGCAGTCAAAATTACCAAAGTATGAATTGCCAAAGGAGGGAAACTAATGAGTTCATTTGTGCTTTGTTTTCAAGATATTGACAAAACACAACTCAAGGTTGTTGGGGGTAAAGGCGCAAACCTGGGGGAACTTTCCAAGATTGAAGGAATCCGCGTACCGGATGGCTTTTGTATTTCTACTGAAGCTTTTAAAAGAATCATTGAGGAAACGTCGTCGATTAACGAATTACTCGATCGCTTATCGCATCTATTGGTGGAAGATCGGCATAAAATCGGCGAACTTAGCGGTGAGATTCGCTCTTTCATCGAAGGGATAGCCATTCCTCAAGACATTAATGAAGAGATCGCCAGCCACCTCTCCAGTTTTGGAGAAAAAAATGCCTATGCAGTACGATCCAGCGCAACCGCAGAGGATTTACCAACGGCCTCTTTTGCAGGCCAGCAGGATACGTATTTGAACATTATCGGAACGGAGGCAATCTATCAGCATATCAGCAAGTGCTGGGCATCGCTATTTACCGAGAGGGCAGTAATTTACCGCCTTCAAAACGGCTTCGACCACCGTCAAGTCCACCTGTCTGTGGTTGTTCAGAAGATGGTCTTCCCGCAGGTGGCAGGAATTTTGTTTACTGCCGATCCCGTCACTTCTAATAGGAAAGTGTTATCCATTGATGCCAGCTTCGGACTTGGTGAGGCTATGGTCAGAGGCATTGTGAATGCTGATATCTATAAAGTGTGTAACGGCAAGGTTATCGATAAGAAAATATCCACCAAGAAATTGGCTATTTACGCCTTAAAAGATGGCGGTACGAAAGAACAGGAGATTGAGCCTTCTAGACAGAATAGGCAAGCGCTGACGGATGAGCAGATTTTACAGCTTGAGCGCATAGGCAGAAAGATCGAAGAACATTTTGGCCGCCCCCAGGACATCGAATGGTGTTTGGTTGATGATACATTTTATATTGTCCAGAGTCGGCCAATCACTACTTTATACCCGATTCCTGAAACGAGCGATCGCGAAAATCACGTCTATGTATCTGTCGGTCATCAACAAATGATGACTGACCCCATAAAACCATTGGGATTGTCTTTTTTCCTGTTAATGACCCATGCACCCATGCACACTGCTGGTGGAAGGTTGTTTGTTGATGTTACAGCGACGCTGGCTTCACCTGTCAGCAGAGAAACGGTATTAAACGTCACATTGGGAAAATCCGATCCGCTCATGAAAGACGCACTTACAACCATCCTAGAGCGGGGAGATTTTATAAAATCGTTACCCGACGATCGGAGTTCCAGCAAAAGCGGTAAAGGTCGATCGCCTGCGGATTTTCAAACCCTAAACGACTACGATCCGGCGATTGTTGCTGATTTGATTCAACAGAGTCAAACCTCGACCGACGCGTTAAAACAAACCATCCAAACAAAATCAGGAGCGGATCTGTTTGATTTTATCCTGGAAGATATCCAGCAATTAAAGAAGACCAACGCTGATTCACAGAGTTTTGGTGTGCTTATGACTGGGATGAATGCTTCCTCCTGGATCAATGAAAAAATGAACGAGTGGTTAGGCGAAAAAAACGCAGCGGATATACTTTCTCAATCAGCACCCAACAATATTACGTCGGAAATGGGTCTGGCACTATTGGATGTTGCGGATGCGATTCGTCTTTACCCGGAAGTCATTGAGTATTTGCAACAGGTAAAAGAGGATAACTTTCTAGGTGAATTGGTGAAGCTTGAGGGTGGACAGGAAGCCCAGAACGCGATCGCTACTTTTCTTCACAAATACGGAATGCGATGTGTTGGAGAAATCGATCTTACGAGAACTCGTTGGAGCGAAAACCCAACCACACTTGTTCCGATGATTCTCAGTAACATCAAAAATTTTGAGCCTGGTGAAAGCGAGCGTAAATTTGAGCAAGGGCAACGGTCAGCTTTAAAGAAAGAACAAGAGTTATTAGAGCGATTGAAGCAATTACCGGATGGCGAACAAAAGTCCGAAGAGACAAAACGAATGATCCGCCTAATTCGGAATTTCATCGGTTATCGTGAATATCCAAAATACGGCATAGTTAATCGCTACTTCGTTTATAAGAAAGCTTTACTCAAAGAAGCCGAACAACTCACACAAGCCAACGTTATTCATGAAAAAGAAGATATATACTATCTCACTTTTGAAGAACTTCGCTCAGTTGTACGCACAAATCAACTTGATTACCAGATTATCAGCAAACGAAAAGACGAGTACAAATTATTTGAAAAACTAACTCCCCCACGTGTTATCACGTCTGACGGTGAAATTATTGCAGGTCGGTACAAACGAGAAAATCTCCCTGCCGAAGCTATTGTAGGTCTGGCTGTTTCCTCTGGAGTTATAGAGGGACGAGCGCGTGTCATCTTAAACATGGAAGATGCCGATCTAGAAGATGGAGATATATTAGTCACCTCCTTTACTGACCCTAGCTGGACACCATTGTTTGTATCCATAAAAGGCCTAGTCACCGAAGTTGGTGGACTGATGACTCATGGAGCAGTTATCGCACGTGAATATGGCTTACCAGCAGTTGTCGGAGTGGAGAATGCTACCAAGCTGATCGAAGACGGACAGAGAATCCGGGTGAATGGAACAGAAGGGTATGTAGAAATCCTATATTAAAGCCAAAATTTCAAAATTGGATTTTAAATGTTTCCCCTGCCTAATCAACCTAAGTACAGTATTTCATTAATTCGTAGCGAATTAATTTGGTAATATCTTGCAATACCAATGCGTCTCGA
Source organism: Nostoc sp. (assembly GCF_036917095.1). Taxonomy (GTDB): domain Bacteria; phylum Cyanobacteriota; class Cyanobacteriia; order Cyanobacteriales; family Nostocaceae; genus Nostoc. Next base: position 227,522 of record NZ_JBALFH010000015.1, read on the forward strand.
TGCATTTAAAAACTAGGACATCACAACGCACATCAAGCTTTGGACTGATTTTACTAGTTGGCGATGGTGGAGCGTAGACGTAGCCCGTCGTAGACATCGCCATAACAAAAACTGTGATGCCAGTTTATTATCTATAATGTTGATGACAAAACTGCCAGATATAGATGAACAAACTAGTCTGGAAGGTTCTTTTAGTGTGTTCAGGGGACTGGATCTATGATTAAGCTCGGTTTATTGGTACAGTCCCAGAATAACTATTTGGGTATCGGAAAAGTTACGGAAATATCTGATGCCAATGCAGTTGTTGAGTATTTCTGCTCTATAGGGCAACGTCTTCAAAAAACTTTACCTTTAAGTTCTCTCTCTCAAGTCAGGCTTGAACCCCAAGCTAGATGCTATATTAAGTCCCAAACGCAGGATAAATGGATAGTTGGCAGAGTTTTCATCTGGGATGAAGATACAGAAATGTATCAAATTGATTTACCAGATAAGAAAACTGCGATCGCTACTGAAGAAGACATTTACGTTCGTTGTAATCTCCCAAACACTGACCCCATCGAAACTCTGGCGATGAAGGGTCACGAAACCCCCTACTTCCACGACAAAAGATTGGCTTTCGTCAAATCCTTGATTAAGCAACGCGCTGTCAGTCGCGGGATGACAGGACTGATTTCGGCAAATATCAATCTTTATCCTCACCAAGTTGAAGTAGTGCGGCGGGTACTGGAAGACCCAATTCAACGCTACTTGCTAGCAGACGAGGTGGGACTGGGAAAAACCATCGAAGCGGGGGCGATTCTGCGTCAATTCCTTCTCGATGAACCGAAAAAAAATGCAGTGGTATTAGTTCCGCAATATTTGCTCAAACAATGGCGGCTTGAGTTAGAAAACAAGTTTTACATCTCCCATTTTGGCAAACGGGTAGCGGTGCTGGCGGTTGAAGATATTCATAAAATCAACCTGAAAGCGAAGATAGGCTGCTTAATTTTAGATGAAGCCCATCACATCGCAGCAATGGCGACCTCTAAGGATGCGGCAGTGCGCCAGCGTTTTCAGACTTGCAAAGAACTTGCTCATAAAAGCGATCGCTTGCTTTTATTATCCGCCACTCCTGTTCTCAATCACGAGCAAGATTTTCTGGCTATGTTGCACTTGCTCGACCCAGCAACCTATAAAATTGGCGATTTAGCAGGTTTTCGTGCCAAAGTTGAAAGCCGCCAGCAAATTGGTAAAGTTCTGCTTTCTTTTAAAGAAGATGCGGAACCTGCTGTCCTCAAAAGCAACTTGCAGCAACTGCGAAACCTCTTTGCTGAGGATGAGTATTTACTGAAGCTGGCGGATGATTTAGAAAATTTACCAGCAAATTCTACCGAGCAAGAGCAAATCCTCCAAGCGATTCGCGTCCACGTCAGCGATATCTATCGACTACACCGCCGAATGCTTCGCAACCGTCGCGCTGCGGTGGAAGATGTGATATTTGACCGCAATTTTACGCCCAAAGAAGAGTATGATTTGGACGAGCGATCGCTTGATATTCACGAACTGCTCAATCAATGGCGGAGTGTTGCTCCTCAAGACAAGCAATATCAGCAAATTTTTCTGTTGTTATTCCTAGCTGCTGGTACTTGGTTAGGCATTTTAGAGCAGGTAATTACCGCCCGGTTAACAGGTAAGCCTCATGCTAAACTCATCCAGGAGTTTAAAGAAGATGATATTCGCCTATTAACTACAACCCCCAAATTCTCAGGCGAAGAAGAGATTCTGCAATCCTTCCTAAAAATTATTCGTCAACCTCAAGAGGACGGACAACGGACGGAAAGTTTGAAAACACTGCTGCTGAATCAGTTAGGTACATACTTCAAAATTCCCGCAAACGTTCGGAAGAATCAAAAGGAATTCATCACCAGGATACAGCAGAGAATTAAAAGACCAATTACTGGCGATATTCTGCCCAAATTTGTTGTATTTACCAGTTTTGTGCAAACTTGTGGCGAAATCGTCCGGTATTTATCTGATAGCTTTGGTGCAGAGACAGTAGCCAGCCATCAATTTGGAGAACCACCAGATAAAGTTGAGGAAGGCTTAAATAGGTTCAAGAATAACCCAAACTGCTTTATTTTAGTATGCGATCGCTCTGGAGAAGAAGGGCGTAATCTCCAGTTTGCCGATTGGTTAATTCATTTTGACCTGCCTTGGTCGCCTAATCAATTAGAGCAGAGAATTGGCAGGCTTGACCGCATTGGCAGCAAAATTGGCATCCAATCTAGTGCCTTGATTGGCCCCTATTTGGAAGATAGCCCTCACAATGCTTGGTATAAAGTATTAAAAGATGGGTTTGGTATTTTTCAACAATCAATTGCCAGCCTCCAATTTTATGTAGATGAGAAACTTGCAGAATTAGAAACAGTTTTGTTTCAATCGAGTGCTGCTGGATTGCTAGAGATGATTCCACCAATTCAAGAGCAAATTGAAGCTGAAATAGCAAAAATTAGCGAACAAAATGCTCTAGATGAAATTGACGCTAGCGATGAAATTGCCACCGAGTATTTTCAAGAGCTAGATAATTACGATGCTTGTCATCTAGAAATGAAACGAGCAATTGAAGGCTGGATTTGCGACGCTCTGGGATTCAGAGGACTGAATAACCCAGATTCATCAGAGATGCGGCGTTATCAACCCTCAACGCGGACATTAGTTCCCATAAATGACTTAAAAAACCGTTTTGCTGAGAGTTCCCTAGACCAATTTGGTACTTATAATCGCAGGGTAGCAAACCAGAATGCTGGGATTAAACTCTATCGAGTTGGTGAAGGATTTGTTGAAGCACTCTGGAACTATATAAACTGGGATGACAGAGGTGAAGCCTTTGCGATGTGGCGCACTGATGCATCTTGGGACTCTAAAGAAGGGAAGGAGTGGTTCGGTTTCCAATGCAATTATGTAGTCGAGGCAAATTTAAGAATTGCCAAACAAGTTTTACTAGATAACAAACTAGATAATTCTCAATTCAAAAACTTACAGCGGCGTGTTGATGCTTTATTTCCGCCAATTATAGAAACTATCTATGTTGATGGTCGTAAGGAGCCAATACGCGTTGTTGAAGATAAAGCCCTCTTAAGTATTCTGCAACGTCCATATAAAGATAAAAACAATAATCAAGGACGAGATTACAATCTGGCAAAAGAGCGCTTAGGAATTATTGACGATTTTGTTGACCCTAGTAAATGGCAAAATTTCTGTTATCAAGTACGTAACACTTCTGCGGAATTACTCTCTAATCGTCCCGATTTTATTGACTTATGCCAAAGTTGTGCTAAGGTTGCCGAAAAGAAATTAGCTAATAGAGTAGAACAATTTCGCCTGCGTCTGAACCAGCAAAGTTGGGATAATGCCTTAGCTGAAGAATTGAAGATAGAAACTGCTTTAAATGCAGCCATTCTTGAGGGAATTCGCCAGCCCCAGATTAGGCTTGATTCTGTCGGTTTCATTATTGTATCGGGGCGATCGCTTGTGCAATTTGAGTGATATTATCTGCGGTTAAATAGCCTTAGTCACTGTACTCACCGCGCCTCAATATGGTTCGGTTAAGGCAAGAGACGCGATAAATCGCCGTCTCTACAAAGGACTGATTATTGTAAAGACGACGATTTATCGCGTCTTTGCCATCTAGGGTGTGTCATCAAAAAACCTTATCCGAACCGTATTGAACCCCGCCCTGTCTCAGGGGTGGGGTTTTTTAGGACTTCCAATTCAATAATTTTCACTGCTGTTGCAACGCCATTTTATGAGCGGATTTTTTCACCAAGTGCAGTAGCGCGATCGCGTATACTTTGATCCAGCGCTTTGCAAACCTACCGCCACGCGCCAATCGTTAGGATTGTAATGTGCATAATTCAAATCACTTGTATGGTTTATTACCACAGGTGTTTTAATGCAGGATTTAATAAAATTAATGATATTTTTGACTTTACCTGAAAAATAAGTAAGTATTAGCACTAGCGATCCAGAAACGAAGTGATTATAGCGATCAAAAATGAAACGTTCAAATCGCCTTGCTTGGATGGGAGCGATCGCACTCGCTGCGATCGTTTTACTGAGTTTGTTTGCGGCTCCCAATAATACTAAAATTAGCACTGGCTCTACTTATAACCGCGCCTCTGATGGCTATGGTGCTTGGTATGCTTTTATGCAACAGCAGGGCATTTCTATCAAGCGCTGGCAAAAGCCTTTTAGTGACATTCAGCCAGATAACAAGCCAGTTACCTTCTTACAGGTAAGCAGCTATCCAAGGGAGACGACACTGGATAGTCAAGAGCGTGAATGGGTAGAAAAAGGGAATACTTTGGTAATTTTGGGTGCGGGAGCGCGGGTTACAGAAGCGGAGTTTAGCACTATGCAAAAATCCCCCCAAGGTGATATAAAAATTGATACACGTAGACGATATCAGAAAGCTAACTCTCAGCAAGTTGATTTAGGCGATCGCTTTGGTGCTGTTGTCTGGGAAAAAAATTACAAAAAGGGAAAGGTAATTTTTTCTACCACTCCTTATTTAGCCGCCAACGCCTACCAAGATTACTTAAATAATTTCAAGTATTTAGCCAATTTGGTTACCGAAAAAGGTAACACAGTATTTGTCGATGAATACATCCACGGCTATAAAGATGCCGATGTCAGGAAGAAAGAAAGTGAAGGAGATTTATCTAGTTTTTTTGCTAAAACTCCTTTATTTCCAATATTAGTGCAGGTAAGTATCCTGCTATTGGTGCTAATTTGGGCGCAGAATCGCCGCTTTGGCAAGCCAGTAGCTTTAGATACACCAGTTGTAGATAACAGCGAGGCATACATCCAAGCTTTAGCGGGAGTGTTGCAGAAAGCTGATACCACCGACTTTGTTGTAGAGATGGTGGGTAAACAAGAACAACTACAACTCCAAAAAGCCTTGGGATTAGGGCAAGTACTTTTAGAACCTCAAGCCTTGATCGATTTCTGGGTAGAAAAAACAGGCGCAAGTGCAGCAGAACTAGATGCAGTTTTAAAGTTACAATCTCGCAAACAACCCATCAGCGAACGAGAACTGTTAAGCTGGTTGGGGAAATGGCAAAACATTAGATTAATTCGTAATTAATTTTTAGAATTATGCATAATATTTATGCGTTAGTTATTTATCAATAAAAAAATATGAGCGAAACTCATCCTATCTTAATTCGCCTTGGTCAAGGTCTTAATCAAGTAATTGTCGGACAATCTAGCCTCATCCAACAACTTTTAGTAGCACTGCTAGCGGGTGGACACGTAATTTTGGAAGGTGTACCGGGAACTGGTAAAACTCTTTTAGTAAAAGTGTTAGCGCAGTTAATCCAAGGAGAGTTTCGCCGGATTCAACTAACACCAGATGTTTTACCTTCAGATATTACTGGTACAAATATTTTTGACTTGAATAGCCGCAATTTCACTTTAAAAAAAGGGCCAATATTTACTGAAGTGCTGCTAGCAGACGAAATCAATCGTACTCCTCCCAAAACACAAGCGGCGCTGCTGGAAGCGATGGAAGAGATGCAGGTAACGCTGGATGGTGAAAGTTTGCCCTTGCCAGATTTATTTTGGGTGATTGCAACCCAAAATCCCCTGGAATTTGAGGGTACTTATCCCTTACCAGAGGCGCAGCTGGACAGATTTTTATTTAAGCTGGTGGTAGATTACCCAGATCGAGATGCTGAAAAGCAAATGTTACTTAATCGTCAGGCGGGTTTTGCAGCACGGCGTATGGATATTAGCCGTTTGAAACCAATCGCAACAGTAGCCGACATTTTGCAAGCACGACAAGCAGTCAAAGAAGTAAAAGTATCAGAAGCGATCGTTGATTATTTGTTGGCGTTGGTGAGAATATCGCGTCAATCTCCTGATTTAACTTTGGGTGCATCGCCTCGCGCCGCCGGTGCTTGGTTGCAGACATCTCAAGCATTAGCGTGGTTAGGTGGAAGAGATTTTGTCACGCCAGATGATGTCAAAGCAGTTGCATCGCCACTGTTACGTCATCGCCTGATTTTGAAACCAGAAGCAATGCTGGATGGTTTACAAATGGATGCGGTAATTGCGTCGGTAATTAATCAAGTACCAGTTCCCAGGTGAAAAAATTCCTTTAAGTAATCTAAGTCAAAAACACAGTTGCAAGAATCTAAACTTATAAACTTTTTCTTTATCTGTCTTAAGTGTCTTAACTGTCCTTGTGTTAATTTTTTAACCGTGATAGCTTACTCAAAGCTTCAAATTGATAGATAGAAATATGACGGAAAAAATCACGGGAATTATCACTAAAATCGCACAAAGATTAATGGTAGTCCTCGTTTCACTGTTTATAAGTGGAATGATGCTCTTATCATCTCCTGCGATCGCTGCCACAATAACAACCCTGAATCCAGGTAATTTTGAAACTGAAGTTATAAAATCAAGTAAACCAACTGTGGTGATTCTGACCTCCTCTATAGTGGTAGACGATAATCCAAATGCCTTAGAAGAAACAAAGAAAAAAGCTGAATCATTTTTTGGCGATAAATATAAAATTGCTGTGGGTATCGCTGAACAAAATAGAGAAGCTTATTCTAGATCGCCACTACCATTAATATTCCCACCCGTATCCACAGTTTCGATTTATGAAAAAGGTGACTCAAACACAAGAGGCGCATTTTTTCCAATAGGAAGCGACCCCACAAGAGCTTTTGAATCAGCAAAAGACCAGTTTGAAAATCCAGATAATTAGTAGGGCTGTTTAATCCCGACTTTACTTGCCCCCACCCCAGGGCTATTTCATTCTCATCTAGCCCACCTCAGAATAAATTCTGAGGCTAATAGCACTCATTCGTCTAAAGACGACTAGAAAGGCTTTTAGTCCACTAAGCGTGGACTTGGGCTATTAGCCCGGAACTAAAGTTCCGGGCGGTTTATGTCTAGAACGAAATAGCCCTGGCCCCCACCCCGACCACACACCTACCCATAGTCCCCAGGAGCGATCGCATTTAATCAGAGTGCGATCGCTCCTGGGGTTTTGGGATTTGTAGGGAGCGGTGCGATCGCGCTTTGTATAACTAACTGCACGCGATAATGTTTCTTCGGAGGATGTCGTTTCAGCAGTGTAATACGCCTCTTTAACCCCAATATGGTGATAGTCATATAACCCGACATCCAAAAACGCGATCGCACCCCCACACTTTGGACATTTAGAAAGTAGAGGCAAATGGAAGCCAAACTAACTGCGTCCACAAGTTATAAAGTATGTGTAGATAAGACAGCAAGGATGTTGAGGAAAAAATCTGTATGACAAGCTACCAAGAAAGTATAACTAGTAACGAATCCATTAATGAGCTAATCGCCGAGACGTCAAGCATCAACCATCTAGAGGTAATTGAAAATGTCATTGACTCTTTGGAACAAGACGACAGTGCGATGGTTAAGCGCACTCCAGAGGGTGGTTATCTCTGGAAGTTTAAGTATGGAAGCGTGGAAGTATTTGTCCAACTCAACGGGACAACCGATGAAGACACCATAACGGTTTGGTCTACGGTGCTAAATTTACCTGCCAAAGATGAACCTAAATTGATGCGGTATCTTTTGGAGTTAAACTGCTCTAGTACTTTTGAAGCGCGTTTTGGTATTATTGAAAACCAAGTTGTTGTGATCTCAACACGCACTTTAGCGGAGTTATCTCCTGGCGAAGTGTCTCGGCTCATTACCATTGTAGCAACGATCGCTGATAATAACGATGAAGCTTTACAAACTGAATTTGGTGCAACTTGACTAATCGTTTCGCTTCAGTTAGGAGTTATAAGTGCTGAGTTATGTAAACTTTTTAATTCATAACTCCTAACTTCTAACTCCCAACTCCTAATTCCCAACTCTTGAATTCTAAAGTGTGGCGACTAATTCCTTTGCTAGAGGCAGATGGCAATGTGCAAATGGCGATTGACCGCTGGTTGCTAGAACAGCACCAGTTGGGACATCCGCCAACTCTGCGCTTTTATACCTGGTCGCCACCTGCCATTTCTCTCGGCTATCATCAACGCCAATATCCTGAATATTGGCAACATTTAACTTGGCAAGGGCAAAAACTAGATTTAGTGCGGCGTCCTACCGGTGGGCGAGCTGTGCTACATCAAGGTGATTTAACTTACGCTGTAGTCACATCTGGACTGATGGGTAGTCGCCTCCAGGTGTACGAAAAAATTTGTGAGTTTTTGATTCAAGGGTGGCGATCGCTCGGCGTAGAATTACATTACGGTACAGAAGGGCGAGGTTACATCCACAACCCTAACTGTTTTGGCACAGCAACTAGTGCAGATTTAGTTTTGCCAGATGGAGTCAAACTCATTGGTAGCGCTCAATTGCGACGTAGCGGGGCAATTTTACAACATGGTTCCATCCGTTTGCAACCCGACGCTGAACTGTTCGATCGAGTATTTGGTGCAGAGTTTTTTACGACTGTACAACTGTCTCAAAGTCTGAGTGTGGAAAAGATTATTCCAGCTTTAGTTGCCGCAGCTAGTGATTGTTTTGATATGCAAATAGAGTTGAAACCACTCTTGCAATCTGAGTGGGAGGAAATTTTGGCACAACTCTAGCAACATAGGCTGCGTTAGGAACAGCGTAACGCACCGAATCAAATTACAGTCATAAAAATCAATGTCAGAAATACCCTTTTTTGAACATATTAATTATTTGAAATCATTTGTAGAAGGTGATATTTCCATTTCTGATTGGCAAACTTGGTTTGATAAATATGCACCTCAACTATTTCCAAATATCAAGCGTCTAGATTATCTGCGTTTGAAATTTTACCCTCTAGAACACCTATGCAAAATTTTAGATAAATACGGCATTAGTTACAAAAAGCGGGAACGCTGCTCTAAGTGTAGCAATCTATTATTCCGGGTAATTCCCGGTATAACAATTAAAGAAGAAATCATAACCTTTGCTCAAAATGCCAAGTTTGAGGGAGCAGAAAAAATAGCTCAAGAAGCTTGGATACATCCAGGTTTGCACTGTCCAAATTGTGGTTTTAGTATTTTTTACAACTATAGCCCTACGAGTTTGTATTAGGACGTAACGCCGAAGTAGCTATCTCCAGCCTTGGACGATCGCGCCGCCGAAAATGCTACGATTCACCTCGCTTGTGAAGATGCCATAGGGGAAACTGGGGTCAAGGGCACTACTCTCGTCCAGCGTCCGCATCTGTTCCGGGGTGAGGCGGATGTCTAGTGATGCCAGGTTGTCGTGCAGTTGATCGAGCTTGCTGGCACCCAAAATCGGCGAGGTAATACCGGACTGCGTTGAAACCCAGGCAAGGGCAACCTGCGCCAGAGGGCGATCGACTTGGGCTGCCACCGTTCGCAGGGTATCGAGGACGCGCCAGTTACGATCGGTGAACAGCTGGTTCCCGAAAGGATTGGGGCCAATCAGCCGTCCTTGACCCCTCGCCCCCGCCTCCTCGCGCTGGTACTTGCCAGTGAGGAAACCGGCAGCAAGCGGACTCCAGGGACAGACGCCGAGACCGCATTCACGGGCGGCAGGCAGATGTTCGCGCTCAATGCTGCGCTCAACAAGCGAATACGCCAGTTGCATGGCGATGGGCCCGGGAATGTTATGCGCTGTGGCGATCGCGGCTGCCTTGGCAGTGTACCAGGCTGGCACATTTGAGAAGCCGAAGTAGCGGATCTTGCCGACGCGCACCAGGTCGCCGAGCGACTGTAGTACTTCTTCAACGGGCGTTACCATGTCCCAGGCGTGCATCCAGTAGAGGTCAACATAGTCGGTGCGGAGGCGGCGCAGCGAACCTTCAAGCGCCCGATGCATATTCTTGCGTCCGTTGCCGCCCGCATTCGCGTTGCCCGGTTCGCCGCCGTGAAAGCTGAACTTGGTTGCTAGCACCAATTGGTCGCGCAGGCTGCGATCGGCAATATAGCCGCCGAGCAGTTCCTCACTACGACCCTTGGCATACACGTCGGCGGTGTCGATGAAGTTGCCGCCAGCATCGAGATAGGCATGGAAGATGGACTCAGAAACCTCGTCAGGCGCACCCCATCGCGGGGTACCGAAGGTCATGGTGCCGAGGGTGAGCGGGCTGACGATCAAGCCGGAGTGTCCGAGAGTGCGGTAGGCAGTAAGGCTCATAGGTTTTTTTTCAAGTCGGTAAAAGTGTCTTGTCTGTGTCAATCAAGCTCATGACGCAAAGAGGGGATGGAGGAGTGATGTTGTTCGATGCCTAGAAGGCGCTGGCTGTCGGGCGGACAATGACTTCGTTGACATCGACATCATCTGGTTGAGACACAGCAAATAAGACAGATCGGGCGATCGCCTGAGGGGTGAGGGCAGTTTTGCGGAGTTCTTTCAAGAAGCCTGACGCTGCATCATCCGTGATATCAGAGCCGAGTTCGGTCTCAACGACACCGGGGGATATGATGGTTACCCGAATGTTTTTTGATTCCTGACGCAGCCCTTCAGATATTGCCCAAACAGCGTATTTTGTCGCGGAATAGACTGCACTGGTTGGCCCTACCATGTGAGCAGCGATCGACGCAGTATTGATAAACTGTCCGCCGCCTTGTGCTTCCATGATCGGTAAACCAGCTGCAATGCCGTTCAATACGCCACGGATATTTACATCAATCATGGTGTCCCACTCCTCAACTTTCAGGGCATTCATTGGGGACAAGGGCATCACGCCTGCATTGTTGAAGATGACATCGACGCGACCAAATTTGTCTAATGCAAAGTGGATGAATTCTTTCACATCCTCGCGATCAGTGACATCCACTGCTTTGAATTCTGCAATGTTTCCCTGCTCGCGGATATCTTTGACAATCGCTTCTAGCTTTTCTGTACGCCGTGCCCCCAGAACTACATTTGCACCGTTTTGAGCAAGTAACTTCGCGGTGGCTTCACCAATGCCACTACTGGCTCCAGTGATAACAATGACTTTGTTTTCTACATTTAACATGATAACTTTCCTTGCTGTTGAGGTTGATTTGACTTAGAGAAACATGCTTCTAGAGGCTTCAATGAAGAGGCAGGGGGCACCCATTGACGAGTTATTAACAATCACGCCCGATCCCGTGACTAAAGCAATTTTTGCCTTGTCTTTTTTCATTGCCTCATCCTTTCAGCCTTGTCTTTCAGTATGGGTTAATCATAAGGCTGAAAAGCTTTTCCCTAAATACATAAACCTCGCAGATGATTGCCTAATCCTCTCAAGTCAGGCGTTAGCAAGGGAGAAATATTCTCTATAATGGGCGCATGAGGATGGTATCAGTCAGGAATTGAGCATGGTGATTGAGACACTGAACTACAAGGCGGCAATCAGCAAGTGTGAAGAACTGGCAGCATTAGTGACTCGGCACACTGACGGTAAGGGGAAGGGTGTTCATGCAACAGCAATTAGTCAGTTAGAATTCATGCGGGAATCTGATACTTCAGCCACAATGCAGGGGGTCACCGAACCGATTCTCGGCATTGTCGTTCAAGGTAAAAAAGAAGTGTTGCTGAATGAAGAAACCTATTGGTATAGCGTGGCTCAATATCTAGTAGTCTCGGTGGATTTGCCGCTGTGTGGATGTGCGATCGAGGCGACACCCGCGAAGCCGTATCTAGGATTTAAGCTAGATTTAGACCCCGTTCAACTCTGTGACATCATTGCTCAAACTAACCCAGGTATGGGTAAGAAAGAAAATTCGGTTAGAGGCTGGTTCATCAGCGATGCCGATCCATCGTTGATTGATTGTGCTATCAGGCTGACACGGCTTTTGGACACACCGCAAGATATTCCATTCCTAGCACCCACGATCGTCCGCGAAATCTACTACCGTCTTCTCGTCGGCGAACAAGGGGAAGCGGTTCGCCAGATTGCGACATCTGGCAGTAACATGCAGCGCATAGCTGAGGTGATAAAGCTCATCAAGGCTGATTTTACAAAGCCGCTGCGGGTTGAGGATCTAGCTCTTCAAGCCAATATGTCTCCTTCCTCGTTCCATCGCCATTTCAAGAAAGTCACCTCCATGAGTCCGCTGCAATATCAAAAGCACTTAAGACTATTGAAAGCGCGTCACCTGATGCTTGCCGAGAATGCCGATGCGACTCATACTGCCTATCAGGTGGGGTATGAAAGCACCTCACAGTTTAGCCGCGAATATTCTCGGATGTTTGGTGCGCCTCCCATGAAGGATATTGAACGGTTACGAACAGCTTGACCAAAGACTGTCTAGTTAGCTGTAACGAACTGCAAACATCCAGAAATATAGCCCTATGCATATTTGCTGCGTCACGTTGTCTCCCCACAACGATCGCAAACTGCTGTAGGTCTTATTCCCATACTGTTGAAGAAACTTACAAAACCTTTGTCAGTCTGTGATTTTATATCTACAGCCGACGTTGTTGTGGGTGGGGTTGACTGGATTTTGGACTGTAGGTGATTATTTCAATAATTCCAGCAAATCTGCAAGGACTTTTTTCTGCATACCCATCAAAAAGCGCCTGGGAGTGTTGCCGTGTTTCCACCCCAGGCGCTTTTTATTTTTAACTTGCTCCTCACACAAATAAATAGTATCACTGCCTCAATCAAAAGGTGAGTATAGTGAGTGACACTTTCAGAACTGCACCGCCTAATTTAATTTCTGATATTATTTCACGTACTTCCTGCTACAAATACGTTAGTAGGAAGGTACGTATCTACGCCTCTACAGTCGATTCATTTTTTGCCAAAACTTTTGCAAGCGGTATCATATCATGTCCGGTTGAACAATTGTCATTGCGTACCGCCCTTGGCGTTCCCGCAGGGTACGAAGTAAAGCAATCTCCAAACCCTTGCGATTGCTTCTCTACGAGACGCTCCGCGAACATTCCACTTCGTTGCATTCGCAATGACATATCACAAGTAATTTGCCGGACATGATAAGCTGTTAAGCATTTAATTTGCACATTGAGATCGCAGGGGGCAGGGAGCAGGGGAGAGGGTTTGCAGCTTTTATTACCATGAGAATGGTGCAATTTAAATGACGATTAGCTTATCACAAGCTCTTTAATTTTTATATAGAAACTAAAAAATGCCTGGGAGTGTTGCCGTGTTTCCACCCCAGGCATTTTTTATTCTCAACTTGCTCCTCACACACAACTAAACACTATCACTACCTTTATCAAATGGCAAGTATATTGAATGACACTTTTAAAATTGCACAAGCAATCCGATTTCTGAAAAATTAAAAAGCGCTTGGGAGTGTTGCCGTGTTTCCACCCCAGGCGCTTTTTATTTTTAACTTGCTCCTCACACACGACTAAAACATATCATTACTTCAATGAAAAAGCAAGCAAACTATGTGACACTTTCTTAACTGCACACCTCATAGTCAATAATTTAGTGTAAAAAGTGACGTACACCAGTTAAGACCATCACCAAACCCAGTTCGTTAGCAGCCTTGATTGAATCTTTATCGCGCAAACTTCCCCCTGGTTGAACAATGGCTGTAATTCCTGCTGCTGCGGCTGTTTTTACAGAATCATCGAAGGGGAAGAATCCATCGCTGGCGAGAATTGCACCTTTGGCTTTTTCTCCAGCTTGTTCTAGGGCGATTTTAACTGAGCCGACGCGGTTCATTTGACCAGCGCCTACTCCTAGTGTAGTGCGATCGCTTGTGACAACAATGGCATTCGATTTAACGTGTTTGCAAACTTTCCACGCAAACAGCAATTCAGCTAATTCGCTGTCGGTGGGTTGACGTTCGGTGACAACTTCCCATTGACTGGTGTCTGCAACAATATCATCGGCGGTTTGGACGAGGAAACCACCTGCGATCGCTTTCACTGTATCTTTAGGGCCACTGCTGAAATCAGCTAGAGTCAAAACCCGCACGTTAGATTTTTTGGCAAGGATTTCTTGAGCTTCTGCATCACAACTTGGTGCAACCACACATTCTAAAAATGTTTTAGTTAACTCGCTAGCTGTAGCCGCATCAATCGGACGGTTGAGTGCGACAATTCCACCGAAGGCAGAAGTAGAATCAGCATTGAAAGCTTTTTGGTACGCCTCGGAAATACTACTTCCTAGTGCCGTACCACAGGGATTTGTATGTTTAATAATCGTTGCGGCTGGAGTATCAGTGAATTCAGCAATGATTCGGCGTGCAGCTTCTAAATCAACTAAGTTATTGTAACTAAGTTCTTTGCCTTGCAGTTTTGTGGCGGCTGTCCATCCCGTTGGAGTAGTACCAGTTTGATACCAGGTGGCGGGTTGATAGGGATTCTCGCCGTAACGCAGAGATTGTAATTGTGTGCCGCTAAGGGTGTACTGCTGTGCTTGTGCGAGGTAAGATGCGATCGCTTGGTCATAGCTAGCAGTATGCGAAAATCCTTTTAAAGCCGCCTTTTGCCGAAACTCTAGGGATGCTTCCCCGTTATTTTGGCGCAATTCCTGCAAATACTCGTCATACTGGGCTGGATCGCATAATACAGCCAGATGGGCGAAGTTTTTCGATGAAGCGCGTAGCATAGCCGGGCCACCGATATCTATTTGCTCAACCGCTTGGGATAATGTTACCCCTGGTTTAGCGATCGTTTCCTCGAAAGGATATAGATTCACCACCACTAAATCAATCGGGCGAATTTGGTTATTTTCTAAATCTGTAATATCTTGGGGAACATCTCGCCGCGCCAAAATTCCGCCATGAATTCGGGGATGTAGGGTTTTGACTCGGCCACCTAAAATTTCTGGAGAACCTGTATAATCTGCAACCTTCGTAACTGGGAGTCCCGCATCTTTAAGTGCTTGGGCTGTTCCCCCACTGCTGATTAAATCAAAGTCAAATTCTTCAACCAAGCTACGGGCGAGGTCAATTAAACCAGTTTTGTTAGATACACTCAGCAGGGCTAGACGCGCCATTGATCGATTCCTTAAAAGTAGGCTAGAAGCGAAGGATCTCAAGTTTTGCATAAGCCTTGGTTCACTTCAAGTCCACTAAGAATCATAGCAGGGAGAAATTAAGAGTAAAACATTGCTTGTTTCCGAAAACGCTACCTCTGATTGTGAAATATATGTATTATACTAATACTATTCTTGTCTTGGAAATCTGCGGTAAAAGCATATGTAGTCTCTGGTCTCAATCAAATTTACTTCAATGGCGAATGGTAATAATCCTGAGATAACTGCCTCTAGGAGACTTACTTATTCGTGACATCTCGCTACGAAATTATTTGATTGCAGCCACCAAGGTAAAAAAGTCATGGAACAAATTTATAAATATCCGCGTACCCATCACATTGAGGGTTCGCGCTTCCAAGCTGGGGATGAAGACCTCAATAGCATTCCTTTTAGTGCGATTAAAAACCAGTATGTAGTAGTTGAAGAAAAAGTTGATGGTGCAAACGCAGCTATTAGCTTTACCTCTGATGGACAAATCCGACTGCAAAGCCGGGGACACTATTTAACTGGTGGGGCGCGGGAAAAGCACTTTAACTTGTTTAAACAGTGGGCACACGCTCACACAGCAGCATTTTGGGAAGTTTTAGGAAGTCGTTTTATTCTCTTTGGAGAATGGCTGTATGCCAAGCACACAGTGTTTTACGATGCCTTACCCCACTACTTTCTGGAGTACGATGTGCTGGATTTAGATAACCAAGTATTTCTGGCCACTAAGAACCGTCAGCAGTTACTTGCTGGCTTACCTCTAGTTTCAGTGCCCGTATTGTTTGCTGGTGAACTCCAATCTTACAAGCAACTCATAAAGTTGGTGGGTGAGTCGCATTATCAAACTGCTGAACATTTGCAACGTTTCCAGCAAATTTGTCAGGAACTTGGACTTGATGTTGAGCGTTCCCTTAAGCAAACCGATCAAAGTTCTTTAATGGAAGGCTTATACATCAAAGTTGAGCCGGGAGATATCGTTACTCATCGATATAAATATGTGCGTTCCAGTTTTTTAACAATCATTCTGCAATCGGATGGGCATTGGCTCAACCGACCGATAATACCAAATCAGCTGTGTATCGGTGCTGATTTGTTCGGATGACCTTCTGGACTTCGTAGCGAAGGGCAGTTAAAAGTCATTGAAAATACAACACAAATAGTAAATTTAAGGTTAGCGATATGAGTACTTCGGTGCAATTTTGGTCATTTCCTTATTGCCCCAGCGAGGACAACTGGTTGATAGATTGGTCAGCACTGGAAGCAAAATTTGATTGGCTGCGATCGCTTGCTGATTGCCCCCAAGATCCACGTTACCATGCTGAAGGTAATGTTCTCATCCATACAAAGCTAGTATGCGAAGCATTAGTGGCATTACCTCAATGGCGGGCATTACCAGTTAAAGAACGTTCTGTGTTGTTTGCTGCGGCTTTGCTGCACGATGTCGCTAAACCTGCTTCTACTCAAATAGAAGCAGATGGCGGCATCACCTCCAAAGGTCACGTCCTCCAAGGTGCAAAAATGGCACAGGAGATTCTCTGGGATTTGGATGTGCCCTTTCATCAACGACAGGCAATTGTGGCTTTGGTGAAATACGGCAGTTTGCCCTTGTGGTTTTGGGATAAACCCAACCCCGAACGGGCAGTCATTAAAACAAGTCAAATTATTCGTTGCGATTTACTGGGTTTACTTGCAGAAGCAGATGTGAAAGGGCGCCACTGTGACGATCGAGTACAGTTATTGCAACGAATTGAGTTTTTTCGGGAATTTTGCCAGGAAAATGACTGTTTTGATCGACCACGAGTATTTTCGTCAGCCCATAGTCGGTTTGTTTATTTTCAAAAAGAAGATGGCAACCCAGACTATGCAGCTTATGATGATACACGCTTTCAGGTGGTGATGATGTCAGGATTACCTGGTTCGGGAAAAGATACTTGGATTAAAGAAAATCTCCCTGACTGGGGCGTAATTTCTTTAGATAAACTGCGAAAAACAATGGGAATTGATCCTAAAGACGATCAAGGTGCAGTAGCAAATGCAGCGAAGGCGATCGCTAAAGAGTATATGCGAAATGGACAATCCTTTGTTTGGAATGCAACTAACCTCAGCCGCCAACTGCGGGGGATGCTAGTTCGTTTGTTTGGCAGTTACCAAGCCAGTATTCGGATTGTGTATTTAGAGGCAGCTTGGGAAGAACTGCTGAGAAGAAATGGCGATCGCACCGCAAAACTGCCAGAAAAAGTACTTTACCGGATGAAAAATCGTCTAGAAGTGCCTGATATTACCGAGGCACATGCTGTAGATTGGATAGTGGAGTGAAACTCTTGTTCGTTCCTCTCCTGCGAGGAGAGGGAAAATTTTATGCCTACAATCCCAAAAAATTAATCCCACCAAAAAAACAAGTTGTCACTTGAGCGGAGACTCTCAGCTAACCGCTCCACCGAACCACAGCCTTGCTCTACAATATCAGCACAAAAATCATACATGCGATCGGCAAGTCCTTTAGGATCTTCGATGGGGGTGAGGAAACGACCTTCAAGAGTATCATGAGCAACTAGAGTCAAAATAAAAGGTTGCACTGCTTCAAGTTCTCGTAGCCATTCCACAACATAACCAGGGCCGATTCCGTAGTTACAACCATTTGTTTGATGTAAGGCAATCACATCATATTTATTTGTGGTTGGCAAAATACAAAGTTGTTTCGGCCCTTCTGCGTCGTGGTAATGGTCTGGCTCGTAGACAAAGCAACCCCGTTGTAAAAACTGTTGTTGTAAATCTTCAGTTTTAATTTCGCTGCGGCGTTTGCTGTTCACATGAACTTTAAACCACCCGGAAATATCATCATAGGGTACTGGCTGACTGCCACAAATTTCTCCTAAATCTGCAACTGCTTTTTGATATTCAGGGTTCTGGGCAGCTTGAGAAAATTCTGGACGCGTTAGTTCTATTCCCCAGCGTTTATCGTCATCGCTGTTGTTTTCTCGATCGGTTTCATTTTCTTCATCCCAACGTCGTTTTTCAACACCATACTGAACCAGCATCTCTATGACATCTTGACGATCGAATAAATCTGCCAATGTCATTGCAGTGTCACCATCTTTAGAAACAGCGTTAACATCAGCACCCCGTTCAATCAGCATTTGAATTAGCTCTAAATGTTCTTCCTTTTGTACTGCCTCCATTAAAGGAGTACAATCTTCATTGTTTTTAGCGTTGACATCTGCTCCTGACTCTATCAGAAATTTTGCCAGTTCTATATGAGTATTTCTCAAAGCCATCAAAAGCGGCGTATCTCCCGCTATATCTTGCTGATTGATGTTTACTCCTGCCTGCATTAATATTTGCACAACCTCCAGATGTCCATTGATGCAAGCAAGACATAAGGCATCTCTTGCAAAACAATCCCGTGCTTGAAGATTCGCTTGATGTGAAACTAACAGTTGCACGATATTTTTATATCCTTTAATTGCTGCTAGCATCAAAGGAGTTGTGCCCAAGAACAATCTCATCGCAGTAAATGACTCGTAATCGTCTGAAATAATCCCACAAGGTTGTCGTTGATTGACATCAACAATATCAGTGGCATTGATATCAGCACCTGCATCAAGCAGCAAATTTACAACCTCTAAATGTCCAGTTGATGCTGCTAACATTAACGATGTGCGGTTCTTCGTTTTTCTTCTTTGGTCACGTGCATTCACGTTAGCACCTTCAGACAACCATGCACGTACAGCTGCAACATCTCCCTGTTCGGCGGCGTTCAGCAGATGTTCCTCTTGACTTACCCTTGGTGCATCCACACCAAACTGACGCAGAACTTCTAGAACGTCTGAATGTTCGTTTCGTACTGCCCAATCATAGGCTGATAATCCCTCGCCATCTTTATGGTAAGGGTCAGCACTTGCTGCCAATAACACTGCTAAAGCTTCTCCATGACCGCAACGTGCTGCCAGAATTGCTGGGAAGGTGTCAACTGCAATTTCTGGTTTAGCAATGTTGGATGTGGCAAGCTTCGCCCGATTTGCGGCAATATCAATAGATTCAATGGTTTCGCCTACCTCAGACAGTGGCGCATCTCCGGTTTCAACTGCGTCAAGCCTTTCAATAGCTTTACCAAGAGTCTCCAAAGTATTGAATGCTGTTTTTAACGCAGATCCAGCCTGTCTTTGAATTGTGGCATGATTGATTGTAATTCCTGATGTCAAAATATTGACATCTGCGCCAGCAGCTATCAGCGCTCTAATTACTGCTGCTGAACCTTGTGCTGCTGCCATTGCGATGGGTGGAATACTACCAAACTTTGTTGTTTTGCTTGGGTTCGCACCTGCGGCAATGAGTTTCAAAGCAATATTGAAGTTGCCTTTTTTAATCGCTTCTAATAAAGGGGTTGAAAGCATACTGCCGTCATCAACATCAGCACCCGCAGCAACTAACAGGTCAACGATTTCCGTATTTCCTACTCTTGCCGCTTCTTGTAATGGGTTGCCACCATAGGTTGCTACATTAACATCTGCGCCTTTGGCAAGCAAAACTCTCACGGTTTCTACTCGACTTGTCATAACTGCCCAAACTAACGAGTGTCTGAGTGAAGGATCGTTAGCACCCGCTTCAATTAACGCACATTTAATTTCATCTGGGCCGTAGCGTGCGAGTTCATAGGCTGTTTCATCACCTTTTTTAACATTTGGGTTTGCGCCTGTAGCCAGTAATTCTTTTACACGCTGGGTATCACGGGACTCAATAGCGGCAACTAGCTGCTCATCCATAACTTTTTATACCTATCTATTTGGAGTTATCTAGTTATTTTGCCCATTCAACTCCAACTAGTGTCTAATAGTTAACACCAAAATCTACTGCGGAAAAACCTTTACAGTATCAATACCTTTGCCAATTTACGAGGGTGAGTTCATATATTAACCCCCTTTTCTCTAATGTTTGGCAAAAACAATAAGTTCTAAAAATTCCTTCCAGGTTTCCCACAAGGCTTTTTTTGGCGTATTGTCGCAGTGCAGTATAAAGGGTTTGAGCTTCCAACCTAACTTGTATGCCTTACGCTTATGTATGGGTCATTTTGCCATTTTTGCCAAAATTTTTGTAACCTCATTGTTCACTCAAATCACAGCATTCAAGGTTTGATTCAGCTTTTGCAAAACCACGATGTAACTGCTCTGGCTGATGTGCGATCGCATCTCTATAGTCATCCATCAATTATCCCATTTTAACCGCTCAAGGGTGACATAAAAATATATATGTCCAATATGTCCGAGAAAATATCTGGAATTTAGCCCCACTACAAGCGACTGCGATCGCAGTCGCTTTTCTAACGGTGAATTTCGTGCAATAATTAAGAATCTTTCTTATTTAAAGAAGGGATTATATAGCTTGTTGGGGTAGTTACCGCCAGAGCGATCGCTATGACTATCACCATTTCACAATAAGCTGACTGGGAGCGATCGTTAGCATCCCAGATAGCATAGTTTTGCCTTTTGGATAATTCTAAACAGTACCTCACACCCAATCATATATCAGCTTGATAATGACATTAATTATTATTAAATCATGACAAAAATTCTTACAGATACAGAGTGGGAAGAACTGTGGCTAGAAAGTGAGCAAAATGGCGCAATTTCCAGTCAATCAAAGGGGGTTGAAACTATCTGCCAAGGGAAGATTTTAAATATCTCTAATACCTATGAATGCTGGATAGAATTACGCAATGGCTTATCTATTTGTATACATGAAGAGGAGTTTGTTGATGATCTTGTGTGGCTTAGAGATAGTTTGGATGAATTTAAATTTGGATTGAGTTTTTTTCTCTCAGGCAAAGTGAGAATTGAACGCCACGGTTTAACTGACAAGACAGACGAAATCGTAGGCAGATATTATTCAGAATGTAACTTCGATATCAAAGAAACGGAGTGGTGGAAAGCCGGTGAGAAGTTTTCACGAATTTATCTGAAAATCGAACCCCAGGAATTTTTTCAAAGTTTTGACGAGGAAGAATTAGAACAAATACCAATTTCCCTGCGCCAAGCCTTAATCGGTGATAAGTTACAACCCTATTACCACCAAGGAGAAATCACACAGCAAATGTGGACAGTGTTATCTAATATTCTCCAGTGTCCCTATCAAGGCTTGATGAAGCGAATGTATCTGGAAAGTAAGTCGATGGAATTGATTATGCTTCATTTTCAGCAATTTCAGGAGCAGGATGTTCATAATCATAGGTTTCCAGCCAGAGATTTGAGCGATGTTGACAAAATTTATCAAGCCAAGGAAATTTTGCTGGTTAATCTAGAAAATCCACCCAGTCTGATAGAGTTAGCACGACAAGTAGGGCTAAATGACTTCAAATTGAAGCGTGGGTTCCGTCAAGTTTTTGGGACATCTGCGTTTAAATATTTGCACGACTATCGACTAGAAAAAGCCAGACAACTTTTAGTATTAGGAGAAATGAAGGTTGAAGAAGTGGCATTTAGGGTAGGTTTTGATAGCCGCAGCTACTTTGCCTTTGCTTTCCGCAAGAAGTTCGGCTTAAATCCTAAACAATACTTTCAGCATCGCCAAAAATCCGTCTAGCGTTCAAATAAAATCCGTCTAGCGTTCAAATAAAAAATCCGCATCCTTTATTATGCATACACTGCCAGTTTAATTAGGAAATTTTCTTAATACTGTCAAGTAGTGTGAGGGAGTGTGGGTGACTAAATGAAGTTAGATAAATTGTTTCAAAGTCTGCTGCTGACGGGCGCAGTTGTTGTTTTGATCAACACTCCTGCTATAAGTGAGGAAGTAGGAGAGGATGTTAAACTGGGCGAGATTTCCCAGAGTGCAGAATTACTGGTACAGTCGCCAGCATCCTCATCAGAAATTGTGCAAGTCACAGGAGTGAAAGCCAATCCGACAGATAAAGGTGTGGAGGTGGTTTTAGAAACCACTCAAGGAGAGCAGCTAAAAATCACAAATCGCAGTGCTGAGAATAACTTTATCGCTGATATTCCTAATACGCAATTGCGTTTAGCCAGTGGCGATGCGTTTACATTCCGTTCCCAAAACCCAATTGCAGGGATTACTGAGATAACTGTTAGAAACCTTGATGCCAATACGATCCGGGTGACAGTCACGGGTGAGGGGGAATTGCCAAAGGTTGAGTTATTTGACGGTGATGAAGGGCTAATTTTTGGCGTGATATCAGCTGTAACTGCGGCACAACAACCCCAAACACCGCAAGCTCAAGAAAAGCCGACAAGTGAGACACCCCAAGAGGAACCAGCAGCACAGCAGGATGAGCCGATTGAGTTGGTGGTAACGGGTGAGCAAGATGGATATCGCGTGCAGGATGCGACAACTGCAACAAGGACAGATACACCGTTGCGCGATATTCCCCAATCAATTCAGGTAGTGCCGCGAGAGGTGCTAGAAGATCGCAACGTGAGAAGTGTGGCTGAGGCAGTGGAAACAGTCAGTGGCGTTTCCAGTGCAGGTACTCTATTCAACGCACCTGGAGGCAGCTATGTTATCAGAGGATTTGAACAGGCAGGAAATTTCCGAAATGGCTATCGAGATGTTAATAGGTATGCCATAACAGGAGTTGAGACGATCGAGCGAGTGGAAGTATTGAAAGGGCCTGCCTCAGTTCTGTTTGGAGCAGTAGAACCCGGTGGAATCATCAATGTAGTCACCAAACAACCCCTGAGTGAACCCTATTACAATCTCGCTTTTGAGGTAGGAAACCGTGGGTTTTATCAGCCCAGTCTTGATTTTTCTGGCCCATTAAATGACGATAAAACCCTGCTTTATCGCTTAAACGCCAGCTATCAAAGTTCAAACAGTTTTCAAGATTTTGTCACTTCAAATCTGACCACGATCGCACCCTCAATCACTTGGAAATTGGGACATAGGACAGACCTAAATCTATACTATGAGTATATTAATTTCAATGGTATTCCTGAGAGTTTCACTACTGTTTTCAGTGATAATACCTTCAGACTGCCTCGAAGTCGCTACTTAGCTTATCCTCTTGATGGTCAAGATTATACCGCTCAAAAATATGGCTATACCTTAAGCCACAAGTTTAGCGATAACTGGCAGATCCGTAATAATTTTTCTATATCTGCTTTTAATGCTAATGAAGAGTATACTGTTGGCACAAGTCTAAGAGATGACCGTTTCTTAGGCTTTTATGCTGCAAGACGTGACTACTTGACAGACAACTATTTTGGACAGATTGACTTGCTTGGTAAGTTTAATACAGGCTTGATCGCACACCAAGTTTTGTTTGGCTTTGATGTCAACCGCTATGTGCAAGTTTTTAATGCCACTCGCCTTAGTGTGCCTCTTCTAGATGTATTTAACCCAAACTATAATATTCCAGAACCACAAATTACTACTGGAGGTTTTAGTTCCTTTGAGACTGTTCAATCTTATGGGTTCTACCTTCAAGATCAGATTAGCTTTCAAGATAACTTGAAACTATTAATTGGCGGGCGCTTTGATTGGATTTCGCAAAAAAGTGGCATAAATGAACCGGAACAGAATGATAGTGCCTTCAGCCCCCGAATCGGGTTGGTGTATCAGCCCAGCAAATCGGTTTCTCTCTATGCCAGCTATAGTCAATCTTTTAACCCTACCCAGGGATTTAACCCTGGTGATAGAGCGTTTGAGCCGACAAAGGGAACCCAATATGAAGCGGGTATTAAAGCTGACTTTCTAGAAGGCAGACTTTCGACAACGTTGGCAGTTTATCAGATCGCTAAGACGAATGTTACAACAGACGATCCCAGTAATGATGACCCTAATTTTTTGATTCAGGTGGGAGAGCAAAAGAGTCGAGGGATTGAGTTGGATGTCGCAGGTGATATTTTGCCAGGGTGGAAAGTGAGCGCTTCTTATGCTTATACCAATGCAGAAATCAGCAAGGATAACTCCCTGACTGTAGGCAACAGATTGGAGGATGTACCAGAGAATCAAGCTAGCCTTTGGACAACCTATGAAATCCAAAATGGCGATTTGAAAGGTTTGGGATTTGGCCTGGGGCTATTTTATGTAGGTGCGCGGGCGGGAGATTCAGATAACTCGTTTGAATTACCAGATTACTTCCGTACCGATGCGGCAATTTACTACCATAGAGATGCTTGGAAGGCTGGGATCAATATCCGTAATTTATTTGATACGGAATATTACAGTTCCAGCGATGGATTAAGAACATTTGTGAGAACAGGTGCGCCTTTTACAATAATCGGTTCCATCAGCTGGGAGCTTTAACTCACGAACACAGTACTAGTCTTCTGGACAACCTGCCAAATATTAGTTAAAGAATAACATTCCTCACAATGAGAAAGAGAGTCATTAGTACAATTATGCCATTGTTACTTGTTGTTAAAGCTGTGTGTGTTTTGACTTTTGCTAAGTTTGTTTGGGTTGTCAAGACTGTTTTTTCTTGGTTGCGTATCTTATGGCAACCTCGGCAGATTTCGAGCAATTACAAATTTTTACCATTCTTTCTGACAATAGTTTTGGTATTAGCGATCGCAGCCTGTAACCACAACACACCTATGCGAACTCACAAGTCAACCCTTGCACGAACGCCAATAGAAACAAAAACCGTTAGCCATGCTTTAGGTAAAGTTGAAATTCCACTTCAACCGCAGCGAGTTATTGTGCTAGAAGAAAATATAATTCTCGATTCTGTAGTGGCGCTGGGTATAAAGCCAGTTGGTGTTGTGTATTGTAGAGGCTGTGAGGAAAAGTTTCGAGGTATACCCAGCGAGTTACTTGCTGACGTTCCAGTTTTGGGCAGTATTGGGAGTCTACCTTCCCTAGAGAAAATTCTTGCTTTAAAACCCGATTTAATTCTGGCGTTAACAAACCTCAAGAATTCTTATAAACTCCTTTCCAGCATCGCGCCTACAGTAATGATCGATTTTCCCACCATGTACGACTTTAAAGAAAGACTACGATATATAGCCCAGGTATTGGGAAAGAGCGATCGCGCCGAAGAACTTCTGACTCAGTACCAAAATCGAATCGAAAAATTGCGGCAGCAATTAGGAAAACAACTAGAAACAAAAACAATATCTGTAATTTATCTTGCAGGTTCGGCAGATATTTTCTATAGCTATAGAGGAGACTTTCTACCTTATGGTCAAATCATTAAGGACGCAGGTTTACGACTAATTCAACAAAATCAAAAACAACGGGAGTTAACATTAAGTATTGAAGTTTTACCAGAATATGATGCCGATTTTTTATTTATTATGACTGATTTATTAAAAAGAAATTTTAAAGAAGCAAATCCTGAATACTTATCTTTTTTGAAAAAGCCTATTTGGTCAAAACTTAAAGCTGTTCAGAATAAACAGGTATACAACGTAAATTGGAATGTTGGAGGGACTATTGGAGCTAATAAGATAATTGATCAACTCTTAAAATATCTAGTAAAAACATCTTAAAACCATGTAAAAAACAGCATGAGTTACGTCTTGATGGAATTTATGCCTATAGTACGTACAGTCTCGGATTCGTGAAAATCCCTGCGCCGCATCGAGTTAAAACTGTGAGATTACCGCGATCGCTCTAGACGAGCTTTTTGCCTTTTCCGGTGCATTAATGCCAGGTTTGACAGGCAATTTGTGGGATAATATTAGAAATATTTATCATTTATAACTCAGCAATTTTTACTTAATTTTAAGTTAATTACTGAGGAAAATAATATAAAATTTACCTTTATCTCAGTATTATTAACTATGCCTATCTCCATCTCCAGCCAAGTCTTCGACGAACTACTGCATCAGGAGAAGGTTGAGAGTTCCCAACATCCAGACCCCGACGATCGGTTAGATGTGATGTACAACTACCCAAAGCTACTGGGACAAGGTTTCTGGCGGGAAATCAAGCTGCGTGAGGGTTTAGATTTGTGCATTGGTGACTTACGGTTATGCGATCGCGTGATTTTTGAAGAGCCGCAAACAGAACATTCTCTACATTACCACTTTCATTTTTCAGGGGGACACGCAGATCAATATACATCCATTAGTGGTGGACAGTATATTTTCCACGGCAGTGGCTTAACTCCTCAAATCCGGTCTGAAACTTATCACGAACAGCCATTTCTGGAGGTGGAATTTACAGTGCAGCCTGAGTTGCTGCTTTCTTTTGCTGGCGATCGTGAAGGGCAATTACCAAAAGAGTTACAGCACTTAATTCGACCGGATGATCAGCTAAAATACCATCGCTGTGGCACAGCTACCCTACCCATGCAAAGGGTAGCACAGCAAATTTTGCATTGTCCCTATCGAGGAATCGCCAAACGGATGTACCTGGAAGGGAAAGTGCTGGAATTGATGGGAATCCTGATAGGGCAAGAGGTTGAGATTCGTGACGGTAAAAGCAATAGTCAGCCTCTGCAAGCAGATGTGGTGGACAGAATTCACCACGCTAGGGAAATTATACTGCAACGGTTGGACAATCCACTATCTTTGAACGAATTAGCGCGGCGAGTTGGTTTAAATGAATGCACCCTGAAACGGGGCTTTCGTTCTTGTTTTGGCACAACAGTATTTGGTTATCTGCGTCACTACAAACTTGAGCAAGCACGACAACTACTAGAAGCAGGAGAGATGAAAATTACCGACATTGCTCAGGCAATGGGTTACAACAGCCGCAGTCCATTTGCTGCTGCATTCCGCAAACAATTTGGCATGAACCCCAAGGAATACCAAAAACTGCGAAAAAATTCCGTTTAGCTATCGAAAAAATTCCGTCTACCTATCGGATTAGTCTTCTGCCATACCTAGTTTAACGGTATCTTATTGAAACTAATTATTATTAATGGTGTGAGCAGTGGTGTCAAATTATTGCTGGTTGAAGGTGTGGATGCTTAGTTCCTTTTGGGGATTGCTTGCCTTACCATCTGTAGCGGAAACTAATTTAAACCGTAGTAATTTTGATGCAAATATATATCCTGTAGCAACTGCGGCTACAAATCTACACGAAGTTGAGCATCCAACGACTACGGTTAAACAGTTGCTTTCCCAAGGAATAATTCAGGTAACGGGTGTAAAGTTAAGGCAAACAGACAAGGAACTGGAAGTAATTTTAGAGAGTACAGGTTCAGATAAGTTGCAACCTGTAAGTAAAAGTGAGGGAAATAATTTTATTGCAGATATTCCCAATACTCAGTTAAATTTGCCATCTGGTAGTGAGTTCCGTCAAGAAAATCCTGGTAGTGGAATCACAGTAGTGACTGTAATTAATCTTGATGCTAATACTATCAGGTTAACAGTAACAGGTGTAGCCAGTCCTCCCAAAGTAGAACTATTTGATAGTGATGAGGGTTTAATTTTCGGTGTGGCGGTAACTGGGACTGTGGCATTACCGCAGCCACCGGAAACAGAAAAACCAACGAGTGAAACACCACCAGAAGAACCAGTAGCGCAGCAGGATGAGCCGATTGAGTTGGTAGTGACGGCTGAGGAAGATGGATATCGCGTGTCGAATACCTCAACTGGGACAAAAACTGATACACCTTTGCGTGACATTCCCCAATCAATTCAGGTAGTACCACAAGAAGTATTGCGCGACCAACAGGTAACTCGCTTAGACGATGCACTCAGAAATGTTGCTGGTGTGAATCAGAGTTTTAACTTTGGGCCATTTACTTTCTATAGCATTCGCGGATTTGATGTGACAGAGACGAATCTTCTGAGAGATGGACTCATTGACACATTGGCTGGACAAGTGAGTGAACTTTCCAGTGTTGAGCGAGTCGAAGTTCTCAAAGGCCCTGCATCAGTTCTATTTGGTTTGGGTAATCCAGGGGGAAGTATCAACCTCATATCTAAACGTCCTTTACCCGACCCTTTTTATGCTATTGAGGCAACTATTGGCAGCTATAGTTATTATCGAAGTGCAATTGATTTTTCGGGGCCACTAAATGACTCGAAGACAGCTTTGTATCGTCTCAATTTAGCCTACAGAAATTCAGGTAGTTCTGTCGATTTTTTTGATGGTGAGAGCTTAAATATATCACCTGTGATCAGTGTGGCGATTGGCGAGAGAACTAATCTGACCTTGGAAGCAGAATACATCAAAACTAGAGATAGATACGCATCTGGCGTACCTGTAATTGGTAGTTTGTTACCTAACCCAAACGGGAAAGTGTCCCGTAATCTCAACCTTTTTGAACCTTCTGATAGTAATGAACAGACAATTATCAGGCTGGGATACCGACTAGAACATAAGTTTGACGCAAACTGGTCGTTAAACAATGCATTTAGATTTGTATTTCGCGATCTCGATCAACGACGCACAGATTCTAGAGGTTTAGACGAAGATAATCGCACTTGGCTGCGATCGGCTTCAGAAAGCTCTTCCGAAAATAGAAACTATGCGATGTCAACAAATCTGATTGGGAAGTTTGCTACAGGTTCAATTCAGCATCAGCTATTATTTGGATTTGATTTAAATCGTTTTGACAACTACAATCCAGTCACTCCTAATTTCGAGGCGGCATCAATTGATATCTTTAATCCTGTATATGGTCAACCGCGAGGATCGAATATTATTTTTTCTGAGGGTTTTCGACAGCAGACGAACTCATTAGGAATTTACCTACAAGACCAAGTTGCACTGATGGATAACTTGAAGTTTTTATTGGGTGGGCGGTTTGACGTGATTGATCGTAAATATGAAGATTTATTCAATAATACAGAAAGCAGTGGGACAGATAGTGCATTCAGTCCTCGCTTTGGTATTGTCTATCAACCCATTCCTGCGATCTCTCTTTATACCAGTTACACAAGTTCATTTACTCCACCAGGCGGCTCATACTTTTTTGGCGTTGACTCATCCTTTGAGCCAGAACGCGGTAATCAATATGAGATTGGCGTAAAAGCAGATTTGAATGATCGACTTTCAGCAACTTTGGCATTGTTTGATTTGACTCGTACCAATGTGACGACAGAAGATCCCAACAGACCAAACTTTTCTATCCAAGTAGGTGAGCAGAATAGCCAGGGGGTTGAACTGAATCTGGCGGGTGAAATTTTACCAGGATGGAATATTTTTGCTGGCTATGCTTATATCGAT
Organism: Nostoc sp.; assembly: GCF_036917095.1. GTDB lineage: Bacteria > Cyanobacteriota > Cyanobacteriia > Cyanobacteriales > Nostocaceae > Nostoc. The sequence continues at coordinate 256,542 of NZ_JBALFH010000015.1, forward strand.
GCCCGCATTACGAAAGATAATACTTTAATAGTTGGAAACCGATTGGCAAATAGCGCCAATCATTCTTTCAACTTGTGGACGAGCTACGAAATTCAAAAAGGTAATTTACAAGGTTTAGGGGCAGGAATAGGCTTGTTTTTTGTAGGCGATCGCGCTAATTTTGATAATACTTACGAGGTTCCTAGCTATTTTCGGACTGATGCCTCTATTTTCTACAAACAAGATCGATTTAGAGCCGCACTCAACTTCAAAAATCTATTTGATATAGACTATTTTGAAAGTTCGCTAGGTAATCGTGTTTATTATGGACAGCCCTTTACGGTTCAAGGGACAGTTTCCTGGCAGTTTTAATCATCGAGATCATCATGCGACATTTTTTCTACTGGCTAATATTAGGCATCTTGGGATTTACTCTGCTTACAGCTTGCAATCATCACACACCTCAAAATATATCCTCTTTACCTAAACAACCAACCGCAGAATGTCGCATGGTTAAACACACAATGGGGGAAACCTGTGTTCCCATTCACCCCCAGCGTGTTATCACCTTATCATCATGTACTTTAGGTAATGTTCTAGCCCTTGGGGTGAAACCCATCGGCACAACTAACGAAGTTTATGTAGAAGGAAACTCTCTCTCATCCATTAATGGTAAAACGGAGGGAATAAAACTACTGGGACTTTCACAACCAAATTTAGAAGCAACATTACTACTCAAACCAGATTTAATTATTGGTGTAGATTGGTTTAAACCAATTTATCCTTTATTATCTAAAATTGCCCCTACAGTATTAGGTGAAATTGATTACATAAGCTGGCAAAGACATCTAAATTTTGTCGCTGAATCACTAGGGAAACAAGATGTAGAAAAAGCACTTTGGGAACGCTACTATCAGCGAATAGAACAGCTAAAGCAGGCATTAGGAACTCGCTATCAAGGCAAAAGAATATCCTTCGTAACTGTTGGGCGCAATCAGATATATATTGATTCCAAAAATTCATTTCCTGGTTCTATTATCAGTGCTGCGCTTTTGCAGCGTCCAGCCGCCCAAAATCTTGATTCAACCTATGGAGCATTTCCTATTTCCCTAGAGGAACTACAAAAAGCAGATGGCGATATTTTATTCGTGACAACCTTTTCAAAAACAGGTAATGAATTCTTGGCAAAAAAACAACAAGAGCCACTTTGGAAGACCCTGAAAGCTGTACAACAAAATCATGTTTATTATGTTGATTTTATGGCATGGGCTGGAACAAATATGCTGGCGACTGATGTAGTTATTGATGACTTGTTTAAATATCTTGTTAATGCTTCTTAATATAGCTGTTCTAAATAACTCATAAGAAAATACTTGTATATAGTGATATTATTTCTCAATAAATACTGATGCGAGCGGGGGCAATAAATGTCAGAGAATGAAACGAATGCAATATTTTTCGCCCTATTATCGGCATTTTTTGCCGCCTTGACGACTATATTTGCCAAGATTGGAGTCGAAGCAATTAACTCCAACTTAGCAACCGCAATCCGCACGGTAGTAATTCTCATCATGATTTGGGGTTGGGTTATCGCAAAAGGACAACAAGACACACTATTGACAATTAGCCCCAAAACCCTGCTATTTCTAGTCTTCTCTGGGATATCAACGGGTTTATCTTGGTTATTTTACTTTCGTGCTTTACAAGTCGGGAAAGCTTCTTTAGTCGCACCTTTAGATAAATCGAGTTTGCTCTTGGTGCTGATTTTTTCGGTACTTTTTCTTAAGGAACCGCTAACGCTGCAAGTGATATTGGGAACTGGCTTGATTTTAACTGGTACACTTGTTTTGATTCGTTGAGAGTCAAATTGTACCAGATATCTAAGACTGCGATCGCCTCACTATCTTTGCCTAATTTAATGAGACAATTTCTTAATTAGGGGATAAACTAGATTTGATCAAAATATGACTATCACCATTTCCCAACGAGCCTTTGAGAAACTATGGGAACATATACAGACCAATGGAACTAGTCACTATCCTGATCCCAATGACAGGTTTGATGTGATGTACAAATTTCCGCAGCCGCCCCTACTGTACTATTTGATTTCCGACAAAATAAAAAATTGATTGACTTATTTAAATACCTTGTCTACACACCCTAAATTTATGCCTAAACATACTATATTCGTCTGTAAATCTTGCCACCGTTCATCTGAAGAACGACCAGAAAAGCCGCCTTTCGAGGGGGATATTTTGCTTGACAAACTAAATACTTTATGTCTTGAAAAATTCCTTTCTGACGAACTGGAAGTTCAGTCAGTTGGGTGTTTGTGGGCGTGCAGTCAAGGCTGTGTTATAGCTGTATCAAGCAATGAGAAACCCACTTATCTCTTTGTCAATCTCACTCCAGAAGAAAGCGCAACTGCCTTAATAGAATTTATGCAACTATATATCAAAAGCCGTAAAGGTAATGTAGTTTGGGAAAAGCTTCCGCAAGTTTTACAGTCGGCTATTTTCGCGCAAATCCCGCCTGTGGAAGCGTAGTTGCACCTGCGATCGCCTCTCGATACTGTTCGGTTAAGATATCTCTAGGAAATTCACCCCACTGTTGTGCCGATAAAATCAAGAGCTAGGAGAAAATCGCGGTAAAATTATTGAAATTTATTATCAATAATTAACGCCATTCATGACCATCACCCTGACGATGAAAGATAATTGGGAACTGTGGGCGGAAGCTAACCAAAATAGCCATCAAACACCAGAAAAAGAGCCATTTGAAATCATCAGTGAAATGCCTAAGCAACTAGGTAAAGGCTATGTGCGCGATATTGAGGTGCATCCAGAACTCTGGCTAACGATTTGGGATTGTGAATATCACGATGATGTATTGATGAAAATCCCGGAATGGGATCACCCATTGCAATTTTGCGTCTACCTTTGTGGCAAAGTCATAGACGAATACGGTGGGCAGTTAGGGGAAGGATATACGTGCATTTCGGGTAGCGGAGTTCAACGCCAAATGATTTCAGAATCCACTAAATCTCGACGTGTAGGCGTTGACATTCATCTGCCTCCTGACTTGCTGGCAACTTTTTTCCCCGATGAAACAGGAGAAATTCCTTACCAGTTGCGTCTGTTGGCAAAGGGGAATGATTGGCAGACTTTGCTTTACCCAGAAACTACAACGGCTATTGAGGGAATCGCCCAGCAAATTATTAACTGTCCTTTCCAGGGAATGACGAAGCGGATGTATTTACAGGCGAAGGTGTTGGAACTAATGGCGTTACAGTTAGCTCCCATATTATCTACTCAGAATCAACTACAGCGATCGCCACGACTGAAGCCAGATACCATAGCCCGGATTCATCTGGCTAAGGAAATTTTACGCTCTAGGTTCGAGAATCCACCCTCATTGCTGGAATTGTCGCAGATTGTTGGAGTGAGCGATCGCACTTTACGGCGTGGATTTCAAGAATTGTTTAGCACTACAGTGTTTGGTTATCTTTCTAGTATCCGTATGCAGCAAGCAGAGCAACTTTTGCGAGCAGGTAAGCTGAGTGTTGCTGAAGTTGCCAATTTGAGCGGTTATTCCCAACAAGGACACTTTGCTGCTGCCTTTAAAAGAAAATTTGGTATTACACCTAGAGAATGTTTGTCAGGAAAGAGAAATATTTTAGCTTCTTAATGCCGTTTTGCGACTGTAATGCCGTTTTGGAATAGACTCTCACACCGACACTTCTCTAGACTATCCCTTATTGCAATTAATAAATATATGCAATAAGTCAGATTTTTATTTGAATTTTAGTAACTGTGGTGTGATGAGCAAGATGAAAGGTTGGATATTTCTGCACAAACAAAATTCCTGGCTATTACCCAGCTTGATAGGATACATTTTCAACTTTGCTGTTAGTGTCCCTGTTGCGGCTCAAGATAACCAAAAATTAACTACACAGATTCCTCGATTAAGTGAGCTTAAATTTCCAGCCTCTAATATTAAAGGTTTGCTTTCCCAATCACCAACACCAACTAACCAGAATGTTACACAAGTGACGGGAGTGAAAGCTAATCCGACTGAAAAAGGTGTGGAGGTGATTTTACAGACGACTCAAGGAGAACAACTGCAAATCACCAATCGCAGTGTTGATAAGAACTTTATCGCTGATATTCCTAATGCTCAATTGCGTTTACCCAATGGCGATGCTTTTACATTCCGTTCTCAAAACCCAGTTGCGGGAATCACTGAAATAACAGTTACAAATCTGGATGTTAATACTATCCGAGTGACAGTCACAGGTGAAGCCGGATTGCCAACGGTTGAGTTATTTGATGATGATGCAGGTTTAGTTTTTGGGGTAGTATCTGCTGCTGCAACTGCGACGCAGCCACCAGAGAAGCCGACCAATGAGACAAAACCGGAGGAACCCACAGCACAGCAGGATGAACCGATTGAGTTGGTGGTGACGGGCGAACAGGATGGGTATCGCGTTCCCGATACCTCATCTGCTACGAAAACCGACACACCCTTACGTGATATTCCCCAGTCGATTCAGGTCATACCGCAACAGGTCATTAAAGACCAGCAAGCAACTCGCCTAACAGACGTGTTAAAAAATGCGCCAAGCGTAGTGGTAGGAAGTCGAAGCCCTCGCGATCCTCTCAATATCATCAAAATTCGGGGCTTTGATGCTGGTACAGATACTCTACTCAATGGGATACAAGACCGTTCAATCCAGAGTATCGGGTTTGGCTCAAATATTGAGCGGGTCGAAGTCCTCAAAGGGCCCGCTTCGGTTCTATTCGGTCAAGGCGGACTTGGGGGCAAGGTCAACTTAGTCACGAAGCAACCATTAAGCGATCCGTTCTACTCCGTGGAAACTTCTATTGGTAACTACAATACCTATAGCGGTGCAATTGATTTATCCGGCCCGTTGAATGACAGTAAAACGGTGTTGTATCGCCTGAATGCTTCTGCTGGAACTAACGAAAGCTTTATTGATTTCTATGACCAACAGCAATATCTAATTGCACCTACTTTAAGCTGGCAAATTAGTGACAGAACAAAGCTGACACTAGAAGCAAGCTATTCCCTTGCAGAGGGGCCCTATGATTTTGGGATACCCGCACAGGGAAGCGTCCTGCCTAACCCCAATGGCAAAATTCCTCGTAATCGTTTTGTGAGTGAGCCTAATCTTAATGACGCTTCTAACGGTGCATTTCGGATTGGCTATAATTTTGAACATCGCTTTAGCGAGAACTGGCAAGCGCGGAGCGTTTTTCAGACTTATTTGTTTCGCCTAAAACGAAATATTGTGGCTTCTTACGGATTACAAGATGATTTGCGTACATTAGAAAGAGCCGTTGAGGATTTTGACTACGATGAAAATGCTTATAATCTAGACAATTATGTGGTCGCTAAGTTGACAACAGGTAGTATCAAGCATGAGCTAGTCGCTGGATTTAACCTGAGTAAAACAGATACTAATTCCAAAGCTCTTTTCAATGACACTACTCCTCTCGATGTTTTCAATCCTGTGTATGGAACTGCTACAGGAGCTAGTGTTCCAGATTTTGCTTTCAAAAATACGATCCAACAATTAGGTTTTTACCTTCAAGATCAAATTACCCTAGCAGAAAACTTCAAAGTACTTTTGGGTGGACGCTTTGATATTGCCAATCAAGAGTTTCAGGATTTATTGAACCAGACAACCGACTTTAAGCAAGCAGAAGCTTTTAGCCCTCGTGTTGGTATTGTTTACCAGCCCATTCAACCGATCTCACTCTACGCCAGCTATAGCCGTTCATTCAATCAGGCGACATCTGTATTCGGTGTTGCCCTACCGGAACCGGAGCGAGGAACGCAGTATGAAATCGGGGTGAAAGCAGATTTGACCGATCGATTATCTACAACCTTGGCATTTTATGATTTGACTCGCACCAATCTCTCAGCCCAAGATCCAAATAATCCACAACGAAATATTCAAATTGGGGAACAGCGCAGTCGTGGGATTGAGTTTGATATATCTGGCGAAATCTCCCCAGGGTGGAACATCATTGCTGGTTATGCTTACACTGATGCAGAAATCACAAGAGACAATCCATCGACAGTGGGTAATCAACTGAATAATGTGCCGAGACACGCGCTCAATCTATGGACAACTTACGAAATTCAATCCGGCAGTTTAAAAGGATTAGGCTTCGGTTTAGGAGCCTTTTACTACGGAGATCGGCAAGCTGACTTAGGCAACACGGTTGAGTTACCTAGTTATGTACGCACAGATGCAGCTATTTATTACAAGCGGGACAATTACCGGGCTGCGATCAATATCAAGAATTTGTTCGACACTGATTATTTTGTCTCTGCACAAAACGTAAATCGGATTATACCTGGCGATCCCTTGACAATACAGGGTACAATTTCCTGGCAGTTTTGAGCAAACCCCTTGGTATCCTACGCTTCTATCCATCAAGATGAAGCGTAGAGCATTCACTTTTTCTATTGTGTGAAGTAGGCGTTCTTGACATCCTCTCGCCGCTAACCGCTTGCGCGGTGTAGCGGGAGATTCCCAAGACTCACGACTTGGGTTTCTGTTTCTTTCCATTGCTGGATTTTCGCAACTGCCCTTTAGACTTATGCCTATCAGGTCTTATGTTCGCTCCACAGATTGCACGGGAGTCGCTACAACGGGGGGAACCCCCGCAACGCGCTCCCTTAACGGTGTGTCCCACCGCCAAAATATTTCGACTGGCGTTGATGTCTCGGTCGTGGTGTGTTCCGCAATTGGGACAGTCCCACTCTCTGACATTCAACGGCAATTTATCAACAATATGCCCACAGTTTCCACAGCGTTTAGAACTTGGAAACCAACGGTCAATCTTCACTACTGTTCGACCATACCACCTGGCTTTATATTCCAGTTGTCTCACCAATTCTCCCCATGCAGCAGACGCTCGAAGACTCGCTACCGCTGCGCTATCACTGATAGCACGGGCAAGCTTGGGATTTTTGACCATATTCTTAACCGCCAAATCCTCAACAACTATCGTTTGGTTTTCACGAATCAGTCGAGTTGTCAGTTTGTGCAGATGGTCAATCCTTGCATCAGAAATTTTAGCTTGAAGACGAGCTACCTTGAGCCTTGCTTTATCTCGATTTCGAGAGGCTTTGTGTTTACGACTCAAAGACTTCTGTGCTTTCCTCAACTTTTGATAGTGCTGATCAAACGCTTTGGGGTTAGCAATCTTTTCACCCGTACTCAGGGTCACAAGGCTACTCACCCCAACATCCAGTCCAACAGCACTATCAATCGGCTGCATGGTTTGGTCAGTCGGATCATTAATTCGCAAACTGACAAACCAGCGTCCAGATGGTTCAAGTTTAACTGTGATGGTGCTAGGTTCGCAGCCCTTGGGCAGTTGTCTAGACCATTTAACCCGCAATGGTTCAGAGCATTTAGCCAAATAGACTTGTCCATCTTTCCACCGGAAAGCAGACTTAGTAAACTCTGCACTACCACCGCTACGCTTCTTTTTGAAATTGGGATATTTCGCCCTACCCGCAAAGAAGTTAGTGAAAGCCGTTTGCAGATGTCTCAAACCTTGTTGCAGTGGTACGCAACTAACCTCGTTCAAAAATTGCAGGTCTTCAAGTTTCTTCCACTGCGTCAACATAGCAGAAGACTGAACGTAATCAACCTTCTCCTGTCTCTCGTACCAAGCTTCGGTTCTCGCCGCCAAAGCCTTGTTAAAAACCAACCGCGCACAACCAATTGTCCGGCGCAATATTTGTTCTTGCTCGGCAGTTGGATAGACTCTGTAACGGTAGGCTTTTTCCATACTTCACATTTTACTATTTAACCTGTGAAATACGTACAACTCGCTATGCACCAAAGTTTAATCACTCACTCGTCGCTCACCGCCACAGCGCAAGCGTCTCGCAGAGAAGCTTGCGCTGTGGCGGGAGTCTCCTGGGGGTGCTAGATGAAAATACCTTTACGTCACCTTACTTATTTATTATTATTGGGAGTCTTGACCTTTACACTCGCTTTAGCTTGTAGTAGAAATATTAACCACAGTGTTACAAACTTAAAACAGCTAACAGAAAATTGCCGAATTGTGCGACACGCAACGGGTGAAACATGCATTCCTCAAAATCCTCAGCGAGTTGTGACTTTATGGATGGGTACTTTTCGTACTGCTTTAGCATTGGGTATCAAACCCATTGCAACCTCGTGGGTTCCAAGTGAAGCTTTCCCAAAACATCTGGGAGACAAAGCAGACGGAGTTGAAAATATTGGATTTGAGCCAAATCTAGAAAGGCTCCTGCTACTAAAACCCGATCTAATTTTATCAAATACTCGGTTGCAGAATATTTACACGCAGCTAACCAATATTGCCCCCACAGTTGCATTAAATCATCCAACTCCACCTGCTTCTTGGCAGAAAACTTTAGAAGATATCGCCAAGATTCTCGATAAAGAACAGGAGGGTAAACAGTTAATTAAGGACTATTGGCAGCGAATTGAACAACTTAAACAAGCTTTGGGCGTTAGCCTAGACTCTCCAAAAGAGAATCGCCGTCTTCAGATGCAAGTATCAGTTGCCACAGTAGATCAAACCTATGGAATATTCACTTATGGAAGCAAACATCCTACTGGTAGACTTTTGAGTGACATTGGGCTACAACGCCCACCTGGCCAAAGCGGAGATTTTTTCACAAGGAGCAATATTTCTTACGAGAATTTATCTGAAATTGATGGTGACGTTTTGTTCCTTTCTTACACAAAAGGAGATGCTAGAAAAAATTTGGAAAAGTTGCAGAAATCACCTTTGTGGCAAAAGCTGAAGGTGGTTCAACAAAATCGGGTTTATTTTGTCGATTCCGATCATTGGTATGCTTTTGATGTTCTAGCGATAAATGCCGTTATTGATGACTTATTTAAATATTTAGTTAATACACCTTGAACTTATGCCTAAACATACTATATTCGTCTGCAAATCCTGCCATCGTTCATCTGAAAAACGACCAGAAAATCACCCTTGTGATGGCACAATTTTACTTGACCAACTAAACACTTTATGTGCCGAGCAATTCCCAGATGATGAAGTGGAAATTCAACCAGTGGGATGTTTATGGGCGTGCAGTCATGGCTGTGTTGTATCCGTCGCTAGTCCAGACAAACCCACCTATCTATTCGTAAATCTCACCCCCGAAGAAAGTGCCATAGCACTACTAGATTTTATGCAACTGTATATCAAAAGTGCTAAAAAAACTGTAGTCTGGAAACAGATTCCTGAACTGTTACAATCTGCTATTTTCGCCCAAATTCCCCCTGTATGAATTAATGCAACTCCAGGTAATTCTGATTAAAAAGTGGTGGGGGTTTAAGTCCCCTGTCTCTACAGGCAGCAGGTTTTGTGTCGGGGTCTAAATCCCCGGACGCGACGCTCGAGTACTCGCTAACGCTGCGCTATCGCAGACTCGCTAACACAAAACGTAATTGCGTTAGCGGAGCGGGGCGTTAGCGAGTCTGCGAATTGCGAATTGCGAATTGCGAATTGCGAATTGTTTTAATTATCTTCTCTCAATTGAGCATTTACTATGACCTCTTTGCCAGTAACAAAAAACCATCCACTCCTACGTTTATTACACTACGCCAAAAACTACCGATTTCAAGTATGGACTGCGGCAACTTTTACGATCCTTAATAAAATATTAGACTTAGCACCATCATATTTAATAGGTGTAGCCGTGGATACCGTGGTGGAAAAAGAAAATTCTATTATTGCCAAAATTGGGATTACTAACATCATTGGGCAATTGGCAATTCTATCATTATTAACATTATTAATTTGGACTTTAGAATCACTATCTGAATTTATCTACGATCGCCTATGGCGCAACCTAGCCCAAACCATCCAACACGAACTGCGTCTTGACGCCTATAGTCATTTACAAGAACTAGAATTGAGCTACTTTGAAGAACGTTCTACAGGCACACTTTTGTCAATATTAAACGATGACATCAATCAATTAGAACGGTTTCTTGATTCTGGGGCTGCGGAAATTCTGCAATTTATCACCACTATTTTAGCTGTGGGCGGTTCATTTCTTGTGATAGCTCCCAATATAGCTTGGTTGGCAATCCTACCCACACCCTTCATTTTCTGGGGTTCATTAGCATTTCAAAAACGACTCGCTCCCCGTTATGCCGATGTGCGCGACAAAGCCGGATTTATTAATAGTCGTTTAGCTAATAATATCTCAGGGATTGCCACAATTAAAAGCTTTACTGCTGAAACCTACGAGCGATCGCGTGTGTTTTCAGAAAGTGAAGCTTATCGTCGCAGTAATGCCCGTGCGATCGCTCTTTCTGCTGCTTTTTATCCAGCGATTCGCTTCGTGGTGGTAATAGGTTTCATCGCCACACTGTTTTTTGGTGGGGTTGCAGTGGCGAATGGTAATCTAACTGTGGGAACCTATGGTTTTATGGTGTTCATTGTACAGCAATTACTGTGGCCCTTTGCAAACTTAAGCCAAATTATGGATGAGTATCAACGAGCTATGGCTTCCACCAAACGAGTCATGGGATTGTTGGATACCACAATTGCAATTCCTACAGGTAATCTTTCTTTACCATTCAAAACAGCACGCGGCGAAGTGCATCTTGACAATATTACCTTTGCATACAGCGATCGCACCAATGTACTGAAAAACCTATCATTGCATATTCCCCCAGGAGCAAATATTGGGATTGTTGGTGCAACGGGTTCTGGTAAAAGTACCCTAGTCAAATTACTACTACGCTTTTACGAAATCCAAGGCGGACAAATCTTGGTTGATGGTATCGATATTCGAGAGTTACAACTCTTAGAATTGCGGCGCTGCATCGGTTGGGTAAGTCAGGATGTGTTTTTATTTCATGGTACGGTAGCGGAAAATATTGCTTATGGTAGCTTTGATGCCAGTCATGAAGAAATTATCCATGCTGCTAAATTAGCCCAAGCAGATGAATTTATCCTGCAATTACCTCAAGGATACGATACTATCGTTGGCGAACGCGGTCAAAAACTTTCGGGTGGACAAAGACAACGAATTGCGATCGCTCGTGCTATTGTCAAAGATCCGCCAATTCTGATTTTGGATGAGGCTACCTCTGCGGTGGATAATGAAACGGAAGCAGCTATTCAAAAATCATTGGCGATGATTACCCAGAATCGGACGACAATTGCGATCGCTCATCGTCTTTCGACAATTCGGCACAGTTATTGTATATATGTGATGGATCGTGGTCAAATTGTTGAGCAGGGTAAGCATGAGGAGTTACTCGCACTTGATGGAATTTATGCCAGTTTGTGGCGCGTACAGTCTGGGATTCATTGATACTTTCTTTTAATTTTGATGAAAATAGGCTTCTCTGCAAATCAGGAAATCTATGGTAATTTGCTCTATTATCAAGCATTCACGGTAAGATTATTGAGAATAGATATTATTAATCTTTAAATATCATCCAGTATTCTCGTCCTTCTTCAAGGATTTCTTGTTGACATCCTCACCGCCGTGTTCGCCCTTGGCGTTCCCGTTCGCGCAGCGTCTCCGTCAGGAGAAGGGTACGCACGGTGATTCTGGAGTAATGAGTAATAATTGACATACTCCCCCGAATGCGCTCCGCTAAATTCGGGGGATTCTAGCTTCAAACAGCAATTGCAGCCTGAGACTGTCTAACATCACCTAAGCTAACAGTCGATGCCCCGACTGCTTGAATGTTCTTGGCGGCGTTTTCATCGCGTCCATTCACATCTGCCCAATGGGGCAATTTATAAGGTAATCCGCGAAGTGGATGGCAGCGATCGCTTTTCTTATATCAGCGCGGGGATTGAAAGACTGATGGAAGTCAGCGCAGAAGATGCACTGAAAGATTCAAGTTTGCTCTATCGCCAGTTTATCCCAGAGGACGCAGCACTCCTGTTGGCAGCAATCAAGAAATCGCGGCGGAATCTCTCAGTGCTTGATATACAACTGCGAATCCAAACGCCCAGGGCGTCTGGAACTTACGGGTCTACTATTTATACTGAGGCGATTGGACATGCAGAATTCAACGCGGATGGAAAAGTAATTCGCCTCTATGGGACTGCCCAAGATGTTACAGAACGGCAAGTCGCACTCAACGAACGCAAACAAGCTGAGGAAGAACTCCGACGCAGTGAAACGCTGCTAGCTACTGCTCAAAAGGTTGCCCATATGGGCAGTTGGGAATGGTACTTAGAATCTCAGAAACAAATTTGGTCAGCCGAAACCTTCCGCATCTTCGGACTAAATCCGACTCAATCAGCACCGACGCAGGCTGCATTTCTCCAGATGCTTCACCCAGAAGACCGACCAGTGTTGCAGAGGCATCTACTACAGGCGATCGCCAACCTGCTCAAAGCCAGGAAGTTCATTCAAGAACTTCAAAAGATGGGCTGTCGCTTCGCGTTGGACGATTTTGGGGTGGGGATGTCGTCGTTTGCCTATCTCAAGTCTCTGCCTGTGGATTACCTCAAAATTGATGGGAGTTTTATTCGTAACATTGTCGATAATCCTGTAGATAATGCGATCGTGACAGCAATCACGCAGATTGGCAGTGTGATGGGTATTCAGACCATTGCTGAGTTTGTGGAGAATGACGCGATTTTAAAGAGAATTACGGCGCTAGGAATTGATTACGCACAGGGATATGGCATTGCAGTACCTTGCCCATTGAGTTAGATATAGCCGAATGGCACTAAGTTAAGCTGAAGGGTAGGCGGCGTAAGGATTGCAGAGGGGCAGGGGTGCAGGGGGGCAGAGGGGAATTTCTAAATATCTGAACGCAATGCCTAAAATTTTTTCTTTCTCCCCTGCTCCTTTGCTCAAGAGCACCCCTGCTGCCTCAACGATTTTACCTTTTCTTAGTGCCATTCAGATATAGCCTGTAGTTACTTATGTGCGGCGGCGTTAGAGATGGAATTGCGATCGCAATGACAACTAATCAGCCGGACATGATATGAGAGTTGATATTCTTGATAAGTGCCATGAATTGAGGAGTTAACAGCAATAGAAGCTACTACTGTTAACTCCTGCTTTTGGATCAATATATACAGTTAGTTGCCGCATAGTAGCACTATTGTATAAACCTACCAATTTCCTAACTGCGCTGCTAACTCAGCGCTTCCCTTATCTGACTATCTTTTCATGAGCCTACCCCACAATTCTAAAAATCCCTAATTCTTTTCGTAAATGTGCTTGAAAACCTTGATTTTTGGTTTCTCGTTCTCAATAAGCTTAGGCTTTGTAGCACAGATATTAGCATGGCAAGATAGAGGGTTCTGTCATGAGCTATGAGGTGTAGTAGTAAATGGATCGCTCATCGCTGATTCAACTATAGAGGCGATGGCGTACCCGCCCACCGGAGGCGATCGCTGAGAACAAAGCAGCTATATCATACTTAAGGTTACTTTAAACATGAGGTCTTATGTTTCCTCAAAAAAATATTTACGTTAATTGGATTACCATCTCATTAATTCTTTCAATTCCACCTTTATTTCATTTTTCAACTTCTTTCTTTGGATACCAGGCATCGGCTAAAACCTTACCTGTCCCTCAAACAAAGGTAAACCAATTATTATCTAAACCACTCGAACAGCCCCGAAGCGAGCAAAATGACCTTGCTGTCTTAAATCCTTCTTGGCAACCAGGAACTGTTGACGTGTTGACCATTGGTCGTGGCGAAGGAGGACATACACTTCCAGTTCGTTCCGTCGGCTTCAGTCCAGACGGTCAATACCTGGCCAGTGGTAGTGCAGACAAAACGATCAAAATCTGGAATTTAGCAGGGCAGAAACTAGAACGCACCCTTAACGATCGAAAACAACCAGCTCAAGTTAATGCCCTTGCCTTTAGCCCAGATGGTCAATTCCTTGCTAGTGGTGGTTTAGATGGTGCTGTTAGGCTATGGGATTGGAGGAATGGAAATTTGATCGAGACTTTTCCTAAGCATTCCAATATTGTTACAAGTGTCGTCTTCAGCCCTGATAGTCAGACTCTTGCTAGTGGTAGTGGTGACAAGACTATTAAATTGTGGAATGTCAGGACGGGTGATTTACGTCGTAACATAGCAGAGAAACAATGGGTTACTTCATTAGCCTTTAGCCCAGATAATCAAACCCTTGCTAGTGGTGGTTTAGGTAGGAATGTTGAGTTGTGGAATCTAAAAACTGGCAAATTTCTCCGCACGATTGCCAAGCATACACATCCCGTTAACTCTATTGCTTTTAGCCCAGATGGCAAAATTATCGCCAGTGGCGGTGGAGATAAGACAATTAAACTATCGGTTGTGGAGACGGGGAATTTGCAAGCCTCTTTGGTAGGTCATTCAGATGAAATTACTTCCATTACTTTCAGCCCTAATGGTCAGATCCTCGTGAGTGGTAGTTGGGACAAAACTGTAAAGATATGGAATGTGAAAACTAGACAAAAAATTCGTGATTTTGCAGAAAACTCCCAGCGAATTTTGTCTGTTGCCTTCAGTCCAAATGGAAAAACCTTTGCCAGTGTTAGCGGAGACAATACTATCAAAGTTTGGCAGTCAGTGAAGTAATTTACAAGTGCAGGGGAGTAGGGGGAGAAAAATTACTAATGACAACTAACTCTTTTACAATCTCTTTTTGCTCCAACCTGTATTTGGTGCAGATTCAGACTGGGTTTTTCGGGGGGGTTTAGACTGAACTAGTCTTGGTGGTGAGTGAGCTTGAGTTTTTTGTGGTGATTTAATCCGAACTGATTTTGGTGCTGATTCAGACCTCACTACTCTTGGTAAATACTTAGTCCGAACTGGTTTTGATGGCGATTCATATCTAACTACTCTTGGGGTTGATTCAGACTTAACTGGTCTTGGTATCGACTCAGACCGATCTGGTTGTGGAAGAATTGTTGGTTTGGGAGTATTTTTACTAGCTGTTATCTGTTCCTCTGCTTTTTCAATGATTGGCTTCATCTTAGTTTGCCAATAGTGGGTATCTTGCTTTACCACTTCTCCGAGTATTCTTACCTGATTAGCTTGATTTATTGCTTCTGCCCACTTGCTTCTATTGAATGCATTCTGAGCTAATTGTAGATAATTTTCATTATTTTTCCACTCAGTTTGCCATTTTTGGATGGTTTCGTTAGCATTTTTGGCAACAGAGCTAGTTTTCGGAATAGCTTTGATGAGATTAATTGCATTTTCAAAGCCTTGAGAGTTGTAAGATTTGAGGTATAGTTCTTGAGCTTGTGTAAAAAGCTTTTCAGACCATTGGCTAATTAACTGTTGAGCTTCTTGGTAAAAACTGCTATTTGGTGCGATGATAGTGAGTTTTGCGATCGCATCTTTAATATTGTTGTTTTGCGCCAAATCTTTAGCATGTGCAAGCTGACACTCGTTTATTATATTTTGAGCAGCAATATAAATACTTGATTTCTGTGGCACTGCTTGTGCTTTCTTGGCGCACTCGTCAAATTTATTTCCAGCTTTTAGCTGCTTGGCGCTCTCTAAAACAGCCTGATACGGGTCGGCTTGCAATTGAGTAAAAGTGTAAATAGCCAAACTTACACTTGCGGCAAGAGCAGCAGTCACAAGTGTTGCTTTACGCAAAAGTGGTTGTAATTTTCTCCGATCCTGCCCTGTTTCTGCTCTTTCTTCTTTTGTCTCCTCTATTAAGGTATTTGGGAGCAAATCATATGTTTTAACTTTTTCTATTGATTCTAAAACTGTTTGATTCAAATAGGAAATACTTTTATTTGGGGGGTTTGGCTCATCAGTGTCTACAGGAATTTCTTGCCCAAACTGGATAGTAGATTTGCTGAACTCGCTTTCATTAGCAAAAGCCAGTTGCAGCACTCGTTTCAAGTCGTCTACTGTAGCAAAGCGATCGTCTGGGGCCTTTTGTAAACACTGCATAACCGCCGCTTCTATTTCTGGCTGAATGTACTTACAATCTAGTTGTGACCTCAGCGGTATAGGTTGCTCAGAGGTGTGGGCTACCAACCACGACATCGGGCTGATTTCTTGGGGATTGCGACCAAGCCCAAATGGATCGGTTCCACTGAGCATTTCGTACATTAGCATTCCCAAACTGTAAATATCTGCCCGCCTATCCACACCTGTTGTTTTAGTGGCAAATTGCTCAGGGGCAGCGTAATGGATTGTACCAATGAACATACTTGTTAATTTTGTATGTTCAGAATAGTCATTACGGATTTTGGCAATGCCGAAGTCCAAAATCTTCACTAGTTCGCCTAACGATGTAGGCATTAGAAAAATATTGTCAGGCTTTAAGTCACGATGGATTACCTGTACGTGCTCGCTGCACCTTCCTCGATCTCGCCAGAGGGTGATCCCTTCATGAGCAAGTTTAAGTCCGTCACATACCTGGCTAATAATGGTAACCGTCCGCTCTACAGTTAGCCGTTGTTTTTGCTGCAATAATTGTCTAAGTGTCTGCCCGCGTAGATACTCCATGACGTAAAAGGGTTGCACTTCATCAGTCACCCCATAATCACTGACCTCAACAATATGCTCGCTTTTGAGGGCAGCAGAGACAGTTACTTCACGTTCAAAGCGTTTTCTCAAATCTGCCGACTTTACAAATGTATCCTTGAGTAGCTTTAGCGCCACTTGCTTACCTATCAAGGTATCCGTTGCCAGGAATACATCTGCCATGCCGCCCGTCCCTAGACGCTTGTCTAGACGATAACGCTGACCATCGCCTATACGGCGACCTATCCAAGGCTCTGACAAATGAGTTGAGTTCATCTAGCAGGCTCCATCTAATTACTTGCAGCTGAATTGCGCGAAAATTCGCACCGTAACTACTAAGTTAGAAGTGCTGTATTTAACACACTCTTCTTTAGCGTGCATCTGACTTTATGCATAAGTTTACTTATTGAAGTTTCAGCTTTCCGTATTTCTTCTTAGAGTAGCATCTCGCAGCTCTGTGTGTTCCTCACAGCTACTTATCTTGACTTAATCAGGACTTACGCAAGAACTCTCTGAAACTCTTATTCCTTTGTGTCCTTTGTGGTTCGTTTTATCATGGTTTTGCGTAAGTCCTATTAATATCTGGTTTCACGAGAAACTTAGTACAGCCCATCGGAGACATCGCTGTACCTTTGATTGAAGCAGGGTAGTATGAAGTGTAAATAGACATATTACACTCCGATTAAATCATAGTCACTGACCCAAGCCTTGCGTTCGCCAGAGGTAAAAATTTCGCAACTAGATTCGCTCAATGTTGGGGATGCAAGCTCTACGATATAAACCCACTGGGAATCGATCAGCTGTAGACCCAGGACAGTACGAATCTTTAACCTATCATCAGCGAAGCGAAATCTTACTAATTCCCCCACCATAAACACGGGACTTTCAGCAGGAAAAGCCTGAAGCCTTCCTGTGCCAATAATTTCATGTCCTAATACTGAGACAATTTTGCGATCGCAGGCAACAGCATAGTTCCATCCATTATCAGACCATTCTACCCCGCAGCAGTAGCCGAATGATTTAGTGGTACTGATGTACGCGATCTCCAGCAAATTGATGACCAACGGGGGAATTTCTTTACCCCAAGGTGGCGAAAGATACCAACACGACTCTAGAGTGTGGACAAGTTTAGTCATGCTTATGCCTCATTATGCCCCATTAGAAGACTGCACAGAGAATCAATTCGTTTCCAAGCCACAGCAACTTGTCGTGGAGAACAACTCAAACCATAAGCGCGACGGGCATCGTAAACAAATAGACCAAGCTCCTGCTCATAAGCTGTTCCACATTTAAATTGCATAACTAGGGCGGGCAAGATGCCCACCCCACAAGAGTTTGATTTAATCTGATTATGCAATTTAGATATTTTTTAGCTTATCAGTGGTGCAATTAATTGGCCTGAAAATATTATTCTCCTGCAACAAAGCTACCTTATTCCCCTGAACTTAATCCAATTGAAAGGATGAGAGCAGTTTCTCAAAAAATCTCTCAAAAATGAACTTTTTTCTGGTTTGCAAAACTTACGCACTCGCATACAAGAATTGTTCGAGCAATTAACATTTGAGCAGGTAATATAGCGATTCTCACTTGAGTGAGGTACAAGAACCCCACCCCCAACCCCCTCCCCGCAAGAGAGGTTACGGTGTACACACAAGTCGTCCTCTACCCACATTTTTGTCATAGTGAAACTGTCACTCTGACCGATATCCCGCCCAGAACTGAAGTTCAGGGCTGATAGCTAAAGTCCACGCTTAGTGGACTAAATGATTAATTCAGTCCACGCTTAGTGGACTTGGGCTCTGAGACTCGGAATTCATTCCGAGGCGGAATAGAAACGCAGTGCGAGATTTATTAACAAAGATATGGCTGCGGTAAGACTTGTGTGTACACCGTAGGCAAGCGAGGAGGGGACTATGATGTACCTCATGTGATTAGGAAAAGCTATATCTATCTCCTCGGATAACTTTATTTTAGAAGCTCTTTTCTATGCAGCTTCAGATTAAATTGGGATCACTTGGTAGCAAGTTGGAAAGTAAAGGCAACTCTCAAAATCAAAGCTTCAGTATAGGAATTACCAACAAGTTGCAATCCTATAGGTAAACCTTGACTGCTTCGCCCACAAGGCAGCGATATTGCAGGTAAACCCATAAAACTGAAAGGTAACATAAATCGCCGATTTAATTGATAAATTTTAGCGTCTGCATCAATGAGAGGTGCAACCATTGGTGTTGTGGGCGTTACCAGAATATCCACTTGCTGAAACAGTTTTTGCCGTTGCAGAAAGCATTTTTCCCATTTATCCTTTGCTTTTTTGTAACTGTCACGAGAAATTTTTACTCCTTTGGATAAGTCACTTTGTACTTTAGATCCAAATATATTGGGGTTTGTAGCGTATTCTGCCTGCAAAACTTGATGAAATTCATAAAGAGCAATGGTGGAGTAGGTCACCTCATCAAATTCCTTTTCTAAAAATGAAGAATTTATGGTGACAATTTCCGCTCCTAGTTGTTTCAAGATGGATATGGCGTTATAAATTGCCTTAGCAACTTCTCCTTCAATTCCCCGAAATGTATAGTTACTAATTATGCCCAACTTTAAACCGTTGATATTGGTTGGTAGAGGATAGAGTTGTTTTAAATTTGTGGAGATAGGGAAGAGTACAGCATCAAGTAAAATAGCAATATCTTCTACACAATTTGTCAAAAACCCAACTGTATCAAAACTAGGAGCGCGGGGAAAAATACCCTCATTGCTAAGTAGTCCGTAAGTCGGGCGCAATCCCACAACTCCTGACCAACTGGCGGGAACTCGAATTGAACCACCAGTATCGGTGCCTATCCCAGCTAAACAAAGATGAGCAGCAATAGCGGTTGCGCTTCCGCTAGAAGAACCTCCCGATGAGTGGTCGTGGTTCCAGACATTGCAGGTATGTCCATAAAAAAGATTGTTTCCAGAAAGGTCAGCCGCAAACTCGCTTAAATTTGTCTTACCTAAAATTACCGCACCTGCTGCCTTTAGCTTTTGGACAATTAGACTATCAGATAATGGTATGCGATCGCGCCAGCGCTGATTTGTCAGTTCGCAAAAAAGTTGTGAGCCAACTGTAGTTTTTACTTCTGCTGTATCAATATTATCTTTTATAGCAACAGGGATTCCGTGCATTAACCCGCGTTCTTGACCGTTGCTTCGCTCGAAATCTAGTTTATGAGCCGTTTCTAGCGCTTCTTTCTCTAGAACGGTAATAAAGGCATTAAGTGTAGGGTTTAACTTTTGGATACCTTCGAGATAATGCTCGACTAACGTCTTGGAAGTCAATAAGCCACTTCGCATTTGCTGATTTGCTTGTGCGATCGTTTTAGGGATAGAATCTGCTTCCATGTTGGAAAAAGGTGCAATTACAGTGATTTTTAGTGAAACCCCTTCCCTACAAGAGAATGGGGGAATTCAAAGCCTCTCTCCTAAAAAAAAGAGAGGTTTGTGCAATACCCTAAAATTACTGATTATGCGTTAAAAATTTCCCATGCTATTTGATGCGTTTAAAAATCGTAAATCTCCTAAAATCGAATTCATCAAGACTGACCCAACCTGGCGCGTAGCTTGGGGAGGAGTTGATGAAAATTATGAAGATATCGCTTGGCGAGATGAAAAAATTTCTGTAATTCTACCACGCACAGCTTCTGGATTTCTGACGGAAAAATTAGCAATCAGTTCTGGAGGACGATTTGTTGTTGTTGGTGATGTTTGGTTAACTAACCGAGTCCAGTTGCTGCAAAAGTTGGGAATTGAACCGGATAGCTTTCAAGGAAGTTCTTTGCAACTAATTGCCAATCTTTGGGAACGATGGGGTAATGAAAGTCTTAGCCAGCTTGTAGGGATGTTTGCGTTAGTGGTTTGGGATAGAGAAAAACAGGTGTTGAGGTTGGTTCGCGATCGCATCGGTGTTCGTACTCTCTATTACACTACCACTGGTTCGGTTCGTTGGATTGCGCCTCAACTGAGAACTTTATCACCATATCGCTCATCCGATTTAGATTTGGTGGCGTTGCGAGATTATCTTTGTTGTGCCTTTGTTCCAGGCGAACGAACGCTTTGGGAACAGGTGCGGGAACTGCGACCTGGAACCGTTTTAGAATTTCCCGACCACAAAGTTGAAGCTTATTGGCAGCTTCAAGAACAGATTATAGCAATAGATCGACCCTTAGCATGGCATGGCGATCGCTTGCGAGAATTGCTATACCAAGTTGTTCAAGAATATTTACCACCAGCAAATGAACCCGTCGGCGTTTTTCTTTCTGGTGGTTTAGACTCTAGCGGTATCACTGCTTTAGTAGCAAAATTCCACAAAGCACCAGTCCATACCTTCTCGATTCATTTTGGTGACCAATGTCCCAATGAGCTAGAATTTTCCAGTCTTGTTGCATCCCATTGTCAGACACAGCACCACATTTTGGAAATTACTTTTAAGGATATGTGGGAACGTCTGCCAGAAACAATGGCCTATTTAGATGACCCCATTGGCGACCCACTGACTGTTCCCAACCTTTTGCTGGGACGACTGGCCAGAGAAAAGGTAGAAGTAGTTTTAAATGGTGAGGGTGGCGACCCTTGTTTTGGCGGGCCAAAAAATCAGCCCATGCTAATTAATAGTTTATATGGCTCTGTCACCAATCAGGATGCATTGCAAGCTTATTTAATTTCCTTCCAAAAGTGCGCTGTTGACTTACCGCAACTTTTAAAACCAGAAGTTTGGACAGCTGTCCAAACAGCACCTTGGGTTTTTGAAGAAGATTTATATTCCCAAGCTAGCTATCTGAATCGTTTGATGGCAATGAACATCAAATTTAAAGGCGCTGACCAAATTCTGACAAAAGTCAGTAACTTGACTCAAGCAGCCCTTTTGCACGGTCGTTCTCCCCTGTTTGACCAACGAATAGTAGACTTAAGCATGGAAATTCCTCCAGAGTATAAGCTTTCTGGAGTGGAAGAAAAAGCAGTCTTAAAACAGGCGATTGCAGATATTTTACCAGATACAATTATTCATCGTCCCAAAAGCGGCATGATGGTGCCAGTACAGTTAGGATTTCGGAAATATTGGCAGCAAGAAGCCAGAGATTTATTGCTCAATCGGAATGCGGCTATAACTCCTTACTTGAACCAGTTGCCAATTCGCAATTGGTTAAATTATCAAGGAGATACTTGGAGTCGTTATGGCGTAAAGCTGTGGTTGCTTGTGAGTTTAGAAATTTGGTTGCAGGTGAATCAAAAAGTGCAGTAGTGAAAGCAACAAAATAATCCGCAATAGTGTACACTGTGGCGAAATTTTACTTACCTTTAATCTGTTACTTTGAGCAACTTGTCTTGTTAATTGAGATGCTGGCTAGATTTCCGCCGTGCGGCACTAGCCATAAAATATATTATTAATTAGAATAATAACTTATTCTGGAATTTGAATTTTATCGTGTGTATTTACACTTAGGTAACAAACAAGTCTAAAATAAGTAAGAAAAAGTTACATAGAGCGAACTAATGACACAGCCTAACTCGGAAGACAAAAACAACTTTCTTTTCCCTCGTAGTCGATATTATGGAAAATTCCAGCCAGAGACTTTAGTCTTTAATGCCAACCTCCAAGAATTTGCCCAAAAAGTTAGTTACATTACTTCTTTAGAAACAGGCGGAAAGCTTACTCCAGAAGAAGCTTACCTGCAAATCAAGGCGCTTTGGAAACAGTTGAAATCTAGCAAAAAAGAACTGACTATTGGTGGAAATCAAGAAATTTAAGCTTTTGAAATGACGCGCAAACTATTAGCAGATTTTCTCTGATTTGGCTCTCACTAAAGTCATCAAAGAAGGCGATCGCAGCTTCTATATTATATTTTTTTAAAGAAGTTGTGTATACAGCAACACAATTATATTTAACAACGAGCATTCCTTTTGAAGGATGTAACAGCAGCTATTATGGTGCTCTTTAATAGCATCTTAATGTAAGCAGTCGGCACAATAAAAGCAAACTATGTAAAGAAAACGAAACAAGGCTCAAAACCTTTTTCCCCTGCCTCCTGCGGTCTTAAAGAAGGTTAGCCCAGCTTCTATGCTTATATTTTTTAAGAGTAATTTGGTATACAACAACACAATTATATTTAACAACGAGTATTCCTTTTGAAGGATGTAACAGCAGCTATTATGGTGCTCTTTAATAGCATCTTAATGTAAATAAGTCGGCAGAATAAAAGCAAACTGTGTGAAGAAAACTAAACTCCAGTCAAACTCGAACGTTCAAAAATCTAGGGTTTTGCCTTAGTCAAGGTTCTGTAATAATTCGTTCGGATCGTTTGCGATCGGGAGATAATTTCCTGTTAACTGCTCGGCATAAAGGAAATTATCTCAGGACTTACGCACAGTCTACGAATTCTCGGCGCTCTTCTCTAACGAGACGCTACGCGATGGCGTCAACTCTTGGAGACGCGAAGCGCGATGGCGGTTCGATAAATTAAGCTTTTTAGCAATTTTTGCGTAAGTCCTGTATCTCAATAAGCGTATGCAGGAAGTATCAAGCTATATTGTGGAGTTACCAATTCATCTCAGTGCTAAAAAAATTGCTCGGCGTTTAAGTGTCACAGTTGTGTGCCTCACCTTAGCAGGGGTTCTAAGTGGCTATTTCTGGCTCTCGAAGTTTCCCTTTCCAGCGACAAAATGGTTTTATGAACTATTTAGCTTAGATGCAGAATTGAATATTCCTGCTTGGTATTCCGTATTTACTCTCTTATTTTGTTCGCTATTACTTAAAGCAATTAGCGTTATTAAGACGAAAGACCGCTATTTTGTTTACTGGAAAACCTTATATTTTATATTTGTATATTTGAGTTTGGATGAAGCCTTTAGTTTTCACGAAATTTTGATCGTTCCGTCAGTGCGAGAATCGCTTCATCTCAACCCTATATTTTTCCAAACCTGGGTTATCCCTGGTACTATTTTAGTGGGGGTTTTTGCATTTAAATATCTAAAATTTTGGCTCCATCTCCCTCACAAAACTCGATATTTATTTCTGATTGCCGCAGTTGTTTATGTGAGTGGAACCTTAGGTATGGAAATGGTGGGAGGGCTTTTGAGAGAAGATTTTGGGCGACGCAGCCTTATAGCCTTAACTGGCATCATTCTTGAAGAGTTTTTGGAAATGGTCGGAATTGTGATTTTTATTTATGCGCTGCTAGCTTACATTAGCAGTTTGAAAGAAACCATTCAACTGAAAATCCATATATCTGAAAAGTAATAATATGATGTTCGGCAAATCAATTAATTAATGATGGCTATTTAGTATCTAGCAAAGTCCAGAAGTAGCCATCTGGCGCAACGAAGGAAAAACTGGTCTCGCCAAATTCATTACTAATGATGTCTGTAACTTTTTGTGCAGTACTTGCTTTGATGCGATCGCAATACTCCTGTATTCCCTTTACCCGATAGGTATATAAACACATACCCAAGCTACCTGGTTGAGCTGCCTCAAAGCGCGATTCTAAATTAATCTCTTCAGGGAATCGAATGATATAAAGTCTACCACTACGTGCAGCCATCAAATCGGACTTAGAAGAACGAGGATCGTCAAAGGTAGTAACAATAAACTTTTCACCAGAGTTAAGGTCAAAAATATCTCGACCGGCTGGCGAAGATTCATAGCTAGTTTCGACATCATCACGCACACGCAGCAAACCCAAAACTTCTTCATAAAACTTCAGGGTTTCTTTGCTATCATCCTGAACGATGATTCCCATGTGGGTAAACTGACTAGTCTTGAGTGCAGAATTATGGTTAACTTGTCCGTAATGCGGTAGTGTATAGCCAAACCGTTGAAAGAAAACTTGTCGAGCTAAGGGTTGCAGTAGCAGCATTTCTCGCACACCAACTGCTGGCTCAATAAAAGGACGGCTTTTCCTCTCTTTGTTGTAGATTACTTCCCAATAAGGGTTAGAGTGCCTAATAGGCAAACCTGCGGCTTTTGCATCCTCTATATGATTTAAGATATTTAACACATCCGCCGTTAAGCTTGTCGCCCAGCGACTTCCTTTAATTTTCATCGATGCAATTCCCAAACCTTCATGGGTGGGGTTTTGCCAAACCATCAGCCGAATCAACCCATGATCTGAATTTTGGTGGTAGAGGCGGATTGAGCGTAAAGATGAATTCACGCCATATAATTGATGCGCTACATCTGCGGTTAATTCACCCACTTCACCAATGCGATAGCCAAATTGCTCCCAATACTGAATTGCAGAAATTGGCTCCGGGATGCCAATACAGACTTCATAAATACCTTCAATTGCAGTTTGTTGTTCGTGAGTCATAATCTAGTGGTGAGTTGGGAGAGACGCGATTCATCGCGTCTGTACAAGAGTGAGTTGTAGAGACGCGATTCATCGCGTCTGTGTTTACAAAAGTATCTCTTAAAGAATCCGAAAAGCAACAACTTTATTTTGTAGCTTATGATGTACCTACAAAAGTGAGATTTAACGATCGCTATAAAGTTTTTTTAACAGGAGTTAAGCTATGACGCAGCGACTGACTCAAGAGCAATTATCCCAAATAGTCACGGAAGTAGAAGGTCTGCAAATGCGTCGGGAAGCGGAATTAGACCAACAGCAAGTTAGAGAAATTTTACAGGAGTTGAATTTACCGCCAGAGTTACTAGATGAAGCGCTGATTCAGTTAAATCGCCGCCAAGCACTGGAGGTGCAACAACGCCGAAATCGATGGATTACCTCTGGAGTGGTAGCAGTTGTGATAGTTGCGATCGCATCTACAATATTTTTCATGCAGCAGCATAATTCTACACTTTCTCGTGTTTCTGCTCAACAAGACCGCATCACCTTGGTACAAAATAGTGGCGACGACTTGAAGACAGTTTCTCGTCAAACCAATCCAGAAGTGTTCTACCGTGTCACTTTAAAGGATGCACCCTTGGGTAAAAAGCTGGCTCTCTCCTGTAATTGGATTGACCCAAGCGGTCAAATTGTCAAGCAAAATAACTATCAAACCCGCGAAATTAATACCTCTGTCTGGGATACCCAATGTCGCTACACTATTAATCCTGCTGCAACTGTTGGCAATTGGAAGGTGCAAATGTTCCTAGAAGGTCGGCAAATTAGCGATGAAACCTTTGAAGTTAAGTAGTCCAAATGGGCAACATCCCGCATCACTTTCTTGGCTATTGGGGTTACGGCGCTCAACACGAGTTGGAAGCGTTGTTAAATAGTGTTCTGGAAAACCTCGCCCCTAAAAGGGAAAATTCAAAGTCTTTTCCCATCTGGAATGTTGTTTATATAGAAATCGATGGAAATTCCAGAAGGCAACAAAATCAGGACTTACACGCTGAACACCTGAAATCTAGATCCCCCCTAGCCCCCCTTAAAAAGGGGGGAACCTTGAAAGCCCCCTTTTTAAGGGGGTTGGGGGATCTCTTCTGTGTAAGTTCTAAAAATCAAATTGCTGCCATCTCAGCATCAGGATTATTCACTTCACCCGATGCTTGGGCAAGTCTCCAGGAAAACAACTGCCTAGTTTTGGGTAGAGAACCTTTCGGCAAAGTGCCTTTGTATTGGACTCAGCAAGGACAAGTTATCTGGTTTGCATCTCAACTGCAACTACTCTTACCGATTTTGCAACAGTCAGAAGTTAGCATTTCTGGCTTATACGGCTATAGCTGTTTTTCCTACGTTCCCACACCCTTAACCCCTGTTAACGAAGTGTTTGCAGTGACGGCGGGAACTGAACTAGTTTGGCAGAGTAATTGTCAATCAGGTATTTTGCGATCGCCTGAATCAAAGAACATCCACTCGTGGCGGGAAACCCCAGAACAGTTAACAGATGAAACTACAGCAATTAGCGAATTGCAAACTCTCCTTAAAGACTCCATTCAGCGACAAATTGCCGATTTAAAGGATGAGCCGGTTGGAATATTTCTCTCAGGCGGACTCGATTCTTCGGTGGTGGCGGCGCTGCTGGTGCAAGCAGGGGTGAAAGTCCGCGCCTACACTCTAGATTTTGGTGAGGCAGGTATTCCAGAATATCCCTATGCCGAACAAGTCGCCCAGTTTCTCAAAATTCCGCTAATAAAAGTTGCTGCAAACCCAAGTTCGATCGAGAATGCCCTAATTCCGACTGTGCAAGCATTGGATTCGCCTTTTGGAGATGGGGTGTGTGTGCCGTTGTATCTCCTATCTCAAAGGGCGAGTCAGGAAACTCAAGTAATTTTTAACGGCGAAGGTGGAGATCAATTGTTTGCTGGTTGGACGAACAAACCTTTAATTGCCGCAGGTGTTTATCAAGCAGAAAATCCCGCCGGACAGGAAACTTTTATCCAGCAATATCTCCGCACCTTTCACCGTCTTGGGGGATACGAATCTCAAGTTTATCAGCCAGAGGTATATGCACATATCCAAAATTTGCATCTCGAAAATTGGCTGTTGGCGGCTCTCGATCGCAATGAGTGTCCATCTTTGCTGCATCGCCTCCGCCGTGCTAGTTTGATGCTCAAAGGAGCGCAGAATATCCATCCCCGTGCGACTGCATTGGGGTTTGCTCATGGATTATGGGTGCGATCGCCTTTTTGTGATTTAGCTTTAGCCGAGTGGACATTCCGCCTATCTGGAGAACTCTGCTTACAGGGAGCCTGTGAAAAATATATCCTCAAGCGGGCTGTAGAAAATTGGCTCCCACCCGAAATTGTTTGGCGACAAAAGCGGGGTATGGGAGTTCCCTTAACTTCTTGGTGTTTAAATGATTTTTGGCATCAGCTGGGCATCTGGCTCAATCCTGAGATACTTCGCGCCAACAAGCACTTTTATCCTCACATTGCCGCTCAAATCGTTGAAGGCAAACTAGGAGCAGGAATTCAAGGCCGTCGGATTGGTGAAACACTCTGGTTACTTATTATGTGGCAACTTTGGCGATCGCATGTTTTAAATGAAGAACTAAGCAAACAGTCTTGGGATCATCCCTTTTGGTTACCTCGTTTGCTATGGAAAAATTACAAAAAAATTCTTAATTCGTAATTAATAGACGGAGCAACTAACTTGAAGTTATGGAGAGCAAGAACTTTTATGATTTGCAAAATTCCCTTAGTCCGCCATTTTCTGGGGAACTTGCCCAGGAGTTACTGAGTACTTACGGTTCTCCACTTTATGTTTATAATGGCGATCGCTTGGGCGAAACTATTAAGCGGATTAACAAAGCAGTCAGCTATCCGCGCACGCAATTTCGCTTTGCCAGCGTTACCAATGGCAACATTGCGCTATTAAAAATTTTTCGTTCATTTGGGTGGGGACTTCACGCCAATACCCCAGGAGATATTTATCTGGGATTGCAAGCTGGTTTCGATCCTAGTCAGATTGTTTATAGCGGCAGTAATTTGAATCGGGCTGAGATGCTACAAGTCCTGAATTGGGGAATTAGAACTCTCAATCTCGATAGTCTGGCTCAGTTGCAGTTGTGCTGCGAATTGCCCAAAGGCAGAGAGGAATATATTCGGCTGGGTTTACGGCTGAATTTGCCGGAAATTACCGGAGATAGCCGCATTGGTGTGCGTCCAGAGGAATTTGGTGATGCGATCGCTTTAACTCGTGAGGTGGGACTAAAGCTGAGTGGTTTACACTTCTATCGCGGGACTGGAACTAATGCCACAGCCGCTTTTACCCAGGTTATTGATACAGTAATCACCACAGCACAACAGTTACCAGATTGGGAATATTTAGATTTTGGTGGTGGCTTTGGCTATCCGTATCACCACAACAAAGCAGCCTTTGACTGGGAAATGTTTGGGGCTGAGTTAACCGAGAGAATTACTCGTTTAGGACGGAAAATTGATTTGGTGATTGAACCGGGACGAAGTGCGATCGCTGGATGTGCCACTTTGCTTGCTCAAGTTGTTTCGGTGAAATGGCAAGGAGAAAAACAGATTGTCGGAGTTGATACCACCGTTGCTAATCTTTCAGTACCCTCAGTACACGGCGGCTACCGAGAAATTGTCACTTGGAAGCAAGCAGACAAATCCTCAATTCCCCACTCTGTATTTACAACTGATATTTGTGGTAACACCACATATTCACGAGATTATCTGGGGAAAAATTGCCCACTCCCAGCGCTAGAAATTGGCGATATCGTCGCCATTCTAGATGTCGGTGCTTATGGTTATGCCATGTCGTCTCACTTTTTACACCGCCCCAAACCTGCGGAAGTCTTGCTAGAAAATAGTACACATCGCTTGATTCGTCAGCGAGAAGACTACAGTGTTTTGCTAACAAATCAGGTGCTTGATAGTTCCCCCCTTAAAAAGGGGGGTTAGGGGGGATCAAGCCCAATCTCAACCATATTGACTAACAATTAATAACTAACATAAAACAACCATTATGAAGTGTATTAACTGCGGAACTGACAATAATCTGAAAGACCGGACTGCTAAACAAGGTAGCTGTGTAAAATGTGGTCATCGGTTTGCCTTTGAACCAACCAACATGGGTAATGTTAAAATTACTGACCCTATGTTTGTGAAAGCGATCGCTGACATTTCTGCAAATAACACTCTATTTTTCACTCCAAAGCAACTTTTTTACCTATTAGATAATCGGATAAAACTCAAGTCTGCTTCAAAATTTGGTTTGTTGTTTCTATATTTGTTTTTTAATATTTGGGCACCAGGATTCATCGGTGGCTTTGCTTCGTTCTTGTTTGGTTCTAATTCTTTCCTAATAGTATCCATACTATTTAATATATGCTTTATATTATATTTATATAAAAAATCTCTATCAAACAAAACAAACATTAAGTCCCGCCAAGAATATGCTAGATGCTTACAAATAATAGGATGTATAATTCTTACTGGAGGAATTTACGCTAGCTTAATGCTATACAACTCATTTGTTTTATTTGTTATCGCCGTTATTCTAGGGATGTTCTCGATATACTTTGGAACTCTACAGCTTCGACGAACTAAATTTACACAGGAGTTTTTATTTTCTCAAAATGATTTTCAAGGTTGGCTAAACCGCTGGCGGAAAATCAATGGTTCAATTCTCAAAATCCTTCCTTCTCCAAACCAGGAAAATACACCAGTTACGGTTAATCCTGATGTAACTGCTTACAGTTTTGATAGATTAGTCGTTTGTGATAGTGCTAGTATTGCTCAACTATTAATTGCTAATAATTTTCACTTTGAAAATAACTGTGCAATTCTCAGCATTACTGGATATCCCCAAAGCATTTTTGACACCACAATGCAAATGCTGCGTCGCAATCCCGATTTGAAAGTCTATGCAGTGCATGATTGCAATCCACGAGGAATTGGTTTAGTTCATAAATTGAGAACCAATGCTAATTGGTTCCTCAATAGCGAGATTGTGATTATTGATATCGGATTAACGCCACGTCAAATAATTGCTACTAAGCGCGGAATGTTCATTCAATCCTCTCCAGAATCGGCACAAGCAGCTAAACAATTGCCTGAAGAAGTTCGTCAAAGTTTATCTGCTGAAGAATTAACATGGTTAGAATCTGGAAAATTCGTGGAATTGGAATCTTTCACTCCTCAAAGAATAATTAAACTTCTACAAAAGGGCATTGCTGGCGGTCAAAATTTAGAAACTGATGACAGTAGCTTACTTTTAGTAGGCGATACGGGTAATGATATGTATATTGTTCAAAGTTTTGGTTGATATAGCCAGCGCATCTCAAATATATAAAATACCCCCTAAATCCCCCTGAAAAAGGGGCA
Organism: Nostoc sp.; assembly: GCF_036917095.1. Taxonomy (GTDB): domain Bacteria; phylum Cyanobacteriota; class Cyanobacteriia; order Cyanobacteriales; family Nostocaceae; genus Nostoc. The sequence continues at coordinate 286,814 of NZ_JBALFH010000015.1, forward strand.
TTGGGGGCGATAAAGCCCGATCTCAACCGTATTGACTAACAATTAACAACTAATATAAAACAACCATTATGAAGTGTATTAACTGCGTAACTGACAATAAACTAAAAGACCGGACAGCTAATCAAGGTCGGTGTGTAAGATGCAATCATCTCTTTGCCTTTGAACCGACTAGTATGAGTAATGTTAAGATTACCGATCCTTTTTTTGCAAAGGCGATCGCTGACATTTCTGCAAATAACACCTTATTTTTTACACCCAAGCAACTGCTTTATTTTCTAGATAATCGTTTAAGAAAAACCTCAAAGTCAATTTCGCGATTTGGCTGGTTACTTCCTTTTCTATTTATTAATCTTGTTACATCGCTAACGATTTTTATACCGCTAATAGTAAATCTTGCGTTTATTAATTTCTTTCATGAAAGTAGCAAATCAACTCAACTCAATCTTGTAAGTCGCAAACAGTATGCGAGAAATTTACAAATCATAGGAGGAATTATTCTTGCCATAGGAATTCTTGCTTTAAAGTCATTTACCCTCTTTGTCATTATTGTTCTTGTGGGAATGTTGCCCATATATTTAGGAACTAGACAGATAGGGCGAATTGAATTATTAACACAAGAATTTTTAATTTCTGAATCTCAAGTTAAAGATTGGTTAGATCGCTGGCAGCAAATCAATGGTTCAATTCTCAAAATCCTTCCTTCACCAAAGCAGGAAAATACACCAGCCGCGATTAATCCTGATGTAACTGCTTACAGTTTTGATAGATTAGTCGTTTGTGATACTGTTAGTATTGCTCAACTATTAATTGCTAATAATTTTCACTTTGAAAACAACTGTGCAATTCTCAGCATTACTGGATATCCCCAAAGCATTTTTGACACCACAATGCAAATGCTGCGTCGCAATCCCGATTTAAAAGTTTATGCAATACATGATTGCAATCCCGAAGGAATTGGTTTAGTTCATAAATTAAGAACTAATGCTAATTGGTTTTTCAATAGCGAGATTGTGATTATTGATATCGGCTTAACGCCACGTCAAATAATCGCTACGAAGCGCGGAATGTTCATCCAATCCTCTCCAGAATCGGCACAAGCAGCTAAACAATTGCCTGAAGAAGTTCGTCAAAGTTTATCTGCTGAAGAATTAGCATGGTTAGAATCTGGAAAGTTTGTGGAATTAGAATCTTTCACTCCCCAAAGAATAATTAAAGTTCTGCAAAAGGGTATTGCTGGCAGTCGAAATTTAGAAAGTGATGACAGTAGCTTACTTTTAGTAGGCGATACGGGTAATGATATGTATGTTGTTCAAAGTTTTGGTTGATATAGCCAAACGGTTCAGATAAGCCCAAAATCCTCATGTAGAGACGCGATTTATCGCGTCTTCAAAAACAAATTATTTACACCAATTTCGATTTACCGAAATTATGCAGAAATTGCAATTCAGATGTGGAGAGGTCGCGCCATTGACCCAATTGTAGGTCATCTAATTGTAGGTGGGCTATGCTAACCCTGACCAGCCGCAAAGTCGGAAACCCTACAGCCGCAGTCATGCGCCGTACTTGGCGATTTTTTCCCTCTGTCAAAGTCATTTCCAGCCAAGCTGTCGGTATATTTTTGCGAAATCTAATCGGCGGGTTGCGTTCAGGTAGTTGTGGCTCTGTTGGTAAGAGCCTAACTTCTGCCGGTTGAGTGCGGTAATCTTGAATTTCCACACCTGTTTGCAACCTTTTTATCGCATCTGCATCTGGAACCCGCTCTACCTGTACCCAGTAAGTACGTTTATGACCAAAACGCGGATGAGCGAGACGATGTTGCAATTGCCCATCGTTCGTTAACAGCAGCAACCCTTCACTATCCCAGTCTAAGCGTCCCACAGGATACACATCAGGGACATCAATATAATCTTTCAGGGTGCTATGTGTGGGAGCATCTTTTGTAAACTGGCTGAGAACGCCATAAGGTTTGTAAAAAATAATATATCGGTAATGATTTGTCATTGGGCATTGGGCATTGTTATTCTTCTCATGCTCCCCTGCTTCTATTCTCTAACGGAACTTAAACATTTTTAGCATCTATGCCTAGAGTCTCCTGTGCTGCTAGGGTATCGTGCAGATACTTCGTTAACTTTCCGGTTCCACATCCTAAATCGAGAACTCGTAAGTTTTCTTGCCGATGTACCATATCTACCAAGTCGTAGAACGGACGACTTCTTTCGGCTTGAAATCATTCGTATAGTTCTGGATTCCATTTATCTGGCATCTCTTTATAATTTCTAATTCGTAATTTATAAAGCCGGATTTTTTTGATGTAAACGACAAAAAACGATATTGTCAGAAATTGTGGGTTTAAATTTGCTTAAGATACGCACCCAATGCCCCATACCCTATGACCAACTACTTTCGCTCTAATGTTAATGCAATGGCTAGCTACATTCCCGGTGAGCAGCCCCAACGCGGTACACAGATCGTTAAACTCAACAGTAACGAAAACCCCTATCCTCCTTCGCCTGCGGCATTAGCTGTATTGCAGAATATCGATGGCGAGTGGTTGCGGCGATATCCAGAACCTTTCGGGGGAGAATTCCGGCAAGCTGCAAGTAAAGTTTTAGGAGTTCCTAGTGATTGGATCATTGTCGGAAATGGCAGTGACGAATTATTAAGTGTAGTAATTCGAGCCTGTGTAGAACCTGGGAAGAAAGTAGTTTATCCGATGCCAACTTATGTGCTATATCGCACATTAACAGAAATGCAAGCTGCGGAAATTATTGAGATTCCTTACAGCGATGATTACAGTTTATCTTTGGAAGAATTGGTTGCTGCTAATGGATCTGTGACATTCATTGCGTCGCCTAATAGTCCATCGGGGCATGTGGTAGCAATAAACGATCTGCGAAAATTAGCCAGCCAGTTATCTGGAGTTTTAGCGATCGATGAAGCATATGTAGATTTTACCGAAGAGAATGCATTGGCTTTGGTAAAGGAATACGAGAATGTCATCGTGATTCGGACGCTTTCTAAAGGCTACTCATTGGCAGGATTGCGATTGGGCTTTGGGGTGGCGAATCCCAAACTGTTGCATGGGTTGTTTAAGGTGAAAGATAGCTATAACATTGATGCGATCGCTTGTGCAGTTGGCACAGCTGCCATCACCGACCAGGCTTATAAAAATGCTTGTGTAGCAAAGATTAAAGCATCGCGGAATCAATTAGCAACAGACTTGAAACAATTAGGTTTTCATCTTTGGGATTCCCAAACTAACTTTTTACTGGCACAGCCAAGAGAAGGAAACGCAGAATATCTCTATCAAAAATTGAAGGAACGAGGAATTTTAATCCGCTACTTCAAGCAACCTGGACTAGATGATAAATTACGCATTACTGTTGGCACTGACGAACAGAATCAGGCTTTAGTAGAGGCACTAATTTATTTATTAGATACCGGAAACAAGGGAGATAGGGAAGAGAGGATCTAAAACCTCGGCTACGCCTTGAATTTTGACTTCTCTGTTTCTGCTAAATTGCTTGTTGCAAAAAGTTTACTTTCTGAGCGCTGCACAGCATATATATAGTGCGGTATGTCGCGCCAGAACGTCTCTTGAACAACCTTAAGGCCGTTCTTTTCAGCTACGCGCCGAGAGGGGATGTTCTCTGGGCGAATCAGGGAAATGACGCAAGCAGAACCCAGCACGTTAAAGGCGTAGTCCTGGCAAGCATATGCGGCTTCGGTGGCGTAACCCTGCATTTGTTGGTCGCGACGGACATGATAACCAATTTCAAGTTCTCGATGTCCCTCGACATCTTGCCAAACCAGTCCGCAGTCGCCAATTACCTCGCCCGTCGTCTTGAGAACCATCGCCCACAAGCCCACGCCATGCTGTGCGTAGTTGTGGCGATGCCGATCGATCCATTTTTCCACCATCTCGCGGTCAAAGGGCTTTGGGTAGTAGCGCATTGATTCTGCATCGCCGAGGACAAGCAGTAGCGCGTCGAGGTCAGAAAGCGTCATTTCCCGCAGGAATAGGCGTTGAGTTTCCAATATCATTAGTGAATCCTCGTTTAGCCATTGTCCAGTTTATCTTTGCGTGGTAGGTAGTTAGGACTTCAGTGCTTATAGGGCTTTTCAAGTAATTGAACTAGACTAATCCCCACTCCCTAATCCCCGCCCCATCGTGGTCTAAATACCTGAAAATTGCTATAAGGGACTTCCAAGAAATAAATTATCCAATCTTGTGGGGTGGGCAGCTTGCCCGCTTTTGACTATGGGCGGGCGAGACGCCCACCCCACAATAAATAGTTGTATATTTTTTTATTTGGGAGTCCCTAAGACAAGGACTAAAGTCCTTACTACAAACTTGTTTACCGTAATTAAGCCCAGTTACGTACAACCACAATCTTGAACCTACTTTCACCAGACAAATCGTAGTCTAAAGAGCCGTAATGTTGCAAAGCCCAGTCTTGCAAATCTTGAATTGCATGGGCAAAGATATCATCCGGAACGTGCCAGGTATGGCGATAAACTTTGTTTTTATGATATTCAATCAATTTGCCCACAGTTAGTTCAGACTGCCATTTGGCTGCAATAACTGTTTCTAAATTTGCTCCTTGTTCGCGCAACTCTGTTAAAACCTCTTCTTCTGTTGCACCATAGCGGGGTAAAGGGTAATCATAGCCAGCAATGATATCTTGCCAACGTTGCTGAAAATCAAACCTACCCTGATTGACATCTTCATTAACTTTGCTGAAATTCATATTACCGTGAGTGTAGAAGTAAATTCCCCCTGGTTTAAGGACTCGACGAATTTCTGCTAGCGCTTGCTTCCAAGCAGAAACCAGGTGAAACACATGAACTGTCAACGCTACATCAAAAGAATTGTCAGCAAATGGTAGAGAAGTTGCATCTCCCTTAATTGCTGTTAGTTGATGAGATACACCCTCTAGCTTTTGGTGCAGTTCAGCTAACATTTTGTCAGAAATATCTACACCAGTGTAGGAATAGCCTCTTTTTGCGATCGGGACAGCAATTCTACCAGTGCCGATACCCGTTTCATAGAATTTGGTTTCCGCTGTCGGTGAAACTAGGTTGAGGATAAAGTCAGTGATTTCCTCGGAGATTCCAGGCGGTAGTCCCCGCGTTGCATCGTAGATATCAGAAACGCGATCGAATGAAATCGTTGCAGTCATATATCTTTTATCCTTTCTTGTTAGTTATTGACAAAGGCAACTATAGTCAGATGACTAAGAAAATTGCACTTTACCAAGTTTTTTTAGAGCGAAGAATAATGAACTAATATGTAATGTTTGCAGTAAAATACCACGATCGATAGCTTCAAATATTTTTTCAAGCGGCAACATAACTACATCAATTTGTTCCGTAACGTCTAACTTTAAATCAGCTACATGTTCCACATTTTCTGCTAAAAAACAATATGTTAAGTTGCTATGATTAGCTGGGTTTGGTGATAATATACCAGTTTCAATAAAATTATTGCTAGTAAAACCAGTCTCTTCCAATAATTCGCGTTTTGCAGCTTCCACTGGTAAAATATCTTCAGCCTCTACAGCACCGCTGGGCAATTCTAAAATTGTTTTTTTCAAGCCGTGGCGATATTGCTTTACTAAAACAATTTCTTGGTTTTTGGTTAAAGCTACAACATTTACCCATGTTGGATATTCAAGAACATAATAGGGGTCAACTATTGTTCCATTAGGCATCTGGCAAGTATCAGAGCGTAGCGAAATCCATCTGTCTTTTACTATATGTCTAGAGTTTAATACAATCCAATCAAATGAATTTACCATATTTAAAACTCTATTTAATCAGTTATTGTTAATGATTTGAAATCAGGTAAAGATAGTACTATCGCCACTCACTATCTTCTCTGGCAGCTAATGTCTAAATAAAATGCTAGTCATAGTTTTGAAACTCACACTGGCAATAATGAAACATGGGCTGAAGCCACCTTCCATCCTTCGGTAAACCTATACCAAGTCTGGCTTTGTCGCCCGAAACGTTCTACACCATTAATATTGCGGCGAAACTCTAAAGTCACTGTTGCTGCATCTTTCCCAAAGGTTACAACCTTGAGATTCGAGATTTCTCGCTCTATTTTTGGGTTTGGTCGATTCTGGCGAAAGTTACGAATTTCATCACCACCATAGAGGTTTTCTGCGATGCCAAATCGCACTACTTCGGGTGCATCCCAAAACAAGCTATCCATTACTTCCAAATTGTTATTACAAAGAGCTTCTTCATACTTGAGGTACAAATCAGTTACTTCAGCTACAACAGCAGGGTCATTTATAGTAGTCATTATTGTCACCAATTTTTGGTATTATGATTGATTATGCACTCTTTTAAATAGCCAGAGATATTTTTGTTTTAAGCTCCTTCAGTGAGTAGTTCCCAGTTATTAACCGTGAATAAAAAAGTAGGCAGTCATAGTAAAGGCAACAATCATGACAAATTTCCGAATTAAGTGCGGTTCAAGTTTACGAGCATAATGGGCGCTTAAGTAACCACCAAGAGAGCCACCGACTGCCATCAAAATAGCTTGATGCCAAGCAATCACACCTGCAAAAAGAAATGGGACGATCGCAATACCATTGATACAACTCCCTAAAAATGTCTTGAAAGCATTCATTTTGTGGATACTTTTGATACCTAAAAATGTCAGAGTTGCCAGCATTAAAATCCCTAAACCTGCGCCAAAGAAACCGCCATAGATGGCGATCGCTAGTTGAGCCAGTACCAAATTAAACAAGGGTACAGATTCCGGTGATGTATTCTGGTTTTGACGCTGCAACCACTTTTTGAACGGTTCCCCAAAGGTAAACACAACTGTTGCTAGCAGCAATAGATAGGGAATCAGCTTTTTAAAGACATCTGGCGATGTATACAACAAAGCGATGGAGCCAATCATGCCACCAACTAAACTGACGCCACATAAAAGTAAAAAATCTCGCCGCTCGATGCCCAAATCTTGACGATATGCTCCAGCACTGGCGAGGGAAGCCACCCAAATCGCTGTATTATTGGTGGCATTAGCTGCGATCGGGGCGACACCTGTAAAGATGAGAGTTGGAAACGTGATAAAGCTTCCACCACCCGCTACAGCATTTAAGCCGCCTGCAATGAAAGCAGTACTAAATAGAAGTAAGCTATGGAAAAGTGTTAAAGATGGTGGCATTATTTACGAATTATTAATTTGGGAATATCACTTGGAGAATGGGCAATCAAGTCAGCACCATGAGCTTTTAATTCCTCCTCAGTTCCATAGCCATAGGTAACGCCAATTGAAGCAATATGATGACGCTTGGCTCCGATGATGTCATGTGAGCGATCGCCTACCATCACCACAGTAGAGGGTAAAAGTTTTTCTGTTAATAAAATATGGTGAATTAAGTCACCTTTTATGCTCCGCGTTCCGTCCAGTTCGCTACCATAAACACCATCAAAAAGCAACGATAAGCCAAAATATTCAATAATCTGCGTAGCATAAATATATGGTTTAGAAGTCGCAACAAAAGTTTTACAACCAGCAAAACGAATGGCTTTTAGGATTTCTGGAATTTGGGGATAAAGAGAGTTTTCAAATAATCCAATGGTGGCAAAGCGACGACGATAAAGTGAAATAGCTTGTTCAATTACTGTGCCATCCAAGGTATTGAGTAATTGCGAAAAGCTATCTTTCAGTGGTGGGCCAATACACCAATGTAATTCATCAGCATTCGGTGGTTTGTAACCGAGTTCAGAGAGTGCATACTGAATGCAACCAGTGATGCCAGGTTTCGGATCTGTCAAAGTTCCGTCTAAATCAAAAAGGATAGCGGAGAAAGGCATATCTTAATTCCCAATTCAACCCCTAATTTTGAGCGATTTCACAAAGCCTTCTGCACTAAGTAACGCAATGCCCAATGTGACAACACCAATCCCCACGCTCTGAATCACGTTTAAAGTTTCGTTAATGGTTATCCATGCAACTAACGCTGTCAATGCTGGACTGCTAGAGCCGATTATGGAGGCGGTAGATGCGCCAACCATGCGAATCCCCACATTGTTTAAAGTGTGTCCAAGAAAACTTACTAGACCGGAAAATATGCTACCAATCCATAGGGGTGTCCAGTCAAGTTGAGCGCTTTTACCTGGCCAGAACACTAAGCTAATACCAGAGAGCAGTAGAGTACAGGCAAAACTGATCCAGGTAAAGGGAATTGGATGGAATTTTTCTAAACATTTTTGAGCAATGATGCCATAAAAGGCGTAAACGATGCCAGCGCCAAAACTAGCGAAAATACCGATCGCAATGGTATGACTGCTGTAGGTAGCAGAAGATTGGGGAATGGTGAGAGCACTTCCCACCAGAATAATAGCCATTACTAGCCAACGGAACAATGTGGGGCGATCGCCAAAAAACTTCCAAGATAGCAGTGCTGTAAATACGGGATAGGTGAAAAAGAGGGTCAAGGCAATACCTGTGGGAATCAAGCCAATAGCAATGTAGAGTGAGGCAATATACACAAACATCAGCACCCCACAGCCAAGAGCTTGGATTAGAACATTCCTGCGCTTGCGGGTGAACAAGTCTTGGAGTTCTGTCCAAGCAGATGGATATAGCTTGAATGATAGAGATGCCATGAGTGGAACCACCAGCAGCATTCGCATGAACATCAGCAAGAAGGAATTCTGCAAATCCGGTTTAACGTATCCACCGAGTAAAAATAAACCCAGTACGAGATGTTCTGAAAACAAAACTCGGACAGTAACGTTGTGAAACGTCAAAACAAAGGAGGATAGAAGAACCGTCAGGATGCCCAACACGATAAAAAGTTTCCTTAGAGACGACTTGATTGTATTGTTAAAACCACTGGAATAACAAACCAGATGAAGTTTGAGGAAATCAAAGCCGTCGCTTCAAAAGACGCGATAAGGAACTTCCAAATAAAAAATACTCAAAAAACTGGCGAAAAAACTCTCTCCTCCTTATTCCTCTGTGTTCTCTGTGTCTCTGTGGTTCGTTTATTGTGGTTCGTTTATTTGGATAATTTATTTCTTGGAAGTCCCTAAATCGCCGTCTCTACAAGGAATTTATCGATCAATTATTACTATGCCAAAGAACCGACGCTTACAGGTTCAGGAGCAGTATTTGTAATAAACTGGTTCACCGGACGGGGCAAACCAAGATTTTCGCGTAAAGTACTGCCTTCATACTCAGTACGAAATACTCCTCGGCGTTGCAGTTCGGGAATTACCAAGTCTACGAATTCCTCTAAACCCCCAGGTAGCCAGGGCGGCATAATGTTAAATCCATCAGCCCCACCATTAACAAACCAATCTTCTAACTGATCGGCAATGTGTTCTGGTGTTCCGAGAATCGTTCGATGTCCCCGCGCTCCTGCAATCCACAAATACAGTTGTCGGATTGTTAAATTCTCTCTGCGGGCAAGATCGGTAATCAACTGCAAGCGGCTTTTGCCACCGTTGGTATCTGGCAGATCCGGCAGTGGCCCATCTAGGGGATATTTGGACAAATCATGGCCACCCACTAGCCCAGAAAGCAGCCCTAATCCAACCAGGGGATGGATCAACTCCTGAAGTTGCTCATATTTATCCTTAGCTTCCTGCTCAGTCTTACCAATTACCGGGAACACCCCTGGCATGATTTTAAGATGGTCAGGGGAACGTCCGTATTTAGCCAATCTCCCCTTGACGCTGGTGTAGAAGGCTTGAGCTTCTGCCAATGTTTGTTGTGCAGTGAAAATCGCCTCTGCCGTTTGGGCAGCTAAATCCTGTCCAGCCTCGGAAGATCCAGCTTGTACGATTACTGGATATCCCTGCGGTGGACGCGCCACATTGAGCGGGCCGCGTACCGAGAAATATTTGCCTTTGTGATGGGGAATATGCAACTTTTCTGCATCGAAGTAAATACCTGACTCCTTATTGTGGAGAAAAGCATCGTCTTCCCAACTGTCCCAAAGTTTGGTGACAACATCCACAAATTCCCTCGCCCGTTCATAGCGTAGCGAGTGTTCTAGGTGGTTTTCTTGGCTGAAATTATGCGCTGCGGCTTCAGCAGCAGAGGTTACAAGATTCCATCCGGCACGACCACCGCTGAGATAATCTAGTGATGCAAACTTGCGGGCGAGATGATAAGGTTCATCATAAGTCGTTGATGATGTCGCCACCAATCCAATATTTTCTGTCACCGCAGACAGAGCTGACAATAAGGTTAAAGGTTCAAAGTGGACGCTGAATTGTCCCGAACGGCTAAAAGCCTCAGCCCCTTGTCCTCGATCCCAGACGGCTAAACCATCTGCGAGGAACAGCATATCAAATTTACCCCGTTCAGCCGTTTGTGCCAACTGCTTGTAATGTTGGAAGTTTAGACCTCCATCAGCCGGGGTGTTGGGATGCCGCCATGCTGCAACGTGATGACCGCTACCGGGTAAAAATGCTCCGAGTTTAAGTTGTTTTTTTGTACTCATGTTTGTATTTGCGAGGGCGTACTTATGCTTTTTTTGTTCTCTTGTTTGGAACAAGAAAATGTTAGTTATTAAGACTCTGGTCTTGTTGCTTGGATGGAGGGTAGTTTAGAGAATTCATCGTACCAATTAGCAAGTTTTGGATATTTTTGCCGCCATTGCAAATCAGGAAGACGGATCTCTAGTCCCAGTGCAGAGGCGAGGGTTATATGAGCTAGTTTTGGAGTTTGGTCGAGTTTATCTGATATCTTCTCGAAGTAGTCCAAAATTCTCAATGCCCGCGATCGCTCAAATTCGATCACCCCAGGAGACTGCTCACTGAGAGGACGCCTTAACTCCCGAACCCAGACTGCAATGCCATCTATGAACCCACCAGTCATACCTTCAAGTTGCTGTAAAAAGCCATTAGAAATGTCAGCAACTAATTTGATCTCAGGATTTAAGTGATTCAAATAGACGCAAATTATACGTGTTTCACTCAAAATAAATCCGTCGTCAGTCGCTAGGGTGGGAACTTTACCTGTAGGGTTGTAATTAAGTAGCTCGCTGTTTGGATCTCGTGCAATGACTTTTTGGGTTTCGATGCGATCGCACAGATTTAATTCTAGTCTTGCTACCCGTGCAATGCGTGCATAGGGTGAGTTAGGTGTATAAAAGAGTTTCATAAAAAAGCGCGATCGTCATTAGATACTGGGTTCAAATGTCTATCGTCTTAACATTTGAAAAAAATTGGTCAATAAATTAGGAAATGCCTGAAATATCTTTCGGTAATATTTACTAGTTTGTCAAGTTTAAATTGATGGATAAGCAATTTCATAGTAAGGAGTTTAGTCCTTATTTTCTAAGCACTAAACTCCTTACTACAAATCCTCAAAACTAGCTTGAAAAAGTACTACTTTTGACGCAAGTCCCTATTACGCAGTCACAGCCTGACGACGGTTGTACTCAGAAGCATCTCCTTTGATAGCCTCACTTTGTTTACCATCGATGCCAACGGGGAGATCGCCGACAATTGTGACTCGTTGAACGTGACGGGGCTGGTCGCCATAATCTGCGATCGCATAATGTTGAGTAGCCCGGTTATCCCAAAAGGCTACGTCACCAACTTGCCAACGCCACCGCACTGTGTTCTCAGGACGTGTGATATATGCTTGTAACAGCCGCAGAATGTCATCTGATTCAGTTGTTGATAAGCCACGGAACTGGCGCACAAATCCGCCGATGAATAGCCCACGCTCCCCAGATTCGGGATGGACGCGTACAACTGGGTGCAGAGTCTCGTACACAGTCGAGGTGAAGACAGCCCGATAAGCCTTGACATCTTCAGGTAAGTCAAATGCAGTTGCATAGTCGTATTTGTTGCTATGTACTGCCCAAAGTTGATCTGCAAGATTACGCAGATGGATAGGTAAATCTTGGTATGCAGTCACGGAGTTTGCCCAGATTGTATCGCCACCACTTGGAGGAATATCAAGCGCTCGCAAGACGGAACCGAGAGGAGGACGGTCTACAAATGTGACATCGGTATGCCAGCTATTGGCACGGGAAGTGGTGCGCCCATAATTCAGGTCTAAGACTTCTGGGTTTTCTGGCAGCGATGGTACGGTAGGGTGGGCTGTAGTGAGTTCACCGAAACGACGAGCGAAGGCGACTTGTCCATCAGCATCAAGCTGTTGCTGATCGCGGAAAAAGATCACTTTGTATTTGACTAGAGTCTTGCGAATATCGCTGATGATATCATCGCTGAGTTTAGAACTCAGATTAACACCGATGATTTCAGCACCGATACGTCCTGCAACTGGTTTGATATCAAAGTATTGAGAACCCATGTTTTTATCTCCAAGAAGTTTATGTTTTGACAAATTGTAGAGACGCGATTCATCGCGTCTGATTCTGATTCATCGCGTCTGCTAAACACCAGGGGTAGATCCGCCATCAACGATAATCTCTGTTCCTGTAATCGATGCAGCAAGATCGGACACCAAAAATAGCGCTAGCGCAGCAATTTCTTCTGGCTGGGCAATTCTTTTTAAAGGAATACTCTGGATATTTTGTGCCTTCACTTGTTCAACGGTGATGCCTTGCGCTTGGGCGTTTTGCCGAGCTAAAGTTTCAGCACGCTCAGTAGCAGTAGCACCAGGGGAGATAGCGTTAATGCGAATCTTGTACTCGGCTAGCTCTTTAGAAATGCCCTTTGTGAAGTTCAGCAAAGCAGCATTGCTTGTACCACCAGCTAGGAAGTTCGGACGAGGTGTCCGTCCTGCACCGCCTACTATATTGACAATCCGCCCATCACCGCGACTTTTTTGATGGGGAACGACGGCTCTAACTAGGCGGATATAGCCCAATAATTTTAAGTTCCAAGCATCCAAAAATAAATCATCAGTGGATTCTAGGAAAGACCCAGCACGGGCTGATCCGGCATTGTTAATCAAAATATCAATCTGATTAAACTGGGCTAATGTTGTGGAGACAACTTTCTCAACATCCTCTGCCTTAGTTAAATCGGCGCTGATGGCAATAACTTTAGCGCCAGAAGTTGGTAGAGACTGGATAGCAGCTACTGCATTTTCTAGTCTTTCTTGATTGCGGGCTGCGATCGCAACATTCACACCCTCACTATAAAGTGCTTTGGCAGTAGCTAAACCAATTCCCGCACTTCCTCCTGTGACGATCGCTGTTTTACCTGATAGTTTTAGTTCTAAACTCATACAAACTTACCCTCAAAAATGTAAGTAATTTAATTGCGAACCAATAATATTGCTGATTGAGAGCCTGTATTGTGGATATCCAAGATGACTCGGCTTTCCTCAGATGTACAACCTAGAAGTATCTTGATTTCTGTATCTCGTTTTTCCAAGTCAACACTACAAATGACGGCAGTTACTGTTTGACTAGACAAGCTACCTATCCAGACATCAATATCAGATCCATCTCCAGAGCGAGTGTCTTGTAAATATCCATAGTCCAGGGGATAAACGAAAGATGGATAACGTGGATGTGATGTCCCTTTTGGGCGATTTATCTTGAGATTGCTTGCGGTTACAAGCCGATCTAGTTTGAACCAGAAGTCAGCACTATCCCCCATACCATCTGCTAATACTCAATTGGAAATGTGCAACACAGCTTTGCCTGGAAAACGCCTGTCGAGTAGTTGTTGGGCTACATCAGCTATTTGTGTCCAAGAAGCTTCTAAATCAATGTGAGGACGCAACTGGCCTGCTTCTACTAGACTCAAAAGCCGTTTGAGACCGACTGCGGCTGATTCAAATCTCAGTTCATCGAACAGACGTAAACCATACAAACTCACGCTACCAGTTCCAAAAAATTGGGCAGCGTTGAAGGTTACTTCAGATCCCCCAGAGACTCCATACAGTACAGTTTTTCCATCCTGTGCCAGTAAGCTAAGGGCTATACCCAAAGTCTTGCCACCTACTGACTCTACAATTAGATCGTAGGGGCCATACTCGCTGGCGGGTGAGAGGTCTTCGCCAATCACCACCGATTGTGCGCCTGCTTCTCTAACCAGAGTCTCATAGGCATTTTGACGAATGTATGCGACGACGTGCGCCCCTGACAGCCGCGCCAATTGGATAGCAAAGTAACCAACGCCTCCTGATGCACCTGTAACCAGAACTGGACGACCTAGCAGCGAACCACCTTTTAGCACAGCATGATAGGCGGTTAAACCTGCGACAGGCAGTGTGGCAGCTTGAGCAAAGGATACCGATGGCGGTACTTCTGCTAAGGCGTTGGTGGGAACTGACACGAGTTCTGCCCAAGCACCGGCGCGGCGCAAGCCAACGACACGCGTCCCTTGGGGAGGCCCCGACCCATCAGCAGCAGAGGTTTCCACTACGCCTGCCAAGTCCCAACCAGGCTGCCAACCAGCCTCAGCAGAAGTTGAACGTTTCACCTCTCCCCGATTGAGAGAAATCGCCGCCACTCTGACTAGTGCCTCATCTGGGGCAGGCTTCGGTGCAGTCACTTCACTCAGTGCCAAACGTCCAACCACATTCGGATCAACAATCACAGCACGGATTTTACTCATAGAAAATGCCCTGGCTTAGAGATGAATTTCTAGATCGGTGGTTCACGATGTACTGCCTACAAGAATAAACTCGATAGATTTGGCTAGTCTTTCTTAACCCAAATCCCTACAACTAGGTTAATCATATTCAATATACTACGGTAAATTGATAGTTTTATAGTATTTTGAAGGATGTAGAAAGAAAACTATCACAAGACAGACAAAAGAATCAAGCACCCTGCGAAAAGATTTATTTCATCAAAGCTTGCATTTATTGCTACGTTGTAAGCTAGCCGCTGTCAAACTCCTAGTTTACGAAAAGCCGCCTTCCAGGGGTCTAGAGATTTTACTACGTAGTATAGGAGTATTCAGAAGTAATAATTTTTATCTTATGAAACTCAAGCGTTATTTATGGATAACTATTTTAACCATAACGGCTTTATTTGATATGATTATTACAGGGAAAAGTCAGCAACATCCGTTATCAAAGTTCCTATTTAAAATATTTACAATTAGTGATTTGTCAATAACTATTTATGCCAGAAATACTAAATTTAAGGAGTCTAAAAAATCTGGTAATTTTTGTTTGAGAACAGTAAATTATCTTCAGGTAGAAATGATTTGAGAACTTACGTATTGACAAACTAAACAAATAATGAATTAAAAGAAATTAAGAAAAACAGGCGATCGCTAATTACTAGGGGACTAAAAAGACGGATAATTTACATCCAGAGCGTATTTAGGGTTCGGACGATCGGAGCAACTACCAAACCATCCCAAGCATTGTGTGACCTTAACACTTACACTCTGTTTTTATTTTTATAGTCATAACTCTAAGTTTGGCATGGAGAATAAAAAAGACCCCAGTAACCCAGTTAGCTATGCCAATAAAGGTAAAGACACCGATAAAATCTTGTTAGTGATAAATGAAGAGTTCCTTGGTGGGGAAGCCTTTAAGGCAGAGAGAAACATTTTATAGGTTAAGAGGTTGGATAGTCTGTGTTAGCCGTTTCTCTTAAGATGTTGGGAAAGCTTCTTTTTAGTTCCTAGCTTTTTTAACTTGCTTTGGCATTATATTTTTGGTAAGAAAAAGATTGGTACGTTCAAGACAGACATTTTAAAGAGGTATCGAACCGATATGTATGTTGGTATGAGCTTGAGGGAGGTTTGTCTAGTTTGGTAAAGGTTGATTATTGTCAGCGATATCTGCGCCGGGCTACGCCAGAGCGCTTTGTATATCTGCAAGCGATAGTGTCCCAGCTATGGCAACGAGAACACCGCAGGCATCGGCAAAAGGTTATTTTTTAAGATGTCTTTTTACCAATCAACGGCTATATCAAATTGACTCATGGTGAATAATAAACCCTTCATTCCCAATTATGGAATTTACAAAGGTTTTACAAACCCGTTCCATTGCCTCAGAAACTACAACTGGCAAGAGGTTGAGGGAGATTTGTTTATTTTGCAGGAGGTTTAATCATTGACTGCGAGGTCATTGTCTAAGCCATCACTGAAAATTAGCTGTATCTCTGACTGTGTTAGAACCTTAGCGCGTCCGTGCCGATTTATTTTCATCGCTAGATTATTCGTCAGACTGTAGAACCTGCGATCCACAGCATACACCCGATCTAAGCCCCAGCGATAGCCGTTTCTACGTCTAAGGATACAAGTTTATTTAATTTTGAGATATTAATGAGATATTAAGTAAGAAAACTAATTCAGATAGAAACTTATGGCAACCGAGCAAGAGCTTCAATCTCTTTTTAATACCTTAGATAGCGATCGAGACGGCAAAGTATCCATTAACGATCTTTTTTTAAGTCCTGGCTTAAGTGCAATCATCTCATCAGAAACAAATACCACTAGTCCCCAGGAATTACTAGTAAATTATGATTCAGACAAAGACGGTAGTATTACCTTTGAAGAGTTAAAGGAAGCAGTTGAGAAAGCAAATAATTTAAACTAGCAGCCAAAAAACCCAATACCCAATCATCACCCCTTCAGGATGACCTTGGAGGTGAAGGGCATTTTAGGGGATTGTGGAGTGTATAGGAAGTGCGATCGCCCAATGTCCAATGCCCAATACCACCACGCCATAGATTAAAGCGATCGCACTTCCCCATTCCTCTTTCCCCAAAAAAAACCTTTTTTTTGTTTTGGCGACGCGGCGCGAAGGCAATTAGATGAGGTGATTTCCTGAAGCGGTGAAAATTTAAAATTTCAAAAGTGGAGAGGCGATCGCAGTGGAGAATCCAATTTCTCTATTACCAATAACGTAGCGCAAATAGCAAGTAATCATATCAATCTGGTTTAAGGACTTTTCTGCTCATCAGTCACCTCTGGTAGTTTAGTTTCTTCTCCCAGAATAATGCCTTGCCCATCTGGGGATTTAGCTCATAGCCACTGAATCCGCACGCCTTGTATGCTGACTGGGCAACATGGTTTCCTTCCAGTACCTCTAGTGTGAGTTTGCAGCAGCCCAAATCGAACGCGATCTCTTCCGCTTTCTGTAGCAGCAGTTTGGACAAGCCTCTACCACGGTAGGGTAAAGCAACGATGACATCATGAATATTAAGTAATGGCTTGCACGCGAACGTAGAGAATCCTTCTAAGCAGACAACAAGCCCTGCGGGTTCGGCATCGACAAGCGCAAGAATGACATGAGCTGTTTTTCTCTTTGCAAGCTCTGCTCTTAGGTTTGCTTTAACGTAGTCGGACAGACCTTTACCACCACCCATCGGGTCGAGCGCATATTCATCCATTAATTGAACCATAGCGTCCGCATGAGCAGGCATAGTAAGGTCTGCTTCAACAATTTCAATCATCTATTAATTCTTGAATCTTCAAATGTTGGCATAATGTTCCTGTTTAGTAGCTACCGACAACCCTAGTTTTGGATAGTTTATTTGAATTAAAAAAAACTAATTTCAATCCTGAAAAGATACTAGCAGGAAAGGGAGTAAATGAATTCCTCGATCGTAAAAACATTTTTTGAGTAGGGGCAGATATAGCGGTTCGCGCCGCAAGCATTGAGCTTTAGCGGTGTCCAGTTGCCCGATCGCCTAGAAAGAGATCAGATGCCTAAAGCTTGACGAAACGGAAGGTTTTGCTACGATAGCAGGTTAGCTTTGAATTGTTCAACTCCTTTGCCTGACTAATGAAAACTTTTTTGAAAATTATTGTCTCAATAATTATTACTGTATATGCAGCATGGTCACTTTTTCAATATAATTCCTATAGTGGGATTATTCCTGCAAAAATTGGCATAACCTACGCCATACACATTGGCGGTAAGACTGGTTTTCGAGAGGGCTGTGGCGCAGCTATATTTCGACTATCAAATGCAACTGCGGATGCCATTGACCGCGAAGGACTTAATTTTTTTAACGACGTTATCTATTCAAGAAAAAGCAAAGAGCGCTACTACACATATAGCTCGTGGAAAGAAACACCAGTTCCCGATTCATGGACGAGTGAAGGCTCTTGGCCAGGTTTGGGTTGTTCGGGTGCAAGTAGCTCACTGTTGTCCAAAATCCTTGTAGCTGCTTCTAAAAAAGGAAGCTATTACTCCTCCATAGACGAAGGAGAGATTCTTGTTATTCCAAACCATAAATTGGTCGTCTTTACTTATTTTGGCTAGTCCCGCCAATCCAAATGCTATCTAAACATCGACTTAAAAAGCATTTGACAACGTTAGAACTTACACATTTTTTATTATTTTCGCCAAAATCAATAGCGATCGGGCTTTTATCGCAATGTCGCCTAACCCATATATGACGACATCACGGAGGCGATCGCTGCATTAATGTTTTGTATTAGTGTCGAAACAGGGTAAACCGAACTACTCACGAGATAATGCTGGAAAGCCACGTCCTTCTAGCCAACTATAATTATTAACTAAATTTGTAATAGCTTGCCGAATTGAGTCAGAATTAAAATTGCGTACTACAATATCTGGCAAGATAGCTACTTGTTTATCTATCCAATCAAGATTGTTAATCTGGTTGTGGAGGTAATTTTCACTCCAGATATTAAAACTAATCCGTGAATCATCGGGATAGCATATTATTGCATTACAGAACTCGTCATCTAAATTCTGATTTTCCGTTGCATTATATTCATCAAGCTCAACCCATATCTCAAATTCCTTAATTGAAGCACTCATTTTCTTTTTAAGTATCATTACAAAATCTAAATTAATCCCCGACAGTTCAATTCTTTTAGCATGGGGTAGCATTTTTGAACTACTTGCGCTGTTGAGTTGCCCTCTTCATCGTTATTAAATGCCAAACCAATTCTACTGACATTTTTGAGGAATTCTTGGGGCAAGTTATCCAGGTCATCAACTGCCATGTACATTGTTCTAACTGGTGGTTGCCCCAAGTGTCCTTGAATGTCAATCTCTGCCATTATCAGCGCATCAATGGGGGAGTCATACAAGAATACTCTCTCGATTTTCGAGTCTGCCTCTCCACCCAATTTCAGGTGAAACCACCCCTCGGAGCGATCGCCAAAAAAATAACCTTTTTTAGAAAAGTCTTTTCAGCCATGTAATATGGGCATAACCCATGCTGTGCGGCTGTTTAACCCCAATGTCGTCGAAACATTTCAAATCCCGACTTTTTATGCCTTAGAAAGCCCAGCTTACAAGAGTAAAAGGAGTGTTTTTGTAGCTGTTCAAGAAATTGCTCTACGTAGAGGTAGATTCTCAATACTTCTCGGATAAGGGTTGAGCCGTCCTAAATTCAGATCCCCCCGCCTACGGCGACCCCCTTAAAAAGGGGGTAAAAGAGGGTTAGAAGCCCCCCAATTTATCGGGGGGTTGGGGGGATCTGCAACGACTAATTGCGCTAACCGAGAAGTATTGGGTAGATTCTCGCCGGACTCCAAAAGTGTTATGCAGTCTGAAAGTTTTCTATAAACAGTTTGTCATCTCAAGTCAGTTCAGACTGTTTCAAGTTTTTAAATAGTCTGTATTGTTTAATTACTTCTTGTAGTAAATAAACTTTATCTGCTTTCGGCATTTCATTGTCGAGAGAGAGTTGCTTACTTCATTACTGCGACTTTACCCGAATCTCAGAGATAATTGTACTAGCAGCAAACTGTTTATATAATGACTCTGCAAGTTTGGCATTCACTTTTTAAACTATTTTTTGAAACTTCATAGTTTCTTGAGGTATTAATGGCATCACCGTGCCAAAATGGGTAAATTGTACGCGCTTGAAATTGATGCTAACCTCAACGCTATGAAAATAAGTTATTTTGAACAAATATGGCATATTTCTATTTATCACTTTTGACTCGCTAACGTCTTTCCAGATGCTTCCGAGTATCTATACTCTGAACAAACAAGGCACCCTGATGTCAGAAATCGAGGCCAGTAACGGCTTTTTTAAAAAGGCTGACAATGACTTTTAGTAAAGGTTTAGGGCTGCTAGTACTGCGAAACTTCCTTGCGGGATAATGGCTATACAATACAAAATAAATTACGTTGCTACAGCCTTGTAGCTGTCTTTTTTCATCTGTAATTTTACTAGATCAATTTAAATTATGTTATACAAAACAATTCCGGAAATACTGAAATTATTTGCTCATTTGCTCTGTAAGCTTTTAGGACAGCCTAGTGTTAGTAATTTAGAAACTCAACTGCATGATAAATACGTTCAAATTCAGCAGCTAGAAGAGCAAGAAAGGGCGCTTTACAGAGTGATTAGCAAAATCCGAGCTTCTCTTGAGTTAGAAAAAATCTTTCGTACAGCTACTAAGGAAACTTGCAAGTTACTCCGCATTGAGCGGATTGCCGTCTATCGTTTCGATGAAAACTGGGGTGGAGAATTTGTCAGCGAATTTGAGTTTGCAGAGCCGGGATGGGATGATGTAGACACATTAGGAAAAAATACAGTTTGGAATGACTCTTATCTACAAGAACATCAAGGTGGACGATATCGTAATAATGAAACTTTGGTTGTTTCAGATGTCTACGCAATCGGCTTGTCTCAATGCCATTTAGAAATTTTAGAACAGTTCCATATTCGAGCTTATGCAACTGCACCAATTTTTGTTGGAAAAAAACTGTGGGGAGTACTTGCTGCTTATCAGCACTCACAGCCACATGAATGGAAAAAATTAGAAATTCAGTTTCTGTCTCAGATTGCAACGCAGTTAGGGTTTGCAGTTAAACAAGCAGAATTTTTAGCTCAAGCAGAACAAAAAGCAGCAGAACTGCATAAAGCGAATGAGCAGCAAGATATTCTGTTTAATTTAGTTGCTGAAATTCGTGAATCTCTTAATTTAGAAACCTTGTTTAAGACAACTGCACGAGAAATTCGTAAAGCTCTCCGTACCGATCGCGTCAGTATCTTTCGATTTTACCCGGAATCTAACTATACCTCTGGTGAATTTGTCTCCGAGAATGTATTGCCTGAATACGATTCGACGATCGCCATCAAGGTGATGGATGATTGTTTTGGTGAAAAATATGCAGTTGCTTATCACCAAGGACGTATACAGGTATTATCAGATATTTATCAAGCTGGGCTAAAGGATTGCCACCTTCAACTGTTAGAGCAATTTCAAATCAAGGCGCAAATTGTTGTACCTCTAATGAAAGGAAAAACTTTATGGGGATTGTTATGTGTTCATCAGTGTCGTTGTTCGCGCGAATGGAAAACGCCTGAAATTCAATTTATCCGACAGTTAGCAGCTCAGTTTAATGTGGCTTTAGAACATTCGGAATTATTAGAGCAATCCCGCTCTCAAGCTCATCAACTTGCTCAAGCGAACCATGCTTTAGAACTCGCAAATTCTCAGCTAGAAAAACTTAGTAAGTTAGATGGTCTAACCAAAATCGCAAACCGTCATTGTTTTGATGAATTTTTAGAGCAGGAATGGGTTCGACTAGGACGAACTGAGAATTACTTATCTTTAGTTCTATTTGATATTGACTATTTCAAGGGTTATAACGATTCTTATGGACACCTAGCTGGAGATGAATGCTTAATACAAGTTGCTCGTGCAGCACAAGCTGTATTAAAGCGTCCTACCGATCTACTAGCTCGTTATGGTGGTGAAGAATTTATTGTCATTTTGCCAAATACGAACGAATTAGGTGCTATCAAAGTAACTAAGTTGATTCAAAAGTCTATTCAACAGTTAAAGATTCCCCATAAGAATCAGAATAACTTTCAATCTTTTTTGACCGTCAGTTTAGGTGTTGCGATTCATAAACCAACAGCTAAAAGTTCACCTCAAGACTTGATTAATGCAGCTGATAAAGCTTTGTATAAAGCTAAAGAACAAGGACGCAATAGGTGGGTTTGTGCTGCGAAGCTCTAAATCCAGTGACGAGGAATAAATGGATGCCTAAGCCAGGAAGTCCTGTATTTCCCTGGTGATGAAAATCTGACGTTCGGCCCACAGAGCGTGCATCCCATCTTAAACCGCACTTAGCCCCTACAGCTTCCCCCCCTCAGCCCGTGGCGAAACATCATCAGCAGAGCGTGTATAATCACGGTGAGAATAACGAGCTTTGCGATCGAGCGCAGCATTCAGATGAGATCGTACTTGGTGTAAGGTATTCTCTAGTCCGTATTAATACTGGCGCTCGTGGCTAGGCTATGGTTGTGGTTAGATAGCATAGGCGCAGCCCACCGTAGGCATCGCTATCTTTGGTAATCTTCGTATATTACAAAATGAAGTTTGGAAAAGAGGATAACAACTGAACAAAGGAAAGTGATATGACAACTGAAAATAATAAATCAAATGATGAAGCCCAAATTCGCACGATAATCGAAGAGCGCGTCAAAGCAGTCTGCGACAAGGACATCAACGCGCTTTTATCTAACCACGCGCCGGATATTTTGTCCTTCGATGTCATCAATCCACTGCAATATATGGGAGCAGATACGATTAGAGAACGCGCCCAGAAGTGGTTTTCTTCGTTTCAAGGCTCAATCGGCTATGAAATTCGATACCTGAGCATCACGACGGGCGAAACGGTGGCTTTCTGCCATTACCTCTATCGTGTGAGCGGAACCCTGACAGACGGAGGGAAAGTTGAAATGTGGGTACGGGTGACTGTTTGCTTGCGTGAGATTGACGGCAAGTGGATGATTGTGCATGAGCATCAATCAGTGCCTTTCGACCCGGAGACAGGCAAAGCTTCGTTTAATCTCAAACCGTAGGACTTCATGAATCATAATTGGTGATTTCAATTGCAGAAATTCTACAAAGTGAAGTACTTGCTGCTGCTGTTCTCTTAATAAGGTAAGAACCTTTTGGGCAATAATTTGCTCTAGACCAACTTAAGGCAACAGAGTACAACGGTAACTAAATATTTTTGGATTAAAGCTATGTCACTACCAGAAACTATTGCAAAAGAAAAGGATACCCGTCCCCCTGTGGCGATTGGTCATGTGAGATTATATGTGAGTAATGTACCAGAAGCTAGCGATTTTTTCGTCAAGATAGGACTGCGGTCGATCGCTCAATCAGAACAATTAGCTGTTTTAGAATTACGGGGAGGAACGCACTTAGTTTTGAGAACAAGTTCAGAGGCGATCGCTCCTGGAATTAATGCGCCTTTCGATCTGATGGTAGATGATGTTTTTGCTACCAGAGATACTTTTAAGAAGTGGGGACTGACTGTTTCTGAGATCGAAACAGGCAGAATCCACACTTCGTTTACTTTGACTGGGCCGGATGGCTATCTATTAACGTTAACTTCTTCACATACAGGCGGTAGAGAAGTTTAACAAGAAGAAGAAAGGTATTAGCCGTCAGAATTGGGCATGAATTGGAGTCTGACTTAGCTGACGGGCCGCGTCAACGCATCTTAGCGACGTAACCCAATTACCCGCTCTAAGTCTGCTCCAGTAAAAATTGCACCAGTCACATTAGCATTGGTCAGATTTGCGTCTTCTAGATCGGCTTTCGTAAAATTAGCTTTGCTGAGATTTGCTCCCGTTAAATTTGCCTTTCCTAAGTCTGCATCGGTTAAATCAGCCCCACTGAGATTAGCATTACTCAGATTAGTTTCATCCAAGTCAGCGTCAATTAGGATGGCATTACTCAAATCTACTCCGTTGAGATCGGCTTTATCTAGGTTAGCGCCTCGGAGGTTACAGCTTTGACATTTTTTGGTAGATAGAAGTTTTTGAACTGAGTCGCTTGTTGCACTTACAAGGGTAGAAGGAGGTGAAAGAGTCTCTGGATCTTGCTGATTTGTTTGTAGGGATGTATTTGGAACCGGGGCTAGATTCGGTTCTGCCGCCTGGGGTTGTTCCGGTCTATAACATCCGGCTAAAACTCCTGCTGCTAACATGGCGATCGCAGCTACACTAATCTTTTTCTTCACAGCTATAGATTTCAATTTTCTATCACCCTTTTCTGCTTTACATCAATTCTTAATTTAGCAATTCAAGCAGTAAGAGCAAATCTATCTTAAGTTGAAAACAATGATTTTCAAAAAAATTTAATCGCTAGCATCACAGAATTTAATAATAAAACTTAGGTGCATTTTCGTAAGCAAAACCAAGAAAAGAGTGCTTCAAGATATCGGTTGCATTCAGTGGTTTTAAGTAGGCTACACAAGCTTTTTTTCAAATCATTGGAACAAATTATGAGTCATATAAGTTTGAAATACTAATGTATTAGTACCTTTATAAAAAGTTATGAATTTCAGAGTATTTTGCATTTTTCAACACCAAGTTTGCACAACATGACCCTTCAACTGTTGTCCTAACCAAGGTGTATTTTGGGAAAGTGTATAAAGATTTTTCCGTTCGACTTTCCAGGTTTGCTGGGGATCGAATAAAGTAAGTTCTGCTGGTTGATGAGGTAGAATCGCACTCACTTTCTGCCCCAAACACTCGGCTGGACTGCTACTCAATGCCCGCCATAATTCTAAAGCTGTAAATTCCTCAGTTTCTACGAGATACTGCCATAGCAAAGGTAATGCTAACTCTAAACCAATTGCCCCTGGAGGTGCTTCGGCAAAAGCTTGGACTTTTTCTTCGTAGCTGTAGGGTGTGTGGTCAATAGCGATCGCATCGATCGCACCGGCACGTACCCCTGCACGCAACGCCGCCATATCACGGGGGTTACCTAAAGGCGGGTCTAAATGCAAGCTGGTGTTATAACTCTTAACTGCTTTGGTATCAAGTAAAAGGTGCATCCAGGTGGTGCTGGCGGTGATCGGTAAACCAGCAGCTTTGGCTGAGGCGATTAATTCCACACTGCGAGATGTGGAGACACGCATGATATGGACTGGTGTACCGATGGCTGCAACCAATTCAAGCATAGCTGCGATCGCAGTAGTTTCTGCACTGGCGGGTATTGGGGGTAAACCGAAACGCAGAGCATCTGGCCCTTCTCTCATTACACCATTTGCTGCTAACTGGCGATCGCTAGGCCAAAAAGCTACTGGTTTGCCCAACGGCTGGAGATACTCTAACACTCCCCGCACCAGCGCCAAATTTTCTAAGGGCTTACCATCGGTAAAACCAACAACTCCAGCAGAGGCTAAATCAGCTAATTCCGTCATTTGCTTCCCAGCAGCATCTAGGGTGATTGCACCCCAAAGATGAAGCAGGGGAGCAGGGGAGCAGGGGAGCAAGGGAGACAAATTCTTTTCTGCGGCTCTGCTTCTCTGCGCCTCTGCTCTTTTTTGCTGCAACTGTGCCACAAGGGCAGGGTTATCAATAGCTGGGGATGTATCGGGTAAAATGCTAACTCTGGTAAAGCCGCCAGCAGTAGCAGCTTGTAAAAAAGACAAGAGGGTTTCTCGTTCTTCAAAGCCTGGTTCGCCGGAGTGGCTGTATAAATCCACCAACCCAGGGCCGAGAACTAATCCCTGACAATCTCTGATTTGAGTATCGGAACTGATGTCAGAAATGTGCGAAGCCACTTCTTGGATATAACCATCAGCAATCAGCACATCAAATAGTTCGTCGATTTTAGAAACCGGGTCAATCACCCGTACTTTTTGCAGCAGTTCAGTCATAAAAGTTTTTAGTTATGAGTTAGGGGTTAGAAGTTATGAGTTATTTCTTCCTCAGCCATTGCTTCTAACCTTAATTCCTCACTTCTAATTCCTCGCTTCTAACTTTATTCCTCACAGACGCGATAAATCGCGTCTCCACTCCTTGCTTTTGTACAGACGCGATTCATCGCGTCTCTCTTGTCCGCGATCGCTCGCATCTCTCTTGTCCGCGATCGCTCGCGTCTCTCTTGTACGCGATCGCTCGCGTCTCTCTTGTCCGCGATCGCTCGCATTTCAGCACTCTATCACAACGCCCCTGCGGCTGTTTTATCTAGGACGCCTCCACCCAAGTGAGTGGTGATGTTCATCGCTTGCACTACTGGTAATCCATCGATTCCAGCAGGGTAGTCGATAACACTAACTGCGCCATTACCCTGGCGAAAATTCCAGAAATTTTCCAACGATAAACCCAGAATGTAACAAAGCAAGGTTTTATTAGTAGCGTCATGAGCTACTACTAATACAGTTTTGAATTGATTAGCTGATGCAGCTTGCACAATTGATTGCCAAGCTGCAACGCTGCGTTCCCACACCTCTTGCAAATTTTCCCCTTCAGGCATTTGCACTTGGGCGGGTACTAACCGCCAGCGCTGCAATTCTCCGGGAAACTCTTGTTCTATCTCTGTTTCTAATTTTCCTTCCCAGAGTCCGTGGCTGATTTCTCTTAAACCATCTTGCAAGTCTAACTTTACATGAGGATGCTGTTTTAAGATAATCTCTGCTGTTTCTTTCGGGCGCAGCATTGGGCTAGTTACAGCAAAATCAATTGCCACGTCTTTGAGAAATGCGCCTGCTTTTTCGGACTGTTGTCTGCCGTTGTCGTTGAGAGGGACATCGATTTGCCCTTGAAACCTGGTTTGGCGATTCCAATCAGTTTCACCGTGACGCACCAATAATAACCGTATTCCTTGATGATCCGGTCGCAATGAGGGTAGACTTTCCCCGGTGTGTTGCGTCTGATTTAAGGATTCTAGCTGGACTGGTTCGCCCAATCCTCCAGCAAAATTTAGTACAGTGATGCCACAGTTAGATTGTTGTATTGAATGGTAGCGACTTGGGGGGATTCCTAGCGCTGTGCTAATCAGGGCGCGATTAATTCCGTTATGTCCCACTATGAGAATAGTTTCGCCTTGATGCTGAGACAAAGTTTCTTGCCAAAATTGCCGTGCTTGTTCGTATAAAGCAAGAACGGGAAAATGTTCTCTTGTCCCTTGTGCATCATTAAGCAGCATTCGCAGTTCGTCGGGGCGTTGATGCCAAGTGCGGTAGTCTTCGGCAAATTTCTGCTTTACTTCAGCAGTCAGCAGTGCTTCCCATAAAGGTAAGTCGATTTCTAGCAGCAAATCAGAAACTTGGATTACAGCAGATTGTTCCGCATGAGTAGCTAACTCACTATGGATAATATCTGCTGTATGTTTCGCTCGTTGCAAGGGACTGCTGTAAATCGCATTAAATAAAATATTGCTGAGGGCTTTGCCTGCTTTTCTGGCATCGTTACGTCCTTTTTCGGTTAATGTGGACGCATCAGTGCGCCCTTGGATACGCCTCTCGGTGTTATAACCGCTTTGACCGTGGCGCACAATGATGACACGAGTCATCTCAAAGCCCTCCTCTATCTTGACGATTAATTCTACTGCAAAATGATTGCAGAATTATCGATTAAGCAACGCGGATTTAGTAAGGTGCGAGATCCAGCCGAAACAGAACCCTTCTACGAAGCAAAATTTTTAATTATTGGCGAAGGAAGAGTCGGTAAAAACTCCAATAATGAGGTTTTTAACTTGACAATTCGTGATTTAATTACGAATTACGAATTGGTATTAGCCACCCAAAAACCTGCTCAACTGTCAAATCCAGTGTTAAAAACTTTGGTGTAGGAAGGCGATCGCTACCTATCAACTCAATAGGTTCCTGTCCTGGTAAAAATGCTAAAATCAGTCGTTCCTCTGGATCGATTAACCATCCTAGCTGAGTACCATGTTTAAGGCAGTGCAAAATATTACTGATAACTTTAGTCGCTCTTTGCTCAGGTGAGAGAATTTCTACAGTCCAGTCGGGATAAATTTCAAAAGCATTGGGTACTTCGCCATCAGCTTCAAAAGGGATTCGTTCCCAAATGAATACAGCAGCATCGGGAACAATAGAACGTCCACCAAAACTACAACGCAATTCTGGAAAGGCGAGGGCAATTTGTGAGCTTTCGGCAACTTGATTTACAGCATCACAAAACTTGAGTTGCAGACGAGAGTGTTTGCCTTGAGGCATAGGTTTCTGGTAAATTCGACCGTCAATAAACTCACTGGCAGGCTTGGTTTCTGGCAGTTTAAGAAATTCTTTGAGGCTGAGAGACGAAGGAGTTGCTGTTGTCATTGCCTTGAGTTCAGTATCATTGCCACTCTGCCAAAATTTTATCGTCTATATTTTCTGCTGAGACAAATCCATCAAGTTTGCCAGCTTGTAAACTACTCGCGCTCCAACATTACCATCCCACTCCCCATCGCCAACTTCGCAGATATCAAAGCCAATAATTTTTCTGCCACTATTGACTAATTCCCGAAACAGACAAAAACTTTGCTCTAATTCCAACCCACCTGGAACAGGAGTACCTGTACTCGGACAGAGTTTTGGATCTAGACCATCTGCATCAAAGCTAATGTAAACATACTCAGGTAGATGATTGATAATTTCTCGGCATAAATCAATCCAAGTTGTTCCAGAGTAAAGCTTTTGCTTAATGGCTGGGTCGTAATAAGCAATAATGCGACTATCAGATTGGTCAATCATTTCCACTTCATCATGACTAATATCACGCAAAGCCACTTGCACTAGCTTGGAAATTTGCGGTATTTTCATCGCATTAAACATAATAGACGCATGGGAAAACTCGAATCCCTCATAAGCATCACGTAAATCTGCGTGGGCATCAATGTGCAAAATGCCATAGTTTGCGTACTTAGTCGCTAATGCTTGGAAATAACCTAACGGCGAACTGTGATCTCCACCAAGGACGGCAACTCGCTTACCATTATTAATTGCTTCTTGACAATTTTCAAACAGCCATTGATTCACCTGTTGACAAACTTGATTAATTTCTGTGAGGACAGGTGTTAAATCTGGTTTCTCTGAGAGTTGTTTGCCTTGGGCTAATCGCTCAATAATTTGTGCTGCCAAGGCGCGGTAGTATGTATTCTTCTCTAAAATATCTTGAGGAATTTCCACCATGAAAATTCCCTGCTTCCAACCATTAGGGTTATCAAAATCGAACAAATCCAGTTGAGTCGAAGCATCGAGAATTCGCTGTGGCCCGTTAGCAGTGCCTGCGCCATAGGAAACTGTGACTTCCCAAGGTACACCAAAGACAATCAGGTTTGCAGACTCATAATCACAGGGCAAACCTAAGAGGTTGCCATTTACTTCACCTACGCCGCTGGGATTGTAGTCTTGTAGTTGATTACTCATTGCGTATCTTCTGGATTTATGTGGATAGACAGCACGCCGCCTAGTAGACATCTGCATTGTAATCAAAATTTTTCACGGGCGGTAAACTACTATAGGAATCTGGTTTGATTCCTGAATTTACTTGCGTGGGCAGGGAACAGGGAACAGGAAAGAAGGGATAGATTCGTACTGAGTTTTGTTCAAAAATCAAATACAAGTCCTATATGTTCGCTTTAGCGATCGGTTACCTGTCTCCCGTTCTATGTACTTACAACAGCGCCTCTATGAATTGAGCGAAATTGCGACAATATAGCTGTTGGTTGTACTCTTGCCACTGTTTGTCTGAGGAGTAGGGCGATCGCTCTAATGTTGCCTGTTGGACGTATGCTATTAATGGGCGACGAAGATACTCATATTTCTCGAAGGCTTTGGCTATAGCTTGCAGATCGTCCCAGTTATTCTCCTCAGCAATTTTAGCAATTAGTGCTGCAACTGCCAGCGCATCTTCAAATCCTTGATTAGCTCCTTGAGCCATGAAGGGAGGCATTCCATGTGCGGCATCGCCAACTAATACGATTCGCCCTACACTCCAGGCTGGGGGAATTTTGGCAGAATCGCCTTCAGTATTGGGGTCAGTTGTGTTAGAAACTTGTAGAGAATCCGAAATGGTAGCGTGGTGAATATAGTATGGGCGTTGCTGCATCTTGGCAGGAGGAGACATACGCACTAATTGCTTAAGCGCATCAGGAAAGTTTGCCTGCTGCAACTCCTGCAAAGCTAAGTCAATTAAAGAACTTTCAGACTTTCCTTGCAAGGAGTCTAAAGGCAAAGCAAGATGTATTATATACGCTAGTCCACCAGTCGATCTATGAAATAAAATGATTCTGATGTTCTTTATACAAACATAATTTCCAGATATTTCATCATTAGTGATTGTTACAATTGGTGAGCCTTGAAAGAAATCTTCTTCTAATTTCGTCCACAGTTCCTTTGCTATCTCAGGTATTTCCATACAAAATATAGCTGCAAACCCAGAGTATTCGGGTCGGGCAAAATCATGGTATTGACTATCTGTGTAAAGTAGCCTACGAACTGTAGAATTAATCCCGTCTGCTGCAACAATTAGTTTAGCTCTAATCGATTTTGGTGCTAATTCTTGGGGGGCAATATCTGAGTCTTGGGGCTGTGCATCATTGTGTTTCTGCCCCTCTGTCCAATAGGCATAGGGGTTGGCTTCTATTCGTGTATCAGCTACACAATCTATGCGGACACAACCGTTTTCCGGCTCATTCACAACATTAATACAACGGTGATTAGCTTTAACTCGGTCTTGTGGAAGTAACTGTCTGAGGGTTGTCTGCAAATCGTACCAAGAAATTGGCACTCGACCCTCGCCATAATCTTTAAACCAGTCATCAAAACTAAGCGAGGTTGACTGAATTATCTGCCCCTGTAAATCTTTGTAAGCCCATTGAGGTGAAGTTTTTGGAGGTTGTTCACCTTGAGTAGACTCGACAGTTTTCTGGTCATTAGACTGCTTAGAATTCAATAAACCAAGTCCAGTTTTTTTGACTTCTTCGTAAGCATTAGAATCTAAATATTTGAGAGCTTGTAATCCATTGGGGAGAAGATCCACTGTTTGTCCAATTGGACGGAAGGTGCGAGTTTGATCGACGACAAGCAGATTTTCAATTCCACGTTTACGTAAGCCAATAGCAGTTGCTAACCCAATAGGGCCAGCGCCAACCACTACAACATCGTAGATTTCCTGAGCAGCAGAAGAGGAGACAACGCCAGCCAAGGAATCAGCTTTGGTTGATGTGTCTGTATGTGTATGAGAACTCGATTTAGTTTCTACCATATTTATACACAGGAATCTTGCATAGAAGCTGGGCAATGTGGAAAGCTATAGCTATCAAGTAAGATACCATCACGCAAGAATAGCAAACATTTTGCCGCGATCGGACTTTTATCTAAAACACCAATGGTTAGCTGACAAAAATCCTGAGGACTCTTTTATGGTAATGGGTGCAAGCGATCGCAAACCAAATATATTCATCCCACGCTCCTAAGAATGAAACGTGGGATGAATTGCTGTTTCAGCTAAATTAGTAATTAGCTCGACCTTAGCGATCGCTAATCTCACTGAATTTTTGAGCGTGTATCTGCCAAGGCGGGAACTTTGACTTCTGTTTCGGCTTGTAAGTCGAAGTCATACCACTCGTTACGCCATTGCAGGCGAAACTTCAAACGCGTCCAGTTCGGTGGTAGGTTGGGACAGGCAACGGGGCCAAATTGAGTCATCCGAATACCGGCAAACCCAAAAACTACTGCTTGCCAAACTCCTCCAGCACTGGCGGCGTGAATTCCTTCGGCGGCGTTTAGTCTCACATCTTCCAAGTCTACCAAGGCCGATCGCATAAAATGCGTATAGGCTTCGGCTGGTTGATTGAGATCGCAAGCTAAGATGGCATGAATGGCTGGCCCTAGTGAAGAACCATAACTGTGATCGGTGCGCTGGTTGTAATAGTCCCAGTTGGTGGCGAGGGTGTTATAGTCGTAGCGCTCGCGCAGTAAGTACAAGAGCATCAAGACATCTGGCTGCTTGAGTATCTGCTTTTGGTTTGTGGCTTCAATTCCCAACAAACTTTGCAGAGATTTGCTACGCGGTTCGTAATCGGCGAGGTTAACGTCTTCTAACTGGAAAAAGCCTTCAAATTGCTCAATTAAACCCGTTTGGGCATCTTCATTCACAAATAGACGCTCTTGGATTTCCGCCCAACGGTGCAGACGCTCTGTGGTTAAGTTGAGTTTTTGCACCAGTTGTGCTGAGGTTTCAGGGTAGGCTTGTTTGAGCCAGTCCCACAGCCCCAAAGCTGATTGCAAATGCCACTGTACCATCAGATTGGTGAAGGCATTATTATCGACGCGATCGTGATTTTCATCGGGGCCAATTACATCTAGGATGTCGTAGCTGTGCCGCTCTTGGTTCCACTGCACCCGACTTTCCCAGAAAACTGCTGTATCGAGGATAATTTCCGCG
Organism: Nostoc sp.; assembly: GCF_036917095.1. GTDB lineage: Bacteria > Cyanobacteriota > Cyanobacteriia > Cyanobacteriales > Nostocaceae > Nostoc. The sequence goes on from NZ_JBALFH010000015.1 coordinate 318,847, forward strand.
CCGTAATCCCGCATCCAGTCATCATCGTTGGTAGCCTGCCAATAGTGTAAAACTGCATAGGCAACATCTGCGGTGATATGCACTTCAATGTCACCGCACCAGATGCGGATTAATTCACCATTGGGAGCTGGTACCCAGCGCGGAGTGACTTCATCGCCAGTAGTAGCACTTTCCCAAGCAAACATGGCTCCTTGATAACCGGCTTCTTGAGCTTTGCGTCTAGCTCCTTCTAAGGTGTGGTAGCGGTAGGTGAGCAAGTTCCGCGCTAGGGCTGGTTGAGTTAAGGTGAGGAAGGGAAGAATGAAGATTTCCGTATCCCAAAAGATGTGTCCGCTATAGGCAAAACCGGAGAGGGTTTTGGGAGGGATGCTCACCCGGTTATCGTGATGTGGTGTTACAGCTAGTAATTGGAAGAGATTGTAACGGACGCTCAATTGCGCCAAGCGATCGCCTTCTATAATAATGTCACTGTCTTGCCACACTTGCTCCCATGCAGCAATGTGAGCTGCCAATAGGGTAGCATATCTAGGTTCATCAGCGAGTCTTTGTAAAGCAGCTGCGATCGGAATTTCTGTTTGTCGTGAAGTAAACAGGGTGACAATCTTTTCTACAGTTACCGTTTTTCCTGGATATAACTCAAAGGTGGCTGTCAAAGTGGGAGAACTAGAAGCATTCTCAACGCGCACTGGTGTAGTTTCGTCACCATCTACCACTAACTTAGCTGCCATCCCAAGTTGAATACCTGAGTTGAGGGTTTGACTATTTAGCCAGATAATTCGATCTATACCACCTTGGTTTAGGGTTCGCCAATGTTTGATGCCTTGAGTATCTGGTTCGCTGTCAAATCCGGCTTCAATGGTAATTTCACCCTCAAAGTCTACGGATGTAATTTGAGCGCGAATCGCCACTACATGTTGATCTGCTAAACTAGTAAAACGCTCGAAGTGAAAATCTAGGGTATGTCCGCTAGGACTACGCCACCGCACATCGCGGCTAACTAAGCCTAAGCGCAGATCGAGCCGACGTTCATAGTTGAGAATCTCCCCACTGTCCATGCTAAAGCGTTCGCCAGCTACTTTTACCACCAATGGCAGCCAGTTGGGACAGTTTACAAGTTGAGTATGAGTAATTGCCACATCATCATAAACACCGTGGATGAGTGTGGCTGGAAAATCCTGAGAATACCCTTCCTCAAACGTACCCCGCACTCCTAATAGCCCATTACCAAGAGTGAAGACGGTTTCTTTGTGATGTAACTGCGTCGGGTTAAACTCCGTTTCAATAACGTTCCAGTCAGCAGTGTTAATCAGTTGCTGATTTTGTTGAGAATTGTGAGTGGGTACGTTGAGCATGAGTAATAAAACCTATGTCTTGGTGCTGGCTGTGGGCAAGATACAGAAAAATTACGAGCAATCTTTAAGTCATTAACTGCTTTACTCTAGTCCTTAGACTTGAATCTAGCCTAAGCACCAAAAAAAAGTCCTTGTTGTTAACAATAACGCTTCCAATGTCATCTGTCTACAGTTAGATTTCTTTAAAAATGCCAGCTATAACTCATAAATCTTAACTAGCTACGAATTGATTCAGTTTTCCATAAATTTCTTTCATATCGATCGGTATCACAATACAATCCATCGCGCCCAGAGACAGGTAATATTAGCTTCAATGATTTTTGTATTTAATTTAAATTAGCGAAAAGGGAACTGGTGGCTAGGAAAGGACTCTCAAATTTTGATGGGGGTTCAATTCACTGCAAAATTTACTGCTCTCATCTAAGTACTCAGTACCTAGTACAGCACAGGGTGAAATCTACAAGTGCAGTTAACTAATATCATGTGCGGATAAATAGTCATGATTCCCACAGTCATTGCACCCCACCCCCAACCCCCCTCCCCGCAAGCGGCTACGGTGTACACACAAGTCTTGTCGGAGCCATATCTTTATTAATAAATCTCGTACTACGTTTCTATCCCGCCTCGGAATGAATTCCGAGTCTCATAGCTAAAGTCCACTCAAGTGGACTAAATGATTAATTCAGTCCACTTGAGTGGACTTGGGCTATCAGCCCTGAACTTCAGTTCTGGGCGGGATTGCCTGTCTGTGTGACAGTTTCACTCTGACAAAAATGTGGGTAGAGAATTTTTCGACTTATGTATATACCGTAGCCAATATATCGGGGAGGGTTAGGGTGGGGTAAAAACTTGGTTAATCAGCTATTTGAGACTTCTGTGTACACCGTAGCCTTTATAAGGGGGACTTGTGTGTACACCGTAGCCGCTCTTCGGGAGGGGAGACAAAGCATAGCTTTGGCGGGGTGGGGTTCTTCGGGTTTAATAAGTAATCAAGCGGATATGATATAACGTTTTGTTCTTTTGCCAGAAGTGGTATATTGGCACTTGACCTGACCGAGTACAAACTATGCATAAGCCCACAGGACAGCGAAGTCGAGGTATTGTACTCAGTACTACAGGGCAAAAAGGGGAAGCATGGGGGGCGGGCAGATGAACAAAAATACTGGGCAAGCTGGTGTTTTTTCCCTGTTTAAAGGCGTACCCCTAAGTCGCATCTTGGTAGCGGTGTTTCTGGTGCAAATCTTCCTAGCTGTAGGATTTACTACATACTTATCAATTGATAACGGATACAAAGCAGTCAATGAGGTAGCTAGCGAATTGCGTCGTGAAGTTGCCAATGGAGTAGAGCAGAATTTACAGACTCATCTCTCAAGTTTGCGTCAAATACTAGGCAGTAATCAAAATATCATTGATAGAGGATGGCTGAAGATAGAAAATCTGGCAACCTGGGAGTCATATTTAATAGAGCAGTTAAAGATTTTTCCCGATGCGTTGGCGCAGCCCGCCGCAGGCATCGCTTTAACGGCAACCAATGAACAGCAAGAATATCTAGCGGTGGAAAAGCTCAACGATCGCGAATTGTTGCTCAAAAAAGCCGAAAAGTCAACTGGGTACGACCTCTACACCTACAAAATTGACTCTCAAGGTCAACGTACCCAACTCCCAGAGGTAATCAAAAACTATGATGCGCGATCGCGTCCCGATTATCAAGCAGCAGTTACCGCCAGAAAATTCAGTTTTAGTCAGATTTTTACATCCCTCACCGAGCCAACGTTCCTAATTAGTGCATCTCAACCCATCTATAACTCCCAAGGCGAGTTACTCGGAGTCAACAGCGCTCTAACTCACATATCACAAATTGGGAATTTGCTGCAAAATATTAAAGTTGGCAAGTCTGGGCAAATTTTTATTATCGAGCGATCGGGGCTATTAGTCGCAAGTTCCACAACCGAAGAACCATTCCGTTTACAAAATGGGAAACCGATTAGGTTAGCAGCTTCCCAAAGCGGGAATTCCTTGACTCAAGCAACCGCGAAATATTTAGCAACTAAATTTAGTAACTTTGACCAGATTCAAAGTTTACAGCAGCTAGATTTCTCTTTTGACGGCAAACGACAATTTTTAGAAGTTAGACCCTTTGAGGGCGAAAAAAATCTTAATTGGTTGATTGTAGTGGCTGTCCCAGAAGCAGACTTTATGGGACAAATAGATCGCCACACTCAAACTACAATTTTTCTCTGTTTGGGAGCATTGGCACTAGCTACTATACTAGGGATTCTCACTGCCCGTTGGATAACTCAGCCCATTTTGTATTTCAGCACGGCAACAACAGATTTAGCCAATTTTACCAATGGCGAAGACTCAGTGGTGATACAGGGCATTAAAGAATTAGAGGTGCTGAGTGGATCTTTTAACGAGATGGCGCAGCAGTTACGCAAAACCTTCACTGCACAGATTACCAAAAATGAAGAGTTAGAATTGCAAGTTAAGCAGCGAACTCAAGATTTACAGCAAGAGATTCAACTACGTATTAACAGCGAGCAAAAATTGAGCCAGCATCATCGGGCGTTGGCAGAACTGGCAAATCACAGGGCAATTTCAGAAGGAAAGCTGGAAAAGGCATTCAAATTCATTACTGAGAAAGCAGCAAATGCTTTAGAAGTAGAACGAGTCAGTGTGTGGTTATTTAATGGCGATGCCTACGACAGGCTGCGCCAACGCACCAAACTACAATGTATAAGTCTCTATGAACGTAGCAACCAGAGACATTCCGCAGATGTAGAACGCAACCTTGAAGATTATCCAATCTACTTTAAATCCCTGACATCAGCCCGTACCATCGCCGTCACCGACACTCGCACCGATCCACGGGTACAAGAATTATGGGATGAACTGTTAGAACAAAAGAATATTGTATCCCTAATTAATACCTCCATTTGGGTTGGGGGCGAAGTTGTGGGAACAGTATTGTACGAACAGATTGATATTCCTCGGATATGGGAATTGAGCGAGCAAAGCTTCGTTAGCTCAATCGCGGAAATTGTCACCCTGACTTTAGAGGTATGCGATCGCAAACGGGCAGAATCCGCATTGCGTGAGGCTAAAGAAGCTGCCGAAGTGGCAAATCGTGCCAAAAGCACCTTTTTACAAAACATCAGCCATGACTTGAAGAATCCTTTAAACTCCATTCTGGGAATCACAGAAGCACTCCAAGATGGAGTATACGGGGCTGTGAGCCAAGAACAGCGCCAGTCTCTAAATCTCCTCGAATCCAGCGGTAAGAACTTACTAGAATTGATTAATCAAATCCTCGAGCTTACCGACACCCAATCCAGCAAGATAGAACTGCAACTAGCTGCTACTTCAATTCAGGCATTATGTGACTCTAGCCTGAGTTCTGTCAAACATCTGGCGTTCCAGAAAAATATCCGCCTGAGGGCAGAAATACCTGAAGAACTCGAACCCATCCAAATCGATGAACGCCGCATCCGCCAAGTATTTATCAACCTGTTGACTAACGCGATCGAGTTTACTAAAGAAGGGGGCGAAGTCTGGATTGAAGTCCAGCCAAATTCCACAAATGAATATATCTTTTTCAGCGTGGTAGATACTGGTATTGGGATGCTTTCCGATGACCTTTTCAAATTATTTCAACCTTTTGTGCAGGTTGAAAACTCCTCTAACAGTCGTTCCCCAGGTACTGGTTTAGGATTAGTGATGGTGCAAAAAATTGTAGAGTTGCACGGTGGGACTGTCCATGCCGAAAGTCAGTTAGGCAAAGGCAGTCGTTTTACAGTCAAACTTCCTTGGAAAAAAGCGGCGTAATCGCAAGTGAGGAGTAGAGAGTTTTCCTCGTTCCCATACTAAAGTATGGGAATGCATTTATTCTGCGATCGCTCCATCCAATCCACTAATATATGCAGTTTTAGTATTCTCACCGACTGATTCCTTTGAAGTCGCCTTTAAGCGTGTGGCTCTGCTTTTGCGAATGCGATCGCTTTTACGAACAGCACCCGCCATTTCATATTCACGGCTATCTTTGCCGTATTTAAAAGCAACCCCAATGAGCATTTTCTCAGTGAGGTCACTTAAGGTTTTATCCAATTCATTCATCTCTGATCTAGAAGAGTCGATGGTGGCTAGAGCAGTATTATAAGCATCTATCTTGCTACGGTACTGCTCAATTAGCTGTGTCATGTTTTGCAAGTTGCGAGCATCCCCAAAATCCATAGTAGGATCGATTGCTTTAAGTCCCGCCGCTCTTAATTCAGCTTTTTCTAAAACGCGATATGTACGTTTTTGACCAGGCATAAATGTATCCCTTTGATTCTGCTTTAGAGCTAGTTTGCCTTACTAAAGCTGTATCTTAGTTCGGTAAAATCCTCATAATTTAGTATTTAATATGATGTAAACATCAGTATTTATCACAAAAATTATGATTTTGTTGATGAAAAGCATGTTTTTGTTGATGAAAACGATGCTTTTGTTGATGAAAAGCATGTTTTTGTTGATGAAAAGCATGTTTTTGTTGATGAAAAGCATGATTTTGTTGATGAAAACCATCTTTTTGTTGATGAAACAGTTGTACCCAATACGTTTTGGTTAAGGCAAGAGACGGCGATTTATCGCGTCTTCGCAATGTAGAATTTTCATCAAAAAACCTCAACCGAACCGTATTGCGCGTGGTGTGCGAAGCGTAGCACAAGCGCGATAGGCGGACTCCCCTGCGGGAAACCTTTACCTATGTTTGTATAGCCACGATTTTTAATCGCCAGGGCTAAAAATTAGGGAATTTACAACAAAGGCAACGTGTTAATAAGTAGATAGCATACACATAATCAGACGAAGATATGATACTTGAAACTGCGGCGATCGCGATCGGCACTATAATAGCCACCAAAGCCTTAGAAAAAACAACCGAAAAGGTAACAGAAACTTTATTGGATAAGACTGGCAAGTTTCTCGTCACCCTCAAAAAGCACTCTCCCCATACTGTAACAGCTATAGAGAAAGCACCAGAGCAACCACTTGATTATGGCAAGGCTGTACTAGAGGTGGAATCTGCTGCTAAAGCTAATCCTGAAGTCAATCAAGCTATGCAGGAATTGGCCGCAGCAGCTAAGGCAGAACCAAATCCTAAATTGGCTGAAATTCTGGCTATGCCTAACCTGGAAAAATTAGCAGATAAAATTGGTCAGGTAGTAATGCCAGGTGGAACAGGAAATATTCAGAATCAGTCCTTTTAATTTAAAATTAATCTAAAAATTTAACATGATTCTTGATTAGCCCCCCAGCCCGCCCAGAAATAAATTTCACAGGCTAATAGCTCAAGTCCACTCAAGTGGACTAAAACTTTTTTCTTAGTCTTCTTTAGAAGACTTGAGCTATTAGCCTCAGAATTCATTCTGAGGTGGGTGTTGTAACCAGTGCAATGTCTAAGTTTAACGGTATTTAAATATATTATGTATGCCTGAAGACTCCGGTAAGTTCGCCGAAAAAATTGGTGTCTATGTTGCCCCTGGTGGACAAGCTTCTATTGGCACTCAAATTATTAACGGGCAAAAACAGCTAACTCCCACAAAATCTATCCCTTATCGCGGTTCCGTTAATTTTGTCGGGCGAGAAACGGAATTGGCAATGCTGGATGAAGACTTACAGCGCGGATATTATGTAGCAATAGCGGGAATGGGTGGCGTAGGCAAAACTGAATTAGCCACCCAATACGCCAGACGATATCAACAAGATTATGGCGGCATTGCCTGGTTTAACGACAGAGAAACCAATCTCGCCGCCGAAGTTTTAGAGTTTTTCCGGTTGCAGTTTGGTTTGGATATTCCCCAAGAATTAGGAGGAAGATTTTTAAGCCTTAAAGAACAAGTCGCCTGGTGTTGGTCTAGATATCCTAACTCTGAGTTGCCGATTTTAATCGTCTTCGATGACGTAACTGATTTAGACAACCTCCGCCAAGTCGTTCCCAACGATAACCGCTTCCAAGTCTTAATTACTACTCGACTGCGGCATTTAGACCCGAATTTTATTCAAGAGATTTCCTTAGATGTTCTCTCGCCCCAAAAAGAACCAGGCAAAGCCTTAGAACTGTTAAAACGATTATTGGGGGAAAAAGATCAGCGAGTTGAAAACCAACTACAAACTGCAACAAATATATGTGAATGTCTGGAATATTTGCCCTTGGGGATAGAGTTAGTTGGAGGTTATTTGGTACGCGACCCGGAAATATCTTTAGATATCATGTTTGGGCGATTGCAAGAACGTAAATTAGCAGAATCAGCTTTACAAGACCGGAAAACCATTCACCCAACTCAACTGGGAGTCAAAGCCGCCTTTGCTTTAACTTGGTCAGAACTCGACTCACTGGCGCAACAACTAGGAAGATTTTTGAGTTTATTTTCTCCTGCACTGATTCTTTGGGATTTGGTTATTTGGGTGGCAACAGGTGGAGGAGAAGCAGAAAATCAGGAAGAAAGACAGCTAACTTGGTCAGAAGATGAATTAAACGCAGCTAAAAAGCAACTCTACGGGCGCAACTTGCTGCAACTAGTAGAAGAAAGAGCAGGATGTTATAAAATTCATGCCTTAGTGCGGTGGTTTTTGCAAGAGGAGTTAGCAAACTCTGGCGAAACCAAATCAGTTTTAGAAACAACCTTTGCGATCGCCATGATAGCCAAAGCCCAAATCCTTCCCGATTCACCTACTTCTAAAGATATTGAATTCTTCAAAGATGTTATTCTTCATCTTGAAGATATAGGAAAACGTTTAATTGCAGAGATAAAGGAAGCCACAGAAGCACAGACATTTTTCACAGCATCAGTGCCTAACGATAAAGTCCTGTTGATATTTGTGGGAATCGGAAGATTTTATAATGGACAAGGATTATATAAATTAGCAGAACCTTGGTTTGAATATGGCGTAAATGTTTGCCAAGCTCTGTTTGCTGGCGACCATCCGGATGTGGCTGGTAGCTTGAACAATTTAGCTGAACTCTACGAAAGCCAAGGTAGGTACAGCGATGCCGAACCACTACACAGTGATGCTTTGGCAATGACAAAGCGCCTGTTTGCTGGCGACCATCCCAATGTAGCTAGTAGCTTGAACAATTTAGCTGCACTCTACGAAAGCCAAGGTAGGTACAGCGATGCCGAACCACTACACAGTGATGCTTTGGCAATGAGAAAGCGCCTGTTTGCTAGCGACCATCCGGATGTAGCTAGTAGCTTGAACAATTTAGCTTTCCTCTACGAAAGCCAAGGTAGGTACAGCGATGCCGAACCACTATACAGTGATGCTTTGGCAATGACAAAGCGCCTGTTTGCTGGCGACCATCCCAATGTAGCTACTAGTTTGAACAATTTAGCTGCACTCTACTATAGGCAAGGTAGGTACAGCGATGCCGAACCACTATGCAGTGATGCTTTGGCAATGACAAAGCGCCTGTTTGCTGGCGACCATCCCGATGTGGCATTAAGCTTGAACAATTTAGCAGGACTCTACGAAAGCCAAGGTAGGTACAGCGATGCCGAACCACTATACAGTGATGCTTTGGCAATGAAAAAGCGCCTGTTTGCTGGCGACCATCCGGATGTAGCTACTAGCTTGAACAATTTAGCAGGACTCTACGATAGGCAAGGTAGGTACAGCGATGCCGAACCACTATACAGTGATGCTTTGGCAATGACAAAGCGCCTGTTTGCTGGCGACCATCCCAATGTGGCTACTAGCTTGAACAATTTAGCTTTACTCTACTATAGCCAAGGTAGGTACAGCGATGCCGAACCACTATACAGTGATGCTTTGGCAATGAGAAAGCGCTTGTTTGCTGGCGACCATCCGGATGTGGCTAATAGCTTGAACAATTTAGCTTTCTTCTACAAAAGCCAAGGTAGGTACAGCGATGCCGAACCACTATACAGTGATGCTTTGGCAATGAGAAAGCGTCTGTTTGCTGACGACCATCCCAATGTGGCTACTAGCTTGAACAATTTAGCTTTCCTCTACTATAGCCAAGGTAGGTACAGCGATGCCGAACCACTATGCAGTGATGCTTTGGCAATGAGAAAGCGCTTGTTTGCTGGCGACCATCCGGATGTAGCTACTAGCTTGAACAATTTAGCAGGACTCTACGATAGGCAAGGTAGGTACAGCGATGCCGAACCACTATACAGTGATGCTTTGGCAATGTGCCAACGGGTGTTAGGCGTTAATCATCCCACTACAGCAACAATTCGAGAAAATCTAGCAATCCTGCAACGCCAGTCTACTCCCCGTGCTATACGGAAAGACCGGTTAGGTCAGTTTGTGCAAACGTTAAAGGCGATATTCATTTTACCGTTTTCTCTATTGTGGCGATTCGCTAAAAAATTAATTCGTAATTAAAAGAGCGAGTCTAGGCGATAGAGTTTGCAATCTAGTAGTTTTGAGCGATCGTCGTACCACTTCCCTACGGGACGCTACGCGAACGTGGAAGCAAGCTACGCGTAGCGTCTCGTAGAGAAGACGTTGCTGTTGGCGTACTCCTACGGAGAAGCAAGCTACGCGTAGCGTGTCGCAGACAAGCTTCTCGTTCGCGCAGCGTCTCCGACAGGAGAAGAGAAGGCATTGCTATTTTCTCATCAACACAAATGCGTAAGCGTAGCCCGCCTGTCGTAGGCGATCGCCTTTTACAATTGGAGTATTAATTGTATTTATGTCTATGAACTTTCCTCCACAACTCCAACAAAAGATTGAAAAATGGGCAAACAGTCAGGGAATTTCGACTGAGCAGTTTGTTTTGCAAGCTATTGCAGACAAAATTGACACGCTAAGTCAGCAAGCTACTGAACAACATACTCAACAAAACTCTGAAATAACCAATATACTGCCCCTTAACCAACCAAATATTTATCGAAAAGAAGGGATTTTAGTTGTAGAGGCAGAATTACCAGAAAACTTTGATGTTAATGCCTTTATAGATGAGTTGAGAGAAGAACGCATTCAGGATCAAATAACTTAATGAAAGTCTTGTTTGATACTTCTGTCTTAGTTCCTGCATTCATTGTCAATCACCCGCAACATTCTGTTTGCTTTTCCAAGATTAAAGCTGCAAAATCTGGGCAAATTCAAGGCTTTATCTCAACTCACAGTTTAGCTGAAACATATTCTGTCATCACACGCTTACCCATTCAGCCGCGTATTAATCCCCAACAAGCTCAGATGATTATTGTAGATATGTCACAGTATTTAGAGGCAGTTCCACTGCTTTTCGATGACTATCAAGCTGCAATCGCTCAAATGGCAACCTTAAATCTTCCTGGTGGCGGTATTTTTGATGCTTTAATTGCTCAAGCTGCTTTAAAAGCAGAGGTAGACACTCTGTTGACCCTCAATCCAAATCACTTCAATCGTTTGGCAAATGCAATCGCTCACATTGTGCAAGTCCCTGAGTAGATACGTAGATGCTTCTTTGGCTTGTCGTTAAACATCACTATTCTCTCATCAACCAAGGTGCGATCGCTCGGAAACTGAACCAAATAACCCTACTGTCCAACTGGTACAAATCTCAGCAATACGATAACAGTATAAGTAACTTTAGATAGACCCGGAATCATTGACGTTCTAAGTATATACGCAATAAAATTATTGTTATAGAACCTAACCATAGAGTTAATTAAAATAATTTGCCCAGAGAATAAACACGAGCAATATTAAAGCTAATTTGGATAAAACAAATGAACACCAAAATTATTGCTTTCTTGGGAATTACGGCAGCCTTTGCAAGCTTAGGAAGCCAAGTATACGCACAGTCACCAGCATCAAGCTCAAATCCAGGACAATACAGATTAACTGGTAATTCTCTAGTTGGAATTGATAATAGAACAGCTCAAGATGACTTTAGAAGATTTTTTGAGCAAACTAATCCCGCAAGCATCTCCAACAATAATAGAACAGACAATAAAACTCCAGCCAGAATCCAGTTTAACGAATCATTATCACTACCAGACACTTCTGTTTTCTTAGCACCGGCTCAGTCTGGAAGTGACAATGATGGGTTGCAAGTACAGTTAGATATTGACAGAGAATAATCAGCCATAAAGGTTGACGCTGTAGCTTTGAGTGTATATGGCTTCTTCAGCTTATCTACATACCTAGAGATATTGGTTCGCCGTTCTTTGCCGCTTTCGCGAGTAAGTCGCAGACTTCTTCGTCTGTAGTTTGGGGAAAGTTATCGTACCAAAGACCAACGCTATGGAAAGGGCTGGGTGCCGAGATGCAAACGATTTCGTTTACTTCAGCTTTCAACTCTTGGCAAGTTTCAGGTGCAGCCACAGGTACAGCAATCACAATCTCAGCGGGTTGCTGTTTCCGCACAGCCATAATAGCAGCCCACATAGTTGCACCTGTGGCTAACCCATCATCTACCAAGATTACTGTGCGTTCCTGTAAATCTCTTAAGGGGCGATTACCGCGATAAAGCCGTTCTCGCCGATCTAACTCGCGTTCTTCTTGCACCGCAACCCTAGCAATTACTTCATCGGATATCTTCATCTGGCTGATAATATATTCATTGACTATCCGCACACCACCAGAAGCGATCGCTCCCATAGCTAGTTCTTCTTGATTGGGCACACCCAATTTACGTACCACCAAAACATCTAAGGGAGCATCTAATGCTTTAGCAACCTCAAAGGCAACGGGTACGCCACCCCTTGGTAGCCCCAATACCACAACATCTGGACGGTTAGTATAAGCGGCTAACTCTTTAGCCAAAACTTGACCCGCAAACCTCCTGTCTTTAAATCGCATGGTGTGACACTCCTGATTACTTTACAAAGTTTATTAAGTATTTACACGCATTCGCCCTTAGCTGCCCGCCTCGAACAACGAATCGAATTCCGATGGGAGTTGAGAGCCAATATTATCGATCTCGCCACTGCTAATCGCTTCAATCGATACCTCAATGACTACACGCGCATAATAGGATCTGGAAGCTCTACACCTTCTCTCCTTCTCTTTGGTTGATTGCCCAAAAATTCATCTAGCTAAAAGCGTTCTCCAGATCCTGCATATTCTTGATATCACAGATATTCTGCAATGCCTCTGGGGGGAGCATCTCACTTTCGTAAAAATATATCTAGACCTGGCGAATAGAATTCGCGGCTATACAAACAAAACCCACCTCCGTGGGTTTCCAATTTCTTGAGTCCGCGCAGGCGGACTTGGTTTGTGTAGCCGCGATTTCTAATCGCCAAGTATATTTGCAAAGGTGAGATGCTCCCGCCTCTGGGTTCTTGGGTAGCGGAAGATTCACCTCCAGCAAGTCCCGGCGTCTCCAGAGTAGCAGGGGTTGCAAGTTCTGCATCACCATGCAAACTAAGACGGGCACAATTTTGCACCTGTCCAATGAACTCATCGTGTTGCATCTTGCCTCCCATTTGTCTTAATTCATCACTTGTTATATTTCACATGTTCTGAACCGATCTTAGAAAGCTAAAAATTCCATGTCCTCTGACTAACGATGCGATATCTTCAATCTCCAGTTCTATCAAACGGATGAGTTAATTTTTATGGTGGAAGATTTTTCCATCTTGGGCTGATATCATTTCACTACTCCACACCTTACACCCGCCCCGAAGTGGTTTAGCCAGGGAACATCATTTGTAGGAAGCTTACTGTTGGCTCCAGTGAACCAGTAGCCAGTTAAGCTTTTCCCACTTCCCAATGTTTGTTATTAAGCTTTTACTGAGTACTTTTTTAACTGAATCTTAAGATTTAATTACTTAATTGCTATCGGCTGCGAAAATCGATGAGAATACAGTAATAATTCAAATGCTAATTTTTCGCCTCCCCCCTTTTACTTATATTCTGTTAATACTACCTTTACATAATTCCTTAATTGTAAATATGAGATAATACACCATATACTTATTCATTATATAATGCTTAATATTACAAAGAAAAGGTCATACAGGTTCCCCTGTTAGCACTTTGAATTAAAAATTAACAGGGTAGAATAACTGAATATTGCTCATATATTTTAAAATTAAAAGCAGGATTCTTTAATGATAAGTTTAACTAATTCGGAAAACAGTACAGTTCGCAGCATAGAGATCGTCAAGAGACTGGCAAGGGCGATGATGGTTTCTGGTGGAGAGTTTTCACTATTATTAGTGTGTTGTAACAGTGTTCAAAGGCAGCAACAAATGCTGAATTTGTTAAGAGAGTTTTCATCAGTAGATATCCACGAAGTCCTGCTCTCACCTACGGCTGACAAGCTGTACACAGCTATTACATCTGAAATTGGTAGTACTCAACCCGAAGCTTTGATGGTACGGGGTTTAGAATCTGTAGTGGCAATCAACCAGCTAATCATCAGTACCAACATCATGCGAGATGAGTTTCGGAAACAGTTTCAGTTTCCCTTAGTGTTGTGGGTTAATGATGAAATTCTGTGCAAGCTAGTCTGGCTAGCGCCCGATTTAAAAGACTGGGCAGCTAATACCATTAGATTTGATGTACCTCAGAATCAATTAGTTGAATCGGAGCAACAAGCCATCAGCGCCTAATATTGCTTGTCTTATATAGGTGGAGTTGAGCCGAGCAAAACTTAAGCTACGGTTCTGTCGCATTCTTTTCTAAAATTACTTTTATAAAGCCTTGTTTACCAAGGTGAGGCAAAAAGTGTTGCCAGCTATTTTCCAAAACAGCAGTGTGGATTCTCTTCTCTAACAAACTTCTCATCTAATGAAGTCTGAGCTTCTGAATTCTTAGTTGATTGCCGTAGGACTATAGGGCGTTTTAATCCAGAATTTGGCTAAGGAACAAACAATCAGTACATCAGCGTCTGTGTTTATATCTGTTTCATAAAACAGATACCAAATTAGTTCCAACTGGTGAAGTTCTGGAATTATATACTTTATTGTCCACTAGTCGCTGAATACTATTTCTGAGTTCTATAACTCTTGACTAACATCCCTATATTACTATGAAACTCATGCTGAAAAACTACTTGAACACCAATCAAACGCGAATTTTCACTGCTTTGATTTTGACTGGAATTTTATCTGTTGGTAGCGGTTTAACACTTATCAGAAGTGCTACGGGTGCTTCTGCAAACTTTTCGCTAGAAACAAGCAATGAAGTTCTCAAAGACAATGTTAAACCAAACCGCTTGCCACGTCCAGTAGCTGACGCGGTACTGCAAGATTTAGCCCGCAGACAGGGAATTTTAACCAGAGAACTGCAAATTACTGATTATAATCAACAGACTTGGCGCGATGGTTGCTTGGAACTACCTCAACCTGATGAATTCTGCGCCCAAGCGCTAATTCCGGGTTGGCAGATTGTGGTATCTAATGGCAAAGAAAACTGGATTTATCATACCAATAACAATGGGCGATCGCTACGTTTAGTTTCGGCAAACACTCCCTCAGCAAATCTCCCAGGTAAATTACCCGCATCTGTAAAAAATGCTGTTTTGCAAGCTGCCTCCAAACGTTTGCAAAAGCCAATTTCTCAGCTAGCTATAATTCAAGCTCAAGAGCAAACTTGGAGAGATAGCTGTTTAGCATTAGCTAATGCTGATGAATTCTGTACCCAAGCTTTGGTATCAGGCTGGCGGGTGGTTGTCGGCAAAGGTAAACAAACCTTGATTTATCATACCAATCAAACAGGTTCCGAACTCAGGCTGAATGAAAAAGCTAGCAACAGTACACTAGCCCCTGTGCAAATTCCAGCCAGCGAGTTACCACCACCCTTAGATAGAGATATAGTATTTCGGCAAATCTCCAGTGGTGGCTTTGCTGGCACAACCTACCAGACAGTCTTACTCAAAGATGGGGGATTGATACGCGTGCGGATTGGTGATGCCAATGATTCTGAGCGTAGTGTTCGCCGCGTTTCTGTGCTACAGGTGCAACAATTTTTGCGATCGCTACAACGTTCTAAATTTAGTAAATTCCAGAATTTGAGTTATCCAGCCCCCAGCGGCTCTGCCGACTATATCACCTTCACTCTTACCAGCCAAGAGGGTACGGTTCAGTACAACGATATTTCTCAAAATAACCTGCCAAGGAATTTACAAGCAGCAGTCAAAGCCTGGAATAAACTCATAACCAGCGCCCAATAATAAACTTCAGCGATGGGGTTAAATAGCGATTGTTTTAGCGCTTACAATCGAAACGATCGCTATCCATGCTGATTGTTCATAATTTGATGATGCTTGTAACCAAATGATAAAAAGGTTTGTTAAGTGGTGTATTGAGTTACATTCTTGGTGGAATATTCGCCAAAGTAGAAAGTCTTTTTTGTTTGCCGTTATAGCTACCTTGAGTGTAGTTGCTACGGTGATGCTATCGTTCCCTTTGAACGCTCAAATTAATCTGCCGCGAACGTCAGCATCTGAGTTAAGGGGAGTGTGGTTAACAAATATTGATAGTGATGTGCTATTTGAGCGCGATCGCCTCAAGGGATCTTTGCAACGCCTTGACGAACTCAATTTTAACACTATATATCCGGCGGTTTGGAATTGGGGCTATACATTGTATCCTAGCAAAGTTGCCCAAAAAGTTATCGGGCGATCGCTCGATCCCACACCCGGATTGCAAGGGCGAGATATTCTCAAAGAAATTGTCGATGTGGGACATCAAAAAGGGTTAACGGTGATTCCCTGGTTTGAATTTGGGTTCATGGCACCAGCAGATTCTCTATTAGCTAAAAATCGTCCCCAATGGCTCACCAGTCGCAGTGATGGGACTCGGATTGTCAAAGAAGGGAAAGATAATCGCGTTTGGCTAAATCCCTTTCGCCCAGAAGTACAACAGTTCATCCAAGATTTAATCGTTGAAATTGTTAGAAACTACAATATCGATGGTATTCAATTTGATGACCATTTTGGCTTGCCATCAGAATTAGGGTACGATGCCTATACAGTAGCACTTTACAAAAAAGAACACCTTGGTAAAGCTCCCTCCAAAAACTTCAAAGATCCTGAATGGGTGCGGTGGAGAGCTAACAAAATCACCGAGTTTATGAAACGGGTATTTACAGCGATTAAAGCTACTAAAAAAGATTGCCTGGTTTCCGTTGCTCCTAATCCTCAACGTTTTTCCTACGATTTCTTTTTAGCAGACTGGCAGAAGTGGGAACGGATGGGAATTATTGAAGACTTAGTTTTGCAGGTATATCGTGATGACTTGAATGTTTTTATCAGCGAATTAGAGTATCCAGAAGTGAAAGCGGCAAAGAGTCATATTCCAGTGAGTGTGGGCATTTTGGCTGGGTTGAAAAACCGACCTATACCGATGCAACAGATTCAGACACAAGTGCAAAAAATCCGCGATCGCAATTTTGCTGGAGTCTCTTTCTTTTTCTATGAAACCCTCTGGAACATGAGCAAAGAAAAGCCTCAAGAGCGTCAAACGGCCTTCCAGAAAATTTTCCCCACATCAACGACTTACCCCAATTTGCTAGCAGGTTGGAAACCGTAGTAAAGATGGGGAGTGGGGAGAATTCTTCAAACTCTTGTAGAGACGCGATTAATCGCGTCTCTACTCCAAACTATCCTATTCCCAAACGCCCAGCCAAGCCGGGAGTGAGGGGTAGAAGCGTGGTAATCATCAAGAATAGAGCCAAAAGCCCCAAAGCGGCTCTAGCGTCATCGGGTTCAGTGACTTCATTCAAGCTGGGGCGTTCTTGATCTCGTTGCAAGAAGAAAATCACGATCGCCCAGTACATGGCAAGAGTATTACCGAGAGACACGAGTGCCAGTAAAATTAAAGTTGCGATCGTTGCTCGTCCTGCGGTTTTGCGTCCATAAATCGCCTGAACAATGCGCCCACCATCAAGTTGTCCGGCTGGCATTAAGTTCAAAGCGTTAATTACTAACCCCAGCCAACCAATTATCACTAAAGGATGAACACTTACCAGGGATGACTGCAAAGCCGAACCAAGGACAACTCGCGCCAAACTTCCCACCAAAATCGACCCTTGGAAAAACTGATTTGGCAATTGAAATAAACTACCTGGGTGGGAAAGCAGCAAGCCCGTCACCAGCATTAACAAAGAAACGATACCACCTGCGGCTGGCCCTGCCAAGGCAATATCAAATAATACCTTGCGGTTGGGTAACAGAGACTCAAAGCGGGTAATTGCACCAAAGGAGCCAATTTGCACTGCGGGTAGAAAAAATGGCCAGCTAAGGCGAATTTGGTGACGCTGTGCAAGTAACCAATGACCGATTTCGTGAGCTACTAAAATTGCAAATATCCCAGCGCCTATGGGCAAAGCTTCTTGAAACCGCCCAGGATTGCCAAAAAAATCAAAATTCAGCAATAATCCCGCAGCTTCTAAACTTGTGGCAATGGTTGCTATCAACAGAATACCTGCAAAAGCTTTTTGCGATCGCAACATCGGCTTGGGATCGTTGCGGCTGGGTAGGACGATTACCACTGGTTTACCGTCTGTATTTTCCACTAAAAACAAGCGATATTGCTCGCCAAGGCGTTGCCGTAAACTTGCAGTTAGACGGTTGTGAGTCTCTTCTGGTTCTCCCCGCAAATTACCTTTAAAAATGGCTCCATCTTGGTAAGCGATCGTTTCTGTCGCAAAAAACGTATCGATACCGAAAATACCTTTAACTGCATTCAAGTCATCTTCTGGTATCGGTGGGATCTCCGGTTTCAGTTCTGCTACTTTTGGTTGTGGGGAATTTGCTTCAAGTGAGGAAGCAGCAGCAAGTCTTTCTGTGGCCCGTTGCTTGAGGATGGCATCTTGCCCAGCTGCGCGTAACTGTCTGCCCAAGTAGACGTACAATCCGGCGGATGTCACCACTAAGAACAATATACCCGCTATATTGATGTAAATCCCTGCGGCAAACAATCCAAAAAACAGGAGCCAGGGAGTCATCAACACCACCGACTGTAACCAGGCTAAGATTCCCAGTTTACCAAAAGGTCTGGCGCGATAAAAGCCCCAGCCCAAAATGCCTAAAGCTACCAGTAGGATTGCCGCCAGGATAGAAGTTTCTGATAAAGTAAACATCTCCAAACCTTTGCTATTGAGACTAAGCCAGAACAAGTCCGGTATTGCAGATACACTTATTAATGTATAACGCCGCCTGTCGTCTGCCCAAATTATCCCGCTTTGCGTGGGCGTAGCCAAACCCACGCGAGAGGTAAAAAAGTTCGTAGTCAGGACTTTAGTCCTGGATTTTTAAGCACTGAAGTGCTTACTACAAACCTAGGAAAATTTCAATTTCTCTTCTTTCTTTCTTCCTTTGCGCTCTTTGCGTCCTTTGCGGTTCGTTCTCTTAGATTCTAATTCACCTGAGCAACCTGAAAAGAGAGCGATCGCATCATATATCAATCGCTCTCTAACCCAATAATTAATTTGCTCAAACTCTATATGAGCAAAGTAGTCTTCTAAGTCCAATAAAGAATTTCAGCATTTGGAAAGCGCTTACTAATCTCACTCTCAAAAAAGCTACGCAACGCCTTCATTGTATCCTTCTCATAAACGTATTTCGTCCCACCAAACTTATTACGCTTGACGCTGCGTTTTGCCTCATCCATCTCTAATTTGGATTGCGGATACCAAGTTTGTAAAACTTCTTTTGACCCTGGTGTGAACCGATGGGAGATTAACTCAAAGGTAAGGTTACAATCAAAATCCAGTGCCTCGTTTATCTGGTCAAATAAACGAGTATAGTGCATTTGCCAATCGTCTATCGGCATAATTGGCGCGATCGCCAAACCTACTGGATAACCGCCACCGCCACGCTCTTGTGGTAACGCCAACCGTCGCAACGCATTCAGTCTAGATGCTACGGATGCTGTACCACCTTCAAACTTACCAGAAATCGGTGCGGCATTAACACTCATCCGACAGCGAGTATTCCCATTGTGTGGTAAATCGAGTAATCCATCCACAGCATCAAACTTCGATACCCAACGTAGATGTGCATTGCTACGAGTGCCAAAGTAACGGATACATTCAGCAAGACTTCCAGTTAAATGCTCAATACCCAATGGATCTGTATAACAGCTAACTTCAAAACTTGTGGTTTTCCCTTGTTGCTCGTAGTTAGCTGAATTCTCTAATATCTGCGGTAAGTTGGCAAAAACGCGGATGACAGGCGGCCCCGATAAGCTACCAGCTAGGTAGCAGTATTGACAGTGAGCCGGACAACCTTCGGCAAGGTGAAACTGCCAATCCGCAGAAGGTGGGATGGGACTCAGTTTAAAAGAACTAGGTGGTGCAGTAACCACCGCTAAGGTACGCTTGGCGATATTGTAAGTATCCCGCTCAGATTCACCGCGCAGACCCTTCAGGCGGTTCTGTGATAGTTCTTCTATTGGTAAGTTGAGTGACTGCACACGTTTAAGAATCTGCTGCCCCCAATCCTCATCTAGGGCAGCAGGTGTAAACAGTACCCGTTCAGGTATCCACAACTTTGGCGATTTTGTTTGTGTATCTGATACTGAAACTTGGTCTGTAGTTGTATTCAGCAATATCGTTCTCCGTTATTTAGTTTGCTGACTTCTGCAATTAATTTTCCAGGACTTGCTTAATTCGTCGTTCTAACAAATCAAGATCCAAACTGCCTTCATCACGGTTAATTCGACGCACAGTTGAATTAACATTAGCTAAATTAACCAATAAATCTTGAAGAATTTCCTGCTGCTGACGTGCTTGGGTAACTTCGCGTGGTTCTTGTACTAAATCACGCACGATGGTATCTTCAGCGCGAGAGGCGATAATTGGATCGTTTTGCCCTTGAACGTGAACAAAGGTTCGTCGCCCTGGGCCTCGCTCCTCTTCTATTGGTATAACTGCTGTCACTTGGTCAGAACGCACATATTTGCCAAATCCCAAATGGACTAGTTCTGATGAGAGTATTTTCATATAATTGAGGCGTTATTTTTATGTCTTACTTATATTGTAAAATCTAGAAAAGTGACTTGAAGCCATAGAGCATACGGGTTATACCCAATTCAAGGTAGTAGTTTCCTTTCCCAATTGCTGCTTGATATTTCTATGTCAATCACACTATTTTTGCCAGCTTTCGGGCTTGTTCTGGGGTTTCACTAAACTCAATAAACTCAAGTTTTAGGTTGCAGTCTTAACCTTGGCTTGTTAAGTACAGCATTTCATTAATTTGTAGCGAATTAAATTTGGCAATATCTAGCAATGCCAATGCGTCCTCTTGCAATACTAATACCAATTCAATTAATGATTGCAACATATCATTGGGTAAAGACGCGATGAATCGCGTCTCTACAAATGGTCTATTTGTCGCATTCTTTTTTCTAATTGGTGATAATGCATTGGCATTGTTAATGCGTCTCCTTACAATGCCAATGCGTCAGGATGCATTCTAACAGTCATCTTTGTGCGAGTTTGATTGTAAATAATACCTGCTTCAAGTTGTAAATTTATTAGTAGCCTCTTTCTACATTGGCAGGATATTTAATCTTGCTCTAATTCTATGTCCTCATCTGCGATCGCATCAGTGTCCCACAGTGGGCGCAGCGATGTGCTAATCCATCAACTAACCAGATATCTGGTACTAAGTTGAAGAAATTTTCAACGATCATTCGCTGTAAAGGGGTCAAGTCATTTTCAACCAAGTAGTCTGATAGTTGCCGTTCTCCTATCAGAGAGTACCTACCAAATAACTCTCGTAGTGCAGTGTAAGCTTTGTGTTGGCGACGACCGCCCAATCGTTCAGTTGCTTGGCATAACTGAGTATATAAGTGATGCTCAATCACATTATCTTCGCCAAAACCCCCGCTCAGATTGGCAATCTCTGCACAGTCTGAGGTGGGTACTCGTAAATCTGGATCGATTAAGGTAACGCTAGAAAAGCGAAAGTCTGATTGGTTAAAAACCCTTAACTGCCAGCGATCGCCATTTGCACAGATCCCGATGTCTGAAGCATGGGGATGAAACGCCAGGTGGATGGTGATTCCATTGCTAGTTGTTTCATCGGTTTCTTAGGAGAGGGATATTACTAGTAAGGGTTTGAGCAAGAATATGTAACTATGAACAAAGATAAACATATTTTTTCATAATTTTGATGAATAAAGGTAGTACTTGAAGATGATGAAATCCCCAACGAGTTACTACGATGCTGAGTTTGGACAGATGAGAATCGAAGATAACCACTGGACTTTAGCAGAATGTGCTGTTTTGGGCGATCGCCGTGTACCGATTTGTGTGGATTTTGAACACGGGCAGATTGGGGAACTTTCATCGCTTCAGCGTGAAGCTATTCGGCAAGCTCTAGCCTTGCCACCCGATGTGTTACGCATCACTGCTCCTCTGGTGCTGCAAAATTATGATGTATATCGTGACATGATTGGAGATGAGTCAATGCCGCTGCTGGCTAATCCCATTCAGGTCTGGGATCGGGTCACTTTCTCATATATCTATGTGCCGCCCCACGTTGAGTATGACCTGCATATTGCTACCTTTGAGTTGATAACTGAGTGTGACTGGGAGCCAGAACACGGCTTAGAAGTGCGCTTTCGCAATGGAGTAGCAGACGATGCAGATCGGATAGGTGAAACAGGACGTTAACAATTCAAAATTCAAACATTTTAGACATTTCAGACGGGGATTTAAACCCCTAATTTTAATTATGGGGTTCCTATACCCTATCCCCTACACCCTCTTCATAAAATCAAATAATTGATGTGCCATTTCTAATTTAGAACAAGGTGCTATTTCTACCTGATTTCCTTGACTATCTAAAAATATGGCTTGATTATTATCACTCCCAAAACCACTATCAGGTCGATCGATGGGATTGGCAACGATCGCATCAAGTTTTTTATTGTGTAATTTTTCTAATGCTGGCTTGACAATATCCCCAGTTTGTGCAGCAAAACCAATTAATATCTGATGCGGCTGTTTAAGTTTTGCTAATTGGGCAACTATATCCGGTACGGGTTCCAAAGGTAAAGCTTGGGGGAGCGATCGCTTGGGTAATTTCTCTGTACTATAATCTCGTGGCTTCACATCTGCCACGGCTGCTGACATCACAATTACATCAGCATTGGGTAAACATTCCACCATCACGTGCTGCATTTGCTCGGCACTAATAACGGGAATTGCTTGCACTCCTAATGGTACATCCCAATTAGCTGGGCCATGTACTAAGGTGACATTTGCCCCTCGGTGAAATGCGGCTTGCGCTAAAGCTAATCCCATTTTACCTGTGGAAGGATTACCAATAAACCTTACTGGGTCAAGATACTCTCGCGTTCCCCCAGCACTAATTAAGACTCGTTTACCTGCTAAATCTCGTTTACCTTGAGTGTGTAATAACGATTGGATGTGAGCGAATATTTCTGGAGGTTCTGCTAATCTACCAGCACCGATGCGATCGCACGCTAATAATCCTGATGCTGTATTCATTCCATGATATCGGCTATCTGTCAATAACTGTTGCCAATTTCGCTGTACTGATAGCTGTTCCCACATATCCGTATTCATTGCGGGTGCTAACAGCACGGGACAAGTAGAAGCCAGCACGGTATTTGTGAGTAAATTATCCGCCATCCCGTAGGCTAACTTTGCTAATGTATTAGCTGTCAAAGGGGCAATTACCATCACATCTGCCCACTCACCTAACTCAATGTGCAACGGACGAGAGTGAGTTGGTTTCCAGAAATCATCATCTGTGTAGGCGGGATGACGAGATAGGGTAGCTATTGTCAGAGGCGTGATAAATTCTTGCGCCGAACGGGTGAGGATGACTCGGACTTCCACCCCAGTTTTAAACAGCGTCGAAACCAATTCACAAATTTTGTAGGCGGCGATACCGCCACCTACACCAATTAGAACCCTGTTCAATTTTGGATTAGTCATGGTAAAAAGTTAGGAGTGAGTAGTTATAAAAATTAGTAGTAAATAGTTATAAATCCTAACTTCTAACTTCTAACTCCTAACTATCAACTACGCTTCATCGTAGGGTTCTAAGTCTAAGAGGTAGATATAGGGTTCAACTAACTCTGGACGCTGAAATGCGATCGCTCGCAATAAATGCCAATCATTTAAACCCTCAAAAGCATTACTATAATTATCTAGCTCCAGACGTGTAGCCAGTTCTTCTACTTCTGCCACAGTTATGGCAGCAATTTCTTTCCTGGAAATGCTTAGAGTTGTCATAATGCTTGCCCCTCCCTTATGCAGCACTCGCCTTCAGCATGGGTTAAGTTGCGCTGAACGCAGCCACCCAATATATATTACTCATTAGAAGTCATTATTTTCGTGAAAATTGTCAGAATTTGTACCAGAATTTATAAAAAATTCGTAATCCTGACTAACCAATTGTATTTACAACGAAATTTCGTAGCACCTCTAACGTTTGTGGATTTATTTCATGCCCCATGTCAAATTCGTGGTATTCTACCGCCACCTTTAGAGACTTGAGGGTTTCTCGTGCCTTCAAAGCAGCTTGTAGGGGCACAACTTCATCATATCTCCCGTGGCTGATCAAAGTTGGCGGAATCCCTTTTTGATCTGCCGTTACTGCATCAGGATGTAAATACCCGCTCATGACAACTAAACCTGCTAAGGGCAATTTTGAGCCGACATCTAAAGTCATTGCCCCGCCTTGAGAAAATCCACTTAAAATGGTGCGTGACAAAGGTATGCCAGTGGTATTTTCTAAAGATTCCAAGAAATCTGTTAGCAGTTGCCGACTTTCTGCCAACCCTTGATACATATTCTCCACTCGCAGGTCATACCATGCCTTCCCGATTGGGGAATAGGGATAAGGAAAAGGTGCATTAGGTAATACAAACTGGTAATCAGGTAAGTTGAGCAAGGGTAATAAAGATGCTACATCCTCAGCATTAGCTCCCCAACCATGCAAAGTGACAATTAAGCCTGCGGGGGGTTGAGAATCTCTTTTAACAGTGATAGCTTGTAAAGACAGAGGTTTACTCCTAAAATTTTACTCTTCTAATAGATCCTATCTCTTCAAGCAGACTTAGTATTTAGCGGCATTTGCTGCTTGCCCAAAGAATGCCCACATCGTTATTAAATCCCAGATTGTACGCGCCATAGAAGAGCATAGATACCATTAAGTGCGAGTAAATCCTCGTGCTTACCCTGCTCCACAATTTGACCGCGATCGATCGCATAAATATAATTACTGTGGCGAATTGTAGAAAGACGATGAGCGATGCCTACGGCGGGCTTTGCCTACGCAATTGTCGTCCGATTCTGGGTAATCATCGCCAGCGATTTTTGAATAGCCGCTTCCGTTTCATTATCCACCGCAGAGGTAGCCTCATCCAAAATCAGAATTGGCGGATCTTTGACAATAGCACGAGCGATGCCTGCGGCGGGCTACGCCTACGCAATTCTTTGTCTTTGTCCGCCCGAAAGTTTTTGACCGCGTTCGCCAACGATAGTATCGTATCCTTGAGGTAATTGCAGGATAAATTCATCTGCTTGGGCTAATTTAGCAGCATGGATAATTTCTTCATGACTAGCATCAAAACTCGCGTAGGCGTAGCCCGCCGCAGGCATCGCTCGTAGGTTTCAGCCGTGAAGCTTTTGATTGTAGCAATCCCTGAGATATTATTAGCTAAACGACTATTAATAAATCCGGCTTTGTCGCGGACATCTGCATAACGGGGTGCTAGTCGTTTTTGAAATACTAATGAACCCCAAAAAATGAAGGGTGTGGGTAGGATTGCCAACCAAGCTACATTGGGAACTATCACAACAAATGAACCGCCCACAGCTAAAATAGTGGTGATAAATTGCAGAATTTCCGCAGCCCCAGAATCAAGAAACCGTTCTAATTGATTGATGGTAAATGCCTAATTTCGAGAAGATAATTAATCAGAATTACCTGGAGTTTCATTAATTAATACAGAGGGTATTTGGGCGAAAATAGCAGACTGTAATATTTCAGGAATCTTTTTCCACACTACATTTCCTTTAGGGCTTTTGATATACAGTTGCATAAAATCTAGTAACGCGGCAGCATTTTCTCCGGGGGTGAGATGGACGAACAGATAAGTGGGTTTGTCTGGACTAGCGACGGATACAACACAGCCATGACTACACGCCCATAAGCATCCCACTGGTTGAATTTCCACTTCATCATCTGGGAATTGTTCAGCGCATAAAGTGTTCAATTGGTCAAGTAAAATATCGCCATACAAAACAGACGCAGGCCCCTTTAACACTTCTAAGCGTTCCACGTTGACAAAGCCGCCATCTGAAGTAATTTGTGGATCGGGAAGTCCGTTGACGAGAGAGTTAGAATATACCTCAAAGCCTCGAATCGTAAAATAGTCTCTACTTGAACCTGAGCTAGAAATTGAGGTGACACCGCTAACGTTTTCCAATGCGTCTGTAATGCTTCTTGCTTGACGGTCTTGCAGTACCTGTCGCGGCACTACCTGAATTGACTGGGGAATATCACGCAATGGGGTATCTGTTTTCGTTCCCACTGAGGTATCTGGTACACGATAACCATCCTGTTCTGCCGTGACTACCAATTCAATTGGGTCATCCTGTTGGGCTGCGGGTTGTTCTTCGGGTGTCTGTGTTGCTGGCTTTTCTTGGGTTGGTTGTTCTGGTTCCTGTGCTGTTGTGGCTGTAGATGCAACTGTAAAAATCAACCCGACGTTATCATCAAATAACTCAACCGCAGGTAAAGCTTTCTCGCCAATTACCGTTACCCGCACGGTATTCGCATCAATATTCGTAGCTGTGATTTCCGTAATTCCCGCCAGGGGTTTTTCCGACTTAAACGTGAAAGCATCGCCATTGGGTAAACGCAACTGCCCACCAGTGACATCCATAATAAAACTATTCCCCGTACTGCGGTTGGCGGCTTGTAGTTTATCACTCTGGGTTGTCTCTAAAATTACCTCGACACCGCTATCGGTGGGATTTGCCTTGACTCCCGTAATTACTACAGTTGATTGAGTGCCAGAAGTTGGTGATTGCGAAAGTAAATCTTTGACACTAGTCGCTGGAAACTCGGTTTCGCTGAGTGTTTTAATTCTGGTGACAACTTTATCCTGCTCCTTTTCTGATGCCAATGCCTGTTCAGGTTGAGGAAGTATGCCACCGATGATCCCGACTACACTCACTACTAACCAAAGATAAATGTCGAGGGTTGGCGATCGCCACTCCCTTGGGGAGTATAGCGTAAAATATTTGTTACCAGAAGTAGAACACCAACTTTTCATACCACTCCCTACACCATTAAACAATACTACTTATTGCTTATATTTCTTAATTGCAATAAACGAGAGTGTAGAGGAGTTGAACTAGTTGAGTCTATCCCAAAACAATAGTTATAGTCCCGAAACAAGAGTTTTGCCGAAAAAACATTCTCTGCGTGTGATGCCAAACTTGCGTTTGAAGGCAGCAGCGAAATGTCCTAAATGTGAGTAACCGACAATGTTAGCAACTTCGGCAACTGTGAAATCACTACTGTGTAACAGCTGATGGGCTTGTTCCATACGCTGATTCGTCAAATAACCAAACACTGTTGTACCGAACTGCATTTGAAACCCTTTTTGCAGCGTACTCTCACTCACACCTACCTCTTGTGCCAACTCTGATAATAAGGGTGGATTCTCTAAACGTGCTTGTAAAATTTCTTTGGCATAATGAATTTTAGCAATCAATACCTCTGCCAATTTACGAGGGTTCAACGCCTGTAGAAACGTTATGAATGCGTCCTAAAGCAGTAAGCTTGGCAAAAATCTGGGTTAATAAAATAGGCTCAGGGATTTCTGGAAGCATTTTTAACATTTCATGGACATATCGAAAGCCGCGATAATAGGCTTTAAGGTCAATAATGCCGGAGCCGGGATTGAGTTGACGGAAATCAGCGAGAAGATGGTGAGATAAATTGACCATGAAGAATGCCAAATTAGCAGCATTAGTCACCGCAGTTTGACTCAAGTTCATAAAGTCTTCCAATCCCCAAAGTTGCTTGGCATCACGGAAGTTAAACTCGATTTGAAAGCGGAGTTTGTAGTAATCTATTATTTTGTCGAATGATAATTCCAAGTCGCTAGAAAACAGAATTACATGGCTGCAAGCATGAGTTTTAAGGTCGGTTTTGACCAAAATCACTACATTGACAGCCTGGGCAAATTCTTTATGAAGAAGAGTGGCTTGATAAATATCAGTTTGAACTTCATCCTCAATACCACTTTGGCATAAATATTTGTCAGGTATATTACGATTGATAAAATGTCGAGCATGGGCTGTTTGTGGGTTTTGAGTTGTCGTTGTGAGAAACAATAACTCTACTACGGCAGCCCTATCTCTTCAAACTTTGCGATGCCTGCGGTGTTCTCGTTGCCATCGCACCCCAGCTTGGAAATTTATGCGAAGACAATAACTCTATTACATCATCCCTCCGAATTCATACTCTTATTTTGGCTAAGGTATTGTTACTCATTACTTATTACGAGCCGTGAAGCGTAAAGCCCCCGTCATTCATGCGGGGGATATAAGCGAATAGCTGAAGTGCGACCCGTTGGCTCTAAATAAGTAGAAAAACTTAAGGACGAGCCGCAAGGAACCAACCCTTCGTATCGGTTGGAACAGAACCTTGACAACTGAATGACCATGAGGGTGTGAATCCCATGCGGTTACAGACACATAGTGACGTAGAAATTATACGCCATGTGAAAGTTAAAGGCGAAGTCAGCCCCTATGACGGAGATTTGATTTACTGGAGTACAAGAATGGGCAAAAATCCCGAAGTTCCAAAGAAAGTGGCAACACTTTTAAAGAGACAGAAAGGTAAATGCGCCCACTGCGGACTATATTTCACAGAAGAATCGGTGATGGAAATTGACCATATCATTCCTAAGTCAAAAGGAGGAAAGAGTGAGTATAAAAACCTTCAATTACTATACCGACATTGCCACGATGAAAAGACTGCCTTTGATGGCAGTCTGGGTAACAAATCTGGCTGTAAACAAAAATAAAAATAAACTTGTTGTATTTATTGATAGATGGTATCCCAGCAGTAAAACTTGTTCAAACTGTGGACATATTCTAGATAGTTTAGATTTGTCAGTTAGAGAGTGGCGTTGTCCAACTTGTCAATCAGTGAATGGACGCGATGAAAACGCCGCCAAGAACATTCAAGCAGTCGGGGCATCGACTGTTAGCTTAGGTGATGTTAGACAGTCTCAGGCTGCAATTGCTGTTTGAAGCTAGAATCCCCCGAATTTAGCGGAGCGCATTCGGGGGAGTATGTCAATTATCCCTTAGTTTTCTCCACGAGGCTGGCGACTAGAGCAGCCAACTGTGTTGCTTCAATCGGTTTGGGGAAGTGTGTTTGATAACCTGAAGAAATCGCCTTGAGCCTATCTTCTTCGCCTCCAAAGGCTGTTACCGCTACGGCGGGGATTTGACCACCTACTTTCATCTCCCACTCCCTGACTTTTCGGATAAAATCATAGCCGTCCTCTTCTGGCATACCGATGTCGCAAAGGATTACGGTAGGTTTCCAGGCTAACACCTCTTTTAGCGCTTCTGCTGCACAAGCACAGGCGCGCACTTCTGCTCCGTGCTGCATGAGTACTGTTGAAACAAGATATCGAGCCTCAGGTTCGTCATCAACCACAAGTACCCGCACATCCTGAAGCCCGTGCAGGCTTTTGTATGGTGAAAACATATCATCGGCAGATGTCATTGGTGGAACGCTAATGCTCTCCCGGCGGGCAATCACAGGAAGTTTAACAGTAAAAGTTGCCCCCTTGCCCTCACCGTCACTATCAGCGTGCACTGTCCCACCGTGAAGCTCGACTAAGTGACGGGCGATCGCCAGACCTAACCCCAAGCCGCCAAACTTCCTTGTAGTTGAGCCGTCGGCCTGGCGGAAGCGCTCAAAGGCGTGTGGCAGGAATTCTGCCTTGATACCCACACCAGTATCGCGCACTATAACCTCGACAAGTGAGTTAGCCATCTGAAGCTTTACTTCAACCCGCCCACCCTGAGGCGTGAATTTAACCGCGTTCGAGAGCAGGTTCCATAATACCTGCTGAAGCCGATTTTGGTCTCCTAAGACAAGTTCCACATTAGTAAGTTGTAGCTGTAAATCGATGCCTTTAACTTCAGCGGCGTGGCGCACCGAATCGAGCGCATTGACAATTACGATGGCTAAGTTTAGCGGTTGTGGTTCGAGACGGAGTTTCCCAATGATAATCCGCGATGTATCGAGGAGGTCATTCACCAGTTGTGCCTGGGCTTTAGCGTTCCGCTCGATGGTATCGATTGCTCGCTGTGTCTTTTCTCGATCGAGCTTCCCAGCACGCAGCAACTGGGCCCAGCCGAAAATGGCGTTGAGAGGGGTTCTAAGTTCGTGCGAGACGGTAATTAAGAACTCGTCTTTGAGGCGGCTAGCGGCCTCAGCCTCAGCCCGCGCTGCTTCGGACTGCTTTAAGTGTTCGTCCCGCTCGCGCTCTCGCTCTTGAAGAAGGTCAGCCGAAAATTCTAAGGCTTGGCCTAACAAGACTATTTCCTTAATAGGTGAGGGACTGATGCGCGGATATTCACCTTTGGCGAGTGCTTCTGCGGCACAAGCAGCCGAGGCTATGCCCTGAGAAATCCACCGCGAGAGGACGAGAGCGCCCACGCCACTTACCACAAGCAACGCCAAACCAGATCCAACAACGAGCCACATTGCGCGGCGAGCTGGACTTTCAATAACTTCAATGGGAACGACGACGGCGGTCGTCCAGTGAGAGAAATTGGCTCGCCTGAAGCCAACGTACACTGGCGCTCCCTCCAAGGTAGTCTCGCGGTAGACTCCCTCGGTTGCTGACGCGATTCGCTTCAGAAAAGATGGCGTACCTCGTTGCCCCACAAAGCGCTCAGGATTGCGAGTCCGAGCTACAACAATACCGCGATCGTCAATGACAGTGCGCGTCCACTCCCCATCAATAGGTGTCTGAGTCTTAACAACACTGGCGAGTGCCTTCGGGGTGATAACAGCGGTTAGCACATACCGTAACTTGCCTGAGCGAATTACTGGAACGCGGATGGGAAAGGCCCATTTTCGCCCTCGATTTCCAAAGGCCAGGGAACCCACTGTCGGCTGACGTGTTTCGACAACACGTCGCAGGCTCTTAAGCTCGTTTGCTAGGGGTAGCGAAATGCCAAAGGGAACAGAGGTGTTCGCCACCTGCTGCCCGTCCGGCATTAGGAGGATCGCGCATAACCAAGTCGGCTGTGTCTGCACTGTGCGCTGTGCTTCGTTATAAAAGTTTTTTAATTCACTTTCGTCGAGCCGATCGGAGGCTGCCAGTGCTTGGAGTGTCCTGGTTGTGCTGGAAACCTCGCGCTCTACATCTTCGGTGAGATTGCGTGCCGCCAGAATTAAGCGGTGCTCTGATGCCGCACGCTCCTTGAGCGAGAGTCTGTGTACAACAGCAACAGCAAAAAGGACAATTGGGAGTAAAACCCCTGTCACAAGTAACACAAGATGCCACTTAAGAGGTAGCGTGCGTCCGCCGAAAGCATTCAAGTCGTCATTTCTACTTGTTTTAGGCAAACCGATTCCCAAGTGTGAGAATAATTCGGTTTTATTTAATCTTGTCACGCTCTTTTGCTGAAAGCACACCAAGTTATTTGTGTGCTGTAATTATTGGATTATAACTACCTATTAATTTTGTACAAGTGATAGTCCTAAAATATTTTCTCTTCATTAAGGCAATCCTCAAAGACCTTTCCCAAATCCGGTACATATGCGAACGATCGACTATATTCGCATACTGCCTCGGCTTGCCACATGAAAAAGAACGAGTCTTTATCATTCCCTACCCCCAAGAAAGCACTTGTGCAGAGAACGGGGAGCAGAGGAGAAAGTTGGAGTGGGATCTGTGCGGTTTTGTCAGATTCGGTAAACAAGGTGCGATGACCGTCGCAGGCATCGCCATCGCTAAATCATTTTACCAGTAGTAAAAATTATTTATATTTTATAAAACGTCTTAGTACTTAAAAATCAAAGATGAGTTTGAGTTACAACTTGCTTGCGCTCTCTTCTTTAGAACTCTTGCAAAAGTGTTTTGTGGTATAATTAAACGCTTGACCATTTGTGAGTAGGACAATGATATTGTAGTGAGAATAGAGAAAGCCAAATAGCTTACTTCAAAGAAATTTAATGCCTCATCGTTTTCTCTTTGTGTCGAATCGCAAATTGTTAGGACTTACGCATCGTAAACGTAAGGATATTCTTGGTTTAATTTCCTAAGAACTCCCTAACTTTGGACTAGAATTTTTAACCTTCCTATTCGTTTCGGTTGTAGTTACAACGAAAAATACAGCGTTTATGGTTGTGATGGTGTAGCTTGGCGCATTTGACGGCAGAATGGCCAAATAGATACGAATACATCCCCCCTGCTGACAACATCCCAATCGGCGGCACGATGATATACAGCCAGAATGCCGTCCAAATCTGAGCCGAAAAAGCAGAGGCAAAACTCCGGGCCGGATTCATGCCAAAGCCTGAGAGAGGAGCTTCAAAGGTAACGTAGAGCATCACCAGGCATCCAGAAAACAATCCAGTGTAGCGATTGAGCTTTGGATTATTGCTGGTGAGTAGCACCATCATCATCATTATGAAAGCGATCGCAATTCTAGTAAAGCAAGTGTAAATTGGCGCTTTAAAATTACGGATGCACGCAAAAAAATGGGACGGTTATATCCGGATGTCTCACCAAGCATTGTTGAGTTGCCAGACTACTAGGTTCACGGAGTGCGGATACTCTTACCCAAAGGCACAAGTTTATCGTGAATCCTTAACCAGGTATCGTCTTGACTCCATGTCCAGCAAATTTCCATAAACAGTTTGCCAAGCGGGAAAATCCCCTGGTAAGCCTCTCCATGTACATCCCTCACACAACACATATAGAATCGCGTTGACAACGGTGTATATAGCTATGCTCTGAGGACGGCCTCCTGGTTTTGGTGATGGAAACTCTTGTGCAATTAATTCCTACTGTTCCCAAGTCAGGTTGCTAGGATATGCTTTAGTCATTTGCTCACGAGGTGCTGATGCTTACAATTTCAGCTTAAACCTTCTGAGCGAATCGCACTAAGAAAAGGGAAAATCGTTGAGGCAGCTCTTGTGCTCTTGAGCAAAGGAGCAGGGGAGAAAGAAGAAATTTTAGGCATTGCGTTCAGATATTTAGAAATTCCCCTCTGCCCCCCTGCTCCCGTGCCCCTGGAGCATCCCTACGCCGCTTACCTTTCACCTTAACTTAGTGCCATTCCCTTGTGAGCTTTCTTACAATAGCCCCCTACTTTTAAAACATCCTCTAAGTATGGGTTCCCAAAGTTACCAACAAATTTCGCTACTGTCGAAATATTTTTTAAGTGAGCCTACCATCTCTTGAATTACATCGCTCTTTGTTCGCTGCATTTTCTCACAGTATCCCTCTAAAATTATTTTATCTTCTAGCGAAAATTGAATTGTTAAGTTAGCAGCATTTTTTCCTAGCCCTTGTAATTGACTTTTAATGACTTTTCAATTACTATCACATAGGAAACTAAGAGTAATCCAGATAAAAATAAAATGATAAACAGTAACTTTTAATTTGCTCTTATTAGAATAAATACCTGGTAATTAAATTCAGGAGATATTTAACCAATATAATTATAGCTATTGGGTATGATTTTGCAAATCAACTTTTAGCTTGCGAATAACATAGTTTACCGTTTAATAATATCAAGGTTAGCTTAGAGGATGTTTGAAAAGTTTTCGGCGAATATAATTCGCTACTACACAGGCTAAGTCCACCTCCGTGGACTAATACAAAATTAAGGTTTTCAAACCCACGCAGGTGGGTTTCGTCTGTGTAGCCGCGACTTCCAGTCGCCAGGGCTGTAATAAATTAGACTTTTCAAAGAACCTCTTAAGCTGTTGTACTCTTTCGGTTTTAGCTATCTGAAATCAAACTTCTAAAATCGTTGCTGATACTAGTTTTTACCGATTGTTTAGCTTTTTTACAACAACTCTAATTTACTAATAATTCCCTTTTCTACACGCCACTGATAGCAACCTATTACTCCAAATGCAATTCTTCCTAAGAAATTATGAAACAGGAGAAACCCAAACGCAATCGTGGACTTATACTGACTCGTGAAGGCTGGCAAAAGCTTCAGAATGCCAAACTTGAGTGGGAATTTAGGGAAAACAATGGCTCCAAGTCTACCTTAGAAGAATTAAGCGAACAAGCTGGGATCACTCCTGTCACCTTCAGAAAGGTACTCACTCGTGAAACCGGGGTTGACAAACGGACGCTTGTTCGTTTGTTTATGATGTTTAATTTAGAATTGGATAAAAGCTATTATACAAGCCGAGAAAACGATCGAGAAGCCTCGAAAGCCCCCAAACGTGTTGATTGGGGAGAGATGGTGGATGTATCTGTTTTCTATGGACGCAGAGATGAACTGTCTCTCTTGGAACAATGGCTGATCCAAGAACGCTGTCGAGTAGTGGCGCTGTTGGGAATGGGAGGAATTGGTAAAACCTCTCTGGCTGCCAAGCTAGCACAAAAGGTTCAAGGATGGTTTGAGTACGTTATTTGGCGATCGCTCTACAATGCTCCCTCGCTTTTTGACCTACTGGCAAATTTAATTCTATTTTTCTCTCACGAGCAGGTTTTAGAAACTGACTTACCAAAAAGTGTAGATGGAAGAATATCACAACTAATTGAATATTTGCAACAACAGCGCTGTTTGCTGGTATTAGATAATGTTGAGACTATTCTGCAAACAGGGGCTTATGCTGGATGCTATCGAGAAGGCTATGAAGATTATGGCTTACTGATCGAACGATTGGGACAAGTTATGCATCAAAGTACCTTGGTGCTGACTTCTCGTGAAAAACCCAAAGACATAGCGTCACTCGGAGGAGAAACACTGGCTGTTCGCTCATTACAACTCAGTGGTTTAGAGATAGTAGCAGGGCAAAAAATCTTTGAAGCCAAGGGTTTTTCTGGCTCAGAGTCAGAATTACCAGCAGTAGTCGAGCGTTATGCAGGCAATGCCCTAGCTTTGAAGATAGTAGCGACAACGATCCAAGATGTTTTTGATGGTAATGTTGGTGAATTTCTGCAACATTACACGGCTGTTTTTGGCAGCATTCGCGATCTGCTAGACCAGCAGTTTTCGCGCTTGGCAAATTTAGAGAAGGATATAATTTACTGGCTAGCAATCAATCGCGAGCCTGTTTCCCTATCAGAAATACGAGAAGATATTGTATCGCCAATACCACCACAAAACTTACTGGAGGCCCTAGAGTCTCTGGTAAGGCGATCGCTAGTTGAGAAAAGCACAGCACTCTTCACACTGCAACCTGTAGTCATGGAGTACGTGACTCAGCGATTGATAGAGATAGTTTGTCAAGAGATTGAAACTCAGAATATTGATTTGTTCAGGTGTCATGCTTTGATGAAGGCGACGGCGAAAGACTACGTGAGGGAAACTCAAATTCGCGTAATTCTGAAGCCACTTATAGATGGCTTGGTCACTGTCTTAAGAAGCAAAAGAAACCTAGAAAATCAGCTGACTAAAATTATAGCAAAGTCACGAGAAACATCACCGCTAGAACACAGTTATACAGCTGGGAATGTTCTCAATCTGCTTTGTTATCTAGGAACTGACCTCAGCAGTTATGATTTTTCTTTTCTGAGTGTTTGGCAAGCAGACCTGCGGAATGTGAAATTGCACAATGTCAATTTTCAAAACGCCAATTTTGATAGGTCTATTTTTGCTGAAACCTTTGGTGGTGTTTCGTCAGTAGCCTTTAGCCCTGATGGAAAATTTTTGGCAATGGGTGATACTGGTGGTGAAATCCACTTTTACCAAGTTTCGGATTGGAAGCACCTTCTAACTTGTAAGGGACACACTAACTGGATTCCGTCACTAGCCTTTAGTCCGGATGGTAGTATCCTTGCTAGTGGAAGCAGTGACTATACCGTGCGCCTGTGGGATATTAGCAGGGGGCGATGTCTGAAAACGTTTCAAAAACATAGCAATGAGATTTGGTCAGTAGCCTTTAGTCCGGATGGTAACACGTTAGTCAGTGCCAGTAACGATCGCACAATAAGGCTATGGGATGTTAGCACTGGTGAATGCCTGAGAACTTTTTCGGGACATACAAATTGGGTAATATCGGTAGCCTTTAGTCCAGACGGACAGACCTTAGCGAGCGGTAGTGATGACAACACAGTCAGGTTGTGGGATATTAGCAGTGATGAATGCAAAAGAATTTTTCATGGACATGATGATGGCGTAAGGTCAATCACTTTCAGTCCTGACGGTCAGATACTAGTAAGTAGTAGTGACGATCGCACAGTGAAATTGTGGGACTTAAACACTGGTGAATGTATCAAAAGTCTACATGGGCATCGTGCTCCGGTTTGGTCAGCTGCAATTAGTCCTCAAGGCAATTTCATCGCTAGTGGCAGTCTCGACCAGACGGTGAGGCTATGGAACATTAGCACTGGTGAATGTCTTAGAACTCTTGAAGGACATTCTGGTTGGGTGCTTTCTGTTGCCTTTAATTTGCAAAGCGATCTTCTTGCCAGTAGCAGTGATGACCAAACCATAAAAGTATGGAACGTTAGCACTGGTCAATGTCTTAAAACTTTCATTGGGTATACTAGCAATTCCTGGTCAGTTGCCTTTAGTTCAGATAAAAGAACGCTGGCAAGTGGCAGTCAAGACCGCGCAGTGAGACTATGGGATCTCAATACGGGTCAAGTTTTGCAAGCTTTCCTGAGACATGGTGGTGCGGTTCGATCGGTTGCCTTCAGTCAAGATGGGCAAATGTTGATAAGCGGCAGTGACGATCGAACGATGAGGCTATGGGATGTGAATACCGGTCAAGCCTTGCAAACTTTCCTGGGACATCGGGCTGCGGTTACGTCAGTCGCCTTCAGTCAAAGTGGGCAAATGTTGGTAAGCGGCAGTGACGATCGAACGGTGAGGCTATGGGATGTGAATACGGGTCAAGCCTTACAAACCTTCCTGGGACATGATGCTGCGGTTGCATCAGTCGCCTTCAGTCCAGATGGGAGGACAGTGGCGAGTGGTGGATGGGATCACACAATAATGTTGTGGGATGTCAATACTGGTGAGTGCAAAGAAACCCTAAAAGGACATAAAAATTGGGTTTGGTCAATTGCTTTTAGTCCAGATGGTGAACTGCTGGCAAGCAGTGGTTATGACGGAACAATCCGGTTGTGGAGTGTCAAAAATAGTACTTGTTTCAATATTTTTCAGGTTGGTGAGAATAATTCTATCGTTAAAACAGTCGCCTTTAGTGAAGATGGTCAGACCCTAGCCAGTAGCAGTCCCGATCACACAATAAAGTTGTGGGATGTCAGTACTGGTGAGTGCAAAAAAACCTTGCGTGGACATTCGGCCTACGTCTGGTCAGTAGCTTTTAGCCCAGATAATCAAACTTTGGCTAGTAGCAGCATTGACGATACAATTCGACTTTGGAATGTGAGCGCGAGTGAGTGCTTAAAGATTTTGAAGCCCAAGAAATTATATGAGGGAACAAATATTCAAGAGGTTACAGGTATAACTGGCGCAACGATTTCTATGTTGAAACTTCTGGGAGCAGTTACTTCCGAAAATAGCTTATCTAACAGTTAAATTACTCCAGATATGCTCTGACTATTAGCCACAAGTTTGAAAGCTCTATAAGCTTTGTACAAAGTAAAAGATGTAATAATAAACAGGACAAAGCCAAAGACTTACAAAGATTAGTTATACCAAACCTGAAGAGACTACACTCTCTAGAGAAACTCACTACTAAATATGACTGAAATATCAGGTTATAAGCGTTAATCCCTGACTGTCTATTTGTCACAGTAGTTAGGTTTAAACAGCCTCAAAGCTTCTTTAAACACTCACCTGATAGTGACTAGACAATCAGGGACATCAAGTGTTAGCTCAAACCTGATTTATTAAAATACACAGGCAAGTAACAACTAAAGATCGCCGCCGTCAATGTCACTTGGCAATCCTCGCGCGAACTCCCTAAGCATAATGCTTTCCAAATCGATCTCCATGTCGTTCAAAACCTCTAAGCTATTTATAATGAGGCTGCAATAATCGGGACTCAAAAATTGCCGATCGATAACTGTAGCTGGTGTAGTTTTCATTGATTGCAGATCGATAACTGTAGCTGTTGTAGTTTTCATTCTCTTCTCCTTGTAGTTATTTGAGTTATATTGTTAAAGGTGTTTTAGACGAGTTGTCCTTGGTTGTTCGGTTACTAAGTAAGCACTAGTGGTTTCAAAACATTCTGAATTTCCTCATCTGATATGTAGTGTTCCTTGGGTGGGCTAAAGCGCAACAATGCTGCTTTGTAACAGGCTCTCGCAACGCGGACACGCTCATCATCACTAAGCTCTGCAATCATCTCAATCGTCTCCTCTACATGCTTCACATCACTGCCAACGGCACTATGTACCCGCAGGCAGCGGGTAGCATTGGTATCCGGTGGTAGCAATGCCTCTACCATCTGGATATACTCCACTCCTCTACATATCGCTAGGCGTTCCCCCGTATAGGAATACCCCACGCAATCGATTGGATCTGAGTCCCGCACGCTTCTGGTAAAGCAATCCATCAAAGCCTTTGCAGCAGGAGGAACAAGTGCTTCCACAACAGCTTCGGCTTTATATCCCATCGACTGGATATCGAGCAAGGCAAGTTGGTCGTGACCCGCTTCCTCTCTGGCTTTTTCTGTAGCCCATTGTGCTAAACTCTTGCGGTTTGCTGAAGCAAAGCCTTGAGCAGCTTCCTCCATCAGTTGAGTGGTGGAGTGGCACAGATGGTAAAGACCTGTAAGTCGCCATACCCAGCGTGTACGGGTCAGTTTTGGTGGTCTGCGATCGCTCTTGACTGTGTACCAAGCATCTGCGATCGCTCTATCTAAAAGCTTCTGAGTTTGAGCTATCCTCTCTGCATCACTTATATTTGAGGCAAAGCGATCGCCACTTGTTGCAGAATTGGCTTGATGCTTTTGAGTGTAATTAGCAGTCTTGAACGCTGTTTCGTCAGGCACGAAACACGCTGAATCAGTTTTAATTAAAAATTCACTACGCATATTTCCTTTCTCACTTAGGGTTGCTACAGAATTGGGGCAAGTCACTCGTGGCAATATAGAGTTGTTGCTAAATAAGCTAAATAACCCATGAAATCCAGCACAGCAAGCATTTCGCCCGATGGTTAAAATGTAGACAGTACAATGGGTTGAGCTATTTGAGGCGTTATTGAGCGACAATTCCAAAAAATTGCCAGTCAAGTAACTAAATTGAACTGTGTTACAGCTTGTGCTATTGGAATCCTAGAGGAATGCGATCGCCTACGGCCGGCAGTTACGCCATCGCACCCCCCGAAATACCAAATGCATATTACATTTCTATGCCTTTCAACATCTTGACCACCACCTTGGATAGCAAAATAGGGGAATTTGCTGACTTTCTTTGAGAAACGCAATTGAACATTGCGAGTTTCGCTAGACATTCGCAAGAAAAGAGGTAGTTAAAGATGACTTAGATGGCGAGAAAATCCCATACCCTTAGGACTTATGTATTGACAGAAACCTTATTGACAAACGGCTTCGTTTCTGTGTAAGGTTTAGGGAAACTAACAGGAAGCTTTTATTCTATAAGTAACAAATGAATTGCACACAGGATGTGTTTCATTAACATTCTGCATCTCAATATCCAGCTAAAGTGCCTTGCTGGAACTCAAAACCGTTCGGCAGCAGACTCAATCTGCACCCGAAGGAGTTCATCCAGAGGCAATGTAGACGAATCTAAAGTTTCGCAGAATTGCTTATTGCTCATCTTACGCACCCTCATCTATGTGGTTGATTGACAGATGCCTGTTGGAGTTAAGTTTGCTAACTTTACAAAACTTTTGCAACTCAAGATAAGAAACTTAAGATAAAGATAAGTTCTTTTTTTCCTGTGACATTTTCCCCTTCAAATTTTAAGTTGAACAGACAAATGTACTATTTAGCTTAAAAAGCTTGATATATAGGCAATAGCGCGATTTCAGTTGTCAAAAACCTACATCTGTAAAAACTGATTTGGCAAAGCATAACACCTTCGTGCAGCTTTGCATAAGTTCTTAGCGAATTAAATTTGGTAAGACTGTGCGTCCCTTTGGGCTTACTTTACGCTCCCGCGTACCCTTCCCTACGAGATGCAAATTTTAGCAAAATTAGCAAAACCTATTATTTACATTTACTATCGGCTAAAAACCGCTTCAGTTGGAACTTTGCCTAAAATCCAACTGAAAAACACAAACTTTTCCGCTTAAGTTTTCTATCTTAACTGGCTAAAACCAATCTTGAAATAGATAATTATACGCAAAGCCCTTAAGAGAAATACTCACTCTCAAGGCGTCTTACCATTAACTTACCCGGTTATATCCCCCAATTGATGCACGGGGGCTTTCCCCTCTAATTTCGCTGGCTGCTATGTGTAAACATTCTGGACAATAATGTTTTGCTTTTCGATTCCTTTTTGTAAGGAGCATACCCTTAGCAGAAACTTAATTTCCTTTTTAGCAGCATATTACTGTCTAAGAATAAATATCATAATAGCGCTTCCAAAAAAAAGTTAAAACTTTCTAAAAAGTTTCTTCATCTATCTTGAAGTTTTAACGACCAGCCCTTTCAATCTGGTGGAATTTCTCCTGATTTTTAGTGTTAACGTTTCCTTTACTTCAGATCATCTGAAATGAAATCCAAGTGTATTTAATACAATGAATGAGGCTAAAGTGATGGACTCTAATTACTTATTAAATGACATTGACTCTTATAACGTTAACATCGCTATTAATACGGCGATACTGACAAGTTTTGAAAAGTTCTTGCTTCAGTCCCAACCTTTGTTAAACCATGTTTTTCGATTTATTGAGACAAATTATCATAATTCAATTAGTCTTAGAGAGGTGGCTGAGGCGGTCAGTCGATCCCCTGCCTACCTCACCGACCTTGTACGGCGAGAGACTGGAAAAACCGTTCTCTGTTGGATTGTCGAGCGTCGTATGGTAGAAGCACGGCGTCTGCTTATCGAAACAGACCAGTCGGTAGAGCAGATTGCTGAAGCTGTAGGCTATCTAGATAGACGCCATTTCGGTCGCCAATTTCTTCGGTTTCACAATACAACCCCGCAAACATGGCGAAGATCGCATCGGAGTAAGAGCATCCCATGTTGGCAAAGAGTCCCAGAAAAGGCAAGTTCAAGCGAATTAATTAACCAGGAAACCACAACTGTAAGTTTTGCAGAAGCTCAACGGTTGCAAGCCTGTATCCAAGAGATTGCTGCAATTTTTAATAAGAGTACTGTTGCTAATGAAGTACTTATGTTAAAAAGCGAAAATGGTTCTGTTGCAAAAATAGACAATGGTTTGATACAGATAACCTTAGTCTCAACTTGCGAATCGTGTTGAAATCATTTTCGACTTTTATTTAAGTTTTGGAGACTTGCAGTTTAGCATTATCCAAGAACCATTAAAGAAGAGGATAAAGCCCGTCTAGTGGAGAATTTGGTTGATAGCTTGAAGTCTGCAAAGCGGGAATTTCAACTGCGACAAATTCTCCATTTCTACAACGCAGACTTAGAATATGGCATTTGTGTTGTTCAAGGTCTTGGTATCGATATTGTTTTTTGGCGTTGCTGAATCAAGGGATGATTCTTGTGGGGTGGGCGACACGAGCGCCCTGAAATACAAGGGACGGGCAAGATGCCCATCCCACAAAACTAGCAAAATCATCCCGCAAATATGCAACGCCTGTTTTTTAAACAGCCTAGAAGTTTTTAATCGTACAAATATGAGTACTAATTTAGTTGCTGCGGTAATTAATAACAACCTTAAAGACGCTAAAAAATTCATTGAAACTGGCGTAAACGTTAACCAAACAGACAGGAGTGGAAATAGCCTCTTGCTGGTCAGTTCTGCTAACGGCCAATCAGAAATGGTGAAACTACTCCTTGACGCTGGTGCTGATATTCACGCGGTTGACTCAAATATGAAGGCCACTGCACTCCATGCCTCTGCCTATTTGAAACATCCAGAGGTCATGAAAATTCTGATTGAATATGGGATTAATATAGATGCTCAGGGGCCTTATAACGGATATACTGCCCTACACGATGCAGTTTGGCAGGACAATATTGAAGGAGTCAGGCTCTTGGTAAACGCAGGTGCTCGCTTAGATATCAAAAGTAATAACGGAGACACTCCTTTAGATATTGCCAAAAAAAGTGGGCGTAAAGAGATTGTTGCCATGCTTTCTGGGTATAAAGCTCACTGTGCTTGAATCTCAAACTTATTAATTCCTACTTGTGTTACCTAAATACTAGACCTGCCTTATTTTCAAGGCAGGTCTATTAATTAAACTGATAAATAAAGTGGCGATTGTATTTCAATATCTCAATTTTATCAAGGAAAGCAATCGCCTAAATGTAGGTTTTGTTTTTTGAAAAACTACGTCAGTCGCTCATTGGGGAAGCCCCCCAAAGTTCTGATAGTTGGAAGCCTGCACTCAGACTTATTTTTGCAAAGCGCCTGCTCTTTTATTTTTCACATCAAGCATTTTTGTCAAGTCCTTGAGTAGTTATCCAACCACTCCTGAAAGCTTTTTCACTTCAAGGAAGGCGATAGAGATATTTGTCAAAGAAGGGTTTGGTAAGCTAATCGGTATTTAAGTTGCATGAAGGTAGGGCTGAAGCCAGGGCTATTTCGTTCTAGACAGAAACCGCCCAGAACTGAAGTTCCGGGCTAATAGCTAAAGTCCGTTAAAACGGACTATAATCTTTTCTCAGTCGTCTTTAGACGACTTTTGCTATTAGACTCAGAATTCATTTTGAGGCGGTCTAGATGAGAATGAAATAGCCCTAGGGCTGAAGCCCTTACTACAAGCGAATCATTATTGGAAAAATGAATGACGATTAGCTTATTACACTGGTTCAGCGGCTGGAACTACCAAAAGCCTGGGAATGAGGACGTTACCTGGCTGTTCTAAGATGAAACGAACACAACGGGCGATGTCTGCTGGTTGCAGTACGCCTCCTGAATAGACGAAATCCTTTTGCTGTTCTCCCCATTTGTCGTATAAGCCCGTATCTACAGTACCTGGGGCAATACTTGATACACGAATATCGGTTCCTGCAAGTTCTACGCGCAGGGAATCTGTAAAGGCCTCGATCGCAAATTTAGTACCGCAGTAAGCAGCTAGTTGGGGAACTGTTTTTAGCCCAGCAATACTTGAAGTATTGATTAAAAATCCACTACCAGATTCCTTGAAGTGCCGCAGTGCCGTGTAACCTATCCTGTAAGCAGATTCTACATTGACTCGAACCATCTGGCAGATTGCTTCGATATCGACACTTTCAATTGACCCCACAGTCATCACGCCTGCATTGTTAAAAACTACATCAAGTTGGCCAAAGGTTTGGATGGCAAAGTCTACCAATTTTTGTGGCAATTCAGGGTTTGTGATCTCACCGGGAACGACTTTGGCATGTTTTAGATTCGACGCGAGGCGTTCAAGTTTGTCTTGCGATCGCGCTGTAAGCACTAAATTCATGCCTGCTGCATCTAGCTCTTTGGCAACTGCTTCGCCGATACCACCACTAGCCCCGGTGATAATAACAACTTTATTTTGTAAATTCATGCACTTCTCCTTTTAGTTTATCGATGAATATGTTGTTTGGACTTTGCCGATTCTAATGTTTTCTCCCTAATAACTGGATTAATAGCGGAAATAGTGTAGTTACTTAATGCTTGTTGCCTAAATAAAAATAACGACAACCACAATTTTTTAGCTATTTTTGTTGATTGCAACCTGGAATTGCCTTTAGTCTAGAAATTACAAAACACTATTACAAGGGTTAAATTTTTGAAGGAAGTTTGTATTCTTTCGCTTGTAGCGTATGTCAAACTAGCTTTTAAGTTTGACTTGATTTCGCTAAACCATATTTAAGTACAACAAAGAAAAACGTAGGCGCAAAGGACACAAAAAAAGAAGTTAAAATGGTTTGGCGCAGCATCATAAAAAAATGGTACAAGAAGATATTTCCGAATAGGAAAACCCAGGTTCAGCAACAATTACTCTTACTGCTGTTGAAATTCCATAATTGACAGGGGAAGAACAAAGCGATCGCAGCCAATCCAGAACAGCAGATTTTAGAGTTTCCTCAAGATAAAGCTATCGTTAAATACGGATATTTAGATTGAAATTGTTGCAGTAGAAAATTAACCCCTGACGATGACTGCCAGAGGCTGCTCAATACAGTTGGTATGAGGCATTCCTATCGCCTACCTAATCATTAAAGACATGGAATATCCACTCAATCATCTGTGCGATCGCTGACAAAATTGGTTGCCAGAATTTGATAAAAGAACTTAGTACCGTGGATACAAATGCATCGAGTGATAGGCAGCACTTATATTTAGACCTCTTGCAAATTCATAAATGGTCTTACCCTTCATCCCTGCATCCATTGCCTCTGGCAAGGAATACAGGGTCAGTTACTGAAATTTACAAGTGATATAGGCAACTACAGAGGGCAAATTGTTGAGATTTCTCATATCATAGGCTGAGGTATAAATCCGTCTCAGTTAATGTTGAATATTGAGTAAGAAATATTACGCGAATATGAAAAAGCAAATTTTAGGCGCAGCAGCATTTTTAACCACGATTAGTTTGACAACAACCGTACAAGCTGCAAATTCTGAACATGTTAGGCAGTTATTGGCAACCAAACAATGTC
This sequence comes from Nostoc sp., assembly GCF_036917095.1. GTDB lineage: Bacteria > Cyanobacteriota > Cyanobacteriia > Cyanobacteriales > Nostocaceae > Nostoc. The sequence continues at coordinate 363,017 of NZ_JBALFH010000015.1, forward strand.
AAAACTGTGATTTGACTAGTGCAGGTTTAGTGATGGCTGACTTATCTGGAGCCAATTTGAGCGGTGCTAATCTCACAGGTGCTAACCTCAGTCGTGCAAACTTGAGCGGCGCAGATTTGCGGGGTGCAAACTTGAGCGGCGCGAGTTTATTTGGTGTTAATCTGAGCGAAGCTAAATTTCGTGGGGCAAATTTGGCGGGTGCTGATTTGAGAAATACCTATCTAGCAAATGCAGAACTGACTGGTGCTTACTTGAATGGCGCTAATTTCCAGGGTGCAGTTGGTATACCATTACAAATTGCTTCATCAGAAGAATTTTATGCTTGGGGTGTAGCAGAAGCGCAAAAAGGCAACCAACAGCAAGCAATCAGTTATTTTAATCAAGCGATCGCTATTAAACCAGAATATGCGGGTGCTTATTTAGCTCGTGGTGTCGCCCGTTACCAAATACTAGATAGACAAGGTGCATTCCAAGATGCCCAAGTTGCTGACAAATTGTTTACATCCCAAAACAACAGCCTTGGAACGCAAACAACCCAAGCTTTTATTAAAGAACTGCAAACACCCGTAAATGAGAAGCTAAGTGCTGGTAGCCCCAGTTTCGTTGACTTTTTGGGAAGTCTTGGCTCAGTCTTGCTCCAGTTCTTCCCTTTTTAAGGGAGAAAGTTGAAATAATTCCCAGTGGCTAGCAATCAGGTAGTTGGTGGTTTGTCGGTAACAAGTGAAATCGGCGGGAATCCAATCCCTTCATGGGGTAGTAGGAATAGCCGCCCGCCTCCAAAGTCATTATTCATTGGTATTAATGACTTCGATTTCCGTGGGATTAGTTAAGTTGACTTACTAATAATATTTTCCTTTAAGTGTCACACTAAAGATGGAAATGTTTGGTGAACGGACGCATATATCTGTGCGCTCATCAATGGTCAGATTGATTTCGCGGAAAATAACTTATGTCTGATTCAATTAACAAACAAATCACCCTTAAAAGTCGTCCAGTCGGCGAACCAAAGGAGAGTGATTTTGCTTTAGTAGAAACACCAACTCCCGAACCGGGTGAAGGGGAAATTCTTAGCCGCACCATTTATCTATCTCTCGACCCTTACATGCGTGGCCGCATTAGTGCAGGCGAATCTTATGCTGCATCAGTAGAATTGGGTTCAGTTATTGTGGGTGGTACAGTCAGCCAAGTAATTAAATCAAATCATCCTCAATTTCAAGTTGGAGATTTTGTTCTTAGCAATAATGGTTGGCAAACTTATGGTGTATCTAAGGGTGAGACACTGCGTAAACTCGATCCTACTCAAGCACCTTTATCCTATAATCTAGGCGTATTGGGTATGCCTGGTCTGACTGCTTATGCTGCTCTACTTGATATCGGTCAACCAAAAGAAGGTGAAACTGTTGTGGTTTCAGCCGCTTCTGGTGCTGTCGGTGCAGTAGCAGGCCAAATTGCCAAAATTAAAGGTGCGCGAGTCGTGGGAATTGTCGGGAGTGACGAGAAGCGGGATTATATAGTTGAAGAATTAGGTTTTGATGTTGGCATTAATCGCAAAACTCAAGAGCTTGATTCAGCGCTCAAAGAAGCTGCCCCTAATGGCATTGATGTTTACTATGACAATACAGCAGGTGTAATTTTAGAAGCTGTGTTGCAGCAAATCAACCTTGGGGCAAGAATTCCACTAGTAGGTTTGATTTCGGAGTATAACGCTACATCTACTCCAGCAGGGCCTAATTTAAGACCACTACTAATCAAACGGGCTTTAATCAAAGGTTTCTTAGTTAGTGATTACCAACATCGGTTTAATGATTTTTTGCATGATGTTTCTGGATGGTTGCAGTCTGGTAAACTCAAGTATAAAGAAGATGTAGCTGTTGGTTTAGAGAACGCTCCTGGTGCATTCATTGGTTTACTTCGAGGTGATAATTTTGGCAAGCTGATTGTTAAGGTTAATGACGACCCAACAGCAGCTTAATCGATTAGTAAGCTTGATATGTGCTACGTTGACACAAATCATCTCATGTCAGCTTGATTACTTATTAAACCTGAAGAACCTTACCCCGCCAAAGCTACGCTTTGTCTCCCTGCCCCTAATCCCCAGAGGGGACCCCGAGTTCCCCGCAAGCGGCTACGGTGTGCACACAAGTCGGATTACCCCCCTTAATCCCCCCTTGTAAAGGCTGCCGTGTATACATAAGTCGTTCTCTACCCACATTTTTGTCAAAGTGAAACTGTCACACTCACCGATATCCCGCCCAGAACTGAAGTTCAGGGCTGATAGCTAAAGTCCACTAAGCGTGGACTAAATGATTAATCCAGTCCACGCTTAGTGGACAGTAGCTCTGAGACTCGGAATTCATTCCGAGGCGGAATAGAAACGCAGTGCGAGATTTATTAACAAAGATATGGCTGCGGTAAGACTTGTGTGTACACCGTAGCCAATACATATGGGGAGGGTTAGGGTGGGGTAATTCGAGGAGTGGTAAGTGATTCGATAACTTGCGTGTACACCGTAGCCGCTTGCAGGGAGGGGTGTAATGACTGTGGTTAGCATAACCAATTATGCGGACATGATATCAGTAATACATTACTGGACAAAAGGGAGCAAATTGTTGAAATTCAGCGTCAGGAGTAGATAATTCAACTAAAGTTTTAGGTGTAACTAGATGCACAATGGTTTTAGGATTAAGCTGCCGCTACTGCTGACATTCTGCTTATTTACTAGCTTTTTGCCTGCCTCTGGTTCAGTTTTATGTCCAGCCGTTGCCTCTGACGAATACTATAAAGTAGCCAGAAATGATGGCAGAGATGGACGCACAGGAAGCGATGGGCGATCGGGTAGAGATGGTGGCAGTGGTGAAAACCAAAATATTTTTGTTAATAGTTCACCCGTTAATCTTGACTTGTCGGGTAAAGATGGTGAAGACGGAGAAGACGGAGAACATGGCGATCGACCTGACTGTGGTTACCAACGCGAGCGCGTCAGCCATGACATAAATGCACCAGATGGTGGTAATGGCGGTAACGGTGGCAAAGGAGGAGATGGGGGAAATGGTGGTTCCCTCACAGTGTATTACAGCAATTTGGCCGACTTACGGAACGTTTCCGTTCGGGCGACTGGTGGGAAAAGCGGGCGCGGCGGTAGAGGTGGCAACGGTACTGAGGGTTGTAACTGTCACAGACGGAGATGGGAAGTGAAAACCTGCAACGGAACTCCTGGTAGCCCTGATTATAAGTGTACTGAAAAGGTTTATCGATGTAGCGATGGTAGTGATGGGCGAGATGGCAGCGATGGTAGCGATGGTAGCCAAGGGCGCTTAGGAACTTTGAGTATTGTGAATAGCAAGGAACCTTTGGCAGCTGATAGTCCAACTGTGCAGGTAGCAATTTCGGAACTGACAAACAAACAGTTCAACCTCTCGAAGAATAAGTGGAATCAACGTATAGGGGCAGCTTCTCTACTTGCGCCTGGTTCTGCGATCGCTGATAATTACCGTGAGTTTGAACAGCGTCTAGAACAGGCTTTTCAAATAGTTTGGCAAGAAAGACAACCTATCGCCAGCTTTGGCAATCAAGCTGTAACACTAAATTTAACTGACAGCAAAGAAGTAGAAGTTACTTTTCCTGAGGATTTATGGGTTGAGGGTAGCACCAAAAGTGAGGCTAACTTGACAACATTTACTGTTAACTATGCCATTCCCAAAAAAGATGTTACCCGGTTAGCTGTGGCAGAGTTTGCCGATGCAGGACAAAACCTCAACTTAAAAATAGTCGATTTGGCAGCAAAGTCTGATGCTATTAATACTCAATTTCGCGTGAAATTCCGCGCCCAGGATAGCTTGCACGGTTTTTCTGGCTACAAAACTGAATATGAAGGGGATATTCCTAACGAACTTGTGACTCGTGACTACAACCGTTTTACTCTAGCTTTAGGCAAGCTCAAAATTCCTGATGAAGCTTTACGCCCTGGTGTCAACGTTGATATTGAAGTCGTAGCAACTCGTTCTTTGGGAATACGTTCTGCGAAGCAAACTATTAGCTGGCAGGGTGCAATCCGCAAGCCTAGATAAAATTTAGGAAGGTTTTTTCCCATCAGAAACCATTTGCGAGAGAATATAGGCTGCGAAATCTAGTAATTGATCTAGCAAAAAGCCAATGATACCGATGTAGATAATCGTCTGGATTATGTAATCGGCATTGCCAGCTTTATAAGCATCCCAAAGGGTAAATCCAAGTCCTTTTGGGCCGATTAACATTTCTGTACCAATAACTATAAACCAAGCTACCCAAATGCTAACTTTCAAAGCGTGAAATAGATGAAATATAGCTACTCTAAAGTTTTTGTTCTGTCTATGAAAATGCCGCATCCCTATTGCCGTATTAATAATCATCGTCCAGAGAGTTCCCAAAAAAACTACTATGATAGCAGCCGATTCGCTCTCTTGAAATGCTATTAGGGCAATAGGTAGCAAAGCTATAGGGGGGATACTATGCGGTATCTGAAATATCAGCCTAAATAGCTGATAAATCATGTTATTAATGCCTATGAAATATCCGATAAAACTACCTAAGACAACGGCTGGAATGTAACCGACAAATAACCGTTGCAGGCTAGCTAAAATGTCTAAAAACATATTATTCTCTCTGCCTCAGTTATCATAGAAAATATTTGGTAAATACTGTGGCAAAAACACAAAATAGCGATTTTAAAAGTGTATTTAATTACATGTTGTCTTTGAACTACCCAAAATTTTTGATATTTTCTCCTCCTTGATGGCTAATCAAAAACTTAGGTATTCTTACGATGTGGTAGTAGTAATACAAAGAAGAGGTAAACTTGGCTTTACTAAACCTTATCAGAAAAATAAATCCTGATTAGTAAATTAAATACAATTTCCAGAATTCACTTGCTTGATAATTGTACCAATACCAATTATTTGTGAAGCTGCACGAGATCGAGCTTGGTCAGACTTGGGACTTGAGCAAATTGTTCGGGAGCAATCTTATAGGTAATAGACCTCTTGGATAAATCAAAAATAAAGAACCCCACCCCGCATTTGAGTAAAGCAAACGCTCCCCTCCCCGCAAGCGAGGAGGGGGTGGGGTGTTAAGGATTTATATAAGAGGTCTAATCTGTATAAATAAGAATATCTAAAATTTTTAATATTAAATAAATCAGGACTTACGCAAGAACTCTCTGAAACTCTTATTCCTTTGTGTCCTTTGCGTCCTTTGTGGTTCGTTTTATCATAGTTTTGCGTAAGTCCTATAAATAACAAAGTTTGTTATTAGTAATACAAAATATTTTTAATATAGTAAGAATTAGAGGTAATTTGTCAAGCAAAAATAAAAATACTTTAGGGTAGCCAGTGCGCCGCTTGGATTCTAAACTGTTTTACTGGCATTCGCTTAAGCCCCCAAAATTACCTGAGCTAATCGGCGTACTCCTTCCTGAATTTGCTGCTCATTTAATTCAGCGTAACCCAAAACAAATTCACTACCAGGGCTATTATTTAAGTAATAGGGATGGGCTGCGCTAATACCTAACCCAAGCTGGGCAGCATTCTGGACTATTACTTCATCACTCATATCTGTATCTATTTTGACCATCAAATGCATTCCAGCGTTATCCCCTAGAATCTGGACTCTATCGCCAAACTGGGAAATTAAAGACTGCACCAAAATTTGCCGCCTTTGGTCGTAAAGCGATCGCATTTGTCGGATATGACGTTCTAGATGTCCTTCGCCAATAAAATCTGTAAGGGCGTGCTGTTCTAATAAACTACACTGACGATCTGTTAACCATTTAGCACGGGTAAATATATGCACCAAATTATCTGGCAATACTAAATAACCCAGACGCAAAGCCGGAAAAAGTACCTTGGAAAATGTGCCGATATAAATAACTGAATTGCCCCGATCTAATCCTTGTAAGGCTGGTATAGGATGACCACTATAACGATATTCGCTATCATAGTCATCTTCAATAATTATCGCTCCCGATTGCTGCGCCCAATTTAATAATTTTAACCTGCGCTCTAAGGATAGCACCGCCCCTGTAGGAAATTGATGGGAGGGAGTGATGTAAATAAGTTTAATGTTGGAGGTTGTTGTCAGGTTAGTAACCTCCAAACCTGATTTATCCACAGATATAGGAAACAAACAAGCTCCTTGGGACAAAAAAGCTCGTTGCGCTCCTAAATAACCAGGTTCTTCCACAGCAATCAAGTCACCTTTGTCAATCAGCAGGCGTGCGATCAAGTCAAGTCCTTGCTGGGAACCACCAATAATAATGATTTGCTCAGAAGTACATTTTACTGCTCTGGAACGAGAAAGATAAGAAGCGATCGCTTGCCGTAGTGGTTGATATCCCATTGAGTCGTTAGCATAATCAAGCACACTTGGGTGAGAACGGCAATGGCGAGATAGTAGTTTGCGCCACAAGTCTATGGGGAACTTATCAAATGCTGGCCGTCCATAGGTAAAGTTGATCTGCAATTCTAGTTCTGGTAAGCGTAAGAATGCTTTATTATTCAAATTTTTGCCATAGGCTGATAGTGTTATTGATGAATTAGTGGCTGAAGAAATTGACTCAATCGGTGCAGTATTGAGCAGATCGTCAGGGAGTCGATCGCAAACGAAAGTACCCGATCCTAGAATTGTTTCTAAGTAGCCTTCACTCAGCAGCTGTTCATAACTTTGGGTAACAGTGGCGCGGGAAATACCGAGAGATTGAGCAAGCGATCGCGTTGAAGGTAATCTTTGTCCTGGCGTTAATCTCCCTGAAAGAATCTGAAGTCGTATTTCTTCATAAACTTGGCGATGCAGTGGTATATCTGCTTGGGAGTCGATAAGGATCGCAAAGTCCATAGGTAAAAGTGGACTGGTAGTTTAGTAAAAAAGTGGCACTTGTATTATGCCACTTTCAGAATTACTCTGGCGATGTAGAGTTCAAATTCCAATCATGAATCAACAAGAGTCTCCTAGCCAAAGAACAACTATCAAACGCATACCTCAAAGGGGAAGCTATGAGTCTGAAATTATCTATCAAATTTTGGATGAAGGATTAGTTTGTCATGTGGGTTTTGTCGCAGACGGACAGCCTTTTGTAATCCCCACAGCTTATGGACGAATTGACGATACCTTATATATTCATGGCTCACCAGCTAGTCGGATGCTACGCTTCCTCCAGCAAGGTATTGATGTCTGCGTCACAGTAACTTTACTTGATGGTTTGGTACTGGCGCGATCGGCTTTTCATCATTCAATGAATTATCGCTCGGTGGTAGTATTTGGTACGGCTACACTTGTAGAGGATTCAAAGCAAAAATTAGCTGCTCTGAAAGCATTTACAGAACATGTTATACCTGGACGTTGGCAACAAGTGCGATCGCCTAGTCGCAGTGAATTAGCTGGAACGGTAGTGCTATCTCTACCTTTAGTTGAAGCTTCGGCTAAAGTTCGCACGGGTGGGCCAAATGATGATGTCTCTGATTATCAACTACCAGTATGGGCTGGAGAAATTCCCTTGCAATTAAATGTGGCAAAACCCATTACTGATTCAGGCTTACATCCCCAAATTGACGTACCTGCATATATCAGCAACTACACTAGACCAAAAGCTACGCCGTAGCCTCAAACAACACAAAGAAAAGCTTTCCCCCCTACCTCCCCTGCTTCCTCTACCTCCCCTGCCCCCCTGCCTCCCCTGCTCCCCTGCTCCCCTGCCTCCCCTACCTCCCCTGCCTCCCCTGCCTCCCCTGCTCCCCCAATTCATCCCAATATTCTGCAACCCCCTTTTTCTTTCTGACGGTACAAGACAAAGAACTAAAAATGGTGCAAATTAAGAGTAGTGTAAATATCAGAAATTATGGACGCTGCAAAACGCCTTGCTACTCTCAATCGCATCCGCAAACTTAGCCGCTTGATGGATACATCCATACGCATCCCTCTAACAGGTTTTCGCATTGGAATAGACCCAATTATCGGTTTGGTTCCAGGTGCTGGTGATTTAATCAGTACAGCGTTTTCAGCTTACATCATATTTTTAGCTACCCGTTTTGGCATCCCACGTCAAGATTTAGCCAAAATGATTTTCAATGTTGGTTTGGAAACAGTGGTTGGTAGTGTGCCTTTAGTGGGTGATTTATTTGATGCTTTCTATAAGTCTAATATTCGCAATTTGGCAATTTTGGAGCAACATCTAACAGTAGTTGAACCAGAACTCAAAGAAGTGTCTGATGAACTTTACTCTCGTAAGTTCAGCCAAGTTTAAGTTAGTCGTCATAGCATCATTAACCTTGGCATTCCTCACGGATAGTAAAATCAAATCTTTAAGTCCAAGAGAGCCAAACGAATTTGTTCCACACGCCTGCGGTTGACACCAAGATCCGACTCTCCTACGCGAGATGCCGAGCGCAGATGAATTACTGATTCATCGCTGGGGAAATAAAATTCTACATCGTCAACAAATTTAAAGATGCGGCTTTTAGAGAGAGCATGGATGTAATTAGGAGTCTGTTCTATTACTTCTGTACGGGGAACAACAGTGAGAACTTTTAGTAAAGTTTCTCTAGCCGCATCGCGATCTAGATGATAAGTAATCGGCTCGACGGCATGTTTGGCATCAGCATTTTGGCTCACGACACAGTTATCTGAAGCTGGACAAGCAGTAAGATGGCCATTATCAACTCCCAAGCCAGAAGAGGCAGCCCAAGTGGCAGCAGGAAGCATTAAACTACTAATCAAAGTTAGGAGTATTGCAAAAGTGATACTCCGCAAAAATCGCTGCCGGAACGCTGTTAACAGATGGGACACGATCAATTTACTCCTCAAGGTTTAAATAGCACTCAATTATTTTCGGTCATTTTGGATGAGCGCTGCGAGTTGTTGGTTCGCCCTAAAGAGTATCATCCATCCAGCCACAAGGATAGTCCCAATGCACACGCGCTGTGTAGTATCCGTCAAATTCAGTTTATCCACTACAGGTAGCGATGCCTACGCACTTTCAATTTATTCTTTAGGGTGAGGCGATCGCTCTCGCAGTGCAACTTTGACTTCCAAGAGTTACCCGACATCGCCTCTTGGTATTTACTTCTCAATTTTCTCTCTACGAGACGCTGAACGCGAATGCTTTAACAACAAAAGAATATTAGCGCCTACCTATATATAGGCAGGCGCTATTGTTTTATTTCAATTCAGGGAGAAAATATAGTTAAATGAGTTCCCTGATGTTTACTATTAATTAATTCCAATTTAATTGATTACACAGCACTGCGACTATTTAGCAAGTTCCACAAGAAAACAGCGACAATCGCCCCAAGAACTGCTACTGCAATACCGGGAATACTGAGTGTGGGGGCGGCTAATGTCAAGGTTCCTGTACTGAAAAACACACCCAAACTACCACCAACAAAAGCACCGATAATTCCTAATACGATTGTTCCTAGAATTCCGCCGCCTTGATGACCGGGGTAGATAGCCTTTGCAATAGCACCAGCAATTAGACCTAAAACAATCCAAGCAAGAATATTCATTGGTTTGATTTGATAAACGTTTTTTACCTGACAAATACACAATAGCAATCCGAACATTGACATTCAATCTACCAACGGAATCAATTATTAATAGCCTTGAGGATGAATGCTGTTACTTCTCGTGATATACCTCTTAACGCAATAGCTTGGGTTAATAAATTTATCTTTTAAGGCAGGGCGAGAAATAAAAGCTTAACCCAAGCGTATTAACCCCTAACCGAGATGGATAATATATAAAAAAAGCTCCTAGTAGGTCTAATACTGGGAGCTAATCAATTCATTGCTTGATAATTGCAGTATATACATTTTTAATGATTTATCTCATCTTGTTGAAGAATTAAGCTAAGGTTTGAAAGCAGATACTCAATGCGATGGCGTAACCGCCCGCCGTAGGCATCGCACTTAAATTTACTCAACTTGTAGGATTCAGGCGCTTAACAGGTTTGGGCTTAGGAATCGGTTTAGAAATTGGGGTAGTGTTTGTAGGCAGCGTCAAGTTTTCAACTGCTTGGGCAATCGCCTGTACTTGCATTGGTGTTAAACAATCAGGAAAACTATTTATCATCTGTAGCAGTGCAGGGATACCTTGCAAAACCGGAACTGAGCAATCATTTGCTCCTATCCATTTAGCAATTGGGAAGACTACTGGAGCCGCAACAAACCCATTAGGAAGGTTAGGCATTAATGGAGTAATCCACTGACTAAACATTTTTTGATGGTAAATACTTTGAGAAGTCGGACTATTGTCAACTGCTACCCAATTGTTACCTTCACGCCTTTTCCATTTATCTTTGTAAGCGCTAAATGAACCTTTCCAGGTTTTGACTTCTACTAAAAAGACACCACCCTCACCAATAATTAGATGGTCAATTTCCGTTAAAGAGCCTGAATTAGTGGGGATTAAGGCATTATTAAATATCACCCACGTATCGGGGAAAGATTGCAAAAGTAACGATACTCCCCATTCCCCCATATTGCCTTTGAATTTATTTGTGGCTTGATTAACTTCAAATATCAATGAACCTAACCCACCCAAAAAGCCATCACCTAATGTTTCATGAATTTCTTGGTGTTTACTAGATTTTTTGGTGTCGATTTTTTGTTTGAATACTGCCCTAAGTGAGGGTGATTGTTGAAGAGTTCTCATAAAATTTTGGTAACATTTCTCAGTAACCGCTATTTTTAGAGTTCCCAAAATTGGAGGGAAATTACTCTCTCCAACAGATGTCAACGGCGGGAACCACCGCTCTGACTTTTCGCTGCAACAGGTTACGCCGAATGGCACTAAGTTAAGCTGAAAGGTAAGCGGCGTAGGGATGCTCCAGGGGCACGGGAGCAGGGGGGCAGAGGGGAATTTCTAAATATCTGAACGCAATGCCTAAAATTTCTTCTTTCTCCCCTGCTCCTTTGCTCCTCTGCACCCCTGCTGCCTCAACGATTTTCCCTTTTCTTAGTGCCATTCGGGTTACGCCAAAGCCTAAACTTTAGTCAATAAACATGGCTTAATGCGATTAATTTAGGCTTTGTTGAGAATAAAATTTTCCAACTGGCTTCTACCCGTGTTTTGCGATTATTTGCCTAGATTCCGCTTCATTTGTTCTAACTCATCCTGAGTTTCCCAGCTCCGAAACTTCTCTTCTAAGTCATCAAAGCCACCAGAAAAACTGCTAGCTTGATTCGACCAACCACTGGTTTCAAAACGCTGCTGAGTTTGCGATTTAGCACGGGCTGTCTGTGCTTCGGCGGCTTTAGCTTGCACCTCCTGTCGCCGCTGCTGAATTTTTCGCAGTAGTTCCTGAGATTGGTTAATCCGTTCTTTCAGCCCTTGCATGTGTCCCCAACGCTGATTTCCTTCGCGCAACAAGGCTGCTTCTCGCTCGCCTGCCGCAGCCGCTAAATCCTCTCTGCCAGCGTTTTTGGCTTTTTGAATACGGATATGCCAACGTTGAATTTCTTGAGCGGTGGACAGAATTTCTTCTTGCGATCGCTTTTCTTGTAATTTTAAATCTGCGATCAGCTTTAATGTGTCTTCCTCTTGCTCACGCAGCTGTTCTAGCAGCGCTTCTAACTCCAAATGTGGATTGTTACGCAAGAATTCTTCTAAACGGTTTTCTAAAAACCGACTCAAATCATCAAATAAGCCCACTGCTAGAACTCCAGAGATTGGGTGCGTGACTATTTTATTGTAGTAATTATCATCGTGGACGGAATCTAAATTTTAGCAAAACAGAATTCAGGATTAAATTCTGTTGACAATCCTTCGGGAGTCACACTTCTACATCCCGTAAAAAGTCAGCGGAACTTCTGGGTGTTAGTTAGATTTCAAAGTTGGGAAGAATGTATTTGGTGAAACTACGCAAACAACACTGAGTTATAAAATAAGGCTTTAATCGGTATGAGTTCTGATTTTCAACCGCCACCTAAGAGCTTGTCCATGCTAGCTACTGTCGGAGGAGTACTTACCGCTGTAATCGCGATCGCAATTTTAAATGTTTGGTCTAAGCAACTTTCCAAGGCTTCTATAGAAAAACCTGAAATATCAAAATCCCAAACTGCTGCACAGCAACCGCAGAAACCCCAACCCGCTGTCTCTAGTGCTCAAGAAGCTGAAATAGTTGCCAGCCTTGATGCGAAATCTGTAGTTTTGCCAGGTCAATCTATTCCTAAAAACCAACTAACAGTAGCCATAATTCCCTATGTTGCTCCTGGAGTTGGAAAACTGACCCCAGAGGAAACGACAACAGCCCGTCAGGCTTGGTCATACTTCCAGCGCAACTGGAACGATGAAACTGGCTTGGTCAATTCCGTTGATGGCTTTGCCTCCGTAAGTATGTGGGATCAGACAGCAGCGATCGCAGCTTTGGTCAGTGCTAGAGAACTCAATATCGTGCCTGCGGCTGAGTTTGATGCCAAAATGAGCAAAATGTTGAAAACACTGGCATCTATGCCCTTATACAAAGGAGAACTACCCAACAAAGTCTACAATGCAAAAACCCTCGTACCCGTTAATTATGGTCAACTAGAAAAACGCGAAGAAATTGGTTGGTCGGCTATTGATTTAGGGCGGATGGCAATCTGGTTGAAAATTGTCGGGGCAAAATATCCAGAGATGCGATCGCTTTCCACAGACGTTTGGAAACATTGGCAAGTCAAGCGTCTGACCGAAAATGGTCAAATGTACGGTACTGCCGTTATCAAAGGCAAAGAACAGTACAACCAAGAAGGTCGCTTGGGCTATGAGAATTATGCTGCCTATGGTTTAAAGCTTTGGGGATTGGATGTAAAAAAAGCTTTGGATTATCAATCCCATGCTGCCTTTGTCGATCTTTACGGACAGGGAATTCCTTACGACCAACGTGACTATAAAAATTCTGGAGCCAATAACTACGTTCTGAGCGAACCCTATATTTTAGATGGCATCGAAACTGGGTTTCAAGCTTTGCCTAAAGCCTATGCCGATCGGATTTTAGCTGCTCAAGCAGCGCGTTATGAAGCCACAAAACAATTAACCGCTGTTACCGAAGACAACCTAGATCGCCCGCCATACTTTGTTTATAGCAGTTTGTTTGTCAACGGAGAACCTTGGGCAACCATTGCAGATACCCGACAAAAGCACAACGATTTACGATTCCTCAGTGCCAAAGCTGCGATCGGTTGGCATGTGCTTTATAATACTACTTACACCACGCAGTTATTTGATTTTGTCCAAGCTAACCTCAAATCTAAAGACGGCTGGTACAACGGCTTTTATGAGTCTCTGCATCAGCCCAACAAAACTCTTACCGCCAACAATAATGGCGTAATTCTGGAGAGCTTGCTATATAAGCAAGTTGGACAACCGCTCACCGTTTGGGCAGGAGTCAAAAGCCAGAAGTCAACTGAGAGGGCTATCAGAACACGGTAAGTTACAGTTAAGATTCTCAGACCATGAAAAAATTGGCGTTGCATAATAGAGGGATAAATTGAGTCCATCTACTGTGCAATGTCCATACCGTGGATCTCAGCAATTCTCATAATGAGAATTGTTATCATGACTTGAAGAGTAAAACTAACTGATAGAACCTGAAAGCTGTTGATTGATATTTAGATAGAGCTTTAAGTCTTATGTATCAAAAACTATAAATATTGCTGCGCTTACCCTGTTGTAATTAGGAACTTGCTAATACCAATTTAATGTGAAGTTGCACATATCTTGATCCCCCTAAATCCCCCGATAAATTGGGGGACTTTGAATTCCCCCCTTTTTAAGGGGAGCCAGCGCGGTCTTGGGGTCTCCCCAAGTGGAGCGACTGGCGTGGGCTAGGGGGGATCGAATTCTATGCAGCTTCAGAAAGAATTGGTATAAGAATAAATTATTCCAGTTAAAAACTTATAAAATAGTTGTATTCCAACAGTTTTCACGGTTATTGTCTACCATTTTTACCCACATGAGCAGCGTATTTTTAGAGAGATGAAACAGTTAGCAAAAACGTTACAGAGTAAACTTTTTCATCTTTTTCAGCAGGTAATAGCAATTACCATTTACCGTAATCCAAATCCAAACAAAACTAATGTTGCTCTTGATGAAGAAATTGTAGAAGACCCGACTGCCCAATTATCAAAGCAAATTCCTCTTCCAGACAGAGTTAAGAAAGATGGGCAAAAGTTACTGTTAAATAACCCGTATCCAGCTAAACCCCGACAATTCAAAAAAGCTTCCTTATTTCCTGACAGTAAGACTAGTATTGCTGCATTGTCGCTAGTTTTGCATGGAGTCGCGGAAGTCTTATCTCAAAAAATGAATCTGTCATGGAAAGATCGAGTAAATAATACTTTCAGCTACGAAAAAGAAATTGAAAGTGGAAAAGGAAAAATCTTTTACTATGTAACAGATAATCCCGAAACCCCACAACCAGAAACTCTGGCCGAAGAGGCTGCTCTAGTTGTTATAGATCAATTTGACCCCAGGGCGTGTGCAATTCACCTGATTTACTGTGCCTTAGTAGCTAGCCTAGATAAACCTTGGCAAGGCAATTTTATCATAGATGATAGGCAACTACTTGAATACACAGGGCTTGTTAAACGCAGGGACTTATGCAAGCATGAAAAATTGAGTATTTTGTACCACTTGTTACGGCAACCTGCTCAGGTACTAGCCTGTATCACATGGCCTAAACAGGGTAAAGTGGGAGCTTTTACTGTTGCTGATTTAAAGATTTGGGATGTTAATATAATACGAGATTTTCAAACAGATAAAGCTGGCAATCACAAGCTAGTGGGTTTAAAGGTAATCGGTCAAGCTGGAGTATGGACAAAATACTTCCTCAACAAATCTAAATACCACTACCACACTGGAATTATTACCAAGAAAACCGTACAGAAACTATTTAGCATTGGGAAACAAAATGCTGGCGCGGCTAGAATATTAGTTTGGCTAACCTTCCAAATCCAGCCAGAATTCCAGGATTGTGTAATAGGTAAGACTTTGATGGAGATTGCTTACAGTGCAGACAAAGTATCAACAGCAGAGCAAGACAGACAACTGAGACGGCAAATGGCTGATGACTTTGAAACTGACTTGAAAGTTGTCAAAGAAGCAGGATGGCAAGCAGAACTTGAAACAGGCCCAGCTTGGTTAACAAGCAGCAAAAGCACTAAAAGACCTATAGGTTACTGGAGTGAAATACTGAATTCTAAATGGCGTTTTCATCTACCAGTAGAAGTAGAGTCACGCTTGATGGATTCAAATCAGCTAAGTGCAAACAATATCCAGCCTCTATCAGGTAATGCGATCAGAGAAGCTAGAAAAGCAAAAGGCTGGTCTAGGGCATTTTTCGCTACAACGATGGGAAAAAGCGTTTCCTGGGTTGATGCAGTCGAGACGGGTACACGTAAGGTTTCTCAGAAGGACTTGCCTAAGTTGCTCAACACACTGGAACTACACCTTAACAGGTATTGATTTCAACTAAAATTGAATAATTTGACAAAAAGCGCACTCTAGATGATGCCTGTTACCGCAAATAAATGCGATAACCACAGCAGCAATTGAACCGGATAAAGCACAACACACGAAAAAAATGCCCAAAGGCATTAAAGTCGGGCATTAGTTGACTGAGATTGATTTGCCTTCAAGTTGCGATCGCCCATTATCGTGATGCGACAGGGCCGCCATTCCATGTTCTTGGGCACGTAGTTCTCGATCGGATATTTCTGGTTCTTTAATATAGACCGAACTAAGTAAGATATTTAGGACTCCACTTTCTTCAGCCTGACGCACAGCAGAATGCGTAATCAATTCACCCACATTCAGAATCACGTTGTCTTCTGGATCGAGAATGACGCGGGTAACTGGACGACCCAGTGCAAGTTCAATTCGTTGCTTCCTCATTGCCCGTGTGCTGCGTCTTTGTAGCATTTCTGCCTTCTGTTTCAAGGCTTGCCAGAAAGTGTTGAGGTTCTCTTGAGCGACACTTGCCCCCTGGCGCAGTTGAACTTTGGTTTCTAACCATGTGTCACTTGTGGTAGAACGAACTGCGGTTGCTAGAGCCAGACCAGCAGCGTTGAGTAATTCTGCTTGTTTGCCATAAGTCTGGGCACGAGCAAGGACGGATTCAGTTACAATCTGCCCAGATGCCGCAATAATTAAGCCATCTTCAGCACGCACCGTTTGTAGGACTCTGCGCCCTCTTACCTGCTGGATCGCCTGTGCTGTCAGCCCATTAACGGAGTGACGTAGGTTAGCAGCACTGCTCATCGTTGCACTCCCGATTCGTTTGCTAGTAGATTCTGTTGCTGCTTGCAAATTGCGGGTGATATTGGCAGTTAGACTGCCACCCGTGGCTCGATAGAGTTCATCGAGGATACCTATGCGCTCGGCCGCTTCTGCATCGACTAGCGTGACTGACTGCCCCTGTAGTAGGAGTACACTACCGTCTGGAGTTAGCACATCCCGCTCAACATGCTTGCCAATCACATATACTTTTTGCTTTTCAGGGTCAACCAAATTGTTTGTCAGGGAGGCAGCTGCATCTCGATTCAGGTCTTGCAGTTTGCTGCTAGTAGCATCAGTTGCTGCTTGCAGTTGCTCACCTGCATTCTGGCTTGCTGACTGTAGCCTGCGGTTCACATTCTCTACTGAGCTTTGCAGTTGCTCACCTGCATTCTGGCTGGCTGACTGTAGCCTGCGGTTCATGTTCTCTACTGAGCTTTGCAGTTGCTCACCTGCATTCTGGCTGGCTGACTGTAGCCTGCGGTTAGCCGTTTGAGCCGATTCTTGCAACCTGTCTTCAGTTGCTTGGACGGCTCCCCGGATACCACCGACCTGTTCTTCCATCATCTGAGCAGTTTCTGGAGGTACAAAGGCAACATCGTCACCAATTGTCAGTGCTTCGGGAGCAGGAACGAACGATCGCCCCGAATAAGCATCGGCAAATACACCGCCAGAAACTTCGTATCCTTCCACCAGTCCACTATGCTCATCAAAGAACAAATCCACCAATCCACCAAGGTAAAGTCCCTCAGTGGTCAGAATTCTCGTTCCTCTTAGTACGATATTCTGGTGCAGAATCTCTTTAATTGCAGGCACACGATGTGCTTTAACAACAGATTCTTTCGATTTAACTACGATCGCATCGAACCCGATCGCTAGCACCTCTTGTAGGGGAATTACTTTTGCATCCCGAAACAGTCCCTTCTCTTCAACCAGGAAACCCAAAAGTTGATTGCGTTTGCAATCAAAAATTAAATCTAGAATTCGCTGAATTTTTTGACCCTTGTCAGAGGTGACGACTACTTTATCGATCGCATCACTACCTTTACGCATTTATCTATCCCTTGCAGTTATTATTGATTGGGTTATTTAGTGACTTGTTCGTTGGTTGGCTGAATTTTTAGCTGAAAATATCGTCCCTCTCTGCCAAAACCGGGAACAATATCTATAACGCCAAAGTATTCCATAAATACCCCAAAAATGGCGACAAGGATGATGAGAACGGTGATGTTTGCTCCAGTATTAGAGCGCTGTCCTACGAGTCTAGGCATTTTTTCCCTCTTATTTATTGTTGTTTTTTTATCGCCAAGCTTGCTGTAAAAATCAGATAAGGTTGTTTACATCATTATTAATTGGACTTATCTATCTATCTGCCGCCATCTGCCATCGCTCAGTTTTTTGTTTAATAATAAATTCCACAAAAAATATGAGCATTTTATTATTTGGATTTCCCTTAGCAGTGGTTTGAGCCATTTTAATTAGCGCTCGTACTGGTGATGGGGCGACTTAGTTTAACGCACACCCCTATATATCTGTACAACGATCGAGTAAAAAGCCGAGTTTTACTTGAGCACAAGTATTTCAATAACACAATATATGGCGAAAAACAAAGTTTTTCATTCGCCGCTATACTGTAGTTAGCTCTAAGTCTGGGATTCTTGTCTGCCTAGAATTTGTTTTTTAAGCAAACGAATTTCTCCTGCTAATTCTTGCCGAGTAGAATCTTTAAGCAAATAGCGAAAAGTAAACCAAATTGTGTAACCCAGTCCAATGAACTGTAGAATTGGAGAAACTAATGGAATACCATTTATTGCGTTCAGTACTGCGAGAAATATTCTCAGTGTCGTAACCGTTATCACAAGCAAAGCAAAGCTGATAATTGGTAGTTTGTATTCTTGGTAAAACCTACCTATGTACTCAGGTAGTTGTGCCAAAAATGTAGAAATCTGTCTACCAATTCTTTGCCATTGTTCTTCAGTTTCCGAGGCAGGCGGTAACATTGCCAAGTTTGTAGCCTCTGAACCTTTAAGTGCTTCTATCCGGTTTTGGGAGGCAGCATCGACGTATTGCTGTTGCTCTAATTCAGTTTCCATAATTCTCTCCTAATTTTCTGCAATGAGAATAGTTTTAAAGTTTAGACTTTGTTGCTATCAACTTTGGCAACGGTTGCTTTAATAATTACATTTTTAACGCTTTTTATTTCCTTAACGATGAACTTTTGACTCTATACAGTTTCATGGCGGCAGTCAACAATGATAACAGCAGACTCTTCACTGTTGTTATCAAAACTCACTGTTTGACGAACTCGTCGGTTGTTACCTGCGGAGGCATCATCAATAATGAAATCCTCAATTCCTCGCCGTTTGAGAATCGCTTCCGCACGCTTACTCTCAGTAGCATTACCTTTAATTATTACTAAGTGAGCGGCTCTATTGAAGCGATCGCTTAATTTATTAGGGCTTTGATAAGATTAACGCATTTTCATATTAGTTTATCATCAATCTCTTGGAGTAAGTTTTTTTTCTCTAGACTGAGATCGGAGTTTCAACTCAAACAATAAGCGCTAACAAAATATCAAGATATTTGATTTAAATGTAAGGTTTTAAGAAATTTACTTAGCTGAAACTTCTGATTACATATAAATTTAGCTGAGTTTTCATCTGACATTTCCGGCTAGAAAGTAGTCACGAAAATGCTAGAACATAGTCACAAAATATTAATTAAAAGAGCTTGTCCAAAAATTTTATCTAAATTGAATGTGCTAAATTATAAAAAAGAAACAGCACGTTTTTAAGGAACAGAATAATGCCGCTCCAAAAAATAAGTGAATTTGATACAGACTACCGGAATGCTATTCAAGGTAACGACATCAAAGGAATGGATGTATATGTTCAGGGAACTGATGAGAAGATTGGCACAGTAAATGATGTTGTAGTAGACGACCAAGGAGCATTCCGTTATTTAATTGTTGACTTAGGCTTTTGGATTTTTGGTAAGAAAGTATTACTACCAGTAGGGAAATCGCGTATTGACTCTAGAGCAAACCGTGTATATGCTGTTGGGATCGCAAAAGAGCAAGCGGAAAATTTGCCTGAATATCAAGAACACACAGCGCTTGATTACGACTATGAAGAACGGGTGCGTGGAGGATATCGCACACCGTCTGTAGAAAGTTCGGGTGCGGTAGCATCGACAGATGGTCGTACTGCTCCGACTTACGATCGCAACAACTACACATATGCAGACGACGCGGATCTGTATGATGTCAACGCTCATGAAGACCAAACCTTCAAACTCTACGAAGAAAGGCTGGTTGCCAACAAACAGCGCCGGAAAACTGGAGAAGTGACAATTGGCAAGCACGTTGAAACAGATACTGTAAGAGTTTCTGTTCCAGTGGAAAGAGAGCGAGTCGTGATTGAGCGAGTTACTCCTCAAGACGCAGGCGAAGTTGTGTCGCCTCAAACAGCTAACTTCCGCGAGGGCGAAGTAGCTCGGATGGAAATTTATCAAGAAGTTGCTGATGTCCACAAAGAAGCTTTTTTACGGGAAGAAGTCAGAGTGCAGAAAGTTGTAGACAAAGAAACCGTTGAAGTTGAAGATACCATTCGACGTGAAGAGTTAGATGTTGATGCTGATGGTCGTACTATTGAGGAAACAACTGGTAATAAGTTGCCCAAAGACCGTATTTAAGAAAACTGCTTTTAGCCTTCATCGCTTGTCAGACAGCACAGAAATTCTAGGCTGAGTCTGGAATCTCTTCAAGGGTTTTCGGCATTTTTGCGATCGAGCAAATGTATTTGCTTTCTATATGGGTTCGCAAGAGTTGTAGAGATCCCCAATTAGATTTAATCTACTGATTTAGCCACAGGAGAGACTTCTTTAAATCAGAAAGCGCCAAGTCTGCGTTGGCCGAACTTGTCGGCACGTTTTTTCTGACGCTTGCTGCACTCTCCTCAGCAAACTGGCATCTTTCACATATCATAGCCATCCTGACATCTTCCAATCCGTGATGGCTTTGAGATATTGTCCTGATTAAGTTCTTTTTTTCGCAAGTGGCAATGTCTAATTGAGATCGAACAAGGAAAATAGAATGTTTACAATTGCAGATTTTACACTGTTTGGTTTAGCACCGATGACAATGGCTCAGGAAGTTTTAACTCCAGAACAAGCATCGCTTGTTTTTTCTGGGCCGAAATTTTTGGTGGCGTTACTTGCTGGTATATTGATGGCATTTGCTTTTCAATTGCTATTAACAAACTTCTCGGTAGCTGTAGGAATTTCAGCTTTAGGCGGTAACGAAAGTTCTGATGAATCTGAAAGCTTGGGTGGAACGATTCGCAAAGTTGAAACAGCGGTCGGTCTTTGGGCGCTTGTTACCGCAACCATTGCCTTATTTGGTGCTTGCTTTTTAGCGGTGAAACTCAGCTTAATTGATAGTGCGCTCTTAGGAGCGATTATCGGTGTAGTCATTTGGTCTGCCTATTTCACAGTCATTATGTGGTTAGGTTCGAGTGCAGTCGGCTCCTTGATTGGTTCTGTTGTTAGCACTGTTACAAGTGGTATGCAAGGAATCATGGGTACAGCAACTGCGGCTTTGGGTGCTAATGCTGCTAAAAGTCAGATGGTTTCTACAGCTGAAGAAATCACCGCCACCGTTCGTCGGGAACTCACATCAGGTTTTGATGCTGATAGTATCAAAAATACATTACAAAGTTCTTTATCCGGTGTACAGTTACCGCAGCTGGATACCAAACAAATCGGCTCTCAATTTCAGAAGCTGCTCAAAGAAGGAGACTTACAATCAATTGCTGATAGTAACTTACTAAAAAATGTTAATCGCCAGACTTTTGTTGATTTAATTAGCTCTCGCACAGACTTTTCCAAGTCAGATGTTAATCGGATTGCAGACCAATTGCAAGGTGCTTGGAATCAAGTTGTGAAAGGGGCAAATCCCACAGATCAAATAATTAATTTACTTCAACAAGCATCACCAGAAGAATTGCAACCTGAAAAACTAGTTGAAAAAATTCAGCAATTAGCAACAGTTGGAGGTGGAAATGGTAAGCAAGGCAATGGAATAGTTAAGAAAGCTATTGAAGTTGGCTTAGGTGCGGCTTTACCTGCGGTGATGAAGCGGGTTGACTTTGCACAAATAGATGTAGAAAAAGTTGCTCAACAGCTACAAAACTTGTCAGGGAAAGTTCAGGAAGTAGATGTTGATAAAATTACACAACAGTTGCAACAACTTAAAGACCAAGCAACCCAGCAAGCAAGTAAGCTTAGTAGTTCTGTAGCTGAGAAATTACCTACACTTCCAAATAATACTGTCAAGACAGATATAGAAGAATACATCTTGAGTTCTTTCCCTTGGCACTTTAACCGCATCACAATCCAAGAGGAATTTAAAGAAGTCATCTTTGACCCGAATGCTAATCCAGGAAATGTCAGACGGGAATTGGAGGAATTAAACTTAGAGTATTTTGCTAACTTGCTCAAGCAACGGGAAGATATCAGCGAAGCAAAAGTCAAAGAAATTTCTGAGCAGATGGAAAGCATTCGCACGGAAGTTTTAAAAACTGTCAAGCAGGCAGATACAACCGAAAAATCACAAAATCTTCGCACCCGTCTAGAAGATTATCTGCGTTCAACTGGGAAGGAAGAACTCAACCCAGAAGGTATTGAGCGAGACTTGACGAAGTTGCTAGAAGACCCAGAAAGCGGCATTGAAGATTTAAGTCAGAGATTTTCGGAAATTGACCGCGATACTTTGGTGAAGTTACTAGCTGACCGCGAAGATATCTCAGAAGAGGAAGCTAATAATATTGTTGGTCAATTTGAACGTACTCGCGATCGTGTCTTAGGTCAGGCAAAAGAACTGCAAGAGCAAACCAAAGCAAAAGCTGATGAGTTGCGGCAAAAGGTAGAAGAGTATCTGCGTAATACCAATAAAGAAGAACTCAATCCTGAAGGTATTAAGCGCGATTTTGTCACACTGTTAGAAGACCCACAAGCCGGAGTCTCCGCCTTAAGAGTCAGATTATCACAATTTGACCGCGATACTTTGGTTCAATTATTGAGTCAGCGGCAAGATTTGAGCGAGTCACAGGTAAACCAAACCATCGACCAGTTGCTCACAGTCCGGGATAACGTTTTGCAAGCTCCGCAAAAAGCCGCCGAGACAGCAAAACAGCAGTACGAAAAAACCACGAGTACTATTAGTGAATATCTCCGCAATACCAACCTGGAAGAACTCAACCCTGAAGGTATTCAACAAGACTTGCAAAAATTATTGGCTGACCCCAAAGAGGGCGCTGATGCACTTAGAGAGCGGCTTTCACAAGTAGATAGAGAAACTTTAGTCAAGCTGCTGACGCAACGGGGAGACTTGAGCGAGGAGCAAGTAAACCGCACCATCGACTCAACAGAACAAGCTATCAATAATATTGTCAAAGCACCGCAACGCTTGGCAAACCGTGCTACTCAAAAAGCGCAGGAATTTGAAGCTTATCTAGAAAACTATCTGCGTAACACTAATAAAGAAGAACTCAACCCGGATAGTATCAAGCGCGATTTGCAATTGTTGTTGTCTTCTCCCCGTGTTGGTGTGTCTTCTTTAGGTGAGCGTGTTTCTAAATTCGACCGTTCTACACTCGTAGCTTTGTTGTCCCAACGTGAGGATATTTCAGAAGAAGAAGCTAACCGCATTGTGGATCAAATCGATTCTGTGCGTAACTCGATTGTCGAACAATATCAGCAGATTCAGTCAAAGGTGCAATCGGCACTTGATGGTATTTTCGACTCTGTTCGCAACTACCTCAACTCGCTAGATCGTCCCGAACTCAATTATCAAGGTATACAGCAAGATTTTGCTAAAGTGTTTGACGATCCGCAAGCTGGATTTGAGGCTTTGCGCGATCGCCTATCTTCAGTAGACCGTGATACCCTAGTTGCTGTACTCAGTTCGCGTGAAGATATTTCTGAAGCGCAAGCTAACAAGATTATCGACAAAATCGAAGGCACACGGGATAGCGTACTGCACCAAGCCGAACGCATCCAGCAAGAAACTCAAAAACGCCTCAGTGCAATCAAAGAGCAAGCACAAAAGCAAGCAGTTGAAACCAAAAAAACTGTCGCAGGTGCTGCTTGGTGGTTGTTTAACACAGCTTTTGTTTCTTTGGCAGCTTCCGCTATAGCGGGAGCTTTGGCTGTATCAGGTTTTGACCTATTTGGTTACTGACTTTTCACGGCATCTGGAAAACCTCTCTCTAAATCTCTCTCCTTTAAGGAGAGAGACTTTGAATTTCCCCCTTCCCGCATCGGGAAGGGGGTTAGGTTTTTCGTGGACTTTTCCACATAACGTGAAAAGTCAGATTTGGTTAAGAGTTCTACGAATTCATACTTAAGCCTCTGTATTAAGAGGCTTTCTTATCTAAACTTGATTTAATTACCTCAAATTTTCGCCTGTATTAATTAGGAATTATAAATTAGTATAAATCTTCATAATGATAACAATCCTCATTATGAGAATTGCTGTCAAATCTTTAGTTTAGTCGCCTCTAGCAGCTTGACGCTGGCATAAATAGCATCAATATAAGGTGTGGGAATTTGAGTAAGTTTTCCCAATTCTGCCACCGCACCTACAATAGCGTCTATCTCCGTAGCGCGTCCAGCTTCAATATCTTGTAGCATTGAGGTTTTATGAGCGCCAACATTTTCTGCCCCATTAATTCGCTGTTCCAAAGTGATGCCAAACTTTATACCCAAGTTTTCTGCGATCGCTTGAGTTTCAGTCATCATTTGCCGCGCTAGTTCGCGGGTGAGGGGATAGCGACAAATATCCTCTAAAGTAGCGCCAGTCAGGGCACTGATCGGATTAAATGCCACATTTCCCCACAACTTGATCCAAATTTCCGTGCGAATTTGATTGCGGATTGGGGCTTTGAATCCTGCCTGTTTGAGAGTTTGTGCTAATAATTGGATGCGTTCTGTTTTAGTGCCGTCGATTTCACCGAGAGTAAAGCGATCGCCTTCAATATGCTTAATTACACCTGGTTCAACTATCTCAGTTGCTGGGTAAACAACGCAACCGATAGCGCGTTCAGCACCGATACTAGCTTCAATAATCCCATCTGGGTCAACAGATTGAATCCGCGTACCTTCATATTCATCACCATGCCGACGGAAATACCACCAAGGAACGCCATTTTGGGCTGTCACCACCATCGTGTGAGCATCGTAGAGTGAAGGGAGAAAAGGTGCGATCGCAGGTAGACTGTGAGCCTTCACAGTTAAAATTACTATATCTTGTGGCCCCGCTGACTGAATATCGTTAGTTGCCAGAGACGGAATAGCAATTTGGCTAGAACCATCTGCCATCAGCAACTTCAGCCCATTTTTTTGAATCGCCTCCAAATGAGAACCACGCGCAATCAGCGTCACTGCTTCACCAGCCAGTGCCAGTTTTGCTCCTAAATATCCACCAATTGCACCCGCGCCAACAATACAGATTTTCATTTTGTCAAAAGAATCTGAATTAATTATCTATTAGGGTTTGCGGTACTGTACTTCGTGGTCGGATTCATCTTGGTTAGACTCAATATTTTGGAAAAATGCCGATCTGACAAATCCCAGATTATGTAGTAAGGCAATAGAACGGTGATTTTCTACATCAACGTCAGCGCGAAAATCAAGATTTTGGTATGTCTCAACTAAATAATTCATCATCCACTTCAACGCTTCGAGCGCATAACCTTTTCCCCAGAAATTAGGGAAAAGCACATATCCAAGTATTGCACTATTATCTATAGTAATTGTTGCTTGAACATATCCAACGTAGCATTTCTCTATAAGAGAGTAGACAGCCCAGTTCAACCAAATCTCGGTTCCATCTGGTGATTGACGACGTGCCAAAACCATGTAGCGATCGCGAAGCGATTGAACGCTTTGTGGCGGCACATCTTCAATAAAGTTGTATATACTCGTACTCTGTAATGCATCAAAAAGCAGTTCGGCATGATATGGTTCTAGTGGTTCTAAACAGAGTCGTTGAGAGGACATTTTCATTTGTGAGCCAGTTACTTACGAGTCTAGTTTCAAAATGCAAAAACCTTATTATGCGACAACTTTCCCGAACAAAAGTACATTACAACAGTACCCGATATTGTAACCCTCAAACAACTAGGCTTTCCATCGCTGACAGCAGGTGTTGATGAACAGATTTTGAGGCAGCTACGATTAATCCAGGCAGACTATAGTTTTGACAAGTATGCAATGGCGGTAAAGTCGAACCGTCCAGAGTAGTCACAATCCAGCCAGCCTCTTTCGCAATAAAAGCGAGTGCAGCACTATCGAGAAATTTGCCAGATTTGACAACTGCTCCACTCAAGTCGCCACTTAGAATACCATTGAGATTGGGAATTTGAATATCACTAGAGTAATCAGCCGCTATATCGATTACTTGATATCGATCTTTTAGTAAATGGGCAATCGAATTCATTCCCCATCCCAACAAAATAGCAGGTTTGGCGGATGTTATGTCTAACGGGCCACAGGCTTCTAAGTCCATTTCCAGAGTCCCTTTAAAAGCACCTTCGCCTCGAAGGGCGTAAAAATAAATGTTTTGGGCAGGGGAAATGGCAATTACTGCTTCAAAGTCATCCGAATTTAGAATACCCAGAATAATTTGGTAATTAGAATGTCCATCCATGTAAAACTTCGTGCCATCAATCGGGTCGAGTGTGACTAAATAATCACCTTCTGAACCGAGTTCGGTAGCGCGAAAATATTTAGTGTTATTAGAACTTTCATATTCTTCACCATAAAAGCGAATATCTGGGAAAGTTCCCAGTAAAACTACTTCTACCAGATTTTGAATAGCCACATCTGCATCAGTAAGTGCAGCACTAAAAAAGTTGTTTCCTTGCTCTTTGGCAGGAAGTGCAGCAATTTTTGGTTGAAGAAAATGGGCATAGGCTGCTGCTACTTTGAGATGGGGGAGTAAAGTCTCCAAAATTAGTCGAGTAGTTGGTGTTGTGGACATTGCAGCAAACTCCTTGTAGAAATAATCTACCGTTGGCAGGGCGATATTATTCTATATCTAGACAAAATTACGGTATCATATGGATGCAATGATACCACCGTTGCTATATTACTCTAATCTGTATGTCTCAAAGAGCCTATAGAGAGATCGCAATTTTTATCACAGTGTACGCACCTCATTTTCCTTATGAAAAAGTTTGATGCTACGAAAAAGATGATTGCAGTAGTTAAAATAGTAGGAACATAGTAGAAAACTTTCGATCTCAATCCCTAAAAGGTAATATTAGGAATCCAACTAGAGTCTTGCTAAATATAGTCAAAACAAAAACCTTATCTAGCAAACTTTAAGTCAGCTTGGCTTTACAAAAATCAAATGGGATTCCTATCGAGTTAGGTCAACCAGAGGCTTTTTTGGAGGTCATAGCCATGATGGGAATATATTTGTTTTTAGTTTGCTGCTTTCTTTGGCTAATTGGTTTAGCACTTTTGGCGGAATTTTTCCTTTATGAAGAAGAGCAACAGTAGTAAGGGTGAGCAATGAACTCCTTCACTCTCTTGAAGGAGTGATTGTGAGTTTTTATTGATGGTTTTAGGAAACTTTTTCGAGCTTCTTGTGGGTGAATTTGGATAGCTTGCTACGTTTGAGTGCTGAAGGTGCGCCGAGAGTGCCGACGACGAGTAAGCTAAGGATAGAGCTGGGTTCAGGCACAGTGATTATGGTTGCAGAAAAACTAATGGGTAACTCACTATCTTCCAATCCCAAATTTTCAAAACCTGGTATGATTGGCGGCGCAGAAAAAACCTCTAAATAACCTGGTGTCGGTAAAAAACTAGCGAAAAATGGACTAGAATAGTTTCCTGCCGAAGTGGAATACCCAAAACCGTCACCTGTTAACTGCTGAGTATTAAGACTAATTAAATTGTCAACATCAAAAGGTTCGTTTCCCGGTATTGGAGTCTCGGCGGCTTGCAGACCAGTAATTGTTTCACCATTTCGTGTACCAGTAATTCCAGTAATTAGGTAAAAACCCAAATCGTTAGGGGTGTCATCAGTGATGAAAGTACCACTCGCAGCTATGCCAGTACCA
This sequence comes from Nostoc sp., assembly GCF_036917095.1. GTDB lineage: Bacteria > Cyanobacteriota > Cyanobacteriia > Cyanobacteriales > Nostocaceae > Nostoc. Next base: position 390,427 of record NZ_JBALFH010000015.1, read on the forward strand.
GAATAATTCCAGTTCCAACTTAAAGCAGAGGCGGCTGGCATTGTCCCGAAAACTAATCCAAATGTGGTGATGAGGGCTGTGGCAGTAGCAACTGTTAGATTTTTCATAGAGGTTGTTAGTGCGATCGCTTTTAGCACACCAAGGGCGATCGCGGATCTTCTAGAGGGTTCCCGTGTATTATACGAAAATTGGGAAAGGTAGTATTATTTGGGCAAGGATAATTCAAGAAGCATAAATTCAATCTGTTCGCTACCAAGATAGAAGTGGTACAGCAGATGCCTCTATTGATGCGGTAGTCGGTTTTTCCTTGTCCGATCGGTAGCTTCTGCCATTGCACAATTAGTGCAACTTGTCAAATAGCCATGCCAAAGCACCATCAACATCAGTAACCTGCTCCCCTGGCGGTATGGCTGGACGATTTACCATAACAATCTTCACGCCCAGTTCTTGCGCTGCAATAATCTTGGGCTTTGTGGCATCGCCACCGCTATTTTTACTGACTATGGTATCAATCTTGTTATGAATCAGGATTTGTCTTTCATTATTGAGGGTAAAGGGCCCGCGATCGCACAATACCACCCCTGGCGGCACTAAAGCATCATCGGTAGGAGGGTCAATCATCCGCATCAGAAACCAAATTTTCTCTAGGCGAGCAAAAGCGGCGAGTTCTTGCCTCCCAACCGTCAAAAAGACCCGCTGTGCCTGGTTTGGCAGAGATGCCGCTGCTGCTTCAACGCTGTCAACTTCAATCCAGCGATCGCTACTTCCTTTTTCCCAAGGCGGACGAATTAACATCAAACGGGGTACTCCGACTTCGGTTGCAGCATCTGCCGCATTAAAGGAAATCTGAGTAGCAAAAGGATGGGTTGCATCAATTAATAAGTCGATTTGCATTACTCGCAGATAGCTAGCCAATCCAGCCACACCACCGAAGCCTCCAACTCGTAAATCGCCCAACGGAACAGATGGTTCGCGGGTGCGGCCAGCAAGAGACGTGATTGCTTCTAACCCTTGGAGATTCGCCACTCTGGCAGCTAGTTCTGCGGCATCTCCCGTCCCGCCCAGAATCAAAACGCGCATCATTGAGATAAAGGTGGAATTTTTGCCAAAATGCCTTTTTTCAGCGCTTCCGGACGCTCTGACCAAGGTAATAAACCATCAGCTTTTACATAGTATTGAGCAGCACATTCTAGTACCGCAGATGCACTACCATCAACGGCTAAATCACCAAATAAATATGTTAATTTTCCTTTGGCAGCAAAAGCAACTACACAGGAACGATTACAAGCACTCATGCATTCAACTTCCTGGATTGGGAATTCATCTCGTAACTCCCAATCTTGTGCAAGCTGCTGAAGTTGGTGTAGAAGTTTTTGACCACCACTTTCACCTAAGCGTTTTCCATCTTGCCAAACGCTAGCACAAGTTTTGCAAACAAATAAAGTATGGTCAGCAACATTCAAGGGGCTAGCTGGAGAAATATTTTCAGTAGTAGTCATCTGTACCTCGCAGATATGGGGAACTGATAAATCTATTTCGGCGGGCATCCTGACTCACTCAATTTGAGATTTTCGATTACTTAGTTCCTTAATCTCAAATTGGTTCACAGTTGCTCCCAAGGGCCGGATTTGCACCGAACTTTAAGAGTTACCTCTGGTAGCTGCTCCCCACCAGAACCGAATAACCTTATCGATCATACACTAGGGTCATCTAAGAAAAGAATATTACCAATGCTAGAAACCCTGTTTTTGCTACAGGTGGAAGATGTTAAATCATACAGTTCGCCTGATTTGGGTATTTATCTTGCTCGATCGCAGAAGTATATGCTAATATCAATAATTGTGTGGTTAAGGACGTATAGCTCAGTTGGTTAGAGCGCTACGTTGACATCGTAGAGGTCACTGGTTCGAATCCAGTTACGTCCATTTTTCTTTTACAGTGACTAGATTATTTGTCGTTGGTGACTAATTAACTGTCGTCAAGACAACTTAGTGCATCAAAATCCATTGATAGGTATAGTTTACCATTTTCCCTATTCGTGCAACAACCAACGGCTTCATAAGTTGTGCGATCGCAGGGTTCCAGTAAACTTTGAATTACCTCTAAGAAAGTCGGCACAGTAAAACCAAACTGTGTGCATAAAAGTAAATTCAGGATACCGTATTTTCAAAAGAGCCGCACCGTAATTATTTACGCCAACCTACTTAGCTTGACTTGGGCTTCTTCTGAGAGTTGCTTCCTAGTAACCTCCAAGCTAAGAATACAGACAATCAACCACAGTAAACCTGCCCCGTAGCCAGCTGTCACATCAGTTAGCCAATGTACTCCAAGATAAAGCCGACTGAAACCAATCGCAGCAATTAAAACAATAGTCAAGCCATAAATCCAAAAGCGCCATTCAGGAAATTGCTTTGCCAGAATATAGCCGATAAAACCGTAAATCACTATTGAAACCATTGCATGGCCGCTGGGGAAACTGTGTTGACCCACTTTAATAATATGTTTCCACAGTGCTGGACGCGCTCTACCAAATAATAGTTTCATTAAACAATTTAGCAAGGTTGCGCCTACTCCAGCTATACCCAAGATAGTTGCTTCCCGACGACGATTATAATATAACGGACTAATTGCCAGCCCTAAAGAAGATAAAAGTATTACTAGTGGATCGCCAAGAAAAGTGATACTAACCATGATGCGATCGCGTAGTGGTGTATGCAGTTTCTGAATCAAGAGCAAAATGGCTTCGTCAAGATTATATGCATACAACAGTCCGGTGACGCATACAAGAGCGCCAACAGCCCCCAATACCGGAATAAGTTGACTACCTGTTTGGTTTAATTGTCGCTGCATGGATATTTGAGGAAGTACGGCTGAATCAAATATGTTTCGATTATTACTCCTAACGGAAGCAGTATTTTCTTTAGTGACTGCGGTAGAAGGAAGTGATTTACTGCTTTTTTGCCGATAATCTAAGAGGATGTCTTGAATTAGGAGAGCGATCGCATTTAAACTCTTATCTGGAGTAAAAATAACAAGCACATTCCCTGTGTAACTATTAGCACTAGCTCGCAAGATTATTTTCTGCTCTAATAATCTCGATTCAAGGTATCTTTTAAAAGCTTCTGAATGATAAAGTCCATTTACCTTATATCTAGCTCTTCCTTTAACAGCAGTATGTATTGGTTGAACCCAATGATTTTCATTGAGAAGTTCATCGAAATAAGCTGTACCCATTTTTTTTTGATTGGTAATAGGGACATTTGGACTGGGGGCTAGGGAAGAGAGATTTTCATGGGTTCTGAGGGAGCGCAGTTATTTCAAGGCTACTTACTCTTAACCATCAATAATATTAATGGTCACTGTATTGGCAACTACACAGCCTTAACTTCCCTCAAAGGTTGCAGTTGTAAAGGCTGGGACTTCACCTCGTCATTGCCGCGCAATCGCCATCGCTTGTTGGGCAAGATAAACATGGTGGCAGATTTTAGCCTCTTAATTATGCTTCTTGAGGTAGAAAGTATCCGTTCCCAAACGTCTGTTCTAACCCTTCGATACACAATAACATTACGTGCTTGGTTGATTTTGCGTGTACTATCAATTAAGTTGATTAGAGCGTCAAAGATAGTCCCTATGATTGATTTGGTCGTTACCTCTTTTGGCAAAACCACATTTTGGGCAGTTTGAATTAGACTGACCAGATGCTCGCGCATTTGATTATCTGAAATTACACCTACTTGATAATTGATGACGATGGATGCAGCTTTCGGGTTAGCACGAACATTTGTAACCTTAGTGTCGGATTCTATCACCAATTTGAGTTGATTAGCATACTCAGGATCTTTGGCTAATAGAGGAATCCGAAAACGAATGCGTCCAGGTATTGCATGGACAATGCTATATAATATCTTTTTAGATGGTGCTGTTTTATTAGCTACGCTTTTAGCTACCTTTTTTGATGGTAAACGCAGATTAAGGCTAAAATTTTTGTCAGAATTAGACCGTTTCATAGAAGTCATAAGAACAATTTTTATTTTAATAAATAAAAAGCAAAAACGACGCTTATAAACTTATCTATTGATGCTCTCAGAGAGCGTTTTATTAAACTGCATTGACTTTACTTTAGTTATACCTATTCTTCTGAGTGAAAAAATCTATCCCAGTAGTGAATCTAGCTGTCGCTGCTATCAGGTTGATTAAGTTTCTTTAACACTACGTTTTGCTAATAATCTGATAAATACTCTCTCCCCTCTGTTAAATGATTATCATTTTTATTTCTATTTTCTTAAGTATATATTCGTATTAAAATGTCAAAATTTTAACTTGTAATAGTTGGACTACTATATTCCCAAGTAGTAAAATGAAGAGTATATATGAATTTACTGGATGGCAGTATTGGCTTAATTTCATGCAAGCGTTGCTTGTTTATTTTATTTAGTTTCTAGGTATGTGTTTATGCAGCAAGGGTTAAAGTTACTAATTCAACTGGTACTAGAGTTTGCACCTGTTGTTGCAGAGCTAGTACAAAAGAGAAGTAAAGATTTAGCTCTGAGTAAATATGAATCGATTGAAGTAATTCCCGAAATACTCAAAGTTCTAAATCCTTCAAATAAAAAAAGCAGTTATGCTGAAGACTTTGAACAAGAAAGAATTTTCCAACAGCAATTAGTAGCCAACAATCAGCAAACGCAATTAAGAATAGCTGCCCAAGAGCGAGAAACAGCACTCAAGTTGCCAGAAGTCAATAAAATTCTTGATAGCTGGCCCTTAAGATTATATCCTTCACAGATTTTAGACCGCACCAATTACGGGCGCACTCCACTGAAAATTTTTATTGCTCCTCCTCAGATACATTTTGACCAATTTAACGATAATAGAGATGAAACAATTTCCCAAATTGAGTTAATGTTGGCTGAAGGATTACGAGATTTTCTCAATAAACATTACTCTTTAAACAGTCAAGTTAGACCAACAGAATTATTGGCAGGAGCTTGGGATAGTAAGCGTTTTCACAGTGAATCAAGTATTAAGGCTCTGTTTGGAATGTTGAAGACAGAGCCAACTTTGATTTTAGAGTCAGAAAATGATGGCAATTATTTAAATTTTCGGATTGCCTACTGGGGTTTGGGACAAGGTAATTATTATTATAAAACAATTGCTCGTTTACCTTATCGAGAGATTTTGGAAGAGTCTGCTAAAAGACGGGCGTTAGAATGGAAAAAAATTAGAGATGAACTCCTGGCATTGGGAGAAGAAAACGAGGAAATTAATCATATTGGAAAAGACAATATTGTAAATTTGGCAATTTTAGAAAAGGTAGAAAAATGGAATGAAAAAGGAATTGATATTAGTAAGTTATCCTTACAATATCAAGTCAACCGTCAAGATTTTGAAAACCTTTGCCAGGTTTTGATTACTTATCACTGTTTGGTTGCAGGTTGGATAGCAGATGTTTACCACCTGGTTAATCATGGTATACCTCCGCTACTACCAGAGTTGCTGCCGAGTTTGCTGTCAGATACTTTTGATTTACAATCAGTACAGGTTATCGCTTCAGGTTACAAGCAAGTTTACCAAGCTCTAGAAAATGAGCGTTGTTACTGGATTCCAGAATTGGCTTTGCAATTAGCCCAGAGTTTATCTCATTTAAGCGATGCCTACGGTGGTAAACTACGCTCTTGGGCAAATGAACAGCTAAATTATTCTGTGAATACATGGTTACAACTACGCCAAATATCACTACAGGATTCTACTAACCCGCTTCAGGCAATGCAATCAGCCGTCAGCATCAAAGATGAGGAATATGTCAAAAAGTTAAGAGAATATTTTGTTGCAGTGGGTGATAGTCAGAGTCTTGCTGATGTTGAGAAAATTTTGAATTGCGTCGCCAACCTCAAACACCAAGTTGCACTACAACATATTGTTCTCAGCCATACCCTAACTGGACATTCAGAAAAAGTGACATCTGTCGTGATTAGTCCTGATTCTGAGAGTTTAGTTACCGGATGTGCAGATAAAACCATCAAGGTATGGAATCTTAAAAGCGGCAAACTTATTCGCACCCTCACAAAAGATTTAGGCGAAATTTCTTCTGTTGCAATTAGTCCTGATGGACATTATCTCGCTGCTGGTAGTTCCCAACATCCCAAAAGTAATGTCAAAGTATGGAAACTCAATTCTGACAAACTAATCCACACTCTGTTAGGACATCAAAAACCGGTTAACTGCATCGCCATCAGCCCTGACGGACAAATTCTTGCTAGTGGCAGTAATAAAATCAAAATTTGGAATTTGCATAAAGGCGATGCCTACGGCGGGCTATGCCAACGCATTTGTACCCTTTGGCATTCATCCGCAGTTAATGCTGCTGCTATCAGCCCTGATGGTACAATCCTTGCTAGCGGTAGTTCTGACAACAAAATTAGGCTGTGGAACCCACGCACGGGCGATCCATTACGCACCCTCAACGGGCATTCAGGCGGGGTGAAATCAGTAATCATTAGTCCTGATGGAGAAATTCTCTTTAGCGGTAGCACAGACAAAACTATCAAAGTTTGGCATCTATCTACAGGTAAAGTACTACACACATTGACTGGACAGACTGGACATTTAGAAGAGGTAAGATCCTTAGCTGTTAGTCCTGATGGAGAAATTCTCTTTAGCGGTAGCGCAGACAAAACCATCAAAGTTTGGCATTTGCGGACGGGAGAATTACTGCAAACTATTACAGAACACTTAGGAGCAGTAAACTCTATTGCTATTAGCCGGAATGGTCAATTTCTTGCTAGCGCTAGTTCTGATAAAACCATCAATATTTGGCAGATTAATTAAGCTTTTTAGTTACTCGTTTGGTGATTGTTTTTGGCTAGTTCCGTGCAACTTAATAAAGCTATCAAAAGCATACCATGCTAAAACATACCAAGGAATAACTTCTAACTGCAACCCTTTATTAAGTAATTGCCGCAGCGAAAGACTAGCTAATCCCAAAGGAAAAAGAATCCGCAGATCAAAAGCACCGTATGTTGACTGTTTGACGCGCTGGTTTAAGTCAACAACCGCAGATGATACTCCTGCTGCTGCCTCGGTGTTACCCTCGGTAACATCGGCAAAAATTATTCCTAAATCTTTAAGTGTTGCTAGCACATTTTCTAGACTGCCATCTTTACCATCGTGATTGATAAGAATACTGCCATGATGGACATTTGTCTTAACTTCAGTAATATGATAGTTTACTAACAAAGCATTGGCGATGCGTTGCATCTTTTCTGCTTGACGATGGGAATGAGCCACTCTTAACCGCAATCTTCCGGGGGTTGAACTTACAACTTTTGTGGATATCGGTTTTGGTGATGTTTTGAAAGTGGGTTTGTCTAGAATTTCCGGCATTTTATTGTAAGTGCTATAACCATTTGTCAACATGCAACCACCTTTTTTACTTGTGTGATAGTGGATTTTTTGTTGTGGGTTTGTTGTTTACAGGAATGGGTGGAAAATTAAGGAAAACGAACCGCAGAGGACGCAGAGAACACAGAGGAAGAAGAGGAGCGAGAGAGTTTTTGCACTATCTTGCACTAGGGACTTTCAAAACATAAATTATATTATGTCCGCTTGATTACTTATTAAACCCGGAGAAACCCACCCCGCCAAAGCTGTGCTTTGTCTGCCCTCCCCGCCTGCGGAGCTACGGTGTACACACAATTCTTCTAGAGTTACTCCACAGCCTTTGATCCCCCCAACCCCCCTTAAAAAGGGGGGCAAAAACCTTTCAAAGTCCTCCTTTTTAAGGAGGATTTAGGAGGATCTACAAGACTTTGGTTTTGTATAGAGATGTGTGTACACTGTAGCCTGCGGGGAGGGGCTGGGGGTGGGGTTCTTTTATTAGGGGAATTGGAAGTCGCCTATGGCAAAAAATTTAACTTGCTAATGGGCTGATGAAATTACACACCATTATCGGCGACATTATCGCCATTGGTGGCAGTGGCTTCAAACACGGGGGTTTCTTTTTCATCAGCAAGTTCTGCTCTGGCTTCGGCTACCATGTCTTCCCAGGTTTCGCCCATTTCTGCAATGGTTCCTTTGCTTCTTTCATAAAGACCAATTCCGCCTTTAATGACTGATTTGACTAAGGGTTTACCAACTCCAGCGACAATGGGCAGGAGAACGGGTGCTAAGAGGACTGCACCAATTCCGGCTATAATACCGGGAGCGCCTGCATCTTCAACAAAATCACTAATTTTAGGTGCCATGTTCAATTTTCTCCTATTAATTAAGAAATCTCGGAAAGCTTTTTAAGATACTCTTGTCGGCATAGTTGGATCATCTTGCCGATGGTAGAGCTTTATGTTGACGATTTTTAAGAATTGGACGCAAACCGTTGACTCCGGCAACTACAGTTGAGCCATTGTTGACTACTGTTGCAGCTAAGGGGTTAAGACCAAAGAAAACGGCGATCGCCATTGCTGCTAAATTAGGAAAGGCAACAAGTGCTGTGTTTTGCCGAATCAATTGCTTGGCTTGACGAGCGATCGCGATCGCTTCTAATAAACTATGCAAGTCATTCTGCATCAACACTAAGTCTGCTGTCTCGCGGGCGATCTCAGAACCGTTGGCAAAGGATACGGAAACATCGGCGTAGGCTAAAGCTGGCGAATCGTTGATCCCATCGCCTACAAATGCAACCGTTTTACCTTGTTCGTGCAGCTGGCGGACAACTGTTGCCTTTTGTTCTGGAAAAGCTTCGGCGTGAGTATGCGTTGGCAAAATACCAAGTTCAGCAGCTACAGCAGTAGCAGTTCGCTTATTATCGCCGGTTAGCATGTGAATTTCTACACCTTCGACCGTCGAAAGTGCTGCGATCACTTCCCGGCTTTCGGGACGAAGAAGGTCACTATATTTAATAATACCTTGAAGTTGACCGTTGCTAGCTACATAAATCGCTGAATTTGAAGATTTTTGCTGACCATTTAGCGCTTCGGTGTCAATGCCACTGGTACGCAAAAAGCGATCGCTCCCAACATAAACTGTCTCTCCATCAATCTGAGCTTGCACCCCCAAACCTAGTTGATAATCCCACTTGCTACGCGGCAAAATTTCCACTTGCTCTGCTTGGGCATAGCGAACAATTGCTTCTGCTACTGGATGAGTTAAACGTTGTTCGGCGGCGGCGGCCAATTCCAACACTCGCAATCTTGAGGTTGCTGGATTGAGACTTTCCACACTGACAACATCGACTTCTCCCTTAGTCAGTGTCCCCGTTTTATCAAAAACTATGGTATCAACTTCTGCTAGTTGTTCTAACGCTCGTCCGCTACGAATCAGAATACCCCGTCGTGCAGCATAAGTTAATGCTGCTAAAACTGTTGTGGGGACGGAGACTCGAATACCTGTAGCAAAGTCTAGAGTTAAAACGCTGGCTGCCCGTGAAGGATTGCGGCTTGCGGCAAATACTGCCCCACCAAGTAGCAAAGTTGGCACAACAGCTTTTTGAGCAAATTTCGTGGCATAATTCTCCATCCGGGTATCGTGGACAGGCGCTTCTTGCATTAACTTAATGCTCTGTCCGGCGCGGGTATCATTGCCTATCCATTCTGCAAGAATATAAATTCGTCCTTCTCGTACCAGCGTTGAGGCGAAAACTGGTTGTCCCTTTTTCTTCAGTACCGGCATCGACTCGCCAGTTAATTTCTGCTCATCTAGCAGGGCTTTACCTCGCAAAATGCTACCATCAACCGGCACTTGTTCGCCAGGGTAAACAATCACTGTATCGCCACGCTGCACATCTTGAATGGGAATTTGTTGCTTGTCGCCATTGCGTTCCACCCAGACGAATTGCCCTAGAGAACTAAGTAAATCTAGAGTTTGTTGAGCAGAAGAACGAGCCGTGCGATCGCGGATATTTTCGCCTACTTCAATTAAACCCAGCATCAGCGATGGTGTGAGAAATTGCCCTTGGAAGGTAGTAATGGCGATCGCCATCAGATCCAAAAAGTCAATATTCAATTTTCGCTCTACCCTAATACCTTCCCAGGCTCGTTGGACAACGGGAAGTGTAGCAATGGCGATGGGAAGCACCACTATCAACGGTGGGATCGGTAATCCTAACGGCCCCCCTAACACTGCTAAAGTAGTTGCAACGGCGGAGAGTTGTAAACCTGGCCAAGATGCCTCTTTTTCCGTTTCCGATATAGATGTAGAGTTTTTGAGAACGACTACCTCACTAGCAGCCTGAATCAAATCATGAAGGTGCGATCGCATCTTCCCATCGGAAACTTTATCAGATTTATAAGTAACTGCAACTGACATCGCCGCAGGCTTGACACGGACATTCTTCACCAGCCCATCTGCTGTTAACAATACTTCGAGACGCTTGGCATAATCTGCATCAGTGCGTAAGCGAGGTAAGCGAAACCGCAGTCTTCCCGGAATTGTATGGACAACGCTGTAGGTAACGTTGGGTAACTCTTCTTGAGAGTGTCCATTAGTCTCAATTAAAGAAACTTTTCCATTCCCTTCCAACACAGGGAATTGAGATTTTGGGGGTGATGGTAGTTGCACTGCTACTTTTGCCATAACTTTTCTTTAATCCAAAATTGTTACACTTCGATGAAAATCAGGCTCTTTCCTGGGGTAAAGAGAGCAAATTAGCCACCAATCCTGCGAGATTGATTAGCTATCAAAAGTTTGATTATTTGCCATCTTCTGGACTCGTCGGCTAACTTATCGTTGTAGGTAAGCTAAGTTTATGAGCCACGGCGTTTCAGAGTCAGGGCGATCGGGTGCAATATTACGTTTATAAAGGGAAATTCGCCATAAACCCTAAGGAAACACACATCGCAGGCGATTTTAGATTACTCCATAGACTGGATAACTCTGGAGTAGGATGATTTGCCGTTGTTGCGTCTGTAACTTCAGCAGTCTGAACAACGGGAGTAGTATGATGATTTGCCGTTGTTGGATCTGTAACTTCAGGCGTCTGACTAACTTCTTCTAGAGGTTGGTTAGCCGTTGTCATCCCTACTGTTGGTGGGTTTATCTCCAACGCTAATTCCATCAGACTCACCCAATAAGATAATGGAATATCACGAGACTGATAAGCGATCGCAATCGATGCTGCATCAAAATTCACACGCACGCTTGTAACTTGAGCATCGGTTTTCACTATTCTCTCAAGTCGCCGCCCATAAGCTCGATTTTCAGCGATTTTCGGCACATTCAACCGAATACGTCCGGGAATTTGATGAACTACGCTGTAGTCAATCTTTGCAGGCGCTACCACCTCATTAGCGTTATCAACATTTGTTGACTTTTCTTGTTGAATAGTAGATTTGCGCTCTTCTTTTGATAATGCCGACTCAGATTTTATGTCGCTTTTTATCCCAGAACTGGTATGAGAATTTTTGCTGTCTGATGTCGAAACTTGAGAGCCAAGATAACCAATTACACCACGAGTTGCATCCGCCGCAATCATATAAACTGGAATCGATACCCAGCCATGAATTCCCAATCCTCCTGTTACCGCCAAGCCTGTCATCATCGGAATTAAGGAAATACCTTGCTCTTTCCAAAATGAAAGCGATTTCCAAGCTGCAAAGGGATCGGCGTTGCTAGGTGAATCAGACGAAGCTGGCGGCTGTTGGATCTGAAGATCGGATTTTAGCGCCAAAATTTGCGGGAATGACAGTTTATGTTCATCAAAATTAATTACCAAACTGCCCGTTTGCTGATTTACAGAAACTTCCCTCACTCCCTCTAAGGAGCGTAAATCTTGGGCTATGCTGTCTAGTATCGAGTTAAGACTACTGTCAGTAGTCCGGAGTCGCACGCGCCCGGCAGTTAAATGAACTATTTGCAAGCCAGCTGAGGGCTGTGACTCCGTTGACTCTGCCATCGGTTTAGTTGTATTATGATTAACTTTATTACTTTGTTGTGTAGAGATTAAGTCAGATGAGATTTTACCCGAAGGACTTAATTTTTCATGATTACTGATACTTTTAGTCATTTCCTCGATTACCCAATAGCTCAATCAAGCAATAGGTTAACAACAGGTTAAATGTAACACGTAGCTTTGGGGCTAAATCTATTTCTTCCGGATTATTTTCTATTAAAACTTATTAAGATTTCCTGTTCATATTCTTATTCAGTAAATACGTCTAAAGTCAGTAAACCAAAAATTTTTTTAATGTAGCAGACTGTCAAGCCTTAGCAACCAATCAGTTTGTGGGCAATTTATACCAATTCTTTCTGAAGCTGCATAGAATTCGATCCCCCCTAGCCCACGCCAGTCGCTCCACTTGGGGAGACCCCAAGACCGCGCTGGCTCCCCTTAAAAAGGGGGGACTTTGAATTCCCCCAATTTATCGGGGGATTTAGGGGGATCAAGATATGTGCAACTTCACATTAAATTGGTATTAGAAGCTTTTGAAGCACAGCTACAAGCCGACTCTAGCCTAGAACACGAAACAACAACTTAGATAGTCGTCCTACCACGACAACCAAGCCGAACACGAACATGATGAAGGGATTAATGTGGTGCAACTACTGCTAGTCCAAGCATTTGAGCCATCTGTCCTAGTCAAACACTTGCAAACATTGATGTAATAGCAAGAAAGTTATCGAATCAAAGGATTTGTAGCAGTCCGAGAAAAGCCCTGTATCTAGTATTACAGCGAGTAAGTAATTGGCTTGACTACTTATTTCTTAAATGCTTGGTTAGCAGCACCCGATACCGTACTATTGCAAAGACACTTCATTAACGCTGATATTCTCGACGCGGTAGATAAGTATAATCACTAAAAAGATGTTGTATTTTTGTTGGAGTACGGTCATCAAGCTGGATTTATCTATTTAGCTAATTTACCAATTACACTACCGCAATGTTACCAAGCTGTACGCAGATAATGAGCAGAATTACAACCAATATTCATCCCCACAGAGAGAGAAAAGCTATATCAAGATTAATTCAACATAAAATTACTATAGCTGGAGTGAAACCTTTTGCAGGTAACTCTCCTGGAGACTTCTGGAGCAGTTAGAGAATCCTAAATAACTAATGAATATTGGTCATTTTTGACCTTTTAGTTTCCGCTTTTTAATCAGTTCAATTGCAGGTGCTTTCTTCATTCCTGTTGCCATATATAAATCATAGCTGGTAAAACTAAAGCTGCAATCTTAATCTCTGAGCCTTTGTATAAATTATATAATTAGTTGACTGTAATATATGTAAAAATTATGTACTCATATTTTGCTTTTAGTTCCTAGTTTTTCTTTCCCAACTTGCAGAAAACTATGCTATCTATATATCTTGACATGGAAAATCTTAGTGAATATTATGTCAATCAATCCGGATTTGATTTACTTATCCGGAAAATCTCTGTAAAGAAATCCACCTCTATCCTCACACCACTACATGAAACTACGCTGGCTCTTACTTAGCTTCACAAGTATTCTTCTATTGTCGTCGCCAGTAAGGGCGAATCCTAGCATAAATCAAGTTGACAGCGCAGATGTCGCGATTGGAAATCAATCAGATTTACAACTACCAGAACTTAAATTCATTCCTCCAACTACCTCAAGCGATGTTGTTAACCCAACAGGTACTCCTAAATACACTGGTATAGTTCCTCTAGGACGAGAAATATCGGAACTACAAACTCCAATTAAAGCATTAATGGCTCGTTACAGATTCCTCACCCCCGGAATCTTTTTTATGGACTTAGAAACAGGGGATTATTTAAATATCAATGGTGGTCAAGCTTTCTCTGCCGCTAGTACAATTAAGTATCCGATTTTGATTGCCTTGTTTCAGGGAATAGATTCAGGGAGAATCAAACTAAGCGAAACATTGGTGATGCAACGCAAACATGTTGCTGGTGGTTCTGGAGATATGCAGTATCGGCGGGTGGGAACTAAGCTTAGTCTTTTGGAAACTGTAACCAAAATGATGACTATTAGCGATAACACCGCTACAAATATGATTATCGACCGTTTAGGCGGTAAGGCAAATTTAAATCAGCGGTTTCAGTCTTGGGGATTACAAAGTACTGTGATTCGCAATATGCTAGGAGACTTTCAAGGAACTAATAAAACTAGTGCGAAAGACTTAGTACGATTGTCAGCTTTGATTGCAAATAATCAGTTAATTTCTGATACAAGTCGCTCTCAAGTTTTTGGTATCATGATTCGTTGCCATAATAGAAGCTTACTCCCATCTGGTTTGGGTTCTGGAGCAAGTATAGCTCACAAAACAGGCACTCTGCGGTTTGTACTGGGAGATGCAGGTATCATTGAAACGCCATCAGGTAAGCGTTATTTAGCAGGAATTTTTGTGCGAAGACCAAATAATGACGAAAGAGCAACAGCTTTTATTCGTCAAGTTTCCCAGATAGTCTATGGCTACTTTGAGCAAGCAAAAGTTAGCCATCTACCTTAATTATTGACGCTTAAGTTTGCATTTACCCTAAAGTCAGATGAGCCGTTTAGCCACAAATTTTTAGTGAGTCAAATTGTGTAATTTCTTGGTGCTGGGTTTGCTAAATCTGTCCTAAATTCATTTTGGCTTCCTGGTATTTGGCATTGAACTCCAAAGCTTTTTGATAGCAAGGGATGTCTACGACGGGCTACGCTTACGTTTCTTCGATCTGTCTTTGTTGTTGCAGTACAATGTACTACAATAGTAAGTGAGTATCAAAAATAAATTCACTGTTTTGGTAATCACATTGAAGCACGTTAAAGTGAGCAATTAGAGTTAAGGATAGATTTATATGCGCTTGCCAATGGCAATTAGTGCCTTTTTAGTGATGTCTTTGGGTTTGAATGCACCTGTTATGTCTCAACCTCCTATACAGGTAGCGCAAACACCAGCGTTGAATAGTTCCACAATTGAACAATTTAAGATTAATTATCGATTATGGAGACAGCAAAAAATCTCTAACTATCGCTATGAATTCACTAGAAGTTGCAATTGTTTACCTAAAGCTACAGAACCAGTGATTATTGAAGTACGTAACGGTGTCACAACTTCTATCACTTCTAAAGCAACTGGTCAACCAGTAGATGGACAATTGTTTCAAAAATACAATACTATTCCTAAACTCTTTAATATCATTAAAGATGCGCTCATTCGGAGAGCGGCAAATCTGACTGTACAATATTATCCGAGAATCGGCTACCCAACTCAAATTAACATTGATTATAATAGTCAAATCACTGATGATGAAATCTTCTTCACAATTAGTAATCTGCAAAAAATCAAGTAAATACAGCTAACAAGAGCATTCATATAATAGAGAGTTATTGACTTGTAACAAAAGGCTACTTAAGTCAATAACTCTCTAAAACTTGAAGCAGGAAAACCAAAAATATCTAAATAACGCGATGTGCAACTTATTCTTAGAACCCCGCTTCCATTCCTCTCCCCGAAAGGTCGAGAGGCTTTGATTCTTGCTCCCCCATCGCTAGCTCTTAAGGGGCTGGGGGTTAGGTTTGAAATAAAGTTGCACACGGCGCTAAATATAACAACCCACCCCTTAATTCAACTAGTTCTGTATCAGCAGATATTGGAGGTGGGTTGCTTTTGTTATTTTGTAGATGTAAATTTTATTTAGAAATCGGATTTTAATCGGTGGCAGTAGTAAGCAAGCGGTGTAACTGTTAGAAAGTCTGAATTTGATGCAATTGTTTACATCTGGAATAATATAGCGGTTCTCAGTTGAGTGAGGTACAAGAACCCCACCCCCAACCCCCTCCCCGCAAGCGATGAGGGGGCTATGATGTACTTTCCAGAAAAATTTGTTTGATGATGAGCAGTATCATCACTTACTCGGATAAGCTGGCTTGAGGTGTTGCTGCTTCATGCATACTTTTAGAGGGATTGTAATTATCAGTAATAACTTGAGGACAACGCATACAAGCTGCCTGACCTTCTTGTTGCCACCAACGACAATTTCGGCGTATGGAACAGGGAGGCAGCTGTTCTACTACCGCAGATAATTTATCGACAATTTGCATTGCTAGACGGCAGTCTCTACCATCAAAATACTGGCAACCTTTGCTAGCACAAGGGGCTGCCGTCCGAAAAATTTCAGTAGGTGTAACTGGGCTAGCCAAAGCTAGTAATTCATTCGTGATAGGTATTGATTGCTTGAGATAAGTGACAATTGGCTCTGTCACCGTTCCAGCGATGACACCAAAGACGACACTATCAACCATTTCTGGTCTAGCACTGGGGCAAAGAGTAGTCTGATTATCACTAATTTCCATCAGTGGAGCCTCTAACGAAAAGTATTTGTTATAGTTAACCGCTTGTGATGCTATTTGGTGTGATGCTATTTGGTGTGGTGCTATTTTGTAATAGTTCTGGTTTAATCGCTGGACAAACAGCTTGGAACCCAATTATAGTCGGGTCTACAGGCGCAATAGGTTGAGTAGCATTAGTCAAACCGCCAGCAATATTAGCTGCTTCCTCATCGGATAAACTTGTATAACCATCCTCAAGTTGTAGAGCTTCGTTTCGTCTTACTAGTGCATTTTCTACTGCCTGCTTAATCAAGTCAGTAATTTCAAATCTTGGTTTCCCTGCCATATATATGTTCCCCTGAATTTTCAACTTTAGTTAGGAATCCGTTGCCTAAGAATAGATGTTTTTTACATGTAATAATCTATACGCCATAACTATGCAAAAACCCTGGATTACTTATTAAGTAGCGCAGAGCGTATCTGGGTGTTTCAAACAAACATTTTGCCAATGAGCTACACCTCAGCATACTTGACCTTCTCAATTTAATTGAGCGATAACTAAACTATATCCAATTGGTTTTTGCTTGTAGCAATTTGAATTTTCTAAATTCACTTTTATTATCCTAAATCAAAAGAAATTTATTTAGCTAAATATTAAAACTTTAATCGGACAGAACTGAAATAGTTATGTCCCTAAAATACCTCCTGCCGTTTTTTAGCTTATCGAACTCACGTTGGATTAATCCTGCTTTTGGCGCTGGTGTTCTGTCAACGAACAGCTTTCAAGGTATTGTAAAGTAACTTATAGCGCTTAAACCCTGCTTCATACAAAGGATTTGCCTGTGGCTTTACCACATTACTGTCCTGCGATCGCATCTTGAGTGCAGCTTCTAAATTAGGGTAGGCACCAACCCCCACCATTGCCAAAATAGCTGCTCCATAAGCAGCTCCTTCTTCAGCTTTGGGAGCAATGAGTTCTGTTTGCAAAACATCTGCCAAAATTCTTAACCAGATGTGACGTGCGCCTCCACCCGTTGCTAAAAGTTGCTCGACGGGAGCGATCGCGCTGATAACTTCTAACGCTTCTCGCAAGCTGAATGCAACCCCCTCTAGAACAGCACGAGTTATATCCGCTTGCGTATGAGCTAATGACAAATTCACCAAAGCACCCCGACTATCTGGATCGAGGTGGGGACTGCGCTCTCCTGAGAGGTGGGGCAGAAATAGAATACCACGAGCACCAGGCTGCGATCGCTCTGCCATATCCATCAGATCGGTGTAAGATATATGCGATGCAAATGTATCTTGATACCAACGCAAAGAACCACCAGCCGCCAGCGTTACTCCCAAGAGATGATAGCCACCATCCACATGACAGAACAAATGTACTCGACCTTCTGGATCGGGAATTGGGCGATCGCACGGTGCAAAGATAACTCCCGATGTACCAATACTCAAGCTACCCCGATTTAAATTGCTTGATGAAATGCCCAAACCGATTGCGGCTGCGGCATTATCACCTCCGCCTGCAACTACAGGTAATCCCACAGGTAATCCCACACGGGCGGCTATTTCTGATTTCAACTTTCCAGCGATCGCGGTAGATTCTATTACTGGCGGGAACAACGCTGGATTGATATTGAGAGCATGGAGAATATCTCTATCCCATTGCCGATTTGCCAGATTCAGACAGCCGACACCAGACGCATCAGATGGTTCTGTGACTGCTTCACCCGTTAGCACATATCCCAGATAATCTTTGGGCAAAAGAATCTGCCACAGCCGAGCATAGGCTTGTGGTTCTTCAGTCCGCAACCATAGGAGCTTTGGCAGTTGAAACCCTGTAATTGCCGGATTTCCAGTGCGCTGGATCGACTCCTGACGGGGAATGGTGGCTTCAATCTCAGCAACAGCTTTACCCGTGCGCTGGTCATTCCACAAAATTGCTGGTCTAATTGCTTTGCCTTGGGCGTCGATCGGAACCATGCCATGCATTTGTCCAGATAAACCGAGGGCAATCGGCCGATGTCCGTTTAGCTGTTGACTAATATTGAAGAGAGCATCTAAACTTGCTTCGACCCAATCTGATGAGTTCTGCTCCGTCCAACCGGGTTGTGGAGTTAACAGGGGATAGCTTCTGGTAGACTGAGCGATAATTTGCCCTTGCAGATTAACTGCGATCGCTCTTACTCCTCCTGTACCTAAGTCTAAGCCAACTACGATGTCGCTCAATTGCTCCTCCAAATCCTGAATCGCGAACTAACCCAACTTCTTAAAGTACCTGGCGACTGGGAACAGCCCAAAACCAAGCTTTTCATAGGTACAACGTGCCGGGGCATGACCTGGATCGCCTCCGGTTTCAACCATAGCAACAGACATCCCAGCAACTTTCATCCAATCAAGAGCGAATTCCATCAAAGCGGTACCAATGCCTCGACGTTGAGAGTCTGGATCGACGGCGACCATATAGATTTCTCCCATACTGCTCTCAGAGTGGAGTTTCACAGCTACAAAGCCCAGGATTGAACCGGAGTCGATGGCAACCCACACCTTTGTATCCGCAGCAGCACAGACTTCCTCGACAGCATGAAGCTGGCTTACACGCCAGCCGTCGGGATAGAATGAACGGTACACGTCAAGATCCATCGCTTCTTGAAGCGAATCAAAAACCGGAGTCCATGCCCGAATAGAAAGGCTCTTGATGGCATCAAGGTGACTGTCTTCGTATGGTTCAATTCGCATTTCGGTATGGACTCCACTTAATAATCGAAAATCGGTTTTCTATCAGAATCGAGCTAACGTTTCTTTAGCTCCAAACTCATACAATCTGCGTAAATGGTTCGTAACTGCATCGACAAAAAGCGGTGACTGGGATAAATCGCCAAAAATCTCAGTTAGGTTGAGCAATGGTTTGGCATCGGAGCCGCTGGAACGGGCTAGTTGAGTCAGAGTACCTCCTATTGGGTCATCAATGGGAATGGGATTACCTTGGTCGTCCTTGCCGTTGAGGTAACGGAACCAAGCTGCAACTGTTAGGCTCATGTAGTCGATGGCTCCTCCTTGGTGCAGCGCATCGCGGACTGAGCCGAGTACAAATTTTGGCATTTTAGCGGAGCTATTGAGGCAAAGACGCGGGAGTTGATCCCGAATCTTGGGATTGGCAAAGCGTTCAATTAAGGTATTTTTATAATTATCTAAATCAATTCCAGGTACAGGTTGGAGCGTCGGCGTAACTTCTGCCATCAAACGATCGACAGCTTGCCGAATCAATGGATCGGCCATGACCTCATGAACGTAGGTGTAACCTGCCAAGGAGCCGAGATAGCCAATCAACAAGTGACTCGCGTTGAGTAACCGGATTTTCATCATCTCATAGGGATGAACATCGCTAGTCATCTGAACGCCAACTGATTCCCAATCAGGTCTACCTGCGCTGAAATTGTCTTCAACTACCCACTGAAGAAACGGTTCGGCAACAACTGGAAAGGCATCATCGATATTAAATTGTTCCGCCACCATTTTGATATCTGCTGGGGTTGTGGCGGGGGTAATGCGATCGACCATGCAGTTGGGAAAGGCAACCTGTTCGGCAACCCAATGTCCCAATTCCGGGTTCTGCATTTGGGCAAATGCGGTTAACATTTTGCGGGCAATGTTACCGTTACCTTGCAAATTGTCGCAGGACAATACGGTAAACGGTGCGATTCCCTGTTGACGGCGGCGATTAAGGGCAGCTGTCAAAAAGCCATATACTCCAATTGGCCGATCGGGATGCTGCAAATCGTACTGGATTGTCGGGTGATTGACATCAAATTCACCGCTACCTTCAATATAGTAGTAGCCGCCTTCGGTAATTGTGAGGGTGACGATGCGGCATTTGGGATCTGCTAAGGTATCAATTACTGCTTGGCTGTTATCTGGGGCAAACAAATACTGGGTGATTGCCCCAATTACACGAGCGCGATCGCCTTCTGTGGATCTTTCAACTAAGGTATACAAACAATCTTGAAAATTCAGTGCATCCCGCATCCGTTGATCGAATTCTAGTAGCCCAACCCCGCAGATTCCCCATTCACTACCAGGATTTTGATGAAAGTAATTATCTAAGTATAATGCCTGATGTGCGCGATGGAACCCACCCACACCGATATGGACAATACCGTTAGTGATTTGATGGCGATCGTAATTGGGTACGCGAACGTTATTTCCTAAATGAGACAGAGATGCTTCATTCAGCTTGATTGCCGATCCTGTGCTGATATTGCTGTTCATGGGATTCATTCAGAGTTAGATGGTGACGATGAACTTTGGGAATGGCTTCACCGTCTCGATCGAACAAATGGCAAAGCTCACCGTTAATGTAAATAGGGACGTAATCGGGCATAATGGCTGGATTATCTCGGTCTGTTTGCACAACTATGGTCTCGCTACCCCCAATTTTGATGTAGCGATCGGTTTCTTTGCCCAATCGTTCTACGGCTAATACTTCGCCATTCACCCTTGGGTTATTGCGATCCTCATCAAATAAGTTTTTGATTTTATGCTCTATTTTTGGGCAAAAGCTCAATAAATAAATCATACCAATCTGATTGCGATCGCGAGTATTTGCAACAATTCTTCAATAAAAGGTTAAAAATATGACGATAAAAGCAACCTATCTAGCTTGCTTGCTCGTCAGAACGTCCAGGTTACTGGAGGAGAATATAATTTGGAAGATAATTGAGCAAAAATTATATCTTTAGGTATATGCTCGAAACAAAGCGATCGTACCTTTGATAGGTACATAGCTTTTAAAGATGGGATATGGGAAAATCGGCTCTCGGAGCGATCGCTAAAATTTAGGGCTGCTGAAGCGAGGACGGATTATTTCTTATACTATGTATGTCGTAATAAATATTTAACCGAAGCGCATCAATAAATTTATTTGCTCTGAAACTCAACGGTTCCTGGAGAATTCCGCTCCCCTGCCTCTCTGGTCAGAGATTCTTTCGATTAATATGTATGATCTTATAATCACACAAGAGAGTGTGGTGATAGGATTAATTAAATTTTGAGCCAATTCAACAGAACGGATGGTACACAGAACCCCAGGACAGAAGATTCCTATTGATATCCAAGCGGCTCTAGCTTCCCTAGAAAAGCTAGAACAGAAAGATAAAGAAGAACTATCGCTCCCAGAGAGTGTTTACTTTTTGCAAAATCAGCTTCCATCGGCTCTGAAGAAAGGTTATAACTATCAAGACCTTTCTGAGATCCTAAAAACTCAAGAAATGAAAGTTTCCGCAGCGACATTCAAGCAATACTTAACTGAGATTGAGGAAGAAAAACGTTCTCGTAAAAGAGAGGTTAAACCAAACTTCAGAGATTCAAGTTCAGCAAAAATCAAAGGATGAGATAAAGGCATTTCAGAAAACTACCAAAACTAATAGGCGGCAACCGCCAAGTTATAAGCCTGGGAAAAATGTATTAGACAAGTTTAATAAGTATTAGGGGTGGCTGTAATGCCGACAATTCATTTGGTGGATGGTGAAAAAGGCGGGGTAGGAAAGTCTCTCTTTACTAGGACAATGATTCAATATTGTCTGGATAAGAAAATCCCGTTTGTACCAGTGGAAACAGATAGATCGAATCCAGATGTAGCAGGGGTGTATAAGGAGATATGTAAGTATGCTGTGTTTAGTGAAAACGAACGACAGGCAGATAAGGCAGATAGAATATTTGAGTGGGCGATAGAGAGGCCAGTAATTGTAAATTTAGCCGCACAATCGCATAGAGCAGTACAAGGGTGGATTGACTCTAATCAATTAATTGAACTAGGGAGTTCGCAAGGAGTGATGTTTTGCAAATGGTTTGTATCGACAGGAGGATACGACAGCATCAACTTGTTTGCTCAGTCAGTGAATACCTACGGTGAGAAAATCCCTCATATTCTAGTGAGGAACTTCGGGCTGTGTGATGATTGGGAGCATATAGAGTCAGACTTAAACTTTCAGAAAATAATAAATAAATATAAGATAAAAGTTATAGATTTTCCGAAGTTAGCATATAAAGAAAGAAACATAATTGACCAAAATCGCCTGACGTTTGCAGAAGCAAGAGAGTCTAGAGATTTAGGGGTAATTGGCAGACAGAGAGTAGTGAATTTTCTCAAGCTTGCTTATAGTGCTTTTGAGAAAGTAGGTATCTGGTATGAAAAAGTTGAATAGCAAAGCCCTCTATTAATCTCAATTTAGTCTTTCTCTGCTTCCTATCTCCCCACCTGCCTAACTCATAAGTTAGGATGACTATATTTTAATCAGGTGATATGAAAAGAATAGAAGTTGAGCAAAGAACTATTTTTATTGGTTTGGCTGGTAGCCACGGCTATGGTTTAAATCGTCCTGATTCAGACTTTGATTATCGGGGAGTATTTATCGCACCCAAAAGGTACTACTTGGGATTCGATCGCATAGAACAAAAAGATGCTGGCTGGGATGAACCAGGAATATTTCCCTTCGTGGATGGCAACAAAGACACAGTTATATATGAATTAAGAAAAATCCTCCAGTTATTAGCGGGCGCAAATCCCAATGTTTTAGAATTACTGTGGTTAAATAACTATCCATTTTTAAACGCTGTGGGGCAGCATTTAATCGATCGTAAACAGTTATTTTTAAGCAAGAAGGTAAAACATACTTACACTGGTTATGCTTTTGCCCAAATTAAAAAAATGGAAACTCATCGCAAGTGGTTGTTAAAGCCACCGCAAAAAAAACCAATACCATCTGACTTTTCCATAGAAGACGAAACCCCCCTCAGCAAAGATGAGCTAAATGCTTTTTTGGAGTATCTTTATAACTTAATCAGAGGGCGGATTGAGTTTTTGGAAGAAGCAGAACAATTATACCAATTGCTGACAGCAGATATTGATTTTAAAGGGGTGTTAAAACAATATACTTTACCCGACGAAACTTTAGAATATACCCAACAGTTGACCAATAGCCGTAAAGATTTTATCCGTCTGCTTCAGAAAAGTCAAAGCTATCAAATAGCTTTAAGAGAATGGAAGGCTTACCTATCTTGGCAGGAAAATAGGAATCCGGCTAGGGCAGAAATGGAAAAAAAGTCGGGTTATGACCTCAAACATGGGATGCACTGCATTAGATTATTACGCAGTGGAGTAGAAATATTGCGGCAAGGTGAAGTGATTGTAGATAGGAGAATAGCTGGTGATGTTGAGGATTTAAAAGCTATTTTAAAGGGTGAGTATTCTTACGAACAGGTGATGAAAATGGCAGAAGATTTGGTTGCCGAAATGGAAATTGTTTACGAACAATCTGCCCTACCTCACAAACCTGATTTGGAGCAAATCAATGAGTTGTGTATGGAATTGGTGGAAATGCAGAATTGGTAAATGAAAAAGTTAGCAGCGGAGCCAGAAACGCTCCGCCTGCGGTTAGGAGTTAGGAGTTTCTAATTAATTTCTCACTCATAACCAATTTTATAAACTGTACATTAAGTTAGCAAAGCCATAGAGGCTAATGATGAGCAATATAGATGTTGCTAGTTGGGTAATTCGCGTCTGGGGTGAGGGGGCGATCGCTTCCCGCACTAAGATAGAAATAGATGCCCCAATTATTAAGCTCAAGCATAAAATTAAATATGGTCTATCGCGTAAAAAACTGTCTATTGCCAGCAGTGCGATCGCTAATAACAGCATCAATAATTCTATAAACCTGGGCGGATCGTATTGGCTAGATAGAATAAAGCTGTTGAACCAAAAAGACCAAAATCTCATAGTCAGTGCTGAATGTTGAGTGAGGAATTAAAGTTGTCAGTTGTGAGTTATATACTCAGTACTAAGTGCTGAGTGAGGAATTAAAGTTGTGAGATATGAAGCAGCTTTCCATTCAAAACTCTTAACTCTTAACTATTCACTGGAGGCGGAGCGTTTCCGGCTCCGCTTCTAACTTTTAACCCCTAGCACCTAACTTTTGACCTGTGCCATTTTTTTGTGCAATATCACTTTCTGGTAGTTCGACGCCAAAGACGCGGCTAAAAACTTTGGCGACTTTATAGCCAGAATCAATCGATTCTAAGGGGTCTTTCCGCAGCCTGTGACGCAAGCATAGCGTAATTACACGGTGAATATCATCAACTGTAACTTCAGTCCGTCCTTCGTATGCTGTTAAGGCTTTGGCGGCGCGGTTACTAACAATGTCACCCCGCAAACCATCTACATCCAGTTCTGAGCAGACTTCAGAAATTTTTACCCGTAGTTCATAGTCAATTTTCACTTCTGGCAAAAGCTGTTGAGCATTGACAATTTGCTCTTGCAGTGCTTCTTGCTGGGGTTTGTAATTTTCGAGAAATACTGGAGGATTTTGGTCAAAATCTGCCCGTTGTTCTACGATTTGTACCCGCAAGGCTGGTTCTTTGACGGTGTGAATTTCTGCGTGCATCCCAAAGCGATCGAGCAATTGGGGGCGTAGTTCGCCTTCTTCCGGGTTTCCAGAACCCACAAGAACAAAACGCGCTGGGTGACGAATAGAAATACCCTCCCGTTCTACCGTGTTCCATCCACTCGCGGCGGAGTCGAGTAGCACGTCTACGAGGTGGTCATCTAGTAAGTTGACTTCATCCACATAAAGAATGCCTCGGTTAGCTTTTGCCAGCAGTCCCGGTTCAAAGGCTTTAACACCTTCAGATAAAGCTTTCTCGATGTCGATTGTGCCACAAACTCGGTCTTCTGTAGCTCCTAGCGGCAGGTCTACCATTTGGACTTTTTTGTGAGCTACAGGAATTTCCGCCCCTTGTTCTAACAGTTGGCGGACTTCATCGCTCATCAAGTCGGGGTCGCTAGGATCGCTACTGAAGGGGTCATTGGCAACCACAGAAATTTCTGGCAGTAGATCCGCCAGCGCCCGGATAGTTGTGGATTTCCCGGTGCCGCGATCGCCCATGATCATTACACCACCAATTTTGGGGTCAATCACGTTCAATAGCAACGCTAGTTTCATTTCTTCTTGGCCCACAATTGCCGTAAAAGGAAATACTACGCGACGCGCACTTGCCGTGGATTGAGCAGTTGGACTCACTAAATTACCTTAACAATATTTTTCTTATTACAGTTCTTTATTGTGACACAGGTAGGGACTGGGAGAAATCAATTCAAAATTCAAAATTCAAAATTCAAAAAAAAGACTTGGAAAAATGTAGCTTTAGCTTCCCGCAGGGGGCAAGCAGGGGAGGTATTTTAGAAGTTGCCAAATTATCCCGCTTTCTCTGCAACGCCGGAAAATCAAGTATAAGCAATGTCCAAAGCCGTCTATTGGGCACTAATGACTACTAGCTGCGTCAAGCACCTTATAGCTTTGCTAGGTCTGCTTTAGTTTATTTGGTGCAAAAATTCCATAAGCAGGGAACGAACAACTACCAACTCATCAATCCTGTAGTAAGCATAAGTACTTGTAAACTATAGGGTTAGTAGATTCAATCATAAAAGCAAGCAATAGCGTGTGTGAGTAGTTAATGCATCATTCAAATCTATGAAATCACCTTTTATTCTTCAAAGTTGGCGGCGTAGATGCACAGCAGCTTGTCGTCAGACATTGCTCAAGTATCTTTTTCCGATTCTCATTTTAATATCCTTTATTACTGTATTGCTGGTAGACAGTTTCACCCCTGGGATCGCAGAAGGCGATCGCTTCAGTGCTATTGCACAGATACCCCGTCAGGAAATTCGCGGGGTTTGGATGACCAACAATGATTTTGACACCCTCAAAAGTCGCGATAAAGTACAGGATGCGGTGAGTCAATTACGACGGCTGAACTTCAACACAATCTATCCTGTGGTGTGGAATTCTGGTTATGTAATGTATCCCAGTGCGATCGCACAACGTGCAGGTATTCAACCTTTTGTCTCCAAAGGTTCAGATGGACATGATATTCTTGCAGACCTGATTAACCAAGCCCATCGCAAAGGATTGCTAGTAATTCCCTGGTTTGAATTTGGTTTCATGGCTCCCTCAACGTCGGAACTGGCACTGAATTATCCAGATTGGTTCACACAAAAGCGCGATGGTAACCAAACTTCAATTAGTGCGGCTGGTGAGGTGATGTGGCTCAATCCATTCCATCCACAAGTGCAAAAGTTCATTACCAGTCTCGTGTTGGAAACGGTCACTCAATATGATGCCGATGGCATTCAGTTTGACGATCACATGAGTTTGCCCCACGAATTTGGCTACGATCGATATACAATCGCCTTGTATACCAAAGAAACCAATAATGCTCCCCCAACTAATTCGCAAGATGCGGCATGGGTAAAGTGGCGGGCAGATAAAATTACAGCGTTCATGGTACAACTTAACCAAGCTGTAAAGCAGAGAAAACCCCAGGCGATTTTCTCTGTTTCTCCTAATTACTATGATTTTGCTTACAAGTTTCACTTGCAAGATTGGCTGAGTTGGATGCGGCAAAATATTGTGGACGAGTTAATTGTGCAAATTTATCGTCCGGATCTGCAAAGTTTTGTGGCAAATATTTCCCGCCCAGAAATTCAAGAAGCGCAACAAACAATTCCAACTGGAATTGGCATTATGACAGGCTTACGAAATAATCCAGTTCCCATGCAGCAAATTAAATCTCAGGTACGGGCTGCCCAAGAACGCGGTCTAGGCGTAACTTTCTTTTATTATGAAAGTCTTTGGAACGATGCCTTAGAATCTTTAAACGAGCGGCAAGCTGGATTTGAAAAATTCTTTCCATCTCCTGCACTCCGCGCCAGAGTTGAATAACTTTTCTGTTTAATTTGAGTTCGACGAAGCTAATAAAATTCACTTTCAAGAATTAGGCAAAGGGGCAGGGGTAGAGGCAAATTCCTCCTGCCCCCTGCCTTTAAAGGGAACATAAATCCCATGTTGAGCCTACATCCTAGCCGCATAACGTTCCTGCTCAGGAGAAGGGAAGACAAATCAATTCAAGATGAGGAATCCATTTTTCTAACTCAGCACTCTAAACTCACGTTATATCATGTCCGCATAATTAGTTATGATTCCCACAGTAGCTACAAATATTTTAGCGATCGCTCTTTGAGGAAAAACTTTTTGGTTTATTGATATTACAGCCGTAGAGTAACAGAGATAGAGAAACGCAGAGATGGCAAGATGTAGTTATTTCCTTCTGATATCATGTCCGGATAAATAGTTATGGTTCCCACAGTCATTGCACCCCACCCCCAACCCCTCCCCGCTTGCAGGGAGGGGAGACAAAGCATAGCTTTGGCGGGGTGGGGTTCTTCGGGTTTAATAAGTAATCAAGCGGACATGATATGACAAGTTTTTCTTTTTCAGGAGTTAAACAGATAACTCATAAAGGTTAGCTTGTCTTCAAGTAGTTATACTTATAATGATTCCAGTGTTTACCAATCACCCCCGATGATTTATGGCAATCCTTCAACTGATTGAACCCGAAGTTAAAAATCTGGGTGGGTCTTTTGCCCGCCGCAGTTTGCCATATCCTAATCGCCAAACGGTCGGGCCGTTTATCTTTTTCGATCATCTTGGCCCGACCGTTATGCCCCCCAATCAAGGCATTGATGTCCGACCACATCCTCATATCAATCTTGCAACGGTAACTTATTTATTTGATGGTGCTTTGATGCATCGCGATAGTTTGGGTACTGTGCAGGAAATCCAAGCAGGTGCAGTTAACTGGATGACAGCGGGAAAGGGGATTGTACATTCAGAACGCTCGCCTGACTCTGACCGTCACAAAGAAACTACTATTCATGGCATTCAAACCTGGGTCGCCCTGCCTGTTGAACACGAAGAAATCGATCCAGAGTTTATTCACTATCCTGCTGAAACCCTTCCCACTTGGGAAGAGAATGGCGCTATCATCAAACTTATTGCTGGACAGGTACCTGGCTATACCTCACCTGTGAAAGTTTTTTCACCTATCCTCTATTTAGATGTGGTGTTGTCTGCCAATGCTCACTTCATTATCCCTACTGATTATTCACAAAGTGCAGTATACAGCGTCACCGATGGATTAAGTATTAATAATGAACCGCTAGAGCAATATCGCCTAGCTATCCTAGAGCCAGGTTCTGAGATAAGAGTTTCCGCTGCTGCCGCTGCTCGATGCATCGTTATTGGCGGCGAGCCGTTGGGTACACGCTACAAATGGTGGAATTTTGTCTCAAGCCGACCAGAGCGAATAGAGCAAGCTAAAGCTGATTGGCGCGATCGCCGCTTTGCTACTGTGCCAGATGAAACAGAGTTTATTCCACTGCCAGAAGTGGTGACAGAAGCTAATCCTTTTTCATAGACATGTCGAGGAAGGATAGCAGATTATCGTTACAATAAATTTTTTGAGGTTTTGATAGAGAGCTTTAACGAGAAAATAGAATGAAGTGAGGTAGACAGAAAAGGTAGAAATAATATGTCAGTGAAACTTTTACCCGATCTTGGAGAATTAGCTGAAGGGTTGGGAGTTACAGGGATTATAGGAATAATTCTTATACCTGTGTTCCTTCCAGTTATAGGTGGTGTTAGCAGACCGATAGCCAAAGCGGCTATAAAAAGTGGAATCCGTATTTATGAAAGAAATAAAGAAGCTTTGGCACAATTAGGTGAAACTTGGGATGATATCACAGCACAAGCAAAAGCAGAGTATGGGGAAGCAAAAATGAAATCGGCTGAACCGAGAGAAACTTAGTAAGCGATCGCTTTGCCAAAAAGATAAGGGGAAAAGTTAGAACGCTCAAGCTGCCCCTATATCAAAGTCCTATTCTCTCGTTGCCCATTATCATTAAATATAAAT
This sequence comes from Nostoc sp., assembly GCF_036917095.1. Lineage (GTDB taxonomy): Bacteria > Cyanobacteriota > Cyanobacteriia > Cyanobacteriales > Nostocaceae > Nostoc. The sequence goes on from NZ_JBALFH010000015.1 coordinate 419,464, forward strand.
TGTTGAGAATTCGTCTTGGATTCAAACCCTTATGATTTCGATTCCAGACTTAGAGGATGTTTGAAAAGTTTTCTTCTCGGTAACAAAACGTTCTAGATCCCCCTAAATCCCCCGATAAATTGGGGGACTTTGATTCCGGTTCCCCCCTTAAAAAGGGGGGCTAGGGGGGATCGGTTAGTGCCTAAAATCACAGCCAATCACTTTTCAAACAACCTCTTAGGGACTTCCAAATAAAAAAAGATTCAATTATTGATTGTGGGGTGGGCAACATGAGCGCCATATAAACTGGGCGCTCATGTTGCCCACTCCACAAGATTGGATAATTTATTTCTTGGAGTTCCCTTAACGGGAAAAGTCATATCAAGTTCGGCAAATTACTTACGATATGTCATTGCGAAAGTAACGAAGTGGAATGTACTCCTTCGGAGAACCCGTAGGGTAGCAATTCACTTGCGCTTTGGGATTGCAGCGCTTCTCTACGAGACGCTGCGCGAACGCTCGCAATCACATAAGTATTAAGTCGGACATGATATCAGGTATATCTCTGCGGTTAGAGCCTCAGTATACATGGTAAGATTCAAGTCGGTTTCCTATAGCTATTTTCTAATCTAGAACTAAAATAGTTTTACGCATATCTTAATATTCCCGACAATACATAAATGTAGTTGCTCTGTCCTTCTAGGCTATGATGCATAAGGGGAGCGATCGCACTTCTTCCGAAGTGCCAGAGTGCGGCGATTGTACGTTTCATATCGAAAGGCGATCGCAATGAAAATTGCTTGTGCGGGACTTTCAAGAGCGTCGTGGACGATCTTTTGTTTTGAAAGATTTTTAAGTATTCTGATAAACTTTCATAAGGTATTTCTTCACTCACTCCCCAACGAGTAGTGTACGCGATCGCCTTTAATCAAGTGCCCAGTCCCAAAGGAAGATGCTTGGCGAATGCGCCATCACGTCCCATTTTTTAGATATTGTTAGCCTTGATTCCATGCATGACTAAGCTTTGAGCCAAAAGTGACAGGGATCGCTACTTTTAAATGTCTATCCATAAGCTTTTGCTTTAAAAAATAGGTATTCATAATTTATGAATCAGCACAAGCTAAAACGGAATCGTGGCGTTATACTCACTCGTGAAGGCTGGCAAAAACTTCAGCAGGCAAAACTTGCAGGGGAACTTCGAGAAAAATCTGGCTCCAAGTACACTCTAGAAGAAATAAGTGAACGCGCTGGGTTAACTTCAAATACAGTTGCAAAGATACTTACCAACCAAGAAGGAGTTGACAAACGAACGTTAGTTTATTTATTCATGGCGTTTAACTTAGAGCTAAATTCGCAAGACTATTTTAAGTTAAATCCTGATTTGGCGATACTTCCAGCTTTGGAGTCTGCAAAGCGCGTTGATTGGGGAGAGATGGTGGATGTGTCAGTTTTCTATGGACGCACAGATGAACTGACTCTACTAGAGCAATGGCTGATCCAAGAACGCTGTCGAGTCGTAGCGCTGTTGGGAATGGGAGGAATTGGTAAAACCTCTCTAGCTGCCAAGTTATCACAAAAGGTTCAAGGATGGTTTGAGTACGTTATTTGGCGATCGCTCTACAATGCTCCCTCACTTTTTGACCTGCTAGCAAATTTAATTCTATTTTTCTCTCACGAGCAGGTTTTAGAAACTGACTTACCAAAAAGCGTAGATGGTAGAATATCACAACTAATTGGATATTTGCAACAACAACGCTGTCTGCTCGTATTAGATAATGTTGAGACTATTTTGCAACCAGGTGCTTGTGCTGGATGCTATCGAGAAGGCTATGAAGATTATGGCTTACTAATAAAACGACTAGGGCAAGTTATGCATCAAAGCTCCTTGGTGCTGACTTCTCGCGAAAAACCCAAAGACGTGGCCTCACACGAAGGACAAGCACTACCTGTTCGTTCATTACAACTCAGGGGACTGAAAGAGGAAGAAGGAAAAAAAATTTTTCACCTCAAAGGACTATCTGGAGAAGAGTCCCAAAAAGCACTGATTGAGCTTTATTCTGGTAATCCATTGGCTTTGAAGATAGTTGCAACGACTATTCAAGATGTTTTCAATGGTGATGTTTCTGAGTTTTTGAACCAAAAGACAGCTGTTTTTGGTGATATCTGTGCTGTTTTAGAGCAACAGTTTGAGCGTTTATCTAATTTAGAGCGTGTGGTTATGTACTGGCTGGCAATTAATCGCGAGCCAATTCCACTCTGCAATTTGCAAGAAGATTTAACTTCATTAGTAATACCGCACAAGTTACTAGAAGCTCTAGAGTCTTTGATCAGGCGAAGTCTCATCGATAAATTTCAGCCAACATTAAGTGAAAAAAGTGGTTTACTCTTCGCATTACACTCTGTAGTAATGGAGTATGTGACTAGCAAACTAATTCAGCAAACTTATCAAGAAATTGCGATTCCGGATATTGTGCTTCTTAAGTATTATGCTTTGAGTCAAGCTCAGGCTAAAGACTACACTAGAGAAACTCAAATACGCTTAATTATTAAGCCCGTTCTAGATGAACTTTTCACTATTTTTAAAACGCCAACAAGACTAGAAAATCATTTAAATGAAATTTTAGTCAAGCTGCAAGGAGAATCTCCATTGGAAGCTGGGTATACAAGCGGAAATATTCTCAACTTGCTTCGTCAGTTAAAGACAGATTTAAGAGGTTATGATTTTTCTAACCTAAGCATTTGGCAAGTAGATATGCGGGGTGTAAGTTTACCTCAAGTCAATTTCCAAAATGCTAATTTATCTAAATCGGTTTTTAGTAAAAATTTCAGTAAAATTTCTGCGCTAGCATTCAGCCCCAACGGAAAAATTTTAGCGACGAGTGACGCCAATGGCAAGATTTGCTTGTGGCGAGACTTTGCTGAAGGCGAACAACTTTTGACCTGTCTAGGACACATTGATTGGGTTCGAGCGATCGCCTTCAGTCCGAATGGTAGCACTCTTTGCAGTGGAGGTACTGACCAGAATATGAAATTGTGGGATGTCAACACAGGTGAATGCTTGAAAACTTTAACAGGACATCCTGAGCGGGTAAGAGCTGTTGCCTTCAGTCCTCAAGGTGAAATTCTAGCTTCTGGCAGTGACGATTGGGCAGTGCGTTTGTGGAGTATTCCGGATAGTAAGTGTTACAAAATTTTAGAGGAACATACTGATTCAGTATTATCTGTAGTTTTCAGTCCTAAAGGTAAAATTCTCGCCAGTGCTAGTAGCGATAAAACCGTGAAGCTATGGAATTTCCGCACAGGAGAATGCGTCAAAACTTTGCAGGGACACACCAGTTCGGTTTCCTCAGTAGCTTTCAATCTAGATGGTCAAACCTTGGTTAGTGGTGGTGATGACCAAACTGTGAAACTCTGGAGTATCTCAGATGGGAAGTGCTTGAGAACTTTGCAGGGACATAGTGACAGGGTTACGTCAGTCGCCTTTGCTCCTAGTGGTAATATTCTGGCTAGCGGCAGTGATGACCAAACTGTGAAACTATGGAATTTCCGCACAGGAGAATGCGTTAAAACATTGCAGGGACACACAAGTTTGGTCTTGTCAGTTGTTTTCAGCCCGGATGGTCAAACCTTGGTCAGTGGTAGTGATGACCAAAGTGTGAGGTTTTGGGATGTTAGCACTGGTCAAGCCCTAAGAAACTTGCAGGGATACAATAATGGGGTGTGGTCTGTTGCCTTTGCTCCTGGCGGTCAGACCATAATTAGCAGCAGTAATGACCAAACTGTAAAGCTTTGGGATGTCGCGGATGGGAAGTGCTACAAAACTTTGCGCGGACACCCTAATCGAGTCCGAACCGTTGCGTTTAGCCCTCAAGGTAATATCTTGGCAAGTGGCAGTTACGACCGACTTGTGAGGCTGTGGGATAGCAGCACCTGCCAATGTTGCAACATCTTACGGGGACATACTGGCTGGGTAAAGTCAGTTGCCTTTGCTCCTGGAGGTAAAATTCTGGCCAGTGGCAGTGATGACAAAACTGTAAGGCTTTGGGATGTCAACACTGGTCAAGTTTTGAATATTTTGGAACATAGTCATGGGGTATGGTCAGTTGCTTTCAGCCCTGAAGGTAAAATTCTGGCCAGTGGAAGTGATGACCAAACTGTAAGGCTTTGGGATGTTAGCACAAGTGAATGTCTCAAAATTTTGTCGGGACATACAAGTTGGGTATTGTCCGTCGCTTTCAGTCCTGAAGGTAAGACCTTAGCCAGTAGCAGTAAAGATAAAACAGTGAAGCTTTGGGATGTTAGTACAGGTGAATGTCTCAAAATTTTGCTGGGACACACAAGCTGGGTATTGTCGGTTGCTTTTAGTCCTGAAGGTAAACTTTTGGCTAGCGTTAGCGTAGATCAAACGGTGAGATTATGGGATGTCCAATCCGGTCAATGTATCAAAACTTTGTATGGTCATACCCACTGGATAAGATCGGTTGCCTTTAGTCCGGATAGTCGAACTCTGGTAAGTGGCAGCGAAGATGAAACTGTTAAATTATGGGATGTTTTGACAGGTGAATGCCTAAAAACTTTAAGAAACGAAAGACCTTATGAGGGAATGAACATTACTGGTGTTACAGGTTTAACTGAAGCAACTATTGCTTCTTTGAAAGTTTTAGGAGCAATTGAGAATTGACTTTTTCCCTGGTTGGATTCGCTTCACTTTGTGTTGAGCCTGGGGCTAAGATAGGGGTTTTGAATTTATTTGTTGTATATAGAAAATTTCAGACGCGCTAACCCTACTACTACAAATAGCCTCATCAAGAGTATGTTCCACTTAAACTATCTTTTCCTATTCATAAAAATAAATATTTTCAAATCACAATTATCAATTTTGTCTCGGAAATTTCTGCAAAAGAAGAATTTTGCTTCTTTGAAAGATTTAATTTAATTTATCAAAAAATTAGCCTTTTTGACTCGTATTCCCCAATTCCTAAAAGCGAAATTGGACAAAATAGTGGTACAGGATTAGGGTTAGCTTTGGTGAAGAAGCTAGTGCAATATCTCCAAGGCACAATTGAAGCCACAAGCAGTCAGGGCTGGATAAGTTTTACAATCCATCTGCCATTGACAGCATCGAAGTGAACGGCGTTATACTTGAACTCGCATTCATAATTTGATTTAAAATATTGCTACAAAATAAGAGTTTATGAAATCTAAAGCTTCAGAAAAACTTAGAGTAGCGATTGCAAATGCACCTGTTTCGCTGTCAAATTAGCGATCGCACCCAAATATAAAAAAAAACTATGAAAATTCCTGATTTATTACTTGATTCCATGCTCCCCTGCACAACGATGGCCTGCACCAACGAACTGACACGGCTCAAAGCAGTGTATCAGTTTCAGGGTTTGGATGCTGTACCCAATCGGGCATTAGATGACTTAACAGCACTGGCAGCCGATCTGTGCCAAACTCCAATGGCACTGGTGAGTTTTATCGGAGCCGATCGCCAGTTGGTTAAGTCTAAGGTGGGAACCACATTAACAGAAATTCGCCGAGACTTCGCATTTTGTAACTACACGATTCGCCAGTCAGATGTCTTTGTGATTCCAGATACTCTGGCCGATCCCCGCTTTGCCACCAATCCCTTTGTTATAAATGCTCCCAATATCCGGTTTTATGCCGGAGTCCCCCTAGTAATAACTGGCGGTTGTGCCTTGGGTACACTCTGCGTCATGGACATTGAACCGCGCGATCTGAGCCAGAAACAACGGAAAGGATTGCAGACACTCAGCCACCAAGTAATAGCGCAATTGGAGCTAAAGCGCAACACCACAAAGCTGCGGCAAACGATCCCGGAAATCAAACAACTAAAACAGCAATTGATTACTCAGGAATTGGTTGGTCAACAAGATTCAATTCTGTTTAATCTGGCAAATCAAATCCGTAATTCTCTGGATCTGGACACGATTTTACAAACGGCAGTGAATGAGATTCATACTCTGTTGCAAGTCGATCGCTGTGACTTTGTGTGGTGTCTGCCCAACAAAGATCGGTTCAACTTTATGGTGACTCACGAAGCGACTAACCCAGAGATTCAGATGGCGTTGGGGGAACTTTCCCTTGGGCCAGGCTCAGTTCTGGCAGAAACTATCTTAAATCTAGATATGCTACGGATTAAGGATGTTTCTACTACCTCAGAGGCACTCACCCCGGAGGATAGCGTCCTGCTGCATCAACTGGCAGTAACCTCGATGCTGTTGCTGCCACTGAGAACGCATTCTGGTCAATTGGGTGCTATTATTTGCCATCACTGTCGCGGTTCGCGCCAATGGGCTGATAGCGAAGTTCGGTTACTCAAAGCTGTCACCGATCAAGTAGCGATCGCTCTCGATCAGGCAGAACTGCTTGCCCAAACACGAGCAACCGCCTTTGCAGCTCAAACTCAAGCCACCTATCTGGGGAACGCCCTGAGCCAGTTGCAGCAAACCCAAATGCAACTGGTACAGCAAGAGAAGATGTCGAGCCTGGGGCAATTGGTGGCCGGAGTTGCCCACGAAATCAACAACCCGGTCAACTTTATTAACGGTAATATTGCTTATGCAACCAACTATGTTCGGGATTTGCTAGAACTATTGGATCTTTATCAGACAACCTATCCCAATGGAACTGATGCTATTCAGGAAAAGATAGAGTGCATCGATCTTGATTTCTTGATGCAAGATTTGCCTAATCTATTGTCATCGATGCAAATGGGTGGAGAACGAATTCGGCAAATTGTCCTATCTCTGCGGAACTTCTCGCGCCTGGATGAAGCCGAGATGAAACCTGTGGATATCCATGAAGGGATTGAAAATACGTTGTTAATTTTGAAGAGTCGGTTGAAATTAACTAGTGCCAAGTTTGAGATTCAGGTAATTAAAGCATACGAAAATTTACCGCCTGTTGATTGTTATGCGGGGCAATTGAATCAAGTATTTATGAATCTTTTGGGTAACGCGATCGATGCCTTAGATGAAACGCCTAATCCGATCGTTACCATTCAAACAGAACTCATTAGTAGAGAATCGGGTAGTTCCGATCTATCCCAATTCTCCCACGCAGATAGTGTAGTGATTCGGATTCGAGATAACGGTTCTGGGATGACAGAAACAACCCAGCAAAAACTGTTCAATCCATTCTTCACCACCAAACCCATCGGCAAGGGAACCGGGCTGGGACTGTCTATCAGCTATCAAATTGTGGTTGAAAAACATCGCGGCATTTTAAAATGCTCCTCAGAACTTGGGAAAGGCAGCGAGTTCTTGATTCAAATTCCGGTTGAGCCTCTGGTTAAAAATACTTAAAGTGTGTATAAAATTATCAAAATATCAATTGTTCAAGTCTTACTTTGGGAATGCTAGAGTAAACGCCAACGATGATTGACTCATCGACTTGTAAAGTATGTCAAATGGTACGACAAGCTCACCGATTGTTCTTGCGCTTGATGACAGCCCTGTGATTCATCAAATGATTAAACGAGCGTTAGAACCGGGCTATCAAGTAATAACAGCCGCTAACGCGGTTGATGCCCTGTCGATCATTTATCATCAACGGATTTCAGTCTTGCTATTAGATGTACAGATGCCGGATGTAAATGGGTTGGAGTTTTGCCGCACGGTGCGGAGCCTGCCCCAGTTTCAGCATTTGCCCGTGATTATGGTGACTTCTCAAGATTCCCCCTTCGACCGGGTGAAGGGTCATCTGGCGGGTGCAACAGAATATCTGATCAAACCTTTTGATGCCGAACAATTGCGAGAAACTGTACGTAAATTTATTTACACCTGATCTGCTTGTTCATCAGACTTCGGCGTGAGCGCTCAGTCGAACGCTGCCCACCCCACAATAGTTATATAAATCTTAGGTATGTAAATTAGATGTGGTTTAGCTTAACAGTCTGCGATGGGTAAAACATTAGCGCAGAATGAGGATTTGCTAAGATTGGCACAGCCAGTTTTTTATCCTGACAGCCTTGCAGCGGCGATCGCGGAGATTCCTACCCATGACTCAAACTGCACCCAACGTCCCCAAGTTGATGACAATGGAGGAATACCTTGCCTATGACGACGGTACTGACACGCGCTATGAGCTTGTAGATGGAGAGTTAGTAGAAGTGCCGACTGAATCCCCAGAAAACTGCAAGCTTGCCAAACTCCTCATGTTGGAATTGGCAAAATACATTTCGATTGTGCTGATCAACCTCAAAGATATGGAAATTGTGGTGAGTGGCAAACGGGCAAAGGTGCGCTTACCCGATCTGACCGTACTGAGTGAAGAAGGATACGCAACGCTGGCAGGACAACGCAGCAACACGATTACCCAGGATATGCCACCGCCAATCTTGGTGGTTGAGGTGGTTTCACCTGGACAAGACAACCGCGACCGAGACTATCGTTACAAACGCACAGAATATGCGGCGCGAGGGATTGCGGAATACTGGATTATTGACCCGGAAAGGCAACAAATGACGCTGTGCTTATGGGTGAACGGGCAATATGAAGACACGATTTATACGGGTGACACCCCCCTAGCATCAACGAGTATTCCTGGTTTTAAGTTGAGTGCTGCTCAGATTCTGGCATTTGGACAAAATTAGCCTTTTGGATTAAGATGCGTTGCACGTTATGGCTACACCTAACCCAGCCTATAACTGAAAATTCGATTCAATAGCATGGGGGCAATTTCGCCGATCGCCAAAATATGTTGGGCGGCTCCCAGAGTGATCGCTTCTTTGGGCATCCCGAAGACAACGCAGGTTTGTTCATCCTGGGCAATGGTAGTGCCTCCAGCTTGAGCGATCGCTTGTAATCCATCTGCACCATCTCGTCCCATGCCAGTCAGCAAAATACCAACCGCCGATCGCGGGTAGCAGGTGGCAACGGCTTGAAACAAAGCTGTGACGGAGGGACGATGCCCGGAAACGGCAGGGGTGCTGATGGTGGTTAATCGCCCTTGAGTGTCGAGTTGCAGGTGTTTTCGTTCGGGAGCGAAGTAGACAGTACCCGGTTTGGGAAATTCTCCCGGTTGGGCGATCGTCACGCGCAGGAAACATTCTGCTGCTAGCCAATCTACCAGTCCTTGCAGAAATCCTTCGCTGATATGTTGGACGCACAGAATGGGTACGGGAAAGTTGGCAGGCAGTTGTTTTAGGATCGTGTAGAATGCCTGGGGGCCGCCTGTGGAGGCTCCGATCGCCACGATTTTGGGCAGGGAGAACGGGGAATTACGAATGGGGAATTGCGAGTTACTGACCGGTTTTGGGTTGAATGGTTCTGCCTTACTTTTGGGGCTAACAGGATGCGTTCTCGGTTCTACCGTCGCAGTTCGGGAAGTGTGGCGAGTAAAGACTGTAACCCCTGCCAGAACTTTGATCCGGTTGATTAATTCGTGCTTAACGTGTTCGTAGTCTGAAAGTGAGTCAATGCTGGGTTTGGGAAAAACATCCAAAGCACCCGCTTGCAGCAGTTTAAAAACATTGCGGGAATCTTCTTGGGTATTGACGGAGGTGCTGATTACTAGAATCGGACGGGGATAGTCTGCCATAATCCGGCGGGTGAGTTCCAGTCCATCCATTTTGGGCATGTGGAGATCGGTGCAGATTACCTGGGGCTGTGCGGCTGGAATTCGCTCCAATGCTTCCACGCCATTGGGAGCAGTTCCCACCACATCTACTTCCAGGGAACTCGCCAGAATCCGCTTGAGGATGGTTAAGGCGACGAGCGAATCCTCCACCAGAAAGACGCGAATTGGGGCAGAGTTTTTCATCGGTTGACAGTAAGTTGAGATTTTACGAGAAAATTATTGTTTATTCATCCGAAAACGAATGGCACTAAGAAAAGCTTTTTGTTCGGGTGAGGCAGGAGTTATAGCAGTTCTCGAATGGAAGCAATACAGTTTGACCTCACTTCCATTCCTCTCTCCTTTTAGGAGAGAGGCTTTGAATCTTACTCCCCTTCCCTTATAGGGAAGGGGCTGGGGGTTAGGTCTGTATTGCACTCAACTAATAACCGCTATATGAAATTTTTATACTGTAAGACTTTCAACTTTTTATTTTATTTTCCTTCTGCCTCCTGCCTCCTGCCTCCTGCCTTATCTTCGCGCCATTTCACCCGAAAACCTCTACACTAACCGTTTGAGGGTTGACAGCAAGGCTTCTTGATTAAAACTGCCTTTGATAATGTAGGCATTGGCTCCGGCTTCCGCACCCCGACGTTTATCCTCATCGCTGGCAAGGGAAGTAACCAGGATAATTGGAAGTTCGCTATATTCTTGATATTGGCGGATTTTGGCAGTTAACCCGAAGCCATCGAGATTTGGCATTTGCACATCGCTGACAACGGCATCAACGGCGTGCGATCGCAGCTTGTTAAATCCATCCAAACCATCTACAGCAGTAATTACTTGATAGCCTGCGGTTTCTAAAATCCGCTTTTCTTGCGTGCGTGTGGCAATAGAATCTTCCACTAATAAGACGGTTGGTTTTGTGGGTGCAAGTTGACGAGTTTGGGTAGAAGAAATAGACTGCGATCGCGAGCGGGCTGATTTCACCAAATCCTGGGGATTCAACACCATACACACATCTCCAGTGCCTAAAATTGTTGCTCCAGAAACATTGCGGACTCGTTTAAGTAACTGACTTTGGGGTTTAATCAGTATATCTTGCTCATCCACTAAGGCATCCACCACTACACCCAGTTGTGCTTGCCCAACCTGAAGAATAATACAAGAAAGTGCCGTTTCTTGAGTTAATCCAGATGGCATCGGCGGCAGTTCTAATAGATCGGCCAACTGCACAATCGAAATGGGTTGGCTATCCCGAATTATTGTGTCACGTCCCTCCAAGGGAAAAATCTCTTCTGACTTGATTAAGCAAGCGGTTTGTACAAACTCGACTGGAATGGCGTAAGGCATTTCGTTCACTTGCACAATCAAGACATGGGCGGTTGCCAAGGTGATACTGAGATTGACGCGCAGCGTACATCCCTGTCCGGGAAACGATTCTACCTGAATCGTACCTTTCAATTTCTCGACATTGGTTTGCACCACATCCAGCCCCACACCCCGCCCTGATACTTCTGTCACCAGGGGGGCTGTTGAAAACCCCGGTGCGAAGATCAACGCTTGGATTTGGCTGGGAGTCATTGCTGCTAATTCTTCTTCCCCGCAAATGCCCCGTTTCACCGCTATTTGTTTGATTCTATCCAGGTCAAGCCCCCGCCCATCATCACTGATTTCCAGCACAATGTTAGTGGGAGTCTGGTAAGCTTTGAGCCGAATTGTTGCCGTTGTTGGTTTACCTAGCCGTTCCCGTTCTTGTGGTGGCTCAATTCCGTGATCGATCGCATTCCGCAGAATGTGCATTAGCGGATCTTTCATTTCTTCCAACAGGCGTTTGTCGGCAAGGGTGTCTTTGCCTTCCAAGATCAACTCCACCAATTTTCCCTGCTGCTGCGCCAGATCGCGCACCATCCGCGGGAAGAGGTTGAAAATCGTTGCAAAGGGCAGCAATCGCAGGGTACGAATCCCCTCTTCTAGATCGCTACTTAGTTGTTCCAGTCGGGTTGTGTCTTCTGAAAGGGAACTCTGCAAGGTTTTCACCAAATGCCCCAATTGCTCTAATCGTTTTTCAGAGTGATGATGAAAAGTTTCTAGACGTTGGTGGGCGACATCACCTTGTTGCTCTCGGCTGAACGCAAACCGATTAGTGAATAAATCTCGATTCCATTCTTCCCACAAATTGGCGATCGCTTCAATTTCTCCCAGCCGATGAGCAATCCGAATTTTGGTTACAGTTAACTCCCCTGCTTGCGTCATCAGCGTATCTAGGTGGCGAGTACCAACGCGGATGGTTTCGATGCGGTAGCTATTGGTGGGAGTGTGAGAATTTTGGACTTCGGCTTCTCTTTGAGACGCTACGCGAACGCTCTGTCGAGCAATTTCGGATTTTGGATTTTGGATTGCTCCGTTTTCCTTTGGCTCTTGATTCCTATCAAAAGTATTGTTTTTGACTGTATTTATAACTTCAATACTGTTGACTTCTGGTTCCTGACTTGGATTGTCTTCCCTTTTTCCCGGCTGCGCTCCCATCAATTCTGCCAGAACAGAAAAGGTATCAACCCTGGCAGGTTCTCCGGTGACGGCTTCATGAACGAGTTTGCGGATAGCAGCGATCGCATGAGCGAGGCGTTCGTAGGGTGAGTCTGTTGTATCATTGCCCAACGAGGATGCCGGGTTTTCTTGTTGCTTGAGTTGAGTCAAAATATGCTCAATTTGATGTGCCAGAGTGCCTACATCTTTGACTCCCAGCATATTGGCATCGCCTTTGAGAGAATGCGCCTCTCGCATCAAGGCTTCTAGGACAGCCAGATCGTCGGGATGGTTTTCCAAATGCAGCAATCCATCATCCAGGTTTTGCAGGTGTTCTTCGCTGGCTACTTTGAAAACGTCTCTCAGTTCTTCATCATCGATCATCATAGTTTTAAGTAGTTAGGGGTTGAGCGACTAAATGGTTGCCTTGAGTGCTTGCGCTGACTCGTTTAGTTGTTGAGTACCAGAGCGGATCTGGCTAATGCCACTGGCAGTTTCACGCGCAGCAATATTCAGGTCATTCATGGCAGAGACAATTTGCTGAATAGCGATCGCTTGCTGGTTGATATTGAGTGAAATCTGTTGACTGTTGATCACAATGTTATTCACTGCAACTTCTACACCCGCAAAGGATTCTGACGTTTCCTGGGCAATTCGCGTCCCTTCTTCCACAGTTTTAGTGCCTTCATGGGTGACAACGACAGTGATGCTGATGGCAGATTGAATGTCGCCTACCAAGGTACCGATCTTTTCGGTTGATTTTTTGCTCTGGTCTGCTAGTTTGCGAATTTCAGCAGCGACAACGGCAAAACCTTTACCATGCTCCCCTGCCCGAACTGCTTCTACAGCCGCATTTAACGCCAGCATATTGGTCTGACTTGCCAACTCGCCCACCAAACCAGAGATACTGCCAATCTGCTTGGTTTGTTCATTTAAGCGTGTGATATGCTCCGCGATCGCTCCGACTTTCTGCTGTAGGGTTTCCATGCCCTTGAGGGTGCGTTTTACAGCTTCCGCACCGTTACCTGCAAGAGCCAACGCCTGCCGTGCGCCTGCTACCGCCGATTCTGCCTGTTCGGCTGACTGCTGCGATGAGGCTCCCAATTCATCGATGGTGATAGTGGTTTGATTGACAGAACTTGCTTGCCGAGTCGCAGTCCGTTCTTGCTGCTCAACCGCAGCGGCGATTTCATTGGTGGAGGCAGCCATTGTTTGAACAATTTGAGCAATTTTGCCTGTCAACGGTTTAGCAATTTTGTTGCTCAGAAAAAATCCTAATAAGATTGCCCCTAGAGGCCCAGCAATAATCCCAGTAAGCACCCAACCTGTGGTCAAGCGGGTATCGTCACTGGCGGCTTTATTTGCATCTTCAGCAGTATCCTGATTAATTTTGATCAGTTGCAACAATGAGTTAGTTGCCGCCGCAAAGGAAACATCATTTTTGACAACCGCATTTTGTCTGAGTTTTGTCAGTCGATCGGCAGCAGCGATCGCCACCTTCATTTCTGGAGAATTTTCTCGCTTCTGGCTGGTCAATTCCAGCTGTCTGGCTGTGGGGTTTACAACACCTAACCGGGCAAAATCCTGGTAAGCCTGAAGATAGGCGGCATGATCCTGCTTCCACGTCTGCCACTGTTGCTTAAACGTCTGATAGAGTTTGTCTTCGTCGGGGCCGCGAGGCGTGCTTTCATATTCCTCAAGACCTGCGTCAATCTGCTTCCAGGCTGCCTGCATTCGATTTAACTCAGACTGTTTGGCTGCGGAAGGTAGTTCGGGGTTGATAATCGCTCGCTCTGCCGACTGGATCTGGGTCTGCCCTTCATTAACTCTCCACAATCCGTCAATGCTGGGGAGGCTGTTATTACTGAGGGTGTCGATATGGTTGCTTAATTGATGAGCGCCCCGCCAGCCGAAAAACCCTACGACCAAAACGACACCGCCCATCAGCAAAAACGATCCCATCAATCGTCCATGAAGAGACATATTTTTTAACATAGCTGTTACTCCAATACATTTTTAGACAACGGCTTTGAGTTCTTGGGCGGCATCATTCAGTCGTTGGGTGCCGGCTTTAATTTGACTAATGCCAGAGGCGGTTTCCTTAGCAGCAATATTAAGCGAGTTCATGGTTTCTACCACCTGTTGCACTGCGATCGCTTGTTGATTGGAAGTAAGGGAAATTTGTTGACCATTTATGGCGATCGTTCTGATGGCATCCACAATCTTTTCTACGGTTTTCGTGCCTTCATCTGTGACAATAACGGTGGAATTGGTCGATTTTTGAATGTCTAAAACCAGTACATTAATTTTTTCAGCCGATCGCTTACTCTGGTCTGCCAGTTTGCGAATTTCGGCAGCAACAACCGCAAAGCCTTTGCCATGTTCCCCGGCTCGCACGGCTTCTACTGCCGCGTTCAGCGCTAGCATATTAGTTTGACTTGCTAAGTCACTAACCAGGGTGGAGATCGTGCCGATTTGATTGGTTTGTTCGCTGAGATGGAGAATTTGGGCAGCAATATCGCCTACTTTCTCGCGTAGACTCGATTGGCTGAACTGACCCTCTTGAGTGCGACCGTCTACCAGCAACAACACCTGCCGCGCCCCTGCGGCTGAGGATTCTGCTTGTTCGGCAGACTGGCGCGAAGAAGCCGCCAATTCATCCATTGTCGTGGTGGTTTGGGTGACAGAAGTGGCTTGTTGGATGGTGGCGCGTTCTTGCTGCTCGATTGTCGTGGCAATTTCGGTTGTAGAAGTGGCGATCGCGCTGGCAGAGGCGTTCATCTTGCGGGAAGTGCGGCTAATGACCCAGATGCCAATTAAAATAGATAGCACCAGGGAGAGTCCACTAGCTAACATCACCGTGAACTTAAGGGCATTGAGCGCCTCTTGTAGCTCTTTCGCGGCGGTTGCAAAAGTCTGATCTTCTCGCTGCTGCATTTCTCCAATCATGTCTACGACATCCTGCCCTTGATTGCGGGAATTTCCCTTACTCCAGCTTTCAACAGCTTCTTTGACTTTGCCGCGATCCACATTTGCCATCACGTTATCGTCAAAAGCAATCTGTTTATTGAGCAGTTCCTCCAGTTTGGTTAAAGACTGTTGTTCCTGTTGCGATCGGGCAAGTGTCATCAGTTTTGCTAAAAATTCCTTGGAATCCTTTTGAGTCTTTCGGTAGCTCTCAAGCGATTGCGGATTTTGTTCTAACAAATAGCCTCGATTTGCCTTGGAATTACTTTGCACGCTAACAGAAAGATCGTCAAGTATTGAGTTAATGTCATAAGAAGTCAATAAATTTTCTGACCGTTGGTTCACCGTGTTGATATTGACGATCGTCGCTCCGGCAGAAATTAACAATGCCAGCACGGGAACTGCATACCCGCCAATAATCCAGTATCTTAGTCTCCAGTTTCGTTTGCTTTCCATTTTGCGATCTCCTGTAAGTGGATAAGTTCGAGAATTTCCAGATATTGCTATTACACAATTTTGGATTTTAGATTTTAGATTTTAGATTGACCCCATCAAGCTACGGTATACACACAAGTCTCTTAATCTGCACCTTTGTTGCATCGACTTGCACCTTTGTTGCATCGGCTTGCACCTTTGTTGCATCGGCTTGCATCTTTGTTGCATCGGCTTGCACCTTTGTTACATCGACTTGTACCTTTGTTGCATTGGCTTGCACCTTTGTTACATCGACTTGCATCTTTGTTGCATGGTTACGCAGTAACTTGAAAAAACTAGTGGTCTATCGCATTAATTTTGAGGGATAAAAGAACGAACCGCGAAGACGCAAAGTACGCGAAGGAAGAAGGAAAGAAGAGAAATTGAAAAATTTATCTACTTCTCAGAATTAATGGGACAGACTACTAGTAGGCTTCACAGCAAGAGGAAAGGGCCATTTCCCCCTGCCCCCTGCTCCCAGATCCCTGCCCCCTGCCTCTGACTACACAACACTTTGTAGCTTATAAGCTGCATCATTGAGTTGGTGAGTGCTAACGCGAGTCTGACTGATGCCGATGGCTGTCTCTCTAGCAGAGCTATTAAGTGCATTCATTGCTTGTAAAATTTGCTGAACCGCAATCGATTGCTGGCTAGCGTTTAGCGAGATTTGCTGAATATTCAACACCATCCGGTTGACGGACTCGGTGACACTGGTAAAGACCTCTACTGTCTGCTTAGTTATTGCCGCGCCCTGTTGAGCAGTTTTTGTACTTTCATCTGTCATCACAACGGTTGAGTTGATGGCGGATTGAATGTCATTCACCAGCACATTAATTTTTTCAGCCGATCGCTTACTCTGGTCTGCCAGTTTGCGAATTTCGGCGGCGACGATTGCAAAGCCCTTCCCCTGTTCCCCCGCCCGGACGGCCTCTACTGCTGCATTTAGCGCTAGCATATTGGTTTGATTTGCCAGGTCACTCACCAACCCGGAAATACTGCCAATTTGCTTAGTTTGTTCGTTCAGGCGCAGCATCTGGTCTGCTACCGCAGTGACTCTGTGGCTCAAAGCTGCCATTCCTTCCAGGGTGCGGTTGAGTGATTGATTGCCTTGATCTGCCAAATTTAAGACCTGTTGAGCGCTGGTTGAGGCAGTGGATGCTTGCTGGGCAGACTGTTGAGCAGAGGCGCTGAGTTCGTCCATTGTAGTAGTAGTTTCGCTGACCGAGGCTGCTTGTTGGTTGGCAGTACGCTCTTGTTGCTCAATTGTGGCGGCAATTTCAGCCGTCGAGGTGGCGATCGCACTGGCTGATTCATTTATCTGTCGAGCAGTGCGGCTAATTACCCAGATGCCAGTCCAAACCGACAACAGCAAGGAAAGTCCAGTCGCGGATAGGATGGTTAGCTTGAGCGTATCGAGCGCTGCTTGTTGTTGCTTGGCAGCCAAAATTACATTCTGGTCTTCTCGGCGCTGAACTTCATCGATCGCACTTGTCAGGTCATCAACCAGACTGCGGGCATTTTCGTTACTCCAGGTTTCAACAGCTTCCTGAACCTTGCTTTGATTCACTTTGCCAATCAAATCATCCTCGACAACCATTAAATTATTTAGCAGCCCCTCTAGCCTGTTTAATGACTGTCGCTCTTGCTCCGTTCTGGCAAGCGACATTAGCTTTGATAAAAGCTGATTGAAACTTCTTTGAGATTTTTGGTATTCGTCAAAGGATGTCTGATTTTTTTCTAACAAATAGCCCCGAACTGACTTAGAACCTCTTTGGACATTCGTGGCAAGGGCATTAATCGCTGAATTAACGTTATAAGAAGAAACTAAATCTTGCGCTCGCTGACTCACCAGATTGATATTAATAAATATCAGCCCCGCAGAAATTATCAATGCCAGAATGGGAACCCCATAGCTGCCCATAATCCAGTATCTCAGTTTCCAATTTCGCTTACTTTGCATCTTGTTATCTCTTGTGAATGAATGAGTTCAAGGATTTCCCAATATTTCTATCATTTGTAATCTTTGCGATCGCACTTTTGAATCAACGAAAGATTGCACAACATTCCGAATCTCATCAACGATCTGCTTGGCTTTATTGGAACGAAACCTAATACCATTTCTTTGTCTGACTTTTCACGTTATGTAGAAAAGTTAACGATTGACCTAACCCCCTAACCCCCTTCCCGACGCGGGAAGGGGGAAAATTCAAAGTCTCTCTCCTTTTAGGAGAGAGATTTAGAGAGAGGTTTTCCACATACTGTGAAAAGTCAGATTTCTTTGTGAGGCTGCGCCAAACCCTTTTAACTTCTTTCTTTGTGTCCTTTGCGTCCTTTGCGGTTCGTTTCTCATTCGTATTTCTTGTACTTCAATATGATTTAGCGCACCTTCATACAGAATTGGTATAACCCTAGATTTATGGGCGTTAGACTTCTTCATTCACAACCAACACCTCTGAAGTGAGCAATTTAGACAAATTGATGATGCTCATCATCCGATCGCGATAAGGTGCGACACCCTGGAGATAGTCGTCTTTGGCAGAATTCAGGGCAATTGGAGGCGTGGTCATTTGGGAGGGATGAATATACGTCACATCAAAAATGTCATCGACGGCAATGCCCGCCACTCGTCGATCCAGACGCACGACAACGGCTTGCTGATGCAATCGCACCCCATTCATGGGCAGATCGACCACGTTATTGATGTTAATTAAGGTGACAATTTCCCCCCGCAAGTTGATGTTGCCAACAATGTGCGGCGGACAGCAGGGAATTGGAGTAATCTTGTGAATCTCGGTAAACTCATGCACCGTTTCCAAGCCAAACCCAAAGTACTCACCCCCCAACCCCACAACCGCTAAAGGCAAAAGCGATGTCGAATCCTCCTCATCAATCGAACATCGGAGAGCTTCAGTTCGCTCTTGCAAAATCTGTCGCTCCTGCGAATCGAAACGAGCGTATAAGCCCTGATTTAGGGCTGAATCAGAGGGGTGTTTTAGTGCGTCATTGACTGAGCCGTTGTTAAAATCAGAATTTAGATTGAAAACAGTCTCTATAAAGGCGTGTTGCACTAACAGTTCGGGATTGAGCAATGTAACGATGCCCTCCTCAACGTTGGCAATGCCAGTCACTAATCCATCCGGCAAACTCTCTTTCGATCGATCGCAAACATTGGCAGCGATCCGATCGGGTGCGATCGCTTGCACACTGTCCACTTGATTGACGATGATTCCGATTCGTTGAGTTTGCCACTCCAGGACAATCATGCTGTCAGTCAATTGAAAAGGGGGACGTGCTTGTTCTAAACGGCGATATAAATCCATCACGGGCAGAAACTTCCCTCGCAGGTTAATCACGCCTAAAATTGTGCTGGGAGTTTCCGCGATCGCAGTCACTTCTGGCAGAAAGAAGAGTTCTTGCACGGCTGTAGCCGGAATGCCATAGCGTGAATGATTGAGTTTAAACATTAAATAAGATTCATGGCTCATAACTAGTTGAATTTAAGTGCTTAAGAACGTGTGCTTTTAGTTCAGCAGGGGTTTGCTGGTTATGGGAATCGATCGCTTGTTGGGGTAAATTTTCCAAAATTTCTAGAAGCGATCGCCAGGTTTTTTGAGCCTGTTTTTCATTTCCCTCTCGTTCGTATATAGAACCCAATTCCAGGTGAGCAGTAACAGAATTAGGAGCCAGATAAATAATCCGTTTTAAGAATAATTTGGCGCTGTCGCGTTCTCCTTGCTCTTCGGCAATTTGAGCCAACAAATGATAGGGTTCGATTGCCAATGGATCGATCTGGAGTGCCTGCTGACACGCCTGATTTGCCTGGGAGTAATCGCCAAAATTCGCGTAAGCTTCTGCCATCAAACAATATGCCTGAAAGTGTTGGGGGACAAGAGCAATCAGTTGTTCCGCTATTTGAATGACATCGGCATAAGCTTCTTGAATTAGCGATTCCTTAGCTGCATCTAAAAGAGTTTGAGTGTTTGCGCTCGCGTCGAACCCCGTTTCCAAGCTTGGCAGAGAGGGGTAAGAAATTTCGGTTTCCCTGCTCTCAATGGCAGCAGGTGTTATGGTATTTAAGACTTTGCTCTGCTCGTCTAGTAAAGTATGCTTTTGATAAACCGCAGATTGCGGAAAATTTTTGACTTGAAACGGTTCAGTTTTTTGCCCGTGTAATTCCGTGTGGCCTGTGAGCAGAAACCCTCCCGGTGTCAGAGAGCAGTAAAACTTGTCTATAACTTGTGCGATCGCGTTGAAGTCAAAATAAATAAACACATTGCGGCAAATAATCAAATCGAAATCGTGAATGCTAGAGGCGTAAGCCGGATAGTTATCCTGCATCAGGTTTCCAGGTTGAAACGTCACCATTGCTTGAATAGCAGGATCGATTTTCCAACCTTGTTTGTGGGAACGAAAGTAGCGATTTTTGATTTCTGGAGTGGTTGTCCGAAAAGACCAATCGCTGTAAATTCCTTGTTGAGCCAGAGCGATCGCGGGTTGATTAATATCTGTGCCCAAAATCAGAATGTCCCATGTCTGATTGTCAGGAATTAGTTCCTTCACCAGAATGGCAAGTGAGTAAGCTTCTTCACCAGTCGAACACCCAGCACTCCAAAGCCGTAATGTCGGCCGATAAAATTCTCCATTAGCAGGGTTGCGCTGAGTTAAACTAAGTACAGTTTTGCGCTCGATTAACTCTGGGAGCAGCTGATTTTTGAGCAGCGACATCTGCCCCTCATCCCGAAAAAAATAAGTTTCAGTGACAGTGAGTAAAGAGATTAGTTCTTGCCACTCTCTCGCAACAGTAACTAATTGATTTCTTGCCACCAAGAACTGATAGTAATCATTGAGCGAGCATAATCCCAGCACTCGGATGCGAGTTAAAAGATTTTTCTTTAATGTATTTTGATAGTGTGGCTTGATGTGAATGCCGAATATATCAGCAATCAGAGCAACCATCTGTGACAAACTAAAGTCATCACTGTGTTGAGAATTGGATTCAAATAAAATGGGGCGATCGCCGATCGTTTGATTCATCACTACATGATTTTCGAGCCGATACGCTTAGGTTTCCCATTTCAATCTCTTGATTCGGATTTGTATGATATTTGGTATTGAATTGAGATATAAGTAAAAGCCTCTATAGTCTAAAAAACCTTGCTGTATATAAGTTGTAGCGAATCAGCTTTTTAAGGTTAACCCGGTTTTCTGTTCCATTGATGATGCTGTTGGCGAAATATTGCTTAACATTTCAAAACCCTTGTATACCTAGCTTTTCCCATTTATGTAAAACTTTTCTGACTGTTTGTGCAGGTAAGAAAAAAAATCGGCGGACTAATAGTCTTGTCGCCGAAGTCATCAATGTTTTAATTGCTACTGTTTTGTCTGGCTATCAATTCAGATTTATGACTCTCAATCGCTTGGAGCATTAGGGCTTTGTACATCAATATCAGATGAAGCTAAATTAGGAATTTGCCAGTTGAGTTGCTCGGCTTTGAGTACTTCAATCAGTGCGGTTGGAGCAATGAACTCAAGTTCTTGGGTGTTAGGATTAGTTTTAGCAACCAATTGAGTCCCATCTACAATTTTTAAAATTGCTGGCTCTCCGATTGGCAGATTTAGCCCAGCGACTTTCGCATCATTTGGCAGGTAAATCGCGTCACAATCCCAGTCTTCATCTGTAGTTTCGCCATTACCGAGATAGTAAAGAGCGTTTGGAGTTGAGTTTTCAGGTTTCCGAGCATAGATAGCTAATGGTTTCCCCGTTTCATTGCGACATCTAGCCCAATCCTCTGAAGTCTCCATAGTCTGTTTTTGCAATTCTAAAGCAGCGATTTTCTGCTGTAGTTCTTCTGCGGTATATCCCAACTGTTCTGGATTATTACTAACTTGCATCAGACTATTAAGCGTTTGAACAACTTTTGGATAGTCAGGGCTATCTTCAGAAATTTTGTCTGCCCATGAAGGTTGAGCTACTCCTATAGCGATCGCAAACAGCAAGATGATTAAAATAATTTTCCCAGGTTTCATAAACTTCCTCTTTTCTCTTTTGTGAAAGCATCATTTCTTAGCGAAAATTTGCTTTGAATGCGAAGACCGTAGATATATCTTCAACATATTGCGACTGACTAATAAAATCAAATACTCTTGATTGTCAAAACCATAAATTAAAGTAATTACTTGACAAACTGGGCAAACATAAGCATAAAATTTTCTCTTGACTCCCCCTGCCAAAAGATTCATACACGACTCAATGGCATCCGAAAGCAGCCCTACCGCTCCTGTTAGTAGGTAAGCCCCAAATTTTAAAGCAATAGTCACGACTGCTGCTTTATCACCAATGCCGATCCATGCTATTCCTCCGGCGAATTTAAAGGCATAATCTAATTGTGGTCTAATTACAAACTTTCCTGTTTTGCCGATGCAGCCTAGCTTACTGTTAGCTCCAGCCGCAGTCAGTCCTTTAGAAAACTTATAACTTTGGCTGGAGAACACGATAAATAGCTTGATTACCAATGCTGACTAATGCTAGCCCTTCGGAAAAGTTAGCAGCAAAATCAAACTGTAGTGGAATAATAAAATTACCGACTTTATCGATATAACCCCATTAATCACGGTACAAAAACCAACGACTTGCTATTCCCTGATTCAACAAAAGCAAACATTCTTAACACAAGGTAGAACATAAGATGGAATCCACACAAGACAAATGGGCATTAGTCACAGGTGGGAACCGAGGCATTGGGTTTGCCATCGCTCAAGGTCTACTAGCAAAAGGCTATTCGATAATTATCACTTCGCGATCGCTTGATAACGCAAAACTTGCGGCCCAGAAACTTCAACCAAAGGTAATTCCTATCGAATTGGATGTCACTGACGATGAGTCTATCAATCAAGCAGTAAAAACCCTACACCAAAAGATCGATCGGTTAGACGTTTTGATCGATAATGCTGGCGTGTATCCAGACAAGGATGTAAATATTCTTACCATTGACCGTGAGTTACTTGATTCCACAATGAATGCCAACACCTTTGGCGTAATTCGGATGGTGCAAGCATTTTTACCCCTGTTGGAAAAATCCCCTGATGCTAGAGTTGTTAACGTTTCAAGCGGATATGGAGCACTAGAAGGCTTGTCTTACGATGTCCCAAGTTACTGCCTATCGAAGCTGGCATTAAATGGCGCAACGATTATGCTTGCACAAGCATTACACTCCAAAGGAATTGTTGTCAATTCCATTTGTCCGGGGTGGGTCAGAACAGATATGGGTGGTTCATCAGCACCCCGTTCGCCAGAACAAGGAGCCGACACTGCAATTTGGCTGGCTACTGATGCTCCACGCAATATAAGCGGTAAGTTTTTGCGGGATCGTAAAATAATTTCTTTTTAGGCGTTAATTGTCGTTATAGTTTTTTTTACATAAAAAAAGCATAAATCTTTTATGCCTCGAAAAATCCCACCTTCATCCCACTCTACTCTTGAAACTTCACTGACTTTCTCAATTACATATTCGACGATGCCGAACCTATCTAGAAAGTAAGTTATTTCGATGTCACAGCAGCCTATGACATTCTCAGAAACTGCGATGTAGAACTTGGCAAACAAGACTTCCTTGGTCAGCTTTAATCGGAGCAATATCTAACGCAATTTTTTCGATAATTTCCGATCGAAACTTGCTTTTTTCGATCTTGCTTGGGTTAGTAAAAAATAGACTTCTTGGCATTGTAGGGAAAAGTTTTTTCTTCTTCAAGATTTACTTTTTTCTTTCTCAGTAATTACACTCACTTAATTATGTAAATTAATTAGTAAAATATAAAACTAGATTAAATTCAATATATGTTCGGTTATGAATATGATTTCGTTTAGACCTTTGATTTTGATTATAGGCATAAGTATTGGTTTGCTGCCTCTGTTGTCCAACTGGCGAGTCCTTGCACAAAATCAATCACAAAACATTGAGCTAAAAGTTCATAGTGAAAACGAGCAAAAACAAAGCTGTCCAGACAAAGTGATTGTCACTGAAAAAGCCCATCCTTATCAAGAAGGCAGTTTTTCAACAGATGGCTCTGTTAACCTGAGTGCCTATGCCAGTAACATCTCTGTTCAAGCCAGTAATAGTTTTAGTGTTACATGGGTTGGGACGCTCAAGCCGAGATATGCCAAATGCTTTGCATCTGCTGGAATGACTAAGGTTGATGGACAAGCCTACTCTGAACACCTTAATTATTTACGGATGCACTTTGTTAAAGGTAAGGTTTACTTCATCTTAGATTTGGCTGGTGGCTCCGATCCTAATGATTATCCTCTAGTAGTGCTAAAAAACAGTTTAAAGAAAAGCAATCCTACCTGGACTTGGGGTGGTAGTGACTAAAGGTCATACTGTCACTCTGAAAAAAGAGGGATAAAAACCTTCGATGTCAAGTCGCAACACCTAATGTGCAATTACCTTAACCTCTCACGGATGGGCTATTTCCCATAAGTGGGGTAGCATTGCTTGAAACTTTACAGCTATTTTCAGGTAAATAGACCGCGCGGTAGGGGCGCAAGGCCTTGCGCCCCTACGACAGGTGTGGTTCAAATACATGAAAACTGCTGTAAGTCAAAAGTGGGAGCAAATTGTTTAATTATGCTCCCAAATTGTAGGCTTCATTCAGTTTGCTTGCTGACTCTTCTAATAAGCGTTGTTCGCGAGCATTTATTGGTAACAAAAAGAATCACTGTTACTCATTTACGCAGTAGCACTAAAGCATTTACTACGTCTGCACCCACATTACCTGCACTAATGACACCGACCTTTGATGTTTTGCTACTCATGCCATATCTACTTTTGGCGTTGCTGAATCAAGGGATGATTCTTGTAGGGTGGGCGACACGAGCGCCCTGAAATACAAGGGACGGGCAAGATGCCCATCCCACAAAACTAGCAAAATCATCCCGCAAATATGCAACGCCCTACTTTTTTGTATAGGGCATCTGTGCTAACCTACAAACTGTGAACAAGCGGTTGATAATTAGATATGCGATGTTTGACGACAAGCCGCTCTGTATCTACGCATCCTTTGGAAATATACTTTTTCAGCAACTTACCCACAATCGAAATACCTTGCTCAATCTCCTCTGGCGGGAGACAGAAAGTCAGACGCATCGCGGGATAACCCTGCTTATCGGGGAAAAATGCCGAACCGCACGCCAGGTAGACATTTTGTGCAAAGGCTTCCTTACGAATTGTCCCAATCGGAATATCATCTGGTAACTGTACCCAGAGAAATAATCCACCCGTGGGAACTGTCCACCGGATCTCTTCAGGAAAATAACGCTCCAAAGCTTGCAGCATAGTATTACGACTTTGCAGATTATCTGTGCGAAGTCGGCTGAGGTGACGGCGGTAATGCCCTGAAGCGAGATATTCGCTAACTATTGTTTGCGAAATACTGGATGTGTGCAAGTCATGGAGCAGCTTCCGCTCAATAATTGCTTGATAATGCTTACCTGTAACTACCATATAGCCTACTCGTAAACCAGGCATTAAAGTTTTAGAAAAGGTGCTTAAGTAAGTCACCAAATTATTTTTATCTAAAGCTTTAATTGGCGCTGGCACAGCATCGAAATTTATGCCTTCATAAGCATTATCTTCTAAAATAGGACACTCATATTTTTCGGCTAATGCTAATAATTGTTGACGATGAGCTTGTGTTGTCGTCAATCCTGTAGGATTGTGAAAAGGAATCAGACTGGCACGGGCACATTTCTTGTTGGCGTGCTTACGATCCAATGACAGGACGTTCTGCCTGTTTTGGTTCTGAAAAAGAAATGCGAGTTTGGATTGATAAATGTTATTACAGATAAAAACTTTTGCCAATAGATATGACAAATAGACACTGCTGAAACTTTGAAAGTTGAAAAGTCGCTAGGAGACTTTACCAAATCCGCCGCCTCCAGGAGTTTCTATCACAAAAACATCCCCAGGTTTCATCTCTACTGTTGCTGTGCTGTCTAAATTCTCTTCAATTCCATTCTGGCGTTGTATCCAATTGCGTCCCACAATCCCGGCTTCCCCACCATTTAATCCAAAGGGAGGGACAACCCGATGTCCAGAGAGAATATTAGCTGTCATGGGTTCTAGAAAACGGATGCGACGGACAACTCCATTACCACCGGAATATTGCCCTTTACCACCGCTATCGGGACGAAGACTAAAGCTTTCTAAAAGTACAGGATAACGGGTTTCTAAAACTTCTGGATCGGTCAAACGGGAGTTAGTCATGTGAGAATGAACACCATCAGTTCCATCAAAATCAATTCCTGCACCCGAACCACCGCAGATAGTTTCATAATATTGATATTGCTCATTACCAAAAGTAAAATTATTCATCGTTCCTTGAGAAGCAGCCATGATACCCAAAGCGCCATATAAAGCATCGACAATAGTTTGAGAAGTTTCGACATTACCCGCTACTACTGCTGCTGGATAAGTTGGATTCAGCATACAGCCAACCGGAATAATAATTTCTAAAGGATTAAGACACCCAGCATTAAGTGGAATATTATCATCAACTAAAGTACGGAAGACATATAATACTGCTGCTTGAGTTACAGCTTTGGGAGCATTAAAATTACTATTTAGTTGCCAAGAAGTTCCAGTAAAATCGATGGTAGCACTACGGTTTTCTGGGTGAATCGTCACTTTAACTTGAATTTGTGCCCCATCATCCATTTTATAAGTAAATGAGCCATCCTTGAGAACTGCGATCGCACGTCTAACAGACTCCTCAGCATTAGCTTGCACAAAGCTCATATAAGCTTGAACAGTATCAAGTTCGTATTGTGAAACCATTTTACGAAGTTCTTTAACTCCCGTTTCATTTGCGGCAATTTGTGCTTTAAAATCAGCAATATTTTGGTCAGGGTTACGAGCAGGATAAGTATGATTTGAGAGATGCTGTCTTACTGGGATTTCTCGAAAGTTCCCCTCTTCAACCAAGAGAAAATTATCAAAAAGAATTCCTTCTTCTTCTACTGTGGTACTGTGTGGAGGCATAGAACCGGGAGTAATTCCACCAATATCTGCTTGGTGTCCGCGAGAAGCAACAAAAAATAGGGGAGTGGAGAATAAAGTATTTTCACTACTTTCCAAAAATACAGGGGTAATTGCAGTGACATCAGGAAGGTGTGTACCGCCGTTATAGGGGTTATTAGATAGATAGACGTTTCCCGGTTTTAGAGTGTCGCCTTTATCGTTAATTAAACTGCGGACACTTTCACTCATTGAGCCTAAATGTACGGGAATATGGGGGGCATTTGCTACTAGTAATCCCGATGAGTCAAAAATAGCGCAGGAGAAATCCAGCCTTTCTTTGATATTTACTGATGTGGCCGTATTTTGCAACACAATTCCCATTTGTTCGGCGATAAATTGATAGAGATTTTTAAAGATTTCTAAGCGAACAGGATCGGGTTGAGATGTTGTGTACATTTTTAATTCGTATTTGTTCAAATTCAATGAATTACTTAACATTTGCTGATATAAGTTGAGTTAAGCAAAGTGCAACCCAACACAAAACTTGATTGATGTTGGGTGTCACTTCACAGATTATGTTCTCGACCTATAAACCTCATACATTAAGAGGCTACCTGCTACAGCAAGATTGAGAGAGTCAACCGCACCTACCATCGGAATCCGAACAAGATGCTGGCATAAGTCTCGCTGTTCTGTGGTTAGACCTTGGCGCTCCTCGCCCAGGAAAAGAAGAGTAGAATTGGGATAATTAAACTGATGAAATTCAGACATCCCATCTGGTAAAGCACCAATAACAGGACAGCGGTGGTTCTGTACCCAGTGACGAAGCGCAGAAAAGCTTGTGCGTACAAACTTCTGGTTAAAGAGCGAACCCACAGATGCCCGAATAACATCGGGAGCAAAGGGATCTACGCTATCTTTGATAAAAATAAACCCAGCACCGCCAACAGCTTCGGATGTGCGAATCAAGGTTCCGAGGTTTCCTGGCGAGCGAACAGTTTCAAGAGCCACCCAGCACAAATCAGGTTGTGGCGAGATATCACGCAGCTTGAACCAGCGCTGACGAACAATTGCACCAACTCCAGAAGCACGTTCGCTCAGGGAAATACGTCGAAACTGTTCGGGTGTAAGGCTGATGCAAGGAACACCAGAACGCCGAGATTGCCGAACTAGTTTCCGTGCTAAAGGTGCTGTGAGCAGTTTCTCACTAAATGCGATCGCTGAAATATCAAAATCGTTGTCAATTACCTTTACAAAGTTACGCACACCTTCGATATAGAACAATCCAGAGGCGTCACGATGTGCGCGGTCAAATTGGAGCCTTTTAACTTCGGTTAGCGTAGCCTCGACATCTAACCGTTCATGGCTGGAACTATTAACACCAGCCATCCTCCTTCAGCAGAGCTACTTGGCTCTCTAGATAAAAAACTTGAATTAGCATGAGATATTGCGGAAACTATACCGCAGACATCAACTTCACTGCGATCGATATTAGCACATCTTTTTTCTAAGTCATACCATTTCTTTGTGAGGCTGCGCCAAATTTCCTTTCTTTCTTTCTGTCCTTTGCGCCCTACCCTGCGGGAAGCCGCTGACGCTCCTTCGTCGCTACCGCTTCGCTAATGCGTCTACGCGGCTCGTTTCTTATATAGTTTGGCGCATCTTCATACAGAATTGGTATCAGGTGTATTTAATTTTCCATCTAGACAAAGCTAGCGAATTTCCGAAGGAAGAGAAGATAAATTTAACATTGAAAATCTCCGAATATTTTTCTGGAACTTAGTATTTTCGGTTAATGAAATTAAATCATAAATCTCTATCTAAGACGTTGTAAAATTAAATGATTACGTTCAGTTAATCTTGCTTCCCAATTTGGTTCAACTACAATCGTGCTAATTTTTTCGATAATTATTGCAGGGCCATTAATACTATCTTCTGGTTGTAAACCTTCGCGCCTATAAACAGGAGTATCATGCCATCTATCAGCAGTAAACATCCTTACTATCTCAACCGCTTCGGTAGCTCCAGCTATAGAACGTGTACGAGTAATTAAGGGTTCTTCGGGAGTCTCCATTTTCTGAATTACTTCTACTGAGACGGATTCCATAATTAAAGTTTTATCTAATTGAATGAAACCATAACGGGATTTATGTTCATCCTCAAATTCTTGCCGCATCAATACCACATCATCGGCAAAGTTAACGGTTAAAGTAGAATTAGTTCCTTCATATTTTAAGTTGACTTTTTGAACTATTTCTGTTTGAGCATTAACTTCATTTATTTCACTTCTAGCTTGAGTTTCTAAATATTCCATTAACTGGTGTAATTCAGGAATTAATTCTTGGGTTAAAGGCTGTTCTACTCCTCCTTCTCTAATCGCCCGGACATCAGCTAATCCCATTCCATAAGCAGAAAGAACACCAGCATAAGGATGTAGAAATATCTTTTTCATTCCCAAGGTATCGGCAATTAAACAAGCAACTTGTCCGCCTGCGCCGCCAAAACAACAAAGCACATATTGGCTGACATCATAACCCCGTTGCAGACTGATTTTTTTAATTGCATTCGCCATATTTTCCACTGCGATCGCAATAAATCCAGCCGCTACTTGTTCGGGAGTAGAATGATTTAATGTAGCGGTTTGAATATCTTGGGCTAATTGTGTAAATTGCTCAATTACAGTATCTTTATCTAAAGGTAAATTGCCATCAATTCCAAAAACCGAGGGAAAATATTGTGGGTGGATTTTGCCTAACATCACATTAGCATCAGTAACCGTCAATGGGCCCCCGCGTCGGTAACAAGCAGGGCCAGGATTTGAACCAGCAGATTTAGGGCCAACACGATAACTATAACCATCAAAAAAGAGAATTGAACCGCCTCCAGCCGCAATGGTATTAATTGCTAATACGGGAACTCGCATCCGCGCCCCAGCAATTTCTGAATCTAATTGTCGTTCATACTCTCCTTTAAAGTGGGCGACATCTGTACTTGTCCCTCCCATATCAAAGGTAATTACTAACTCAAAACCTGCTCTTTTACTAGTTTGAACTGCGCCGACAATACCGCCAGCCGGGCCGCTTAAAATACTATCTTTTCCTTGAAATTGTTCGGCTATGACTAAACCGCCATCAGATTTCATGAACATTAATTTGACGTTGGGTAACTGATTCGCTACTTGGTTAACGTAGCGACGCAGAATAGGAGTTAAATAAGCATCGACTACTGTTGTATCTCCTCGGCTAACCAACTTCATTAACGGGCTAACTTGATGGGATACGGATATTTGAGTAAAGCCGATTTCTTGGGCAAGCTGGGCTATTTGTTGTTCGTGTTTAGGATAGCGATCGCTGTGCATAAAAACAATCGCACAACTCCGAATTCCTGTGTTGTAAACTGCTTGTAAGTCATTTTTGACTTTTTGAATATTTACAGAGGTTAATTCATTGCCATGAGCATCATAACGTTCATCTATCTCAATTACCTGCTCATAAAGCATGGTTGGTAAAACAATATGACGGGCAAAGATGTTAGGACGGTTTTGGTAGCCAATTTGTAGTGCATCTTTAAACCCTTTGGTAATGAAAAGAACGACGCGATCGCCTTTCCTTTCTAACAGTGCATTTGTTGCTACTGTTGTCCCCATTTTTACCACTTCTATCGCTTCATTAGGAATAGACTCGTTGCTAGCAATACCTATGATATCTCGAATACCTTGAATGGCTGCATCTTGATAGAGTTCGGGATTTTCTGAAAGTAGTTTGTAGACTATAATCCATTGCTGATTAGGCAGAGAGACAATTAAAAAACGTTCAGGATGTTTTGAAACTCCATCGATAATTGCTTGATTATTAGTAACAGCAACAATATCTGTGAATGTACCACCACGGTCAGCAAAAAACTTCAACATTACTCTGTTTACTCGACACTATAGAAGTAGCATAACAATAGAATTTGGAGTGTTTATACTTCCTCAATTTTAAGTTTTGATTTTCAGCTAGTGAGGCGGGTTAGCGTAGGCGTAGCCCGCACTTCTCTACCAGACGCTACGCGTAGCTTGCTTCCACGTTCGCGGAGCGTGCCGTAGGCAAGTGGTACGACAAAGCTCAGTGACCATCGTAGACATCGCTACATTGAACCCAGGCATCCCTTCTGATAAATTGTAACTATTGCAACCAGTAAATTTAAGTATTCTTAAATTTATTCATAATCATGCTATTATAAAACCAATATCAAATCGGTTCTGGTGGGGATCAGCCATCAGACGCAAGGGGGAAAGTTCGGTGTAAATCCGTCGCTGTCCCGCAGCTGTAATGAAGCTTATGCCTCAAAGTCAGAATGCCCGCCGAAAGTAACAGACAAACTTACATCTGCGAGGTACAGGTGAACATTTCCATAAATATTTCAAAGATACATCAGTTTCACGCTTTCATAGTGCCAGCGATACGCCACGGACTATTCATGGCTATGAAATTATAGGCAGTTTATTGATAGTTAGAATTGTGCTTTAGTGTAACTGTCATTTACGCTATTTTTTCCCTAGCGTGAAAGCTTTTGCAACATCATTTGTGCCAATTTTACTCAATAGCTATGTTGCAGTTGCACGACTGCGACAACATGTCATATCTGCGATTCGGACTTAATCCTACACACTTCAAAATTAATGCTCGACAAACAACATAGTTTATTTGTTTGCACGACCTGCGCCAGCGTCTGGCAAGATGGTAAACGAGTTGGTGAAAGTAAAGGTGAGCAACTACTATTACAGCTTCAGGAACTTGCAGAAGATTGGGAATTGCGAAATAAATTCCTCATTCAAGGAGTTGAATGCATGAGTGCTTGTAACCATTCTTGTGTTATTGCCTTTACAGCAGAAGGTAAATCAACCTATCTCTTTGGTGATTTACCAGTCGACACTAGTGCATCTGATG
Source organism: Nostoc sp. (assembly GCF_036917095.1). Classification (GTDB taxonomy): domain Bacteria; phylum Cyanobacteriota; class Cyanobacteriia; order Cyanobacteriales; family Nostocaceae; genus Nostoc. The sequence continues at coordinate 450,941 of NZ_JBALFH010000015.1, forward strand.
TTTTGCAATGTGCTAGTCAATATTATGCTAAACCCGATGGTTTATTGCCTTGGTCAGAACGACCGGAAATTTTGAGAAAGGGTATTTTGGCAAAGATTCCACCACTAAATAAGTGGGCAAAATTAAACATAAGTTGTTGTTAATTGATGATTGGGTAAAATTTTTCAGTTTCTAATCTCTAGTACCTAAATCATTAATCTTAAAAGGAATAGAAAGTAATGCAAATAAAAACAGCAAGATTAGGCGATCCTTACATTGGTGAAAACCGGGAAGTGAAGAAACAAAAGTCTTATGGGAGGAAGTGAATGCGACCCTCCAATAGTGTCTGGCAAGGAAATTTTGGCTACTGGCAAAACAGCTTTATTCATAATAATCTGCTGGTAATCGGCTACACAGGATGGCAGGGATTTCAGTCATTTGGGCGGGGAGTTGTCATTTGTGATGTGGATACTAAAGTTACTCACCCTACAAATACAAGTCTTGATACAGTTCCCTTCACCCTGCAATTTCTACCCTCCGATCTGATTAGGTTCTACTTGCGCTCGTTTCAGGATTGTGGAACTATATCGCAATCAATCTGCTCATCCATGATTTCATCAATTTTTCCAGCAGTGGCAACATACAATCCCCATCAAGATATTCTTCTAGTGCTAAAAGCTGATCCTCAGATTGAGGTTAATTTTTTACACCAACTAAAAATTACTCCAGCCGATTGCTACGAACAAGTTTGTAAACGATGGTCAGAATTTAAGCCAAGCTTAATGCCCTAAAACTTACTTTATTCCTCAATGCTCAAGCCAAAATCAAGCAAGATTCCGAAACCAACTCGCTACCAAAATGCAGCGATAGATTATTACATTGGACTCACAAATTCCGACTATCTCCATTACGGGTATTGGAAGCCACTACCTACTCAGGATGAAGAATTAACTCTAACTCGTCTGCGTGTGGCGCAAGCTGCATATACAGCCAAACTTTTGAGTTTTATCCCAGAGGGGACAAAAACTGTGCTTGATGTAGGCTGTGGGATTGGAGGTAACGCAGCATATTTGTGCGATCGCGGTTTCACTGTTGAGGGACTAGCACCCGATGCACTTCAGCAAGAAAGATTTATTCAAAATACCAACGGTCAAGTACCTTTTTACTTAACGAGATTTGAAGATTTTCACAAATCATCCTCCTACGATCTGATCTTATTTAGCGAAAGCAGCCAATATATTACTGCTCTCGATTTAGCTCAAGGTGCGGCTCGTTTACTAGATAGTGGTGGCTACCTGCTGCTTGCAGACATGATGCGTTTCGATACCGAATACCAAGAAGGTATTTTTTCTAATTGTCATATCGCCAGTGAACTCCAGATAGCGTTGGAACAATCTGGATTTAATTTAATCAAGACTGAAGACATTTCAACCCATATTGCGCCAACGATTGATTTGTGTGTTGATAACTTCCGTACTTTTGGACTGACAACAGTTAAATATATTGCTGATGTTGTGGCGATCGCTGTCCCTCCATTACACGCACTTGGTCGTTTAGCATTTAAGCGTTGGTTGGAAAAACCGATTACGGAAGGTTTAGCAGCACGGGCAATTTTTGAGAGCCATCTGCGTTATGAAATCCAACTTTGGCAGTTATCAAAAAAAGTTTAATCAAAATGACCCCAGAAATAAATACCCAAGATTGGTAACAAGCAGCAACTAAACACAATCATTTACCACACCCGAAAATGGGACACGGATACTCATTACAATTTTTATTTTTGCTTTCAAAATGTTGAAAATTAAATAGCTTGCTGGTTTAGCGGAATTACAATTACAAATTCTGTACCTTGTCCAGGAGCAGAAATACATTTTAATTGTCCCTGATGTTTTTGGGTGATAATCTGATAACTAATAGATAAACCTAATCCCGTACCTTTTCCAACTGGTTTAGTAGTAAAGAATGGTTCAAACAAGTGTTGTTGTACGTTTTCTGGAATGCCTAGACCATTATCAGCAATGCTAATAACTACCTGCCTTTCGCTAGTGAGTTTAGTATGAATCCGAACTTTTCCTCTGCCATTAGTTATTTGTCCCTGTTCGCGTAGCGTCTCCCTTGGGAGAAGTTCTGATTGTCGCAAACCTTGGCTTATACCTCTCTCTTTGTCTTCTACAAATGACGGATTACTAATGACTAATGATTCTTCAATTGCATCGATCGCATTTGCCAGAAGATTCATAAATACTTGATTCAGTTGTCCAGCATAACATTCGACTAATGGCAGGTCGCCGTACTCTTTGATAACTTCAATTGCTAGATTGTTAGGTTTAGGCTTGAGGCGATGTTCCAGAATCAGCAACGTACTATCTATACCCTCATGGATATCCACAGCTTTCATCTCTGTTTCATCTAAGCGGGAAAAGTTTCGTAGAGATAGGACGATTTCTGTGATTCTTTCAGCACCAACTGTCATAGAAGTTAGCAAGTTTGGCAAGTCTGCCATCACGAAATTTAAGTCGATAGCTTTTGTTTCTTCTTGAATTTCAGCTACTGGGTCAGGATAGTTTTGCTGATATAATTGCAACAAACTAAGTATATCTTGGATATATTGATTCGCAAAAGTGATATTGCCATAGATAAAGTTAACTGGGTTGTTGATTTCGTGCGCTACACCTGCTACCAACTGCCCTAAGCTGGACATTTTTTCACTTTGCACCAGTTGAGATGCTAGCTGATTTGCCTCTTGGCGCAATTGTGCTTCTGAGTATCGCAATATATCCTCTGCTTGTTTGCGCTGGGTAATGTCGTGGAGAATGACGACATACTCCTCAAAATCCTGATGGGGCCGGTCTGAGATGGAAACTTCCAGGATTTGGTTTTTCCCATTGCGGAGTAAAGTTTGTTCGCTGCGCTTTGCCCACTGGTCTGGATAGCAGACTAATGCGGGTAGCCATTTGTTGAGGTGATTTCCTGGCAACTCAGAGGGGTTAACACCAAAGAAAGATTCAGTGGCTGGGTTAGCCTGCTGGATAATGCCTCGATCGTCCACGACTAAAATACCATCCTGGGCAACAGTAAACAGGTGTTCGGCAGCTTCTCGTGCTTCTGCGATCGCCACCACTTGCGGTAAACTTGTCCAACAAGCGATCGCTACTCCCACAAATGCCACCGTCATCAGCAGCACCACAAATAGATTTTCACCCCCCGAACTCGAAACTTTATTAAGTTTGTCACCAAATAACCAACCAACTCCCACTGCGCTACACAGTAAAAAAATCAGGATGCTCACCTGGAGAACTACCGAATCTTTGATAATTACCACAGGGCGCGTGCGATATCGCCGCATCCACCAATTGGGATGAAATGGAGGGAAGTTCGCGCGGCGAATCACTGCATCTATTCCCATGACACCAATGGGAAATAATAGCCCAATTAGCAAGTTGAGCCAACCCCAGGCAAGTCCCCCCACCACTAGTACCACAACTTCTAACAGCAAAATTCCCAAAGAGATGCGAGGGAACAAAACTTCCGGGCGATCGCGCCGCAGCCAAAGCCCCAAATGGAATAACATAAAGGAGACAAACCAACCGATGTTACCAACAGCTACGATTCGCGCTACATCTCCCCAAATTAGATAGATAAGGCACAACACTAGTGTCAATGTCAATGCTGGGACAAACACACCGCGACGCGATACAACGGAAAATACTGGTGAGATGTGGTTATCTAAAGCCAGCTGATACAAAATTCGAGGGCAATTAGAAACAACCGTTGCCGAACCTAAAAGACAAGCAGCCACCAGCAAAAAGGAAACACTTATAGCCGCCGATTTTCCCCAGAAGGGCTGGGAAGCCGCCACAAGATTCATAAAAGCATTGTCTTTGAGGTTTGGATCTGTTGCTAACCGCATCACTACCCAAGACCCCCCTAAAAAGATGGGTGGCATCATCCAAGCTGCAAAGTCTAGAAAGCGTAGCGTCTGGGTAGGGTGACGGCTATCGGCGACAAAAGAAGAAGCCGTTTCACAGCTATAGGTTGCATAGGTGACGAAAAAGAACCACTTCGCCCAATCCACAAAGCCCAAAGATGACCAATTGCTAGGAAAAAACCCAGGACTATCACTAGAAAACGCTAACCAGCCAAGACCCTGTACGCAAAAGGTAATTAGCAATCCAAAGGCTGGAATTACAAAAAACAAATGTAAAATACTCAGGGCGCGAGTACCACTAAACGCCACGATAAACGGCAATAGTGTAAAGCCAATATCCAGAAATATTTCCGGACAGCCAATACCCAGCGCCTCCAAATTCACTTTAATTAAATCTCTGAGTACGATTGTATTAACTGCTAAGTAAGAAACCCAGTTGAGGAGGTATCCAATTGCTGCATAGCGAGCTAGTCCGGGGTAGTTTTGCAGCAGCTTGGTAGCATAGTTCGGTGTTCCTCCAGCCACGTTCATAAAATGCATACCCAAGCGTTTTACCTGGTAGTTGAGCAGCATTCCGAAAATCACCGCAGGTATCCAGACAAAAATAGCTTGGGAACCGAGATCGGCATGAATTGCTGGAACTAATGCTGTCCAGGAAATATGAGCTGTCAAACCAAAGCCCCAACTTTCAACAGCACTCAGGCTTCTAGTCAAGCGAGGGGAAGAAGATTGGCCCAAAGTGGCATGAGCAGGATGGGACATGATTGGCAGTGCTGAGTGAGATACTGTAATTAAGCTTATTAGCTAGAGTTCCCATCTCCTATATGTTCTGAACAGATTTATGAAATTTATAACTACTGCTATTTCCCTTACGGGATGGCGAGGACGCTTTACTAGTTAACTGGTGTGAGTTAACCATTACTCGTTCTGATGGCACTCTAATCTACAAAAATACCTTTGCGACAAATCATCAAATTACGGCTCTTAATGTTGAGAAAATTGTGTTGACTGGTCGCGCCAGTTGGGAGATAGAAAACGAAAATAACAACACGCTCAAAACCAAAGGTTACAATTTTTGACATGGCAAAGAGCATTTATCCTCTTTATTAACAACCTTTAATATCCTTGCTTTTTTGTTTCATACTCTACTTGACATTGGAGATGAAAAATACTAATTTATCCGCCAGCATTTACCAACACTAAAACCTTCAGGATTAGTCTGAGTGGCAAAGTGTGTTACGCGAAAAGCTAATGCACCAAACCCTTAATAAGAGTGCGTTACGCTGTCGCTAACACTCCCTACTGGCGTGGCAAGCTTAAAATAGTGTATTAAACGTAGACGTAGGTTGGGTGGAGCGGAGCGCAACCCAACATATATCAGGATGTTGGCTTTGGCAAAGCCTCCACCCAACCTACAATTTTTTTGCAACATTTTAGCCTTGCCACGCCACTACGTATATATCAAAAACTCAAATAGGAGTGCTATAGTAGGTTATCAAGTTAATAGTACTAGGTTATCAAGTTAATAATCTTAGTAGTAGATAATCAAGTTAGTAATAGGTGGTTATCAACTTAATTCTTGTGGGTTTAATGGAAATAAAAGCCTAAGAGAATTAGAGATTATATTAGCAATAAAAAGTTTTCTTGACATGACGAATACACTTTGATATTTTGTTTGAGTACATTAATAAACGAGAATTATAAAAAATCGCTCTAAGCTATAAAAGTTTTTAACTTTTTTCCTTTATATAGGTTTGCTTACCAGCTTTTGGCTTGGTTCTGAACAATCTATCTATACATTCTTTTATAACTGCTGAAATGCTTTTGATATACACATTTTTGTAGTTTTTGAACCAATCTTTTTTCACTCTTTATGAAAAATCCAGGCTAAAGGGCTAAAGCTTATTTAAATCTGAAGAGCTGTTTATTCGATACCTGGAAAATAGACATGGCAAGTGCTACTTAACTTCTTTAAGAGAAAACCAAACCATTTATGACCAGAATTATTAGACAAATAGCATTAAAGCTTGCAGCGCTCCCAGGGGTATTGAAGAGGAGACAACTGCGGCAACTCTTGAAGATTGCTAGCAGTGTTTTTTTTGCTCTTTTTGTTGTCATATATGCGTTGCAAGGGAGAGCGCAAACCATATCCTCATCTTCTGTTTGCGCTCTACCGCCTGCGGGAAGCATTGTCAACAACCCACCAGAAATCCGCAATCCTGATACCGCTCATCCTGCAAACTTTACGGTTGTCAACATTGCCCCTAAGCAAAACTGCTATGTTGCCAATGGTAACCTGCAAGCACCAACGCTTAGGGTGAGTCCAGCTAAGGCAAACTTAGTACTGAAATTGACTAACCAATTACCAGGTCAAGTAAAAGAAGCACAAGATCAAAGCTGTCAGCGCAGATATTCTGGAGGAATGGCACCCCCAAATTCAACCAACCTGCATTTTCATGGTTTGAGTATATCTTCAAAGTGCCATCAGGACGAAGTTGTACGGACGGTTGTTAAGCCGAAAGGGACTTTCGAGTACAATATCAGTATTCCACAGGGAGAGCCACCGGGGCTATATTGGTATCATCCCCACGTCCACATGCAGAGTGAAGCTCAAGTGCTGAGTGGATTAACAGGTGCCATTATTATTGAAGGCATTGGGAAGTATAACAAGCAAGCTGCTCAATTTCCAGAACGGGTGTTTGTGCTGCGTGATACAGACCTATTAAAATATTTTGACTATCAGCAACCACTGAAGGATATTTCCATCAACTCAGTTCCAATTAGGTATAAAGGTAGCGGGATTTACGATCCGCCAGCTATCATTCAAATGAAACCCAATCAAGAACAGTTTTGGCGTGTGGCTAACACTGCGGCGGATACCTTCTTTGACTTGCAAGTCCAATACAATAGCATTGCTCAACCGCTTAAATTAGTAGCGATGGATGGTGTTCCTATCAATGCTGATGGTCAGTTGCAGTACCAGAATAAATCTGTCTACCACATTATCCTACCTCCAGGCGGAAGGGCAGAGTTCGCGATTAAGGGCCCTGGAGCATCGGTCAAGGATGCCAAGTTTTTGACGCTGAATTATCGCACAGGGACACAACATGATAATAATCCACAACGAACGATAGCTAGAATTCAGACGCAAGCCACATCCTCGGCTTCAGCCTCAAATCCTGAATTAAGCGTTGACTTAAGCAAGGTATCGGGCAATCGCTTTTCTGGACTAAATCAGAACAACTCTGTAAAACAGCGCAAGCTCTACTTTTCTCAAACAGCTGCTAATGTAGAGCCAGAGCAGTTCTACATCACAGCAGAGCCAAATAAGCCTAAAGTTTACGATCCAAATTTCCAGACTCCCGATATCACGGTTAAGGAGGGAACGACTGAGGATTGGATCGTGGAAAACCGAAGTTTGGAAGTCCATACCTTCCATATCCACCAAATCCACTTCCTTGTCTTGAACAGTTCCGATCCGAGTGAGATTGGGATAATGCGCGACACAATCAATATACCTATCTGGAACGGTAAACCAAACACCCCGTTTCCCAGTGTGAAGCTGCGAATGGATTTCCGAGGTATTCAGAATGGTACAAGTATTGCAGGTATCTTTGTCTACCACTGCCATGTTTTGGGACACGAAGACAAGGGTATGATGGGATCTATTGAAGTCAAGAGCTGAAGTCAAGAGCGCTGAATAGACCCGTCAAAAATATATATTGTGGACACCTTTTCCAAATAGGCTTTGAGCATTGTTACGTCCTTTCTTCAGTACCAGCAATTATTGACACCATAATTTTGCCTTCAAGATGCGATCGCTTAGAAGATTTCAAAATAAAATATCCAACTACTGATTCTGGGGTGGGCATTTTGCCCGCCCGTAACACTTCGCGGTATTCTCGATCGTAACGTCAGCGAACAAGTTTATTGCAGCGAACTTTAAAAAGCATGGGTGGTAAATTAATTGTATTTGAAGGGGTAGAAGGCTGTGGTAAAACCAGCCAAATCCAGCTTTGTTCTGAGTGGTTGGAAAGTCTGGGTGTAACTGTTGTTGTAACTCGCGAACCAGGAGGAACAGAGTTAGGCTTACATCTTCGCCGCTTGCTACTAGAGAAGGCAGAGGATAAACCAGTTGCACAAGTGACAGAACTTTTGTTGTATGCTGCTGACCGATCGCAACATGTTGAACAAGAACTCAAACCAAATCTGGCAGCAGGAAAATATATTTTATGCGATCGCTACACTGACTCTACCATTGCCTACCAAGGATATGGTCGGGGTCTTAACATGAGTTTAATCAATCAGCTTAACTATATTGCTACTGGTGGCTTAGAGAGCGATTTAACTATTTGGCTAGATGTCGATGTCGAGGTGGGACTGGCCCGCAAACTAGCAGGCATTGTAGGGCTAGACCGGATTGAACAGGAGACAATCGCTTTTCATCGGCGCGTTCAGCAAGGATACGCACAAATAGCCGCCTCCCAGCCCTCACGAATTGTTCGGGTAGATGGCAGCTTGAGTAAAGAAACTGTACAACAAGTAATTCAAGGAATTTTGGGCGATCGCCTGCATTTGGTGAGTTGAGGCAAAACAGCTAGTCGCAACGATCGCAATTGAGAGAAGCACAACGTATACTTTTCATAACCATGATATTTCTAAATATCATCAAACCAGCGCAATCATTTACTTCTCCAGAAACTTTGATTCAAGCAACAAGTTGGCGACGTAATGCTGATGCCAAAATTGAGTTATATCATGTCCGGCTGATTAGTTGTCATTGCGTACCGCCCTTGGCGTTCCCGCAGGGTACGAAGTGTTCGCACAGCGTCTCGAAGAGAAGCAATCTCCGAATCCTTGCGGTTGCTTCTCTACGAGACGCTCCGCGAACGTTCCACTTCGTTGCACTCGCAATGACATATTGTAAGTGATTAGGCGGACATAATATTAGTTGCCGATAAATCTTTTACTCAGTTGCAAGAATAATTAACCTGTGCAGAAATTCCCAAAAGCTAATATAGGCATGTTCGTGTTAGTAAAATATTTTTTAGGGAACCCTAAGTATTACTGTTTTAATAAGGATAGGGTGATGAAAGTAGCTTCCTTGTGCTTGGGCTTAGTGAGTGGAATTTTGACAAACGGAATATTTCTGCCAGCAACGGCTCAGGTGACACCAGACGGGACTACGAACACTACTGTCAACTCAATTGGCAATAATTTTACTATTCTTAACGGTCTAGACAAAGGTAATAATTTATTTCACAGTTTCAGTAATTTCTCTGTACCTACAGGTGGCTCCGCTCATTTTGATTTAAATACTACGCCAAATATTACAACTATATTTAGTCGGGTTACTGGTGGAAATGTTTCCCATATTGATGGGTTAATTAGCACCCTTAATAGTAGTAACCCGGTAAGTTTATTTTTAATGAATCCTCATGGGATTATATTTGGGCAAAATGCCAGGTTGGATATTGGTGGCTCATTTGTGGGGACGACGGCTAACAGCATTAAATTTGCCGATGGTGTAGAGTTTAGTGCAGTCAATTCGACAACGACCCCGTTGTTGACGATGAGTGTGCCGATCGGCTTGCAGATGGGACAGAATCCAGGGGGGATTACTGTGCAAGGGACTGGACACCAGATGACAAATACTACCCCTTCAGTTCCCAGCAAGAATCCCATCAGGTTACAAGTCGCGGCAGGCAATACACTGGCGCTGATCGGCGGTGCAGTGAACTTATCGAGTGGCATTGCCTCTGTTAAGGGGGGCGGACATCTAGAAGTGGGTAGTGTCAGCGCTGGGCAAGTTGGACTCAATTCCACTCTTGCGGGATGGGTAGGGGATTACTCAGCCGTGTCACAATTTAATGATATCCACCTCGCCCAACAATCTTTGCTAGATGCCAGCGGTAGCGGTGGCTCAATCCAACTACAAGGACGAAATATCAGCTTGACCGAGGGTTCTGCTGCTTTGCTCGTCAACCTGGGTGCCCAATCATCTAGGGGGATTACAGTCCATGCGACTGGTACCGTTAACCTAACGGGGAATACACCTGATGGCAAATTGGGCAGTTTCATCGCAATTGAAAATTTAAGAACAGGGCAGACGGGCGATATTACCCTCTCCGCCGCGCAGCTATCCCTTAAAAATGGAGGAGTAATCTCTTCTCGGACGTTTACTCAAGCACCCGGTGCGAATATTACAGCCAATGTTGCCGACACGATCGATATCGATGGCTTTGCCCCCGCCAATCCAACCACTTCGTCCAGGATATCGACAAGCACCCAGAGAAGTATCGGCAATGCAGGGAAAATTACCGTATCAACCGACAATTTGAGGCTTCTGAATTCTGCGACTATTAGCTCTGTAACCACAGGTTCTGGACAAACTGGAACAGTACAAGTTAATGCAGCAAAGCAATTAGAAATTGCGGGTTATAATCCCATCACATTTACACAAAGTGCAATAGTTGCAATCACTCTTGGCTCTGGAAACGTCAATGACACGCTCGTCAACACGTCCAGATTAGTGATTCGAGACAGTGGATTTCTAGGTTCTAACACCCTTGCTACAGGTTCATCTGGTAGCGTGACGGTTAATGCTTCTGAGTCCATCGATATCCAAGGGCGCATTGTTGGATCGATCGTGCCTAGCCGGATCGCTTCAACCGCCGAGATTCTCGATCCAGCGACTCAGGCTGCCTTTAGACTTTCGCCGATTCCCAGTGGCAACGCGGGTTCTCTTACAATTAACACTCCGTCGTTACGCATCACTAACGAGGGATCTGTCACCGTCAAAAATGATGGGCCAGGTAAAGCCGGGGATTTGCACATTAACGGCAACTCCATTTTTCTAGACAAGCAAGGTAGCATCGCGGCATCAAGCGCCTCAGGAAATGGGGGCGATATTCGCCTAAACCTGCAAAACAATCTGCGGATGCGTGACAATAGCTTGATTTCCGCTACATCTACAGGTACGGGAAATGGAGGTAACTTGTCAATTAATGCACCTGTTATTGTCGGTTTAGAAAACAGCGACATCATCGCCAACGCTGTTCAAGGTAACGGTGGAAATATCGACATCTCTACCCAAGGTATATTTGGGTTAAAATTCCGCGACGAACTTACTCAAGAAAGTGACATTACCGCTAGTTCTAAATTTGGTGTTAAGGGTACAGTCGATATTAATAACTTTGGCATTGATCCGAATTCAGGTTTAATCAAATTACCAGCAAATATTACAGATCCATCACAAAAAATTGCTACAGGTTGTTCTAATAATACTGCTAGTCGATTTATCGCAACGGGCCGGGGTGGTGTGCCGCAAAATCCAAATCAACAGGTAATGAGCGATCGCACCTGGGATGATGTGCGAGATTTATCTGCTTACCGCAAAACTGGTGAGCTAAATACCCAGATCCAGATTCCATCATCGCCAGAGGTTCTCGTTGAAGCTACAACTTGGCATCGCAACCCCCAAGGAAAAGTTGAGTTAATTGCGGCGCAACCGAATACCTATGTACAACTGCCATTAGCCTGTGCTGCGATTCCAAGAGTTAATTTGCCTAAAATTTAATCCGCTCAATGCCAAGCGATGTCTAATATCATGTCCGCTTGATTACTTATTAAACCTGAAGAACCCCACCCCGCCAAAGCGTAGCTTTGTCTCCCTGCCCCTAATCCCCAGAGGGGGCCCCGAGTTCCCCGCTCTTCGGGAGGGGCTGGGGGTGGGGTGCAATGACTGTGGGAATCATAACTATTTATCCGGACATGATATAACCACAAGCTTGTCAAATAACTTGCGAGAACACTGATTCAGTAATCAGAATTAAGTAGCAGCCTGCTCAGTAGTATCAGTAAAAATTTTGGCAAGCACATGAATTTTTTAAAATATTCCCACCCCCAATAATCATTTCTTATGGTTGTGTTAAATCAATAACTTTATCAATCCGAAAGTTATTAACCCAATCAGACAGAGTGTTTGCTAAAAAAGCAGCTTCTTCAGGAATTTGCTCAAGCAAACTGAAAATAAGCTTTTCATCAGTACACAGTGCCGCTTGATGTAGCTGTGTCACCCACTCAGTAGGCATCTGAGCCAGAATCTCTTCTAATGATAAAAGTTTAAAGTTTGAGTTTTCTGAAAATTGGTCTTTTTGAAGGGGTTCCTGTTCGTAGACATAACGCACTCCCAAATATTTAGACATCATATTCAAGATTACTTCCTCTCGAAAGGGCTTACGCACAAAATCGTTACAGCCTGCCGATAAAACTACAAATCGTTCCTCGTCAAAAGCACTAGCAGTTAGAGCAATAATCACAGTAGCTTGACCTTTTAAAGTAGCTCTGATTTGTTTAGTAGCTTCATAACCATCCATTACGGGCATTCGCATATCCATTAAAATCAGGTGGGGTTCCCAAGTTTGCCACAGAGCGATCGCTTCTTCTCCGTTAGCTGCTGCCAGAGTTTCAAAACCAATAGTATTAAATAACTGCCTTAATAAATCGCAATTGTCTTCGCGGTCATCAACTATCAGAATTCTGTATACAGGTTGCCCTGGTATCAAAGCAATTACTCTGCGTTTAAGTGTTGGTGGTGCAATTTCAAATGACTCTACTAGTTCAATTTTGATCTCGAAGTAAAAAGTTGAGCCACGGCCTACTACGCTATGAACTCGGATATCGCCACCCATTAACTGCACAAATTGACGGCTGATTGTTAGTCCCAGTCCTGTCCCTTCTCTGACTTGTTTAGCACTTGCAGTCTGAACGAAAGGCTGAAATAAATTATCTAATTCCTCGGTGGCAATTCCCAATCCTGTATCTTCAATTTCAAAGGTAATCAGGGATTGGGGATTGGGCAAAGAGGAGACGGGGAAAGAATTATCAATATTATCTTCTCTTACTTTTACGCGCAGCGTCACTTCTCCGGTATTGGTAAATTTGATGGCATTTCCTAATAAGTTGATCAGCACTTGTCGGAGCTTACTTTCGTCTGTGAGGATATATTGGTGCAAATTCGGAGCAAGTTCAAATGAGAGTGATAACTTTTTGTCCTTGGCTCGTACCTGGAACATCTGTTGTATGTCTTCCAACAAGCTATACAAATCAAAGGATGTAGGATTAAGAACAATTCGCCCAGCTTCGATTTTGGACATTTCTAGCACATCATTAATTAACTTGAGCAGGTGTGCTCCACTACGATTGATAGTTGCTAAAGAGTTTCGCTGACCTTTGCTTAGGGTGGTGTCTCGTTCCATTAGCTGGGCAAAACCCAAAATGGCATTGAGTGGCGTTCGCAGTTCATGGCTCATGTTGGCTAAGAAGGCGCTTTTTGAACGGTTGGCAGTTTCGGCGGCTTCTTTGGCAATCCGTAGTGCCTCCTCAGCCTTATGCCGCGATCGCCCAATGGCTATGAGTTCGCTCACCCGTTGCAGTAAGTTGATTTCTTCTTGGCTCCAAGTTTTAGATTTGTTTACAGCATCTAATTCCAGTAGTCCAACGACTTTGCCAGCGTAAATCATCGGTACAGCCACTACAGATTTAATTAATTCTCTGTAGGTCAATTCTGTCTCGGCGTTCGCCTCTGGTGAAATATCTGCAATGCGAGATGCTTGTAAACCTTGGATAGGATTACCGTTAAGAATTTGGTTGTAAAACCAGGGCAACGGCTCAGATGAAGTGGTGCTGTTTAATAATAGTCTGCTGCTTGGATCGTACCACTCATGGGCGATGTAAAATTGCTGTTGTGGTTCGTAGTATTCAAAGATACAGCTGCATTCAGCCCCCATAAATTCAGCGATCGCTTGCAGTGTGAAATTGATTGCGGTATCTGCATCCTGGTCAATAAATTGGCGAGAAATGCTGTTTAGCAGTCTATCTACTTGAGCGCGGTGCCAAAGTGTGGCTTCAACTTGCTTACGTTCAGTCAAATCTTGCACCAACCCTTGAATGAGTGTGCGCTCACCGAGCTTAAATACAGTTAACCACACCTCAGCCGGAAAATCTGTACCATCTGCGCGACGGTGAACCCATTCAAAACGATGTCTGCCTTGCTCGTAGGCGATCGCAATTTGTTCGCGGGCTAAACTCGCAGAAGTTTGACCGTTTGGTTGAAATGGTGGTGAAAATTCACTTGGATGCTTCTGCAAAAACTCTTCCCGAGAATAGCCGAATAGTTCTTCTGCTGCCCGGTTGCAATCAAGAGGAATTCCGTTTTCCTGTAACATGACAGCAATACTGGTTGATTCGTAAAGGGCGCGAAATCTGGCTTCTGATTGCCGTAAAGATTCTTCCGCAAGTTTGCGTTCGCGTAGCGCAGCTTGCTGTTCGCTAATATCTGTAATTACGGCATCTATACAGCCATCTTCAGCATTCCGTCTCAGCGAAATTAGTCCCCAACCAAGAGATTTATCCCGACGACACAGTTGCAACTCAAAGTTACGTACCTCACCCTGCTGTGCCATTTCTGCCAATAGCAGTTGGCGATCGTCTGGATTTGCGTAAAACTCTGTCGTGAATTGCTTGCCAATTAGATCGGTGGCGGAACTATAACCCAAAATTTCGGCTTGGCGTTGATTGGCTTCCAGAAACAGCCCATCTTCTAAGCGAATGCGAGCAATCCCCACTTGAAAGTTTTCAAAAATATTGCGATATTTCTGTTCGCTGCGACGTAGAGCTTCTTCTGCCTGTTTGCGCTCGGTAATATCCCGGAAGTACCAAATTCTACCGTAGTAATCTTCTGTTGGCGATCGCACAGATGCAGAATATCGGTCTAGAGTTCTTCCATCTTTCAGGCGAATTTCATCCCGGCTAATTTGGTCTGGATGGGCGTAGAGATACTCAACTTTTGCCAGAAACTCCTGTGGCTGCTCCAGTTTGTCGAGTGCTAATTCCAGTAATCGCCGATCGTTAGTATTGACGAATGTTTCTGGAATTTGCCATAACTGGCAAAAACGTTGATTGTAAGATACTATTTGACCATTTTCATCAACGACTAAAATTCCATCAATTGAAGCTTCTTGTTGGGCTTTAAGTATGGCATTACTCCGGTGTAAATCTGCCTCTACTTGCTGGCGTGCAGTAATATCCCGAAAACTCCAAACACGCCCAATAATTTTATCGCCTTTCCATTGAGGCTGAGAGTAACGCTCAAAAACACGTCCATCTTTCATCTCTACCAAATCAAAAGCTTCCTGTTCTGGATACTCATAAAACAGTTCCTTGACTCTGGCAATAAAAGCTTCGGGATCTCGCGTTTGTTCAGACATAAACTTAAATCGTTCATTGCTTTGAGTAGGTTGCAACAACGATTCTGGTATTGACCACATCTGAATAAACTTTTGATTAAAGACTGCTACATTAAAGTCTTGATTTACAACTATAATTCCATCAGCTGTAGATTCAAGTGTCGCTTGCAAAAGAGACAAAGTTTCTGCTTGTTTTTGTTGTGCTAAGTAGCGTTCTGCTTCCCAGTGTTTTGCTTGAGTGACATCTCTAATTACTAATATAGATGACCTATCACCTCCTGCAAGTTCGACGCAGTTGCCTGATATTTCTAAAATTAAGGAGCGATGTTTGCCGTCACGACATTCATATTCTTCTGCGATTTCATACTCTCCCTCTAGAACCCTCATATTTGGATAGGATTCTGGTGGAACTGCTTCACCAGCTAGGCTCAAGAATAACAAATCATTCAGCTTGGCATTAAGAACTAAAATATGTGGTTGGTTAACAAGTTTATCAAAAGCAGTATTGCACCATTGTATCTTGCCATTACTACCAGTCCAGACAATAGCATCAGCGATCGCCCCCAGCGCCACCTCCATCTTGCCCAAAATTGCCCGTAATTGGTTGACTAAACTAGTCAAATTTATGCTCATCGGCAGACTCCCCCTGGGGAATTAAAAATGAAAAATTAAGAATTAAAAATTGTAAATATTGGGGACTTGTACCCAATATTTATTAAAACTTAGTATTTTTAATGAAAAAAGGTCAATTTGTGATTTTTTTAGCGATCTATCTTCCCATTTATTTTACAGAGGACGCAATATGGCCATAAACACCCATTCTCCGTGATGTTTCTCTGCCATAATCAAATGCTCGGCTTCAATTTCTAGACCATCTTTAGCGATCGCAACCAAACGCAGTGGGTGATTGAGAATAGTAGAATTTTCTGTTGAAAGAAAGCGGGAAAAACCAAGGTGGTGCGGGGCATGAAAACCCTCTGGAATAACTACCGTGACGATTTGACCATAAATTTCAGCCATGCTCCAGCCAAAAACAGCAGTAAAGCGATCGTTTACATAAGTGACGAACCCTTGTTGATCTGTAATTACAACTGGCACATCTATTTCTCGCTTCATGTCACTCAGGGTTTTCATCGCTGCTTCAGTCATAAAGTTCTGCTACGGTTGTCCCAAGAATAGATCGCTTTTATTTTAATTGCTTATTTTTTTGATTTAGTCTCCCTTTGAGGGCTAAAACTGCCCTAGAGTGGCTCACGTTATCTCCTTGATGGAGCGATGTCTACGACGGGCTGCGCCTACGCTTACTATACCCCTAACCCAATTTTAATTACAGCGACTAGATGCTAATTTGTCTAACCATCTTGATGCTTCGTTATAAAATTTGAACTGGCTTTCATTGACACGAAACTCTTTAGTGTGAACCATTCTTCTTCCTTGAACCCACTTCGTGCCGTGGTACTTGTGCAATAATTCGTGATACAACACAAACTCAACTACGAACCCAGGTACTTTAGCATCATCTAGGGTCAAACTCAT
This sequence comes from Nostoc sp., assembly GCF_036917095.1. GTDB lineage: Bacteria > Cyanobacteriota > Cyanobacteriia > Cyanobacteriales > Nostocaceae > Nostoc. The sequence continues at coordinate 467,633 of NZ_JBALFH010000015.1, forward strand.
CACTATTCTGTCTCTAGCTGACTCGTAGTGTCCGAATTTACGGTAAGTGTTAACTCGGCTCCATGCTAAACGTGGTTTGGCAAGACTTGATGCGAAATATTCATGATTGACTTTATCAAATAAGTCATTTAGATTATAAAACTTGCCTTGTGGGTTTTCTGCCACTACCTCGGCAATCAAATCAAGCTCTAACAATACAGCAATGTATTCTTCTGTACTAGCAAACGATCTAATCAGTCGTGTATTATCTTGACTCTTGCCAAAAAGAGCAGATTCCAATAACGCTTGCAAAACTGCTTTTGGTGAATTTATAAACCCCTCACTAATCATAATCTTCGCTGTGCTAGCAGACCTTTTAACCTGATAAAGCCCAGCTAAATTAGTTATTTCAATCATTAGTTCAAGTGATTTTTGACCGTGTATATCAAGAAGTTGTTTAGCACTTTCCAACAAATAACCAGTAGTTTTCAGGTGAAGTTGTAGATATTGTTCATCTGTCAAAAATTTGATCCATGAGTAGATTTTTCGGGATGAATTTGTCAGATTTGATGGCGTTACCTGGCGATTAGAACAGATGCTTTCAATTGTTGTTGCTGTTTGAATGAAAGTCTGATTGAGTTTTTGTATTTGAGTTGAATCATAATTATAATTTGAAGCTAGATGAAAAATTTTCTGTAATATGTTATTTTGCTGGACTTTAATATTTTTTAAACTAATACTCTCAACGCTCATTTGATTTTTGGATATATCAGGAATATGCCAGTTCTCACACCTCAATATTACTATTTCATCTGAGGCAATGATTCCTTACCCCCATTAATGAAGATGGAAGTAATAATCGGGGGGTATGGACGGGGATGAAGAACTCAGTGATTCTTGGCGGGACAACGTTAAATATTATGCTTAGTTCGTAATTGAGCGCTTTGAGTTCGGGGTTGACCAGGTTAAAGAATTACTCAGTACCCTAATGAGTGATGAGTGGTGGGGCGTAATGCTTGAGTTTGAGGAAGTTTGCTCTAAAAACTTTGGTCAGCTTGTGTCAGATGCTCCACAGTGGACTGAGTGGATAGCGTGAGAAAGTTGGGTTTAGTGCAGACCAGTTTAAGAGTTAATTCCTCAAACATCGCATTTTCAATCTTGATTTATTGCGCTTGGCTCCATGTAGACAATTTCCCAGATGTGACCATCTAAGTCAGCAAATCCATGTCCATACATAAAACCGTGGTCTTGCGGTTCATTATAGGTTGTTCCACCGGCGGCGACAGCAAGGCGAACTATTTCATCGACTTGTTGTCGGCTATCAGAAGATAGGCACACAAGCACCTCTGTGCTTTTTGTGGCATCACAAATTTCTTTGGGAGTAAAGGTTTTAAACTTCTCATGCGTCAAGAGCATGACGAAGATGCTTTCGGACACAATCATACAGGTGGAAGTTTCGTCAGTGAATTGAGGATTAAACTCAAAGCCGAGTTGGGTAAAGAACTCGATCGATTGATTGAGGTTTTTGACTGGCAGATTGACGAAAATTTGAGTACTCATAAGTTATTCTTTTGAATTTTTGCACAGTGAAGGATCGGCGAAAAAGTGCTGAGGTTTGAGTCTAAAGGGGAGGCCCGTAAGCACCCCAGTAATGACAGGTCAAGTCGCCTGGTCGCAGTTAACCATCCACGGAATACCGAATCGATCGACCAACATCCCAAAGCGGACAGACCAGAAGGTTTGCTCGATCGCCATCTTCACTTTTCCGTTTTCTGCCAGGGCATGAAAGACACGTTCTGCTTTTGCTGGCTCATCAACGCTGATTTGCACGTAGAAGCCTTGGGGTGTTTCAAAATACCCAGGCGGGCTATCAGACCCCATCAAGAGGCGATCGCCCAGATCGAGGCAGACATGCATGATTTTGTCATGCCATTCGGCGGGTACATGCTCCGCTGAGGGGGCATCTCCGTGGGTCAGCATCATGACAATTTTGCCGCCAAGACAGTGTTCATAGAACTTGAACGCTGCTTCACAGTTGCCGTTGAACATGAGATAAGGATTAATTTTCATTGGGGGTTCTTTGAGTTGGCTCTAGTTGGGCTATGGGTTTAGCGTGAATGCAGCATGATTTGTCTGTGGATCGAATGGAACCGAGAGGTGTTCGTGTGATATCTGCCATTCGCCTTGATTTTTCTGGCAAACAGCGGTGACGCGCATCCACGTCTGCATTGCTGGATGGTCTTGGGTTCCTGTGAAGCGAAATAGCCAGTGTGCAACTGCTAAGTCTTCGCTGACGGTAATGTTAAGGTCTCGTGTTTCAATCTCAAAGGTGTCCGGGAAGTAAGGCAAACATTCTGACCACACTTGACTCCAAGCATCTTTCCCTTGGGTTTGGAAGGGAGGTTTAACATCGAAGATGATGACCTCGGTGGCATAGCGAGACATGATTTGGTCAACATTCTTGGTGCAGATGGCACGTTGTTGCTCGGCAATCAGTTGGCGAATCTGAACTTCGTTAGTTGCGATCGCGTTTTTGGTTGTCATCGGAATTTCTCCTTTTGGGTTGAAGTTGAGTACAGTTACGAGTTCTCTGGCAAACCCGCAACTTCAATCACAGGTCGAATTTCGACGGTGCCGACGCGTGCGCTTGGAATTCGGGCAGCGATCGCGATCGCTTCGTCGAGATCCTGAGCATTAATCAGAAAGAAACCGCCCAATTGTTCGCGGGTTTCTGCAAACGGCCCGTCAGTCACTAGCGATTTGCCGTCGCGCACCCGAACGCTGGTTGCAGTTGCGACAGGGTGGAGCGGGGCGGTAGCGAGATACTGCCCCTTCGAGTTGAGTTGTTGTGCCAATTGCGCGGATTCTACATAACAGTGTTCCCGCTCAGTTTGGCTCAGGGCATTTTCCTCCAGGTAAATCAGTAGCAAATATTTCATGGGCTTGCCTCCTTTATTTCCCGTTGCTGCTTCCCTTCTTTAATAAGTCGAATGGTGCTGACTCAAATCGACACTCCGCCAAAAATTTTGATCGTTTAGTACGATCGTGGTATACCTTCCTTGTTTCCCTTCTTTGGTAAGTCGAACGGTGCTGCCTCAAATCGACACCTCGCCAAAAATTTTTTATGTCAGGTATAATCCCAAACGCAAAAACAGACGTAAACCAAGCACTCGCCTCCATTTACCGGGCTGAATGGGGGCGGATCGTCGCCATCCTCATCCGGTTGGTGGGAGATTTCGACGTGGCTGAAGAAGCGGTACAGGAAGCCTTCATAGCCGCCGTGAATCAGTGGCAGTCCAGCGGCGTGCCCAATCTCCCCCGTGCGTGGCTCATCAAAACAGCCCGATACAAAGCCATCGATCGCCTCCGCCGGCGAACACGGCTGACGGAAAAACTGGAATGGTACGCCGCCTCCGGGTTGATTCCAACCCAAGAGGAGCTAACTTACGACACAGACGAAATTCCAGACGATCGGCTGCGGTTGATCTTTACTTGCTGCCACCCAGCACTGGCGATCGAGGCGCAGGTTGCTTTGACGCTGCGGATGCTGGGCGGACTTGAGACAGATGAAATTGCGCGGGCGTTTCTCGTACCCACGGCAACGATGGCGCAACGGCTGGTGCGTGCCAAGCGCAAGATTCGGGATGCAGGTATTCCCTATAAAGTGCCGGACACTAACAATCTGTCTGTGCGGGTAGACGCAGTGCTGACAGCGATCTATCTGATTTTCAACGAAGGCTACGCGGCGACTAGGGGCGAAACGATCGTCAGGGCTGACCTCTGCACAGAAGCGATTCGGTTGGGTCGTCTCCTGAGGACGTTGATGGCACCGCAACCGCCCTCAGAAGTGACTGCCTTGGTTGCCTTGATGTTGCTGCACGACTCCCGGCGCGATGCCCGTTTGGATGAGGCGGGCGATTTGGTGTTGCTCGAAGATCAGGATCGTTGTCGCTGGAACCAACAGCAGATTGCTGAGGCGCTGCCGCTTGTTGAAGAGGCGCTGCGGGGCGAAATTGGTTCGTTTGGAGTGCAAGCAGCGATCGCGGCACTGCATTGTCAGGCGGCACAGGCACAAGAAACGGACTGGTTACAAATTGTCCGCCTCTACGATTTGCTAGAACGCTTGCAGCCCTCGCCGATCGTGTCGCTCAACCGCGCGGTGGCAATCTCAATGGTAGACAGTCCTCAGACAGCGCTTGGACTCATCGATAGGCTTGCCCCCCAACTTGATGGCTATCATTTATTCCACGCCGCGCGTGCCGAGCTACTACGCCGTATTGGAGCCTCCCAAGAAGCCGCACAGAGCTACGCGCTAGCCCTGGCGCTGGTCACTAATAACAGCGAACGCCGCTTTCTGGAGCGTCGGCTGCGCGAAGTTCAGCCCTAACCCAGATTTCTCACAAACAATAAAAAATCAATTTACATAACTTGAGAGAAAACATTTTAGAGTGTTGAAATAACTAAAATAACTATTTATCTGAAGGCGAGGTATGACAACAAACTTTAATCGGCGTGAATTTATCTTGTTTGGTTCAGCCGCCTTTGCTACCAGCTTAGTAGTTCAAGCTTGCAGTAATAAGCCGACGACACCAACAGCGACAACAACGGGTGGTACTGAAGGGTTTAAAATAGCGATCGCTCTCCCTGGCACGATTACCGATAAAGGCTGGAATCAATCTGGTTATGAAGGAATCAATTTAGCAAAACAAAAGTTAGGTGCAGAAACTGCCTATGTAGAAAAAGTAGCACAAGCAGATCAAACAGAAGTATTAACAGATTTCGCTCGTAAAGGCTACAATCTCATCTTCGCGCATGGGGGACAATTTGATGCCGCAATTGAACAAGTCGCCTCACAGTTCCCCAACACATTTTTTGTGGGAGTAAATGGTAATCTCAAAGGTGAGAATATTGCTTCTTTACGAATAGATCACTTACAAGCTAGTTATTTATGTGGCATTATCGGTGCTTCTATCACAAAATCTAATAAATTAGCTTATATTGCTGGAGAAAAGTTTGCTGCTACCGAGGGAGAATTGCGGGGATTTGAATTAGGGGCAAAGTCTGTTAAACCAAATATTCAAATTACTTCTACTTTTACGGGTGATTGGAATGATGTTGCTAAAGCCAAGGAAGCGACTCTCGCGTTAATTTCTTCCGGGGCTGATGTCATATATCAATGGTTAGATAATGCTTCAGCCGCAGTTTTACAAACAGCAGGTGAAAAAGGAGTATATGCTTTTGGTAACACCCAGGATCAATTAGACGTTGCACCAAAAGCTGTTTTAACCAGCGCTGTCAAACGCTTAGATTTAGCTATAGCTTATATAGTAGAATTAGCCAAACAAAAACAAATCAAAGGACAAATATATACAATTGGGCTAGAAAGAACAGATATCTTATTTTTAGGGAAATTTGGGGCAATCATACCGGAGGCAGTAAAGCAAAAGGTATTGAATACAAAGCAAGAAATTGTTAGTAAAAAAATCGTTTTTGAAGACTGCAAAGAGGCTGGTAAGGATACGCGTTGCTTGAAGAAAACGACAACATCGCTTTAGCAGACTAGATTAAAAAACAGGAATAATTGTCTTTGTAGAGACGGCGATTTATCGCGTCTGTCTAATGCGCCAGTATTTTAGACGCGATGAATCGCGTCTCTACAATGGGGGCTTTCTGGCTTATCCCCAGCGTCTTGGGCTAAAACTGGATCTGACTTGTGTGTACACCTTAGCTTTACCAAAGGGAGGGGTTGGGGGTGGGGTGTTAGGGACTTTTGCAAGAGGTATACTACAGTCCTCAACGAACTATCAGTTTTGTGAATATGAACTATTTACGCTTAAAAAATATTACCAAACGCTTTGGGTCTTTTATCGCTAACGACAATATCAATCTTTCTGTTGCATCTGGAACCATTCACGCAATACTAGGCGAAAATGGTGCAGGTAAGAGTACTTTAATGAATATTATTAGTGGACTCTATCAACCTGATGCTGGTGAAATTTATCTTCAAGAAGAAGCAATAAAAATTACCTCACCAAATGAGGCAATTAAATTAGGTATTGGCATGATTCACCAACACTTCATGCTTGTACCCCAGTTGACTGTTACAGAAAATATCATCTTAGGGATGGAGAAAACTTGGCGGCTAAATCTACAAGATAAACAGCAAGAAATCTCCGCATTATCCCAAGCTTATGGATTAGAAATTGACCCCACTACCAAAGTTGAAAATTTATCTGTTGGGGCACAACAACGGGTAGAAATTCTCAAAGTTCTCTACCGTCGAGCAAAATTGTTGATTCTTGATGAACCTACAGCAGTTTTGACACCGCCAGAAGTAGAATCATTAATTGCTATCTTGCGCCAATTGGCAGCCGCAGGTAACACAATTGTTTTTATCAGTCATAAATTAGAAGAGGTAATTAATCTCTGTGATTCAGTAACAGTTTTGCGCCAGGGAAAGATAGTAGGAACAACATCAACTGAAGCGGCGACACCTCAGCAGTTAGCAACATTGATGGTAGGGCGGGAAGTAGCTTTACAGTTAAATAAAAGTCTTACATTGCCAGGAGAAATCATCCTATCGGTACAAAATTTGCAAGTTGCTGATGAAAGAAATATTCTTGCTGTAAACAATGTATCTTTTGAACTGCGGGCGGGAGAAATTTTGGGAATTGCTGGTGTCGATGGCAATGGACAGCGAGAATTAGCTGATGCCATCGCTCTTGTGAGGACTATTAAGCAGGGTAAAATTGAGTTTACGCACAAGAATTCCTCAGTAGGCTACATCCCAGAAGATAGGCAGACAATGGGATTGGTGTTGCAATTTAGCATCGCCCAAAATTTGATTTTAAAAGCTTTTAAATATCTGCCATTTTGTCGCCGTTTTTTGTTACAACAAGAAGCGATCGCTAATCGTGCCCAAGCTGCAATGCAAGAGTTTGACATTCGGGCGAATGGGATTGATATCAAGGTAAGTCAGCTTTCGGGAGGAAATCAACAAAAAGTGGTGTTAGCGCGAGAACTGGCGCAAACACCAGCTTTAATTATCGCCATGCAACCCACAAGGGGGTTAGATGTAGGGGCGACAGTAGCCGTTCAGTCTCGAATCTTAACAGAACGCGATCGCGGTGCGGCAATTTTGTATATTTCTACTGAGTTGGAAGAAGTGATGGCAATGAGCGATCGCATTGCCGTAATCTACAGAGGTGAGTTTGTGGCTATTTTGGATGCACAAACGGCGAAGGTGGAAGAAATTGGTTTGTTGATGGCTGGAGGAACACCCAGAGACTAAAATGCCAAGTCTTTATATCATTGGTGGTGCAAATGGTTCAGGAAAAACTACTGTTTCAATGAGTTTATTACCAAATTTTCTAGACTGCTTTGAGTACGTAAATGCAGATGCTATTGCTGCTGGACTATCTCCATTAAATCCCGATTCAATGGCTATAGAAGCAGGAAGATTAATGATTATGCGACTGCGGAGGTTATCTAATTCAGGTAGTGATTTTGCTTTTGAAACTACGCTAGCAGCTAGAAGTTTTGCACCTTTTATTATTGGTTGTAGAGCAAAAGGCTACACAATTAACTTAATATACTTTTGGTTACAAAGCGTTGACTTGGCAGTAGAACGAGTAGCAGCAAGGGTTGCTAGTGGTGGACACTCGATTCCAGAAGATGTTATTCGTAGACGCTACCAACAAGGGCGAAAGAACTTGATTTCTTTATACTTACCTTTGTGCGATCGCTGGATTATCTATGATAACTCTAACAATGATACTAGGTTAGTAGCTGAGTATCGTCGTGGTCAACAACTTGTTGTTTATGAAAATGCAATTTGGAATCAAATCAGAGGACAGGAAAATGGCTGAACAAGAATTAGAGCTTTTATCAAGCAAAATTGATGCTGGAGTCAAAGCAGCAATTGCAGCAGCAATAGAACGACATCGTAAGCTTGGCCAATCGATTAGTATTATGCGAGAAGGAAAGGTTGTAACTTTAACGCCTGATGAAATTACAGCGATTCAAAATCAGCAGAACAGTTAGAACAAAATTTAAAACTAAAAATGATGTTTGTAAATTGTTCAATTTGATTTAGCTTTGAGGAGTTAATGAACTGCATAGAAAATCATATTTCCAAACCTAACGATCGCAACTAATCGCATGAAATTCCTGTTACCAATCCTATCACCGCTAATTGCCATTGCCTCCGCCCTCATCGTCGGTGCTATCCTGATGCTAATTGCTGGGGCAAATCCCATCACCGCATACAGCATCTTATTTCAAGAATCTCTCTCTACCTACTTTGGATTTGGTAACACCCTCACCAAAATGACACCGCTATTGTTCGCTAGTTTAGGCGTGTTAGTGGCGTTGCGGGCTGGGCAATTTAATATCGGTGGAGAAGGACAAATTTATCTGGGTGCGTTAGGAAGTACTTTAATTGGTTTGTATGTGCAAGGATTACCTGCGGTGATTCATATCCCCTTAGCACTTTTAGCAGGATTTTTCTTTGGTGCAGTTTGGGGTTGGATTCCTGGTTATCTCAAAGCCATGCGCGGAGTGAATGAGGTAATTACTACATTATTGCTCAACTATATTGCCGTGAATTTAGTTAGCTACCTCGTCCAAAATCCATTAATGGCAACAGGTGCGCCTAGTCCTTATTCGCCATTAATTGCCAAAACATCGCGTTTGCCAATTATATTACCGCAAAGCCTCGCCCATGCTGGGATTTTATTCGGTTTAATTGCCGCAGGTATTTTATGGGTATTGTTAGTGCGATCGCCTCTAGGTTATCAAATTAGGGCAGTGGGATTTAACCCGATTGCCGCCCGTTATGCCTATATCTCTGTTGAACGTACCATTATGCTGGTGATGGCTTGTTCGGGTGGTTTAGCTGGGTTAGCTGGGAGTTGTGAAGTGATGGGGTTGAAATATCGGCTATTTGAACAAGTTTCCCCAGGTTATGGATTTGATGCCATTGCGATCGCTTTTTTAAGTCGTGGTAGTGTTGTCGGTGTAGTACTAACTTCTTTATTTTTTGCAGCCCTTCGCAGTGGTGCAAATGTGATGCAGCGTAGTGCAGGTGTGCCTGTAACTGTAGTTTACGCAATCCAGGGGTTTATGGTGTTATTTATTGCTATCAGTTTCGCACTGGAAAGAGAGATAAGAGTAAAAACGCAAAGGGACGCGAAGGTTTAACGCAGAGGAACACAAAGAAAACTCTGCGATACTTTGCGCTTCCCTCTGCGAACCTTTGCGTTTAAAAATAACTCTATGAATAATCTCAACTTCTTCTCCGATTACTTAATAGCTACCTTACGTCTAGCCGTCCCCCTAGCATTTGCAGCCCTTGGAGGATTGTACTCGGAACGTTCGGGCGTATTAAATATCGCCTTAGAAGGGATGTTACTTACGGGTGCTTTTACTAGTGCTGCGGCTACTTTCTACACTGGCAATCCTTGGCTTGGTATCCTTGCGTCCTTGATTTCTGGGGGATTAGTCGGACTACTCCATGCTTTTTTATGTATAACTTTGCGTGTCGATCAATTAGTCTCTGGGCTAGCAATTAATCTTGTCGCAGCTGGATTAACATCGTTTTTAGCCCGGTTAGTGTTTAGTGGCAGTAGTACGCAGCAGTTACCTGGAATTGGGACAATTATTATTCCTGGTTTAGCCAATATTCCCCTGATGGGGCCGCTACTATTTCAGCAAGATTTTTTAGTATATTTATTATTTATCTTAGTTATTTTAACTACATACATTTTATTTAAAACTAGCTTTGGATTGACATTGCGGGCAGTGGGTGAATCTCCGAAAGCTGCTGACACGGCTGGAATTTCAGTACAATTTGTCCGTTATATTGCAGTGGTAACTAGTGGCTGTCTTGCGAGTTTAGGAGGTGCTTATTTAACTCTCGTACAAGTAAGATTTTTTGCCGAAGGGATGAGTGCTGGTAAAGGATTTATTGCGATCGCAGCATTAATTTTTGGTAGATGGCATCCTGTAGGTAGTGCTTTGGCTTGTTTGCTGTTTGGGGCTACAGAAGCTTTACAACTGCGAATTCAGGCATTAGGGGCAAATATCCCTTACCAATTTTTAGTAATGCTACCTTATGCGATCGCTTTATTGGCATTAGTCGGTAAGTTGGGCAAATCTACACCCCCTAAAGCTTTAGGTACTCCCTACTTTGGAGAAAATCGCCACTCAGACTAAAAAAACGTTCCTTCGACGAACTCAAAAACAGCTTACTTTTACTTTTTAAAATTAGCATTGAATATGCGTGGTGGTTACGCCGTGCTATCCATGTACAGCACTTTAAAACACTGTTTGGCGCAGTTCTGGAAATACTTTGGAGACTTTATTCAAAAGATAATCGCCATAAGTCCCGCGAAATTCGTGGACACTGGCTTTATCCCAGCGATCGCTTCGATCGTCATTCACTACTATATCGTTCAGTTCAATGGGTTTGACTTCAATGTTGAAATTGGGATCGAAGAAGAATGGAAATGACAAACGATTACTTGTTGATAGGTTCTGAACGCGGTGGGGTGTCGAGCGATACAGTCCTCGTGTCATGCGATCGAGCATATCCCCAATGTTGCATACGAATGAACCAGGAATAGGAGGTGCATCTATCCAACCAGACTTTGATTTGACTTGTAATCCACCGACATTATCTTGTTTTAGTATAGTTAATACTCCATAATCTGTATGTTCGCCAACGCCCCATTTAGATGCAGATAATGATGAATTCGGAGGGTAATTGAAAATCCGAAATAATATCAATGGGTCTTTTGTATAACGGTCTGCAAAGTAGGACTTTTCTAACCCCAAACTTAGAGCAATACCAGCCATTAGGGTGTGTCCAAGTTTGGTCATTGAGTCTATATAATCCAGCACTGTTTCCCTAAATTGGGGAATATTGGATGGAAAAAGATTTCGACCGTGCATTGGTACACCAGTTTTCACAAGTGGGTGGTCTGATTCTAGTTCTGTACCAAAGTAAATACCTTCTTTTAAGTCTGGTTTACCTGATGTCAACTCGTTACCCACGGGGAAATATCCTCGCCATGCTTTACCACCAAGAGCCATACGAATCTTTAGTTTTGTTTCTACATCCTGCGCGAAAAACTGTTGACTGAGATGTTCTAACTGCTTTTGTAGTTGTTCATCAACTCCATGTCCGACGATATAGAAGAAACCGTAATCATGGAGAGCTTGTCTAATTTGGTCTGCAATTACATCAGAATAGTTGTTAGTTTGAGAAACCAATGTACTAATATCAATGATGGGAACTTCTGAAAACTTTTTATCCACAATTTGTAAGATTGTCATACTCTGTTTTTTTAGTCATGCGTAGACTAATAACTAGACTACATAATAAATTATATCGATAACTATAATGTTTTAATCAGAGCTATCTCATCAAGTCTAAGTCTTTTTCAATTCAAAGGTTTAAAGATGTTGATGTGAGTATTAATCAACGCCTATCCAAGGGACATCACCGCATCGAAAATCGCTTGGTTTACACTGTCTCACGTTGCTGACTCGCTGCCAAGCGCAAGTATGATTGAATGCGAGAATCCATAAATGGTTAGCTCGGTTGTGTAGAGTTGCTCAAATAGAAAACTCAACAGAATTTAACGAACGCCTAATAACTCATACACTGCCCCCAGTAACTGGTGACTTTCTCTGAGTCGGCAGCAGATCGAGAATTCTAGAGGTGTATTGCATACATAGAATGCACAGTGGCTTTAAGTGGGCGCAAGTTTGTAATCGCTAGGTCAATTTGCATATAGTACAAATTGCCTTATTCCCAATATGTTTTCCAATCAACCTTGAAAGCTTGCTGTAATTTCTTCATATAACTATACGTTTTAATTTTCACCATCCATACGTTATTACTGTTACTGTCGCCTCCTTTACAGACAACACCTTCAGCTACACCATATTTCCCTTGTCGAACATCATCAATAAATTGACCTGTTAGCTTACCACGATAAACAACTCGTGCAATGTTTAAGTGGCTAAAATCTCGAAGAAATTGTTCAGGAGTAATAATACATTTATCTGTTTGTACATCAAAGAGAATTAGTTGTTTCAAGTCCTCATTTCGATGCATTCCTGCAAATGAGTTAGTTCCCAAAAACTCTGTAAATACTGTTAATTCAGGGTATTGATAATTTAAATTTTCTCGAAATATTTTTTCTAAAGAGTTGGCAAAGTCTCTGTAAAAAATCTCAGGAGCTTGTTCTAAACCTGGATGTGCTTTGTTGAATTGTGCAATTCCTATCTCATCCAAATCATAACGGTCTCGACGTGTACCAAAAGCATACCATCCAAGTTCAAATTCCCAAACCCAGTGGAGATTTGTACCATCATATTTCTCAAAAGCTATACAGCGCTCCCAAGGGCAATTTTTACTATCTGGAATTTTAGGATAAGCTAGTTGCACTCGTGCCATTGCGATCGAGACAGGTTCGTATTTTACTTATATTATATACAATTACAAAAATCTTGGAGCAATTATATAAGTTTTACATTAGCTTTTGTGACAACTCATTGAGACAACAAATTTCTCCATAAGGCTTTCCATCAATCGTTATAGGCAACTAAAGCGACGCAAAAGGTAAACAAAGCAGCTTGTGTTCATAGTTATAACTTTCATGTTGAAAGTAGCAATTGGGAATTTTGAATTGTGAGTTAGTTTTTCTACTAATTACTGATAACTCTGCATTTACCAGGCTTGGCGCAAATATTTTTTGCGATATTGTGTAGTACAAAAAGGTTGGCGAAGCAATTTTTTACTAATGCTGGTTTCGTTCTCCTCAAACACTATCAAGTGCAATACTTGCTCTAGGAAACGCCGTTTGTCAAAAATGCCTTGAATCAGTACCTCTAGTTGAGTTGCGCCCTTGGCAGAAAAATCCTCACCATCAATGGTGTACCACGGTAAAAACTCCTGCCAGTCTGAGGTTAATGTACCGACTCGCGCCTGATTTCCATAAGTAATAACTAGGAAGGTATTGTAGTCAAACAGCTTTGGTATTTGTTGACAGTAGGTCTGAATTCGCTGATAACCTTCTTTGAAAGTGGGCTGTTTATCACTTGGCTGAATCGAGACAATAACTGCCAAGGGTAAACCATTGATAAAGACAACTACATCAGGACAGTGAGCATAACTCCCCTCAACTACAGTCAAGGGATTAATAACTAGCCAATCATTGTTTAGTAGATTAGACGTATCAATGAGCCACACTTTGTCATGAACTATTTCTTGGTTATCCAGATATTCGACTTCCACTCCATCGGTCAAGAATTTGTGAAAGCGGTGGTTATTTTTCAGTAAGTCGGAACCATGAGTGCAAGTAACCTGGTGGATAGCTGCGGCGATCGCCTCATCCGGTTTGTTCGGGTTAATTTTCCGTAAAGTACTATGAAGGCGATCGCTCAAAACCACATCTCTATAACTACTCCGTCCTATCTGATGCTTACCCAAAGCAATATCTGGCTCTAATAAAACTGTATAGCCAAGAACCTCGAACCAGGTGAGCAAAGATGGTACGATGGCTTTGCCCGCCGCAGGCATCGCAACTCTTAGAGAGGCTTTACCAACGCGTAGGGGTACGTCCGCCGTCGGCATCGCAGATTGTGTGAAATCAAAACGGCGGCGAATCTTTCTTGTAACACGACTCGCTTTGGCAGTTGTTTTTTTTAGCTGTGCTGGATTCATGAATAGTAAAAGACTTAATTTGAGTCAATGCAGGAGTTAGGCACGAACCGATCGGCATTGGTTGGTATATTTTTGATGGAATATACGACTAGACAGTAACTATCAAAGCTGAAGTCGATCGGCAAAATTGTATCTTGTGCTACATATTACCAATAATATTGGTAATATTGTGGTAAACATTTAGAATTGGCTCTGTATTAATGCTTAACCTTTGTTTCCTGCTCTAAAAACAGGTTGCCAATATCAAATAAAAGTTGCATAGTACCTCGATAGCCAACCTTGGTAAACTGGCCGGAATCTAAGCGGTCAAAAATGGGAATCCCTTGACGGTAGAGAGGAATTTTTAAGCGTTGAGCGATCGCTACTCCATGAGAGTTGGTAATGAGTAAATCAGATCCAACCGCCAATTGCTCAAGTCTTCCAAATTGCCGATAGTGACGCTCTTGATCGGGAGTTTTTCTAACAGAGGAAAGCGTGTCGTTGTCAGGGCTGAGTGAATCTCAACTCCTAGCGATCGCAAAAAAGAAACTGTTGACCAAAGCAAATCTGGTTCCAGCGCTAAAGACACTCGCTTGCAACCAAAGTAAAAGTGATTTTCCAACATCACATATTTTAACTGACGGCGTTCGGTATTTCTCCGGTACGCTGACACCACTGATATCCGCCAAAGCTTGCAGGAATTTATCTACTGCTGCTAGTCCGGTTAGTTCACCAAATATCTCATTATTAGCGCCGTCAAAGTTATCTATGCAGTTTCCTCTAGCTATTTTCTAATCTAGAACTTAAAATAGTCGTTAATACTGTTTGCGGGACTTTGGTGCGACTTCCGAACCTAGCCTGTAACGCTATCCTAGCTTGTCGTGTCGTCATTCCCCGAACAGTACCCCCTTCAAAAAAGCCACTATGCCAACAATGGACATTAATCGGGCTAACCAACATCAGCAAGTGGCAAGGGAAGATTTAGTCATGTTTATTAATGCCTGCCTCTCCTGCACAGGACAGCGTGAGTTCTATGGTGATGGTTACGGGCAGCGCGTATCTATTGACTTTTTGCACGACTATATTTTAGGTAATTACCGCTTACTCTATACCCGGACATTGGCAGCAGGGATCAACCACTTCAACCAAGCGCAGATTATCCTCAAATTATTAGCAACAGGAAAACATACACCCCCTGAACATCGACAAGAGGAAGGTGCATTAATTGCCGCAGCATTAACAGCCTTACCACCACAACGAGGTTGGGAAGTATTGCAACAATTACGGAAAAGAAGCATCAATAATCGTCGTAGCAGAGCGATCGCTCGTGATTATCTCCAACAAAAACGTGACATAAACTTTGATGCTGTCAAGTATCGCTCCAAATTTCGAGCGATCGCTTCCCATGCTCACCTCACCCTACCAGGGGAATTAGGTAATTTTCTCTTTGGGAAATGGAAACAGCAAGTTTATCAAACAGAATTATTCGAGACATTTCGCCAAGCACACTATAGCGCTCAAGCAGTTTATCAATTACCCTTTACAGTTGCCGAAGGTTTAGCAGCGAAACATGGAATTAAACGAGAGGTCTTTTTATCTCGTATTCAAGAGCAAATGACCTTGAATGAAAAATTGCGCTTTCAAAGTTCAGCCAACCGCACAGAAGTAGAAATCGACATTAATTTAGGTCGTCTCCCCCTAACTCGTTTGGCACTATATATCCTATCTTTGCCATTGGAGACTCGCAAACAGCAGTGGGATATCTTAAACCGAGCATTAGAGAAATCTGCTGCCTTCACATTAAGAAAATCACCCCTAAAACTAGGAAGAGTAGCCGCAGTTCTAGATTGCAGCTACTCCAGTTCCGCTTCAGCCGAAAAACATCGTCGTCCTCTAGGGGTAGCTTTAGCTACTCATTACTTACTAAAAGCAGCATCCCAGGAATACCAAGCTTTTTGGACAGCATCAACCAGCGATCCACTCCTGATTCTAGCTCGTGGACAAACAGACCTAGCTACTCCCCTACTGGATGCTTTGGACTGGGGCGCAGATTTAATAGTACTTGTCACCGATGGTTGGGAAAACGATCCCCCCAGTGGAGCATCGGAAATTCTACGTGTATATCGCGATCGTTTAGACCCGAAACAAAAAACTTCGATTATTCATTGCAATCCTGTTTACAATGCCGATGACTTTTCTTTACACCCCCTTAGTCCCACAATTCCCACAGTAGGATTACGAGATGCAGAAGATTTACCTACGATGTTGGGCTTTGCCCGGTTTGCTGAAGGTTCTGCATCTTTAGCTGAACTGGAAGCATATTTAGCAGAACGAGTCAAGCAAATGTTAAGGGTGTAGAGTATAGAGTTTGCAACAATTAAATTGATTGATTTTCAATAGCTTAAATAAAATACTGTTGCCCAAAAAATTTATTCTCTGTAAAGTTTATCCCACAATTATCGGAACATAAAATAGTTAGATTCCTTAAATTTAGATTACTTATGAAACCACTACATTATTTAATATTTCATCCTGACTACGCAAGAAAAAAAACTGAAGTCCAAGCTAAGGTTTTGATGGATGATAAACTTACAGATTGGCAAGGTAATGTTTGGGTGGATGAACCGTGCGGAAATGAAGACCCATTCGTATTTTCAGAAAGGTGGCTTTATTCATACTGTCATGCTACTCAATTAAGAAGAAAACCTATATCAGAATCTTCTCATGTCACAGCAGGATCATATATTTTTTTCTGTAGTGGAGATGCTGCCAATAAAAATACTATTCAGCTAGATACAGTTTTTGTTGTAGATCATAGTGCTGAGTGGCTGGATAACCAGCACGGAATACCTGAAGAGTTCCAACAGGATTATAAAAATAATAAATCTGAGCGATGGGAGAGACATTTTAAGTACTCTTTTCTTGGTCAACATACTGGAAAATATACCTATGTGAGTAGGCAATGGTTTGATAGCAAAGATGAGTATTCTTTTTTGCCAATTTCTCAGAATGGCGATAGAGTAGAGTTTAATTTAGGATTACTTACATCAAATATTCAATCGAAGATAAAAGACAAAGTAAATGGGAAATATCCAGTAACATTAAGTGAGGAACAAAAAACAGAATTACTAAAAATAGCATTATCTCTAGCGAGTATTAAAGTAATCGGGAATCTGAAGCGGCAGGATAACAATATCAAAACAATAAATCCTGGTAATATAAGCTGTGGATCAAAGTTAGTAAAGTTCGGAAAGTGTTAGGTTTAGTATGGCTACACTCAATACAATATCACTATCAAAATCAAATTGTAGATATTAAAGACAAAAAACTGGATTCAGGACAACATAAGAGAAACTGATATTGCTCAAGATACGGTATTGCTTAAAGTTAATAAAAATAGACCCACCATCCTATGGCATCCAAAAGCAATCTGTTAACAGACATATCACTCAAAGGATTAGAAATTGCTCCTTCTCAAATACGGGGAGCAGTGCGGATTGTGCCATTATTGCGCCATCAAGTACGTAACGACTTGCGCTTGCTGCGTCGTAGCTACGATGAAGATTTAGCAGTTGTTTCCTTAACAGGAGAAATGACAGCACCCGGAATGAAATATTTTTCCTATGTTCCTCACGGGCTAGTGTTGTCTTGGACTAATGACGGCAGCCCTGTGGGGGCTTTTGGGGGACAGCTTTTTAAAACAGATGGTAAACAGCTAAACTATGGTTGTGCCAGTGTCCGATTAATGCACCGGATGGTGAAGCGGGAATCTACTAATCAACTGAGATTTTTGCCACTGCACTTGGCAATGGAAGGCTTTTTATCAATGTTTTTCTCTGGCCCTGATATCGCCTGGAGTGAATATTCTAAGTATGCCCTTTCTCATGGGCTGGGTAGCCGAATGGAAAGCTCTTTTAGTGGACGTTACATTGCTGGACTTGAAGATGCTTTGCGGGTATTTGAAATTCACTCTCGACAGGTTGGGGTATTGGTATTTGTTGCCGAAGCATTAGCATCAGCTTTTGTAGTACCGACACCAGAGGACTATCGACTTTTGCACAATAGCTTGTTAGAAGATTTCTATGGTGAGTTATTGTACCAATACGCGTTGCTGCACGATACTACTTTTCCAATGAGTGTATCTTTAGATGAGTCCAAAATTAATGATTTAAAAGCTTTGAGAGCAGCAGTACAAAATATGCGTTCAGATTGGGCATCGTTTCAGGGTTTCATGGCAGAGGGGCTGTTAGGACGCAAGTTAATTTCCCAAAAAGTCTATACTGCTGGTTCGTTCATGTTACAAAGATTTATTACTGACCTTAACCCCAACGAAGAAAATCATATTGGGGAAGCGATTATTCGAGAGAATGGTGAATTGGAGTATTTGAAGACTTACCGCTTATCAGGAATGCAGACTCGCCGAGTTTATTTGCTGAGTCAGTTAGCGAACCATAATTGGAATTTGGATGCTACAGCTAGTAAATTGCGGAATACACGAGAGGAATTTGTGCTGCGTTTAGAAAAGGTGGGTTTTGGTTATTTGCTTAATGCAGAAGTACGACAAGCGGCATTGAAAAAAGTTAAGGGTAAAAGGTGATATCGTCTTGCTAAGATTCAGCATTAATTTGTAAAATTTTGATTTCAATACATTCGCCAATTTCCGAAGGAGCAAGCTGTCGTGCGTATAAACTTCACTTTTTATGTCTGCAACCATTGGTAACTCTGTAATGCTCTGGAAAATTACACATATGGTACGATTTTTAATCAGCACTTCCTTCTCACCGTAACGCTTTGAGTAATCCTCAGCCGTTTTGTAATTACCAGGATTGAACAAAACATGAGTACTACAAGCAGAAGCGATACCTTCGGTGAGCTTCGCTAACGCACTCCCCATTTTATCCCCATAAATATCGTAAAGTTGCTCTAAACTTTGGATACCTAGAATAAAGCAGGCACCATTAGAACGATATTCATTAATCCACTGTGGCAGTCGGTCTAGCTTAATTGATGGTAATTCATCCAAAGAAATAATCAACGGATCTTTGCGGGGACGGCTCAAGTTACCAACAATCATCAAGTGCATTGCAGCTGCCAGCAGAGGCCCCACCACACTGCGACGTTCATCATCTAGCTTGAACACCACCATCTCTCTACCTTCAAGCTTAGTGGGAATATCCGATTTCCCTATAAATGCCCTCAGCAAATCAGCTTGAATGAAAGATGAGAAAGTACCTGCTACTGTGGTCAATACAGCGCTCGTAAGTGAACGCCATCACTCTGCAACTGGCTAGAAATGAACAAAACCAAATAGAACCTCAAAAATGAAAAATGTAGATAGCTGGATTGCTGTATAGTTTGGGTTATGCCAGATTATCCTCTCAAGAGTTGCTTTATGATTGCTCTACCTGGTATTGCCATCCAAGACAAGATATACGAAAGTTGTAATTCTCTCGTGTACCGGGGCATCAGAGACGATGGAGTAGGGATCGTGGTAAAAATGCTAAAGCTTGATTATCCCTCACCTCAAGAACTAACCCGTTACAGACAGGAATATAAAATTATCCGTTCCCTCACAGTCGAAGGAGTGGTGAAGGCATACAGTCAGCAAGACTATCAACGCACTCTGGTAATTCTCTTAGAAGATTTTGGGGCAGAGTCCTTAGAGCAATGGATGCACAAGCGTCCAGATATTTTCTGCCCCATGCCTTTATCGACTTTTCTAGGTTTTGCAATCATTATTTGCGACATTCTAAGCAGAATCCATGCAGCCAATGTCATTCATAAAGATATCAACCCTGGAAACATAGTCCTCAATCTGGATACTGGCGTTATCAAAATTATTGACTTTGGAATTGCCACCCAATTTAACCGCACGAATCCGACTTTCAAAAACCCTCATGTATTAGAAGGGACACTCCCCTACCTTTCTCCAGAGCAAACAGGACGAATGAACCGTTTGCTCGATTACCGCACCGATTTCTATTCACTAGGTGTAACGTTTTACGAACTGCTGACTGGGCAGTTGCCGTTTCCCACAACGGACATACTTGAGCTAGTCCACTGTCATATAGCTAAACAGGCTGTTCCGCCTCATGAAGTAAATACAACGATTCCTAAGCCAGTTTCAGATATCATTCTCAAACTGATGGCGAAAAATGCAGAGGATCGTTATCAGAGTGCCTGGGGCATCAAAGCAGATTTAGAAATCTGTGCCGATCAATTAGCAAAAATCGGTCAAATCTCTAATATTCAACTGGCACTTCAAGACATTTCTGAGCAGTTTCAAATTCCTCAAAAACTGTATGGACGGGACAAGGAAGTTGCAATGTTACTGGCAGCGTTTGATCGCGTAGCTTCTCCAGAGTCAAATCGCGTCGCTGCTTTACGAAACAATTCAGAAACAACTTCACAAACAAACAATCCAAAATTCCAAATCAAAATGATTTTGGTATCTGGCTATGCTGGTATTGGTAAATCTGCGTTAGTGCAAGAAATCTATAAACCAATTACCCAAAAGCGCGGCTATTTTATCTCTGGTAAATTCGATCAATTTCAGCGCAATATTCCCTACAGCGCGATCGCAGATGCTCTGCAAAAATTGGTGCAGCAACTGCTGGGTGAACCAGACGAACAAGTTCAACAGTGGCGATCGCTCTTACTTACAGCTTTGGGAAACAACGCACAAATCATCATTGATATCATCCCAGAAGTTGAATTAATTATCGGCAAGCAGTCGCCTGTACTAGAAGTTGGAGCAACTGAAGCTCAAAATCGCTTTCATCGAATCTTTGGGCAGTTTGTGCGGGTGTTTTGTTCAGAATCACATCCCCTGGCGATCTTCTTAGATGATTTGCAGTGGATAGACTCAGCAACACTGAAGTTAATCGAGTTGATGTTGCTGGATGAGCAAACCAAATCACTATTTTTGATTGGAGCCTATCGAGATAATGAAGTAAATCCAACGCATCCATTAGCATTAATGCTAGAAAGACTGCGAAAACAAGGGGCAGTGCTTCAGGAAATTATCCTAACACCATTAACGCTTAAGCCGTTGAATCAGTTAATTGCCGAGACGCTACATCGAAATGCAGACATTGTTCGTCCCTTGGCTGAATTAGTGTTGCGTAAAACTGAGGGTAATCCCTTTTTTGTCAACGAATTTTTGAAAATGCTGTATAGCGAAAATTTATTGAGCTTTGATACACAACACTTAAGCTGGCAGTGGAACATTGCTCAGATTCAAGCCCAAGACATCACCGATAATGTTGTGGAGTTGATGCTTCACAAGTTAAAGAAATTACCAGAAATCACCCAGCAAATTCTCCGTTTATCCGCTTGTATCGGGGCTGAATTTAATTTAGATACTTTATCGATTATTTGTGAGAAAACTGCGAAAACGGTTTTCTTGGAATTAGTGGCAGCTATACAAAGTGGATTAATTCAACCTCTCTCTGAATTAGATCGGGACTTGTTAGTTCAAGAATATAAGTTTTTGCACGATCGCGTGCAGCAAGCAGCTTATGCGCTAATTGATAAGGCACACAAACAAGTTGTTCATCTCCAAATTGGTCGCAATCTCCTCGAAAAGACTTTGCCAGAACGGCTATCAGAGCGGCTGTTTGAAATTGTCGATCATTTGAATCATGGAATTGAGCTTGTCAGTGAGCAACCAGAAAGAAATGAAATTGCTCGATTAAATTTAATCGCAGGACAGAAAGCAAAAGCTGCGATCGCTTATAGTATGGCTCAAAAATATTTAGCTACAGCAAGAGTTTGGCTAGCAGCTTCTAGCTGGCAAACCAACTATGATTTGACGTTAGATTTATATTTAGAAACAACAGAAGTTGCGTATTTATGTGGCGATTTTGAACAGGTAGAATACTGGATGGCGATCGTTCTACAAGAAGCTAAGACTATTCTCGACATCGTAAAAGTTTACGAAGTCAAAATTCAAACCGACATCGCACAGAACCACCTATTAAAAGCAATAAATACTGGATTGCAAGTGTTGCAGCAATTGGGGATCAGTTTTCCCGAAACCCCCAGTAAGTCAGATATTCAGCTTGAACTAAACACAATCATATCCCACTTTGATAACAAACCGATCCAGGACTTGATCCAATTGCCAGAAATGGCTAAACCAGAAAAGCTAGCAGCAATGCAAATCCTCTCAAGAATAACGCTTGCTGCCCATCATGCGGCTCCTGATTTGGTGTCTTTACTTGTGTTTAAACAGGTCAACTTGTCAATCCAGTATGGCAATATGTTTGTGTCTCCCTTTGCATACGCCAACTTGGGGTTAAGTCTTTGTGGGATGGTCGGAAACATTGAGGCTGGCTATGAGTTTGGGCAGCTTGCATTAAGGCTGTTACCCCATCTGAAAATTCATTCACTTAAAGCTAGAACATTGTTCATGGTGACTAATTTCATCATCCATTGGAAAGAGCATATTAGGGAAACATCGAAGCCATTCCTGGAAGCTTATCAAAGTGGGCTAGAAACTGGAGATTTAGAGTTCGCTGCCTATTGCGCTTTCACTTACTGCCTCCAACTCTTTATCGTTGGAAAGGAACTTGTGGAGGTTGAACACCAGATGGCAAAATACTGTGAAGCAATCCATAAAGTTAAACAGATAACATCACTCACTTGGATTCAAATATTTCAGCAGTCTGTCTTAAATTTGATGGGATATTCGGTCAATCCATCCCGTCTCGTTGGCGAATCGTACAATGAAGATAATAGACTGCCACACCATGAAATAGATGCAGTTATACTCTTTTTGGTACATCTCAACAAACTTATTCTATGCTATCTATTTTCTGAGTATGCTCAGGCATCTAAGAACGCAGCCATAGCGGAAAGTCATGCGATCCGCGTCATTGCAACACCCCTCGTTCCTTTGTATTACTTCTATAGCTCTCTGGCAAGACTCGCAATATTTCCTGGAAGCAGCGCTCAAGCGCAGTCGGAAATCCTCAAAAACGTTGCGATTAGCCAGAAGCAAATGAAGCAATGGGCAGCTTATGCGCCAATGAATTATTTACACAAATATCATTTGGTGGAAGCAGAGATTGCACGAGTTTTGGATCGGTTACTTGAAGCAGAAGAGTTCTACGAACAAGCAATTCAAGGAGCTAGAGACAATGAGTATTTGCAAGAAGAAGCATTAGCATACGAATTAGCTGCCAAATTTTACCTGTCTCGTGGCAGAGAAAAGTTTGCCCAAACCTATATGAAAGAAGCTCGCTACTGTTATGAACGCTGGGGAGCGGCTGCAAAGGTCAAAGATTTAGAAACTCGATATCCCCAACTATTTCCTCAGTCGTCGGGCATAGCTCACACGCCAATTTGCACTACTTCTGGAACTACCTTTAATCACTCACCTATCGCTTTCGACTTAGCAGCAGTGATGAAAGCTTCCCTCGCAATTTCGCGTGAAATTGAATTGGATAAGTTACTCAGTTCGTTGATGAAGATATTAATCGAAAATGCTGGCGCACAAACAGGATTTTTGATTTTGGAAAACTCAGGAAAATGGGCGATCGAAGCTTATTGTGAACTTAATGACGGTGAGAAGGTCTGTGCTACGCAAGTGCTGCAATCGCTCCCAATTGCAAATCATCTACCTGAATCAATTATTAATTATGTTATCCGTACTTATGAATCTGTCATATTAAATGATGCAACTCGTGAAGGTCATTTTATCAATGAGCCATATATTCAGCAGAACCAAACGAAATCACTTCTTTGTTTGCCGCTGTTGAATCAAAGTAAACTTGTTGGCGTGTTGTACCTGGAAAATCAATTAGCAACTGGAGCATTTACACCGGAGCGATTCTCCGTTCGCGCAAGCGTGCCGGAGGCATTAGGAGACGCTACGCGAACGCAAGTTCTGAATTTACTATCCACTCAAGCAGCCATTGCAATTGAAAATGCCAAACTCTATTCAAAGCTCCGTGCGAGCGAAAGCCAGATGACTCAGTTTCTAGAAGCAATTCCAATAGGAATTGGAATCATGGATGCGGGAGGTAGTCCTTACTACTTCAATCAACGGGCAATTCAGCTATTGGGCAAAGGGATTGATCCTTCCGTAACACTGGATCAAATCTCAGAAGTTTATCAAATTTATTTAGCAGGAACGGCTCAAAAGTATCCAACTGAGAAACTGCCAGTAATGCGGGCGTTGAGCGGCGAATGCACTAGGATCGATGATGCAGAAATTCGCCAAAATAGCGCAACAATTCCAGTTGAGGCATGGGGAACTCCAGTATTTGATGAGCAGGGCAATGTGGTTTATGCGATTACAGCTGTCCAAGACATCACGGAGCGGAAACAAGCCGAGCGACTACTAGCCGACTATAATCACACATTAGAGCAACAGGTAGCCCAACGAACGACGGCTTTACAGAAAAGCGAAGCAGCACTGCGCGAGCGAGAACAAGAATTACGGCTGATTGCCGACGCTCTACCAGTTCTCATCAGCTATGTAGATGCTAATCGGTGTTATCAATTCATCAACCGTACCTATGAGGTTTGGTTTAACCGTAGCCGCAATGAAATTCTGGGCAACCCTGTTCGCCAACTTCTCGGTGAGGCGGTTTATCAACGGGTTGAACCCTATATTAATCAGGTGTTTGAAGGGCAAACTGTACCTCTAGAAGCAGAAATCCCTTTTCCGCTTGGTAAGCGGTGCATCAGCGCGACCTTGATCCCTGATTTCGATGACAATGCTCAAGTGAGAGGCTTCTACAGTCTCATTACAGATATTAGCGATCGCAAACGAGCCGAACACGCCTCCATTCTGGAAGAACGCAACCGCATGGCGCGAGAAATTCACGATACGTTAGCCCAATCTTTCACAGGCATTTTGCTGCAAGTCGGAGCGGCAACGCAAGTGCTGGCGGACGATCGAGAAGCAACTCAGGAACATCTGGAAATGCTGGAAATGATTGATGAACTGGCACGCATTGGGCTTTCTGAGGCACGGCGATCGGTGTCAGCACTCCGTCCTCAGCTATTATTGGAGGAGGGCGATTTACATAGCGCCCTTCATCGCCTTGTGACTCAAATGATATCTGCTGCTGATACCTCTGCGATCTACGAAATAAAAGGCACAGCCTATTCCTTGCCAGCCGAGGTTGAAAATAACTTACTACGGATTGGGCAAGAAGCATTAACCAACGCCATAAGATACGCTGATGCTACCGAAATTCGTGTTGAGTTGGTATATGACAATGCCCAATGTATTCTGCGCGTTAAAGACAACGGACGGGGTTTTGGGGTTGCTACAATCCCAGCTGTTGGCGGGTTTGGATTGCTGGGAATGAGCGAGCGGGCAGAACACCTTGGAGCGCAACTGAGTATTCAGAGCCAACCTGGGCAAGGAACAGAAATTGTTGTCATTGTAAATCGAGAGTGAGAATATTATTAGTAATGCACTGGCTACAAACGTAACCTGTAGTAGCTCAATTTCTAATTCTTCATAATTATGAGCCAATCAACGAATATTCGGGTTCTGATTGTTGACGATCATTCCATTGTCAGGCAAGGATTGACAACCATCATTAACCGCGATCCAGAGATGACGGTGATTGCTCAAGCAGAAGATGGACAACAGGCGATCGCGCTTTTTCGTGAATACCAACCAGATGTAACGCTAATGGATTTACGAATGCCGCAGATGACAGGAGTTGAAGCCATTACTGCTATTTGTGCTGAATTTATTGCTGCCCGAATTGTTGTGCTGACAACCTACGATGGTGATGAAGATATTTATCGTGGTTTACAGGCAGGCGCTAAAGGATATTTGCTCAAAGATGCTAAACCCAATGAACTTCTGAGTGCCATTCGCACAATTCATCGCGGTCAGCAGTATATTCCACCAGAAGTAGGAGCAAAACTGGTGCAGAGGATGAGCAATCCAAAACTGAGTGAGCGAGAGCTAGATGTACTCCGTTTAATGGCGCAAGGAATGAGTAATTTAGAAATTAGCACTACTTTAAGTATCGGTGAAAGCACCGTTAAATCTCACGTTAATCGAATTTTGAGTAAATTGGGAGTTAGCGATCGCACTCAAGCCGTGATTATTGCTGTTAAACGAGGGATTGTCAATTTGTAAGTAAGTTGTACTAAAGTTGGAATCCAAATTTCAACTTTAGTTGGAGCCAACATTCCATTTTGAGATGGACTGATTTATCAATCACTCTATTGAGCAAAAGTTTCAACTTTTAGGGGACGACAAGTTAGAGTTAATTGCATATATTTGTACAGAAAGCCGCCAAAGCTTCAACAAAAGTATGTAAACGTTTAGTTTCTCACTGGCGGCGAAATCTTCTAGTTAATTAAAAAAGGCAGAATACAATTATGGATGTTTGGAATTTGGCTAAAGGTTTAGGAGTCGTAATCGTTGGCGCAATAGCTTTCTCTGGAAACTCTGCTGTTGCCAAAATCAATCAGGGTGTGACTCTAGAGAATAATCTGAATGCACCTACTTTAAACACACCGATTAAAAAGCACAATACATTAGGAGACGATGCGCTGAAAATTAATTACAGCATTAAACAAACTCAATTTCAAAATATAAATGCTGTAAATAAGAAAAAAACTTTGATAGCAGGCTGCGGGGGATCGTACCACTGGGGGTGTTTATAAGCCTTAGCGTTTTTGATTTCATCCTAATAAAAAAGCTGCCGAAATCACAGCCAGCTTTTTTATTAGGTTAGATTAGGTGCGAACGCACTTATTCACTCATCAAATTTAATAGGCTTGCCATTGAAGTGACCCTAGATAATTTCCGGTCTAAGCCACCCAAGGTAAATTCCAATTCGTTGCCATTATTATCCACTAATACCTCAAGTATTCCCTTGAACAATAGCTTGCCTTGTGGCTTAGTCTTCTAGTTGAGTCTGTATGATTTAACAGTTATCAAAATAATTTTAGTTTACAAAGTAAAATCCGTTGACTAGCTGACACAAAAGAGCGTTATTAATATAACTGGTAATTGTAAGCCTTGTAATAGGTGATTAAACCTCTTAATTACGAATTACAAGACTTACAAACGCTCTAATTCTTCGTATAGATTTAAGAATAATTAGTTAAGTCAAGCAGTTCTAAGATAAAGAAAAAATGATACATGATGACCGTTATACACTAGCCACTGGAAAAGTAGGCGCAAATCGATTGCAAATTCTTCACCAAATCCATAAGCCATATACAGAGTTTTTACTTGCGCGAGTTGGACTCAGCGAAGGGATGCATATAGCTGACATTGGTTGCGGTATTGGAAGTGTTTCCACTTGGTTAGGCGAGCAAGTTGGATTCAACGGTTCAGTTACTGGTGTAGATGTGAGTACAGAGCAGGTAGAACAGGCACGACGAAATGCAGACGCACTTGGCTTGAGCAATGTAAAATTTGTCTTGGGCAGCGCTTACAATACGGGATTACCTCATAACTCCTTTGACCTAGTTTACTGCCGCTTTTTGCTAGTCCATCTAACTCACCCTGAAGATGCACTGGAACAAATGCTGGCACTACTCAAGCCGAATGGGTTGTTAGTGTGTGAGGAAGCCGACTTTAGCACTGGTTTTTGTCAACCTCCTAATTCTAGCTACGACCGTTGTATTGAGCTTTTCCTTAAACTGGGTAATGCTCGTAACCAGCACTTTTGTATGGGAAGCAAGCTTTACCAAATATTTCAAAATGCTGGTTTGCTGACGCAAGAAATTTTTTTAGGGCAGCCTGTCGCAGTTCACAAAGAAACTAAGCGTTTAATAGATTTGTCACTCAAAGAGGCAACTGATGCTTTAATTGAAACTGGAATAACAACACCAGAAGAGATTAAGCAAACTATAGAGAAAATAAGAGAGTTGGCAGAGGACGAAACAACACTGTTTGGCATCCCTCGTGTGACACAAATCTGGGCGCGAAAATAACTATACAGTTTATTACGGTATTTTTCCTCTTCGCCCCACTGCGACAGATGTTGATAAACAGGCCCATAGAATTGTCGCTCGATCGTGCACAGGTTCCTTTACTCACGCGATCGCTCCCGACGTATATTGTCAATTAGCTAGTAGCTACCCGTGCAGGCAAAGAAAATACATCAAATGCCCAAAAACGCAACAAATCTAGATAATCTATCAAGAAACTAAGCGAAACGATGGCATTAGTAACTACAAATTCAGCTTTGCAAATTTATGGCTACTCAATCACAATCTCAAGTAACAGAGCCTTTATGGCATAAAATTATCCGACTTTTAAGATGGGAAAAACCGGCAGGACGGTTAATTCTAATAATTCCAGCGCTTTGGGGTATTGTTTTGTCAGGCAAAGGAATGCCATCAATAGCACTTGTTAACCCGATCATTTTTTTTGCTTTAGCCACTAGTGCTACAACTTGCGTAATCAACGATTTGTGCGATCGAGATATTGATGCACAAGTAGAAAGAACGCGTGAGCGTCCTTTAGCTTCGGGTGCGCTTTCAGTTTCGGTTGGGATTGCAGTTGCCCTAATCTGTTTGGTTTTGAATGGGATACTGGCTTTTACTCTTAAACCACTTTCGTTCTGGTTATGGGTCGGAACAATTCCGGTAATTATTTTATACCCATTGTCTAAACGGGTATTTCCAGTTCCCCAGTTATTACTGGCAATAATTTGGGGTCTTGTAGTTTTGACTAGCTGGACTGCGGTGAATGAGCAGATAGAATTTACTACTTGGTTGCTGTGTAGCTCAACTGCCCTGTGGGCTGTGGGATTCGACACCATTTACGCTATGTCTGACCGCAAGGATGACCAGCGGATTGGCGTTAAGTCCAGCGCTCTGTTTTTTGGGAAGTATGCTCCTGTTGCTGTTATGATTTGCTATGCAACTGCTGCCTTTCTATTGGGTTTGCTAGGCTTTTATATGCAATTGCAACTGAGTTTCTGGATTAGTTTGATAATTGCAACTATTGCTTGGATTTGGCAGTTTATACAATTGCTTGACTCAGAACTTCCAAATACTGCCTATAATCAAATGTTCACTCAAAATGTCTGGATTAGCTCTGTATTACTTTTTGGGATGATTTTCGGTTTTTTAAAATTATAAATTGAGGAACTTAATAAGGACGCGCTCCAGAAGAAACGTTTACTCGATGAAATACATTTTTTTGGGTTTCATAAATATTAGGTATCCAGAATTATGACAATTTCGATATTCGCAGAGGATAAATATAAAACTAAAATAATGTAGATAGCTGGATTGCTGTATAGTTTGGGTTATGCCAGATTATCCTCTCAAGAGTTGTTCTATGATTGCTCTACCTGGTATTGCCATTCAAAACAAGATATATGAAAGTTCTAATTCTCTAGTGTATCGGGGCATCAGAGACGATGGAGTAGGGATAATTGTAAAAATGCTAAAGCTTGATTATCCCTCTCCCCAAGAACTAACTCGCTACAGACAGGAATATAAAATTACCCGTTCCCTCAATTTGGAGGGAGTGGTGAAGGCATACAGTCAGCAAGACTATCAACGCACTCTGGTGATTATCTTAGAAGATTTTGGGGGAGAGTCCCTAGAGCAATGGATGCACAAGCGCCCAGATATGTTTTGCCCCATGCCTTTATCCCAATTTTTAAGTCTTGCGATCGCCCTCACCGATATTCTAGGCAGAATCCATGCAGCCAGTGTCATTCATAAAGATATCAACCCTGGAAATATAGTTCTCAATCTGGATACTGGTGTTGTCAAAATTATTGACTTTGGAATTGCCACCCAATTTAACCGCACAAATCCAACCTTCAAAAGTCCTCATGTTTTAGAAGGGACACTCGCATATCTATCTCCAGAGCAAACAGGGCGGATGAACCGTTTGCTCGATTACCGGACTGATTTCTACTCACTGGGCGTGACATTTTACGAACTGCTCACTGGGCAACTACCATTTCCCACCACAGACATCCTTGAGTTAGTCCATTGTCATATTGCCAAACATCCTATTCCGCCTGATGAAATAAATACAACGATTCCTAAGCCAGTTTCAGATATCATTCTCAAACTGATGGCGAAAAATGCTGAAAATCGCTATCAAAGTGCCTGGGGCATCAAAGCGGATTTAGAAATCTGTGCTGAACAATTATCAGAAATCGGTCAAATCTCTAGCATTCAACTGGCGCTTCAAGACGCTTCGGGTCAGTTTCAAATTCCCCAAAAACTGTATGGACGGGACAAGGAAGTTGCGATGTTACTGGCAGCATTTAATCGCATAGTGTGTCCAGAGTCAAATCGCGTCGCTGCTTTACCAAACAATTCGGAAACAACTTCGCAAAGGGAACAAGCGGGCAATCCAAAATTCCAAGTTGAAATGATGCTGGTCTCTGGCTTTTCTGGAATTGGCAAATCAGCATTAGTGCAGGAAATCTACAAGCCCATCACTGCAAAACGCGGCTATTTTGTCTCTGGTAAATTTGATCAATTTGGCCGCAATATTCCCTACAGCGCGATCGCAGATGCTCTGCAAAAATTGGTGCAGCAATTGCTCAGTGAACCAGACGAACAAGTGCAACAGTGGCGATCGCGCCTGCTAACGGCGTTGGGGAGCAACGGACAACTCATTGTTGATGTCATTCCTGAATTAGAACTAATCGTCGGCAGACAGCCGCCATTACCCGAAGTTGGATCAACGGAGGCACAAAATCGGTTTAACCTTGTCTTTCAAAAGTTCATTCGAGCCTGCTGTTCCTGTGAACATCCTTTGGTTATTTTTCTAGATGATTTGCAATGGGTGGATTCAGCCACGCTTAAACTTATTGAGTTAATCCTGAGCGATCGTGCGACGCAATCCTTGCTTATGATTGGAGCCTATCGGGATAACGAAGTTACCCAGGCACATCCGCTTCTTGCAACAGTAGAAAAGCTAAAACAGGAAGAGGTCGTAATTAATCAATTAACGTTAGCTCCGCTGGGACTGGGGGCTGTGGCTCAACTGACTGGTGAGACTTTGCACACATCTACTGAGTCGATCGCGCCTTTAGCAGAGTTGGTATGGCGGAAAGCAAACGGCAACCCCTACTTCACGAATGAGTTCCTCAAAACGTTGTACACTGAATATCTCATCGTCTTCAACGTTAATCAACAACTCTGGCAATGGGATGTTGCTCAGATCAAAGCCAAAAATATTACCGACAATGTGGTGCAGTTGATAATCGGGAAGTTGAAACAACTGCCGGAACAAACTCAATGGGTTTTACGTTTAGCGGCTTGTGTTGGTGCTGAATTTGATTTAGCGGCACTCTCAGCCATCTGCGAACGATCAGTGGCTGAAATTTTTGCAGAACTGACAACAGCGATTCAGTCGGAATTGATTCTAGCTACTTCAGAGCTAGATGAGAACCTATTAATTCAAAATTACAAGTTTTCACACGATCGTGTGCAGCAAGCCGCCTATACTTTGATTGATGAGGGACAACTACAAACTGTTCACTTGCAAATTGGTTACTGTTTGTGGAAAAGTAATGAAGCTGAAACTAGCTCAACCAATTTGTTTGAGGTAGTCGATCACCTTAATCTCGGTCGTGATTTAGTCACGGATCAACAAGAGCGCGATAAGATAGCCAGGTTAAATCTAATTGCAGGTCAGAAAGCCAAAAAAGCATCAGCTCATAGTGCTGCACTACAGTATTTAACAATAGGAATAGAATTACTACCTGCTGATAGCTGGCAGTTTCAGTACGCTCTAACTCTTGCACTGCACGAAGAAGCAACAGAAGCAGCATACCTATGCGGCGACTTCCAACAAATGGAACAACGGGCAATCGTTGTTCTAAAATATGCAAACACTGTTCTAGATAAAATAAAAGTCTATGAGACTAAAATTCAGACTTGCATGGTGAAATATAGACAAACAGAGGCAATTAAGATTGGTTTAGAAGTTTTAGGGTTGTTGGGTATATCTCTGTTAGAGACACCAACAGAAGTTGATGTTCAAAGGCATTTAAAGGAAAAAGTAGATTACTTTAATACCATAAATACAGAAGATTTGCTGGAGCTACCATTCATGAGGGAGCCAGATAAACTGGCTGTTATGCAAATCCTATCCAGCTTAGTTTCAGCTGCATTTCAAGCTGCTCCTTCACTACTACCACTAATTGTGTTAGAGCAGGTAAATTTATCTGTTAAGTATGGAAATACTTCTTTTTCATCTTTTGCCTATGCTACTTATGGTGGCATCATTCTCAATGGAATAATGCAAGATTTTGAAAGAGCTTACCAATTTGGCAAACTGGCATTGAGCTTGACTGAACGGTTAGATAGTAAAAAACTTCAGCCGAAGGTCATAGAGATGGTTGCGGCGCATCTCATGCATTGTAAAGCTCATATTAGACAAACTTTACCCTTACTTCAGGAGGCATATGAGACTGGGCTAGAAACTGGAGATATAGAATTTAGTATGTATGCTGCGGGTTTTAGCTGTGTATACTCGTATTTTGCTGGTTTAGAATTAACAAAGGTTATATCGGCAAGCAGGATCTACAGTGATGTTTTCGCTCAGTTTAAACAAGAGAGCATTTTAATTTATTTTCACCGATTGCAGCAAGTTGTCTTTAACTTACTAGAACAAGTTGAAAATCCAGGTCGATTACTTGGTGACCATTATAATGAGGCTCAATTTTTACCAATTCACCTTGAAGCCAATGATAGAACTAACCTTTACAATCTGTATTTGGTCAAGCTTACTTTAAGTTATTTGTTTGAAGATATTTTACAAGCAGTAGAGTATGCTTCTCAAGCTGAACTTTATTTAGATGGAGTAGGAGGAACTTTTTTAACATCTCTATTCTATTTCTACGACTCTTTAGCTCAGATACAATTATACCAATCTGTTTCTTTTTTAGAAGGAGATCATCTGCTGTTCAAAATAAATAGTAACCAGGAGAAAATGCAGAGATGGGCAGATTCTGCTCCAACTAATTTTCAACACAAATATGATTTAGTCGAAGCTGAAAAAGCACGAATCTTAGGTCTATTTTTTGAAGCAGAAGAATTGTATGAGCAAGCTATTCAAGGAGCTAAGAATAACGAATATCTTCAAGAAGAGGCGTTAGCTTATGAATTAGCTGCTAAACATTATCTGGTGCGAGGGCGGGAAAAAATTGCCCAAACCTACATGAAAGAATCACACTACTGCTATAAACGCTGGGGAGCAACAGCGAAAGTCAAAAATTTAGAAGCTCGCTATCCGCAGCTATTTCCTCACTCATCGAATGTATCTCATACGCCAATCCGTACCACTTCTGGAACCACCTCTAATTACTCAGGCATCAGTTTTGATTTAGTGGCGGTAATGAAAGCATCTCAGGCGATTTCGAGTGAAATTGAACTAGAACAACTCCTTCACACCTTAATGCAGATATTAATCGAGAATTCAGGCGCACAAACGGGCTGTCTGATTCTAAAAAATGCAGGGACATGGGCGATCGAAGCTGCTTGTGAACTCAACAATGGTGAGAAGGTCTGTGCGACGCGAGTACTGCAATCGCTTCCAACGGCAAATCGCTTACCCGAATCGATTATTCAGTATGTCATTCGGACTCGTGAATCTGTGATCTTAAATGATGCAACTCATGAAGGTAATTTTATCAATGAGCCATATATTCAGCATCATCAAACTCAATCACTTTTGTGTTTACCACTGCTGAATCAAAGCAAGCTCGTTGGCGTGTTATATCTGGAAAATCAACTGGCAGTTGGGGCATTCACACCAGAGCGATCGCAAGTTCTGAATTTACTATCCACTCAGGTAGCGATCGCGATCGAAAATGCCAAACTCTACTCAAAGCTCCGCGCGAGCGAAAATCAGATGGCTCAATTTTTAGAAGCGATTCCCGTAGGAATTGCCGCTATTGATGCGACGGGTCGCCCTTACTATGCCAATCAACGGGGCATTCATCTCATGGGCAAAGGGATTGATCCTGCCGTACCGCCGGATCAAATCGCAGAGGCTTATCAATTTTATGTGACGGGAACGGATCAAATCTACCCTACTGAAAAAATGCCAATCATCCGGGCGTTGAGCGGCGAACGCACTACGATTGATGACGTAGAAATTCGCCAAAATAACCAAACGATCCCTGTTGAGGTGTGGGGCACTCCCGTCTTTGATGAACAGGGCAATGTAGTTTATGCGATCGCAGCCTTTCAAGACATTACAGAGCGGAAACAAGCAGAACACCTCTTAGCAAATTACAACCGCACTCTAGAGCAACAGGTCGCTCAAAGGACAGCGGCGTTACAGCAAAGCGAAGCCGCACTGCGTCATCAAGAACAGGAATTACGACTGATCGCCGACGCACTACCAGCATTGATTAGCTATGTAGATGCCAATCGTTGCTACCAATTTATCAACCGTACCTATGAGATTTGGTTTAACTGTAGTCGTGATGAAATTTTGGGCGAGCCTGTTCATGCGCTTTTAGGTGAGACAGTTTATCCAATATTTGAGCCGTCTATTAATCAAGTGTTTGAAGGGCAAACTGTAGCCCTGGAAGCAGAAATCCCTTCTTTGCTTGGTACACGCTGCATCAGCGCGACCTTAATCCCCGATTTCGATCGCAATACTCAAGTGAGAGGCTTCTACAGTCTCATCACAGACATTAGCGATCGCAAACTCGCTGAACAAGCTTCCATTTTAGAAGAGCGTAACCGGATGGCGCGAGAAATTCATGATACACTAGCTCAATCTTTCACAGGTATTCTGCTTCAAGTTGGAGCAGCAATACAAGTGCTGGCGGATGACCAGGAAGCAACCCAAGTACATCTGGAAATGATTGATGAACTAGCACGCGCTGGACTAGCAGGGGCACGGCGATCCGTATCAGCACTCCGTCCCCAGCTACTAGAAGAAGGTAATTTAGAGAGTGCCCTGCATCGTATAGTGACTCAAATGCGAGCAACGACCGACACGGCTCTGATTTGCGAAACTCAGGGTATAGCCTATTCCTTATCAATCGAAGTGGAGAATAACTTACTCAGAATTGGGCAGGAAGCATTAACCAATGCCATAAAATACGCTGATGCTGGCGAAATTCAGGTTGAGTTGGTGTACAACGAGACACAGTGTATCTTAAGGGTGAAAGACGATGGCAGGGGCTTTGGAGTAGGTAGCATTCCTTTGAGCGGTGGGTTTGGCTTATTAGGAATGAGCGAACGGGCAGAGCGCATTGGCGCACAACTAACGATTCAAAGCCAACTGGGTCAAGGAACAGAAATTATTGTCACTATCAATCGAGAGTGAGAATTATATGAGTCAATCCACTAAGATTAAGGTGCTAATTGTTGATGACCATGCCATAGTCAGAAAGGGTCTAGCAACCATCATTAACCGCGATCCAGAAATGACAGCGATCGCTCAAGCAGAAGATGGACAACAGGCGATCGCCGCGTTTCGTGAATACCAACCTGATATCACACTAATGGATTTACGAATGCCCAAAATGGGAGGTGTTGAAGCCATTATGGCGATTTGTGCTGAATTTAAGCAGGCTCGGATCGCGGTACTCACAACCTACGATGGCGATGAAGATATCTATCGCGGTTTACAGGCGGGCGCTCAAGGCTATCTGCTCAAAGATGCTAAACCTAGCGAGCTTTTGAATGCGATTCGCGCCATTCATAATGGTCAAAAATATATTCCGCCAGAAGTGGGCGCAAAATTATTGCAGCGAATGAGCAATCCAGAACTCAGCGAACGAGAGTTGGAAGTGCTGCGTTTGATGGCACAAGGAATGGGTAATCAAGAAATTGGGACTGCTTTGATTATTGGTGAAAGTACCGTCAAATCTCATGTAAATCGGATTTTGAGCAAACTGGGAGTAAGCGATCGCACACAAGCCGTGATTACTGCTGTTAAGCGTGGGATTGTCAGTTTATAAGCTGTGCTAAAGTTGGTATCCAAATTCCAACTTTAGTTGGAGACAACCTTCCACTGCGAGACGGACGGGTTCATCCATCACTCGATTGTACAAAAATGTCAACCCAGAGTGGACTACAAAAGAGGGTCAATTGTTTATATTAAATCCATAGCAACGTTAGCGCAGTTGGGTTGTAAGGCAAAAGTATTGCTTAATACAAACCGAAACATGACTTACAACCGTGATAATTATTCTTTATTCGTTCTGCCTTCAACCCAAGATCATATTCAAGGTGTACTGAATGCTGCTGTAGTATTCGTCATGTATGGAGATTATGAATGTTTTCAAAGTGCCAACGTCTATCGATTGATTAAAGTTGCCGGGCAGCAATTGAAGCTGGAGTTTGGAGAAAACAATTTAGGTTTTATCTTCCGTCACTTTCCACAAATCCAGATTCATCCACATGCTCAACGGGCAGCCCAAGCCGCAGAAGCAGCAGCGGTTCAAGGGCAGTTTTGGCAAATGCATGAGCTATTGTTCATTCATCAACAAGAATTAGAGAATGGCTATCTAGTAGAGTACGCCAATCGTTTAGGACTTGATATTTCTCATTTTTTGCAGGATTTATCCAGGGGAAGGTATGTCGATCGGATCAATGCAGATATCGAAGGTGGACTGCGAAGTGGAGTGGAGGCTGCACCCGCTTTGTTTATTAATGGAATTCGCTATCTCGATCGCTGGACTGTTGAGCAGATAATGGCAGCTATTGTTGCTGCAAATGATTAAGGTTTTTGATGCTTATCTTAACAAGTATTTCATCGGGGAGTATTTCACAATTTCTATACGGACGACAAGAATCATAGATTTCAGCAATTTAGCAAGAATACAGAGGCGATCGCAATGATGGTTTTTATATGGAAAAAAGTTCAAAAATTGTTGCTGTGGTTATTTGCATTAAGTGTTGTCGTTGGAATATCAATGCATCCAACACCAGCCACCTCCAAGGAATTACCTCAAACGTCCAACTCTAAACCTGCGATCGTTCTCGTTCATGGGGCTTATGCTGATGGTACATCATGGCAACACGTTATTCCATTGTTAGAGCAGGATGGCTACAGAGTGACTGCTGTGCAGATTCCGCTCACCTCACTTGCTGATGATGTGGCAACAACGAAGCGGGTGATTAATAATCAAAAAGGTTCCGTTGTTGTGGTCGGACATTCCTATGGTGGAAATGTGATTACGGGTGCAGCGGCTGGCAATTCACAGGTGAAAGCTCTGGTTTATGTTAATGCTTTCGCACCAGATGTCGGTGAAAAGACGAGTGATTTGAATAAAAGGTACGCAGCACCTCCGATTAGTACGGCAATTGTGTCTGATGCTGCAAACTTTCTCTATGTCGATCGCGGGAAGTTTCACGAATTTTTTGCCCAAGACGTATCAAAGGCTGAGGCGCGAGTGATGGCAGCAACCCAAAAGCCGATTGCCAGCGCCGCGTTTGAGCAATCAGTGAATGAAATCGCCTGGAAAACAATTCCTTCCTGGTTTCTGGTGACTCAAAGCGATCGCGCCATCAACCCTGAACTTCAACGATTTATGGCTAAACGGATTAATGCTAAGACAACCGAAGTTAACTCCAGTCATGTTCCTTTTATCTCTCATCCAAAAGAGGTTGCCAAAGTGATTAAAGCAGCAAGTACTGCTGTGAAGTAATCCCAATTTAACGATTTGTTAGTGAGCCAAGTCCTGCGAACCAATGAGACGCAAGTTTGGTTTCTGGCAGAACATTTGGTGGATACACCATTGGTACGCAGTTAAATTCAGCAGATCGGGTGTTGTAAATGAATAACTAACAATATTTCAGCGATCGCTCTTTAAATCAGTTCATTCTTGACTCCATTTATCCATTGTAGATAACAGAGGAAGAGAACTTTATGACTAATTATGACTACATTGTAATCGGTGCAGGTTCGGCTGGTTGTGTGGTTGCCAATCGTCTAACCGAAGACAATGACACAACTGTGTTACTACTCGAAGCGGGTAACCCAGATACGAAACCAGAGATTTTCATCCCAGCGCAGTGCGTCAATCTACTAGGCTCAGAGGTGGACTGGAGCTATTTCTCTGAACCAGAACCCTTCTTGAATAATCGCAAAATCTTTTGTTCCCGTGGCAAAGTCTTGGGAGGCAGCAGTTCGATTAATTTCATGATGTATGTCCGAGGCAATCATCACGATTATGACCACTGGCAGGAGTTGGGAAATCCCGGTTGGAATTACCAGGATGTCTTGCCTTATTTCAACAAATCTGAACACCAGCAACGCGGTGCCTCCGCTTACCACGGAGTTGATGGGGAGTTGAGCGTTACCGATCCCATTGCGCCTACTGCAACTTCTCAACGGTTTGTAGAGGCATGTGTGGCAATGGGATTTGACTACAATCCTGATTTCAACGGGGAGCAGCAGTCAGGAGCCGGACTTTATCAGCAAACTACCAAGGAGGGTAAACGGCACAGTGCTGCTGCTGCATTCCTTGTGCCCATTGCCCAGCGTCGCAATTTGACCATAACGACTGGGGCATTGGTGACTCGATTGTTGTTTGAGGGAACCCGCATCGTTGGGGTGGAATATCTGCACGAGGGAATGCTGCACCAAGTCAGGGTTGAGCGGGAAGTGATTTTAAGTGCGGGCGCGTTCGATTCGCCCAAGCTGCTAATGCTTTCCGGCATTGGGGATGCTGCACACTTACAAACATTAGGGATTCCTGTTGTCGTCGAGCTGCCAGGTGTTGGGCAAAACCTGCAAGACCACATTTTCTCTCCTGTGGTATACCAGGCAACTCAGGATTTATACTTTGCCAGCACTAGTAGTATCGGGGAAGCTGGATTATTTTTGCATAGCAAGTGGAATTCAGCGGTTACACCCGATTTACAGTTTCTATTCGGTTCCATTCAGCTCTTACCCCCTGGCTATGCTCCAGCGGCATTTGGATTTACGGGTGCAGTCGCTTTGACCCATCTGCAAAATATTGGCAGTGTCGGTTTGCGTTCGCGTTCGCCTCTGGCGTCTCCCCTTGGGAGAAGCGTGGGCTCTGCCCAATCGCCCGATCCTAAAGACACACCGATGTTGCGGATGAACTATCTGCAAAATGAAACTGATGTGAAGAAGCTGGTTGAGGGAATTAAATTAATGCGGCAATTGTTTCATAGCAATTTTTTTGATGAGTTTCGTGGTGCAGAAATTGCTCCGGGTGCTGAGGTTCAGAGTGATGCAGCACTCGTTGCTTACATTCGGGACACTTGCAGCACTGTGTGGCATCCGGTTGGCACTTGCAAAATGGGCATTGACCCAATGGCAGTGGTCGATCCTGAGTTGCGGGTACATGGGGTTGAGGGATTGCGAGTTGTTGATGCCTCCATCATGCCAACAATCACCACAGGAAATACGAACGCACCCACCATCATGATTGGTGAGAAGGCAGCGGATTTAATTAAAGCAGGTCGCACAGCACGAACGGTTCTCAGCAAATCTAACGTCCAAAATCCGGCGTATTCATCTATTTAGAAACGGGCGATCGTCTTTGAGCAATCTCAGATTATCATACCTGTTGAGCGTTTATCGGTCGATGTTAGGCAAACAGAACACTCTACCTCTGTAAAGGAATACACAATGGCACTGATTACAACACCATTCGGACGACATTCCACCGCCGCCGAGGTCGTAGAGGGAATAGATCTTTCCGGCAAGCGGGCGATCGTTACGGGAGCCGCATCGGGCATCGGCGTAGAAACGGCACGGGCACTGGCTCAAACTGGAGCGATCGTCACACTAGCTGTGCGTAATACCGATGCTGGAGCGCAAGTTGCGGCTGACATTATGGCTACTACTGGGAACCGGAATATTCATGTTGCTTTGCTTGATTTAAGCGATCGCAACTCAATTGCCAAGTTCATTGCTGCCTGGCGTGAGCCTCTGCACATCCTCGTTAATAATGCAGGGGTAATGGCACTGCCCGAACAGCGCACACCCGAAGGCTGGGAGATGCAATTTGCCACTAACTATCTCGGACCCTTTGCCCTAGCAATCGGACTACACGACGCTCTCGCAGCAGAGGGTGCCGCCCGTATCGTGTTGGTTAGTTCTAGCGCGCACCTGATGTCGCCCATTGTGTTCGATGATATTCACTTCATGTTCCGTCCTTACGATCCGTGGTTGGCGTATGGACAGTCCAAAACTGCAAGCATCCTCTTTGCTGTGGGTGCTACTGCACGCTGGTTCAAGGATGGCATTACCGCTAATGCCCTGATGCCCGGGGCGATCGCAACCAACCTCCAGCGTCATACGGGCGGTCTTAGAACCCCACCTGAGCGGCAGAAGACAATAGCGCAGGGTGCGGCAACTTCCGTTCTGTTGGCAACCTCTGGGCTACTAAAGGGCGTTGGCGGACGCTATTTCGAGGACTGCAATGAAGCCACTCTCGTCACCAACGGGAACGGCTATATGAGCGGAGTTGCCCCCTACGCCCTGAACCCAGACAATGCCGATCGGCTCTGGAATGAATCGTTGCGCCTGCTCGCTTGACCTGGCAGTAACAGTGAGCTTCACGCTGTTGATGAACGAATTGCCGGTCGTAAGCCTGCCAGCCTTTCGTCCATCATGCCAACAATCACCACGGGAAATACAAACGCACCCACTATCATGATTGCTGAGAAGGCAGCAGATTTAATTAAAGCGGAGCGTACCTCGCAAAGTCTTCCCAACAAGCTTAATGTTAAAAATTTGTCACACTTGTCTATCTAAAAACGGCATGAACGCCTGCCTTATCTGAACCGCAAACTTGAGCATTCGTAACACAATTCATTCATTAGAAGCATCTATTCCATGACAAAATCATTCTGGCTTCTTGGTTCTCGCCTCACTATCCTCGCCGATCGCACCACGACTGACGGTAAATACGACCTGATTGAGGGCTATTTCACTCCTGGTACGCAGACTCCACCCCATCGCCATACACGCTATTCCGAACAACTTTATGTGCTGGAAGGAGAGTTTACTGTCTGGGCAGGTGAAAACAAGGTTGTGCTAGGCGTTGGTGAAAGCTTCTTCATTCCGCCTAACACCATCCATGTAGTCGCCGCACTTAGCGATAAACCAGCTCGCGGGTTGGTTGTTGCTGCGCCTAGTGCTTTTGCTCAACTAATAGAAGCAACAGGGACGCTAAACGAGAATGAGGAAACTGACTTGGCATTATTCATGCGCGTCTCTAGCGAAATTGGCGATGAAACTCTGGGTGCGCCCGGAGATATCCCTTAGAGATTAAGCTGATTATTCTTCCTCCTGACTCCACTCTCCATTAGTAACTGACCGCTTTAAACCCAACAATCAAAGGATTAGCATAATGAGAAAACTAGAAGGAAAAATCGCCCTTGTCACGGGTGGTAACAGTGGCATCGGTCTTGCCACTGCCAAACAGTTTGTTGCTGAAGGTGCCTATGTCTACATCACGGGTCGTCGCCAAGTCGAACTGGATGCTGCTGTGGAAGCCATTGGTAAAAATGTTACGGCTGTGCAGAGTGATGTTTCTAATCTGGCAGACCTGGATCGTCTGTTTGCCACCATTAAGCTTGAGCTTGGACACCTCGATATCATCTTCGCTAATGCTGGAGGTGGACAAATTGCCCCACTTGGAGCAATCACTGAGGAACACTTTGACAAAACATTCAACATAAATGTCAAAGGTTTGCTGTTCACTGTACAAAAGGCACTGCCACTGTTGCCAGAGGGCGCTTCTATTATCCTGAATGCTTCGATTACTTCTATAAAAGGTACGCCAGCTTTCAGTGTTTACAGCGCCACCAAAGCCGCCGTGAGATCATTTGCTCGGAATTGGATACTCGACCTCAGAGAACGCAAGATCCGAGTGAATGCCATTAGCCCTGGTGTGGTTCCGACTCCTGGTTACGATCATTTGGGACTGAATGACCAGCAGTTGCAAGAATTCGTGGACAGCCAAGCCAGCACCATCCCACTGGGACGAGTCGGTACACCCGATGAGATTGCCAAAGCCGTTGTCTTTCTCGCTTCAGATGACAGCAGCTTTGTGAATGGCATTGAGTTGTTTGTTGATGGCGGTATGGCACAGATTTGAAGTCCAAAAGGAGTTAAAGCTGGCGGGACTACTTTCAGGAGCAGATCCATCGTCAGGATGTGAGATAGATCGACCTGTCGTAAAACGCCATCATGTCACTTTTATCACTTATAAGGAGTAATCCCATGACGACATATCGCACAGTTTCGATCGATGGTTTAGACATCTTCTATCGTGAAGCTGGTTCTCGTAATAATCCGACGATTTTGTTATTGCACGGCTTTCCAACTTCCTCTCACATGTTCCGCAATCTCATACCAGCACTTGCTGATAAATTCCATCTCGTTGCTCCTGATTATCCTGGCTACGGCAACAGTTCGATGCCAACTGTAAATGAATTTGATTACACCTTTGATCGCTTGGCTGAGATTGTGGAAAAATTCATTGCTGCGATCGCTCTCAAAAAGTACAGTCTTTATGTGATGGATTATGGCGCACCGATAGGCTATCGGATTGCCGCTAAATATCCAGAGCGCGTGCAATCTCTGATTGTTCAAAATGGCAATGCTTACGAAGAAGGTCTGCGCGAATTTTGGGAACCAATTAAGGCATACTGGCAAGAGCGATCGCCTGAGAATGCTGAAAAGCTCAAATATCTTGTCACCCTGGAAGCGACGAAGTGGCAATATACCAACGGTGTTCGCAATCTAGAAGCGATCGGCCCCGATACCTGGACTATCGATCAACATTTCCTCGATCGCCCTGGCAACGGTGAGATTCAACTGGCACTGCTGTATAGCTATGGTACGAATCCACCATTATATCCGCAATGGCAAGAGTATTTTCGCCAGTATCAACCCCCTACCCTGATTGTTTGGGGCAAGAACGACTACATCTTTCCTGCTGACGGTGCTTATCCCTACCAGCGTGACTTGAAAGACGTTGAGTTCCATCTACTCGATACCGGACATTTTGCCCTGGAAGAAGATGGGGATGCGATCGCAAACTATATCGATCAATTTCTCACATCACGACTGCAATCCGTTCTCACCTGATCGGTGGAAATGATGGATTATCCCAGCATGGCTCATGCTCAGGTATAAACCTTTGAATAAACAAGATCAACTATTTCTGATTCTGTTGAACGGTTTAAATTCAAAAAAGTAAACACATGATCGCTTATCGCACAGTATCGATCGATGGTTTAGATATCTTTTATCGTGAAGCTGGTTCTCGTAATAATCCAACGATTCTGTTATTGCACGGCTTTCCAACCTCGTCCCAGATGTTCCGCAATCTAATCCCGGCGTTGGCGGATCAATTCCATCTGATTGCACCTGATTATCCGGGTTTTGGCTATAGTTCTATGCCAACGGTGGATGAGTTTGATTACACCTTCGATCGCCTTGCCGAAGTGATGGCAGGCTTTGTCGCTGCGATCGGATTGAAACGCTATAGCCTTTATTTAATGGATTATGGCGCTCCAATTGGCTATCGATTAGCAAGACAGTATCCAGAGCAGATTGAGACGCTGATTGTGCAAAATGGCAATGCTTACGAGGAAGGACTCGGTGATTTCTGGAAGCCCATGCGCGCTTTTTGGCAGAATAAGACACCCGAAAATGCCGATCGCGTGCGACAAGCTCTGGCAAGCAAGGGCACGAAATGGTATTACATCACTGGAGCCAGGAATCTAGAAAACCTTAGTCCTGATACCTGGACTCTGGATCAAGCACTCCTCGATCGCCCTGGCAATATAGATATTCAATTGGCATTAAAATACGACTACCAGTCCAATGTGCGGTTATATCCACAATGGCAAGCTTACTTGCGCCAATATCAACCACCGACGCTAATTGTATGGGGCAAAAATGACCAGGGCTTTTTAGTCGAGGGAGCTTATGCCTACAAACGCGACTTAAAAAACCTGGAGTTTCATTTGTTTGATACGGGGCACTTTGCTCTGGAAGAAGATGGGGACGCGATCGCAGACCATATTCGTCGCTTTCTGACCACTCACGTTGTAGATAATACCAAGCTAACCCCTAGTAATAAATAGTTTTGGCTGAGAAATGATGTCGGTAAAAAGTGATTGTGATTTTACAATTACTGCTTATCAAGCAGCAGTGTTAAATCAATTAACTTAACATTTCAACAGATTGTTTACAATTTGGCGATCGGCGTTTTCTGACTGTACCAACAATGAAGTGGATGTATGACATGTACATCGCTGACCCAGAAAAGCGCAAAGACATCTATGCTTCTCCCCTACAGGCGACGGTTGAGCAACTCAAAGGCTTGCCTCCGGGGTTAATTGTGGTTGCAGAAAGCGATATTTTGCATGACGAAGGCACAGCCTACGGACGCAAGCTCGATGAAGCTGGGGTCGAGGTGACAACTGTGCAGTACAACGGCATGATTCATGACTTCGGACTACTGAATGGTTTAGCCGATCTGCCACAAACCCGTTCTCTGTTTGTTCAAGCTGCTGCCCAATTGAAGAAATATCTGCAATAGGATGCAGAGAGGGAGACGCGGAGATGGGAAGACGCGGTGACGCAAAGAGCTAAAAAAAGGAGGCACTGTATGAGACGGATCGCTTTATTGCTGGTTGTAGTTGTAATGGTGGCTGGCATGGTTGTCTGCATGGTTCCCCCCTCTCGACACGCTGATGGAGCGGCCGCCCCAATCTTCGGAGGCAAAATCCCCCCCGGATACCGCGACTGGACGTTGATCTCTGTAGCCCGCGAAAAAGGCGACCTCAACGATATACGCGCCAAATTGGGCAACGATGTAGCGATCGAGGCATACCGGGAAGGGAAGCTTCCGTTCCCGGACGGCACAATCATTGCCCGGCTCGCCTGGAGTTACGTCCCATCGGAGGAAAACAACAGAGCCTTTGGCCGCCTCCAATC
This sequence comes from Nostoc sp., assembly GCF_036917095.1. Lineage (GTDB taxonomy): Bacteria > Cyanobacteriota > Cyanobacteriia > Cyanobacteriales > Nostocaceae > Nostoc. The sequence continues at coordinate 512,218 of NZ_JBALFH010000015.1, forward strand.
TTACGTAGCTGGGCCACCCAAGGAGGGGGTTCAGTTTATGGTCAAGGACTCAATAAAATACGCCTCGACCGGCGGCTGGGGGTTCGCTCAATTTAACGACGGCAAACCCGCCGACGTAGCGGTACACAGCTGCTTTTCTTGCCATGTGAGCGTCAAAGCTCGCGACTTTGCCTTTACGCATTACGCGCCTTGAATGCCGAAGGTGCGTTAGCCAACATCGTGAGTTTCAGCAAGTTTTGTGACACCGAGATGTCAGGCAGCACATCTGAAGCTAACCTCCTGCCAGTCCCGCTACGCACGAATGCACGGTAGTCCATCGGCTTGAAGAAACATGAATGTCCGAAGAAGTCAACGATCAAACTAAAGAGATTAACAAATGTCTGAAAGAATCAACTATCATCGCCGTCGCTTTTGGGCACTGCGTTCCGCCCGATCGCCTCATCCACCAATTCAATGAACAAATCCCATGCTCAAAGCAATTAAACACAACCGCCGCCGCTTTTTGGGAACGGCGGCAGCAAGCATTTTCACAGAAATGGCACTCATGAGTACCGCACACGCAAGCTTCGACAAGCCCAAACGTTCTGAATTTAGGTTTACTCCCATCAAGCAGATAAAAGCGGGTGTCCTCGACATCGGTTACTACGAAGCAGGACCGAGCGATGGATCTCCGGTGTTGCTACTGCATGGGTTCCCGTATTCCATCGATAGCTACATTGACGTTGCACCAATGCTTGCTGCACGCGGATGTCGGGTGATTGTTCCCTACCTGCGAGGACATGGATCAACCCGTTTTCTTGACAGTGCCACACCACGCTCCGGGCAGCAAGCCGCCATCGGTGTCGATGCGATCGCCTTGATGGATGCATTGCAGCTGAACCGTGCTGTGCTTGCTGGCTATGACTGGGGTGGACGATCCGCTTGCGTTGTTGCGGCTCTCTGGCCTGAACGATGCACAGGTCTGGTGTCCGTCAATAGCTACCTAATCCAGGATATTGCCAAGGCAGGGCTGCCACTTTCACCCGCGATCGAATCTGGTATCTGGTACCAATACTATTTCCAGACCGAGCGCGGACGCGCCGGACTGACGGCTAACAGACGTGAGATTGCGAGGATTCTCTGGACTCGGAATTCGCCGAACTGGCACTTTGACGAGGCAACGCTCGATCGGCACGCCAGCGCCTTCGACAACCCCGATTATGTGGAGGTCGTCATTCATTCCTACCGCCATCGCCTTGGACTTGCTGCCGGCTATCCCATGTATGAGGAACTTGAGCAGCGACTCGCCGCGCAACCGACCATTACGGTGCCGACCATCACGCTGGACGGGGACGCAGATGGTGTCGTGCCAGCAACCGATGGGAAATCGACGGCAGCGAAGTTTAGCGGCGAACGTCAGCATCGGGTCATTCCAAACGTCGGTCATAACCTGCCCCAGGAAGATCCTAAAGCATTCGCAACTGCGGTCTGGGAACTTGCATCAAAGAAACGTTAATGGCTTCTCTGGAGCAATGACTCTGCGCCGTTTCACCTTTAAATGGATCGTAATATAAACTACTCTCAGGTACTTACGCTATGAACACCCACACACCGAGCGTTGATGAATTTCGCGGTGAGGAAGTCGCTCCTGGTAAAGATAAGCAGAGCGATGAAGCACTCGTTGCTTACGTGGGAGAAGTTTGCAATACGGTGTATCATCCAGTCGGCACCTGCAAAATGGGTATCGATCCAATGGCAGTTGTAGACCCACAACTGCGGGTATATGGGGTTGAGGGGTTGCGTATCGTGGATGCATCCATCATGCCAACAATCACTACCGGAAATACGAATGCGCCCACTATTACGATCGGCGAAAAAGCCGCAGGTGGTATTTCACAGCCAACATCTTTAGCGATTGCGCGGAGCGCAGCGCCAAAGGCGATCGCAAACTAACACAGAACTGTACAACTTATCTAGCAGAAATGTAACAATTTGAATTTTTTGAACAGGAAAATTACAATGACTAGTAAAAAATCTGTTCCCCACGCAGTCATTCATACGCTGAAGAAACAGCTTTGGGTGCAGAACTAGTATGCAAATTATACCGTTTCACAGAAGTCAAGTATTCTATCTTACAACGGGGAGGCGATCGCAAATACCACTGGATACTGGGTTGTCGTCTTGACGATCATCCTGGATTGTCCGACCTCAATCTTTGAGAATTGGATGGCACTTGCACTTAACGCAGCACTGATAAACTTTGGATAATCGCCAATACCGTCTAATTAGTTTTTCAATACTCTTGAACACAATGAAAATACTACTAAAAATATCCGCATTATTCCTTGCTCTGCCAATTAGTGTATTAACTAATTGTTCCTTAAAAGCTTCTGCTGACTCTACTGCTGGCATCGTCTTGAGTACGAAATGCCAGGGTGGTTACAACATCAATATTTGGCGGAATTATACTTCCGGCGAACTGCTCTATCGCGCGACCAATCCCAACGGTAATTTAAGTTTGGGTAAAGGAACTAGCAAAGCGACAGAAGGTGTTCGAGTGTATAAATTTCGGAATGGAATTTATGAATATTGGGTGTGGGATGGCACATTGGATAACCCACAGTCTGGAACTTTAGAGGTATATAAAAATAACCGTATCTTGATGCGGCAAAATTGTAGAAAAAGTTGACTTACAAAATTCAGGAGTCAAGAACCAGAATTCTTTTGAATTCTGACCGAAAAAGCGGTGCTTGTCTGTGAGACGCTTTGCGAACGCAGGGTTAGCAAGCTACGCGTCTTGATTCTGACTCCTGAATTCTGACTCCTGAATTCTAACTTCAACAAACTCAAAGGATATGGAAGTGGACACTCAACACAATGATCAACCACTGGCTAGCACAATTACTTGTATCGGTGATGGACATGATGGTATTTGGAATATCGTCGACCAACTAGCCCCTGATGTACAACGCCGAGAAGTGCTTGATTGGTTCCATTTGATAGAAAACCTCCATAAAGTTGGGGGTTCACAAAAACGCTTGAAACTCTTCCCATGCTCTACTATGGAAATTTCCCCATGATGGAACTGGGCTTTGGGTAATCCAGGCAGAGAATCTTGAACAGGCTCAAGCTGTTGTAAACAGCAGTCCTCGTGTGCGAGATGGTATGCTGGCGGACTCTGCTAGAGTTGTGGAGAGTTAATTAGCGATCGCATCAGTCGGGTGTATTCCGATTCGCTGGAGGAGACAGTCAAAAGTCTGTTGCAGTCGTTGGGGAAGGTGAATCGTCCTTATCTAGCACAGCAGTAAGATAAGCTGTTGACGCTTCTGGAGTCTGAATACGAGATAAGATAACCCCTGAACAATTTTGGCAATTTGGCATCTAATGTCTTTGGGTTGCAGTTTCAATGGAGATATCATCACAACGGGACATTCAAGAAGTTGTACGAGGGATAGGGCAAAACTTTCCGCTTCTGGTGTCCCGTGCTACGCCAGTTGTAAGCGTGAGTGTTCTAGAATGGCTCTACATAATTGATACAGCGCTCAACGGAGTTCAGTTAAGGCTCTACAATTGGTTAGAAATGAACAAAACTAAATAGGATTTCAGAATATGAAAAATGTAGATAGCTGGATTGCTGTATAGTTTGAGGTATGCCAGATTATACTCCCAAGAGTTGTTCTATGATTGCTCTACCTGGTATTGCCATTCAAAACAAGATATATGAAAGTTCTAATTCTCTAGTGTATCGGGGCATCAGAGACGATGGAGTAGGGATAATTGTAAAAATGCTAAAGCTTGATTATCCCTCTCCCCAAGAACTAACTCGCTACAGACAGGAATATAAAATTACCCGTTCCCTCAATTTGGAGGGAGTGGTGAAGGCATACAGTCAGCAAGACTATCAACGCACTCTGGTGATTATCTTAGAAGATTTTGGGGGAGAGTCCCTAGAGCAATGGATGCACAAGCGCCCAGATATCTTCTGCCCCATGCCTTTATCCCAATTTTTAAGTCTTGCGATCGCCCTCACTGATATTCTAGGCAGAATCCATGCAGCCAATATCATTCATAAAGATATCAATCCTGGAAACATTGTTCTCAATCTGGATACTGGTGTTGTCAAAATTATTGACTTTGGAATTGCCACCCAATTTAACCGCACGAATCCAACTTTCAAAAACCCTCATGTATTAGAAGGGACACTCCCGTACCTTTCTCCAGAGCAAACAGGACGAATGAACCGTTTGCTCGATTACCGCACCGATTTCTATTCACTAGGTGTAACGTTTTACGAACTGCTCACCGGACAACTACCATTTCCCACTACAGACGTGCTGGAGTTAGTCCATTGTCATATTGCCAAACATCCTATTCCGCCTCATGAAATAAATACAACGATTCCTAAGCCAGTTTCAGATATCATTCTCAAACTGATGGCGAAAAATGCTGAAAATCGCTATCAAAGTGCCTGGGGCATCAAAGCGGATTTAGAAATCTGTGCTGAACAATTAAAAGAAATCGGTCAAATCTCTAGCATTCAACTGGCGCTTCAAGACGTTTCGGATCGCTTTCAAATTCCCCAAAAACTGTATGGACGGGACAAGGAAGTTGCAATGTTACTGGCGGCATTTGTTCGCATAGCGCGTCCAGAGTCAAATCGCATTGCTGCTTTACCAAACAATTCGGAAACAACTTCGCAAAGCGAACAAAAAGGCAAACCAAAATTCCAAGTCGAAATGATGTTGGTATCTGGCTATGCTGGCATTGGTAAATCTGCGTTAGTGCAAGAAATCTATAAACCAATTACCCAAAAGCGCGGCTATTTTATCTCTGGTAAATTCGATCAATTTCAGCGCAATATTCCCTACAGTGCGATCGCAGATGCTCTGCAAAAATTGGTACGGCAATTGCTCAGTGAACCAGACGAGCAAGTGCAACAATGGCGATCGCGCCTGCTAACGGCGTTGGGAAGCAACGGACAAATCATCATTGATATCATCCCAGAAGTTGAATTAATTATCGGCAAGCAGTCGCCTGTACCAGAAGTGGGAGCAACTGAAGCTCAAAATCGCTTTCATCGAATCTTTGGGCAGTTCGTGCGGGTGTTTTGTTCAGAATCACATCCCCTGGCGATATTCTTAGATGATTTGCAATGGATAGACTCAGCAACGCTGAATTTAATTGAGTTGATGCTGCTGGATGAGCAAGCCCAATCATTATTTTTAATTGGAGCTTATCGAGATAACGAAGTAAATCCAACACATCCATTAGCATTAATGCTAGAGAAACTGCGAAAACAAGGGGCAGTGCTTCAGGAAATTATCTTAGCACCCTTAACGCTTGAGCCGTTGAATCAGTTGATTGTCGAGACACTACATCGGAATGCAGACATCGTTCGTCCCTTAGCTGAGTTAGTTTTGCGTAAAACTGAGGGCAATCCGTTCTTTGTCAGTGAATTTTTGAGAATGCTGTATAGCGAAAATTTATTGACATTTGACCCCCCTCAATCCCCCCTTAGTAAGGGGGGAAGTAAAGGGGGGTGGCAATGGAACATAACTGATATTCAAGCCCAGAATATTACCGATAATGTGGTGGAGTTGATGCTTCACAAGTTGAAGAAACTGCCAGAAAATACACAGCAAATTCTCCGGTTAGCTGCTTGCGTCGGTGCTGAATTTAATTTAAATACTCTATCGATTGTTTGCGATCAACCACCTGAAACGATTTTTCAAGATTTACTAACAGCCATACAAGTTGGATTAATTCAACCACTATCTGAATTAGATGAAAACTTGTTAATTCAAGAGTATAAGTTCTTGCACGATCGCGTGCAGCAAGCCTCATACACCTTAATCGATGAGTCGCAAAAACAAATTGTTCATTTACAAATTGGTCGCAATCTCCTCGAAAAAACTTTGCCAGAGAGACTATCAGACCGACTGTTTGAAATTGTCGATCATCTTAATCATGGAATTGAGCTTGTTGCAGATCAACTAGAACGCAATGAAATTGCTAGATTAAATTTAATCGCAGGACAGAAAGCAAAAGCTGCGATCGCCTATAGCGTGGCTCAAAACTATTTAGCCAGAGGTAGAGTATGGCTGGCAGACTCCAGTTGGCAAACTAACTATAAATTGACCTTAGAGTTATATACAGAAACAACACAAGTCGCGTATTTGTGTGGCGAGTTTGAGCAGGTAGAATCCTGGGCAGTGGTTGTTCTGCAAGCAGCCAAAACGGTTCTCGACATCGTGAAAGTTTACGAAGTCAAAATTCAAACTGACATCGCGCAGAACCAGCCATTAAAAGCAATCAACACTGGATTGCAAGTTTTGCAGCAATTGGGAATCAGTTTTCCTGAAACGCCAACTCAGTCAGACATTCAGCTTGAGCTAGACGCGATCGCATCACTCATTGGTGAGAAGCCAATCGAGGACTTGCTCCATTTGCCGGAAATGACCGAACCGGACAAGTTGGCGGCGATGCGAATCTTATCAAGCATCACGATCGCTGCCTATGTTGCGGCTCCTGATTTGATGCCTCTGCTTGTGTCTAAACAAGTAAACTTATCAATTCAATCTGGTAATGCTGTTGTATCTCCCTTTGCCTATGCTTTTTACGGATTAATTCTTTGTGGAACGAGTGGGAACATTGAGATTGGGTACGAGTTTGGACAACTTGCGCTAAATCTATTGTCACACCTTAATGTTCATTCTCTCAGAGCTAGAACATTACTCATTGTGAATAACTTTATTATTCATTGGAAAGAGCATATTAGAAACACAATCCAGCCCTTGCTAGAAGCCTACCAAAGAGGTTTAGAAGTTGGAGATTTAGAGTTTGCTGCTTATTGTGCTCATTGTTATTGCTTCCAATCCTACGCAGTTGGAAAGAAACTCGTAGAAGTTGAGCGCAAGATGACGAAATACAGTGAAGCAATTCGTCAAATCAAACAGAAAACGGCGCTAACCTGGAACCAAATATATCAGCAGACGATCGCAAATTTGATGGGCTTTTCGGTCAACCCAACTCGTCTAGTTGGCGAATTATACAATGAAGAAAATGGATTGCCACAACATGAAGTAACAAATGATGGAACGGCAACCTTTGATGTCTATTTCTATAAACTTTTCCTGTGCTACCTATTTTCTGAGTATGCTCAGGCAGTTAAAAACTCAACCATAGCAGAACGTTATTTAATCCGAATAACAGGCACACCTGTTGGCCCTTTTTACTATCTATATGATGCGCTGGCAAGACTCGCCATATACTCTGAAAGCAGCGCTCAAGTGCAGGAGGAAATCCTCAAAAAAGTTACGGTTAGTCAGGAGAAAATGAAGCAATGGTCAAAGTATGCGCCAATGAATTGTTTGCATAAATATCATTTGGTGCAAGCAGAGACGGCACGAGTTTTGAGCCAGTGGTTTGAAGCAGAGGAATTTTATGAACAAGCAATTCAAGGAGCCAGGGAAAATGAATATATCCAGGAAGAGGCGTTAGCTTATGAGTTAGCTGCTAAACATTATCTGGTGCGAGGTCGGCAAAAGATCGCCCAAACCTATATGAAAGAAGCTCACTACTGTTATGAACGGTGGGGAGCAACTGCGAAAGTCAAAGATTTAGAAACTCGCTATCCGCAGTTCTTTCCTCATTTATCCAGCGTGGCTTCCACACCAATCCGCACTACTGCTGGAACCACCTTTAATACCTCACACATCGCTTTTGATTTAACGGCAGTGATGAAGGCAATTCAGGCGATTTCGAGCGAAATTGAACTAGATAATTTGCTCCGTTCCTTGATGAAGATATTAATCGAAAATGCTGGCGCACAAACAGGTTCTCTGATTTTAGAAAACTCAGGAAAATGGGTGATTGAAGCGTCTAGTGAACTTAATGAGGGTGAGAATGTCTATGCTACACAAGTGCTGCAATCTATCCCAACTGCAAATAATCTACCTGAATCAATTATTAATTATGTTATTCGTACTCATGAATCTGTCATCTTAAATGATGCTGCTCGTGAAGGTAATTTTATTAATGAGCCATATATTCAACAGAATCAAACTCAATCAATTTTATGTTTACCTCTGCTCAATCAAGGTAAGCTAGTGGGCGTGTTGTATCTAGAAAATAAATTAGCGGCTGGAGCATTTACACCAGAGCGAGTCTCCGTTCGCGCAAGCGTGCCGGAGGCATTAGGAGGCGCTACGCGATCGCAAGTTCTGAATCTACTTTCTACTCAAGCAGCGATCGCGATCGAAAATGCCAAACTCTACTCAAAGCTCCGCGCTAGCGAAAGTCAGATGGCTCAATTTCTAGAAGCGGTTCCAGTGGGAATTGGGGTCTTGGATGCGACTGGTCGCCCTTACTATGTCAATCAGCAGGGAATTGAGCTGATGGGTAAAGGCGTTGATCCTACCGTGACATCAGATCATCTTGCAGAGGTTTATCAAGTTTACCTGGCTGGAACGGATCAAAACTGTTCCCCTGAGAAGATGCCAATTGTCCAAGCGTTAAAAGGCGAACGTACAAGAACGGATGATTTAGAGATTCACCAAGGCGAGACTATTATTCCCATTGAGGCATGGGGAACGCCAGTCTTTGATGAACATGGGAACGTGGCTTACGCAATTGTAGCCTTTCAAGACATCACAGAGCGTAAACAAACCGAACATCTCTTAGCCAATTACAATCGTACCCTGGAGCAACAAGTAGCCCAACGAACGGCAGCTTTACAGCAAAGTGAAGCAGAATTGCGCGGTCGAGAACAAGAATTACGGCTGATCACCGACGCTCTACCGGCTCTGATCGGTTATGTGGATGCCAATCGATGCTATCAATTTATCAACCGTACCCATGAGGTTTGGTTTAGCCGTAACCGTGATGAGATTCTGGGCAAATCTGTTCATGAACTTTTAGGTGAGACGGTTTATCAACGGTTTGAGCCGTCTATTAATCAGGTGTTTGCAGGGCAAACTGTAACCCTGGAAGCAGAAATTCCTTCTTCGCTTGGTAGACACTGCATCAGTGCGACCTTGATCCCCGATTTTGATCGCAATGCTCAAGTGAGAGGCTTCTACAGTCTCATGACAGATATTAGCGAACGCAAACAAGCAGAAGAAGTGTTGCGTCAGTCCGAGGCTCAATTTCGGGAACAGGCAATCCTCTCCGATTTTCGTGCCGATGTGGATAGTGCCTTGGCTCAAAGTACTAGTTTGCCCTTGATACTGCATCGCTGTGCCCAAGCCGTTGTTAAGCACTTTAATGCGGCATTTGCTCGGATTTGGACGCTAAATAAAGACAATAATGTTTTGGAGTTACAAGCCAGTGCGGGGATGTATACCCGTCTTGACGGTGAATACAGTCGAGTTCCTCTAGGTAGCCTCAAAGTTGGACGAATTGCTCAGGAATGCTGCCCTCTGTTGACTAACAATGTGTTTGATGAACCATCCATTGATAAAGAATGGGCAAAACGAGAAGGCATGGTGGCATTTGCGGGCTATCCGATACTGCTGGATGAGCAGCTTGTTGGAGTTATAGGGATGTTTACTCGACATCCCATTCCGTCGTCTAACTTTGAGGCGTTGGAGTTTTCAGCCCGCGAGATTGCATTAGGAATTAGACGCAAACAGGCAGAAGAAGCGTTGCAAGCCTCCGAAGCAGAACTTCGGGCGCTCTTTTGTGCAATGCCCGATCCGCTCTTGGTAGTAAATGCAGAAGGGCGGATTTTGAGAGCAACCCTGATCGAGTCAGAGAAATTATCTAACCCGATTGACGAACAGGTGGGTCGAACATTTTCCGAAATTTTTGAGCGATCGCAAGCCGATACATTTCTTGGCTGTATTCGGCAAGCATTAAGCACTCAGCAGCCTCTAACGGTTGAGTTTAGCTTGATCGTGGGAGGGTGGAAAACCTGGTTTGCAACTCGCATCTCGCCCATCTCACAACATTCTGTCATTTGGCTAACAAGAGATATCACCGATCGCAAACGAGCCGAAGAAGCCTCCATTCTAGAAGAGCGCAATCACATGGCACGGGAAATTCACGACACTTTAGCCCAAGCGTTTACAGGTATTATCATTCATGCTCGCTCTGCTTCCAATAAGGTAATGGCAGACCCAGAAAAAGCGCAAACTCTCCTCACTCAGATCCTCGATTTAGCCCGTTCTGGGCTTGCGGAGGCACGTCGTTCAGTAGAGGCACTACACCGCCCATACCTTTTAGAGAGCAGTAACTTACAGGATGCCTTACGCCGTCTTGCTGCTGAATTAGACTCCTCGATCGCAACCCAAATCGTCTACGAAGTCATGGGTAGACCCTATCCCCTATCCTCCGATCTGGAAAATAATCTGTTTCGGATTGGGCAGGAAGCTTTGACAAATGCAATCAAACATGCTAACGCACGTGAAATCCACATTGAACTGATCTATGAACCGACCCAATGCAGCTTGCGAATTAAAGACGATGGGCAGGGATTTAATGTAGAAAACCAGGCGATGCAGAATGGCTTTGGTCTACTGGGGATGGCAGAACGGGCTGAACGCATTAGAGCTGAATTAAAGATTCAAAGTGACTTAGAGCAAGGGACAGAGATCGCGGTATCTATTAATCGGGGGTTAAGTCAGCATGAATCAGCCTAGTAGCATTCGCGTTCTGGTTGTGGACGATCATCCTGTTGTTCGCCAGGGTTTGATCGGAATGTTAGAGGAGGCTCCAGATATTGTCATTGTTGGTCAGGGGCGAAATGGGCATGAGGCGATCGCAGTTTTTCAGCAACAGCAACCTGATGTGACTTTGATGGATTTACGGATGCCCGATATGGGGGGTGTTCAGGCGATTACGCTTATTTGCAATGAGTTTCCCAATGCCCGAATTATTGTGCTGACCACGTATGACACCGATGAAGAGATTTATCGAGGATTGCGAGCCGGGGCAAAGGGGTATTTACTGAAGGACTCTGAGCCAGAGGAACTATTGACAGCAATTCGGACAGTGACCAGGGGACAACAGTATATTCCCCTCAACGTGGCTGCCAAGCTAGTCCAACGGATGACTGCTCCAGAACTGAGCGATCGTGAGTTAGAAGTTCTCCAGTTAGTCGGACAGGGCATGAGCAACCAGGAAATTAGCACTGCTCTCAATATTAGTGAAAGTACAGTGAAGACTCATATCAACCGAATTTTAAGCAAGCTAAATGTCAAAGATCGCACCCAGGCAGCCATTATTGCGTTGAAACGCGGAATTGCTAGCTTGTGAACTACCTACACCGACCTTAAGGTACAGTGTAGGCTTCCCAACTCATTGGGAATTGCCTCAGAGGATGTTTGAAAAGTTTTTCGAGGTTAAAAATTATGCTAATCGTCTCACCATAATACGTATCATGGCAAGATAAATAAAAGTCTCCGATGTCTCGGGTAATAACTCGCGCGTCTCGAACTAATCGGCGACATCCCGTCAGGCAACCAAAAGTTCGCTCTACACGAACCGACGTTCAGCGGCCGGTTAGCCGCAGCAAGTCATGCCACCTGATAGAACTCCTGCGCCTGTCGGAGGGCGCGCCCGACCGAGAAGTCGGCGAAGTCGCAGTCACATCGGGCGATGTACTCCAACGCATCCTGTGCCGGGTCACTGCCGTGGGCGCGGAGGAACTCCTTGGTCTGCTTCAAACCCGCTCCACATAGGAACTGGACATCAATCCCGCAGTGTGTATCGAAGTTGCAGGACTTCGCCTCCCAAACCAACAGGGAGTCTTCGACCACACCCAGCGAGAAAAGCTGGGCGCACAGGAGGCGCATCAGGAACTGGTCGCCGACCTCATTGGCCTCAAGTCGGATTTGCTCACGCAGTGCCGCGACAATCGCCGGGCGGTCGGCGTGCTTCGCCGGGAGCCCAAAGCGCCTCAGCGCCTCGTTGACACCTTTCCAACCGTCATCCATCACGCTGCCTAACTATTTATTATGCGGAAACTTTCTATATAACATTCATATTCGGGTATTATAGGGAATTTTTCCGTATAACTACCTTAAGAGGGTGTTTAAAAAATTATGTAGGGTGCAAAAAAGCTCTCTAGGTATAAGCTGTGAATGGATAATAAACAGCACTGAGAGAGCAACATGAGTAAAGCATATCCCAGTAACCTGACTCGCGATCAATATGAATTTCTCAGTGAGATGATTCCAGAAGCAAAACCTGGTGGTCGAAAGCGTGAAGTTGATATGTGGGAAGTTCTAAACGCAATTTTCTATATCTTGGTAGAAGGAGCGAGATGGCGAGGGTAACAGGCGTGACTTTCCTGCTTAAGGACTGTCTTCAACTCACACGCAATTCATCTCATCACTTACCGCAAAGCGGAAGTGAGAGCCTTCTCGCTGTTTAAGGTAAAAACAAAGATGGTACTTCTGCCTGGGTTAACCATCATATTTTAGTCTGTGAAGCAATCAAACCTGAGTTTGATTCGTTCTACTCCCTCAAATTGACTCATCCTCAATCATTTTGTTGATTAAAATACAGACCCTAAATTGACGACAAGCCTAAGCAAGTCTCATACATTAAACTCATACCAAATGATTATAGGCTTGAAGGGAAGAAATTTCAGAGTGCAGACGATGAATCTCTTTTCCTCAAAGATTTAAAATGAGAGTTTAAAATGAGCGATGTTATTCCTGACGACACACCTGGCGACCCTTGCGGTAACTGCGAAGCAGAGCGCAATCAATTAGTTGTAATTCCTTCTGAGCAAGACCATCGACAAGGATCATTGAATGCTCGCGTTGTGCTTGTTGAGTATGGGGATTATCAGTGTCCCCAATGTAGTGAACTTTATACCTCAATTCAGGCAATTCAACGCCAGCTTGAGGCGACCTTATTCGGGAGAGATTCTCTATGCTTTGTATTCCGACATTTTCCCCAACCTCAAATCCATCCTCAAGCTCAAAAGGCAGCAGCAGCAACAGAAGCAGCAGCAACACAAGGGCAGTTTTGGCAGATGCACGAGATGCTATTGAAGCATCAGCAAGAGCTAGAAGATGGGTATTTAGCAGAATACGCTGACAATTTAGGGCTTGATGTAACTCAGTTTATTCGAGACATTGCCCAAAAAGTGCATGTCGATCGCATCAATCAAGACATTGCCAGCGGAATCGATAGTGGGGTAGTTAGCACTCCAGCTTTATTTATCAATGGTGTGCGTTATAGAGACGCTTTAGAGCTTGAGCCACTACTTGTTGCGATCGTTGGAGCTTCTCATGGCTAGTATTTTCTGTCAAAAAATGGACTAACGTGCGCGAACTGCCCTAAATGAGGAATCTGATTGATGAGCAGTCTTCTCAAGCAAGTTGTAGCTCAAGTTTCCAGAACGGTGCCATTGCAGACGGTTTTGATTGTGCCGTTTGTGCTGCAAACTTTGGTGACAGTCGGCTTAGTGGGGTATTTTTCCTTCCAAAATAGACAGGAAGCCATCAGCGATCTCGCCAGTCAACTGCGGCGCGAACTGACGAGCCGGATCGAAGGCAAACTACAAACCTATACCGAGATACCCCATAACATCAATCGGCTCAATGCCAGCACCTTCGCTCAGGGAAAAATTGACCCTAGCGCAGTGAAAGGTGAGTTTCCACTCTGGCAGCAAATTCAGATTTATCCGATGGTGAGTGATATCTACTGTGGCGATCGCAAAGGTTCTCTTCTAGGGGTGCGACGTAGCCCTGCCGATCGCTCAATTGAACTGCGGTCGAGTAATGTTGCTACAGATCGTAAACTCTACGGCTCCAGCCTCGATCGCAATGGTCAGCGAGACCAGTTAATCAGTCAAGGCAACAAAGCCTTCGATGCGCGGGTTCGTCCCTGGTATAAAGCAGCAGTGACGGCAGGCGAACCAAGCTGGAGTGGAATCTATGCCGACTTTGCTAGCCAGTTGCCAACGATCACCGCCAGTACGCCTGTCTATAGCACTGCCGATCGATCGCTGTTGGGAGTCTGTGCCACCGATGTATTTCTGCCTAATGAGATGAGCCGTTTTTTGGCTAGCCTGCAAATTGGCAAGACAGGCATCGCCTTTATTCTAGAGCGATCGGGGCAACTGGTTGCCACCTCCACCGGAGAGGCGATCATAAGTCCTGGGGCAGCAGCAAATCGATTGTCCGCAGTTGAGAGCCGTAACCCTACCGTGCGAGCTACTGCTGCCTATTTACGCGAGCATTTCAGCGATTTGTGGCAGATCCAGACTGCGGAACAGCTTGATTTTAAGTTCGATGGCAGGCGGCAGTTGATTCAGGTGATGCCATTTAAAGATACTCGTGGGCTAGACTGGCTGATTGTCACGGTGTTGCCTGAATCCGATTTCATGGCAAAGATTAATCAAAGCATCCGCACGACGATTCTGCTTTGTATTGCGGTTTTGCTGCTTGGCATTGCGATCTGCATTTTGATTGCCCGATGGATCGCTAAACCGATTGTCAGCGTCAGTCAATCGGCAAAAGCGCTAGCAGACGGTGCATGGAATCAAACGGTAGAAATTGAGCGATCGGGCGATTTGGGCGAACTGGCTCGATCGTTCAACCAGATGGCACAGCAGCTTCAAATCGCATTTGCCAAAATGCAGTCTTTAAACCAGACCCTCGCCCAAAGTGAAACCCGCCTCCAGAAAATTTTAGAGTCGGTTCCGGTAGGAATTGTGGTTATGGACGCAACAGGTCGCCCTTATTACGCGAATCAGAAGGCAATCCAACTCTTGGGCAAGAGCGTGCTGCCGTCTGTCACCCCAGAGCAAATTGCCGAGGTCTATCAACTCTATGTGGCAGGAACCGATCGCCCCTACCCAACCGAACAACTGATGATTAGGCGAGCGCTAAATGGCGAACAGGGCAGTGTGGATGATATCGAAATTCACCAGGGGAATCGGATCATTCCGATCGAAAGTTGGGGAACTCCAATTTTTGATGAGTCTGGCAACATTCTGTATGCGATCGCAGCCTTTCAAGACATCACCGAACGTAAACAAGCAGAGAAGCTTTTAGCAGAATACAATCGCACCCTAGAGCAACAAGTTGCAGAACGAACGACAGCATTGCAGGCAAACGAAGCAGAGCTACGCGGTGTCTACGAGGAGCTTCGCTTACAGGAGCAGGAATTACGACTGATTGCCGACGCTCTACCCGTTCTGATTAGCTACGTCGATGCCAATCGCTGCTTTCAATTTATCAACCGTACCTATGAGGTTTGGTTTAACCGTAGCCGTGAGGAAATTTTGGGCAACCCTGTTCGCCAACTGCTCGGTGAGGCGGTTTATGAACGGATTGAGCCGTATATTAATCAGGTGTTTGCAGGGCAAACTGTCCCTCTAGAAGCAGAAATCCCTTTTCGGGATGATAAGCGGTGCATCAGCGCCACCTTTATTCCTGATTTCGATGACAATGCTCAGGTAAGAGGTTTCTACAGTCTCATGACAGACATTAGCGATCGTAAACGAGCTGAACACACTTCTATCTTAGAAGAGCGTAACCGGATGGCGCGAGAAATTCATGATACACTAGCTCAGTCTTTCACAGGTATTCTGCTTCAAGTTGGAGCAGTAACACAAGTGCTGGCGGATGACCCAGAAGCAACCCAAGTACATCTGGAAATGATTGAGGAACTAGCACGCGCTGGGCTAGCAGGGACACGGCGATCCGTATCAGCACTCCGTCCGCGGCTACTAGAAGAAGGTAATTTAGAGAGTGCCTTGCATCGTATTGTGGCTCAAATGCGAGCAACGACCGACACGGCTCTGATTTGCGAAACTCAGGGTATAGCCTATTCCTTATCAATCGAAGTGGAGAATAACTTACTCAGAATTGGGCAGGAAGCATTAACCAATGCGATTAAATACGCAAGTGCTGGCGAAATTCGGGTTGAGTTAGTGTACAACGAAACACAGTGTATCTTACGGGTTAAAGACGATGGCAGGGGCTTTGGAGTAGGTAGCACTCCTTTGAGCGGTGGGTTTGGCTTATTAGGAATGAGCGAACGGGCAGAGCGCATTGGCGCACAACTATTGATTCAAAGCCAACCGGGACAGGGAACAGAAATTATTGTCACCACCAATCGAGTGTGAAGAATTACAATGAGCCAATCCACTACGATTCGAGTGCTGATTGTTGACGACCATGCCATAGTCAGAAAGGGTCTAGCAACCATCATTAACCGCGATCCAGAAATGACAGCGATCGCTCAAGCTGAAGATGGGCAACAGGCGATCGCCGCGTTTCGAGAATACCAACCTGATGTCACACTAATGGATTTACGAATGCCCAAAATGGGAGGTGTTGAAGCCATTATGGCGATTTGTGCTGAATTTAAGCAGGCTCGGATCGCGGTACTCACAACCTACGATGGCGATGAAGATATCTATCGCGGTTTACAGGCGGGCGCTCAAGGCTATCTGCTCAAAGATGCTAAACCTAGCGAGCTTTTGAATGCGATTCGCGCCATTCATAATGGTCAAAAATATATTCCGCCAGAAGTGGGCGCAAAATTATTGCAGCGAATGAGTAATCCAGAACTCAGCGAACGAGAGTTGGAAGTGCTGCGTTTGATGGCACAAGGAATGGGTAATCAAGAAATTAGCACTGCTTTGTGTATTGGTGAAAGCACTGTCAAATCGCATGTAAATCGGATTTTGAGCAAATTGGGAGTGAGCGATGCCTTCGGCAAGGCTTCTCTACGAGAGGCTACGCCAACGCCAACGCACACAAGCCGTGATTACTGCTGTTAAGCGTGGGATTGTCAGTTTGTAACAGGACTTACGCAAAATTATGAAAAAACGAACCGCGAAGAACGCAAAGAACGCGAAGGAAAGAGGGTTTCAGAGAGTTATTGCGTAAGTCCTATGTAAGTGGGAAAAGAAGGGAAGGGAAGGGAAGTAAATTAAATTGGTATTAGACTCCAACTTTAGTTGGAGACAACCTTCCACTATAAGCTGGACGGGTTCATCCATCACTAGATTGTATAAAAATGTCAACCCAGAGTGGACGACAATAGAGGGTCAATTGTCTATATTAAATCCATAGCAATGTTAGCGCAGTTGGGTTGTAAGGCTTAAGTTTGCTTAATACAAACCGAAACATGACTTACAACCGTGATAATCGTTCTTTATTCGTTCTGCCTTCAACCCAAGATCATATTCAAGGTGTACTGAATGCTGCTGTAGTATTCGTAATGTATGGAGATTATGAATGTTTTCAAAGTGCCAACGTCTATCGATTGATTAAAGTTGCCGGGCAGCAATTGAAGCTGGAGTTTGGAGAAAACAATTTAGGTTTTATCTTCCGTCACTTTCCCCAGAAACAGATTCATCCTCATGCTCAACGGGCAGCCCAAGCCGCAGAAGCAGCAGCGGCTCAAGGGCAGTTTTGGCAAATGCATGAGATGCTGTTTATCCATCAACAGGAATTGGGAAATGGCTATCTAGTCGAGTATGCCAATCGTTTAGGACTTGATATTTCTCAATTTTTGCAGGATTTATCCAAGGGAGCGTATGTCAATCTGATCGATGCGGATATTGAAGGTGGACTGCGAAGTGGAGTAGAGGCTGCGCCCGCTTTGTTTATTAATGGAATTCGCTATCTCGATCGCTGGACTGTTGAGCAAATAATGGCAGCTATTGTTGCTGCAAATGATTAAGGTTATTGATGCTTATTCCAACAAGTATTTCATAACTTCTATACGGACGACAAGAATCAGAGATTTCAGCAATTTAGCAAGAATACAGAGGCGATCGCAATGATGGTTTTTACATGGAAAAAAGTTCAAAAATTGTTGCTGTGGTTATTTGCATTCAGTGTTGTCGTTGGAATATCAATGCATTCAACACCAGCCACCTCTAAAGAATTACCTCAAACGTCCAACTCTAAACCTGCGATCGTTCTCGTTCATGGGGCTTATGCTGACGGGACATCATGGCAACACGTTATTCCATTGTTAGAGCAGGATGGCTACAGAGTGACTGCTGTGCAGATTCCGCTCACCTCGCTTGCTGATGATGTGGCAACGACGAAGCGGGTAATTGAGAGTCAGAAGGGTTCTGTTGTAGTAGTTGGACATTCCTATGGTGGAAATGTAATCACGGGTGCAGCGGCTGGCAATCCACAGGTGAAAGCTCTGGTTTATGTTAATGCTTTCGCACCAGATGCCGGTGAAAAGACGAGTGATTTGAATAAAAGGTACGCAGCCCCTCCGATTAGTACGGCAATTGTGTCTGATGCTGCAAACTTTCTCTATGTCGATCGCGGGAAGTTTCACGAATTTTTTGCCCAAGACGTATCAAAGGCTGAGGCGCGAGTGATGGCAGCAACCCAAAAGCCGATTGCCAGCGCCGCGTTTGAGCAATCAGTGAATGAAATCGCCTGGAAAACAATTCCTTCCTGGTTTCTGGTGACTCAAAGCGATCGCGCCATCAACCCTGAACTTCAACGATTTATGGCTAAACGGATTAATGCTAAGACAACCGAAGTTAACTCCAGTCATGTTCCTTTTATCTCTCATCCAAAAGAGGTTGCCAAAGTGATTGAAGCAGCAAGCGCTGCTGTAAAGTAATCGCAATTTTAAGAGAAGCAGTTTCTCGGTACATACAAGAATGGCACGCTTGATAAGGGAAAATCGTTGAGGCAGCAGGGGTGCTCTTGAGCAAAGGAGCAGGGGAGAAAGAAGAAATTTTAGGCATTGCGTTCAGATATTTAGAAATTCCCCTCTGCCCCCCTGCTCCCGTGCCCCTCTGCAATCCCTACGCCGCTTACCTTTCAGCTTAACTTAGTGCCATTCGTATATACAAATAGAACAGACCTAATTATTGATTCTAGGAGATGCGATCGTGCCGACTCAAAATATAAGTATCACTGAAGTCGATGGCAGTCAACCCTTACTGCATCAACATGGATATGAAATTCAGCAGTATGGAACTCTTCGTGATTTGCCAATTGTTCTCAACCCCAGTGCCCGCAGCGAAAGCTGTGTTTTAGTCAATCAGATTTTGGCAGATACGATTATTCTCTATCACCTTTACAAGAAACATCACTGGTTGATGCGCGGACATACGTTTTATCAACTGCATCTGTTGCTTGACAAACACGCCAGCGAACAAATTGAGTTAATTGATGCACTAGGTGAACGAGTACAAACCCTGGGAGGCGTGGCGATCGCTGATCCGCGTCATGTAGCAGAAGTCACTAAGATTAAGCGTCCGCCCAATGGTGTTGAGGAAGTACCTGTGATGTTGTCGCGGTTACTAGAAGCCCACGAATTGATCGTTGGGGAATTGAGAGTAGCGATCGATAAAACAGCAGCAAATCAAGATAGTGGCACTAACGATTTGTTAGTGAGCCAAGTCCTGCGAACCAATGAGACGCAAGTTTGGTTTCTGGCAGAACATTTGGTGGATACACCATTGGTACGCAGTTAAATTCAGCAGATCGGGCGTTGTAAATGAATAACTAACAGTATTTCAGCGATCGCTCTTTAAATCAGTTCATTCTTGACTCCATTTATCCATTGTAGATAACAGAGGAAGAGAACTTCATGACTAATTATGACTACATTGTAATTGGTGCAGGTTCGGCAGGATGCGTTGTCGCCAACCGTCTGACAGAAGACAATGACACAACTGTGTTACTACTTGAAGCGGGTAATCCCGATACGAAACCAGAAATTCACATCCCAGCGCAATGTCTCAGTCTACTAGGTTCTGAGGTGGACTGGGCATATTTCTCCCAATCAGAACCCTACCTGAATAACCGCAAAATCTTTTGTCCCCGTGGCAAAGTCCTGGGCGGCAGCAGTTCGATTAATATCATGATTTATCTGCGGGGCAATTCTCACGATTATGACCACTGGCAGTCATTGGGGAATCCCGGTTGGTCGTACCTTGATGTTTTGCCCTACTTCAAGAAATCAGAACACTTCTCACGAGGCGCCTCTGAATTTCACGGGGTCGATGGAGAGTTGAGCGTCACGGATCTGATTGCGCCTGCTGTGGTATCCCAACGTTTTGTAGACGCAGCAGTGGAACTAGGATATGACCACAATCCCGATCCCAATGGAATGCAGCAGTCAGGAGCAGGACTCTATCAGTTGACGATCAAGGATGGTAAGCGCCACAGCGCCGCCGCTGCCTTCCTGTTACCCATTTTCCAGCGTCCCAATTTGACTGTAACCACAAGAGCGTTGGTAACTCGCTTGTTGTTTGAGGGTACTCGCACTATTGGGGTAGAATACCTGCACGAGGACATGCTGCACCAGGTTAGGGTAAACTCCGAAGTGATTTTAAGCGCTGGCACGTTCGATTCGCCGAAGCTGCTGATGCTTTCCGGTATTGGTGATGCAGAACACCTGCAAGCGATGGGAATTCCGGTAGTGGCTGATTTGCCGGGTGTCGGTCAAAACCTCCAAGACCACCCTGTTGTGTCCGTGGCACACGAGGCAACTCAGGATTTACACACGGCAAGCAGCAGTAGTGTCGCTGAAGCTGGCTTGTTTTTGCATACTCCGGGTAATCTGGATGCCGCGCCAGATTTACAGTTTCTCTTCGGCCCGGTTGTGTTGGCACCGCCTGGTTATGCCCACTCTGGTTTAGGATTTACAAGTTTCGTTTGTTTAACTCATCCTCAAAACATTGGTAGTGTCAGTTTGCGTTCCCCCGACCCCAAAGACACACCGATGATTCAAATGAACTTTCTCCAAAGTGAAACTGATGTGCAAAAGTTAGTTGTCGGGATTAAATTACTCCGTAACTTGTTCGGTGCAAGTGCTTTGGATGAGTTTCGCGGTAAGGAAATCGCTCCAGGTTCCCAGGTTCAGAGTGATGCAGCACTCGAAGCTTACATTCGGGACACTTGCAGCACTGTGTGGCATCCGGTTGGCACTTGCA
The DNA here is from genome assembly GCF_036917095.1 of Nostoc sp. Lineage (GTDB taxonomy): Bacteria > Cyanobacteriota > Cyanobacteriia > Cyanobacteriales > Nostocaceae > Nostoc. The sequence continues at coordinate 533,093 of NZ_JBALFH010000015.1, forward strand.
AAATGGGCATTGACCCAATGGCAGTGGTCGATCCTGAGTTGCAGGTACATGGGGTTGAGGGATTGCGAGTTGTTGATGCTTCCATCATGCCAACAATCACCACGGGAAATACGAACGCACCGACCATCATGATTGGTGAAAAAGCAGCAGATTTAATTAAAGCGGAGCGTACTTCACAAAGCATTGCCAATAAACTTAATGTCCAAGTTCAATCGCATCTCTAGCGAAATTGGCGACGAAATCCTGGGTGTACCTAGTGGTCTATTGCATTAAATTTGAGGGATAAGAGAACGAACCGCGTACTCCTACGGAGAAGCAAGCTACGCGCAGCGTCTCGCAGAGAAGACGCGAAGTACGCGAAGGAAGAAGGAAAGAAGAGAAATTGAAGAATTTATCTACTTATCAGAATTAATGCGATAAACCACTAGTAGTCCGCCAAGTCAACAATGCTTGGTTTGTAGTGAGCGCTTGGGCGCTCAAATCAAGGACTAAAGTCCTTACTAAAAACTTATTCACCCATCAAAGTTAGTGTGGTGGACTACTAGATATCTCCCTTAGAGGGTGTTATTAACTTCTATATAACTTAGTCCAGAAGCGAAATTCAGCCCTCGTTGCGATTTTCGAGGAATGATTGGAACTGGCTCAATTTTCAGAGTTCATAACACCCTCTATGCCGCTTGAGAACTGGTCTATCACTTAAAAGGAAAACTTAAAACTATGAATTTACAAGCAGAGGCTCAACGTCAAGTGACTGACCTCGTTGTAAGTCTCAAGCAGGGTCATTAAGCAGATCGATCAAAGGAGATGTAAGAAATGGCACTAAGTTAAGATACAGCCCTTGCCCCAACTGGTTCCAAGAATGAATGAAGGGTTAAATCTACTGTTCTCAAAGCTGTGATGCAACAGAACCGATAACACTTCAATGGTTCACACAAATCCACAATCCCCATCAGATTAACATAATGAAAAAACTAGAAGGAAAAATCGCCCTTGTCACGGGTGGCAACAGTGGCATCGGTCTTGCTACAGCCAAACAGTTTGTTGCTGAAGGTGCCTATGTCTACATCACGGGTCGTCGCCAAGTCGAACTGGATGCTGCTGTAGAAGCCATTGGTAAAAATGTTACGGCTGTGCAGAGCGATGTTTCTAATCTGGCAGACCTGGATCGTCTGTTTGCCACCATTAAGCTTGAGCTTGGACACCTCGATATCATCTTCGCTAATGCTGGAGGTGGACAAATTGCCCCACTTGGAGCAATCACTGAGGAACACTTTGACAAAACATTCAACATAAATGTCAAAGGTTTGCTGTTCACTGTACAAAAGGCACTGCCACTGTTGCCAGAGGGCGCTTCTATTATCCTGAATGCTTCGATTACTTCTATAAAAGGTACGCCAGCTTTCAGTGTTTACAGCGCCACCAAAGCCGCCGTGAGATCATTTGCTCGGAATTGGATACTCGACCTCAGAGAACGCAAGATCCGAGTGAATGCCATTAGCCCTGGTGTGGTTCCGACTCCTGGTTACGATCATTTGGGACTGAATGACCAGCAGTTGCAAGAATTCGTGGACAGCCAAGCCAGCACCATCCCACTGGGACGAGTCGGTACACCCGATGAGATTGCCAAAGCCGTTGTCTTTCTCGCTTCAGATGACAGCAGCTTTGTGAATGGCATTGAGTTGTTTGTTGATGGCGGTATGGCACAGATTTGATGTCTGCTATTCCGATTCTTCCATCCATCGCAACGAGATATGAGGAGATCAAGATGACAACGAGCAATTTCGATTTTACTGCCCGCGAAGCACTACGCCTACTCGGTCCCGATCCCGAAAACTGGGTGCCCGATCGCCCTGGCATCGATCGCAATGTCACTATAATAGGTGGCAGCGGCAGTGGTAGTACCTTTGCATTTGCGCTACGGCGTGCTGGGATCGGTCGCGTGACGGAGATCGATGCAGCCGATGACGAGGCTCATGCAGGCGTGTGGTTGACGCGAGCGCGGATGAGAACGCTCCGCACACCGAAACATCTGCCTGGTCCAGAACTAGGCATCCCAGAATTGTCCTTTCAAGCCTGGTACGAAGCGCGGCACGGTGCGGCAGCCTACGCGGAGATCGATCGCATTGGGCGAGTGACTTGGGCTGAGTACCTCAGTTGGTATCGGCATTTCCTGGGTATCCAGGTTCGTTACCGGACGAAGTTGGTGCGGATTGAACCAGTCGCAGGTTTCTTCCGCCTACACCTTGAGGTAAACGGTGTCCCGCTCTTAGAGACTACGCGCAAAATTATCTTCGCCAATGGCGTGGCTGGCACGGGTGGTTCGTACATACCTCCAATACTGGCTGACTTACCCCGCACGTTGTACGCACATACCGCCGATGCCATCGATTTTGAAGCACTGCGCGGTAAGACTGTGGCGGTGCTGGGTGCGGCGGCTTCAGCTTTCGATGCAGCAGCAGTGGCGCTGGAATCGGGAGCTAAGGCAGTACATCTATTTGTACGGCGATCGGCGATCGCATCTCTGTCAGTCCTTCGGGTACGGGATTACCCTGGTGCTTACGACAACTATCCCCAACTACCCGATGCAGCCCGCTGGTTCCAGGCTTGGCACTTTCGTCAAGCAGGCACCGCGCCACCCCCGAACTCGATTAAGCGAGCGATCGCTTTCCCGAACTTTCACATCCATCTATCTGCACCTTGGAAATCGGCACGGAAACTGGGCGATGCGGAAGCCGCCGCCAAAGGCGAACGCATTGCCATCGAGGTGAACGATGATGTTTTCGAGTTTGATTTTGCGATCGCTGGCACTGGTTACTTCGTTGACCCAACAAAGCGTCCCGAACTAGCCGACTTTGCCCAGCATATTGCCCTCTGGCGCGATCGCTACCAGCCACCAGAAAACCTGCGCGACGACGGTTTGGGGGCACATCCTTACCTCGGTAGCGCCCACGAATACCAAGAAAAAGTACCTGGCACTGCCCCTTATCTGAAAGACATTCACGTATTTAATCCTGCTGGTTTGGTCAGCTTCGGATTGCCAGTTGGTGACATCCATAGCATCCGCCGCGACGTACCTGCAATAGTATCGCGCATCAGTCACGACTTGTTCTTTAAGGACTGGGCGCATCATGAGGCACGGATCACAGGCGATATTGCCCCCGATTTTGAGAACTCGCTCTATGCTGCTGCGGTGTGGAAACAACCGATCGAGGCAGCGACCCGCTAGGTCAACAACCTTTTCACCAGTAACAAATAATTCCGGCTGGGAAACGATGTCGGTAGAAAGTGATTGCCATTTCACAATCACTGCTGAATCAAGTATCACTGTTAAATCAATTCACTTAACAGTGTCATTTCAACAGATTGTTTACTACTTATCAAAGGAGAATGTCATGGTTGCTCAAATAAACTCGTCAGCAGCAAAAATTTTGGAAGTTGCAGACGATCCACGTCTTTCCAGTGGGGTGAAGGAATTTTTGAAAGTGCTGAATTCAGGAGGTGTGCCGCTAGAGACACTCACTGCAATCGAAGCACGTCAAGTACTCGTGGATGCACAGGTTTCTGTTCCAGTAGACCTTTCAGGCATTGAAGAGTCTGAGAAGAAAATTATCGCTGACGGTTATTCGATTACGCTCAATATCGTGCGACCGGAAGGCGTCAAAGGCACATTACCTGTTTTCATCTTTATTCATGGTGGTGGTTGGGTGTTGGGTGATTATCCAACACACAAACGCATGGTTCGCGATCTGGTTGTGCTTTCAGGGTTTGCAGGGGTCTTTGTCAACTACACGCGCACGCCAGATGCTCAGTACCCACAGGCGATCAATGAGATTTATGCTGCGACCAAATGGGTTGCCGAGCATGGTGAGGAGATTGGGGTGGATGGCAAGAATCTGGCAGTGGTCGGCAACAGTGTCGGCGGAAATATGACAGCAGTCACTGCTTTGAAGGCGAAAGAAAACGGAGGGCCACACATCAAGCTACATATCATGATGTGGCCGATTGTCGATGCCGATTTTGAAACGAATTCTTATCATCAATTCGGCGACAAACGGTACCTAACTGTACCCACGATGAAGTGGATGTATGACCTGTACATCCCTGACCCAGAAAAGCACAAAGACATCTACGCATCTCCCTTACGAGCGACGGTTGAGCAACTCAAAGGCTTGCCTCCAGCATTAATTGTGGTTGCAGAGAGCGATATTTTGCATGACGAAGGCACAGCCTACGGACGCAAGCTCGATGAAGCTGGGGTAGAGGTGACAACGGTACAATATAACGGCATGATTCATGACTTTGGACTGCTCAATGGTTTAGCCGAACTGCCACAAGTCCGCTCTCTGTTTGTTCAAGCTGCTGCTGAATTGAAGAAACATCTGCAATAGGATGCGATCGATGTTTTTAGGGAAAGGAAAAGACGCTCTTCCATCGCTTTGCTGCTTACCGAGTTAGCGTAGGGGAAAAGGGTAAAGCGGAATGGCACTAAGTTAAGACACAGCCCTTGCCCTGACTGGAACAAGCCTGGAGGCTGGGAACTAATTCTGAGAGGCTCCGCCTCCAAAGGCTTGATCGGAGGCAGAGCCTCTCGAAATACATTCCCAGCCTACAGGCTGGGAACGAGGTAAAACAAGACTTTCGGCTTATCTTAGTGCCATTCGATCGTAATACAAACTACTCTCAGGTAATTACCTGCTATGAACAGCCACACACCGAGCGCTAGGGACATTATTGGATCGTCACCGTTGATTGCGATTGAAAACGAAGCACCACCCAAGCTGATTGTCGATCCACCGCTTCCCGAACCACTGGCACAGGGACGTGTCTTCATCCAGTACCGGACGGAGAATTTGCGCGTGTTGCCAGTGTTCGGCAAAGGTGCCCTCGAAGTATCGCCGCGCATCGGTCATATCCACATCACCGTTGACGACGCGCCGTGGCACTTTGTCGATGCCAGTGGGGAAACGATCATCCTGGTCGGACTAGAACCTGGCGTACACAAGGTGCTGATCGAACTAGCTGACCCCACGCACAAAGTAATCACTAGCGAAACTGTAGAGTTCACGCTGCCCGATCCTAAGAAATCATCATGAAAAAACTAGAGGGAAAAATCACAGTTTTGACGGGGGCATCTGGGGAAATGCTGCACATCGCGGGTGGTAGTCATTGATTCTGTATTAAACTGCTTTTGAGGTAATTCGGTCGGCACGCACTTACAGCAGAATTCAGAATCCAGAAGTAAAACAGGGTTCATATCTAGCTTTGGGACTTAGTTTGTGTACTCCACCAACTTGAAACCTGCTGTAATTTTAATTTAACCATGTTGAGACGTTGGTGTACCACTGCGTGAAAGCAAGCTACGCAAAGCGTCTCCAAGAGTTGCCTCTCGGAACGAGAATCGCGATTCTACCGCTTACATACTATGAACAACCCCGAAAATTCTCGACTACCCCTGCCGCCTTTTGATAATGAATCCGCTATCCAAAAAGTCCGAATTGCAGAGGATGCTTGGAAAGGAGACGCTACGCGAACGCAAATACCACTGGATACTAGTAGTTCGCTTTCCCCAAAATTGCTGGGTGGAGGTCGGCGCTTGTGCAGGGGAGCAGGGGAGCAGAGGAGAGGCAAATACCAAGTTCTTTCCCCTCTGCCCCTCTGCCCCTCTGCTAACCACCATGCAAAGTTTCCTTGGCAGACTACTAAATCGTCGTCCTGACGATCGTCCCGGATTGTCAGACCTCAATTTTTGAAAAGCCCAACGGTCATATCACCCAGTTTTTATCCTACAAAAAGTCCACTGCTATGAATGCAAACAACGGCATCATCAGCCAGATCAGCCCGTATGCAGTGACCGAAACTATCGATCGCTTTGCAGCCATCCTTCAAGCAAAAGGCATCACCGTTTTTGCCCGCATCGATCAACAGGCTGAAGCCGAAAAAGTCGGACTTAGCCTACCTCCTACACAGTTGTTGCTGTTTGGCAACCCGAAAGCCGGAACTTCTCTCATGGTGGCAGAACCAACGATCGCCCTGGATTTACCCCTGAAAGTACTGGCATGGGAAGCGACTGACGGCAAGGTGTGGGTGAGTTACAACGATCCTAATTACTTAAAACAGCGATTTTCTCTCTCCGATGAGTTGGTGAAAAATATCGCTATCATTGCACCTTTAATCTATCAAGCACTTAGTTCCGCCGATCGCCAATAAGTTGCAGAATTAGCACGCGATCGCACCTTGGCGTTTTTGAAACAGCATTTAGGCAGTGGTGTCAAAGTCTGAAATAGGTCTACTGACCGATAATTCGCCCACCGCGATCGCTCTAGCAACCAAGATATTCTGATTCTGAATCACTGGGAAAACGCTGCATATCGCGGGTGGTTTTTAAGAAAGAGAACAGTGAAAATCAACAAGCAAGCAGAAAAACCATGCACATCAACAAGAATGACACCGCAATAGTCGTCATCGATCCGCAAAACGATGTCTTGAGCGAAAAAGGGGTTTCCTGGGATTTGGTGGGTGAGAGTGTTAAAGATAACAACACCGTCGAGAACATTGAGCGAATCTTCAAAGCCGCAAAGCAGAATGAATTTGAGGTTTTTATCTCCCCTCACTATTACTACCCCACCGATCATAATTGGAAATTTGCCGGCAACCTAGAGCAAATGATGCTTGAGGTTAAGGAGTTCGATCGCCGTGGCGCGTTGAGCCTCGATGGATTCTTGGGATCGGGTGCTGACTGGCTCGATCGCTACAAGCCCTTCATTGAGGATGGGAAGACGATTGTGGCCAGTCCTCACAAAGTCTATGGGCCGCAAACCAACGATCTCGTTTTGCAACTACGTAAACGCAACATCAGCAAAGTCATTCTACTCGGAATGTTGGCGAATCTTTGTGTTGAAGCTCACCTACGCGAATTGCTCGAACAGGGATTTGAGGTTCTTGTCGTTAAGGATGCAACAGCAGCTCCTCGGCATCCGAAATTGGGCGACGGCTACAAGGCAGCACTGATCAACTTTGGGTATATCGCCAATGCAGTTCTTTCTACAGATGAAGTTGTTGCAGCAATGCAGTAATGTCAAACTCATTAATCTTACAACACTCATGAAAACATCCGCGTTACTCCTGGCTCTGTCAATCAGTATCTTAGCTAATTTTTCCTTACCAGCTTCTGCTGATTCTACTGCTGGCCTCATCCTGAGTACAAAATGCCAGGGTCGGTACAACATCAATATTTGGCAGAATTATAATTCCGGTGAATTGCTCTATCGCGCGACCAGTCCCAACGGTAATTTAAATTTGGGCAAAGGAACTAAGCAAGCGACAGAAGGTGTTCGAGTGTATAAGTTTCGGAGTGGAATTTATGAATATTGGGTGTGGGATGGCACGTTGGATAACCCGCAGTCTGGAACTTTAGAGGTGTATAAAAACAACCGTATCTTGATGAAGCAAGCTTGTAGAAAAAGTTGAATCCTAAGCGCGGATGTTATGATGCACTTTTTGTCAACCCAGCTAGTGGTCTGTCATAATTCATTTTGACGGTTAAAGAGACGCGATAAATCGCCGTCTCTACAGGAAATTTATCCATCAATTATTTATTGACACAGTACTAGGGCAAATACGTTATCGCTAAAACCCTCTTAGTCAGCCAGTTTTTTCTGAAATTTATAACACCTTCTAGAGATCAATCGTACTCACCCGATCAAACCCAAAGGATATGGAATTGGACACTCAACACTATGACGACATTATTATCGGCGGCGGCAAAGCGGGTAAAACACTTGCGCCGGCGTTGGTTGCTGACGGACGTAAAACCGCTCTGGTTGAACGCAGCTTAAATATGATTGGTGGCGGGTGCATTAATATTGCCTGCATTCCTACTAAAACTATGGTGGCGAGTGCCAATGTCGCAAACACAGTGCGAAAAAGTGCCGCTTATGGGGTTAAAACCAATACACCCAGCGTTAATTTAGCAGAGGTGATCCAACGAAAACGATCGGTTGTGCAAGGGATGCGTGAAATGAACTTGCACAATTTAGAAACTGCTTTGGGTCACGAACTGATCATTGGTACAGCCCGCTTTGTTGCTCCCAAAACAATTGAAGTAACGACGACTGAGGGGAACAATCGCTTACTTACCGCCGAACGGTTATTTATTAATACAGGCACACGACCGTTAATTCCATCCATTCCCGGACTCACAGAAGTTGAGTTTTTAACGAGTGAGTCGATTATGGAGCTAGAATATTTGCCTGAACACTTGATCGTTCTCGGTAGTAGCTATATTGGTTTAGAGTTTGCCCAGATGTTTCGGCGCTTTGGCTCTAGGGTTACTGTCATTGGGCAAAGTGAGCAAATCCTGTCACAGCAAGATCCAGATATAGCGATCGCAGTTCAAACACTGCTAGAACAAGATGGTATTGAATTCTTGCTGAAGGCGAAGGTGTTAAGGATCGATTGCACTGGTAATGACACCATCTTGCAAATCCAAGTTGGCGATCGTGAAATCACCCTCAAAGGGTCGCATTTGCTCGTCGCCGTTGGTCGTGCGCCCAATATCGAGAGCTTAAATTTAGCTGCTGCTGGTGTGGCAACTAATACACGCGGATTTATTCAAGTTAACGATCGCTTAGAGACAAATGTACCCGGAATTTGGGCGTTAGGCGACATCAACGGCGGCCCGCAATACACTCATATATCGCTCGATGATTATCGCATTATCAAAGCTAATTTAATTGATGGGGGCGATTCTCCTTTGGAGAGGCTACGCCAACGCAGTACAGGCGATCGATTGGTTCCATCGTGTCTATTCATCGATCCAGAACTGGCTCATGTAGGTTTGACTGAAACTGAAGCACAGCAACAAGGATATGCTATCCGCGTGGCGAAGATCGATGCGTCAGCCGTTCCTAGAGCGAAAACGCTTGGTCAAACCGATGGACTGCTAAAGGCGATCGTGGATGCAGATACAGGTCGTATTTTAGGGTGTTCCCTGTTGTGTCATGAAGCAGGTGAAGTGATTTCAACAGTGCAGATGGTGATGCAAGCTCAGATGCCCTACACCGTTCTGCGCGATGGTATTTTGACTCATCCCACGATGACCGAAGGGTTAAATATATTGTTTTCCAAGTTGTAAAAAGACAGCAATTGCAGACCCAAGGATTTACCAAACAAACGACATTTCACTCTTGAAAAAAGTAGATATAGCATCATGAGTAAAACATCTAAAGTCGGTATTATTGGTGCAGGTAATGTAGGTGCAGACGTTGCAAATGCTTTAGTTTTACTCGGTAGATGTGTAAGGGTTGTCCTTTTTGACCGAACCTTATCAAAAGCTGAAGGACAAGTATGGGACATTGAAGACAGCATTCCCCTACTTAAAGAGATGGAAATTATACCATCAAACCAGTATGAAGATTTAGCTGATTCAGATATCATTGTTGTGACTGCTGGGGTGCAGCCGAAACAAGGACAGACCCGATTAGATACATTGAGCGACAATGCAGAGATTATACGTTCGACAATCAAAGAATTGGATCGAGTTGCACCGAACTCAATCGTAATTATCATTAGCAATCCAGTGGATGTACTAACGCGGATTGCGATCGCTACTTCCACCAGAGCAGAAAACCTAATTTTCGGTTCGGGAACTGTTCTTGATACTGCTAGACTGAGATATCAACTTGGAAAGCGACTGAGTGTTGCAAAACAAGACGTTCATGCTTATGTGATTGGAGAGCATGGAGACAGTGAATTTGTCGTTTGGTCTAGTGCATTTATTGGGGGAATTTTGTTAACTGAATTTCCCATACCACAAGGAGCAACGCTAGAACAAATTCAGCAAGAGTACGCACAGTTAACTCGTAAACGAGGCTATAACATTTTTGAACGCAAAGGAAATACAAGCTATGGTATATCAACAGTAGTTTGTCAGTTAGTTGATACTATCCTGCGAGATGAAAAGCAGATATTTCCAGTATCGGCCAGAGCAGATTCTAACTATGGAGTTGGCAGTGAAGTTGTTTTTGGACTTCCATGTATCATTGGCTCAACAGGTATTGAGCGCCAACTGCTGTTATCAAGAAATGCTCATGAACAACACTTATTAGAAGAATCAGCCAACAAACTCAATGAAGCCTATAATTCTTTGCATAATTAAAATCAAATTGGAACCCTATTAAACAACATACTCGGCATTCCATCCGAAACGGTTTTTAGTGAGATAACAAGTGATTTACCTAAATCGATTCATGCTTGTAGTTTGCCAAGTTTTTTACTGAAACTTCAAGCATTTATTTTGGCATTTACTCTCCAAAAAGCATTTATTTAATCAGTTTACTTTAATATATTAAAATGATTTAATGCTCTGATCTTAGTACAGCACTTCCTTAATTCGTAGCGAATTAAATTTGACAATACCCTGCAATGGCAATGAATGCGCCGACTTGCATTGTTAATGCGTTGGCTTGCATTGTTAATGCGTTGGCTTGCATTGTTAATGCGTCGGCTTGCATTGTTAATGCGTTGGCTTGCATTGTTAATGCGTCGGCTTGCATTGTTAATGCGTCGGCTTGCATTGTTAATGCGTTGGCTTCCTCTGCATTGGAAACGCTACGCTTTTACGCAAAACTGTACTTAGCTTGATTCTAATTTCCGGTCGCCCATAACGCCACCGCTAGTTTTTCATGTGCATTTGTTTCAATCAATAGTCACGAAGTATTCAGAATTTTATAACCCGCAACTTGGGTTATCTAGTTGCGATCGCATTTCTACAGGAATATCAATTCAAGTTGAGTAAACGAACGATTTAGCGTTATTTGGCTTAGTTGTTGCAGCCATAAGTTCTACTCCCAATATGTTCTGGAAAAATGAATGATCGTTAGGTTAGTAATTTGCCCCGCAGCAAGAGCCGCACTGTCCCTAGAGCAATACTACCGATCGCAATATTTGCGCTTATGAATAGCAGTAGTGCCAATTCTTGCATCACTCCAGTCATGCCGCGTTCAACAAGGCGCAAGGATGCCAGCGACAAGGCGGCAATGCCGAGGGTGAATGCCCAGTAGGTAGCTGTAAAGGGTTGTTGAAATAACCACGGTAGCAGCCGCAGTAAAATCAGCCCTTGAAACAGTCCATAGCCGAAGAGGAACTGAGCAAAGGCATCGGGCTGACCACTGGTGAGACTCAAATAAGCAACACAGCCAACAGCAGGGGGGGCAAGTTGAATGCCCAGCGTTGGACGTAGTGGTTTAGGCAACGCTTCTAACAAGTAGAGGCGCTGCATAATCATCGACTCCAGTGCTAGCCACGAAAACAGCCCTCCTCCAAAAAACAACGGGCCCCATTCTCGATAACCGAGGGTACTAGCAACGATCGTACTGACAAAACTACCCGCGACTGTAGAGAGGTAGAGAATGGGTGTAATTATTTCTGGCTTACGTCCTCCCATCCATAGCTGACCGGAACGATACACGCCAAAGCTTAACTGACCAATTGTACCGACGACAAATAATGTGATGGCGATCGCACGAGAGTAGGGTGCGATCGCTAGCGCCACAAACATCGTAGACACAGGCACTAAGCTGATAAAGCAACACAAAATAGGATGCTCAAATTCAGCTAAGGCATCTGCTCTCGCCCACAGCCATTTACCCACATAAAGCAGCAACAACACGAGCCAGATTGCAATTGTCAGCAACATAATTGCTTCGCTAATCCAGGTAGGCAAGTGCCAAAGTTTAGCAGCTACTCGCCAGCAACTACCTAATCCTGCCAAACCCAGAATCATGCCAAAAAAGGAAGCAGGAATGATGGCACGATAATTTTTCAATAGGGTAGACTTTGGACGGGATTTTCTCATGATCTAGCTTTCCTGGCAGCAGTAGAGAGATGCAAGCGATGAAAAAAATCAGGCATATTGGGGTAGGGAAGATTGCTTCAAGGTGAGGATTTGGTTTGTAATAGAGACAACAAACCCAATTTTTAGCTGTTTTGATCGATTTCGATCGCAAACTTATCAAAACAGTCTTGATAGACAAATTAGGTCAGTGCAGAATGGCACTAAGAAAAGGTAAAATCGTTTGATGGTGACGAATGTGCCGCAGGAGTAAACTAGTAGTTCGCTTTCCCCAAAATTGCTGGGTGGAGGTCGGCGCTTGTGCAAGGGAGCAGGGGAGCAGAGGAGAGATTTGTACAAGTTCTTTCCCCCTTGCCCCTCCGCACCTCTGCCCAAGAGCTTGCCACCACGCAAAGTTACCTTGGCAGACTACTAGAACAGCATAGACAGACTGTTTCATTCATTGCAGCGCTAAAGCGTTGATCGAAGACGCTTTTTGCGGATGTCTGCGGCATTGCTTCCTAAAATAAACTGTTCGACTGCATTGGCGAATTTTTCCTCTTCGTAAGCTAATCAGCATTTAAGTTGCATAAAAGCAGGGCTGAAGCCCTTACTACGAGCGAATCATTCTAGAAAAATGAATGACGATTAGCTTAGGATGTCGTTACGAACTGAGCTTGCTTTTGCACCATAGTTATTGTTTCATCAGAAGTCTGGCAATAATTTCGTAGCAATAACCACCGAGCAGTACACCGGCTGCTCCAATTAACCCCATAAGTGGAGGAACAGGTGCGGGTAGCTTTGTCGCCATAAACACCACACCGATAATCCAGCCACCTAATAGAGATAAACCTGCTTGTTTGAAATCCATTACAATTGCCCCTGCTTTCAACTCCCACCGTTTCCGCCATAGTAATCTGCACGTAGTCGATATTATTACGATTCCAGATAGGCTCAAACAGTCCATTCCCAAAGCGAAACACCATAATATTCTAGACAGTTTCTTTGCCCAGGTAGCGATCGATACGGTAAATTTGGCTTTCCTTCAGTACGCGACTGATATTTTCATTTAGGGTGCGAGCAGAATTTAGATGGCGTCCAAATGGTTTTTCAATAATGACGCACCGCCATTGTTCGTCTTCTTCCTTAACCATTCCAGCCGAACCGAGTTGCGCGATGATGTCGCAAAAGAAGTTAGAGGAAGTTGCTAGATAGAATAATTAATTTCCTTGAGTGCCGCATTCGCGATCTACTTGAGTTAACAAATCTTGTAGTTGCTGGTATGTCTTAGCATTCTGAAATTCACCTTGAAGATAGTACGATCGCTGCTCGATCTGCTGCCAGAGGCGATCGTCAACCGCAACCGTTGCGAATTCGTGGATATCCCGATTGAGTTGGCTGCGAAAGTCGTCTTGGCTCATGGGAGTGTGAGCAATCCCAACGATCGCAAACTTCTGTGGCAGTAAATTACTGCGTTTCAAGTTATAAAGGTAGGGATCAGCAGACGCTTGGTTAAATCTCCGGCAGCACCAAAGATGACGATCGCAAAAGGTTCAGCTGGATGAACCGAGCTTTCAACTTGAGACTGAGGTGCAGTGGCGATCGTCATGATTTTATTTCCGCCTGTTGTTCTACGTGTCCGCCAAACTGGAAACGCATGGCAGACAACAGCTTATCCGCAAAATCATTTTCGCCGCGTGAGCTAAACCGTTGATACAGGGCTGCGCTGAGTACAGGGACAGGAGTGCCTTCGTCAATGGCGGCTGCGATCGTCCATCGTCCTTCGCCTGAATCAGACACGCGCCCCCCAAAGCCTGATAGGTCTGGTTGTTCCAGGAGGGCGATCGCAGTTAGATCCAGTAGCCAGGAGGCAATTACACTGCCCCGTCGCCAAACTTCGGCAACATCAGGCAGATTAAAGTCATACTGATAGTGTTCAGGATTGCGGAGGGGGGTCGTTTCAGCATTAGCCACACGGTTTTGCTTACCCACATTGGCGTGATGCAAGATATTCAATCCTTCTGCGTAGGCTGCCATCAAGCCATATTCGATGCCATTATGCACCATCTTGACAAAATGCCCCGCCCCATTCGCTCCGCAGTGCAGATAGCCTTCTTCAGCCGTACCGCCCACCTTTTCCCGTCCAGCAGTACGCGGAATATCACCCCGTCCGGGAGCTAATGATTTAAAAATGGGATCGAGATACTGAACCACCATCTCAGATCCACCAATCATCATGCAATAACCACGCTCCAAACCCCACACTCCGCCACTGGTTCCCACATCTAGGTAGTGAATGCCCTTTTGCATCAGATCATTTGCCCGTCGAATATCGTCAATGTAGTAAGAGTTGCCGCCATCAATTAAGATGTCGCCGGAATCCAGTTTTGCAGCCAGTTCCTTCACCATCTGCTCGGTTGGTTCTCCGGCTGGCACCATCAACCAAATCGCACGAGGTTTATCGAGCTTCTGGACAAAATCATCCAAGCTGTAAGTGCCGATCGCCCCTTCTGATGCAAGCAGTTTCACTTTGTCAGGTGTGCGATTGAACACCACACATTCATGGTTGTTTTGCAGCAGTCGCCGAACAATGTTCGCACCCATACGTCCCAGACCAATCACTCCCATCTGCATAATTTTTCTCCAATGTAATTCTCGTTTGCATAGAGTCGGTTCTAATTAGAGATAAGATTCTGGTTCATTAACAGAACAGCAATATTTCATCCTTTCTGCTCAAGTACATCACCTGTGCAAAAGGGAGGCGATGGGCTTAAACCTCGCCAGAGGAAGATCGCAACTCCGTTCGATGTATTGTTTTATCGATTATCGATTGATTTCTCAAATGTATATAATTGTGAGTGACCCGTTCTAGTTGGGGCTGAGATGACAAATCGACTCACCCCTTGCTCCCACTTTGCGGTTGCATCAACGGTGTAAGGACTAGCGGTGCCAAACTGGTTAAGGCTGCTGGGTGGAGGGGTGAAAACCAGATGAAACTTACTTCCGCGATGGGAACCGCTAATTTGAGCAAAGTTCTCACCATCATTAGACTTCAAACTTCCGTACAGTTTGCCGGCAGGATCGATAAATACGAGTATCTGCCCCTGAGAACCGACAGTACGGAAGGTTCCCGTCCAACTGCCCCGGTAGGGAAGTACATAGTCTTGAGAGGAATTTGGTTGAGCTTGGCTGATTGTAAGCGCGAAGAGAGGCTGCGAGTGTAGCAGTCCCATCATGCCAATCGTTAAGATTCCACCAATCAATCGTTTTGTTGTTCGTGTCTTCATCAGAAAAATGGGTAGAAACGCCGTCATAAAGCACGGCTTTACATGGAATGCGGTAAAAAGTTTTCGCTTGGCGGCGATGAGGAGGTTGTCCACTCTAATCCAGTAGCATACACAGCTGGATGAGCGATCGCTCTCATTGTTCAACCGAAGAAAGAGGCTGTTTTGCGGTGGTTTCTGGCTTCATCTTGGGTCTGTGATAGCGATGGAAAGTTTCTTCCTTCAGCCATTCTGTGGTTGCCTTAAAGTCATGCAGTGGGGTGGGCAGCATTTCCAAATACGTTGCACTGCGAATTAGATCGCCAGGTTTGCCAGTTATCTGCACTTTGTGAAACAAGTTTGCTACCCCATTTCCTAAACCCAATTTCATTAGCGTACCCCGAAGATTCACATGGGCTGGGCTAGGGGATGCTCCTTTAGCAAGGGCAATCAAATTGTGGGCAATACTCGCACCTTGCTGATATGCCACCTGCGCTAGAGCCGGTAAGGTTTGTGGCTGCACGTCCGCGCAATCGCCTGCGGCAAACACTTCTGGAAAATCCAGCAGTTGCAGAGTTGAGGTGACGAGTGGTAGCCCATGCTTATCCAGGCGATCTGCGGGAATTTGGGACTTGAGATTTTGGATGAGTGGGTTCACGGCAGTCCCGGCTGTCCAGATAGTGGTTTGAGTCAACAGGGTTTTTATCTCAGTGCTGTTGGCAAGTTGATACTCCAGGTGGTCTTGAGCAACCGCTTTCACCCCTACGCCTAATATCAACTCAACAGGTACTTTTCGAGTTCTGAAAGCGTGGAGAGCCTCTGACTGCAAACCCGCGTTGACATCGCCTGCGAGAATCGTCTTGCCATGATTGATTAAGACAATGCGAATCTGACGAATATCGCCGCCGAGTTGGGCGTACCAGTCGGGTAACAAATCTGCCAGGGTTGCCGCCATTTCTACCCCTGTCGGGCCTGCCCCAACGACAGCAAAGGTGAGGAGCGATCGCCGTTGTATTTCGTCATCCGTTTGGCTAGCACGTTGCAAACATTCTCTTAACTGGCGTTCCAGAGCGATCGCATTCTCTTGTGTCCGAAATGCGAATGCGTTTTTTTGTGCGCCCTCTGTTCCTAAATAACCCTGAATACTGCCAACAGCTAAGACCAGACGATCGTAGATATAATCTGAGCCAGAAGCTAACTTAAGATGTTTTTCTTGCAGGTCGATCGCCACTACTTTGTCCTGTACAAAGTTGATATCACTGCCTTGCAGCAACTCTTTATAAGTCGGACAAACGGTATCTTCTGACAATTCACCTGTCAATAGTTCATACAACATTGGCTTGAAGACAAACCGTTCTTGTGGATCGATCAAAACGATCGAGCGCAAGTCTTGTTGATGACGCAGATGCAAGGCTGTAAAAAGACCTGCGAAGCCTGCTCCGACAATCACTGTAGGGCGAGAAGAATTCATTTTAGTAAAGCAGTATCGCTAAGTTGAGCTAAACCTTGAAGCTTTCGTGGGGTTTCAGAACTCTGGAACGATCAGAGCTTTAGGGGCGGCATAATTAAGAGATGAGGTCAGAAATAAAATATGACATTACAAGGTGTGGCTGCTGTTAATTTAAACAACAACTTCTTGAGCAGCTTTAGGATTTACCCTAGTTAGAATCTGTTGCGCTCGATAGATTTCCTCATCTGTTCCTGAAACAATCACCATAAACTTGCCAGCTTTGATTTCTGTTTCGTACTTCAGGGCTTGCTCTTTGGGAATACCCAATCCTACAAGGGCACCTGCCAGCCCCCCTGCAACAGCAGCTCCTACACCCCCCACAACCATACCTTCAAGCCAACCTGCCAGCACTCCGGCAACGTGTCCAGCTACAATTACAGGGCCGACTCCTGGAATAAACAGCAAACCAACCCCTGTGAGAATGCCAAATAGTCCACCAAAAAAGCTGCCCCAATAACCTGCTTCTCCGGCTCCAGCTTTAGCCGTATCTTTCCAGGTAAGAAAGCCACGGATATGCTCAGTGGTTTGATAGTCTTTACCGATGATCGAAATCTTTTGCATATCGAAGCCCGCTTTTTGCAGTTCTAATACGGCGGCTTCTGCTTCAACATGGGATGGAAAAACTTTCACAGTTTCGTGTTTATCTGACATAGATTTGACTCTTTATAAGTGAGAATTAAACAGCATTATCTTTTTAGTGAACAAGACCTAATTGAAGCGCCCGGATTACTGCCTGAGTGCGTTGGCGTAGCCTCTCGCACAGAGCTTCTTCAAAATATTGCGAACATGGGTTTTCACCGTACCCGTACTGATGTACAAATTTTGGGCGATTCCATCATTGCTGTGCCCGTCAACAATCAGTTGCAATACCTCTAACTCGCGCTCAGTCAACGGTTCAATAGTAAGAATTTGGCTTTATTCCGGTTCTATGGCTCGAATTGCAATTGTTTCAGCGTGGTTGCTGCCATCAGCTTGAACAGGATTTGCGTGTTGAAGCAATCTAGCGACCTCTTGGGCGACAGCAGTAAGTGCATGATTAATAGGAGACTTTCTAAAAAAGTTACTCTGAGTTGGAACTTTGGAATACTCAAAATCATCTTCAACTAGTAATGGCATACGTGTCATAAAATTATCCTCAACGAAATATTGATTGAGATTACTGACCTCAATTAGTAGATGATCTAAACTGTTTGAAATACTGAGAAATTATTCTGTTGCCAGAAGACCATGAATAAGAATCAATAACACAATTGATCTGACGATGACGTAAAGCCGATCGTGCTGTTACCAAAACGCGAACATTGATGCGAGCAATGTACACTTTTTTAGATATATCAGGCAGGAATTGGGAAATATCAGGTCACAGTCAAAGCTCACTGATACTGTATGTTCAGGATCGGCGTTGAGCATACAACCCTCTTCTTACTCTCCTTGTGTCAAGGAAACTGAAATATTGCAACTAAATTACTCTCAATATTTGCCTGAATTAAATATATGCAATTAACTCTAACTTGTCGTCCACTCAAAGTTGAAACTTTTGTACAATACAATGATTGATGAATCAGTCCATATATCAATGTAAAGTTGGCTCCAACTAAGGTTGGAATCTAAATTAATACTAAAGTTCAATACCTTATACCAATTTAATATGAAGCTGCATAGAATAAAGCTTCCAGGATAAAGTTATAAGAAGAGACAGAAATTACCTGCTCAAATGTAAGTTGGTCGAAGATTTCTTGGATGCGATGCCTACGGCGGGCTACGCCTACGCTAAAATATTGTACGAAGATACGTCAAAAGAAAAGCTCACAAATCTTGCAGGGATTGAAGAAGCAGTGCAAAGCCAAAAGCAGAAGTTGTGAATGTTAGCCGCACGGCTGTTTACGATAAATTAAACGGGGTGGAAACAAATGTTAGTTTGAGCGATGCCGGAAAATCCTTGCCGATCAGGCGAGTTGTTTTGAAACTAAAAAAACCAGATCGCAACGGTGAGAATGAAATCGTCATTTTTACAATGCTTCCAACTCCCACTGTTACCGCAGCAGTTGTCACACAATTATACCGAGAAGGGCGCAGTGTTGAAAATCTGTTTCAAAATGTAGGGGACTGGGGATTACCCACTTGTAGGAAGCTTTGAGTAAACTTCAGGAGCTAACTATGATGTTAAAACTAGGTTTGCTGGTAGCTGTTCTGTCTACAGCCAAGATCGTTTTTTGCTCTCTGGTTGCGCTTGTTTCATTCACCACTACCGACAACTTCGAGAATCTGTTGCGACTGGGACTGTGTTTCCTGGGCATCGCGATCGCGGGCTTCCTGGGTGTAATGTGGGAGCGTATGAGACAAAAGAGCGCTGTTGATGATATAGCCCTGCGTCAAATCCAGGAAAGCGAAACGAGACTGCAACTGGCTCAAAAAGCGGCTCACATGGGGATTAGCGATCGCTCTTTCCCGATTTGCAACCCCCAAGGCGAGATTTACCAGATTGCTGGACTTGCGGAGGATATCATCAATCGCAAAGCCGCCTTGCAAATTTCTGAGCAGAACCTGCGTAGCATCTTCAACAATGTTAACAGTATGCTTTTCGTGCATGACGTGGATGGGACTCTGCTGGATGTCAATAATCGTGTGCTGGAACACCATAAGCTAGATCGAGAACAGGTGCTAAAACTCTCGATTGTCGATGACTACTCTGCACCGGATGCTCCCTTCCACCTTCTCCCAGACTATTGGAAGAGAGCGATCGCTGGCGAGACGGTTCACTTTGAATGGAAGAGCAGAAAACCCAGTGATGGCACGCTCTTTGTCTCAGAAGTCACACTCAGCCCCATCATCTGGAATGGTCAAGCAGTCATTCTCGCCAATGCACGGGATGTGAGCGAACAGCAAGCTGCACTTCGCGAACGCAAACAAGCAGAACTGCGCTTGCAACGTCAAGCCGAAGCAGACCAACTCTTAGCAACCATCGCCCAAACCATTAATCAATCTATTCAAATAGAAGAAGTTCTAGAAACTTGCTTGGAGCAGATTCGGCAATTTTTGCAGTGCGATCGCATTCTTGTCTGTCGCTTTGATAGCGATTACAACGTTTTCATTCAACTAGAAGCTATTTCCCAACCTGAGTTGTCTCTCTGCGGACAAACTATCGCAGATCCCTGTTTCAATCAAGACTGGGCAGAACGCTATCGTCAAGGTTACATCACTATCTGCAATGATACACAATCCGCAGACATCCTTCCCTGTTATGCCGAATCTCTGTCTCAAATGCAGGTGCGGGCAAACCTAGCGGTGGCGATTCTGCAAGCCAACCAAATTTGGGGACTGCTGATTGTCCATAATTGTCATACACCCCGCCAATGGCAACCATATGAAATCAATTTACTCAAACAATTGGGGTTACAAATCGGCATTGCCATTCAAAAAGCCAGCCTCTACAGGCAACTAGAAAATCAGTTAGCCCAAAAAGAAGTTTTGCTCAAAGAAATTCACCACCGAGTCAAAAATAATCTGCAAGTAATCTCCTCAATGCTGTGGTTACAAACCGAAGCAACGAACCATCCAGCCGTTTCCGAGGCGTTAGAAGAAACGCGCCATCGTCTACAAGCCATGTCGCTGATTCACGAAACCCTCTACCAACACGGCGACGTTGGACGGAGCAACTTCCATGACTACATCCGGCGTTTAGCCAGCAGTATTTTAGCATTCTGTAGCATTCACCCAAATCAAATCAACCTGCACTTTCGCCTGCAACCCGTTGTTTTCAATCTAGAAACGGCAATGCCCTGTGGGTTGTTGCTCAATGAACTGATTACCAATGCCATTAAGCATGGCTTTCCCGATGAGCGCAAAGGAGAAATCTACATCACCCTAGAAGAAGTATTGCCACCAGAGTCGCAGCTGCCTAACGTTTCCACTTCATCCACATTCCAGGATGCACCGCCCCCCAAAAAAACGCCACCTCAAGCTCACTCTCAATATATTCTGACGATTCAAGACAGTGGGGTTGGTATCCCAGAATCCTTGAACCTCAAAAAGCTAAAATCTTTAGGACTGAAGATTGCCTACGACCTGACTCTGCAACTTGAGGGGAAATTAGAGCTAGAACGCAGCAATGGCACCCTATTTCGCTTGACTTTCTCAGCTTTGGAGTATGGGAAGCGATTTTAGCCAATTTATAAAAATATTTCTTAAATTAAAATAATAACTTGCTCTTTTTTTCTATAATTATTTTATGATGCAGTTTTACTAATATTAATATGTAGAGCTTTTTAACTCGTGATTTCCTTGGTGTCTTCAAGTCAAAGTCACCTTAAAGAGTGTCTAGCGGACAAAACTTATGGCAGACACAAGGATATTTGTTGTAGAAGATGAAATTTTAGTTGCTAGAGAAATTGAAGGGTCTCTTCAGAAGTTAGGATACCATGTTGTTGGCATTGCGGCGAGTGCAGAAACTGCCTTAAAGGAAATTGCTGAAGTTCAGCCCGATTTAATCTTAGTCGATATTGTACTTAAGGGAGAACAGGATGGTATTGCTGTCGCCGAACAGGTGCGCGATCGCTTCCACATTCCAGTTATCTATCTCACAGCTTATGTCGATGCCCCAACCCTTGAGCGGGCAAAGCACACCTATCCTTTTGGCTATATCCTGAAACCGTTTAAACAGAGTACTTTACAAGCAAACATTGAAATTGCTCTGGCTCGACATCATGCAGAAATAGAAGCAAAAAACGCCATTATCGCTGGCACAAATCACTCCTCTGATTATCTTTCTATCCTCTCCCACGAACTCCGTAATCCCCTGGCTGCCATCCAGATCGCAACCGCCATGTTGGGAGATAGTAATTATCCAATAGATGAAACAAAAAAGCAGCAATTACTTGGGCGCATCCAATCTTCAACTCAGAGGATGAATCAATTAATTGAAGACGTGTTAATGATGGGAGAAACAACCCATAACACAGCTTTATTTAATTGTGAAATCGTTGAGATTGTGGAGTTCTGCCGCGCATTACTTGAACCCTGGCAATGGAACCCACAGAGACGACACACGATCGCTTTTTCTCACAACCCCGACCAGATACACGCCAGTGTGGATCAAAAACTGCTTTGGCATCTCCTGAATAATCTCATCAGCAATGCCATCAAGTATTCACCCGATGGCAATCCGATTCTGCTCCGGCTTTATAGTACAGATGAAGCCATTTATTTTGAAGTCCAGGATCGGGGGATTGGCATTTTACCAGAAGATATAGAGCATCTGTTTGAGCCATTTCAGCGTGGTAGAAATGTGGGTAAGCTGCAAGGGACAGGATTGGGGTTGGCGATCGCCAAACGAGCCGCAGAACTCCACAGAGGAGAAATTGCTGTGGATAGTCAGGTGGGTTGTGGGTCAATCTTCACTGTTAAACTACCGCACTCTGATACCAGGGAGAGCGAAAAAATTTAGCCTAGTAGTTCGCCAACCCAAAATTGCTAGGTGGAGGTCGGCGCTTGTGCAGGGGAGCAGGGGAGCAGGGGAGCAGGGGAGCAGGGGAGCAGAGGAGAGGCAAATACCAAGTTCTTTCCCCTCTGCCCCTCTGCCCCTCTGCTAACCACCATGCAAAGTTGACTTGCCAGACTACTAGTTTGTACCTATTTCTTTTGCCATTATTGCTGCCAATAACAGAATAAAGCCAAAAAGTGACCAATAATTCAGATTTCCATTGACTACGAACCCAAAATCATTAGCAGGGGTTGCTACTGTATTCCCTCGTGATTCCAGCTTTGACTTGCAAGAATTGGCTGGCATCGCCTTTGTTGTGGCCAACGTTACAAAGTTTGATAATTACAGATGAACATAGGAATAATCGAGTCTTACAATAGCGGATTTTTAGACGTTGTACCAGAGGGTGAAGACAGCGACTATTGGCAGATTGCAGCTATACATATCAATGGCCAAGCCTACTGCCCTACTCCTCGGCTTTATCGTTCAGAAAAAGTGGCATTAGCAAAAGCTGCACAAATTTATGATTGGCTAGCTGACCACGAAGGAGAAATTAGCAATGGGGCTTGCAACTGCTCTGAATTGAAACTCATCTTATGGCAGCAACCGAAAGTCTCTTAGTTAGCTAGGGAGTCATTTATTTTTTTGGTAATTCCCAGATGACCGCTTTTTGACAATAGTCATATCAAGTCCGGTGAATCACTTATGATTACCGGATCTGTGCAAAAATCGGAAAAGCCTCTTTCCCCCTGCCCCCTGCGCTCTAAATAATAAGTTTTTAGCCGGACATGATATCACAGGTTCAAGGCTCTTTAGTAGCTTGCTGAACAAATCGGGGGCGATGCCTACGGCGGGCTGCGCCAACGTAAGGAGCGAGAATTTTCTGTACTTAAGAATGACCAAAATAGTTTTATAATTTTCTACAAAAGCATATTTGAAATTATTTAGGTGTACTACCAAAATATTCTCAAGCTAATTCTGGAACATGGGGAATCAGCTAAAGCTGATTCATGCAATGCTGGTGTTGAACCTTCTTCCGGGGTCAAATAAATCAAGTGCAGGGAGATGAAAAAGTATGGCTGAAAACCTATTTCATGACCAACTGAGTTTAGAGGAACAAGCTGAAAAACTCGGAAAGCAAGCAGTAAGCTTGGGTTTGATTCCAAGCTTTGTGGTGCATTACTTTCCTGATACTTGGATATTTTATATACCTAATGAAAGTCAATCAGAAGCGCTGACACCAGAAGAGGCATACTTTCGTTTAAAGCAATTGGTTGAGCAGTAGATATTTTAACGACAGATTATTAAAGATAACGGCTAGGCACTGCAATTGTTGAGTAACAGTAGTTATGGCAAAACCAGCAATTTTAACCGTCGATGACGATCCAGAGGTTCTGCAAGCAGTGTCACGAGACTTACGGCATCAGTATGGCGATCGCTTCCGCATTATCCGGGCAGATTCCGGTATTGCCGCTCTGGATGCGGTACAGCAACTAAAATTGCGTAATGAAGCAGTTGCCCTATTTTTGGTGGATCAAAGAATGCCCCAAATGGGTGGTGTGGAGTTTATCGAACAGGCAAAACGCATCTTTCCCGATGCGAAACGCGCTTTGCTGACGGCGTATGCAGATACAGATGCTGCCATTAAGTCAATTAATACTGCCAAACTTGATTATTACTTACTCAAGCCCTGGAATCCACCAGAAGAGAAGCTCTATCCGGTTTTAGATGATTTGCTAGAAGATTGGCTAGCTGGATTCCGCCCACCTTTTGAAGGGATTCGAGTCATTGGTAATCGCTGGTCGCCTTTTTCCCATCAGGTGAAAGACTTCCTGGCGCGTAACCAGGTTCCATACAAGTGGTTAGATATTGAACTAGAGCAAGATGCCGCAAAACTGGTGGAATACGCACAAGCTGATGGCAGACAAAAATTGCCCTTGGTGCTGTTTCCCGACGGTTCCCGGTTAATTCAACCATCGAATTTAGAGATTGCCGCCAAAATTGGACTGCAAACTCACGCAGAGCGCCCCTTCTATGATTTGGCGATCGTGGGTGGTGGCCCTGCCGGACTGGCAGCAGCCGTTTATGGCGCTTCAGAGGGATTGAGTACTGTCTTAATTGAGCGTGAAGCACCAGGAGGACAAGCAGGCACGAGTTCACGCATTGAGAACTATCTGGGGTTTCCTGTTGGCTTGAGTGGCAACGATTTGGCAAGGCGGGGAGTCACTCAGGCGCGGCGATTTGGCGTGGAGATTCTCACACCTCAAATAGTAACTGGGGTTAGGCTGCAAGATACTTATCGGGTTTTGCAATTGGCGGATGGCAGCGAGATTAGTTGCCATGCACTTTTAGTTGCAACCGGCGTTTCCTATCGCTGGCTAAATGTGCCAGGAGCACAGAAGCTGACAGGGGCAGGAATTTACTACGGTGCTGCCATGACTGAGGCGATCGCCTGTAAAAATGAAGAGGTTTACTTGGTAGGCGGGGCAAACTCTGCCGGACAGGCAGCAATGCACTTTTCTAAATATGCCAGCAAAGTGATTATGTTGGTGCGAGGTGAGTCGCTCTCATCGAGTATGTCCCAATACTTGATTGACCAAATTGCGGCTACTGAAAATATCAAAGTTTGCACAGGTTGCAGCGTTGTCGAAGTCAAGGGAGAGGAACATTTAGAAGCAATAGCGATCGCCAATGCCCAGACTGGACAAACCGAAACCGTGCCAGCGCGATCGCTATTTATTTTCATCGGTGCTAGCCCCAAAACTGATTGGCTCGATGGTCTTATTCAACGCGATGCTCAGGGCTTTATCATCACAGGGCCAGACTTGATGGATAATGGCAAATCTCCCCAAGGCTGGCATTTGGAACGTTCTCCTTTCTTATTAGAAGCCAGCGTTCCTGGCATCTTTGCCGCCGGAGATGTGCGACACGGGTCAATTAAGCGGGTAGCGTCCGGTGTGGGTGAAGGTTCCATCGCCATTCAATTCGTTCACCGTTACCTGAGTAATGTTTAGCTGAAGCAGCGAATACTAAGCTGCAAGCTGTTTAAGTAAAATCTGCAAACCGTCTCCCCTGCCCCCCTGCCCCCCTGCCCCCCTGCCCCCTCAAGGAGGTTCACTGATGTTGTGTGTTGAAGAATTAATCAACTTAGACCCATTTCAACAGCTTCCCAAAGAGCGATTGCAGTGGGTGTGCGATCGCGCTCAAACAGTTGAACTTTCTGCCGGAGAAGTGTTGTCCCATGAGGGAGACCCTGTATGTCGTTTATTTATCTTAGTCAAAGGTAAAATCAACATCACCCGCCGCAGTGAAGGAGTTGAAATTCCCATAGGGCAACACGAAGCCCCATCCTTTTTTGGTGAAATTCCAGTACTCACAGATGAACCTGCACCTGTGACAATGCGGGCATTGATAAATTGCCACATTTATCAGCTGAAGGGAGAAGATTTCCGTAAACTGCTGCATGAATGTCGTGATTTTGAACGGATGGTCTTCCGGATTATGCAACGTCGTGTCCGGGGGCTAGAGTCTTTCATTCGTGGGCGGGAAAAGATGGCAGCTTTAGGGACACTTGCCGCCGGTTTAGCTCATGAACTCAACAACCCAGCCGCAGCCCTCGTTCGGACTTTAGGAGAAATGCCAGCCGCCATCCTAGAGTTACAACGAATGAACTTAGTTTATGGGCAACGCAATGTAGAGGAAGCGCATACTCAACAATGGTTGAAGCTACGCGATGATGGCTATGATGCAATTTTGAATAATCGCCTAGATCCTGTGACACTAAGCGATCGCGAAACCGTGTTGCTGGAATGGTTAGAAGATTATGGTGTGAACCAAGCATGGAAATTAGCGGAACCTTTAGCGGAAGGCGGTGTTGAGGTCGAAACCCTAGAAAATCTCATGGAACGCTGGCGCAACGACAAGACAGAAATGCGAGAAATCGGATTGCACTGGCTATCGCTCTCCTTTGAAGTCATATCGATGATTAAACATGGTTTGCGAGGAGCCGAGAGGATTTCTGAACTTGTGCAAGCGATGAAGTCTTATACTTACCTCGATCGAGGCGTTCAGCAAGAAGTAAATATACATGAAGGCTTGGAAGATACCTTACGATTATTTGTTCATAAACTCAAGTGCGGCGTCCAAGTGCAACGCAATTACGATCGACATATTCCGAAAACCCTTGCCTATGGCAGCGAACTCAATCAGGTGTGGACGAACTTAATTGATAACGCTATTGATGCAATGGATGGTAAGGGATTGCTGGAAATTACAACTGGGCATTGCGATCGCTATGCCCATATTGAGATCGTCGATTCTGGCAGTGGAATTCCACCTGAAATTCAAACCCGCATTTTTGAACCTTTCTTCACCACCAAATCAGTAGGGCATGGTTCAGGACTCGGTTTGGAAACCGTTCGCCGGATTGTAGAAAATCGCCATCACGGTACGCTCTCATTTGAGTCGCACCCAGGCAGAACTCGTTTTACCATTTGCTTGCCCTTATCAAATCAATAGACATCTTGTAAAAGTAACAAATGCCAAGATGTTGGGGAAAGGGGAAAGGTTAAAGGTAAAGGGGAAATTCCATCCCTTTTCCCTTTACCCCCGCCCCTTATCCCCAGAGGGGACCCCACCTTCCCCTTTCCCTTTCTCCCACTTCTGCAACAAGTCTAATGAATCATTTGAATACAGCGATCGCAACGCCTTTGACGTTGGGTGAAGTAGCGATTCCAGCATCATTGATAGCAGTACCTAGTCTTGTGTGCGATTAACCAATTCTTGGGAAGGCCTGAGTAAAGCTTTTCCTTGCTTTTTGTCATTCTAGACGAACGATACACATCTAGATGATATAAACAATTCCACCTTTTTGCGTTGCTCCCACCCAAAAGTACAACAATCGGCTTGCTTTTTAAAATTGGATGTGATAATTTCTGCTTGTAGTTAATTCAACGGTTATCCGACCGATTTACCGTATTTAAAGAAACCAATATCACAGCTAAGAGACTTTCCAATAAAAAATATCCAACTACTGATTGTGAGGGAATCCTACAAGATTGAATGATTTATTCCTTGAAAATCCCTCATCAGCAGTAAAGACAAGAGTGCTGGAGTTTCCCTTTATCTCATTCTTATCTTTTCTTTTATAAAAGGAGTAATAAAAAAGTTGTTGAATCAGTTCAAAAAGTTCTTATTTTTATTGCCACAACCCTCAGTCAAATCCCTCAGTGCCTTATTGGTTGCTAGTTCCTGGCTAGGTTTGGCGATTTCTGGCTGCGCTGCAACTAACTCTGCAAATACTAATACCACTGCCCAAAATGTCAGTAACCAGACTCAAGAGAAAAGCAGTTTGATTCGTTTGGGATACCAAAAAGGAGGTGTAGTACCAATTGCACGTCAACGAGGAGTGTTAGAAAAGAAGCTTGCGGCTCAGAATATCAAAGCTGAATGGGCTGGCCCATTTGACAGATGTGCTACTTTACTCCAAGCAATTAGTGCCAATCAAGCCGATATAGGCGGGTGTGGGGACATTCCTGGATTGTCAGCGATTGCTGCCGGTCAGGAGCTTTGCATTGGGGCTGTCCAGCGTCCCAGACCTGAATCATTGGCCAGTGCGATCGTAGTCCGTGGTGACTCTCCTATCCGTAAGCCTGCTGACTTATTAGGTAAAAAAGTTGCTGTAAATCAGGCTGGTGCAGGCGAGTATCTGTTATTAAAAGTATTGGAAAAAGAGAACATTCCTAAAGAGAAAGTTCAGCGTGTCTTCTTAGCTCCAACTGATGCTGCGCCTGCTCTCTATCAAGGAACTGTGGACGCTTGGGCAGTTTGGGAACCATATATCTCAGTTGCCGAATTAGAGCATGGTGCTAGGAGAATCACCACAACCCATCCAGCGCCAACCTACAGTGTAATGCTTGTGCGTAATGAGGCTGCGGCTAAATCTCCAGAGGCTGTAAAAGCAGCTTTTAGCGGTTTAAGCGAGGAATACGATTGGTTGAATGCAAATACGGCAAAATCAGCGGAATTTCTGGTCAAGGACATCAAAATTTCCCCAGCCGTAGCCAAGCAGGTAACTGAAAATCAAGGCCCACAGCTACTTGCCACACCTAATGCTGATGATGTTGCCAAAATTCAGAAAACGGCTGACTGGATGCTGGAGCAAAAGATTTTACCGAAAAGGGTAGATGTTGCTGCAACTATCTGTCCCACGGCGAAGTAGGGCAGGAGGCAGGGGGCAGGGGGCAGGAGGCAGGGGGCAGGAGGCAGGGGGCAGGAGGCAGGGGGCAGGGGGCAGGGGGAGAGAAAAAAGCTTAACTGAACTGTATTGGCTTTTAGGATAGGGGGCACTTAGCTGGGGGAGGAAAAATTGTTTTGATTCCAAAAATTGGATAGATAATTCATTTTTTGGAGTTCCCTTATTAGAGAATGGGGATTAGAAAAATTCCTTTACTGAGCTAAATTATTCTCCCCTGCCCCCTGCCTCCTTCAATTGTTAGAAATCCGTTAGCTCAAGATTGGATGATTGATTTTTGATAGTCCCTTAACAACTTTATTCGTAAGGAATATCATAGATGACCAAAGTATTGATTCTCGATGCCAACCAACAGCCGTTATATCCTGTACGCATCAGCCGTGCTAGGCTGCTCTTGTCACAAGGTAAAGCTACAGTATTCCAGCGATATCCCTTTACTATCATTCTGAAGGAGTCTCTTTCTCATCTAAAACTTGAGCAACTTGGCTTCAAAATGCACCCTAGTGTTAAAACTACTAGTACTATTGTCAGCAAAGATAAAAAAAATTGGTATTAATCTTAGTCGCCTCTCAAACCGAGGAATATAGATGACGAACCACACTATCTTAGAACCATTGCCAGAAGACCAATGGTTTATTGAGAGCCAAGAACTACGATCCTTTGTAGCAACAGTGCGTGAAATTAGCGCTAGCACTGCTGACGATCGCACACAAACTCTCGCTAGACTAGAACCATATTTTCAAGAACTGCTTGCCCAACAGGAATGGCTAGCTGAAAAGTTTGCCCAAGTCAATCCCGAAAGCAAGATGGGCGGCGGTATTGGTCAGTGGCTACTTTATCGCGCCAAAGACCGTTCCCTGTCAGTCTTCAGTTTGGTAATTCCCCCAGGTTCAACGACTCCCGTCCACGACCATTTGGCCTGGGGATTGATTGGTTTATACAAAGGCAATCAAGAAGAAACAGTCTATCGCCGTGTAGATAACGGCGACGCTGAAGGACACGCACAATTACAAGTAACTGAAGTGCGATCGCTTCAACCAGGGGATATCTACCGCCTCTTACCCCCAGATGGTGATATCCACGCTGTCAAAACCACATCCCAGAGCGCATCTGTATCCATCCATATCTTGGGTAATGATACTGGCTGTATCTTGCGTCACCAGTTCATCCCAGAATCTCACAGTGTCAAATCCTTTCGCTCTGGATATTCCAACGCTCCCTGTAAAGAGGAAGAGGAAAAAGAACATGCCCTACACTAGACCACAACCCCCAATATTCGAGCGAGTTGAAGACGAACGCCTACACCGTAAGCAACGCCTCGCTGCTGCCTTTCGCCTGTTTGGTAAATTTGGGTTCAGCGAGGGAATCGCAGGCCATATTACAGCTCGCGATCCGGAGTTTACAGACCATTTCTGGGTCAATCCATTCGGGGCATACTTCGGTCACATCCGAGTTTCTGACCTGATCTTGGTTAACAGAGAAGGTGAAGTGGTTAAAGGCGATGCTGAAGTAAATCAAGCTGCTTTTGCCATCCATTCTCAGATTCATGAAGCTAGACCTGATGTAATAGCGGCGGCTCACGCCCATTCACTTTATGGTAAAGCCTGGTCTAGTTTGGGGCGTCTCCTTGACCCTTTAACTCAAGATTCTTGTGCTTTTTACGAAGACCATGCATTGTTTGATGACTATACAGGTGTCGTATTAGATACCTCTGAAGGCGAACGACTAGCTCAAGCTTTGAGCGCTAATAAAGCGCTAATCCTGCGTAACCACGGTATTTTAACTGTGGGACATACTGTAGATGAAGCTGCCTTTTGGTACATTAGCTTAGAGCGATCGTGCCAAGCCCAACTCCTGGCAGAAGCTGCGGGTAGACCCACTATTATCAAACACGAAACAGCCCGTTTAACACAAACTCAAGTGGGGTCATATACAAGTGGGTGGTTCAGTTTCCAACCACTTTACGATCGGATTGTGCGCGAAGAACCCGATTTGCTTAATTAGTGCTGTATTTTTTGGCACTCACTATATAGTGTGCTAAAACTTTGCCTACCTTGAACCAGTTGCTCAGAGCTACTTGTCTGGTTAATTCAGATGGTGGCTCGATTTGGCCTGTACTGGACTAGGAACGTAGGCAATGAAGTATAAATTTACCCATTAGCTGTTATTTTTATGTGATTTAACCTAAATTTATTTATATACTCCGGTAAGTCTATAAGTTTATAGTATTTTTATAGTTCAGAAAAATCATTTTGATGATTAACCTAATCCTTCGCCGCTTAATTCCAAAATGGATATCGTTGATAAAATTCAGGAATATTCCTTTTAACAATCAACACAAATTATTCTTCTCTTCTTCTGTTTTCCCAATTGCAGGGGCTTTTGTTACAGGGCTGTGTTTGAGCGTGCTATTTGCCGCCTGCTCATCGCCATCGACTGTTAATTCTCCTAATCCCAGTGCCACATCTGTTAGCAGTTCTGCTTCCAGTAAAGCAACAGTAGTCAGATTTGGTTATCAAAAAGCAACCATTTTGCTTAGAACTAAGGGCCTTTTAGAAAAGCGTTTGGCACCAGAAGGTATCACTGTAAAATGGACTGAATTTCAAGCGGGGCCCCAACTACTAGAAGCGATGAATGTGGGTAGTATTGACATCGGCCCTGTAGGAGAATCACCGCCAATATTTGCTCAAGCAGCGGGAGCATCACTAACTTATGTTGTTGGTATCGCTGCGAGTCCGGCTGGTTCAGCAATTCTTGTTCCTCAAAATTCCCAAATTCAAAAACTTACTGACCTCAAAGGTAAAAAAGTTGCCTTTCAAAAAGGGTCTAGCGCCCACTTATTGTTAGTCCAAGCTTTAGAAAAAGCGGGATTGAAATATACTGACATTGAACCTAAATATTTGGCCCCGGCTGATGCCCGTGCTGCATTTGTCAAGGGTAGTGTAGATGCCTGGGTAATTTGGGACCCCTTCTATGCAGCAGCTCAAGAGGCAACTAAAGCTAGAGTCCTGATTGATGGCACAGGAATTAATAAACAGGGAGGATATTATTTAATGACTCGCAAATTTGTCACTGAAAATCCTCAAACTGTCAAGGCAATACTGGAGGAAATTCAAAATCTCGAAGAATGGTCTAAACAGAATCGAGAAGAGGTAGCAAAAACTTTAGCACCTGTGTTAGGAATTGATGTAGAAACAATGAAAAAAGCAACTAACCGACGGACTTTTGGTATTGTGCCAATTGACGATAATCTAATCAATCTACAACAAGGTGTTGCGGATACATATTATAAATTGAAGTTAATTCCCAAAGAGGTAAGTGTGAAGGATGCAGTGTTGACAAAAGAGCAATACGCTGCATTTTCACCAAAAACTTCTTAAACCAGTGCAATAAATCGTCTGTAGGGGCGTACAGATGTATGCCCTTACAAATGGAATTGGTAGCAAAACAACTAACAATTTTTGAAATGTGAGTCTTGGAATAAATTATGACTAATCCTACAGAACTACTGCGATCGCGCTATGGTGAAATTCCCTTCAATCCCGAAATTGAATGGAATGATTCCCTGACAGCACTATTATCTCACCGTTCAATCCGGTCTTATTTATCCGATCCTCTACCGTCGGGAACTCTGGAGTTGCTAATTGCAGCCGCCCAATCTGCATCCACTTCTTCTAATTTGCAAACCTGGAGTGTGGTAGCAGTCGAAGATCCACAGCGCAAAGAGGAGTTATCCAAATTAGCGGGAAACCAAGCACATATTAAACAGGTTCCTTTATTCTTGGTTTGGTTAGCAGACTTGGCGCGTATCAGTTACGTTGCTGACAGTCGCAGCATATCTCATGATGCGCTGGAATACTTGGAAATGTTTGTGATGGCAACAATCGATGCAACCTTGGCGGCGCAAAACGCAACAGTCGCAGCCGAGTCACTCGGTTTAGGAACAGTATATATCGGTGGAATCAGAAACCACCCGCAAGAGGTAGCACAAATATTAAATTTGCCCTCCTCTGTGTATGCTGTATTTGGGCTGTGTGTAGGCTATCCGAATCCTGAAGTAGAAGCAGCGATTAAGCCAAGGTTGCCCCAGTCAGCCGTGCTGCATCGTGAAACCTATAAATTGGCAGAACAAGAAGAAGCGATCGCTCACTACAACGAGGTCATCAAAGAATTCTATACTGAACAAAAGATGAATGTTCCTGGCGATTGGTCAGAACACTCAGCCCAAAGGATCGCAACTGTCGAGTCATTGAGAGGACGCGATCGCTTGCGTGAGGCTCTCAATAACCTCGGTTTCAAGTTACTGTAAACAAGAAGAATCAAGATTATGGATTTGCAACTCCGTGGCAAAGTTGTCTTAGTGACTGCTGCTAGTAAAGGTTTGGGCAAAGCTACAGCAAAGCAATTTGCCCGTGAGGGTGCAAAAATTGCCATCTGCGCCCGCAGTGAGTTAATTGACAAAACCGCTGCGGAGATTGAAAGCGAAACAGGTACAGAAGTGCTATCTCTGCGTGCAGACGTTACCAGTCAAGAAGACATTGAACGGGTAATTAATGCCACAGTAGACATCTCCGAAAAAGATTTAGATACCACAAATTTGCACCCAGACCTAACCCCCCTTCCCCCCTTCCCTACGAGGGAAGGGGGGTTTTAAAGCCTCTCTCCGTTTCGGGGAGAGGTTTGGAGAGGGGTCTTTTTTCTTTTCTGGAGATGTCTAGTAGAAAAATTCGGCGGGTTGGATATCCTCGTTACCAACGCCGGAGGCCCACCCGCTGGCACTTTTGACGATATCGATTTGGCAACTTGGGAAACTTCGATAAATTTGACTTTGCTGAGTGCGGTACGTCTGGTAAAGTACGCGTTACCTCACTTACGCCAATCTACAGCACCGGCAATTCTGACCATTACCTCAACCTCAACTAAACAACCAGCCCAAAATCTGGTGTTGTCTAATTCCATTCGATTAGCGGTAATTGGTTTAACAAAAACTCTCAGCCAAGAACTGGGTAGCGATAAAATTCGCGTCAACAGCATCTTACCAGGCTGGACATATACAGAACGGGTAGAAGAGTAGTTAGTTTCCAGATTAGCATTGCGATCGCATTCTGCCAGTTGCGTAAGTCCTGAAAACAAAACGTTACATCGAAGTTATGGATTGGGTTGTTGCTTAAGGCAACTTTGCCCCAAGCGATCGCTAGTTAACCCACAAATTTAGTTTTATATTTTAAAGTAGAAAGTAGTTTAATTGAAAGTGTTGTGGCTACCAATGAAAGTTTTAGGGTTAGTCCTGCCAGTCCTGTTGATGCTAGTCCCACCTGCGATGGCAGTTGAGTTCAAAGGTCAGAATATCGACGATCGAAAGCTGCCTGCTAGAGCTTACTATTATGCAACTGGTGGAGTCTACAAAGTTCAGGTGCGCTTTCATCACAAACGAGCCACAATTTACTTTGACAACGGCAACCAAATAACTATACAGTTGAACCAGGAAGCGATCGCTGACTCAAACAATATTGAAGGTTTTGGAAAACTAGGGCAATATCCTCTAAGTAGAACATTCAGTGTTGGGTTGATGTATGAGAATAATTGGCTCGGCAGCAGTGATAGTCAATTCCAACAGTCCAATCCGCTAGATGGGTTGTGGAAAATTAGTTTGGAGTGAATACTCATCCAATGCAAAAGGTAACAGCAGAGTCATTCGCATAAAAATGCGAGCTAAATTTTAGCCATAACTATAGCTGCTTGGGAATCAGTAACCTATCAAGTAGTTAGCCATTATACGCAAATATCAGAAATTCAGTGCCTTCATAAATAAACTCTGCCTTCTTGCACATACCCATCTTTTGATGTGCCTGAAGTGATGCTTTGTTGTTTGCCTTGATGAATAATATCCCTTCTCGCTCTGGCAACAAATCTTTTAACTTAGCGAACATTACCGCAGCAATACCTTGCCCGCGCATGGTTTCATCAACACATATGGGGCCATACAAGTAAGCGTCTTTAGTACCCGCGTAGGTTTGTAACATCACCTTTATAATTGGTAAATTAGCAGTTGTTTTTGACCAACTGAGTAAAAATCCGACAACTTGACCATCTTTATGGGCGACTACGCTCGGCATTTGAGATATAGTCTTCATCACTGCCTCTGGCTCAAGATTACCTAACAACATACCACCATGTTCTGCATCATTAGCTTGGGCCAACTTGATAATTCCAGTAACATCGCTGGGGCTGGCACGGTCAATCATCACATTATTGAGACACATACCTGGTTGAGATAAATGGGAGAAATACCTAAAGCCAAATAATTTTCTTTTACAAGAATAACAGAGCAGAGCAAATCAGAGATTAACAAAAGCTAAAAATAGGTTTTATTACGTATCAGCCTAGCTTACCTACTAAAGTGCATAAGAGCTGCGCGGATTGCGATGAACCACACCGCAAGTGTCGCGAATAGGTAGAGGTAGAACCGAAGCATAATGAGATTAAATGTGCAATGGACAGCACTATGTAATGCCCGAAAGATAACGAAAACCCACGCAGCGTTCACATAAACTGCATCCACCTGCTTTGTGATGAACAGGTATAGAACGAGCGCGTAAAAAAGTACCGGAATCTCAAATAGGTTCTTGAAGTTATCTGATGGATTGGATACATTTGGTGGTGATATCTGCGCTAATGTGCTGGGTACAGCAAGCTCCTGTGGGCGGATCTTTCTATTTGTGATGAAACTGATACGGCGGATGTACATATACACCCAGACAATGAATGTCAGAAACACTGTTGCAAAGAAAGGACTGAAAATTGCCTCTTGCGTCATTTCTACCTCTCAAACTCGATTATTTTGATGGCTGGTGGGCGAGCAACTGCGCCGTCTGCGCCCGTACAAAGCTTGACAAAACAGAGAGTAATGCAGATTTAATCAAAAAATGTAGTACCTCTATTTGTTGTCATGTCAAGTTGTTTTTAAGATTAAAGGATAGTGTAAGCTTCCTTCCTTGGATATTTCTAGTCCTCGAACGGGTACACTTGAGACAAGGACAACTAAAGGCGATCGCTCTGCAACATGGTTTGCGCTCACGGATGCTGTTGGCGAAGTCAAAAAATGCTTTTGTTTGGATAAGTGGATGCGTTTTTGGGCTTGTTGGCTGCGTTCCCAGTTCTGTTGCTTACGACGGTCAAAAGGTATCAGTCAATCCGGTGCAATTGATGGCAGTCCCTACAGTCAAACAGTAGGTTATGACCTGAGTCGCACTTGGAATGTGGGTATGACTCCTGACCAATATTTGAAGTTAGGAGATATCAAGCATTACAGGCAGAGGAGTTTTCTTTGCAGGCGATCCAGGCGATCGCTCTGGGCACGTTCCTTTTTTCAGCTACAAGGTTAACTCCCTGATATTTGTAGGCAATTTGAACGAACAGAGGACAAATACTGCATCTTTACCAACCAGAGCTACAAGAGAGCCTAAAGCTAAGACTACCAACCGTACTGGAGTAAGAGAGAAGATTAATCCATGCACGTTTAGTAATGGTAGTCAGTCGATAACAGGTCAATCATTCTCCGGTATTGATTTGCGATCGCTCTCAAATGCGATTGCGGAAATTGAGAGTGCTGGTAGCCGGGATTACAAAGCCATTGGCATACATACCTGTGCAGATGGGGGTTTAAATTGTGGTCGCGCTCTCGGTCGCCTCAGCCTCAAAGATTACGGCAAAACCGCTTTAGCTAGTTATCGCAACAGTAATAGTTCAATGGCACTGGCTATCAACTTGCTGATAGTCAGCTTTTCACTACTGGTAAAAATTCCGAAAGTTGATAACTCAAAAGCGGGGTGGCCGCCCTGAAGCGTTCGCTCGAGCACCGTGTTAGGCTGTGTGGCGGGACGATGGAAGCGGACAGACTTCCATGTCTTGAATCAAGCCCTGCGCAATGGTGAAACGATGACCGACGTGCTCATCGGCAAGAACGGCTCCAGCCAGGTCGCGCACGACCTGATGCACTTCGACCAAGATACGCCCGGCCTCCTCCGGGTGAAAAGTCACCGGCTCCACGTGCGGGTTGATCTCGCTCCATTGCTCCGTCCAGTAAGCGCGGACTCCTTCATGGCCAAGGGCAGAACCGCCTTTGAATGCTTTCGGCCAGTTCACGTCCGGAGTCATGAGGGCGAGGGCGGCGTCAATGTCCCGCGCATTAAAGGCTGCGTAGGCCGCGCGGAGCAGTTCGATTAGGAGTGCAGGTTGATCTGGCATAAGCGGTGTGGTGAAGGATACGCAGTAGGGCCTAACAATTGATAGACAGAAAGTTTCCGCCTAAGATCCGCCCACTGCGGATAGACAGAAAGTTTCTGTATAATACTCCAAAGCCGCTGTTTAAGCCGAATCTTTCCGCATAATACGCTCATTTGGGTGGATAGGTCGAAAGTTTCTGCATAACATCCTCTCATGGTAGAGGGTGGACTGGCTCTATCTATCTTCCGAACCGTTGGGGCGATCGCCCTTCGCGGAGTGTTCCAGGGTTCAGGTGGATTTTTCTTTGCCTACGAGACGCTAGGCGAACGATCATCTTGTCAACGGGAGCAACGCGATTTTGCGATCATTTTTGAAATTTTCTGCGTCATAGCGAAATTTGTAGCTTTTTGGGATGACACCGCATAAATCGTCTGAGTCCGCCCCAACATTAAAGTAAGAAACTATTTAAAAATTCTGTCTCTTGTTTTTTTTGGAATGATTTATTATTTGGAAATCCCTTAATATCTCTGCAATTTCTACTGCAAGTTTTCTGACATGAGGTTCTTTCAAAACTGTTTGATGTTCACCAGCTACAAAACAAACGCGCACTCGGTCTTTGGTTAATTGCCCCCAAGCCACAGTAGGGTCATCTGGAAACTGTTCTGCTAACGATGCAGTTTTGAACAGTGAGATAGCAGCTTTAATGGGTTGTGGTTGATAACGCAGACTTGCGTGCAAATTAGCTTTGTAAACGTTGAGTAAGCCGAAAATTATATTGCGTCCCGAATCAGCAGGAATTAGTTCGTGGTGTTGCAAAATTTGCAGTACATAATTAAATTGAGCCGCTTTATCTAAAGGCGAAAGTTCCTCACAAGTAACACTTATATTTTTATAAAAATGCAGCCCGATTTGCTCAACAATGAAGCAAAGAATAGCAGCATCATCTTCAAGAGAAGCCTCAATTTTTGGAGTAGGTAATGGTGGATGGGTATCGATAATTAACAGATGCTCAACCTGTTCTCCCCTAGCTTCCAATTGGGAAGCCATGTCGAAAGCAATAAGTCCTCCCAAAGAGTGACCACCTAGCAAATAGGGGCCAAAAGGCAGGATTTCTCGAATTGCCTTTAGGTAACTAGCAGCCATTGCTTCGATAGTATCTAAAGGCAGTTGTTTCCCATTTAAACCTTTTGCCTGAAGTGCATAAACTGGACGTTCTTGACCCAAAGCTTGAGCAAGTACGGAGTAGGAAAGGGCATAACCACCTGCTTGATGTACGAGAAATAAGGGGGGTAAATAGCCCTTAGTTTGTAAAGGAACTATAATATCTAAATCACTACTTGAACGCTCTTGCTCCAGTAAAGCTGCCATCTTCTCTATTGTACCTTCCCGGAATAAAGTAATAACAGATAGATTACATCCTAATCGCTGTTCAATTGTTGCTATTAACCGAATAGCTAAGAGCGAATGTCCACCTAAGTCAAAGAAGTTTTCAGTAACGCCAATAGGGTTAACTTGTAGTATTTCTTCCCAGATTTGAACTAATTTATGCTCTAAGGCTGTCCGAGGGAGAATTTGTTGGCCGGAGTCGATATTTATTTCAAAGTTAAGTGCAGATAGTACTTTTCTATCAACTTTGCCATTAGGTGTTAAAGGTAGAGAATCTAAGATAACAAAGTGTGCAGGCACCATGTAATCAGGTAGTTTTTCTTTCAGTAAGGTACGTAGCTGATTTACAGAAGTAAGTTGCTCGGTTGAGGGGACAATGTATGCAATTAGGCATTGGCTTCCTACTGAATCTGCACAAGTAATCACCACCGCATTGAGGATATCTGGATGTTGATTTAATACTCCTTCAATTTCTCCTAATTCGATGCGTAAACCCCGAATTTTTACTTGGTTATCAATACGCCCCAAAAATTCTATATTGCCATCAGGGAGATAACGGGCTAAGTCACCTGTTTTATAGAGACGTTCTGATTTTAAATTATTAAAAGGATTGGGAATAAATTTCTCTGCGGTTAACTCTGAACGGTTTAAATAACCCCGCGCCAGTCCAGCGCCACCAATGTGTAGTTCACCAGGAACACCAATAGGAACGGGTTGTAAATTACGATCGAGAATATAAATCTGGTTGTTAGAAATTGGGCGGCCAATTGGAATAATTTTTTGCTTAATTCCAGGCTGACAAGTTGAGAAGGTTGTATTGATACAAACTTCAGTTGGGCCATAGAGATTGTGAAAGTTGACCTTTAGTTTACTAAACAAACCTTCTTGTAGAGAAATTGGCAAAGTTTCACCTCCACAGAAGATGTGTTTTAGAGAATTACAAGTTTCAATTCCTCCTTGTTCTAAGATCATTTGTAATAAGGATGGAACAAATTGAACAAAAGTAATTTTCTGTTCATTAATAAGTTTAATTAGATAAGCGCTATCCTGATGACCTCCTGACCGAGCTATAACCAACTGTGCGCCTACTAACAATGGTGCGTATAATTCCCAGACAGAAGCATCGAAACTGAGGGGAGTTTTCTGGAGCAGTTTGTCTGCTTCCGTCATGGGAAATGTTGCTTGTATCCAGAACATATGGTTGCAAATAGCGCGGTGAGAGATCATTACTCCCTTGGGCTTACCTGTGGAACCAGATGTGTAAATAGTATAGGCTAAGTTTTCTGCTACTATTTCATTAACTGGGTTTTCTGCACTTTGTTGGGTAATTATTTCCCAGGCAGTATCTAAACAAATAATCTGTATATTGTCTTGAACACCAACTTTTTTCAGTAGTTTTTGTTGAGTTAATAAGACTGGTGTTTGAGCATCTTCTAGTATGAAATTTATCCGCTCTTGGGGATAAGCTGAATCGATGGGGACATAAGCACCACCAGCTTTAAGAATACCCAACAACGCAATTATCATTTCTAGCGATCGCTCAACACAAATACCAACCAGTACGTCTGATTTTACCCCTACTGAATGCAGATAATGCGCCAATTTATTCGCCCGTCTATTCAACTCCTCATAAGTCATATTTTCGTTTTCAAACACCACAGCTATTGCATCTGGTGTCTTCTCTACCTGCAATTCAAATAATTGGTGAAGGCACTTATCTTGGGGATACTCAACTTGAGTCTGATTCCAATTTACTAATAATTGATTTTGCTCAGTTGCTGTTAGTAGAGGTAACTCTGTAATTCGCTGTTTGGGATTAACAACAATACTTTCTAGCAAGGTTTTAAAATGACCCAGCATCCGGTTAATTGTTGTTACATTAAATAAATCAGTTCTATATTCCCATGTTCCCTGAATTCCTGCTTCTGTCTTTATCATTAATAGAGTTAAATCAAACTTAGCGGTCACCTGTTCCAATTCCAAGGGAATAAGGCTCAAATTAGGTAATTCCAAGTTGCCCATCGGGGCATTTTGTAAAACAAACATCACCTGGAATAAGGGATGATGGCTGAGATTTCTTTCTGGATGTAGTTCTTCAACAATTTTTTCTAAGGGTACATCCTGATGGGCATAAGCTTGCAGCGTTTCTTCTTTGATTCGCAACAGTAATGTATTAAAATCAGGATTGCCAGTTAAATCGGTTCTGATGACTAAAGTATTGACAAAAAAGCCAATTAGTTCTTCAATTTGTTTGTGATTCCGGTTAGCAATGGGCGTAGCAATTAATAAATCCTGCTGTCCCGAATAACGCATTAACAGGGTGCTAAATACCCCTAACAATCCCATAAATAGGGTAGCACCTTGAGATTCGCATAACTTCTGCAAGCGATCGCTCACTTCTCTGTTAATCGTAAAAGATACAGTAGCGCCTTGATAACCTGCGATCGCAGGACGAGGAAAATCAGTCGGTAGCTCTAAAGTTTCGATTTTTCCACCAAGTTTTGCTTTCCAATAAGCCAGTTGTGTAGGTAGTTGGGTTTGCTCAAAAGTTGTTCGTTGCCAATGGGCAAATTCTCCATATTGTAGAGATAAAGCTGATAAAGGCGATGCATCACCCTGGCAAAATGCTGCATAAGATAAGGAGAATTCCTTAATCATTAAACCCAATGACCAACCATCAGAAATAATATGGTGTATTACTAAGACAAAAACATGAACGTCCTCATTTAACTGATAGAGATGGACGCGCAGTAAAGGCAGTGTGCGAAGATTGAAGGGAGAAATAATTGCTTCTCTAATTAATTTTTTAACTGCTTCTTCCTGCTTTTCCGGCTCTAAATGGCTCAGATTTATCGGCGTCAACGGCACTTCATCGGATTCATGAATAACTTGTACAGCAACTCCGTCTTTAGTCTCAAAAGTTGTGCGTAATACTTCATGACGTTGAATTATTTCTTGTAAACTGCGGTGTAATGCCTTTTGATTCAAATCTCCATGCAAACGAAAAGCGATCGCAATATTGTAAGCAGGATTATTCGGTTCCAACCAATCTAAAAACCAGAGTCGTGCTTGAGAAAAAGAAAGCGGTAAGTTTTCTCGGTGGGCAATTTGTGGAATAATATCTTGAAGCGTACTTGTAGAATCGCTCACCACAGCCAAGCGCTCAATTTCCGCAGCTAAACCTGCGATCGTTGAATGTTCAAAAACTTTTCTTAACGGTAAGGCTAAATTAAATTCTTCACGAATTCGAGAAACTAGCTTAGTTGCTAAAAGAGAATGTCCTCCTAAATGGAAGAAATCGTCTGTTACGCCGATGGTATCAATGTCTAGCACATCAAGCCAGAGGGTGCATAGTCTTGCTTGGGTGGGGGTTGTGGCTTGAACAGAGGTTTGTTTACTAAGCGCTAAATCTCGCTCTGGTGCAGGTAAAGCACGCCAATCCAGTTTACCGCTGGGAGTCATCGGGAAGCTTTCTAGAAGAACAAAGGAAGACGGACGCATATATTCTGGTAATTCTTCCCGTACCTGTTCTTTTAACTGGGAAATTAGCGTTTTTGCAAAACGTCCTTTGAGCGGATCGATCCAGTAAGAATTAGTAGCTTGAGTAGGGACTATACTAGTAATTGGCATTACTGGAGAGCGGTGTTTTCCATCTGTTGTTGGATAGAAGCAAACGTCAAAATAACTCGGACTCAAATCTGGAGAGTAGCTAATAGTTAACTGACAACCTATCTCTTTAGCTATAGCAGATAAATCTGTTGGATCTATTGCTTGGTTTAAGTTAATTTTATCGATGGATTCGCGTAAATCCTCAATTGTATTTTTTCTATCATTTCCTTCCATCCACTGTAAAACTGCTTCATCTTTAATTAAACATGCATTGGGAATTCCACGCCAACCAATTGCACCTGATTTAATAATTTTCTGACGTAAATCGTCTAATTGCAAAGCTGCTTCCCAATTTTTCCAAACAGGTTCTATAACATCATTGGGTGACGCACCTAACTTGTGTAAGACGACATCATAACGATATTTAGTCAGTTCGTTGTGGCTATTTTCCTCTTTTAGGTGAACTTCTACCGCTTCTAAATTGGGAAAAACTTTGGTCAGATTGACGAAGAAAGTTGGATCGACTACTAATTCATTTTCTTTTTCTGCGAGCCGTCGAACTTGGGTTTTAAAACCTTCTCTATTTGTCTTGTCATCAGCTTGATAAAAAGCAACGCTAGTATGAAAATAATTTAAAAGCGGGAAATTCCGATTATCACCAATAAACAGACTTCCTCCCGGTGCTAATATTTCCAATGCGCCTGCAATTACCTGCTGTAAATACTCAATAGATGGAAAATATTGAGCTACAGAATTAATAATAATAGTATCGAACTCAGCATCAGGAATTTGGGAAAAATCAGTGGCTTCTCGCGTCAATAACTTTACATGATTCCACGAGCGATTTTGAAGAATATTTGTCAATCGGCTAATTGCTTCCTGGGAAAAATCAGTTCCCCAATAGGATTTTACCTGAGTAGCAATATTCAATAAAATCATCCCCGTACCGCAGCCAATTTCTAGAACCCGTTGGGGTTTGAGTGCTTGGATTCGCGCCAGGGTATTATTTAGCCATTGACGCATATCGGCGGCGGGAATGGGTTGATTATCATAACTACTATTCCAACCAGTGATGTTAAAGGCTTCGTTGGCTTCAGTTTCACTATGACGATAGGTTTCGTTAAAGGTATATTGCCATTCTTGAGTTTGTTCCTGCTTCAAAGTTTCATAGTCTGAAATTTCATCTTTGGGAACGATGTAAGCGGCTATTCTCACATCTTCTTTGCTTTCTTCTCGAACAATTACTAAAGCATCGCGCACCCCTGGATGACGTTTGATAACTCCTTCAATTTCCCCCAATTCGATGCGAAAGCCACGAATTTTAACTTGATGGTCGTTACGTCCTATATATTCAATTTCGCCGTTCTCAAGAAAACGAGCTAAATCACCAGTTTTGTAGAGGCGTTCTGGTTTTAAATTGTTAAATGGATTGGGAATCATCCGTTCTGCGGTTAATTGCGGACGGTTAAAATAACCGCGAGTTACACCCGCACCACCAATATACATTTCACCAACTACCCCAATGGGAATGGGTTGGCAGTGACGATCTAAAATATATAGAGAAAGGTCGGGAATCGGTTTGCCAATTAAACTACCAAGACGTTGTTTTACATCCCTTAAGCGAATCGGACGGTAGGTAACATGAACAGTAGTTTCCGTAATTCCGTACATATTTACTAGCAACGGAAGCCGATCGTCATGGCGTTCAAACCAAGGTTCTAGACTTGCTAAATCGAGGGCTTCTCCACCAA
The DNA here is from genome assembly GCF_036917095.1 of Nostoc sp. GTDB lineage: Bacteria > Cyanobacteriota > Cyanobacteriia > Cyanobacteriales > Nostocaceae > Nostoc. Next base: position 576,400 of record NZ_JBALFH010000015.1, read on the forward strand.
AAATGACATAGCGTAATTCTAGCTCTCCTTCTCGACAAAGTATTTCTTCCGCTTGCATTAATTGTCTAAAAGCTGAAGGTGTTTGGTTTAAAACTGTGACTTTGGCATCGCACAGCAAGTTATAAAAATCTTCGGCAGAACGACTTACTAAATAAGGTACAATTACTAAACGACCACCAAAGAAAAGAGCGCCCCAAATTTCCCAAACTGAGAAATCAAAGGCGCAGGAATGAAAGAGTGTCCACACATCTTTGGCGTTAAAGTTGAACCATTTTTCAGTAGCCAACATTAAACGCACAACATGACAATGGGTGACAACGACTCCTTTGGGTTTTCCTGTGGAACCGGAGGTGTAAATAATGTAAGCTGCGTTATCTGGCTGAACGAAAACTTTTGGTTCTGTTGTTTGTAATTTTGCTAGTTCAGCTTCGCAATTATCAATAAATATAACAGTAGCTTGGTGAGTTGGAATTTGCTCTTTAAATTGGGTGTGGGTAAGCAAAACTGCAACTTGACTATCTTCAATCATATAAGCGATGCGATCGCTCGGATAATCGGGATCGAAGGGGACATAAACCCCACCGACTTTCAGAATCGCCAAAATAGAAGCGACCAAATCCAAGGAACGAGATAGCCACAGTCCCACTCGTGATTCTGGTTTGACACCAAGATTAATTAAATGATGTGCTAATTGGTTAGCGCGATGATTTAATTGTGCATAAGTAAGAGTTTCATTTTCAAATATTAACGCTGTTTGTTGGGGACGCAACTTTGCTTGTTGACTAAATATTTCATGCAAACAAGATTGCACGGAAAAAGTTTGGCGAGGTGTAGCTGGAATTAATTGAGATAATTCTTCAGTCAGCAGAAAAGGTAAGCGGCTTACGGGTGTATCCGGTTGCGCTATTAAATTTTCTAGTAGTTGGCAAAAATGACGTGCAAATCTTTCTACAGTTTCTCTTTTAAATAAATCTACGTTGTAGGATAAAACTCCATTTAGCTGTTTTTCGCTTTCGGTAATGAACAACTCTAAATCAAAACGAGCTGCTTCTTGAGTTGCTAATATGGAAACTTCTAAATCACCTGTACTAAATTGCGGCTTAGGTGCATTTAATAAAGTAAACGCAATTTGAAATAAAGGGTTGCGGCTAGTATCTCGTTCAAGATGCAAGCGGTCTACTAAGGTTTCAAATGGTACTTCTGTATGTTCAAAAGCCTCTAGTACCGTTTCTCTGACTCTATTTAGCAGCTTGCAAAAACTAGGTTCGTCTGATAAATCGGTGCGAATCACCAACATATTGACGAAAAAACCAATGAGTTTTTCAGCATCGATTCCCGGACGATTGGCGATGGAAGTACCGACTGGTATATCCTCTTGTCCGGTGTAACGCGCTAAAAGAACCTGGAAAGCACCCATCAGGGTCATAAATAAAGTGGTACCTTCTTTTTGGCTGAAGGTACGAATAGCATTTGTGAGGGAAATTGGTAGAGAAAATTTCACCAAATCTCCCCGAAATGATTGGAGGCGGGGTCTAGTAAAATCAATGGGAAATTGCAAAACTGGTAATTCTGCTAGTTGTTTCTCCCAATAAGCAAGACTATCTTGCAAAGCTAAATAATTAAATTTTTCTTGTTGCCATAAGGCATAATCGGCGTATTGAATTTTTAAATCTGGGAGTGCTGTTTCATCTTTTTGAATAGCCAATTGGTAAAGAGCAGCAATTTCTTGTAAAAAAACGCCAATTGACCAAGCATCAGCAATGATATGATGAAGAGTGAGGGTGAGTATGTATTGTTTTGATGCTAGCCGAAAAAGGCGCGATCGCACCAATGGGCCTGTTTCTAAATCAAAGGTATATTCAGCTTCAGAATGTGCTATTGTCAATATTAGTTTTTCAGTTTCTTTTGTATTTTTACTCCAATCTTCTAATACAATTTCAGCTAAAGAATGTGGATGAATCCGTTGCCAGGGTTCCCCATCAATTGCTATAAATGTGGTTCGCAGGCTTTCATGTCGCTGCTGCAATTGTTTAAAAGCTTGCTGCAAAGCCTCTACCTGCAAATCTCCATTTAGACTGAATACAGAACAAATATTATAAGCAGAAGATGTAGGTTCTAATTCATAAAGAAACCACAAGCGCCTTTGTTGAAAAGAAGCAGGTGCTTGGGTAAGGCTGCGGCGCAGAATTAAAAGCTGGTCTTTTTCTAGTTCAATTCCTTCCTCTTCTAGAAGGAATTGTAAAAGGTCAATATCGTTGATTTCTGAATAATTCATCATAATATTAAGTCTATTTTAAAGTGACGCTGGAAAAAATGATATAAAATACTTTTTCCCAGCTTCCAGATATAACCTTAATGCTGTACTAAATTGTCCCCGCCGCATCAAGTCTGTTCCAGATTGCATCTCGAATAAAGCCATTAATCTTTTTTCATAAAACCACAGAACTTCAGCTACTTTGGCTTTTTGCTCTTGAGTCAACCATTTTCCTTCTTTCCACTTAGCAATGAGCTTTCGAGCTTGAGCTCGATCGTCTACTAATCGATGGGATTGAGCTGGATATTGACGATATTTATACAGGTTTTTCGGTACAAAATGGATCTCGCTAAACAGCGCAAATTGAAGAAATAGATCAATTCCTTCTCCACCCTGTCCCAACCACTCATCCCATCCCGATGTTTTTTCATAAATACATCGCCGCAGTACAGAACCGCTTTCCATGACAATTGCCGCTCCTGAACCAACAGCTACCAAAGGTGTCTCAGGTGTTTCATAAGGCAGCTCTTTTATTCCAAAACCAGAGGGAATATATCGAGAATAAGGATTTCTGGGCAAAATCCGATCGTCTTCGTCAATATGCCAGTAATCGCTGTAGGCAACACCAACATGAGGATGTTGGTCAAGATATTTAACTATTACCTCTAGCATCTGCGGTTCTAAGTAGTCATCGGCATCAAAAAATAGTAAGTATTGCGTCTGGGGAAAACACTCTTTAAAGCCATTGTTACGGGCATTACAAACACCACCATTGGGCTGTCTGATTAACCGCAGGCGTGGCTCTATTTTGGTATAGAATGCAATGACTTCGGCAGAATTATCAGTACTGCCATCATCTATTAGAATATGCTCCCAGTTCTTGAAGGTTTGGACACGCACACTTTCTATTGCCTTTCCGACGTATTTTTCTGCATTGTAACAAGGAGTAATAATACTCACTTTAGTCATACGCAATTAGCTCCAGTAGTAAATAGCATCATGCTCCTTAGAAAAGGTGAGAAACCCACTAATGGTTATTCTGATGCGATCGCCAATTGTTGGGACGACTGACGACTAACTCAACAGTCTCTTTAGGCAACACCTCGCGGATAATCATACCCTTAAAGCTGCGGTTAAACAGCATATCTTGCAAGGCGTTGGGATTGTTTCTCTATGTCTGAGATATGAATGTCAATAAAGTTAAACAGGGGTTCTTTGGAAATGACTCTTTTAGGCATAGTATTTACTTAAAATTTCTGGGTTAAAAATCCTGAAACCTTTTCATTCGGTTGCGCTCAAAGCAGACATAGCTCAAGTGTTTATAGTCTGTAGTACTGGAAATTCCAGCCCTTTGCACGTGTAGAATCACAATATTTTTGCAAAAATTTTACCTCTCAAGACTTGTCCGGCAGCATCAGGGAAGCTGCCTTAATTGCAGAACAAGATAAATTTTTTACATCATCGTGTTGACATCATCATATATTTCATATAATTATCTTCTTGTCAACCACACTTTGAGTAAAGATAAGTTGTAGTTATAGCTTTTGTGAAATAATTATCAAAATAGAAACACTTGACCTAAAATGAGCTAAACATATTGATTTATGATGTGTCAAAAATAGTTAAATTTTATACTACTCAACTTTATACCAAGTTGAGCGTAAGTGTTAATAATTAACTTGCTTGTATCTATTATGTAGGAACAAGACATTTTTCCCTCCGTGTTTGCTGAGTAAATATTAACTTGGGCTAAAAGCGAATTATCTCAAAGCTTTTGCCCCTGAAAAGGTTAATTTATTTAAGGAATTATGACAGACACCGTGAATAAAATATTTCCATTATCAATCAATCAAAGAGAAATTTATATCGACCAAATGATGTGGTCGGAAGGTTCCCATTTGAATATCGGTGCAGTTGTCACGGTTCAGGGTGCTTTCGATATTGAAGTTTTCAATTATGCCATTAACAAAGTAATTCGTTGCCATCCAGGTTTACGAACGCGAATTTATGAATCTGAAGGTAAGCCTTTGCAGACAATTGCACCGCATGAAGATGCAAAAGTGACTTTGGTTGATTTTTCAAGTCATGAAAATAGCGAACGAGATGCCGAAGAGTATATAAACAGGCAATTTTCCATGCCTTTTAGCTTTGGGAAAAATTCTCCACTTGTGGCTTTTCAACTAATTCGTACCAACAGCCAAAAACATATTATTTTTGGAAAATATCATCATGCCATCACCGATGGCTGGGGAACCTCTATTTTCTTCAGGGAATTTATAGGGACTTACAATCAAGTTATCAACAACGGTGCGGATAATAAAACAGAAAGAAATTGGTCTTTAATTGAATATCTTCAGGAAGAATCTGAGTATTTAAAATCAAATAGTTTTCAGCGCGATCGCGAATATTGGCAGCAACGCCTCAAACAGGTTTCACCTAAGATTTTTCCTCAAATTAAGCCCCAAGAATTGATGGGAAACCGTCAATCTATTTATATTTCTCGCGAGCAATATAACCGGGTTAATACTCTTTGTCAAAATATTCAATCAAATATTTTCCATTTAATTTTAAGCTTAGTTACAATTTATTTAACTAAACGCTATAACAAAAGCGATTTAGTTGTTGGTTTGTCTCTTTTAAATCGCAACAAAAAAAGCTTCAAAGATGCCATTGGTTTATTTGTCAGTACTATTCCATTCCGGGTGGAAATCAATGGCAATAAAACAGTCCATGAACTTCTAGATCGAATCCGCTCTCTATTGCGGCAAGACTATCGCCATCAACGCTTTCCCTTAGGAGAAATAAAGCGAATATCTGGCTTACAACCAAGCAGTAAAGACCATTTATTTGAAGTTTATCTGTCTTACGAAAGGCACGATTACAACGAATGTTTTGCTGATACTAAAACAAGCTGTGTTCCTCTCTACAGTCATCAACAAAAAGTTCCACTGATTATCTATGTGCGAGAATATGAGGAACATAGTGACATCAAAATTGATTTTGATTACAATCTTTCCTATTTAGATTATGAAGCAGTAGAACAGATAGTTACAAACTTCCGAAATCTGTTTGAGGAAGTCACAGATAATTTAGAACAAACCATTTCTAGCCTTTCTATTGTATTACCGGAAGTAGGCATTTCACGGAATTTGGAAAATCTCTCTCCTTTTAGTGGAGAGGCTTTTAATCTTCCCCCTTTCCTACAAGGTAAGGGAATTAGGGGATTAGGTTTCGCGTTAACCATAGAAACACTCGTTTCCGCTTTTGATAGCACGGCCAACAAGTATTCTGAAAATACCGCAATTCAATTTAACAAAATCACACTCACCTACGCCGAACTCAATGCAAAGGCGAATCGCCTCGCTCATTATTTGCAAAGCCAAGGAGTGCAGCCAGGAACACGAGTAGGATTATGTTTAGAACGTTCAGAAAACGTAATTATTGCCATACTCGGAATCCTAAAAGCTGGTGCAGCTTATGTTCCTCTAGATCCTAATTCTCCCTCTGCACGTTTGGAACTAATTCTGCAAGATAGCGGGATTTTAGCACTCATTTCTGAAGACTCTATTTTATCAAAATTAACTAACAAAGAAATAGTAGCATTCACTCTCAAATCTATAGAAAAGGAACTTAGCAATCAACCAGATACATCGCCAGCAATCTACTTAAAACCAGAATTTCCAGCTTATATAATTTACACTAGTGGTTCCACTGGTACGCCCAAAGGTTGTGTTGTAACCCATGCTAACGTCATCCGGCTAATGCGTTCCACAGAAGCTTGGTTTGATTTTAACGAAAAAGATATTTGGACGCTGTTTCACTCCTTCGCCTTTGATTTTTCTGTTTGGGAATTGTGGGGAGCTTTACTCTACGGGGGGAAAGTGATTATTATTCCGTTCTGGTTGAGTAGATCGCCAGAATCATTCCGCGAATTTCTCACGACACAAAAAGTAACTGTCCTGAATCAAACTCCTTCCGCCTTCAACCAATTGATTCGCGCCGACGAAGCCAGTGTGGGAAAACTGGCGTTGCGCTATGTTATCTTTGGCGGTGAAGCTTTGGATTTGCCAAGCCTGAGTCCCTGGCTGGAAAGGTACGGGGATAAAACTCCGCGTTTAATAAATATGTACGGGATTACAGAAACCACCGTTCATGTTACCTATCGCCCCATTTCCCAGTCTGACCTCACAAAAAACCGTGCTAGTGTAATTGGTACAGAGATTCCCGACTTGCAGATATACTTGCTCGATGAAAAACTAGAACCCGTTGCTGATGGATTACCAGGGGAAATTTATGTAGCAGGTGCAGGGGTGAGTTGTGGTTACTTAAATCGTCCCGCACTGACAGCAGAACGATTTCTACCTAATCCTTTTGCAGAAGGACGATTTTACCGCAGTGGCGATTTAGCGCGGAGATTGCCTAACGGAGATTTAGAATATTTAGGAAGAATAGATAGACAAGTCAAAATTCGCGGTTTTCGGATTGAATTAGGAGAAATCCAAACAGCGCTAACGTCCCATTTTCAAGTTCGTGAAGCTTTGATTTTGACTGATGAATGGGAAGAAGAAAGTAGGCTGATTGCTTATTATGTTCCAGGGGAATCCCATCCTAATCCCAATGAACTGCGTCAGTACCTCAAAACCAAGCTGCCTGATTATATGATACCAGCAGCTTATGTGAGTTTAGAAGCCTTTCCTTTGACTGTTAATGGTAAAATTGATACCCAAGCATTACCCGCGACCGATTGGAATCTTTTAAGGGTAGAAGAAGACTATGTAGCTCCCCGCAATGCTGATGAAGAAAGCTTCTGTGCAATTGTAGCCACAGTCCTTGGTCTGGAAAAAGTCGGGATTGACGATAATTTCTTTGAAATTGGCGGTGATTCGATTTTGGCTTTGCAAGTTATTGCCAAAGCTAAAAAAGCAGGTTTTGCAATTTCCGCCAGAGACCTCTATGAATTTGCAACTGTGCGCCAGTTGGCTGTTAAAAAAGCAGTATTAACTACAAGTGCATTGGGTGTAACTACGGCTATTTACCTTATATCAGAAAGCGATCGCCAGCGCTTACCAAAAGATGCCGAAGATGCTTATCCCCTCTCTAGTTTACAGGGGGGAATGCTCTATCACAGTGAGATGCATCCTGACTCGGCAATTTTCCACCAAATTTTCACCTTTGATTTACGCCTTACTTATTCAGAAGCAGCTTGGAAAAATGCGATCGCTGATATTTGTCGCGCACATCCAGTATTGCGGACTTCTTTCCACTGGACAGGATACAGCACGCCGATTCAAATTGTTCGCGCTCAAGTTGAATTACCTTTAACGGTTGTCGATTTGCGTAATTTGGGAGCGAATGCACCTGGGCAAGTCGCCAAATGGATTGAGTCTGAAAAAACCCGCTCCTTTAATATTGCGAAACCTCCCTTATTCCGCTTCCAGATTCACCGACTCTCAGATGACCAACTCAGCTTCAGCTTCAGTTTTCACCACGTGATTCTGGATGGTTGGAGTGTCGCAACATTGCTCACGCAATTATTACAACGTTATGTTCAGTATTTAGAAACCGGAAATGTTCCAGCCTTGACAGTTCCAGAGATTGCTTACAGAGATTTTATCGCTCAAGAACAACAAGCGATCGCTGACAAGCAACTGCAAGAATTTTGGCACAAATATCTCAGCAACTTGGAAGTTAGCAGCCTCCCGCGTCTGAATGTAGAGCATTCCATGTCTTTACAACGCCATCTGCAACGCTTATCAATCACCATTAACGAGCAGTTAGCTAATAGCCTCCGCAAACTTGCTAAAAATGCCGGAGTTCCTCTGAAAACTGCACTTTTAGCCGTGCATCTGCGCGTTCTCTCCTTTTTAACTGGACAAAATGAAGTTGTGACTGGTAATGTCATCAATGGACGACCCGAAACCCTTGACAGTCAAAATCTGTTAGGTTTGTTCGTCAATACGGTACCGTTGAGGATGGAATTGACATCCGGTAGTTGGTTAGAGTTAATCCAAAGCGTTTTCCGTGCTGAACGAGATATCCTCCCTTATCGGAATTTCCCATTAGCTGAGATGCAACGCTCGATCGATCGGCGTCCTTTATTTGAAGTGGGATTCAACTACGTCCATTTTCACGTATATGAAGGACTGCTAAATCTACCTCAAGTTGAAGTTAACAACGTTGATATTTTTGAAGAGACAGACTTTCCCTTTTTAGTAGAGTTTTGTCTGGTTCCAGGAAGTGCAGCCCTGCAATTGAATTTAATCTATGACGTGCAGCAGTTTGACGATGCACAAGTTGAGCAATATAGCAAGTATTATCAAACTGCCCTAACTGAACTCGCCACTCAACCACAAACACCATACCACAAGCGATCGCTCCTCTCTTCTCAAGAACGCCAAAGCCTACTGCAAGCTTCCAATCTCGACTCAGCCAGTTATCTATCTGACAAAACCCTGGTTTTTGCCTTTGCTCAAGCGGTGTCCCAATATGCAGACAAAACCGCCCTTTGTTTCCAAGAAACTACTCTCAGTTTTGCGGAATTAGATACTTGTTCCAATCGCCTTGCACATTACCTAAAAAGTAAAGGCGTTAAGCCAGAAACCCTTGTAGGGCTTTGTTTGGAACGTTCCGAACATTTAGTAATAGCTATCCTGGCAATCCTCAAAGCTGGTGGTGCTTATGTTCCTGTTGATACTAGTTATCCAAGCGATCGCATAGAATTTCTATTACAAGATAGTGGCGTTTCTCTACTCATCGCCCAGCGTTCAGTCGTTCCCCAAATTCCCGCAGGTGATACCGAAATTATCATTCTAGAAGATATAGCCACCCAACTAGAAAATCAAAGCAATGAGTCCTTAGCAGTCGAGATATTCCCAGAGCATCCAGCCTATATAATTTATACAAGTGGTTCCACAGGCAAACCCAAAGGTTGTATCGTTACCCATGCCAACGTTATCCGCCTGCTCAAAGCCACTCAATCCTGGTTTGGATTTAACAGCGCAGATGTTTGGACGTTGTTTCACTCCTACGCCTTCGACTTCTCTGTTTGGGAACTGTGGGGAGCCTTGCTGCATGGCGGTCAACTAGTCGTAGTTCCCTATTGGACAAGTCGCTCACCAAAAGACTTTTTCCAACTGCTCCAAAACCACAAAGTTACGGTATTAAATCAAACTCCCTCAGCCTTCAAGCAATTAATCCAAGTAGCCACATCAGAGACACAAAAGCCACCTTTACGTTACGTTATTTTCGGGGGAGAAGCCTTAGAACTACCAAGCCTACAACCGTGGTTTGAGTTCTATGGCGACGAAAAACCGAGATTAATTAATATGTACGGCATTACCGAAACCACCGTTCATGTCACCTATAGACCGATTACCCAAGCAGATATAAACGCCAATCGAGGTAGCGTTATTGGTCAACCGATTCCCGATTTAAATCTCTATATCTTAGATGAGAACCTGGAACCAATGCCGATAGGAGTTCCTGGGGAAATCTACATTGGCGGTGCGGGAGTGACGCGGGGTTATCTGCATCAGCCTCGTTTAAGTGCAGAGAGATTTATTCCCGACCCCTACGCCAAAACTCCTGGTAGTCGTCTATATCGCAGTGGAGATTTAGCACGTCGTCTAGCGAATGGCGAACTAGAATACCTCGGACGCGCCGACCAGCAAGTTAAAATACGCGGTTTTCGTATTGAACCAGGTGAAATTACTGCTGTTATCAGCACTCACCCGCAAGTAAAAGAAGCCTTAGTCACCGTAGGGAAAGCTGCAAATGGAGATAATCGGCTAATTGCTTACTTTATCTCTAATACCAATTCAGACCTGAAAACCGTCTTACCAGAGTTTTTAAAGAGCAAATTACCAGACTATATGATTCCAGTGGTATTTATGCCACTAGAAGCCATTCCCTTAACAGTTAACGGCAAAGTAGACTACAAAGCTTTACCCGCACCCGATTGGAGTGGGACAAATAAACCTTACATTGCACCCAGAAATGACCAAGAAGCAACTATCTGTTCCCTGATGGCTAGTTTATTACAAATAGAACGGGTAGGAATTACCGATGATTTCTTTGAAATTGGTGGAGATTCCCTGCTAGTTACCCAATTAGCCATCCGTTTGCGCCAAAGCTATCAAACCGAGTTTCCCCTACCTCAATTATTCACCCATCGCACCCCAGAAGCGATCGCTCTTTTACTAGCAGCTTCTCCATCTGTGCAAACAACCGCCGATATTCCTAAAGCATCGCGTCAACGCCGTTCTGTAAATTTAAGCGATGATGGCATATTAATTAAAGGTAATGGGTAATAGACCAATCACCAAAATAAAGGAGCCTAAAAAACCATGAGTAACAACGAACACAACGACGAAATTATTTATCTTGTAGTAGTCAATCATGAAGAACAATATTCAATTTGGCCGAAATGGAAACAGGAACTGCCATTAGGATGGAAATCAGTAGGCAAAGAAGGCCCTAAAGCTGAATGTTTAGCCTATATCGAAGAAGTATGGACAGATATGCGTCCTTTAAGTTTACGTCAGGCGATGCAAGAATAAGAGAGCAGGGGGAGCAGGGGAGGTAGAAAAGCCAGGGGGAGAAAAAAGAAGCATGTAAAGAAAAATTGAAGATAATTATTGGCTAAACAGTAAATTTTCGGAAATTCGCTGTAATTATTCTATTTTTTCAATAAAACGCTCTAATTCTCCTCTATTCTCCCTGCCCATTCCTCAATATGCCCCATGACTAAAATCCCCAAAATAATCCATCAGATTTTTTTTCTGGGAGAAGCAGCCATACCAGAAAAATATCGTCGTTACCATCAAACAGTTTTGCATCATCACCCTGATTGGGAACACCAATTTTGGGATGAAGCCAGAGCAAAGAAATTTATGACAGATAATTATTCCTGGTTTCTGCCAATATTTGATGCTTATCCCCATAAAATTCAACGTTTTGATGCCATACGCTATTTTATCCTTCACCATTATGGAGGCTTCTATATTGATATGGATATTGAATGCCTCAAACCACTTGATGATTTATTAGCAGATTTTGAGCTTGTGCTTTCAAAATTAGTTTGCTTTAGTAATGCCATTATGGGAAGTGTTCCAGGGCATCCCCTCTGGCTAAAAGTCTTCGATGAATTACAAAAACGCAAAGATAATTCAGCCCAAAATACCATGCCTTATTATGTGGGCTACAGCACCGGGCCTATCATGTTAAATCATTCCGTAGTAGTAAATAAATTCCATGAAAGTCCCACAGTTCGTATATGTCCAGGATACATTTTTGAACCAGGTGCTCCAATGGAACTGAACGGCAAAATCTTCAAAAGTCAGCCTACGTCAGAGACTTATACCATACACCACATGACTACTTCTTGGTTGCCTGCAAAACACCAGATAACCAGAGTTTTATTCGGTATGCTTTTAGAACCATACTGGTTCTTTCGCTCTTTCCTTAAAGGTACTGTGTGATTGTTTGGCGTGAGCTTGTTTATAAAAGAAGCCCACTTCAAAAAAATCAAAACAGTGCTAATTATGTAATACCACTTCAGGAAGAATTAGTATAACTATATTTACAAATTTTTTCCAACTTCTCTAATAGCAATTAAGATATATATTGTGATGGCTGTGAAGATTTCTGTTCATAAACATATCGCAGAATTTCATCTACCGCTCGCTTTACTCCACCAGCCGCACGACAAGCGTCACCTAAACGACCACTATTTACTCGGAAGGAGTTATTGTCAAAAATTCGCTGCGCCGTTTGTCGCAAGCCTTCTGAAGTTACATCTTCTAACATCATCATAATTCCTGCACCCTGCTCCTGAATGCGGCGGGAAATGATTTCTTGCTCATAAGTTTGTGGTACTGCAATCATTGGTACCGAATACCAGACAGCTTCCCGTGTTCCACCGCCTGCTCCATGCATAATGAATAGACTGGCACGTTCTAATATTTGTAATTGGGGAACAGTACCCATAGGTCGAATGATAAAGTTTTCTGGGATATCTCCTAGAAGTGTGATATCTAAAGCTGGACTCAACACCATTACTACCTGAGCATCGGTGTTAGCAAAAGCCTCAATGCATTTCTGGTAAAATCCCAAACCTGGGTCGTGAATGTTCCCAAATGAAATCAGGATGAGCTTGGATGAATGCAATTTATCCATTGGGAAATCATATTCTACTGCCCGCACTGGATTACAAGGGCCAACAAAATGAAAGCGTTCATCAAATTTATCGCTATAAGGTTGGAGTTCTATAGGTAAATAACAAATGTTGAAAGGTTCAATATTAGTAAAAGTGTCAACAAATTTAATTGGAGGTACACCATAAGTTGCTCGTAACTCACGTTGATGTTGACGATAGTGCTTCATCCCGACAGCCGCCTCTTTTAACAATCGTGGTAGTTTCTTCCTCAGCCAAGGACATTCATAGAAACTTTCCGGAGTAAAAGCAGCTGTAGCAATGGAATTAACAGCGGGAATATTGAGCAACTGCGCCACTAGTCTTCCCCAGAGACAGAGAGAGTCGTGAATAATATAATCTGGCTTTTCTGCACGCACTGATTCTAAAAGTGCTGGTAGCATTTCACGAGTACACCAAGTTAGAGAGGGCACTAGAGACATTTCATTTTCAGATGGTGGCGCTGTCTCAGGATTGAGTTGAGGATAGCAACGAAAAGCAGCTCCAAAAGACTCGATTTCTTGTTGAAAATGGGGAACCTCGTAGTAAATTACCTCTTCACCTCTTTTCATCAACTCCGTTACTAATCCAAAGGTGGGAATTACGTGTCCGGCAGCTGAAACGTTCATAAATATTACACGATTCATAGAAAATGCCCTGTTAGTTTGACAAATTTAAAGATTAACAATAACCTGATGATATTTCTTGAGACTAGGGCGATGACCAACACTAATAAAGGTTATCCCTGTTTCTACTAAAAGACTATAAAGATGTTGTTCGTTGTTAATATCTAAAGCACTAGTTGCTTCATCTAAAATTGCATATTTTGGTTTCGTAACTAAAAGCCGAGCAAAAGCTAATCTTTGTTGTTCTCCTAAAGAAAGAAGATCGCTCCAATCTTGCTCGACCTCAAAACCACCAAACCGTTCTGCTAAGTCTGATAAATTTACTCTGTGAAGAACTTCATCAAGTTCTTCATCACTCAGATCGACCTTGGCATTAGGATAGATTAACTGCTCCCGAAGAGTCCCTAAAATCATATAAGGGCGCTGCGGTAAAAATAGTATTTCTTCTAATTCTGGACGAACAATTACACCTGTTCCCGAATTCCATAAACCAGCTAAGGCACGCAACAAAGAACTTTTACCACAACCGCTATCTCCCATAATTAGTAATCCCTGCCCTGTTTGCAATGCTACAGAAAGGTTACTAAATAAAGTTTTTTGATAATTGGGAGTTTGGACAGTCAGGTTTTCCAACGCTAAACGGCTGTCTAGGACTATATCAATAGTCTTAGCATTAGCTATTGCTTTGCTTGGCTGTTTGAGATATTCAGAAAAAATATATAGGCGATTAATTGAAGCAGCAAATTTAGTGAATTTTTCAAACTGATACATAATCAGATTTACAGAAAAAGCGACCTGCCCAAAGGCACCACCCGCTTCTGTAACTTTTCCCACCTCTGTTTCACCTGACAGAATCTGGTTTCCTAAAATCAATGCTGGTATGATCCAGGGGAGATAACCAAACTGATATTTAAATATGTTTAAATACACCTCTGACCATAATATCAATCGCTTAAAATTTTTAAAAACCTGATTAAATATAAATTTGATTTTGTTGGCTTCTTGAAGGATGCCGTTATAAAAAGCAATAGACTCGGCATTCTCTCTAATACGAACTAAACCAAAGCGAAAATCAGCTTCTTTTTTGAGTTGTTCAAAATTTAGTTGTGTTAATTTTTTGCCATAAAACCCAATTGTTATGGCGTAGGCTAAAATGGAGTAAATTACCAGAACAATAACTAGATTTTTTGAAATAGACCAGAGAATGACACTAAAAGCAATTACTACAAAAACAGATTCCAGACAGTTGACCAAAAATTGAATAGATTGCTGGCAGAAATTGGCAACATCTTCAGAAATACGTTGGTCTGGGTTATCAATCTCTTTGTGGGAGTTACTCAGCTCATAAAAAGCGCGATTTTTGAAATATTGATTAAGTAAATGATGGGTCAACCATCGTCGCCAATAAATGCCGATTGTCTCTCGCAGATAACCATAGGCAGAATTTAGGAAACCAAAGACAATTATTCCCCCGAACGCAACTAGTATATCTTGCCAGAATTTAGTACTATTATGAGCGGAAAGGGCAGAAATTAAATCTCCTTGTTTACTATTTAACAATACCTTGACTTGGGTAGTAGCTAACAATAAAACTCCGAGAAGCACAAGTAAACCTATAGCACCTCGTTTTTCATTACCTAACCAATAGAGTTGAGCGATCGCCCAAAACCGTTTAACCGCTTTCAAGCTGAATCGATTCATTTGTAGACTATATAAATTTTTCTAGTTCTGAGGATTTTCATAACTATGCCTTCTAGTTACTGCGGTAGGGATTAATCAGGCACAGGTTCAAAAGAGAGTGTCCTTGACGATCGCAATTTACCCCCTACTAGCGATCGCTAACTTTATTCCTGTATATCTACTCCGCAATCTAGATTTTACGCACTTCCTCTTAGTTACAATAAGTAGTACTTTCATCTCAACTTGACCAAGTATACATATAATACAGAACGACAACTAAACCATAATTTTATACATAAAAATGCGTATTTTCACATTTATTTGGGTAGGACAATTAATTTCGCTGATTGGCGTCTCTATGACTGGGTTTGCTCTGGATATCTCGGTATTCCAGCAAACTGGCTCTGCTACCCAATTTGCTTTCCTTACCCTGACTTGTACAATACCACTCATCGTCATTTCGCCAATAGCAGGCACATTAGTCGATCGTTGGGATCGTCGCTGGATAATGATTATTAGTCATGTCTGTAAAGGACTATCTACACTAATTCTGATACTGTTAATCAGTATTGGTCAACTAGAGATTTGGCACATCTATCTCAGAAATATCATCACTTCCATCATCGGTGCTTTCCATACGCCCGCTTATAAAGCTTCCATTACCTCTTTGGTGCCTCAAGAGGATTTAGCACGGGTGAGCGGTATGATTCAATTGGGAATGGGCATTCAGCAAATCATCTCGCCTTTACTAGCAGGTATTCTGCTGGGTATTGTTAAGCAAAGAGGCATTCTGATCGTCGACTTCGCAACTTTACTAGTTGCCCTTGTTCCCCTTCTGTTGGTGCGATTCCCGGAGTTAAACCAAACTACTGATGCCAATGAGGACACTCCGCCTGCCTCACTTTTGCAAGAAACACTCTACGGCTGGACTTATCTAACAGAGCGTCCTGGACTACTCAGCTTTGTGATTCTGTTCGCGATTTACCAATTCCTGGTTGGCTTTGTCAGTGTACTAACCTTTCCCCTAATTCTTTCTTTAACTACGCCAGCTAACTTAGGACAGATTGCATTTGCTAGCGGTCTTGGTATGTTCGTAGGGGCTATAGTGATGAGTACATGGAAGAATAGTTGGCAGAACTTGGTCAGCCCTGTTCTAATCACTATGTCATTGAGTGGGGTGTGCATTGCCATTGCTGGTTTACGCCCTTCTATCATCCAAATTGCGATCGCTACTTTACTTTTCTTCCTGACTGCACCTTTCATCAATGGCTCAGTGCAAGTTATCTTGCAGACAAAAGTTGCTGAGTCGGTACAGGGAAGAGTATTTGCATTAACTGGAGCGATGTGGGGGGCCGCTGTACCGCTAGCTGCGATCGTTGCAGGCCCACTAGCTGACTATGTTTTCGAGCCACTGATGGCTTTTGATGGACTTTGGTCTCAAGTACTGGTTGGCCAAATAATTGGTTCTGGGCCTGGTCGTGGTATTGGACTATTGTTCGTAATTATCGGGTGTTTTATATTAGTGACAGCATTTATCGGCTCCCAATACCCTGCCATCCGAGATTTAGAAGTTAATGTGCCTGATTTTGAATCTTCAGCAAGCAAGGTGGCCCCCATGTAGAGATTAGAGAGGCAATAAAACTTGCTCCTATTCTTGAGCTTTACTTGTCGCCTGTAATAGTCGTCCTAAGACAAATGTGAATGGTGGAAGTTTAATTCGCATACCACCTTCCACAAGATGGAATACTCCACCTGATGTAGCAATCAGCATATCAACTCCGCAGAACTCGCCGTACCAATTAGGAATTTTGAAAGCCTGCTCCAATACTGGTGTGGCTCCCAGGTTCATCGCAATGAAAAGCGGCTGTTCATCCTCTGCACTATGAATAAGTACACACCACAGACCATTATTCCTAGAGCATAAGAGAGTGCGGTTTCCACTCTGAATTAGCCTGTTTTGAAACCTAATTTCGGCAAGCTGTCGAATTAGTAAAAAACTTGGGTGGTTTTTATTATATGGTTCAAAAATTTTGCGGTTAATCGGCCCAAACTCCCACACACACCCAGGGTTATCAAACATATCTTCCCGCACATAGCAATCATGACCAATGCACTCACCTGTATCCTGATGGTGATGCATCCCTAAAGCGCCAGAAAATTCTTGCTCTGTTCCTTGATAGATAGAAGGTATTTGTGGCCCTAAAATCAAGCAAGCAAGTGCAAAATATAAACGGACTCGCGCTTCATTTTGGCTTCCCAGACAACTTAAGAATTGATGGAAAATTCTACTTGTATCTTGGTTATCGAGGAACATAATATTATTCCGCCAACCAGCATGATATGCGTGTGATGGCTCTAGAAAACCACAAAAATAATCTGCCAAACCCCCTAGCCAATTACCATCAGTCAAAGAATGCTTGACAGCATAATAAGTAGGGTAGTCGATCAGATTTGAAAATTTAGCCCCATTATAGGCAATTACTTCTTCATGGGTACTGCCAGCGTGTTCGGCTATTTGCAAAAACTGCTTTTTCCCAAGATAGGCAGCATACCTTGATATTTCTTCAACGCAAGGCTCCCAGAAATCAAGACCAACATGACGTGCTGAATCGTATCGGAAGCCATCAATATCTGTTTCTGCAATCCAGTATTTTAGGTGTTGAATCAGCAATTCTCGGACATAACTTGTCTCTGTTCGCCAATCTTCCAGAAAGCCAAAGAGTCTTTGATTTACCATATCAGTGTATTCAGGCCCGTGGAAGAGTAATGTGTTACGTGCTTCTATAGGAAAAGGCATGACTGCAAAATCATCACCTTGCACATACTTAAACTCTCCCCCTGGTGGGCCCCCATACTCTTCCCAGTTAATGCTATCTGCAATATGGTTGTTAACTACGTCTAAAATGACTGCAATATCAGCTTCATGAGCAGTTTTCACCAACTCACGCAGACACATAAGTGTACCCAGACGTGGATCGACCATCAACAGGTGGATGGGATGATAGCCATGATAGCCATCAGCAGCGTTGACATACACAGGGCTGAGGATAATGGCTCCAATTCCCAATGACTTCAAGTATGTTATCTGCTCAATTACGCCCCGAATAGTCCCACCATGACTTGTATAGGGGGAAGTCGGATCGTATTTGACTGCACTTAGACCAGTGTAGTTGCTGTCTGCACTGCGAGCAAATCGATCGATCATGATTGAGTAAAATAGACGTGCTTCCCAATCATTAGGACTAGATGTCATTGCAACCTTTGGTTTTAGTCCATATAAAGGCTGATTATCTACATAGCCCAGGAATACAGATGGGATTTCAGCCATTGAGCGGGGTGCTTCATCACAGACTAACAAAAAATGCGATCGCGTGCTTGTATGTTCATTACCAAATGTATCCACATAACCTAAACTGTAGCGATATCCTCCCCCATTACTGATAGGTGGTAGGATGAGTGAGAACATTTGGAAGCCATTTTCTATAATGCTTTCAGCTTGTGCCGTAGTTCGATCTGAATCGCAATATCCTTGTCCATCATTCAATTCATACGCTATCTGACCATAATCTGGATTTTTAGATAAGTGAACACCAAATCTGATAGAGATTTTTTCATCACTCTTAAACACCCAAGTATATGGTACTGTGCTAGGGTCTAGATGTACTTCACAGTATTCGTCAAAATAGCGCATATAGCATTCCTACGAATTAAAGATGGTGAGTTGGCAAACAATTTATCTCAGGTAATGGGGTTCCCGATTCATAAATCAAATTTTATTCTAAAAATCATCCTTGCATAATACTATTATTTGTATTCAATATTACATAAGCTTTTTGTATTCAAATTATTAGCGAATATCGGTTTTTCTATTTCCAGTTTTTTCATATTTGTAAAATACTAAATCAATTGCATTATTAGCATAATAATTGAAAGATTTGCCCTATCGCCATCTCTCAAAACATTTACTTTTGTCTCCTTTGTTTGCCAGTTAACCTTCCAGTTGAGCGAAAAATTCCAAAAAGTCACACAAAGGATTGCTAGCAATTTTGCCAGATATTCATTCACTCTAAATTGATAAAACAACAAATTCACAATTAAAGTATTGAAAATAAGTCCAAAAAAACAAATTAGGTTGAACTTTAAAAAACGTTGCAAACGCTGGACTAATTGTTGCTGAACAGGCACATCACCAAAAGTCCATACATCATTCCAGAGAAAATTATTAATGATTGCTATCTCTGTTGAAAGTATTGCACTAGGAGTTAATAACCAACCCAACAGGGTATGCAGAACATAGAATCCTCCTAAATCTACAAATACACCACTCAAACCCACTATGGCGAAACGAATCAGCCGACTCATAAACAACCAAGTTAAGTATAGTCGATTTGTGCGATCGTTAATCTGAAGATCGTAATTCATTTAGCTTCATAATTATCATATTTTTACTCCATCTCTAGCACTTATATAATCTCAACCACTACTGTTCAAGTTCGCTCAATTTTTTCAAATTCCCATAAACCTCCAGGTGGTAGATTAAGTATTTTAATCACTTTCAGAGAATAGGTTATATCTTGCTCCATTTCATGAAATAAACTACTACTATTTTGCATAAATAAAATGTGACTATATTTCGGAGAAATCGGCAGCAGAAGATTATCTGCTATTGGTAGTAGACAAATGTTTGGTAAATAATGACTTAAGGTTAGAATTCCTCCCAAATTAACAGGAGAGTCATTAATTATCAGTAAAGGCTTTTCTGATTGATTGAGAAATTGACCTGTTTCCCTAATAAATTGGCCATCGGATTGCATCCACCAATTCTCCGCTTGAAAAAATCTGGCATCAGAAACTAAAGCTGCTATGAGCAATCCGACTATTAGGAATTGAGGTATTTTTGTCTGCCAATTAGATTTTTTAAAAATATTAAAAGCTAAAATATAGGCTACAATAATTTCTAGACTAAGATATAAAGGCAGCTGGTAACGAACTTGAATGGAGCGAATTCCTCCAGAAATTAGGTCATATATCACTAACAATAGGCTGGGAAAACCCCCCAAAATAAAAATCAATAGACTGGTTTTATTTATTGGAAATTTTCTGAGAAAAAATCCCAAGTAAATAATCAAGCTTAAACTGAATATTAACGCAGGAATACTATAAAAGAAAGAACCTTCAAGAGTAAAACTATTAAACGCAAATATATCTGAGGTTAAATTAAGATCGAAAAATATTCGAGTTACTCGAATCAAAAAAATAGCGATTAGCTCGAAGGGATTATTTATCCACTTTACTGCCGACCCTGAAGTTAGCTCTAGTGCTGTACTAGTGTGGGGGACGATCGCAATCAACCAAGGCAAAAGCATTAAGAAGGCAGCAATACTAACAAATAGATAATTAAGTAAGGTTTTGGTGAAGCGAAACTGTTGTTGAATAACTAGATAAATACCATGAGCTATCATTACCAAAACTGTGAATAAATGGGTGTATAATCCCAAAACTAAGGTGAGGGTATACAAAACCCAATTCTCTTTTTTTTCTTCTCTAAGAGCTTGCAATAAACTAGCACTCGATAGTAAAATTTCTACCATCCACAAACTGTATTGACGTGCTTCTTGAGCAAAAAATAACTGCAAAGGAGAAACGGCAATTAATGCCATCGCTACCCATGCGACAAGTGAAGACTCAAACAACTCTATACATAACCAATAGACGCTGGGAAATATGAATAGACTGATGAGTGCTGATAAACTCCTAATCCCAGTAGGTGAATCTCCAAATACTTGCACCCACAATCTCACCATTACGTAATATAAGGGGGGATGCTGTGGGTCTGAGGTGATTAAGTAATTCACTGTATCAGCCACGCCACGATCTGGATTAATGTGCTGATATTTGTCGAAGGTGCTAATAGGAATTGTGCCTTGATGATTATAAACTTCCTGTTTTAGCTCGGCTACAGTGTGACCAGAAATTGCTACGGATGTCCAAGATTCGTCACAGCAGTATGTTTTATGTCCTAGATGGGCAAAGCGAAAGAAAATACCTAACCCAATGAGGATTATTAGTAAGATTTTTAACCAAGTCGGGGGATTTGCTTTTGCTAATAATTGCGGTTCGTCCATTTATTGCATATGTATCATTACAAAGAAAGTTGTTGTGAACGCCGCTTGGAGGGTCTTTTAGTAGACTGTAAGGCATCATTTATGCTTTGGAGTCGTATTCTTTGCGCTAACAGCGCCCTATGAAATACTCATAACTCAAATAGGATTGCTATAATCACCATTTTTATTCGCGACCACGACCATATCAATCAAATGCATTTTTTTTAAAGTTTCATTTTGATTAACTTGGTGTTCAAGGTCTAATATCTCTGCAACGCTCTCTATGGGTTTGATTGGTCTATAGAGGCGGGCTTGAATTTGCGGGTATTCGATATATGTGCCAACCTGCATGGTTTTATGAGTATAAAACTCAGAATGGTAAGCTTCCCATTGCTTGATGGTAAAGAGCGGTCTAGCAGGAAGTTGGTAAAATTCTGATTGAGATTTGAACTCATCCCCAAATATTTCTTGCAATGTGGGATTAAAGGGGTTATTAAGGAGGGATTGCAAAAGGTCAAAAGGCATGTATCGAATCCCTAACCCTGCGGAATGCCCATTTTTACAAATTTTAAAAAATTCTTTCTGTGTAATTAGAATATGTTGATGGTTAAACTCTTTATTGTCACGAAAATGATAGAGAATAGGAGATTTGCAAGCAAATATTACTAAAGAACCATTTGGTTTTAGAAAGTTATAAAAAGCAGCAAGACTTTCTTGAATAACATCCAAAGAGATATGTTCAAAAATGTGTGAACAAACGATCAAATCGAAATTTCCATATTGCGATATTGCTTTGCTTTGCATCACATCATTGAGGAGATGCACTTTCTCACTTTTTAGTGGTGATGAATAGACTTCTTGAAGCAATCGCTCATATTCATTGCTTTGTATAAAATCATCATCCTGTAATTTTTTTAATAGTTCTTGGTCTTGGTTGATTAGACATTTTGCTACCAATGAAGCGTGCAAAAATCTTCTGAGGTCTGGTTCGACCATAACAATCTTTTTAGCTGACCATAAACGAGGAAGTAATCTTCCTAGCCCACATCCAGCATCAAGAATGACTGCATCAGGCTCGATCAAATCCTGAATGTTATTAATCCAAACTTCCCTATCTCTAGCTTTCCAAGCTTCATGAGCCACATCTGTAACCCATTGGTATGGGTCAATTGTATCGTAGGCAGTAGCAGTAATTTTCTCCATTTCAAAGATACCTCAATGAGGCTAAAAAAATTTGCTTATCATGTTCTCGTGACAGATGTTGCAGTTTTAAAGCAGTTGAATAGCTTTTTAATGTTCTCAATCCAACCTATTTATTATCTTATTCTTTACTATTAGCTCCTCAGGATTTAACAATTCTTCATCCATTTGTTTTAATGCAAAGTAATTGTACAAAATGACTGAGATAATTAAAACAAGTAGCCCTTCAAGAACCATTAAAAAACCGATCCCACGCCCTGAACCAGTTTCAATCAGCCGCCCAACAGTACTAGCAAGTGCCCCATCAGTAGATAGCATAGGTTCCAAAAATCCGTCGGTTAGAGGACTGGCACTAAGATTACCTAAAGCCCCACCCAAACCTGCCAAAGTGTAGAACAATGAAAGAACACGTCCCTGAACATTTTGGGGAATAGTAGTTTGCAAAATTGTACTATTAGTACCTAGAATAATGGGCAAGGTAAAAAATGAAATAAAGATGCCAAAGGCTATGGTAGGAATAAAAGGTTTAATGCCCATGATTACTAAACCTATCCCATTTAATGCCGAAAATAGAAAGAGAGCAGAGATAGATTTTTTTCCTCCTCCCCAGATACTCATCAGGATGCTGCCAGCAACCATTCCACCGCCGGCAATTGACATTACACTCCCAAATGTCGTAGCCGAGGAAAAGGATAATATCAAGGGATTAATCAATACAGAAGTCATGCCATTCACAAAAAAATAAATTGTCATGAATGAGAGTAGAATCAGTAAGAAAAAGCGAGAGGAAATGTTTTCCCAGCCATAAACAATATCATTGATGATGGTAGACATTCCCATAGTTGGTAGAATACTAGATTCTGGCTGAGGAATGTTAATAAATATTAAGGTTAATAATCCTATTAAATAGGTAGACAAATCAATCAGCAGCAAGCCCTGAAGTTGTACATTGGCGATGAGTATAGCCGCTAGGATTGGTGCAACCAGTTGTCCTAATGCTGTGCTGAACTGAATTAAGCCATTAGCTCTCCCCATCTGATTGCTAGGAACCATCAAAGGTAAAGCAGCTCCCTTCGCAGTCATTTGAAAAGAACCGCAGACTGAAGTAAAAAATGCAGAAACATAAGTATGCCAGAGTTGTAGATTGCCAGTCAGTAGCAATATAGCAAGTGTGAGTGTAATTGAAGCCGCAGCTATTTCACTAAAAATAATTGTCCATTTTCGATTCCACCTATCTACTAATGCACCAGCAAAGGGAGTGATTAATACACCTGGCAAGGTTGTAAAAAATATAACCAGGCTTAATTGTGTAACAGCATGAGTGTTCTGATAAACCCAGATACCTAAGCCAAATCCTGTCAAGCGATTTCCGATTTCAGACAGAGACTGCCCCAGCCAGAAGAGAGTAAAATTACGCAATTCACGAATTAGTTCAATTAGTTTAATTACATACATATTTTATAAATTAATTGTATATTTTGTGATTCGGAGAAATTTATGAGGTAAATAACAAATGTCCAGAGATGAAAAAAATCACAGATTATACTATTCTAATATAAAATCATCGGCTGAAAGCTCTTTTTAAAAGAGTGGGTATCTGTGCTGCCAATCTCCGCCCAGGAGGGGTTAAAAATTGACTAATAGGTGGTTTCGCCCAGAAATTTACAGAAATGTTTAGCTCGTGATTTGAATTTGCTAGGGAGTATACTTGATGCCACCAAAAAGCAGGAATAAATAAAATTTCCCCTAGTTCGACAATACACTCAAAATATTTGGCTTTTTGGAAATTGGGAAATTTATCTAAATCTGGTTCTTCAATATTTATTTGGCTCATGTGGGGAATTTTTGAACCAGCAGGGAAAGGATATAATGAAGATGTTTGTTGGGGGTCAAACAACAGGAAACGCTTGCGATCGCTAACTTGAGTAAATAAGTTATCCATTGCATCATAATGTAATGGGGATGTGTTACCGCCAGATCCAATCCAAATAGTTGGATCGACAAATAACTTTTTATCAAAATATTCTGGGAACTTAATATCTTGCAGTATTTCAGGAAATTCTGTGGGAATTGACTGTTGTTGGAGATAATAATATTTATCAAATTTATTTTTTGAAACCAGAATATTGATGAAGTCGCTAAATTGCATTTTCTGCCTCAAATTAGCAAATCCATTTTCCAAATTGCCTGTAAAAACGCTATTTTGAGAAACACTTATATCAACCTGTTTATCACTGAATAAGGTAGTTAGATAATTAGCAGTCCATAAAGAGAGAGCATTCCAATCATTAATAACCCCAGTGATGATGACCGGTCTTCTACGAGAGAGAAAATTCCTTTGGAATTCCTCTCTTGTCGGTTGTTCAACTCGTTCAATGTGGCCCACTGCGATTAAATCATCTTTGCTCATCAAAAAATTCCTATTTGTAGATTTTTCCTGGAATTAAACAGACTGGGTAAATAACATGAAAGTTGTTGTTATCTCTGATTTAATATAAATTTATCAGACCAAGCAGCAACCATTTCTGAAAATATCAATTCCAATGGCTTAGTTATACACCAATTAGGATAATGTTTTTTGATTTTTTGTAAGTCACTATAGTAACATATGTGATCCCCTTCTCGATTTTTTGGTATATAGACAAAAATCATTTTTTTGTTAGTCAATGAAGCTACGATATCGAAAGCTTCTAATATCGAACAGGTATTATTTTTTCCGCCCCCTAAGTTATAAACTTCACCGCTACGGGGTGCTTTAATAAATTCTTCAATCAAGCGGGCTACATCATAAGAATGAATATTGTCCCGAACTTGCTTACCTTTGTAACCAAATACCTGATAAGTGCGACCTTCTAAATTACATTTCACTAAATAGCTGAGGAAGCCGTGCAATTCCACAGCAGAATGATTAGGGCCAGTCAAACATCCGCCGCGCAAACAGCAAGTTTTTAGCCCAAAATAGCGCCCATATTCTTGTACCATAATATCAGCGGCAAGTTTAGAAGCACCAAAAAGAGAGTGTTTTGATTGGTCGATGCGAAACGATTCCGGGATACCATGCTCATAGGCAGAATCAGCATAATTCCAACGGGTTGCTAACTCTAGCATTGGGATTTCATTGGGCGCATCCCCATATACTTTATTGGTAGACATATGCACAAAAGGTGCATCTGGGACAAATTGACGAGTTGCTTCTAAAAGATTCAGTGTTCCTACAGCATTAGTCTCAAAATCATCAAAGGGAATTGACGCCGCTAAATCGTGGCTGGGTTGGGCTGCTGTATGAACGATCGCATCTGGTCGGAGACTATCAATTAAGTCTAAAATAGCAGTGCGATCGCGAATATCTATCTCGTGATGGACAAAGCCTTTAAGTTCAGATGCTAAACGTTTTTGATTCCAACGAGTATCTCCTTGAGGGCCAAAAAAAATAGCTCTTTGGTTATTATCAATGCCGTGAATTGCCCAACCTCGATGGGCAAAATATAGACAAACTTCAGAGCCAATTAATCCCGATGAACCAGTTACAAGTAATTTCTTCATTTGGGGAAATGGGGGATGGGGAATTGAAAATTTTAAAAATAATCCATTACTATTTTCTGCACATTCTGATGTTTAATTTATTTTTCGCTTTGTTTCTAGAAGTTTAGCTTTTTCTTCTGGGGTCATTTTTTTGAGACGTAAAAACGCTTTCGCTATTTTTTCAGTGCGTCCTACTTGAGGTTCTCGCACCAATAAAAGTTGTGCCATTTTTTCAATTATTCGCGTATCAAAAAGTTCTCGCAATTCTAAATCAATCAAGAATACTTTTTTAATGCGAGCATGAACTTGGGCAGCTAATAAAGAATGTCCGCCCAGTTGGAAAAAGTCATCCATAATTCCCACCCTATCGACTTGCAGAATTTCTTGCCAAATGTAGATTAATGCTTCTTCGATCGCATTTTTCGGCGCTGTATAATCAACTTGATGCTCAGACTGATTTGGTAACGGTAGAGCAAGGCGATCGACTTTATTATTAGGTGTTAGAGGTATCGCATCTAGAAACACCCAAGAGTCAGGCAGCATATAATCGGGTAGTTTTGCCAACATATATGATTGCAAAGTTTCAATAGTGGGTTTTTCAGCTTCAGATTTGACAACTAGATATGCAACAAGCTTTTTACCTGCTACAGTATTGTCAATAGCTTGGACAATAGCTTGGGCGATCGCAGGATGAGTTTCTAAAACTGTTTCAATTTCCCCTAGTTCGATGCGGAAACCACGGATTTTAACTTGATAATCGATACGTCCCAAAAATTCAATTTCACCATTGGGTAGCCAACGCGCCAAATCACCAGTCCGATATAATCGCTCACCAGGATTTGCAGCGAAGGGATTGGGAACAAATCTTTGGGCTGTCAAATCTGCTCTTTGGCGATAACCCCGTGCTAATCCTGCTCCCCCAATCAATAACTCACCTACAATCCCTTCTGGAACGGGATTACCAGCATTATCCCAAATATAAATTGATGTATTAGCAATTCCCCTACCTATGGAATGTGCATCCTGTTGTAGGTTAATTTCTTTGATGGTAGACCAAATTGTGGTTTCCGTTGGCCCGTAAACATTCCACAGATTCACCTGAGAGTTGAGAAGAGAGGCGGCTAAATCAACCGGCAAAGCTTCTCCACCGCAGAGAATGCGAAAACCATCATTTGGTTGCCAACCAGCAGCCAAGAGCAATCTCCAGGTAGTTGGAGTGGCTTGCATCACCGTAGCTTGGGATGTTTGCATTAGTTGAGCTAACTTAAATCCATCTCTGGTAGTTTCTTTGTCAGCTAGGGCTAATCTTGCACCGCTAATTATTGGTAAGAAAAGTTCTAGTCCAGCAATATCAAAAGAAACTGTAGTTACTGCAACCAGAGTATCAGCAGCAGTCAGTCGCAGTTTTTCTTGAAAACTGAGGAGGAAATTCACCAGCGATTCATGCTGAATTTGTACTCCTTTGGGTCGTCCAGTGGAACCAGATGTATATATAACGTAAGCTAAGTGATTTTTACCAGCAACCGCAGGTGGTTTGGTATCTGGTTGGGTCGAAACCGAATCTAGCAATAGAACTTTTGCTGATGATGCTGGAAGCGCTGACACAATTCGATCTTCGGTGATGATTACAGCCGCCGCGCTGTCTGCAAGCATCCACTCTAAGCGATCGCGCGGGAAGGTAGGATCTAGTGGTACATAAGCTGCGCCTGCTTTCATAATTCCTAACAGTGCAATCGGCAAACCTGCATGCCGTTCTAAACAAACCGCCACTAAGGTTTCTAGCGTTACACCAAGTTGTAGTAGTGCGCGAGCAACTTGGTTAGATTTGCGTTCTAAGTCTGCGTAGGTTAGGGAGGGGAAAACAGCGATCGCATCGGGAGTTTGAGCGGCTTGCTGACTGAATAATTCATGTATTGGGGTATTGGAGTAATGGGTAATGGGTAATGGGTAATTTACCTTACTTAATTCCGCTTTCGATAACAAACCAATTTCACCAATGAATTGTGGTTTTTCGGTAACAAAACTGGTCAATATCTGGGTTAAATGATCTAAGATATCTCCTCGTGTTTTTGCACTCCCAATCTGCTGCCCAAAAGCGATTTTCAGCGTTAAATCATCTCCTGGCAAGGCATATAGACTGATGGGGTAATGATTTTTCTCCAAAGATTCAACAGAATGGATCGCCAGTTCTCCTGGATTTTGACGCAGACTTTCTTCCACTGGGTAATTTTCGTAAACCACAATGGATTCAAACAACGGTTCTCCTCTGGGAATGTCACTCCATCCTTGAATATCTACTAAACGAGTGAAGGAATATTGATTAATTGCCGAGATGCGATCGCGCAGTTCTATTAACCACGGTTTCAATGGTGTAGCTGCATCTAATTTCAGACGCAAGGGCAAGGTGTTAATAAATAGACCCACCATCTCTGCAAAACCTGATAATTCGGTAGTCCGTCCCGATACGGTGACACCAAAAACTACATCTTCAGAACCACTATATCGGCTCAACAGAATGCCCCAAGCAGCTTGCACTAAAGTATTTAATGTTACTTGATTCTTTTGAGCAAATATTTTGAGTTGGGTGTAAATTTCTTTGGGGATAGTAGTTTGTAAGGTTTGGTAATCATCAGTGGAGTGTTTTTTAATCCCAAAAGTAGTTGCTTCCCGGAAACCGCTTAATTGTTTGCGCCAGAAAGATTCTGCCAAACCCGATTCTTGTTTGTGCAACCAAGCAATAAAGTCTCGGTAGATGGGTGGTTGTGGTAAATTTGGACGTTCTGTTTTAGCTTGGTAAAATGCGATCGCATCCCGGAAAACTAGCGGTAATGACCAACCATCCAAAAGTAAATGATGGTGAGTCCAGAGAAATTGCCATTTCTGTTCTTGGGTTCTCACTAACGTCATCCGCATCAGTGGGGCCGTTTCTGTCGAAAAACTTTGGTGGCGGTCTGTTGTTAACAGAATAGACCATTTTAATCGTACTTCATCAATATCGCATTCGCGCCAATCTTCGTAGACAAAGGGCAAATTGACTTGGCGGTGAATGCGTTGCAACGGTCGCGGTAAATCTCGCCAGATAAAGGAAGCGCGTAAACTAGGATGGCGGTTAATACAAGATTGCCAAGCCTTTTTAAAAGTTTCTACGTCTAGAAAACCCTCAATTTCACCACTCACCTGTTGCAGATAAATATCTTTTTCTGATTCATAATTTGCATGGAAAAGTATTCCTTCCTGAACAGGGGATAGAGGATAAATATCTTCCACATCAGTAGTTCGCGCCAAAGCAATAACCAATTGTTCTGAATTAAGGTTAGCGAGGGGAAAATCAGTAGATGTTAAACTGTATTCTTGCTGGCGGCTAGTTGCTAACAAAGTCTGTAAATGTTTAGAAAAACTATCTGCTAAACGGCGAATCGTTTCTTCTCGGTGCAAAGCTTTGCTAAAACCAAACCGTATTTGGAGTTTGCCGTTAGCAATTAAACTAGTAATTTCTAGTTGAAAAGCCCGCCTATTTTTTGGGTGTCGGGATAGTCCGACATCTTCGGTGGCTGGGGTAAAGGGTGCTGCTTGGGAAAGATTTTCATCAAATTGTCCCAAGTAGTTAAAGAGGATGCCTTGGGGAATTGGCGGTAAGATAGACGCGAATTCTGGTTTTTGAGAAAGGATACCATAAGCAAAGCCATTATTTGGCAAGTTCCGCAACTGTTCTTTAACACCTTTTAAATTGCTCTTTTGAGTTTTCTCTAATTTGCAGGGGAAAAGAGATGTAAACCATCCCACAGCATCAGAGACATCAATGGCAGTAAAATCGCTTTCTCGTCCGTGACTTTCTAGGGCAATTAATATTTTTGATTCACCTGTCCATTCTGTTACCACTTCTAAAAGAACTGCTAGCAAAACTTCCTGAATCCTAACTTTGTGAGTGCGCGGTAGTTCATACAGCAGACTATCAGTTTCAGATTCGCTGAAATTGCATTCTATTTGAGTAGCAGAAATTTCTGTGTTTTCTGCTATGCCATCAGGAAAATCAAGGGGTAATTCTGAATTAGCAACTTGTTGGGTTTTCCAGAAAGCTACTTCTTCTTGCCAATCAGAATTTTCAGTTAGGGTATGTAGATGTTGAGTCCACTGTGGGAAACCGACACTATGAGGAGATAAGGAAATTTCCTGTTCCTTTTGTAAAGCATCACAAGCGATCGCTAAATCTTGCAAAATGACGCGCCACGAAATACCATCAACGATGAGGTGATGGATAATTAGCAGTAATTTATCGGATTTATTCTCATCATTATGGAAGTAGACGGCGCGAAAGAGAGGGCCAGTGGCTAAATTAAGTTGTGCTTGAAATTGACTGGCAATTTTTTGTAATTCTGTTTGAGAAATAGCAGTCAGGTTTACAATATCAAAATTTAAAACATGACTATCATCATCTAACCATTGTATCCATCCAGCTTCGGTTTGGCAAAATCGCAGGCGAAAAGCTGGATGACTTGCGGCAATATGACTTAAAACTGTTTGAAAATGTGACGCATTAAATCCCGGTTTGACATCCAATAAAACCGTCTGATTCCAGTATTCAGGATGTTCTAAAGATTGCTGGAAAAACCATTGCTGAATAGGAGTTAGCGCTACTTCACTACCTACAGGGATTGATAAAGCATTGGGTAATTTTGCTGTTGTTTTAATATGAGGTGTAAGTGCTGCAACTTGGGGATTTTTAAACAAATCTTGTGGTGTGAAATAAAGTCCAGCATCCCGTGCTTTAGCAATAATTTGTAGAGCAAGAATCGAATCTCCTCCCAGTTCAAAGAAGTCATCTTTAATTCCCACACGGGATACTTGTAGTACTTGCTGCCAAAGTTTAGTTAAAATCTCTTCAGTTTTGGTTTGTGGGGCAATATATTCCTCACGGGCTATGATATTCTCTTCATCAGGAGCGGGTAAAGCGTTAAGGTTGATTTTCCCATTAGGCAGTAACGGCCAAGCATCGAGACTGACAAACACCGAAGGAATCATATAATCAGGGAGCAGGGCAGATAATTGCGATCGCAAAACTGTTTGCCAGGATGTCGGTGGTGTTTTCAGTTCCAGATAAGCAACTAGTCGATTGGGTTTACCAGGAGTAGCAATAGCTTTGGTGACAGCCCGAACTACCCAAGCTTGTTTTTCTAAAGCTGCCACAATCTCGCCAGTTTCGATGCGGAAACCTCGAATTTTGACTTGTCGATCTGCCCGTCCTAGAAACTCAATATTACCATCAGGTAAATACCGGGCGCGATCGCCTGTGCGATACATTCGACTGCCTGCATTTTCAACAAAAGGATCGGGTAAAAAGCTTGCGGCGGTCATTCCTGGGGCATTCCAGTAACCACGAGCTAATTGGGAGCCAGCCACAAATAATTCACCCGGTGTACCAATAGGCACAGGTTGCAAATGAGAATTTAGGATATATAAACGAGTGTTGCTGACTGCTTTGCCGATGGGAATAACCTCGGTAATTTCCTTTTCTCTACAACAATGAAAAGCAACATCAATAGTTGTTTCCGCCGGGCCATAAAGATTCACTAATTTAGATGCAACTTCTCTAAACTCATCCCACACCCGCCTTTTCAGCGTTTCACCACCGCTAAAAACTAAACGCAGACATGAACATTCAGAAAATCCCGGTTCGCCAAGGAGCATTTCTAAAAGACTCGGTACCAATTGCAGCAAAGTCACATTTTCTTGCTGAATAGTTTTGACTAGATATGCCGGATCTTGATGACCTCCCGGCTTCGCCATCACGAGTTTAGCTCCCACCATCAAAGGTGTCCAGAATTCCCACACCGAAGCATCAAAGCTAAATGGTGTCTTTTGCAAGACTACATCCTCACAATTCACCCCAAAAGTCTCTAACAACCAAGCCTGATGCTGGGCCAAAGCCCGATGGGAAATTGCAATACCTTTCGGTCGTCCAGTGGAACCAGATGTAAATATAATATAGGCAATATTGTCAGCCAAAACCTGAATTTGCAAATCTTCAACAGATTGAACTGCAATTTCTTCCCTATAAATATCAACACAGATAACTTTACAAGAATCAGCCAAAAAATTTGTTGTCCTCTCGTTCCTATGGGGTTCGTTTTTTCCATGCCACATTTCTAAATCAGAACGAGATAGAAGCAGACTAACATTAGCATCCTCCAACATTGATTGAATACGAACAGCCGGATAATGAGGGTCAATTGGTACATAACAGCCACCTGCTTTCAGAACCGCCAACATAGCGCAAACCATGTCTAAAGAACGTTCCAAACAAATACCCACAGGCTGTTCTACACTAATACCAAACTTACTCAAAAATCGCGCCAACTGATTGGCTTTTTGGTTCAATTGGCTATATGTCCAACTTTCTCCCTCACAAATAACAGCGATAGAATCAGGATTTTTTGCTGCTTGTTGGGCGAAAATTTCATGTATTAGTGATTGGAAATTGGGGATTGGTAATTGCAAATTTTGAATTAAACTATCTATGCCTAATTCACGATGACCTTGTGGATTTGCAATTAGCGACTCTAAACTTCTTTGGTAATAGTTAGCAATATTATTAATTTGTTCGTTATCAAATTGTTGACGATCGTAGGTGATATTAAATGAAAGAAGTTCTGCACCTACTTCCTCACTCCAACTGACAGCAAAAGGAATATTTGTTTCATCCAAAGACTCCGCCTGGATTAATTCTACTTCCCGCCAATTTAGCAGCCCTTGATAAACGTGGAAATGAACGAAATTAAAAGATGTTTCATATAAAGGTTGATTTCCATTTAACCTTTGCAATTCTGCCAAAGGGAAACGACGATTTGGCATTAACTCTTGTTCAGCCCGCCAAGTTTCTGCAATCAAATCAACCCAAGAACCCCTTGGTAAAGGCAAGCGTAATGGCAATGTATTTAAGAATAGTCCTAAAACGCGATCGCTGTCAGTTTCTGTCGGTCTACCACTGCTCACCAATCCAGTAACCACTTCTGTGTCGCCAGAGTAAAAACCAATAACTTGGAGATGAACTGCTAGTAATAACGTTTTTAGAGTCACACCCAATTGCTTAGATAAAGCTTTTAAGTTGTGGGAAATTGTTTCTGATAAAGTGAGATCAAATTTCCCCATTTTTGTTTCTAGGGGAAGCACACCCGGCCACCTTGGTAGTCTAGTGAAGGAAATTTCCGCCAGTTTATTTTGCCAAAACTCTCGTTGATTACTATCAACCAAAGCTTGTTTTTCTAAGGTAATAAACCTAGAGTATTTCAAAGCTGGTGGAGTTGGTGGCGCAGGTACACCCCGATCGAGTAGATATAGATATAAGCCTGTTAATTCTGATAAAAAGTTAGCTAAACTCCATCCATCCATGATGGCATGATGCAAAGTAAAAGATGCTTGCATCACATTATCATCGAGTAGATGAATATGAAAACGCATTAATGGGGCACTCTTGTAATCGAAGCGATTTTTCCGTTCGTTAGCAATAAATGTTTTTACATAATCATCTTGTGCAGAGGGCGATAAATTAGTTAAATCCTCAAAAACAACTTTAGGAGTTACTTCTTTAACAACTGCCTGAATCGGTTGACTAAATTCAGCTAAATAAAATGCCGTCCGTAATATCTGATGTCTGGCAAACATTTGGGTATAAGCTGCTTCCCAAACTTTGAGATCAAAAGGTATCCGAATTCGGAAGCTGAAAACATCATGGTAAGTTCTAGAACTTTGTGAATATTCACCATGAAAGAGCATTCCTGCTTGCAGTTGTGCCAAAGGATAGGCATCTTCAGCCCAATCTTGGAGCTTTTCTTTATCTGCTAGTGAAATAAAGGCGAAGGGTTCTTCATCAATCTTATCGCTGTCTACTACTTCTGATTTTGCCAACAATGCCGCTAAATCCAACAGCACAGGATGGGCAAAAATTTGCTCTAATTTTAAGTTTAATCCCTGAGCTTGTGCGAGCGAAACAACGCGAATACTGCGGATAGAATCGCCACCCAAAACAAAATAATTATCAAATCGTCCGATGCGATTTACACCTAAAACTTGTTGCCAGATGTCAGCTAAAATTTCCTCGATGGGTGTAGCGGGAGGAACAAAGGCAACTTCGAGATTTTCCCGTTTAATTTCTGGTGCGGGTAGCTCTTTGCGATCAATTTTACCATTGGCTGTCAGTGGTAATCGCTCTAGATAAACAATCTGCGACGGTATCATATAATCTGGCAAATGCTGCTGCAAATAATTTCGCAGCGTTTCGATAGATGGTTGCTTTCCAGGAGTACAAACTACATAAGAAATTAAGTGTTGTTGATTGCTTTGGGCTTCCAAATGAACTAAAACAATAGTTTCCTGCACGTCAGGAAACTGGGAAATAATGGCTTCGATTTCGCCAATTTCAATCCGGAAACCGCGAATTTTCACTTGGTAATCTATGCGTCCTAGATATTCCAAATCGCCGTTAGGGAGAAAGCGCCCCAAATCACCAGTCCGATACAAACGCGATAGTGAATCTACTGAAAAAGCATCTTCAACAAAGCGTTCTGCGGTTAATTCTGGTCGATTAAGATAACCACGCGCCACTCCAGCACCCCCAACATAAATTTCACCAATCACTCCAGTTGGTAGGAGATTACCATCAGAATCCAGGATATAGAGACGTAAATCGGGGATTGGTTGACCAATTAAGCTACCAGATGAGTCCTCTGTATCTTTTTTACTAATAACTCTATAGGTAACGTGGACTGTTGTCTCTGTAATCCCGTACATATTCACCAAACGCGTCTGATTATCTCCATGACGTTCAAACCAGGGACGCAAACTTGGTAGATTCAGGGCTTCGCCGCCAAAAATGATGTACCGTAGGGGCGAGACAATATCTTTCGCACTCGATTCTGCTGCTAGTAATTGAACAAAAGCTGAGGGAGTTTGATTCAGGACAGTAACTTGTTCGTCGTGAAGCAGCTGAAGGAAGCTTTGGGGGTTACGGCTGACACAATAAGGAACGATTACCAGTCGCCCGCCATAAAGCAAAGCTCCCCAAATCTCCCAAACGGAAAAATCGAAGGCGAAAGAATGGAAGAATGTCCAAACATCTTGCTCGTTGAATTCAAACCAGGGCTGGGTGCTGCGGAATAGTCGGGTAACGTTGTGCTGGGTGACTAACACACCTTTGGGTTTCCCTGTCGAACCAGATGTGTAGATAATATAAGCTCCTGAGTCAGGGTCAAGAGTATTTCCTATCAAAGGTTCATTACTTTCAGTTAAATAAGGCGCATCTTTTTCATCCAGACAAATTTGAAGTGTGGATTCTGGAAGTTGGGGACTGATGGTAGATGTGGTAAGAATTAATTCCGCTTCACAGTCAGAAATGGTAAACTCGATGCGATCGCGAGGATAAGCCGGATCGAGAGGAACATAAACACCCCCTGCCTTAACTACACTCAACATAGCTATAATCAGTTCTGGAGAGCGCTCCAGAC
Source organism: Nostoc sp. (assembly GCF_036917095.1). Lineage (GTDB taxonomy): Bacteria > Cyanobacteriota > Cyanobacteriia > Cyanobacteriales > Nostocaceae > Nostoc. Next base: position 611,475 of record NZ_JBALFH010000015.1, read on the forward strand.
AAATCACCACGCGTTTATCTGCACCAATACCTTGCTTTTGGAGATATTGAGCAAGATGCTGAGAACGGCGGTCTAGTTCTTTATATGTAAAGCTTTCATTCTCAAATGTTAGAGCAATGCGGTCTGGATATTTGTTTACAGTTTCTGCAAACATTTCCCTGATGGTAATTGGTGATTCGTAATTGGTAATTAGCCTGTTCTCAATTACCGATTCCTTATGACCAATTAGCGATAAAGACTGCAAAGGTGCTTGAGCATTATTTGCCATGTTAAACAATAGATAGCAGAATTGCTCTAGCAATAATTCCATAGCCACCGCATCAAAGCGACTCGCATTGTAACTTAATTTGAGTGAAAGTCCATCCCCCGGAACAACCACTAAAGTCAAGGGATAATGGGTAGTTTCAAAGAAAGATGACTCAGGAACATTCAACCCAAAATCTGCTGTTTTTAAGGATTTGTCAACCGGAAAATTTTCAAAAGCCAGCAAAGTTTCAAACAGTGGTTGTCCTCGTGGAACATCACTCCATCCTTGGATATCTGATAGACTCGAATGTTCAAACTGACGCATTAAGGCTGTGCGTGCTTGCAGGTTTTGCAACCAAGAATCAAGGGTTTGTTCTCCAGATATTAAGACGCGAAATGGCAAAGTATTAATAAAAGGGCCAATCATCCCTTCTACTTCTGGAAGTTCTGGGGGGCGTCCCGCTACTGTAATTCCGTAAACTATATCTGTGTTGCGGCTATAACGGTTAAGTAATATCGCCCAAGCTCCCTGAATCACGGTGTTGAGGGTGACGCTACAATTACGGGCTAATTTCTGCAACAAAGCAGTATTTTCAGGCGATAATTGGTGTTTTATTTCTCCAGCTTCAAAAGCACTACTTAGTTTTGCTTTGGACAAGATTAATAAGGGAGTAGCACTTTCAAAGCCACTCATATATTCACGCCAAAAGGATTCACCTTCTTGGGGATTTTTTTGCTTTAACCAAGCAATAAAATCACCGTAAGGGCGCACATTTGGCAGGGAAATTTCTACATTTTCTTTAGCTGCTTTGTGCAACATCAAGAATTCACGTAGTAGTATCGGCCAAGACCAACCATCCAAAATTAAATGGTGGTGACTCCAAACTAAATCCCAGCAGTCTTCGCCTAGACGAATTAAGGTTACCCGCATCAAAGGCGGACGATTAAGAATGAATCCCTGTCGTCTATCTGCTTTCAGAAATTCTCTCAGGCGGTTTTTTTGGGCGGAGTTACTTAAACCACGCCAATCTTCTTCTGCTGTCTTAAATACGAGATTGCGGAATACAACTTGTACAGGTTCAGTTTGCCCTTTGGTGATAATCGCAGTTCGTAAAATTGGATGGCGGTCAACTAAAGTTTGCCATGCTTGGCGGACTGCAATTACAGAAACATTTCCTTCTAAACGGCAATGGAATTGCTCAAAGTAAATGCCAGATTCTGGTTCATATAGGGAATGAAATAATAATCCTTTTTGTAAGGGGGTGAGGGGAAAAATATCTTCGATTTTATCTTTTAGGCTCATATAATAATCCTGTTTAAATGTAGATGCGGTTCACTTAAGTATTTCTTGCTTCTCTTACTTCTCTTCCTTTGCGTTCTTCTCTGACGAGACGCTGCGCGAATACGTCCTTTGCGGTTCGTTAAAAAAATTGAATTTGACAAGTGAAGATTGGATAACAGTTATTCTAAATCTTCTAAAATTGAATCTAGTTCATCTTCAGACAAATCAACTAAATGAAAGTCAGTAGCACTATAAAATGAGGAATTGCTTGATGTTGAATCTGTTAAGTATAAACGGAGGTTGTTAAGATAACTTTCTGCAAGGTTATCGATAGTCTGTCGATGATGAACGTGCTGGCTGTAAGACCAGTCTACTTGCAAGCATTCATTTTGGATACGAGCATTAATTGCTAATAGGTGGGGACGTTCTTGTTCAGCAAATAATCCTGTTCCTGTGGGAGCATTGCTGATATTGAATAGGTTATTGCTTTTTGATAGGTTGTCAGTTGGCCCTAAATAATTGAAACTAATGGCAGTTGGTTGTACAGTGTCTAGAATTTCCTGTAAAGATTGATTTTGGCTGATGTAACGCAGCAACCCAAAGCTGATACCATGATGGGGAATTCCTCGTAATTGGGTTTTAATTTCTTTAAGCAACACATCCCGATCTGGATTTTTGATTGGTTGTTTCAGAATAATTGGATAGAGAGATGTAAACCAGCCAACTGTTCTGGAAAGATCCAATTCACTAGCTAGTTCTTCTCGTCCATGTCCTTCTAAATCGATCGGCCAACTATCCGATTTGTAAGTGTCAGTTAGGGTTTTTAGTAATGCAGCTAGCATGATTTCTTGCACGCCAGCATGATAGGTGGCGGTTGCTTGTTTGAGAAGAGTATTTGTTTCTTTTGGGGAAAGTTGGCAAGATATTATGGCTGTACTGTCTACTGTGTTGCTTCCAGGGATGACTGGATAATCAACAGGTAATGCGGTGACAGGAGTAGAGAGAATATTTTGCCAAAATGGAATGTCTCTGATGAATTCGTTTGAGTCAGCCAGAATTTGCAAAGATGTAGTCCACTCTCGATAAGAGGATGTTTTAGGAGGTAAGGAAATAGGCTGGTTATCTATAGCTTGTTGGTAAGCTTGGTTTAAGTCTTCCAGCAGAATCCGCCAGGATACGCCGTCTACAATTAAATGATGTCCGAAGAGAAACAGAACGTTTCCATATCCGGTGATATTTGTGGCATATAGCACTCGTAACAACGGCGGATGGTCAAGTTGGAAACTCCCGTGTTCTGCTTCCACGATCGCAGTTAAAATATTTTGCTGTATTTGGGGCGGATAGTTGCTAAAGTCTTCGAGCCGCAACGGGGGACTTTCAGCCAGCCCAGAGTAAGATTGCTCCCATCGTCCTTGATGTTCAGAGAATTTTAATCGCAAAACATCATGGTGAGCAACCAAAGCAGCTAATGCGATCGCTAATGCATCGATTTTCAATGGTTCTTTAATATTCAAAGCGATCGCTTGATTCCAATGATGCGGATGAGTCCAATTTTTAGCAAAAAACCAATGCTGGATGGGTGACAGGGAAACATTACCAGTTAATGGCTCATCAGGGCGGCGCGACTCACCTAGCGCTAATGGTTTGGCTCTCGCCGCTAGTCTGGACAGGGTTTGAGCTTCAAATATGTCTTTGGGGCTAATTTCCCAGCCAGCAGCACGGGTGCGAGAAACGATTTGCAAGCTCACGATCGAGTCTCCCCCCAACTCGAAGAAATTATCATCGGGATTGACGGTTTCTAGCCCCAACACTTCTGCCCAGATTTGGGCTAATATCTCCTCTGTTTGAGTTTTTGGTATGGTTGGGGTTATTGGTATTTCGGGTGCGGGAAGGGCTTGACGATCGATCTTGCCGTTGGGGGTGAGGGGCCATTGTGTGACTAACACCACTGCACTGGGAATCATATAAGCTGGTAAAACCTCTGCTAAATAATCCCGTAATTTGTTGGTGGTAGGTAGGTTTTCCTTGGGTGTGAGAGCATAAGCTACTATCCGCTTGCGTCCTGGCATATCTTGGCGCAGGATTACCACTGCACTGTCTACCGTGGCGTATCTGGTTAAAGCAGCTTCAATTTCCCCTAATTCAATCCGATAACCGTTAAATTTTACCTGAGCATCTTGCCGACCCATAAACCGGATGTTTCCTTGCAAGTCGTAAACGCCGCGATCGCCTGTTTTGTAAAGTCTAGCTCCCGGTGTTTTAGCTAAGGGATGGGGTATAAATGCCTCTGCTGTTAAGCTGGGGCGATGTAAGTAACCTTGTGCTAAACTGATTCCCCCAATATAGATTTCCCCAGTTACACCCAAAGCCACTGGTTCTAAAAAGGAGTCCAGGAGGTAAATTTCGACATTAGCGATCGCTTTCCCAATGCTGGGTTCGCCGAGTAAATGGGAACAATTCATCAAGCTGGCGCAGACTGTTGCTTCTGTGGGGCCATAGGCGTTAAAACAGGCACGTTTCTCTCCACCCCAGCGCCGGAGTAAATCACCAGAAGCCGCTTCTCCAGCCACAATCAGGGTTTGCAATTGCGGTAAACTTGTAGGTTCAATGGCGGCTAGCAGCGACGGGGGAAGGGTGACATGAGTAATTTGCCAATTGGTTAATGCTTCCCAAAGAGCAGAACTAGGAGAACGATTTGCCTTTTCTTGCAGATATAGAGTTGCGCCGCTACCCAACGCCATAAAAATCTCAGAAATTGCAGCATCAAAATTCAGAGAAGCAAATTGATAAATGCGACTCTCGGCTGTGACACCAAAACTCGCAGTTTGATTGCATACCAGATTTTGAATACCTGCATGAGACACTAAAACGCCTTTCGGTTTACCTGTAGAACCAGAGGTGTAAATAATGTAGGCGAGATTCTCTGCCCTAACTTTTAAATTAGGACGATTAGGAGCGTGAGGTATTGAAATTCCCCCCCGATCTCCAATAATTATCACTTTAATATCACCTGGAAATAACCCTGGTGGCGGGGCTTCTTTTGTGAGAATCAGATGAGTTTGGCTATCTTCTACAATGAATTGCAGACGCGTTTCGGGATAGCTGCGATCCAGGGGGAGAAATGCCGCCCCCGCTTTCAATACGGCCAGCAGGGCAATAATAAAGTCTAGATCGGGGTAAAAATATAAACCTACAATTGATTCATAGCCAATGCCAATTGATATTAAGGTTGCGGCTAATTGATTGGCACGTTTTTCTAATTCACCATAGGTAATTGCATCATCGCCACAAACTAAGGCCACAGAATTAGGATGTAAATCTGCCGAGTCTTCAAATAACTGATGAGCCGTGCGGAAATCTCCCCAAATAATAGCATTAGTATTTCCTTCATTGCTCATCTGCTCTTGTGCTGATACCTGGATTTTTCCCAACACAAAATCCGGGTTTTCAGCCAGATTGACCATAATATTTCGCAGTCGTGACAGGAGAACTTCTGCGGCTGTTGCAGACAGGAATTTTGTTTGGTAATTCAGCTTTAACAGCAATCCATTATCTGGAATTACACCGACTGTCAAGGGGTAATTAGTTCGTTCATAAAACTGGATATTATCAACTCGAAAATGCTGCCCCTGCTCTTTTAAACTTTGGTCAACTGGATAATTTTCAAAGACTAAAATACTCTCAAATAATGATTCTCCCGCTGCCAAGGGAATTTCCTTTTGAATATCCGTCAGTTTGCTATATTCGTATTCTCGCATCTGTACATGATGCTGTTGAATGTTTTCTAGCCAAGCGGCGACGGTTACTGTTGGATTGAGGCGAACTCGCATCGGTAGGGTGTTGATAAATAACCCTACCATATTTTCAATTTCTGCAAGTTCCGGCGGTCGTCCAGAAACGGTAACACCGAATAGTACATCTTCTCCCGCACCATGTTTTTGCAAACAAAGTCCCCAAGCACCTTGAGCTAGAGTATTCAGCGTTAGTCGATGCTTTTGCACCATCTTTTGTAATTTGGCAAATTCTGCTTGACTTAGGCGTAATTCTACTTCCGCATAAGCAGTTAAATTAGTTACTAATTCCTCTTCTGGTAGTTGCCAAGATAGGCGAGTAGATGTGGTGATACCATCCAGAGTTTCCTGCCAAAATTGCTTGGCTTCTTCACGATTTCTAGTTGCTAGCCACTGAATATAATTGCGATAAGGTGGAACGGGAGGTAGGGAATGGGGAACTCGTTGACAGGTTGATTGATAAATAGCGAGAACTTCTTTAAATATTAATGGTAATGACCAGCCATCAAGGATGATATGGTGATGACTCCAAACCCATTGCCAGGTAAAATTATCTAACTGAACGACGCTAAACCGCATCAATGGGCATCTATCCAATAAAAATCCATTTTGACGGTCTTCTATCAGATATTGCTGAAGTTTATCCTCTTGCTGTGCAGGTGAGAAATCGCGCCAGTCTTGTTGTAAAATAGACAATTGGATAGATTTACTAACAATTTGCAGAGACGAATCTTGATTGTCCCAAACAAAGGCGCTACGTAAAATTGGATGTCTATCTACGACGGCTTGCCAAGCAAAATTAAAATTGTCAACATCGAGTTTACCGATAATTTTGCCTGTTACTTGTTCAAAGTAAATTCCCTCCTCTGGGTTATATATAGTGTGAAATAGCATCCCTTCTTGCAAAGGAGATAGGGGATAAATATCTTCTAACTTGGAATATTTTTCTTGCAGAATGTCTATATAAGATTGGGGAATTCTAACTAAAGCGAAATCTGAAGGTGTATATCCACCTATACCTATATTTGTACAATGTTTGAGGATATCTAGCAGATTTTGTTGAAACTCACCAGCCCATTTAACAATTGTTTCTTGGTTATGCAAGCTGGAACTATACAACCAATCAACGCGCAATTCCCCTTCAACGACAATACTGTTAATATCAATGATGTGGGGGCGCAAACCTTCAGGATTTCGTGTTACTTCTATCTCTTCATTCAGTAACTGGAATAACTTATTTTTGCCACTTTCGCTTCGCACTTGACCAAGATAATTAAAGCTAATGGGTGCTGGAAAAGCTTCAGCAAAACTATTAGCTGTTTCGTTATTGAGATATCTTAAAAGACCATAACCAAACCCTCGCTGGGGAATGGAACGCAGTTGTTCTTTGACAGTTTTAATTATATCTGCGTCTAGACTACTAGCTGGCAATTCTAAACGCAGAGGATAAAGAGTCGTAAACCAGCCAAGGGTGCGAGTAATATCTAAATCTGAGGATAATTCTTCTCTACCATGCCCTTCCATGAGAATTTGCAATGTTTGCTTTTGGGTAATATTCCTCAAAGTTTTACCTAAAGCGGCGATTAATAATTCTTGGGGTTGGGTGCGGTAAGCTTTATTGGCTTTAGTAAGAAATATCTGAGTTTGTTCTTTGGTTAATTTCCAGGAAACTGTTTTAACAGATGACTCTTGGTTGTCTGTTAAAGAGTTGGCAAAATCTAGAGGTAATTTCGCCGTTTCTCCTTTAATAGTATCTAGCCAAAACTGTGTTTTTGCTTGGATATCTGTTGAGTTGGCAAAGGTGTGGAGAAATTGACTCCATTGCTGGAAAGATGTTGGAGGTGATGAAATTTGGCTACCACTAATTGCTTCTACTAAATCCTGAAGTAAAATCCGCCAAGAAACGCCATCAACAATCAAGTGATGAATAACTATTAAGAGCCGAGATAGGCGATTTTCTCCCAGATTAAACCAAACAGCACGAGCCAGGGGGCCGTTAGTCAAATCAAGCGATCGCTGTACTCGTTCCCCAACTTCCCGCATGGTAGCATTTTGTTCAGACTCTGTTTCGAGAGCTAAATCAACTATTTCCCAAGAAAAGGCGGCTTCGTTTTCTGTATAAAACTGTCGCCAAACTCCTTTGTCTTCTTGAAATCTTAATCTCAAACTATCGTGATGTGAGGAAATAACTTGAATCGCGGCTGCAACTGTTGGCGCTTCTAGGGATTGATGGACTTCCAAAAGTATGGCTTGATTCCAATGGTGAGGATTGGGAAGATTGAGGTTAAAAAACCATTTTTGAATGGGACTGAGGGGAACTTCACCTGCAACTATAGTAGTAGGTAATGCTGGCGATACCTGCGGCGGGCGTTCGCCTAGCGTCTCGGAGAGAAGCCATCGCATCATTTGCGCTACAATAGCCAACCGTTGGACTGTTTGTTCCTGAAATATTTCTTTTGGCGTTAATATCCACCCTTGGCGACGCATTTCGGTGACGACTCGCAACGCCAAGATGGAATCACCACCTAAATCGAAGAAATTATCCTCAATCCCTATAGAATCCAAACCTAAAACTTGCTCCCAAACGCGACAAATTACCTTTTGAGCATCAGTTTGTGGTGGTATTAAACTGCGTCTAGCAGTAGCTTGATTCCAATCTGGTGCAGGTAAAGCTTTGCGGTTAATCTTCCCTTGGGCAGTCAAAGGCATAGCATCCAACAATATAAAGACCGCCGGAATCATATAATCGGGTAAACGCTCTTTTAGGGCTGTCCGCAACTGATTTTGATCGATTTGACCATTCGGTACAACATAAGCTACCAAACGCCGATCTTTTTCAGCTTCTGAGTGGACAATAACTACCGCTTCTGTTACTTGTGGGAGTACGGCTAAAGCAGCTTCAACTTCCCCTAATTCAATGCGAAAACCGCGTACTTTCACTTGCAAATCGCAGCGTCCCAGATATTCAATATCGCCATTGGGCAACCGTCGGGCTAAATCCCCTGTACGATACAATCTAGCTCCCGGTTGTTGGCTGTATAAATCGGGAATAAACCTTTCTGCTGTCAATGTTGTGCGGTTGAGATATCCTCTAGAGACACCCATACCACCCACATAGATTTCTCCTGGGACACCAAACGGTGAGGGTTCTAGGGCATCATCTAGTATATAGAGAGATAAGTCTGGGATGGGTACACCAATGACGTTACCGCGATTTTGTAAAATATCCTCTTCTAGAATGGGACGATAAGTAACGTGAACGGTGGTTTCTGTAATCCCATACATATTGATTAAACGCGGATAGCCATCGCCATAGCGTTCTATCCACGGTTTGAGGCTTTGTAATTCTAATGCTTCCCCACCAAAAATAATTACTCGTAAAGCGAGTTTATCTGCAAATTCTCTATCAGCTCGAATAAGTTGGCGAAAGGCGGAAGGAGTTTGATTGAGGATAGTAACGCCTTCTTGTTGTAAAAGGGTGCGAAAGGCTTCGGGAGAACGACTTTCTAAATAAGGAACTACAACTAGTTTGCCACCATATACCAAGGCTCCCCAAATTTCCCAAACGGAAAAGTCAAAAGCGAAGGAGTGAAATAGTGTCCACACATCATTTTCATTAAAGTCAAACCACGCTGCTGTATTTTGCATGAGTCTGACAACGTTGTTGTGAGTTACTACACAACCTTTTGGCTCTCCTGTGGAACCGCTGGTATAAATAATGTAGGCTGCTTGATTAGGGAGAATTTGGGAAGTAAAGTTTAGGTTTGGGGAGAATTCTATCTTGTCAATCACCAATAATTCAGTTACTACCGCCGGAATTGCAGATATCAAAGCCTCTGCTGTCAACAACAAAATAATACCACTATCTTCCGCAATAAAACGTAGGCGATCGCTCGGATATTGAGGGTCTAGCGGTACATAAGTACCACCTGCTTTGAGGACTGCAAGTAAGGAAATTACTAACTCTGCACTCCGTTCTAGAAAAATGCCTACCCGTGTTTCGGTAGTTACTCCTTTTTGTTGTAAAACAGCAGCTAGTTGGTTGGAGCGTTGGTCTAATTCTTGATAAGTTAATTTTTTGTCTAATGTAATCAGAGCAATTCTATCGCCATGAGTGCGGGCGCTTTTAATAAAAAGTTCAACTAAATTTGTTGGCTCGAATTTTGTATATTCTGATGTCGAACCTAAGGCTAAAAGTTCCTGTCGTTCGCTGGTTGTTAACAGAGGTAAAGCATTAATGCTAAGATCGGGGGCACTAACAGCAGCGATTAATATTTGTTGATAATGAGTTAGTATCCGCTGGGCTGTTTCCAGTGTAAACAAGTCGGTATTATATTCTAGTGCTACTAGCCATCCCTCAGCAGCAGGTTCTAACATCAAACTGAGGTCGAATTTCGCACCACCATTATCTATATAGATGGGTGTAACGATGATTCCTGGTAGCTGAATTTCGCCGATGGGTGCATTTTGCAAGGTGAAAAGGGTTTGAAAAATGGGTGAACGACTAGGATCGCGCTTAATTTTCAGTTTCTCTACCAGGAGTTCTAAGGGGACATCTTGATGAGCGTAAGCTTCAATGCAGGTTTGGGATATTCGGCGCAGAAGTTGGCAAAACGAAGGTTGTCCAGAAAGATCGCCGCGTAGAGGTAAAGTATTAACAAAACAACCAATGAGGCAATCAATTTCACTACGTTTGCGATTAGCGATCGCAGTACCGACTATAATATCGGTTTGACCAGAATAACGAAATAGTAAAACTTGATAAACTGCCAATGCCACCATAAAAAAGGTAGCGCCTTCTGATTTTGCTAATGCCTCTACAGAGGCAGTGAGAAATGCTGACAGAGGTTCACGCAACACTGCGCCATTAAAAGTTTGTGATGCTGGACGTAATTTGTCTAAAGGTAAATCAAGCACCGATAGAGGTGATTTTAGTGCTTGTTCCCAGTAAGCTAATTGTTGTTGAATTGACTCTGCTTGCAGCCAATTTTGTTGCCATTCAGCATAATCGCCGTATTGAATTGGTAATGCTGGTAAAGAAACTTGTGAACCTTGAACAGCTGCACTATAAAATTCGGTCAGTTCCTTAACAAATATTCCTAAAGACCAGCCATCACTGATAATATGATGCAGATTCACCAAGAGAATATATTCTTGTGCTGATATTTGATACAAAATCGCTCTCATCAATGGCCCTTTGACGAGATTGAAGGGGCGACGAGATTCTGTTTCTAAGATGATTTTGAAGTTGTCTGCTTGTTTGTCTAAAAATGATTCTATTATTTTATATTCGAGATAAAATTCCTGTTCTGGATGAATTAATTGAACAGGTTCCCCATTTTCTAAAGCAAACGTTGTTCGGAGAATTTCATGGCGGTTGATAATCTCTCGGAAAGAATCTTCCAGCGCTACTCGCTCAAGATTACCCAGTAAACGCAAGGCGATCGGAATATTATATGCAATGTTATCAGAAGAAACTATTTCCTGATACCAAAGTTGCCTTTGAGAGAGAGATAGAGGCAATACATAAACTTCCATAAATCAAATTCGTTTGTGAAGAACAGAACTGATATTAATAATTAACGGAGGTTTCAGTTTGGGATAAAATCTTTAACCAATACTCTTCATCAACAGTTTGGTTAAGTTCCAATGGCTCGGTTAAAGTTGACTCTGGACGATTAAAGTCAATAAGCAAGACAATTCTAGTTTTGTCAGATTTATTCCAAGCTTCATGCTCAAATGTATCGTCAAAAAGTAAACACTTACCTTCTTGCCAACTTCTAGTTTCACTGTCTACCCGAATCGCACATTCATCGGGCACAACTAAGCCCAAGTGACAGCGCAAAACGGCTTTAGTTGCGCCAAAATGTGGGCCGATATAAGTTCCTGGAGCTAAAGAAGAAAACCCCGCCGTTGTCATCCCTGGTATCATCTCAACCAACTTAGTTGTCTCAGGGCACAATCGGCAATTTTCCTCAATTCTATTGCTAAAAGCATATAGTCCAAAAACTTCCCATCCTTGGTTATAAATATTTTTTTCTGGCCAATCAATAAAGTTTTTTGGCTGGAGCTGCTCTAATTCTTTTCGGATTAGTAGCCAGTTGGCTTCTAAAAATGTGATAAATGCAAACTGATTTGATTCAAAAAACATTTTGCAGTATCTTGTTCCTTGATTTTGTTTGTTTATATTTTTATAGACTTTTTGGAAAAATGCTCAAAAAGCTGGAATGTTTATGTAGAGCCTGAGTTGAACCCAGATTGGTGCAAAATGTTAAATTATCTTGCGATTTTCTTTGTTAACTTATATCTGGCTCCGAATACCATTTTTGATTTTTGGACTTTTGCAAGACGTCTAATGACATTTCAGTTGCTCATCATACCATGTTCTGTAAAATACTATGCAGTTAAAAAATGTTAAAGCAATAGTGACCGGGGCTGCCAGTGGAATCGGACGTTGCATCACTTTAGAGTTGGCTCGTGCTGGTGCTCAAGTGGTTGGCGGAGATTTGGATGTTGATGGGCTGAAAGCCTTGGAGGCAGAGGGTATTGGTTTACCAGGAAATATCTCCGGTTTACAGCTTGATGTAGCGAATGAATCAATTGTTAAAGAATTTGTTCTCCTCGCTTTTGAAAAGATTGGACATGTTAATACCTTGGTTAACAATGCGGGTATCCTCCGTGATGGATTACTAGTTACACGTGACGAAGAGGGTTGGTTACGTAAGCTGCCGACGGCACAATGGAAGCGGGTAATTGATGTGAATTTGACCGGTGCTTTTTTCATGTCGCGGGAATTTGCATCTGTAGCGATTGAGAAGAATATTTCCCCAGCTTTAATAGTAAATATCTCTTCTGTAACCAGGTCAGGCAATCCTGGTCAGTCAAATTATAGTGCTTCCAAGGCGGGACTAGATGCAGACACACGTACATGGGCTTTAGAATTAGCATCCTTCGGATTTAGGGTGGCTGGCATAGCACCTGGATTGACGAATACCCCAATCCTCAGTCGGGTATCTCCAGAAGCCTTGGCAAAGATGACTGCCAAAATACCTATGGGGCGCATAGCTGAACCTTACGAAATCTGGCAGGCCATGCGTTTTATTATTGAATGTGATTACTTTACTGGTAGCGTCATAGAAGTGGATGGCGGTGCCCGATTTTAACCTCCTCCCCCTGTATTTGATTATCTGAAGTACCAGCCGATCGCCGCGGCGATCGCCAACAAACTCCCATTCAGGCTCAACACCCACTCGACGCTGGTTAATTCTGCGATTACACCCGCAATCAGTAACCCGAAAATTCCTGCGGTAAAAGCGATCGCGCTGTGTGATGTAAAAACCTGTCCAGCTATTCGACTGGGTGTCACTTCTTGCAAAATCGTCTGTTCTAGAGGATTTCCTGCGCCTAATAGCAAACCACCAAAACTAACCGCTAGAATCAGCGCAGTTGGAGTTTCGACGATCGTGCACAGCAGAATGGCGATCGCAGTGAGAAGTAAACCGCTGTAATAAATGGCTGAACGAGAAAATCGTTTTGTCAACCTTGCGTAGGATAAAGCACCCAGAGTTGCTGCCATACCGAATCCAGCTAAACAAAGACCCAGTAGGGCAGGATTGGCAAATTTCTGGGTGACTAACACTGGAAGCAAGAGACTGAGAAATGGCAGCAGCGCAAAATTGAGTACCATCCCGCTGAGGGTGAGCGATCTTAGTTGACGCTGCTGGAGAATGAACCGAATTCCGGCAATTGGATCGATCTTCTCATGCTTAAACTCTTGATGGCGCGAACGTGGAACTGCGATCGCAAATACTACAGCACAAACAAAGAAACTGGCTGCGTTAACGAACAATGTATTGACAGTTCCAATCCAGCTAATTAACCCTGCGCCGACGATTGGACCTAACAAATCTGCTCCATTTTCCAGACTACCGCGATACCCATTCACCTTGTCTAAGGGAATTCCCGCGAGTCTGACAAATTTTGGAACGAGGGTATGACGGGCTGAAACTGCTGTTGGATCGAATAACGCACCAACAAACACCAGCAAGAAAATAAAAATCAGGGACACTGATTTGAATTCGATAAAAATGAATGGTAATAATAAAACTGAGAGACTGCTAAAAACATCAGCTACAATGCTCACCTGCCATGCACCAAATCGATCGATCGCTTTTCCACCGATGAAGGCAGCCAACACAATCGGAATGATACTTCCTGCTCCAGCGATGCCAGTAGCGATCGTCGAGTGCGTAAATTGCAGCACCAAAATGGGAATGGCGATCGCTGCAATTTGATTCCCCAGTTGTGAAAGGAATTCAGCACTGATGAGACAAATGAGGGGAAGTGCCCTTGGCGATATCTGCAAAGCAGCACAGACTTTTGCAATCATGAATAAGGTAGTGTTTTATCCAGTGGATGATAAATCAAAACAATCACGCCCGAACTAAAATTTCAAGTTGAACGATCTATCCCGATCTAGAGCGATTCTGGAGAAGACTCATTATATCCAACGTTTTCAGGTTGCCAATCGGCTCGATGATATGCAGCTTATTGCCAGAAAGCGATCGGAATTGTATTAAGCTGATAGTCTCTGCAAAGTAGAAAAGTAAGACGGATCGCCCGTCTTAAAGAGTCCATACCAGGCTTCTAGAATTTGAGCATCGTAAAGATCGAGCTTTTTGAAGATCGCCATAAAGATTGTAAAAAATTGACCCGATCTCTAGTATGCTCTTCTCGAAAAGCCACTACTCAGATAGGCGTTAGGCATTGTCATTGCCGCTATTAACTGCTATGTCGAAATGCAACACGTCTTCGCGATCGCCTAGCTTTGTATAAAGTTTAATGGCTGGATCGTCACCGATATCCGCCTGGACGAAAATGACATAAGCTCCACATGCTGCTGCTACTTCCTTCAGTTTCTGAATTAATGCCGTTGCGATCCCCTGCCGTCGGTGTGCGGCGGCAACAGCTAGATCGTAGATGTAAATCTCGCTGCGCTCCTGCTCGAACTTTTTAAGCTCGTAGGCAGTGAGACCGCCAACGACCTCACCTTCTTTCAATGCGGCGATCGCAATGAAGTAGTCACTATCGAGCAGTTGCCGCAGGTAGTCTGCACTAGGCGGATTTCCATAGGTCTCCACTTCATCGAACGCCTCACCAAAGGTCGCTAATAGAGCTTCCATTAATGCAACGTCCTCCGGCACAATCTGTTGAATGCTTAAGTTCATTGGTATTTCCTAAGCTACATTCCTGTTGAGCGGCTAAATCCTGCTCGTTCATACAATATCAGACGAAAGGGCTAAACCCAAAAATCAGTTGATTCTCGTTTGCTGTTATGGCTGTATGCATTTGTACATCCCAAAACAGGAGAAACTTATTGGTGGATTCTGCCTTATGTGAATACTGAACTGTTTAATCGGGTTTTAGCAGACTTTGCTCGTGAATTGGAGTTAGGTGCTAATAAACACATTCTTTTAGCTCTTGACCGAGCTGGGTGGCAAAGATTATTTCATCCCTGACTTTAAATATTGATTATTACAATATTCTTTCGTAGCTGTGACAGAAACAACCTCTACTTCTATCGGTTTTTCTTTAGTTCCGTCGATCAGAAACTCACTAGCTCCCTCACGAGGTTTTTTCGGATTTCCCCAATCATAGGTGTAACCTAAGCCTGTCCAAGGATAATGTTCTTGACTACCAACTGCATAAGAAGTTTTGTATATATCTTGCAAAATCGGATAACTAGCAGTAATCGGTATACGTAAAACATTACAACTAGAATCATTAATTTCTGGATCGACACATGGTCTACTTAAATCTTCGGCTTTCACCCACATTTCTACAAAATGCGTCTTATTTGAGTTTCTATTTAAAATTAAACCTAAATACTGCTGTAACCTCAGAGAAAGCATGATATCACCGGGAATATTTATGCCGTTCCCCTTACAATTTTGACAAAATTCTTTAACTTGAGGAACGGCTGTTAACCAAGTCCGTGCTTCTATACTTTTTTTTGTACCTACTTTCCAATCCTCACTTGGGTTTTTTACATATTTCCAATTCGCCATCAGATATTCAATTTTGCCGTTATTCTCTCTCCATTTTATTTGCTCATTACTTTTTGACAATGACCAAAGATTTTTTACCACTTTCTCTTCACTCGGTCTTTTTGCATCCTCAATCGCTACATCTAACTGCCTTTTTAAAGCGTTATAACTTTCCGGTTTATTTTTATCCAGATACTCATTGACATTGGGGTTGATTTCTGATTGTGTTAATAAATCTTTTCTTAGGTTTGACCTACTCTGTATGGGAATTTCTGTAGCTAGCAAACTGGAATATCCTACTGCCAAAAATGCACCTGTCAAGCTGAAAAATACTTGATTTTTCAATTTTTTCATCAAAATAATCCTGTTGATTGACAACAATCGGGTAAATGTCGTATCCCATGTAAATATGGGTTCAATTCACATAAAAAATTATTTGTCGGCGTTAACACATTAGTGTCGCTGTCTTGATGCAAGAAAGCTAAATTAGCCTAGATCAAGGGTTAGCCCATTATACGCATATAGATAAGTCTTTTTTGTCTGCCGTTATTATTCCCTCATATTGGCTAGAATATACCTAATTGTATTTGACAGATTCCACAGCGATGGCTGCTAGTGTGTATACAAGTCGCTGATAACGATCGTTAGGCATCTATTCTTAAGTGGCAGATGTGCTTATGACGAATCAATTTGAGCAGAACAAAAAGGCCGTCACTGCTTTCTACGATTTAATGTTCAATCAGTGAACTATTTGAGGACTAGCCTAATGCTGCTTGGAATTGATTTAGGAACAGGCTCTGCTAAGGCATTACTCCTGGCGACAGACGGAACCGCTATAGGTGAAGGGTCAAGCTCATATCCTGTTCATGCACCTAACCCTGGATGGGCTGAGTCTGAGCCAAGGGATTGGTGGTCAGCTGTTGCTTTGGCTGTTAGGAAGGCAGTGGGAAATCACACCGATCGAGTACAAGCGATCGCACTTTCAGGGCAAATGCATGGTGTTGTCCTAGCTTCGGAGTCGGGTGAGCCACTGCGTCCTGCTATCCTCTGGGCAGATACTCGCTCTAGTGCCACGCAAAACATTTATCATTCTCTTGATGCCGCTATTTTAGAGCGATTGGGCAACCCGATTACGGCTGGAATGGCTGGCTCAACTTTGCTGTGGCTACGAGAACACGAGCCTACTGTCTACGCCCAAGCGCGTTGGGCACTTCAGCCAAAAGATTGGCTACGGTTACGGATGACTGGAGAAGTTGCAACCGAACCATCTGACGCTAGCGGTACTTTGCTTTACGATGTTGTGTCGGACAACTGGGCATGGGATGCAATCTCAGCCCTGAATCTGCGTTGTGATTGGTTACCAAAAATTATCCCCTCAAGTGCGATCGCAGGTTACTTAACGGCTAGTGCTTCAGAGCATCTTGGCTTAAAAGTTGGCTTAAGAGCGATCGCTGGTGCTGCGGATACAGCAGCGGCGGCACTTGGTAACGGACTACTAGAGCCTGGTTTGGTTCAACTAACCATAGGCACAGGCGCTCAAATCATTACACCTCGCTCCCAACCAATTCTCGATCCTCATCGTCGCACACATCTATATCGAGCCGCCGTACCTAACCAGTGGTACACCCTTGCAGCAATGCAAAATGCGGGGTTAGCGCTTGAGTGGGTACGAGGTATCCTCGGTTTGAGCTGGGAGCAAGTCTATACTAAAGCGTTTTCTGTTCCGCCAGGATGTGAAGGGTTGACATTTTTGCCATACCTCACAGGTGAGCGAACTCCACACCTTGACCCTTATGTACGTGGGGCATGGGTGGGGCTTGGACTTAATCACACACAGGCGCACCTGATGCGGGCAGCTTTAGAGGGAGTTGCTTTTGCTTTACGACAAGGTTTTGAGGCACTTGAGGCAACAGCTTTTAAAGCGACAGAACTGCGTTTAGCAGGCGGTGGAACTGTAGAAATGCCTTGGAAACAATTACTAACTAATGTATTGAGAATACCCCTCTATGCAACTACTGTTGCTGCTGCTTCGGCGCGTGGTGCTGCTCTACTGGCGGGTATCGGAATTGGCGTATATACAGATGCTAATGACACAAGCAAATTGGCAGCCACACCAACGCTTGTTGCAACTCCTCAAGCAGTTGATTCTGCCCTAGAAGAGGCTTGGATACGTTATCAATCCCTTTATCCACGACTTCAAAAAATCTGATAAGTTCTGAGATGAGTTTTATGAGTTTCAGAGACGAATGGCACTAAGATAAGCCCAAAGCTCCTGTGTTGCCTACTTCCTAGCCTCCAGCCAGGGCAAGGGCTGTGTCTTAACTTAGTGCCATTCAACTCAGACACGAATGGCACTAAGAAAAGCTGAAAGCTTGTCAGGGCAGGGTGTAGGGTGTAGGAAAAAAATCAAGAAAAGTAAATATGAGTGCGAACATAATACCAATTCTTTCTGAAGCTGCATAGAATTCGATCCCCCCTAGCCCACGCCAGTCGCTCCACTTGGGGAGACCCCAAGACCGCGCTGGCTCCCCTTAAAAAGGGGGGAATTCAAAGTCCCCCAATTTATCGGGGGATTTAGGGGGATCAAGATATGTGCAACTTCACATTAAATTGGTATAAGTAAATTTCTTTGCTAGGCAAGGTTGGCGCGAACCTCACGAACCTGCAACCCCACAAACTACACCCAAAAGCCTTATAGATAATGGATTTGCCGTTATCTTAGTGCCATTCCTGTCAAAACCAATGCTAAAATTCGCACTTTAATCAGGATGCGATCGCGCGATCGCATCCTGATTAATTCTTTAAACCCACTTTAGAAAATGTTGTTGGCTAGATTCTCTTTCATCAGGAAGAGAACCTAGCTATCAATAGGTGTACTTGTAATAAAAACTGAATGGTACGAAGAAAAACTGTACGTCAGAGCAGGGAGTTGGGTGTGGTGAAAAGAAACCAAAAAAGCAAGCTTGCGATAAGGCGAAGTTTTCGCAGTGGGAGATTGCTTGTGTAGATAGGGAATGGGGAATGAGAAATTAGATGAGTGGAAAGGAAAAAATTCAAATTTATTACCAATTGCAGATTTAGTTCATGTTAAAATTACGACCAGAGAGGGTAGTTTGGGAAGTCCGCTTAAACAATACAACAATGAATTTCACCCTTTGATTAAGCCGATGGTGTAATGGCAAAAGCCTATCAACTAAGTGAATCTGTTTATATATGTTATTAACCCGTGTCTACTTTCTGAATTTGAGAACTAAATTTTTACGAAAATTTTCAAGTAGTTGATCGTGTGCGGCTAATTAGTTATGATTCCTACATCTGTACAAAAACCTGAAAACTCTTTCTCCCCCGGCTCCCAGCAATAACTGCGATCTTAATGATAAGTCTTTAACCGGACACGATATTACTTGTTTATTTAGGCACTCTTTCCAATGAAAAAATTAATTAAAGGTTTGCGGGAATTCCAAAGTAGTTATTTTTCCGCCAATGAAGAATTCTTTGAACAACTTTCTCATGGTCAAAAGCCCAGAGTACTATTCATTACTTGTTCAGATTCGCGTATCGATCCAAACCTGATTACACAAGCTGGGTTAGGTGAATTGTTTGTTATCCGCAATGCAGGCAACATTATTCCACCATTTAGTGCAACCAATGGCGGTGAGGGGGCAACAATTGAATATGCTATTCAAGCATTAGATATTCAACAAATTATTGTCTGCGGTCACTCGCATTGTGGTGCTATGAAAGGGTTAATGAAGTTAGACAGCTTGCGGATAGAAATGCCGCTTGTACATGACTGGCTCAAGTATGCAGAGGCAACCCGAAGACTGGTGAAAGACAATTATAGCCACTATGAAGGGGAAGAACTTTTAGAAATAATTATTGCTGAGAATGTACTCACCCAAATCGAAAATTTACGGACTTATCCGGTGATTCACTCTAAGCTTCACCAAGGGCAACTTAATATTTATGCTTGGATTTATCAAATCGAGACAGGAGAAATTTTGGCATACGATGCACAAAAGCAGGCCTATGTGTTGCCTCAAAATCAGTTTCTCCCATCGGAGATAGATGAGACGTTAATCAGCCCACCTTTAACTAGCAATGTGGAAATACATTTCACTAGAACTCAACAACGGGCGTTTCAATCGTCCCAGGAAGTCCCTATTTCCACAGATAAATGGTTTCCAATGACAGTGCTTTCTCCAGAGCAAATGGAGCGCATTTATCGAGGATCGGCAACAAAGTAAAAATGTAGAGTATGGAAAATATCTTGTCAGGGTAGGAGTTAGCTGATTAGAAGTAATAGATAGTGGCTTAGAGGAATCTAAACAATATTACCCCGTTAATGGAGGATAACTTCCAATTCATTTAAATATATTTGTGTTTATCAACACACAATCACCCAGAATGAATCTCAGCCTACAGGTAGAATTGAGGTAAAGTAATATACAGTTACTTAGTAACTAGAAAGAACAAATAATCGAACCACAAAAGGACAACTACTACAGCAGATGCTGCATTAATCCAGTAAACGAGATTATTGCGATCGCTCCCGCAGTTTCCGTCTAATGAATTCTTAGCGTTGCTGGGGTTTTAAATCGCAATTAAATTGTTGAATGTATAATTAACAACTTTTTTATCTTTCGGCGTTGCTGAATCAAGGGATGATTCTTGTCGGGTGGGCGACACGAGCGCCCTGAAATATAAGGGACGGGCAAGATGCCCATCCCACAAAACTAGCAAAATCATCCCGCAAATATGCAACGCCGATCTTTCTATCGGTTGATGCCCAGAAAATTTCTGAATAGTTTTCTTAAAGAAGAAAAACAACGCAAATATCAGAACATTTTACGATAAGAAGTAGGGATTTTCAGTAGAGTGGGGTAGGTTCTAGTATTTCATCCGCAAAATTTCAGGCAAAATACGTAATATACTATTTTATAAGTTTCAAAATATACTTAAAACTTTCTCACATCTTTACTTTTAAGGGCAAAATTACAGTGAAGGTGGAACCAACGCCCACTTCCGAGACTAGGTTAATTTGACCTTGTAGTAGTTTCACCAAACGGGAGACGATCGCTAATCCCAATCCTGTACTATCGGGGAGATAGGGACGATCGCTAGCACTTACGCGAAAGTAGGGTTCAAATATCTGGGCTTGGTTTTCGGGTGCAATGCCAATTCCTGTGTCAGAAACTGCGATCGCCCATCTCTGGTTCTCCAACACCTGACACATTATAATAACAGTCCCCGCCTCTGTGTAGCGAATTGCATTACTAATAAGATTTGTGACAATCTGTTGAAACTGAAAAGCATCTGTGAGCAATTCTTTGGGAACGCGATCGCAATCTACTACAATTTTTAAATTTTTACCACCAGCTAAAGGTTCCAACATTTCACACACATTATTGATTAATTCACGCACATCGGTGGGTGCTAGTTGGAGTTTTATCTGCCCGGCATCATACCGCGAAAGTTCTAATACATCATTAATCAGGTGGAGTAATTGTCTACCATTGCGTAGTACGCGCTCAATATGTTCTAGATTGACAGAAGTGCCTTTTAGCCGAGTTTTTCGTCGTTCTTGGCGTAAAAACAAATCCGAATAACCAATAATGGAAGTTAAAGGATGTTTCAATTCATGGGCTAGTTGCGAAAGATACTCTTGATTAGCGCTCATTAAGCGCGTGAGTTCTTCATTATGGAGTGTTAGTGATGAATGCAATTGCTGTAAATCTCGCAACCGCTCCTCAACATAACTCTTGAAACACCGAGCGATCGCTTCGTCTATGATAGCGTCAATCAAACGCATCGAACGAATTATCTGTACAGGTGTTCCCACCAATAAATCTGATTGGAGAGCATCAAATATTACTGTTCGCAGCAAATGATATTCTCTGGCAATTTCTGCTGGATCGAAGCCTTGTTCGGCTCGAATTGCTCCATGCTGAAAACTGGCAGTAACCATTGACTTAATATCATTATCGTGAGATTTTGAAAGCACCGTTACCATTGCTTTTAAAACATCAGGGATATGATCCTTAATTCCTGTATAAGATAGGTCATCAGCACTTTCAATCCGTCTATCCTTACGAACTGCTGCAATCCATTTATCTATGATGCTGTCCGTTTTTTCAGCCAGTACTTGACTAAAATCCATTTTGTTAAGTTGGGCTAGGAGATAGATGAGTAAACTTCCATATGCAATTAGTTTAGCGAGTGCAGCGAATATTTACCAAATTTACCGATATAGCTCACCTACCAAAAGGAAGAGATATTATTTGGTTATTTTAATTACTGGATTAACTAGCCGGATGTAAAACTTGTAAAGAATAATATAGATTTGTGAAGAAATGTTAACTAAGCAGGTAATAAACTTGATGCTTGACTTAATTAGCTGTCTGTGAAATGAGTTTACCTACAAAACAACTAAAATAATTACAAAAAAATTATAAATTTTATTAATTACCGAAAAGTAAAGCGCTTGATTCCGGTATTAAAATAAACAACAGATATTATAATCTAGATAGCTTTTACTGAGCATCGATGTTATATTGTGGATAATCCCGTATCTATTTAGAGTAAGTCAGCCTAATTCAGCGCATCACAGTGCGTGGCGTTGGAGCGGAGGAACCAAATTGTGGGGCGTATCTCATAGAAAGTGAAAAGTTCAGAGTTAGAAGTTAGTTTACTAAATACTCAACTCATACCTCATAACTTTCTTCAGAAGGGCATCTCTCAGCCCTAGCCCGTCAGCTAACTTCGTAGGCATTGAGAGGAGACTGAAGAGATGGCATTTTTATAATGTTGCGATCTCATCGGTGTCCAAGGCTGGTACTGCTCGATTTTTTGTACCTGCACTTAAATCTGTTGAGGTTGTAAATGATGTTTCAACTAAATTTGGCTGCGATCGCGGCGATCGCTGGACAAGCCGCGTGGAAAAAGGCAAAACCCGTCATCGTTAAAGATGTCTTCATTCTACCTGTATTGGGCTTCTTGGGAATAATTGCGTTGTGGTGGATTGTTGCACTTGTAAACCATGAATTAATGCCCACTCCACCAGAAGCGCTAATCGCTAATCTAGACTACATCTTAAACCCCTTCTATCAGCGAGGCCCAGGCAACTTAGGAATTGGTTGGTTGTTGATCGCAAGTCTGCGCCGGGTATTAATAGGCTTTTTGTTGGGTGCGGTAGTAGCGATTCCTCTGGGCTTTCTAATTGGCATGTCCAGACCGGCAATGCTAGCGCTCAATCCGATTATTCAAATTTTTAAACCTGTATCACCCCTAGCTTGGCTGCCCATCGCCTTAGCAATTTTCAACTTAGCAGATCCTTCAGCCATTTTTGTCATCTTTATTACTTCCTTATGGCCAACAATTATTAATACTGCTTTAGGAGTTTCTAGCGTTCCCAAAGATTATTTAGATGTGGCACGAGTGTTGGAAATGCCACGTTGGCGACGGATTACAAAAATTATTTGGCCTGCAAGTTTGCCGTATATTTTTACAGGTTTACGAATTAGTTTAGGCATAGCTTGGCTGGTAATCGTTGCCGTGGAAATGCTTACAGGCGGTATTGGTATCGGCTTCTTTGTCTGGGATGAATGGAGTCGCTTAAACCTGAGTTCAGTCTTTTTAGCTGTGTTGGTAATTGGTGTAACTGGGTTAATCCTGGATTACGCCGTGGACAAAATCCAAGAATTAGTAACCCACCGCCCTAAAACTTCCAACTAACAAAATTCGGCTGCTCTTAAAACAGCAAGATGTAACGAGAATCTGCGCCTGGAACGTGAGTAATTCATCACCAATGGAGCTATAAGAATGGGTGATATTAACTGGACTCGACGAGATATTATTAAGGGAATAGGAGCAACAACGGCGGGAATGGCGCTGTCCTCTTGTGGGATTTCAGGAGATAGATCGGCTAAAGGATTGACAGAAGAAGCCTTAGCTGTGCAACCAGTAGTTAAAAGCGGCGACCTAGAAAAAGCCGATCTGACAGTAGGTTACGTTCCCGTTAATGATTGTGCGCCATTTGCGATCGCCTGGAAAAAAGGTTTCTTCCGCAAGTATGGTTTGAACGTTACACTCAACCGCGAAGCCAGTTGGGCCACCTCCCGCGACGGTGTAATTTTTGGTCGCCTGGATGCTTCACCCGTGGTATCTGGTGCAGTTACTAATGCCAGAATTGGTGCCGAAGGCGCACGCCACGCGCCATTGTGTGCAGCGATGACCATTCACCGCCACGGTAACGCCATGACAATGAACAAAGCCATGTGGGATTTTGGGCTGCGTCCGTGGTACGAGTATCAAGAAAAATATGGCGATGGTGCTTTAGAAGCCTTTGGGCGCGATTTCCGAGGCTACTTTGACAACGAACCGCCAGAAAACAGAGTTTGGGCGGTAGTATTAAGTTCCTCCATTTACGAATACTTTATCCGTTACTTATCCGCCGCCGCAGGTGTCGATCCGCTTAAAGAGTTTCGCGTGATCATCGTTCCGCCCCCGCAAATGGTGACAAATGTGCGGATTGGTGCAATGCAAGCTTACATGGTTGCAGAACCTTGGAACACAAGGGCAATAACAGGTAACGAAAACATCGGCTTTACTTTCGCACAAGGTAAAGAAGTCTGGTTGGGACACCCAGATCGGCTTTTGGGAGTGATGGAATCTTTCATTGACCAATATCCCAAAACCTATCGTTCCCTCGTCAAGGCGATGATTGAAGCCTGTCAGTATTGCAGCAAAGCAGAAAACCGCCAAGAAGTTGCCGAACTGATTACAGACCGTTCCTTTACAGGTGCTAGACCGAAAAAGAAAGATGCCCCAATCGCGAAATTTACAAGTCCCGGAATTCTCGGCAATTACAACTATGGCGGCTTTGACGGCAAAGACCGCACCATCAAAGCCGCAGACACCACGATTTTCTTCGATATTCCTGACAACCTTCCCAAACAGCCGGGAGAACACTCCACATTCTTATGGAGATCGAGAAGCATCTGGTTGATGACACAAGCAGCACGGTGGGGACAAATTAAGGAATTCCCCAAAAATGCCGAGAAATTGGCCGGGCAAGGTTGGAGAACAGATTTATATCGGGAGATAGCATCTGAAATGGGCATTGAATGTCCCAAGGATGATTACAAGGTCGAACCACCAGAAGTATTTATAGATAAGAAAGGCTTCGACCCCAGCGATCCTGTGGGCTATTTGAAAAGTTTTGCTATCAGGGCTAACGCTCCCACTAACTTCTTCATGTCTTAAATACCAAGTTTAAATATTGACTGATGACTAAATAATTTTGGGAGCATTTGATGATGGAATATACCTCATTACCTATTAATACCCAGACAGAAGTTCTTCCCCGCCCTGGATTTTTAGAAATTGAAAATTTAGTCAAGTCTTATCCGACACCTGATAAAGAGAACTTTGTCGTTTTAGATGGGGTTAATCTGACCATTGGTGAAGATGAATATATTTCTGTAATTGGTCACTCAGGTTGTGGGAAATCGACTCTACTAAAGATAGTAGCTGGTTTAGAAAAAGCAACTTCCGGCTCAGTCAGGCTAGATGGAAAAGAAATCCGTGAGCCGGGAGCTGAAAGGATGATGGTATTTCAGAACTACTCGCTGTTACCTTGGTTAACAGTGCGAGAAAATATCCGTTTAGCCGTAGATGAAGTGTTAAAAAATGCTAATCGGGCTGAAAAAATTAGCATTGTAAATCAACACTTGGCAATGGTAAACTTGACGGCGGCGGCTGACAAATATCCTGATGAAATTTCTGGAGGTATGAAACAACGAGTAGGTATTGCCAGAGCTTTAGCAATTCGTCCTAAAATGTTACTAATGGATGAACCTTTTGGGGCGCTAGATGCACTAACCCGTGGCAAATTAGAGCAGCAGGTATTGGATATTTGGGAAAATAATCGTCAAGCAGTGATGATGATTACCCACGATGTAGACGAAGCAATTTATATGTCCGATCGCATCGTCTTGATGACCAATGGCCCGGCTGCTAGTATCGGAGAGATTTTAGAAGTTCCTTTTGAGCGTCCGCGCGATCGCGCAGCCATGCGAAACTCAAAAGAATATTTTGAACTCCGCAACCACGCCCTAAATTTCCTCGATCGATATTTTGCCCAAGACGAGTAAATTAGATTATCATTTTTTTTAGTGGGTAGCCTAATTCAAATTCATGAAAGCTGGATTTGGAACGGAGGAACCAATGTTTGGGGCTAATCTTACGAGAGACACCTTCCAGTCTTAGCCCGTCAGCTAACTCCGTAGGCAATGGAAGGAACCCCCAAGACTTTGGCTGTAATACAGTTATTATTGGGGTTTCCTTGACTGATTTAAGATTTGAAATTTTGGTTGTCATCGCTCACAATAAAAGCCAAAATCCAAAATCTAAAATTGATCGCCCTGCTTCTCATTGTTAATTCATTTCATTGGGAGAAGTAAAGCTGTGCAAATCAAGCCAATGTTAGCACGTCTGCAAAGTGCCACAGGTCGAAATGACTTAATTGAACAAATGGTACTGCTGCCCGAACCAAAAAAACCTTTTTCTAAAAAACCTCAAAAAGAAAAAGCAGTTAATTTAATTGTTGCTTATGACGCATCTCCTAACAGTCATACGGCGCTAGATATTGCCTTTTGGATTGCCCATCAAACGCGTTTAGCCACTAATGCAGAAGTCACAGTTCAAGCTGTTTATGTGGTAGAAGGCAATTCAAAAAGCCAGCATCTAAATATCTTGAGCTTTCCAGAACAACAGCGTTCATTAGAATGTCAAGTGAGTGAAGTATCAAAGTCTTTCACACTGGTATTAACTCAACCAAAATTGCAGCCAGTGGTAACTCCCCTGCAACAAGCAGATATAATTCTTTGGCAAGCCCGAAGTTTAGCTGAAGAATGGCAGGGTTCATTCAAATCTCATTTGCGCTTTGGCTCCATTTCCACAGAACTTAAAAAAGTTGTTGAATCAGAAGCTGCCGATATTTTGTTTCTCGGTTGCAACTCTCTCAATCATCCGATGATTGAAGCTTTAGGTTCTAATTTTCCCTGTGCCGTTTTGGGTATTCCCAGTTGTATTGATGAATAATTACTATTCAGAATTTCAGTAGTTTTTATCTAATTGTAATGATAGATCGGTCACCTATAACTAGGTGGCTTTTTTTACGATTAAGTAAACAATTAAACATTATTATTAGTTTCTAGAGAGCCAGTCCAGTAAAAGTAGTTGACAAGATGCACAGTTCTTGCAAAGTGTAAAAAGAGGAGAACGACAGGAACAAAAATAAGCAGACAGAGGGGATGGGAGATATTGCGGCAGATGACTTTTAGGCTCAGAGTACCTCGTCCATGTCACACAAAAAGCAACCCTTTTGAGCAAGAAGCCTGGAAAAAAAATAGTAACAGAAGTAGAAGAACTTCAAGCCGCCTACCCAGATGCGGAAATTCAGTGCCAAGATTGCCGAGGGAGGTGGTAGCAAATTTACTGAAGGTATGAACAGTACCAATCAGCCAGGATATACCGGGACTGCTCCACCAAAAGGGCACGGGCCTCACCATTACTATTTCTGGTTATATGCCCTAGATGCAGAGCTTGACCTGAAGCCAAATATCAACCGCGAGGAACTACTGAATGCGATCGCTGACCATGCGATCGAGCAAGCGCGGTTGGTTGGAGTCTATGAGTCCTGACATCTATAGGACTTACGCACACTCTACGAATTCTCGGCGCTCTTCTCTAACGAGACGCTACGCGATGGCGTCTTCTCTGCGAGACGCGAAGCGCGATGGCGGTTCGATAAATTAAGCTTTTTAGCAATTTTTGCGTAAGTCCTAATCTATATAGATAGTTCTAGAAATCCGAGGAGGGTGCAAGTATGGGAGAGATTAGAGATAACTACACACTGCAAGAGCAGAAAAACATTGAGCTTGTTAAGGAGTATATACAGATTGCATACGATCCCAAACGTGCCAGCGCCGAGGCAGTTCGGATGGCCGATTGAGGAGTGTTTAACCCAGAAGGGATAAGGATGATGACATCAACAAATTTCTCTCCACCAAGCGATCGCCTGTTGACAGAAACAGTCTCAGTTACTCTCCAAATTAACGATCGCCTTTACACGGTCGAAATTGAACCGCGTGTGACATTACTCGATTTATTGCGAGAACGGTTAGAACTGACAGGAAGTAAGAAAGGCTGCGATCGCGGTCAGTGTGGTGCTTGTACGGTACTGATTGATGGACGACGGGTGAATTCCTGTTTAACGCTAGCGGTGATGCAGGTGGGAAAAACCATCACCACAATCGAAGGATTAGCACAAGGAGATGAACTCCATCCGATGCAGGCAGCATTTATCCAAAATGATGCTTTTCAGTGTGGCTATTGTACATCTGGGCAGATTTGTTCGGCAATCGGGTTGTTGAGTGAAGGCAAAGCAGACTCGGATGCAGATATTCGAGAACTGATGAGTGGCAATCTTTGTCGCTGTGGGGCGTATCCAAATATTGTAGCAGCAATTCAGTCTGTAGCAGCAAGCGTGAGGGCGGGGGATGCAACCATTTAACTATCTACGTGCATCAGACGCAGCGATCGCGGTGAGAACTGCGATCCAAGACCATCAGGCAAAGTTTATTGCAGGTGGCACAAATCTGCTGGATCTGATGAAGGAGGGTGTGGAAACTCCGCAACAGTTGATCGACATCAATGATTTGCCGCGATCGCAAATTGAGCGCTTACCCAACGGCGGAATTCGCATCGGCGCACTGGCCCGAAATAGTGATGTTGCATACGACGAGAATATTCAGCGACAGTATCCGGTGTTGTCTGAAGCACTTTTATCTGGAGCATCTCCCCAACTGCGAAACATGGCAACCCTTGGGGGAAACTTATTACAACGAACTCGCTGTTATTACTTTACCGATGCTGGATTTGCATCTTGTAACAAACGTATCCCTGGTTCAGGCTGTGCTGCCATTCCAGGTTACAATCGCATTCACTCCATTTTCGGCACCAGCGACTGCTGTATTGCTACTCATCCCTCTGATATGGCTGTGGCCTTAGTTGCCTTGGATGCTATTATTCACACGCAGAACGCCAATGGAACTCGGCAGCTTGCGATCGCCGACTTTTATCTGTTGCCAGAAGACACTCCCGATCGCGAAACCGTCTTGCAACCCGGAGAACTGATTACCGCCGTTGAATTACCGCCGTTGCCCTTTGCGGCTAGATCGCACTATTTGAAAGTGCGCGATCGCGCCTCCTATGATTTCGCTCTAGTTTCTGTAGCTGCGGCTTTGGACGTTCAAGATGGTCAAATTACCGATGCACGGATTGCCTTGGGTGGAGTTGCTACAAAACCCTGGAAAGCAACCGAGGCAGAACGAGTTCTTATCGGTTCACCTGCGAATGCATCCACTTTTGAAGCAGCCGCTCTTGCAACAATCCACGATGCTAAACCACAGCAATACAACCACTTTAAAGTAGAACTGCTGCGGCGATCGCTAGTACAAGCATTTTTTAAGGTTACAGGAGATGAGCAATGAATCCGGTAATTGGAAAAGCAGTCGATCGCGTAGACGGACGGCTAAAAGTGACCGGAGGCACACATTACTGTGCCGAAATGCCGATTCCTAACCTGGTTCACGCAGTCTTAATTAACAGCGCGATCGCCAACGGACGCATTGTGTCCATAGATACCCAGGCAGCTGAAGTTGCTCCCGGTGTAATAGCAATACTCACACATCTCAATGCGCCTCAAATTGCACCTGCACGCGTTACATTAGATAGTGCCAGTCAAGGGGGAGGTGCTGGAGAGCAGTATATCCCGCTTCAAGACGATCTAATTCATTACAGTGGGCAACACATTGGGGTTGTGGTTGCAGAAACTTTGGAGCAGGCCGATCGTGCTGCATCACTAGTAAAGGTTCGTTATGAAGAAGAACCACCTACGGTGACGATGCAAGAAGCAATGGAGCGTGCCTTTCCACCCGATATCGTCCAAGGTGATTTAGTAAAGGGACTGGCAGATGCCGCCGTTCGGATCGACCAGACTTACACCACCGCTATGCAGCACCACAACGCCATCGAACCTCATGGCACGATCGCACTTTGGTCAGGTGATTTCCTGACGTTATACGAACCAACTACCTGGGTTTACGGCATCCGCAATGCTGTAGCTGAGTGGCTGCAAATGCCGCGCGAAAAGATTCGCGTGATTCAGCAGTTTGTTGGCGGTTCCTTTGGCTACAAAGGCCCTGCTTGGACGCACGTAGTACTTGCTGCGATCGCCGCTCGTCAGGTCAATCGCCCGGTCAAGTTGGTTCTAACTCGCCGACAGGAATTTGCCGGGGTGGGCTACCGTCCGCTCATTCAACACCATATTCAGTTAGGTGCAACTGCCACAGGGCAACTGACAGCACTCACGCACCATGCGATCGCTCGCACTTCAACCTTTGATAACCGGGTCGTTGCACCAGTCGAGCGCACCAGTCGCAAAATATACGCTTGCCCGAACGTTACTACTACTTACCGTCTCGCTCCCAGCAATCTTAGCGGCCCCTATACTATGCGTGGCCCTGGAGAGACACCAGGATTGTTTGCCATCGAGTCGGCAATGGATGAACTGGCATACGCCTTACAAATCGATCCAATCGAACTACGCTTACGTAATCACGCTGATGTTGACCCAGAAACGGGAGATCCTTGGTCTAGTAAGTCGCTGAAGGAGTGCTATCGGCAAGGTGCAGAGCGATTTGGCTGGCATCGGCGCAACCCACAACCCGGTTCCATGCGGAATGGCGATCGCCTCGTAGGTTGGGGAATGGCAACAATGGCCTATGATGCTCGTTTTTCTGGGACGACTGCCTCGGCTCAACTATTTGCTGATGGCAATGTCCTAGTGCAGAGTAGTACCTGCGACCCAGGTACGGGTGTCTACACAATCATGCAGCAAATTGCAGCAGATACTTTAGGGTTATCGGTGGCATCGATTCGCTTTGAGCTAGGCGATACCCAGATGCCCGAAGCTCCTGTTGCAGCCGGGTCTAAGACAACTGCTAGCGTTGGGTCTGCGGTATATGCTGCTACCAAATCCCTACAGCGTAAACTGCTCAATCTAGCATTCAACAATCCGAACTCTCCTCTTTACGGGCATACTGAAGCTGAGGTGACGGTGAATAATGGGCGTTGCTACCTCAAGGACAATCCTACTCAGGGACAGACCTATGTAGAAATTTTGCAGCAGCACCAAATGGAATCGATTTCAGCACAGGAACAGGTTCAGCCTGATGAAGAAACCAAGAAATTTACTCACTACTCCTTCGGCGCACATTTTGCCGAGGTACAATTCCATCCAGGATTAAGCGAACTGCGAATCACTCGTTATGTCGGCGCATTTGCTGCCGGAAGGATCGTTAACCCCAAAACTGCCCACAGCCAGCTGATTGGCGGAATTATTTGGGGCATTGGCATGGCATTGATGGAGCAGAGCATCGTCGATCCGCATTCGGGACGAATTGTGAACTCGAATCTCGCTGAGTACCTGATTCCGGTGAATGCCGATATTCCCCCCATTGATGCCTTTTTTGTCGAGGAGGAAGCTTTGCATCTCAACCCGATTGGTAGCAAGGGAATTGGCGAAATTGGTACAGTTGGAGCCGCAGCTGCGATCGCCAACGCGGTCTATCACGCTACAGGCAAACGGATTCGCGATCTGCCGATTACATTAGACAAGCTGCTGTAACAAAAGTGCTTTCAAGACAACTTGTAGTTTTGATAGTTTAATTGATACTACAGGAAAAATTTATGGTTCTTCGTTTGGTATCGTTATTTTGGTGAGATTATGGAGGAAATATTAAGCGAGCCATAATTTCTTAGTTAGTGGCAATAATTATCAACAAATATAGGCAAGTAAAACAGATCCATTTGACATACCTAACTTTATCGGTGACTCTGCTTATGAAGGACGAGTATATCCACAGATTCCTATATATCAGCCCTCCCTCTTCATACTCTTTTTTTGGCAAAGGTATTGTTTGATATTTAGCTTTTTACTCCTTGCTGCAATTATTGGCATTTGGCAAGATCCTCGTTAAAACTGCTGTCCCATAGTTGTTTCACATCAACTTTTGTGGGAATTACACCCGCTTGAAAAAAGGTATCAGCAACCTTTTGCTGAGAAGCAATAGCTGCATCAGAAACAGGAAGTAATTCTTGACGACGCTGTTGTTGTCCTTGCTTGGCATCCTGATAAACAATGTCTTCATCAATATCAATGGTAGTTGCATAATTCTTCGACCATTGCTTGAGATTAGATTCCCGCCAAGTTTGGGATTTCTGCAAACGACAGAGAAAATCAGCGATCGCAACTTTCTTTTGCGGATCGGCGATCGCATTGGGTGAAGCAATAATCACAAAGTTACCGCTCAAAATATCTTTTGCAGATTCCAGCACTCGCGCCCCTTCTTTTTCGGCTTGGGGGATGGAGTAACCGTAGGTAGCCCAAGCATCAAGCTGTCCTTTACGAAAAGCAGCTAGTCCATCGGGTATCGATAAAGGAATTGCATTGATATCCTTCATTGTCAGCCCGGCTTTTTCCAACATCTTAATCAGGAAGTAGTGGGCAGTTGTAGCTTTAACGTAACCCACTTTCTTACCTTTAAGATCGGCGATCGTTTTGGCAGTCGAGTTTTTGGGTACGAGTACAACTTGACCAATCGTCGGCCCTTTGAGAGTGGCAATAATTTTTACAGATGCTTTCGATTCAATCGCAAAAATCGGGGGAATTTCACTAGCTGAAGCCAGGTCAATCGCACCAGCATTGATTGACTGTACCATCAAATTACCCCCAGTAAACTCAGTAAATTGAGTTTGATAAGGGAAATTATCTAGTTTAGCTAACTTTAAACTTAAGTCCCAGCCACCTTTAAATTTAGCAACATGCAGTTGAGTTGTATTCGATACTGCGATTTGGGATGGACTAGGATTAGCAGCGATCGTCGCCGGACTGGTAGACTTAACCTCTGAGCAAGCTGTTGTTGCTACTAACAAGCAACCTAGAGGGAAGAAAAAATTCTGGCGCAGCCAATTGATAGACATGTTAATTTCTGGGTATAAAAAGACAAGTAAGAAAGTCAAATTTTGAATGTGTTGCCGGATTTTAGAGAATTGGTATTAGCTGGGTTGGAGAACTTAGAGTCTAAGTCCAGCCTGTTTCAGTAGTGGTAGAACGCGCTTACCGAAGAAATCAAGATCGGGTTCAAAATCGTAGAAGGCAAGCTGGAAGCCATCGACACCAGCTTTATTGAGTTGCAAAAGTTGTTCGGTGATTTGTTCTGGCGAACCGATTAGCTGCACATTACCGCCGATCGCGCTGCCAACGCCATGACGCAGATTTCCCTTCTGATGCCCCCTCCAGGCGTGTGCATCGCTGCTAACGCCAGAACGTCCAGAAATTGACTGATAATCGGCATGGTCGATTATCGCCTGAGCATATTCTTCCGCCTCTTTTTCAGTTTCACGCACGACAATAAGCGGATTTAGGAGAGTGCGGACTTGTCTACCATTAGCGATCGCCGATTGTTTAACACGGGCTGTATGGGCGGGTAACGACGACAAGGCGCTTTCTATGTCGCCACCAGCCGGACTGGTGATAAATACGATATCAGAATGGCGACCTGCAAACTCGATGCCAGCATCCGAACCGGTGGCGTTAACTAGGATGGGGCGACCATAAAGCGGTCGGGGGCTGATGTAGGCATCCTTAAACTGCCAAGAACTCTGACTTTTGTAAGAAAAATTCTCTGTTTCCGACCAGAGTCGTTTGAGGACGGTGACAAATTCATCAGCGAGTTCATAGCGGCGATCGTGTTCGATTTGGCTCCAGCCGAATAGTTCATGCTCGTAAGCCCGGTGTCCGGTGACAACATTAATTCCCCAGCGACCTTTAGAAATGTGGTCAAGTGTCGCACCAAATTTAGCCAGATGGATGGGATGCCAAGGCCCGTAGAGGACGTGAATTGTTGAGATTAATAGAATGCGTGAGGTAATGGCGGCAAGGGAAGCAGTTGCAATGAAGGCATCTAAACCTGCTTCTGTCCGAGTTGGCCCCTGTCCGCCCTTTGGCTGCCAGGTAGAATAGCCAAAAATCAGGTCAAAACCTAGCTCCTCAGCCTTTTGGGTGAGTTTGGCATTGTAATCAAACGACCAGTCTGTAGTGCGCGGTAGGTTAGAAGAACTCCAACCACCGTGATGAATCGGTAAGAACAGCCCTAGCAGTACTGGCTGCTGGAGAGCTTGGGATAATGGGCTTTGGGGATAGTCTGTTGGAGAAGCGATCGCCTCTTTACTTGCTCTCAAAAAAGTAGTATCAATTGCACTCATAGTTCCTCTCAACGGTTTCGGTTGGCTGCGAGATCCCCGACTTCTGATAAATTGCCACAAGTTAGAAGTCAGGGATCTGAACAAAATTAGAAGAATCCTCGTTGCGGCAATGGTGTACCGTTGATCTCGTAGTCGCCGATCGCACGAGCCTTAAAATGATTTGGGTTGTGTGAGGATAAGGTACGGGCGTTGCGCCAGTGGCGATCGAAGTTGGAGCTTTTCTTTGTTGTTGAAGCCCCACCAACTTCAAACAACAAGGTGGCCGAACGTAGAGCCAAATCATCAACAATCAATTTGGCTTTGGATGCACTCAGAGAAGTTGCCAGTGCCGCAGCCGTCTCTGCTTCTTCACCCTGAGCTTGGGCAGCAGGGAGGCGATCGAGACCATCAGCTGCTGCTAAAACGATCGCTTCGGCAGCAAAGGCATTGGCGGCAATCTGCCCGACAGTCTGCTGCAAGATTGGGTCTTCTGAGGCTTGCTCGGATACAGCATGGTAGAAAGTCCGGGGTCTGTTACGGATGAGGGCTGTAGCATCACGCAGAACGCTGCGAATAATACCGGCGTTGATGGCAGTCAGAAATAATTGCGGGACAATGTTGTAGGGCAGATCGTCTTTGTCTGTGTCTGTCTCAAAAATTACTTCTTCAGCCTCTACACGGACATTCGTGAAGGTGGTCGTTCCCGTACCTGTCAGTCTTTGCCCGAAGCCGTCCCAGTCGTCCACCAGTTCAAGACCCTCGCGGTTAGTAGGAATGAGTATAAACGCTGTAGAACCATCTGGTGCTAACACACGCACAAAAATCAAGTCTGCGTAAAGGCTGCCAGTGCTGTAATATTTCGTTCCATTCAGACGATAGCCGTTGCCATCGGGTGTCAATTTTGTATTCACGACTTGGCGACCACCCGATCGCTTGGCTTCTAGTTCGGTGGAAGCAAGTCCAATAATCGCGCCATCGACAACGGCTTTGAGCCATCGCTGATTCCTTTGGGTGCGCTCAGAACGCAAAATTCGCTCTGTTATAGAGAAATGATTCCGCACAATGTGAGCCACATTTGGGTCAGCGTCCCCCAGCCGAATCACCACCTCGAATAATTCGCGTGCCGTGCTACCACCACCACCTTCAGCAACGGGGATTCGCAATGCACCCAACCGAGAACGCCGGATCGATTCAACCACATTATAAGGAAGGATGCGATCGCGATCGCGCTCACTTGCCCCCAGAGCAATAAAATCAAAAAGCTGCTGGAGTTCCGGCGAGTTTGCTCTTACAGGAGCCGAAAACTGAATTGTCGTATCTGCAAGTTTCTCTGGACTCTTAATCATTAGTTTCTATCTCCGAATATCCTGTGGAAAATCTATGTTGGTGAGTGGTGAGGCAATTGCTATTTCTGGGTGACGCGATAGCACTACAAAGTTGAAGAATGTTTCCAGCCTTGAGGCGATTACATCTGGTAACATATTCAGGCCACCAACTGCACTCGACAAAAACCATTCTTCTGTAAGGGTTTTAGATGTATTTAAGTTTTTTAAAGTACTAAAACTCTACCAAATTACCGTAGTTTGATACTCCCAAATTTTCCCCAAGTTGTCAATCTGTTTTAACGAAAGATTTAGATAAGATTAGAATAAGTGGGCTAGGTATAAAGTAGTTAAGTAACCTTTAGTAATTTGACCATTAAACTTGGTATTAATTAATTCAGCGATCGCATGGAAAAAACGCGCTTTTGTAATGCGATCTAAATTTAGATGACCGGAGTAAGTATTTAAGAGGTTGAGATAACTTGCACTGTTGTATGTTGCATCCCATCGATAAGAGCGATAAACTACTTCACCAAACAAACCTGTTTGCTCAATCTCACTTGTTTTATTAGGGACTTCCTGCTCGCGCAAAGGAGGCTCATCGTCTTTAACCAGTTGAGGAGCTAAACTTTGATATAGCTCCTGTACTTCTTCAAAGAAGCCATTACTAGCATCACTATATACATGTTCATTCCAAAATAGCGCGATCGCTCCTTCAGATGTGAGGGCTTGAGCCGTTTTTTTGTAAGCAATACTTGGGTCAAGCCAGTGGAAAGCAGTCGCCGAAATCACTAAATCAAAAGCATTTTCTTGGGTCACCCAATCCTCAAAAGCGATGTTATGCACTTCTACTCGCGGATAAGCATCCAGATTTTTTTGGGCAACCGTAGCAAGATTCTCACCCAACTCAATGCAGAGTATACGATAACCCCGGCGGGCAAAGGGCACAGTTGCCTGACCAGTACCACAACCAATCTCTAATATCCTTCCGTCTGGAGTGATTTTTGAGAGAGACACCACATCGTCAAAAAGCGCTTCTGGATATCCTGGTCGAACTTGGTCATACAACAGTGCTACTTGATTAAAAGTGGTTCTTAAGTGACTTCTTTCATCTGTCATGTGTTTGTGGTCATACTATAATTTGACAAATGCTTAAGGCTTAACATCTATTGGGGTCAAAGCAGCATACTAGTAGTCTGGCAAGTCAACTTTGCATGGTGGTTAGCAGAGGGGCAGAGGGGCAGAGGGAAAAGAACTTGGTATTTGCCTCTCCTCTGCTCCCCTGCTCCCAGCAATTTTGGGTTGGCGAACTACTAGTAGTCTGGCAACCAAAAAATGCGCTTGTGAGGATTGGGTAAAGGTTAAAGGTTAAAGGGGAAAGGATAAAACACCTTTACCCATTGCCCTTTCTCCTTTACCCCGCCAAGGAAACTTGGCAAACAGTAGCGCAGCTTACACCAAACTAGTCTGGAAGAAGCGGTTAGCCGGACGCGCTAATCCCAAATTTTCGCGCAGTGTCTTACCCTCATACTCTTGGCGGAAAATCCCACGCTGTTGAAGTTCTGGCACAACTTTATCGACAAAATCATTCAGCCCTTCAGGAAGAAAAGGGAACATGATGTTGAAACCGTCAGAGCCTTCCTCAATCAGCCATTGCTCCATATCATCAGCGATCGTTTGGGGTGTGCCGACGAAGGCCAATCCGCCGTAACTGCCAATGCGTTGCGCCAGTTGTCGAATAGTCAAGTTCTCACGTTGCGCTAAGGCTATTACTCTTTCTCGTGAAGAGTGACCAGCGTTAGTCGATGGGATTTCTGGCAAGGGCCCATCTGGATCGAAACCCGAAACATCGTAGCCAAGCGCACTATTTAGGCTAGCGATCCCACTTTCATAATGTACTAGGCTATCCAAATGAAGACGCTTGGCATATGCCTCGGCGACGGTTTCCCCTACAATGACTAAAACACCTGGAAGGATTTTTATGCTGTCTGGGTCACGGCCAATTGCCCGCGCCCGTCCTTTAATGTCTGCAAATAAAGCTTTGCCAGCTTCCAGATTACTCGCAGGTGCAAACACAGCCTCGGCGGTTTCGGCAGCTAATTGCCGTCCGGCTTCGGATGCGCCTGCCTGAACGATTACCGGCCAGCCTTGGACAGGTCTGGCGATGTTCAATGGCCCTCGCACCGAAAGATATTTTCCCTGATGATTCAGAACATGAAGCTTTGCAGGGTCGAAATAAATCCCTGATTCCACATCCCGAATGAAGGCATCATCAGCGAAGGAATCCCAAAGACCCGTGACAACATCGTAAAATTCTCTAGCCCGCCGATAGCGTTCGTCATGCTCTATCTCTTCTTCTAATCCAAAGTTGAGCGCTGCGTCTGGATTGGCTGTGGTGACGATGTTCCAGCCAGCGCGACCGCCACTAATATGGTCGAGAGACGCGAAGCGGCGAGCGATGTGGTAAGGCTGATCGTAAGTCGTGGAAGCGGTAGCTACCAGCCCAATGTGTTCGGTGACGCTGGCGAGGGCAGAAAGCAGGGTGAATGGCTCGAAGGAGGTGACAGTATGGCTGCGCTTCAGTGCGTTAACTGGCATATTCAGCACTGCTAGATGATCGGCCATGAAGAATGCATCGAACTTGCCTTGCTCTAATTTCTGGATAAATCGTTTCAGCGCTGGGAAGTTGAAATTAGCATCAGGCAAAGCCCCAGGATAGCGCCAAGCCCCTGTATGTATGCTTACCGGGCGCATAAAAGCACCTAGTTTTAATTGCTTCAATTTGCTCATTAGTCCTCCGTATCAATGTTTAAAATACAGGTACGTAGGCGTAGCCCGCCGAAGGCATCGTCCCCTTGAAGTATTTATTGATATAATCCTTTAATTTGGGATCGACAACCAATTGATTTAGTTTTTGGATGTTGGGATCGTTTGCTTTTGATTGTACAGTTGCTAAACCCACTGCATAATTTTTGTTAGCCATGCCAATCTCGTCTAACACAATAGGATTTAGAGATACCTTTGCTTGCACAAGGAAGGATGCAGATGTCACAGCTAAATCTAGATCGTCTAAGGCTCTAACAATAGCGTAATTATCTAATTCCTTAATTTGGAGATTTTTGGGATGCTTAATTATATCTTTGATGCTGTAATACTCCCCTGGCTTGTCTTTTAAATTGATTAAGTTGATGTGTTTGAGGAATTTCAAAGCCCGATCTTGATTGCTGTCATCATTAGAAATAGCAATTGTCGCCCCTATAGGAATTTCATTGAGTGATTTTATCTTTAATCGTTTGGAGTAGAGTCCGGTTATGGTGGTATAACTGCGATTTAACATAACAAAATCTGCATTTAGTCTTTTAGCAGCTTGTTTCATAAATGGCTCATGCTGGAAAAAGTTAGCATCAATTTCCCCACTCTTAAGAGCATCGTTAATTTTTACTGAATCAGCGATAGTCACGATTTGAAAATCTAATCCGTGGCTAGAGGCTATTTCTTTTTGAATGAACTTCAAAACATCTTCAGTGGTGCTATTTCGAGAACCGACTTTAAGTACTGCTGTCTTAGTTGATTGGCTGACTAATTGACCCGTAGATGAATTTGGTTTTGGTGTACAACTGGCGAAAAAAATAGATGCGATCGCTAACCCTGTTGTCAGAATAAAATAGCGACGAGCGAGCTTTGGATAAAACATGATATAATTCGTAATTTTTAAGCGATTAAATTGCTAACATATCCCTTTTCCACATATTGCCAGACTTTGCCTCCAGTTTAGAAAATACTGTAGAAGCCGCAAATGATGTAAAGGCTACTAAAAAGAATCGACGGTTGTTATTAATGTAAAAATTCATGCTATCGCCTACCTTAATCAACCAAAACCTGAGCAAAAATTCCTACCTTATTAATTACGAATTACCACTTTTGCTCAGGAAACCAGTTGTAATTCTTATCTTTGACATCAATTTTTTTAGGAATAATTTTGAGTTCATAGAAGGTATCTGCCATGCGCTGCAATCCACTCAGAACTTCATCTGTTACAGGTAATACCTGACGTTGACCACCACGTTCTTCTACTGTTTCCATTGTTTTTAAATCAATCTTGTACAACTTAGAAAGGAGTTTGGCTGAATCCTGATAGTTGTCTCTAGACCAAGTACCAGCCTTTTCTAGCTCTTGTAAAATTGTCTTGAGAATGTCTGGATAATCGCGCACAAAATCTGGAGCAGCATAATAAAAGCTTGGGCTTTCTAGTGGAGCTTTGTCTCCAAATACAGTACTATTATCAGCCAATAGACGAGTGCGAAGTTTACGTTCAGCTTCAGCAGTATAAGGGTCCCAAATTAACCACGCATCAATATCACCACGTTCAAACGCTGGTAAAGCCTCGGCTGGTGTCAGATAGAGAGGTTTAATATCACTAAATTTCAAACCTACTTTCTCTAAAGCACGTACAATAATATAGTGCTGACCAGAACCTTTTGCAAAAGCAACTTTCTTACCTTTTAAATCAGAAAGAGTCTTAATCGGTGAATTTTCTGGGACTAAAATAGCTGAACCTCTAGTGCTACCTGTACCGGCTGCAACTCTGACAAATGATTTATCTCCTGCTTGAGCAAAGACACTTCCTGTACCGCCACCACCACCAAAAACGATCGCACCTGCACCCATCCCATCCAATAGAGGTGCTGTAGAGGAAAATTCATTCCAGGTAACAGAAATACCCAAGGGTTGTAAGCGTTTTTCTAAACTTCCTTGCGCTTTCACAATATTCAGCAGTGCCATTCCTTTTTGATGTCCCATTTTCAGCACTGTTAGCTTGGGGACTTGGGGTTGTTGTGCAGGTGCATTAGCTGAATTACTAGGAGCACAAGAAGCGAACGCTAAACTTAAACTTATACCAATAACAAAGAATAGGAAAAAAGTTTTAATATCGTGATGTTGAAATAAACTTCTTTTCTTGATAGCTTCTAAAAACTGATTTATCAATTGCTCGAACATGTTTTGTCTTTACCTCTTAGCTTTTTTTCGTCCGAATTTAAAATTGAGATCGTATCTAAAAACAAACAAAGCTATATATATCTCAAACTCAATATTAAAATATTTAAAAATTCTTTCTGTTCATAGATAAAATATGATAAGACTTAAGCCTTAAAAATATAGTGTTTTTAACGACTAAAACGGAAAAATTTTCTATATAAATAAAACAATTAATAATGCTGAATAGAATATTATAAAATTAATTTAGTAATCATAAATATTACTAATCATCAATAAATTAGTAAGCTTTAAAATCTTATAAAATATGAAAAATCAATGTGTTACCACGGTAAACCGCAGAGGTTAATCGTTCCTTTTTTGGGAGCTTTGTCATTCACAGGCAATACCATTGGTTCGTTGACCGTAAAAGGGACTGTGCCACTTGGTTGCTCAACCAAAAGAATGCCATTGAAAGATTGCCATCCCAGTCGAGTATAAAACGGTACTAAATCCTGACGACATACGAGCAATGCGAAACTTAAACTACACTTATCTAAGAAAGACTCTACGTGCCGAAGGGCAGCAGTTGCAAAGCCTTGACCCTGTGCTTGTCATTACCCCACCAATACCGCCAATGCGGATTGATATATCATCTAGCGTTACCTCGCGGGTAACAATCCCGATGTGCGAGACAAGCCATCCACTGCCATCCTCTACAAGTAATCTCCATTGCGGTATAGACCATTTAATGTGCCGTCCTGGGCGATTAGCAATGACCTCTGGTGGATAAACTGCCGCTCTGAGAACACGCAAGGCTTCTTTCTCATCCACGGTCAGTTCGGTGATAAGTTTCAAATTAAAGCTCAAAGGACGGTTTTTTATCATCAATCATTCACACTCACAAGTTTGGGCAGTCTAGATATAGGGATATCCAAGAAGTAAGAAAGAACCTCTCGCCGCCAAGCATGATAAAGTACTGGCAAATCATCAATTTGAATACCAATAGCTTTTTGACTCAACTGCCAACGATCCCAAAGGTAAGGATTGCACCGACGTGATTCTTGCGATCGCTTCACTATCTACCGTTAACGCTCGCACTCTTGGTATGATTTCGGCAGTAAAACGCTCCATTTCTCTGGTAAAAGGCTGGAATCGCAGCATAAGTAGTTGGCACTAAAAATTTATTTTTGTACCCGCTCGATTTAGATTCTACGGTAAATCGGTAGATTTATTGTAGTATATTATGAGATTTGCATAGATAAAGATAAAAAACAAGGGGGTATCTAGATTCTGTATCTCCCCATTCCCTACTTAATTTGGAGATAAATAATGTCAGAACCACGCTACGGTATTTGGATTCCAATTGGGGCTAACTTTGGCCCTCTCAATCCGCCAGATGAACCGATTGATGCTAGTTATGAACGCATGCGATCGCTACTATTAGAAGCAGAATGTTTAGGATATGTCACCACCTTAGTGGCATAGCACCTTGCCAATCCCCGTCCCTTGTGGATGGCTTAGTATTCACTGTTCCTTGTTCCCTTTCATAGCAGTTCTAACCAGATAGGAAATTAACTTGCAATACTTAATGTTTGATAAGCTAACAATTAGAGTATCATGCTAACTGTAGTTTGCCGTACACACTTTTTGTATCTATTATGCAAATATCTACTGCATAATTTAGTCACACAAATCAGCGATACCTCCGGTATGGCTACCGCTAACGCAATTTTATAGACAAAAAAAGCAGATGAGTAACGCAGTTAGAATTTCCTGATTCGTAGGGCGTACCCACGTGGCGGAAGTAGCCCGGAGGTTTGGATGGAAAAATGCAGGCGGGTGGATTTTTGCGTGTAGAAACCGCTCACAGTGGCAAAGAAATATGTGACTGCCAAAAAGGAGAAAAGGAATTGCTAACAGAAAATGAACTACAACTATCTGCTGATGTGCTGGTAATTGGTGGTGGCCCTGCCGCTGCATGGGCAGCATGGGCAGCCGCATCCCAAGGAGTCAAAGTCATTATTGCTGATAAAGGTTTTCTGGGTACGAGTGGTGCTGCTGCTGCCAGTGGCAATGGCATCATGGCTCCTTCTCCAGAGAATTGGGACAAAGTTTTATCGGAGCGTTATCGCGTAGGAAAAAACCTCGCTAACTCACGTTGGATCGAGCGTGTTATCGAAAAAACTTGGCTCAGTTTGCCCTTAGTGGAAAATTGGGGCTATCGTTTCCCCAAAGAAAATGGGGAATCGGTGCGCCAGAGTTATTATGGCCCTGAATATATGCGGGTACTTCGCAAAAACCTCTTGCGTGTTGGCGTGCAAATTCTCGACCAAAGTCCGGCTCTAGAACTTTTATTGGCTGACGATGGCTCAGTAGCTGGAGCAAGAGGTGTGCAGAGGCAACATCATCGTAACTATACTGTTCGCGCTGGTGCAGTAGTCTTGGCGAATGGCGGTTGTGCATTCTTGAGTAAAGCATTAGGGTGCAATACTAATACCGGTGATGGGCTGCTGATGGCAGTGGAAGCTGGTGGCGAACTCTCTAGTATGGAAGCTTCCAATCACTATGCAATTTCGACCGCTTTTAATGCCACAGTGACGCGGGGTGTTCCCTTTGGCTGGGCTAGTTACAGCGATGAAGCAGGTAACGATCTTGGTGGCTATATCGATGGTCGTCGCGATCCATCATTCCTTCCCAATGCCCTCTTAAAAGGCTCCGTTTATGCTCGTTTGGATAAAGCCACACCTGAAGTCAAGGCAGTGATTGAAAAGTCTCATTTCATCTCTTTTCTACCGTATAAAAAAGCTGGCATCGATCCGTATACTGAACGAGTGCCTGTAACACTAATTTTAGAAGGTACAGTCCGCGGTACAGGTGGAATTCGTTTGACCGATGATAGTTGCGGTACAAAGGTTCCTGGCCTCTACGCCGCCGGTGATGCTGCATCGCGGGAGTTTTTAGCCGGGCTAGCTTCTGGAGGTGGTGGCCCCAATGCTGCTTGGGCAATCTCTACAGGGCAATGGGCTGGAGTTGGGGCAGCTACCTTTGCGAAAAGTTTGGGCACTCAAGCAAATGAACGGGTTGCGCGTCCTACCGGTCAAGCCGGATTGCGATCGCCTACGGTGGGCAAAACGCCATCGCCCTCTCCCGCTTCCGAAACATTCGATAGTGAGGCGATCGTGCGTGGTGTACAAGACCAGATGTTCCCGTTGGAGAAGAATTACTTGCGTACTGAGCAGGGACTTCTGGATTCCCTCGCAAAATTAGAAACGCTGTGGCAGCAAGTACAAGGGAACCCGAAACAAGATACAGTACGCGATGTGGAATTTTCTCGTCGAGCGGCTGCTCTGACGGCTGTAGCGCGATGGGCATATTTTAGCGCCTTACATCGCACGGAAACGCGCAGCGAACATATTCGCATGGACTATCCCGAAACCGATCCAAATCAGCGTTATTACCAAGCAACTGGTGGCTTACAAAAACTTTGGGTGAGGCGTGATTGGATAACAGAACCGCAAAGCGTCTACGCTACACCACCAGTACAAACCACTCAAACCACACCCTCTGTATCAAAATTGTAGTAGGAGCAGAATCGTGATCGAGCTTGTCAGCCATAAACTCTGTATCAATTGCAATGTATGCGTCCAAGTATGTCCTACCAACGTCTTTGACTCCGTACCTAACCAGCCACCTGCGATCGCCCGGCAGGAAGACTGTCAAACTTGTTTCATGTGTGAGGCATATTGTCCGGTGGATGCACTCTATGTTGCGCCCGAATCTCATACCAATGTTGCAGTCAATGAGGATGATTTAATTGAAAGTGGCATCATGGGTGAATATCGTCGGATCTTGGGTTGGGGATATGGCAGAAAAAATAATAGTGAATTAGATACTGCTCATAAACTACGCCAACTGCCACGCCCCTATCAAAGTTAACTTCAGTAAGATTGAGTCGATGGGGACTAGTCCCCATACCTCAAATTTTTCAGATGAATTTACACAATTAATTATTGTTAATAATTTGAGTCAGACGCTCAAATATATCTACGTGTTTTTAGGGACTTCCAGTTAAAAAAATATCCCGTCGTAGGGGCACAAGGCCTTGCGCCCCTACAAATCTATAAATAATTTGGGATAATTTATTTTTTGCAAGTCTCTTAATACATTTGTCCTATAAGTTTGCGATCGCTTGCGCTGATTTGTCAGTTCGCGCTGTGCCAGTTGCGTAAGCCCTGAATACCTCTTTTTGATAAGTCTGATTATGTCTAGATATTTATTTAGTTACACTAATAATTAGGTATGCATACTCCAATAAAGACTGTATAATAATTAAAATACGTTAAAACGACCGACAAACCGTAATATATCATCTAACTGACGTAAATACCTGCCAGTCAATTATTTAACTGCACTAATCAACACATCTCGCTTCTGTCTTATTGCTTTAGTTTGAGTTGTGCAATCTCAAATAGTCTGCATGTCACGATGTTTACAAGGAAAAAATTTCATGAGCAACATACAACTGTACTTCGCCAAAGCCTCTACCTTCTCTCAACGGACTCGTGTAGTCTTACTGGAAAAAGGTATTGACTTCACCCCAGTCGAAATTGACTTACAGAACAAACCAGATGAGTACACGCAAATTTCGCGCTATGGCAAAGTTCCAGCTATCAAACATGGGGATGTTGAAATTTACGAGTCCGCTATTATCAATGAATATCTAGATGAAGTTTTTCCAGAACCACCTTTGTTACCCCGCGATCCCGCAGCTAAAGCGATCGCTCGGATTTGGATAGACTACGCCAATACTCGCTTTGTCCCAGCTTTTAACAAATTTCTGCGCGGTAAAGATAGTCAGGAGCAGGAACAAGGACGAAAAGAGTTCACAGAAGCACTTTTATATATTGAAGAAGAATTAGGCAAAGGTGATTACTTGTTAGG
The DNA here is from genome assembly GCF_036917095.1 of Nostoc sp. GTDB lineage: Bacteria > Cyanobacteriota > Cyanobacteriia > Cyanobacteriales > Nostocaceae > Nostoc. Next base: position 656,452 of record NZ_JBALFH010000015.1, read on the forward strand.
AGATCAATTTAGCCTAGTTGATATCAGCTTCTATCCCTGGTTTGAACGTTTACCACTCTTAGAACACTTCCGTAAATTCACATTACCAACACAAACATCTGGTTTGCAGACATGGTGGAATCTGGTACGCGATCGCCAGTCAATCCAAGCAGTAGCAAACCCTGTGGACTTCTATTTGCAAAGATTCGCCAAAGTTCTCGGCGAACCTCTTCCTGTTGGTACATCTCAAAAATAGGACACAGGGGTGTGTTAATGGGAGTGAATGATTAACTGTTAAGTATTGACCAAACAAAAATTAACCAAAATCTAAAATTGGATGAGCTATGAGCTTAAATAACCAACTTCTAGACAGACCGATTTCCCAAGAACTGCCATACGTAGAGGCTAACCTCAGCTACCTGATTCCAATGGCAGAAAAACCTGTTAACTATACTTACGAACCGCCAGCCGGGATTCCTCGCACGAATGCAACTTATCAGACGCACAAACTGCCGATTTACAACGCTCGCTCCATCTCAGAGAACATCTCGTTAGATCGAGAAGGTTTCGCCTTGACTGGACATAATACTAATGTCCGCAACTTTTACGATGAAGAAGAATTACGCCGCGTCTACTATCCAGAAGCCGAGCAGTTATTAAAAGAGGTGACAGGTGCAACGAAAGTAGTGATATTCGATCATACCCTGCGTAATGCCAGTGAGTCAAAGCCAGGTGAGAATAATATTAAAGAACCTGCCAAGCGCGTACACAATGACTTCACCGCTAAATCAGGCTATACTCGCGCCCATTTGGAACTAGCAGCACGGGGCATAGATGATATTGATACGTTACTAAAACAAAGATTTGCCATCATTAATGTTTGGCGAGCGATCGCAACACCAATCCAAGAGTCACCATTAGCAGTGTGTGATGCTCAAAGTATCGTATCAACAGACCTTGTAGCAGGCGATCTCGTGTACAGCGATCGGGTTGGTGAGACATACGGAGTCACGTATAACTCCAAACATAAATGGTTCTACTTCCCGCAAATGCACAGAGATGAAGCACTATTTATCAAATGCTTCGACTCCGCAGAAGACGGACACGCCCGTTTTGCCGCCCATACAGCCTTTGAAGACCCCACCAGCCCAGCCAACGCTCCCCCACGAGAAAGCATCGAACTACGAACATTAGTCTTTTACCCCGCATAGATCGCAATACGGTTCAGTTAAGGCTAAAACTCTTTGTCAAAGTTATTTTTTAACGAACCGCGTACTCCTACGGAGAAGCAAGCTACGCGAAGCGTCTCGCAGAGAAGGACGCAAAGGAAGAGAAAAAGAGAAGGGAGAAATGCTTAACTGAACTGTATTGGCATAGATCGCAAAAACTTGTCTCAATCAAAAGACCTCTCCCTGGTTTTACTACGCAAAACCGTCCCTCTCCGGCTCGGAGAGGGACAGACTTGAACTTTAGTTCAAGGCAGGGAGAGGTTCGTCGAATTCACGTTTATTTATACTAATTGGTGACGACGACTTTTTGAAACTGCTTCACCCTGTAAGTCAAACAGATGGCAAAGCTCGCCGTTAATGTGGATAGGAACAAGATCGCGTAACTGGCTGGAATTATCTCCGTCTGTTTGCACTACTACGGTGTCTCCCCCCTCAATCTTGACATAGAGATAGGTTTGTCCCCCCAGTCGTTCCACAACTAACACTTCGCCATTCACACTTGGGTTATTGCGATCGAGTCGCAGGTGTTCGGGGCGAATCCCCAATGTAGCTCGATCTCCAACCGACAGCTTTCCAGGCTAGAGTATTTATAGTGGGTTGCCACTTCATATCAAACCACTGTCCGCCAAAGGTGTTGACCAATGTGGACACAAATCCGATATTTTCGCCCCAGCCTGGTTTTCCGCGCAGACAAACACCATAAACTCCATGCGCTGGATCGTGAACCTTACTCGCCCATTCCCTGATTTGGGGATAGGTTGGTTGTTCGGGAACCGTAATCCCTGCTTTTCCAAACAAGTCTTTCCGGTAATACAGCATAGAACTTTCGCCATAGAACGGCACAGCATAAAGTTTGCCGTTGTTGGAAAGCCCTTCTCGGATGGGTTTTATCAGGTCATTTACGTCATAACTTGCGGGTAGATCCAATGGTTTTAACCAATCCCGTCTTGCCCAAATCGGCGTTTCATAGGAACCGATTGTCAGGACATCGAATTGTCCGCCCTGGCTAGCAACGTCTGTGGTGGTACGTTGACGCAACACATTTTCTTCCAGGACAACCCACCGCAGTTGAATATTTGGATTTGTTTGTTCAAAATTGCGGGAAAGCCCTTGCATAACCACCATGTCACCATTATTGACAGTAGCGATCGTCAGTCTGGTTTTCCCTGCTGCTTGCGAACCCGCACAGGCATGTAGCAGTTGTGCCAGCATTATTCCAACGAGGAATGCAACCAAGATTTTAGCGAAGCGAGGCATACGCATCGCACAGCTCCTTTAGTATTAAAATCATATAAAAAAATGATTTTATGCTCTACTATTGGGCAAAGTCCCAATAATTGAATCATACTAGCCGATCTTCAATACTGGGCACTTAAACACTATTTGCAACATATATTCACAAGGGGTTGAAGATATGACAGCTAAAGCAAGCTATAACTTTGCTGGCAAGACGATTTTGATTACGGGCGGTGCTGGTGATATTGGTCGAGCTACCGCACAGCGTTTTGCCGCAGATGGTGCAGGTGTAGTACTCCTAGACTTAAACGAAGCGAAGATGGCAGAGGTTACTCATGAATTGGAAGTTTATAAAATTCCAGTTCTGAGCTTTCGCTGCAACGTCACCGCTTCTGAGGATGTTGCTCAAGCCTTTTCTGCTGCTGTAGAGCAATTTGGACGAATCGACTATATTTTCAACAATGCGGGTTATCAAGGAGTATTTGCCAAAACTGACGAGTATCCTGAGGAAGATTTTCAAAAGGTGATTGACATCAATGTTGTTGGAGTTTTTCACGTCCTCAAGGCGGCGGCACAACACTTGCGTAAATCGGGCGGAGGAGCGATCGTTAATATGGCAAGCTATGCAGGAGTGGTTGGCCCTCCAAATATGATCGCTTACTCAGCCTCAAAGTTTGCCGTAATTGGCATAACTCAAACAGCAGCGAAAGACTTGGCTCCTTACCACATTCGAGTGAATGCGCTCTCGCCTGCGCTGATTGGCCCTGGTATGATGTGGACGCGACAGACCGAATTGCAGGCAGGTGTAGGGTCACAGTACTTTGATGCCGATCCTAAAGTAGTAGAGCAGCAAATGATTAATTCAGTCCCGATGCGGCGTTTAGGGAGCCTTGAAGAAGTTGCCAACAGTGTGGCATTTCTCATGAGCGAGGAGGCAAGCTATATTACGGGCTTTAATTTGGAGCTTACTGGCGGGCAATAGGGGGCGAGCAGGGGAGGCAGGGGAGGCAGGGGGAGAACAATGGATAGTCGTTTTAGATGTAGGAATTGGGTAATTTAATTTTTGGAGTTTCCTAGAGAAAAGGGGATTGCTAAGTTAGTAATTTAGTAATGTTGTCAGTCCCCATGATTATTACTGCAATGTTTTGCTGCGTCTGAGTTGATTTCAAGCCACTTTTATTAACGTAGAATGTGATAGCGTATACACAACATAATGAGCAAAAGATGCATCTTTGAGCAGATATTCAAGCATTTTATCTACTCTTTAGGGGATGCATACTTCCTCTTCCTATAGGTGGAATATGAAAGAACCCTTCTTAGAGCGGCGCGATCGCAAGTTAGACCAGGCAGCTCGCGCAGCTTGGCTCTACTACATTGCTGGAAACACACAGGAAGAGATTGCCGCAAAGTTAAACGTGTCCCGGCAGGCAGCACAGCGTTTAGTCGCACTAGCGGTGAGTGAAAAACTGATCAAATTTCGGCTCGATCATCCCCTGAGTGAGTGTATTGCTCTAGCTGAATCGCTCAGAGACAAATTTGAACTATCCCTTTGTGAAGTGGTTCCAAGTGATGCAGGGAGTGGCGATAGCTTCAATGGAATTGCTGTATGTGCTGCCACTCACTTAGAGGCGTACCTTGTTGCTAAAACTCCTACAATCCTGGCATTTTCCACCGGTCGGACTTTGCGAGCGATGGTGGAGCAAATCCCATCCATGAACCAACCTCAGCATAAGATTGTCTCAATAGTTGGGAATATGTCTCAATATGGGCGTGCAGGTCGTTATGAAGTAGTGATGCATTTGTGCGATCGCGTTGGCTCTCAAGTATATCCAGTTCCGACTCCAGTTGTAGCAACTAGTATTGAAGAACGAGAACTCTTGCAGACTCAGCGATCGTTTATCACCGTAAAAACCCTTGCGGAGCAAGCCAAAGCAACCTTTGTTGGTATTAGCCAAATCGGCTGGGATGCACCATTACACCAAGACGGATTCATTAATGACGATGAAGTGACCCAATTAATTGAACTGGGGGCAGTTGGGGAAATTGCGGGATGGGCATACGATCGCCAAGGAGTCTTAATTCAGGGTGCAACTAATAGCAGAGTTGCCAGTGTCCCGCTCGAACAAACTGCTCAACGGCTGGTTATCGGTATTGCAGGAGGTGTGAAAAAAGTGGAGTCAATTTTGGCGGCTCTGCATGGCAAGTTGATCGCGGGGCTGATTACCGATGAAGTTGTGGCTCAAGCTATTCTTGACAAAAGCTGATTTTTCGATTTTTCATATTGTTGTTTATAGCGCTTCCTTTGCTGATAATTCAATAAATCCAAAAATAGGTAAGCGCCAAGGTGATAGCAGTCAGCGGTAGCCCAAATCGCAAATGTTCCCCAAAAGTGAGCTGATATCCCTGTTTGGCAACAGCCTCCGCCACAATTAAGTTTGCCACCGAACCCAGCAGGGTGAGATTTCCTGCCAGTGTTGAAGCCGCCGCTAGTAATAGCCAAGTGCGTGTGTCAGGATGGGGAATTAGGTGATGTAGTAGCAGAACAGCCGGCACATTCGATACTAGATTTGACAGCAACGCCGTTATCCCCAGAATGCTCAAGGGATCGCCAACAAAACGGGAAAGCCATCCCAAGGAACCAAGCTTTTGTACACCCTCGGTAAGGATAAACAGTCCACAAAACATTAACAGCAAATCCCAGTCTACCTTTTGTAAAATTCGCTCTGGCTTGAGGCGACGCGTTACCAGTAATAGTCCAGCAGCAATTAAGGTAACTTCAGCAGTAGGAATCCCAATTAAAAATGCCACTAGTAATCCGGTGGTAATCAATAGACTTTTAACTAACAGTGGCTTGAAGATGTGGTAACGGGGTGGTTTTACTTTTAAGTAAGGGCGAAGCGATCGCACCTCTGGATATAACCACCACAGCAAACCTACCTGAATCACCAAACATATCAAAGCAAGTGGTGTTAAGGCTTTAGCAAAGTCCAAATAACTAATACCAGAGAAGGAACCGATCAGAATGTTCTGAGGATTACCGCTCAAAGTGGCGACGGAACCGAGGTTGGTTGCACCTGCCAGCGCCAGCAAATAGGGAATAGGTTTAAGCTTTAGTAACTGGGTTACACCAATTACCAAAGGCGTCAAGATCAGAGCAATCGTATCATTGAGAAAAAGTGCCGAGAGGATGCCACTGCCAAAAGTTAACACCACCAGTAACCCAAATGGGCTGTGGATACGGCGGATTGTATAATCAAGAGCAAGCTGGAAAAATCCAGAAGCGGCGAGATTAGCGCTGATTACCATCATGCCAAACAGGAAAATGAGTGTTTTGTAGTCGATTGCGCCCCACGCCGCAGGCAAATCTAGCACTCCTAATGCCATCAAAAAGGCAGCACCAACAATGGCGATCGTAGCCCGATTCATCCGCAGTCCGGGCAAGTACCCTAGCCCTAAGCCGATGTAGGCGAGGATAATAACGAGATATTGCAGAACTACCATTCTCTATTCCCTAAACGTCGCAAGCTCCGATTTAGAGCTTACCGGATATGGCTGTAGATTTAGTTTCGGGCATGAAAAACCAGATAAAGTTGGGCTATATAAGTTTAAATGCAAAAAGCGTGTCAATTCAAAGGCTCAATAGTATAAAGGTTTTAGGGACTTCCAAATATAAAAATATCCCATCCCTGCGGGACGCTACGCGTAGCAAGATCCCCAAAGGGGTACGCTTGTAGGGCAGGGAGCACTTAGCTGGGGGAGGATGTCAACGAAGTTTTTCTTAGACAAAGCGGAACCTTTAAAACCTCAAGATTTATCAAGGGGATATTGTATGGCATAGTTTGCACAATTGAGTAAATATCACCGTCATTTAGGATGTATGCAAGAAAAGCCAAGACCAAGTAACAAGAGTTTGTACGCACTAGATTACTTAAACCTATTTCTAGCAGACGTGCGTGATGGTGTCGGGCCATATCTGAATATATACTTAAAAGCCTCGCAACATTGGAATCCAGACCAAATTGGAATGGTCACAGCTGCTTCCTCAATCGCTACAGTTATTGCACAAACACCAGCTGGCGCTTTAATTGATCGACTACGCCAGAAACGAATGTTGATTGTACTTGCTGCTGCTTTAGTGACAATTGGTTGTATAGCAATAGCTTTGTTTCCCAGCTTTCCAATCGTTATTGGCTCTCAGATTTTAATTGGTATTGGCGCAGCGGTTTTCGCGCCCGCGATCGCTGCGATTACTCTGGGACTGGTGGGGCGGAACAAATTAGATCGGCGAGTTGGACGCAACGAGACTTTCAATCATTTGGGTAATTTACTTGCTGCTGTTCTGGCTGGTTTAATTGGTCAATTTATTTCGCCCAAAGGCATCTTTTTTCTTGTTGGGATTATGGCTGTTGCTAGCGCTTACTCAGTTTTAAGGATTCGTAAGCAGGAAATTAATCATGAACTGGCGCGTGGTGATGGGGAGGAGGGAGAACAAGAAAATCAAGGTAAAAGACAACATCAGAATCACTATGAAAGCATATTGAAATTGTTGAAAGATAGGCGAATACTGATGTTTACTGTGGCAGTAGTTCTGTTTCACTTCGCCAATGCTGCAATGTTACCCCTTGTAGGTCAGCTACTAGCTCATAACGGACAGGGGAAAGGATTAGACAGTACAGTATATATGTCTGCCTGCATCATCATAGCTCAGGTAGTCATGATACCTTCAGCTTACTTAGCTGGTCGTCTGGCAAACGCTGGGCGAAAACCAATTTTTTTGGTGGGTTTTGCTGTATTGCCTATTCGTGGAGTACTCTATACCCTTTCACACAATCCCTTTTTTCTAGTTTCAGTGCAAATCTTGGATGGGATTGCAGGTGGAATATTTGGCGTCCTCTCAGTACTGATGGTTGCTGATTTAACTAAAGGGAGCGGGCGCTTTAATCTCACTCAAGGTATGCTCGCTACTTCTATTGGAATTGGTGCTGGTTTGAGTAACTTGCTCGCTGGGTTTGTGGTGCAAAAAGCTGGGTACAATGTCGGTTTTCTAATGCTGGCAGCGCTTGCTGCTGTGGCTTTGGCAGTTTTTTGGTTTTTGGTTCCCGAAACTAAAGAAGAACAAAAATCACAAAAAAGTCGTGCTGTTGCGTCGTAGTAATGATTTTTAGCTAGTTTGGCACGAAAATTGCGCTCATAGAAACTGAAGTTTAAATCGTAACTGACGATCGCTTGAATCAAAACTTTCATGGTGAATTCCTCTAGAATCAGAACACATTCCTGATTTGATGAATGAAGCAATTCACTTGCGCTTTGGGATTGCCGCGCTTCTCTACGAGACGCTGCGCGAACGCTTGCAATGACATAAGCCTAAGTAGGGGCGCAAGGCCTTGCGCCCCTACCGCGTGGTCTATTTACCTGAAAATAGCTGTAATTACGAATTGGTATTAGGCATCCACCTACGACAGTTATGCGCTGAACCCTCCGTCAATCATCAGGTTTGCGCCGGTAATGTAACCGGACTCAGGGCTGGCCAGATAAGCAACCAGCCCTGCAACCTCGTCAACGGTGCCGTAGCGGGCTACCGCAATGTGCTTTTTGAGCATTTCAGCAAACTCACCATCCGAGGGATTCATATCCGTAGCGATCGGCCCGGGCTGCACGTTGTTGATCGTAATCCCGCGCGGGCCAAGGTCACGCGACAGCCCTTGCACAAGCCCTTGCAGAGCAGATTTGCTCATGGCATAAACGCCACCACCAGGAAATGGCATACGTTCGGCGTTGGTGCTGCCGATGTTGATGATGCGTCCGCCCTCTTTCATGTGCTTGACTGCGGCTTGCGTCGCCACAAACACGGCACGCACGTTGACGGCAAAGGTTCGATCGAAATCCGCTAGGGTGAAATCGTCGATCGCCCCGATCGCTAGCACGCCCGCATTGTTGACGAGAATATCAATTCCGCCCAATTTATTTACAGTTTCCTCAACAGCAGCGACTACCGCACTGGCTTCGGAACTATCGGCTTGGATGGCAAGAGCTTGCACGCCTAGCGCCTGCGCTGCCTGGACGATTTCCTTGGCGCGATCGGGTGAACTGGCATAGGTGAAGGCGACATCAGCACCAACACTAGCTAAACGCTTCACGATCGCTGCCCCGATGCCGCGACTGCCTCCAGTAATGAGTGCGCGTTTATTCTTGAGTATGTGGTTCATGTTCGATACCATGCGATGAGAAAGTGGATAATTCGGTGTGTATTTCTAATGAAAGAAAACTGCTCGAAATTGGGAGCAAGCAAGTAAACAATAACAGACGATGGTGGTTAAAACGATCGAAACAATTCATATACAGCAGTTTGCAAGTAAGTGAGCTACAAAATGCAGGAATTGAAATCACACATAAACAGTTTCTGCTTCCTGCCTCAAAATCCGTGGCTTTGTACTTCATGCAAAAGAAAACTGCTGTAACCTTTTCTGGTTCCTGAATCGTTTTCAATGCCCAGAGGCGAATCCATCCACAATTAATGTAATACCAATTTAATGTGAAGTTGCACATATCTTGATCCCCCTAAATCCCCCGATAAATTGGGGGACTTTGAATTCCCCCTTTTTTAAGGGGAGCCAGCGCGGTCTTGGGGTCTCCCCAAGTGGAGCGACTGGCGTGGGCTAGGGGGGAGCGAATTCTATGCAGCTTCAGAAAGAATTGGTATAAGCTGTGATTTGGAATAGCATTCCCCAACCTTCAAAGGAAACTTGAGATAGGGAGCAATGCGATTTTGTTAAGCGACTCAAAAAAAGTGCGATGCCTTCGGCAGGCGCAGCCAACTTGGGGCTGTTGGTTTAAAGCTTGTCTCTTCGGTCTAGCGCTGTTGTATCTATTTGATGAAATAGCACGTTCAATGAGTTCCAGCTTTTTGGTCATTGCGTCGAGCTTGCTTTCCAGCTTCTCCTCGAACTAACTGCAAAACCGATTTACTGCTTGGGGCAACATCGATATCAATATTGCTATCAAATTTAGATATTAATTCCTCTAAGCCTTGCAGCAAGGCAATTGTATGCCCCTCTTTGTGCAGTTTAGATAGTTCTCTGACTACTGGAATTAAGGCAGTAGAGACGCGAATCCGGAACGCTTGGTGGGGTCTTGTCGTCAGCCATTTGATATCAAATTTGATAGCAATGAACTGATTGTAGAGTGAAAGCGATGTCTATTTTCTTAGAGGAAACTTGAGCAATAGAGCGTAGGCTTCAAGAAGCGCAGGCATCGCCTCATACACTGTGCAAAATATTCGGGTAGCAGCTATTTTATTATACCTACTATAATAGAGCCATTATTTTTGAATTTCCTCCAGCCAACTCTATTAAGGGAAAAAGTTATATGAAACTAATTAAAAAAGTTTTAGCAATCTGTTTTCTATTATTTGGCATTCCTTTTTCTGCTGTGATGATTCTAGAAATTCTCAATCCCAAAACTCCCGCTAAAGAAAAAGAAAATTATGTAACTGCTTTAACTATTCTTACTATTCCGTCAACCATTATAGGAGGTTGTTTGAGTTGGTCTTTAGTGCAGCAGAACCGAAAACAACAAACATTACTTGTTGAATCAGAACAACAGCGTCTTCAGTTAGTGTTCTTAGAATTAATTGAGCAAAATGCTGGCACAATAACGGTATTACAACTAGCGCGAAATGCTGACATATCAACCCACTCAGCTAAACAATATTTAGATGAGAAAGCAAAGGAACTCAATGCTTATTTTGAAGTAAATGAGGATGGTAATGTTTTGTATCGCTTCTCTTTGTAAGACTAATTTGAATAGCACCTCCCTTATTTTCGGTCATTTTGGGTTAGCGCTGCTTGCCGATTCGCTCTACACAGTATCATCCATCCAGCCACACTCTGAATTTTGACCTAGTGGTCTGTCTCATTAATTTTGCGCGGTGAACTAACTTTTAATTTCTTTTCTTCTTTCTCTTTCTTTGCGTACTTCGCGTCTTTGCGGTTCGTTCCTCAAACCCCGCAGAATTAACGCGATTAACCACTAGTGGTCTGTCAGCTTTGAATTGAGGGGTAAACAAGTTCGTAGTAAGCACTTTAGTCCTTGTTTTCTACGCACTAAAGTGCTTACTACAAACCCTCAAAACTAGCTTGACAGACTACTAGCCCCGTTGGGGCGGGGTTACAGGTTCGGGTGTAGGATGTAGTGGAAGAAATAGCCCCAACAACCAACCATCGGGATACAAGCTCCGTCTTTTAACCCACATTCCGCACCTACAACTGTCACACCCCAAAGAAACAGATATATTTAGTACATAAGAACTAATGATTGAGAGCATTGACTAGAATCTATTAAAGCTAATCCAAGTTACGCGCTAGTTCCTTGCATCAAGATTAATTATCGTATAAAACAATATGCTTGCTGTCAATAAAATTACTTGCCACTTAGATTTGATTTTTAGCGATGCTACGCCCGCCGTTGGCGTACCACTTGCCTACGGCACACTCCGCGAACGTGCAAGCTAGCTAGCAAGAGCGTGTCGCAGACAAGCCTCTCCAAGAGTTGGCATTGCACCTTGTTTAGCCCGACCTGACGGTTCTTCAGGTTTAATAAATAATCTAGCGGACATGATATCACAGAGATGTGAAGCCTTGTCTGTGCGCGATCGTGTACGTAATCCTGCTCGTAGCACATTCGCCAATAACATCGAGCGTTGGATAGTCGGTGTATCCATGAGCGCGTCGCCACCGTAAAACGTCTTGCGGTCGTATGGATTGAGGGCTGTATGCGTTTGAATACGCGACCTTGCGGGGTTAGAAATAAGCAGCCTTCCGAATGCGATCGCATCTGCACGATCTGCGAATGGCACGCTTGATAAGGGAAAATCGTTGAGGCAGCTCTTGTGCAGAGGAGCGGAGGAGCAGGGGAGAAAGAAGAAATTTTAGGCATTGCGTTCAGATATTTAGAAATTCCCCTCTGCCCCCCTGCTCCCGTGCCCCTGGAGCATCCCTACGCCGCTTACCTTTCAGCTTAACTTAGTGCCATTCAGTCCTGGGGCACCTAGCCATCCACGGCTCGTTACCGAGATGTTGGTGGCTTCGCTGATAATGAATCCGCCCTCGGTAGCCCGTTGAGCGTAATACTCAGCCATGAGATCGCCGGGAATGGAATCGGGCTGAATAGACCGCGAGCGAGTCAATGGAGCCATCACGACGCGATGCTTCAATTGCATTGCTCCAAACTGAACGGGAGTGAAAAGTGTGGCCCTGTTCATTGTCATGTTCATCTTGGCATCTCTAACTGTGATAATCCGCGCTGGCAACAAATCCAGGTTAGCCGGATGGGTTAGCGGAATTCTTGTTGAAATCGGTCATTCTTCTGGCTTCTTCATGATCGAAATTGCAAATACCTCTTGGCCGCTCCGATGCTACTAAGAACGCAGGGTAATAGACTAAGCTAATCGTCATTCATTTTTCTAGACTGATTCGCATGTTGTAAGGGCTTCAGCCCTGGCGTTATGCAACTTAAATGCTCATTAGCTTAGGGCGACTGCATCTTGTCAATAAGCAAAGTATATTCTCAATAGAGTTAAAACTAATATCATTAACTCTTATATTGCCAAAAACTTAGGCATCGCTTTGGGGCTTAAAAAATAATCAAACGCGAGAGGAAAGATTTTTTTGTTGGTTCTTAACCTTCGTTGCGATCAAGAGTAATTTAGATGCGTTTGCCCTGGAGTATCCGGCTTTGCTCCTGAATTATTAAGTTCTACAAATGCCTCCAAAAGTTCTTGACAATGCTTTTTAAACTGATGACTTTTCTGTTATTAGCTGATTCTTCTGTAGTGTTATCAGCCAGCACAGAATCAAATCAGTTTCCAACAAAGGTTCTGGTGAGGACTTCCCAACTCAATTGCAGGGAGTTTTTATCCACAAAAGGGTGAACATCTCCCAGGATTAAAACCCCATTACCGTCGAAATTGTTGATGTACTCGAACACATATATTAAAGGGTCTATGTTATGAGGCTTTTTATAAGTTTCGACTGATTTGAACACCAGTCCACCGTCGTCAGCAATCAGACATTGCTCCAAGCCAGAAACTCTTATGCTGTAATACTTTTTACCCTACTTTGTCTCTGTTTGTTGTTTTATGAACTAAACCCTGTTAGATATAGTTATTTTATGTTATGGTCTTACTGAAGTTATTTAAGCTAAAAAAATGACACCAGATAAAATAGAAAACTTGTTAAACCAACTACTAAATAATAACGAAACTAGTGTTGAAGATTTGATTAGTACAATTGGGACATATTGTTTAAGCCAAAGAACAAAATATAGTGACTGTATAATGCCAAAAAATAAATATGAGAATTCCAGATATTGGGATGAATATCATCGAAAATTGTATGAAGTAGTAGCACAGTTTCAACAATGGAAGTAATGGACTCTGATTTTTAGCTTAGAAACATAAACGAGAAGTTATAGAGTCATTATTAGAGAGTTTGTCTATGCTAGAGACTTTTTATGATTCTCCAGAAGTGATTTTTCGACATTTTTCACATTGGATGAACAGTGTTAGATGTATCTTTAATGATACAGACATGAATGATGAATTAAATATTTGGAATAATGCAATAAAAGGCTATCAATATTCAGACGATGGCTCTTTAGTTGTGGTTATGCAAATAGCAAAAGCTACTCTTATAGCTATTCTTAGTAAATTAGAAACTACTGAAGTATTTAATACACCTTATCTTAATAATGAAGATGTGATAAATGCCTATAAAATGGCTAAATTGTATGTGATACTTCATTGTTATGAAAATTCAGTGCGTTGTTTTATTGAACAAATACTTTCAAGAGAATTTGGAGATAATTGGTGGGAAAAGGCTAAAAATACAAAAACAATACCAAAAGTAGAAAGAGTCAAAGATTACGAAAATAAAAACAAATGGATTTCTCCTAGAGGAGGTAGTTCACCTCTTTATTGCATTGATTGGGGGGATTTAGTTACTATTATTAGAAATCATCAAAATTTATTCTTACCTTACATTGGAGATATTAAATTTATTGAAAATAGATTTGAACAACTAGAAGGTTTGCGAAATATTGTTGCTCATCATGGAGTGTTACCCTCTGACGATGATTTTCAAAGAGTTTTTATTTCATTTAGAGATTGGTGTCGTCAAATAAAATCTTTGTATACATAAAATCGATACAGATACTTGATTATTGAGAGATACAGGTAATAATAGTAAGGTTTTTATTGCCTTAGACTTGCTAAAATACTTTTTATTATTTTTAATTTAGAATTTCGTTATTATTCTGTATAGATAATCCATAGGAGTTAATTTTAAAATGTTAGTATTTATGGTTGTTGTTTTTTGTCTTTTATTCCAAGTATTAGTTTTTGTAATTATATTACCTATAATTCAAAACATAATTGGGAACCCCCCAACAAAAGTTTCCAAAAACCACCTCTTTAATGAATTTGCCAATGGTATCGTCATCTCGATTCAATGCCGAAATATTTCTTTTTGCCATTCTTTAAGATTCTTACAACTCATTGACACACAAGCATTGTGAGAACTTGATATAAAGCTGTGTAATCAATTCTTCACTTAAATCAGAGCTTAACTGGCGGATCTTGAGTGGTGGAATTTGAAGAAATTTCGCAGACTGGTTGATTGAACCTTTGAACCTCGATCTTGAAGTTTGCAATTTATGAACCTGATACAATCGCTGCGACGACAGGGACAATCGGTTTGGCTCGATGGATTTGAGCGAGGCTGGATTAGTCAGGGAAAATTGCAGCATACCATTGATGATGGTGTGCGGGGTGTACTCCTGACTTTTGAAGGTTTAAAGCTTGCTATCCAGGGGCAGGAGTACGATCGCGACTTCAACGTACTGACTCAACAAGCAGTCAATCGAACGGCTCGATCGGACTATGACTATATCGTTAAGCGGGATCTGCAATTAGCGGCTGATTTACTCAAACAAGTACATTCTCAGACTCAGGGACGAGAGGGTTATGTTCAAGTCGATTTCCCGCCTCATGCATTATTGCAGGCTGAAACAGCGATCGCAGAAGCTCAGAAAATTTGGCAAGAGGTTGGGTGGCAGAATTTGATGCTGAGAATTCCAGCGACGCCAATCATGCTTCCGGTGATTGAACAATTGATAGGCGATCGCATAAATGTGAATGTGACGTTGGTATTTTCTCAGCAAACCTATGAGCAGGTATTTGATGTTTATCTCAGCGGCCTAGAGCGACTAATTCACCAAGGAGAGTCGGCGAACGATGTTGTTTGTTTTACCAGTTTTTCGATTGGGCGCTTGGATGCTGCTCTGCATCCCCTGACATCTTTTGGAATCACGCAAGCCGAAATCCTCTACCAGCATTTTCAAAATTTTTGTCAAAATGCCCGTTGGAAAGCGTTACGGGGAAGGGCAAACCCACTTCGTCTAGTGTGGGATTGTACAGATATTCAGCCTCAGGATGCCTGGCGCTATATTCAGGTGCTGGCGTTTCCTGGAACTGCAATCCTGCTGTCAAAAGCAACACTGGAAATGTATCAACAGGTTTCTCTACTGCCCATGAGTGTGATTGGCAGCAAAAGAGTTGAGCAGATGCTGACGAACTTCCCGCTTGTAGCAATTCCTTTGGATGAACTGGTCGATCGACTTGTGGATGAAGAGATGACGCGATCGCTCAACGCCTTCGATCGGTTATTAGACCAGATTGCACTAAAACTGGATGTGCAATCGCCCTAATGCTCAATTGCCCCCAACGTTTTAAGCGTGGATTTTTGAGCCACTGTCAACCCGGTTGCACCTTGAATATTCATGCCTTCGTAAAGACGATCGACCGTCAACGTTCTGATACAACGTCCTGTCGTCACATCCCATAGCTTAATCGTGCGATCGTCACTGCCACTGAAGAGAATTTGACCATTGGAGCTAAAAATGACTGACCGAACCCAACTCGTGTGTTCGCGCCAGACTTGAAGGCAATGCCCCGTTTGGAGATCCCACAGTCGAATGGTTTGGTCAGCACTGCCACTGGCTAAGAGGCGACCATCTGGGCTGATGGCAAGCGTCCACACAGCTCCCGTCTGCCCCTGCAAAGTCTGCAAGCAGGCTCCAGTTTGGAGATCCCACCATTGGATCGTTTGGTCATGACTGCCGCTTGCCAGTCGTTGACCACTGGGATCGAATGCCACTGCGAAAACTGAATCTGTATGCCCCTGCAATAGCTTCAGACACGCTCCGGTTTGCACATCCCAGAGCCGAATAGTGTTATCATAACCGCCACTTGCTAACCATTGACCGCTGGGATCGAATGCGATCGCCCGAATGCTACTTTCATGACCGCGTAACACCTGCAAACAGCGATGAGTCTGTACATCCCAAAGTCGCACAGTGCGATCTTCACTACTACTTGCCAAAACCTGCCCTCCTGGACTAAACAGCACTGCCCACACGGACGCGCTGTGCGCTGACCACTGGTCGAGATCCCCAGTTTGGACATTCCATAGGGCAATTGAGCCGTCATGTCGATTGCTTGCCAGCGTTTGACTATCGGGACTAAAGCTTAAATTGCTTAATGATGCAATCCAACGGGTCTTGCTGGATAAGGTTTTGTAGGGGTGAAGCGGCGATAGATTGTCATCCAACGGCAACTGCCACAACTGGATCGTCTCATTCTGACCGCTACTGGCAAGCATTCGATTGTCCGCACTGAGACTCAGGGAGTGAACGCCACTGGTATAGCCGCGCAACGTTTTCAGGCTCTGTCCGCTCTGCAAATGCCACAATCGAACTGTATTATCTTGACCTGCACTGATCAACCATTGCCCGTCCGCGCTGATAACAACCCCATAAACGTCGTGTATGTGACCGTTTAGCACATGGATGGCTTGCCCGTCTGGGACGCTCCAAAGGCGCAGAGTGCCATCGGAACTGGCGCTAGCTAACAAACGACCATCGGGGCTAAAGGTGATGTCCCAAACCCAATCGGTATGTCCATGCAGCAGTTTGAAAGCGGGATTTGACTGTCGATCGTTGGAGCAATAACCACTCCACAGTCGAATCGACCCATCGCGACAGCCACTGGCTAGCTGTTGACCGTCAGGGCTGTAGCGCACACACTGAACCCCGCTGGTATGCCCCTTTAAGACATTCAGGCAGTTTCCATAGCGGACATCCCAGATCCGAAGGTCAGTATCATGACTGCTACTGACCAAAGTTTGCCCATCGGGAGCGAAGTCAACGGCGTAAACGCTTTGGGTATGCCCTTGCAAAACATGGAGACACTGCCCTTGCAAATTCCACAAGCGCACCGTATGGTCTTCACTGCCACTCGCGATTCGCTGACCATCGGGACTGAAGCTCACTGACCAAACACAGCTTGTATGCTCTGTAAGCACCTGCAAGCAGCGCCCGCTTTGGACATCCCACAAGCGCACGGAAGTATCACTACTGCTGCTGGCTAAAGTATTGCCATCAGGACTAAAGGTAACTGACCAAACCCAGCCCATGTGACCTTCAAAGGTCGCTAACAGTTGGGTTGTGGTGATGTTCCAGAGATGAATGTTGCCGCTTGAGTCGCCAACGGCGATTCGCTCACCGTCTGGACTAAGGTCGATCGACATCGCCAGACTGAGTGTTTCTGAAAAGATGGACTTGGCTAAAGCGGCCTGCTGAAAATTGACCCCTGCTAAATCGACCTGCCGGAAGTCGGCTTGTTGCACCACGAGATCGGAAAAGTCAGAGCCACGCAAATCAACTTGAAGCTGCACCAGCAGGTTGATCAAGTTGCCCCCAATGTACCCTGGGGTTTTTCCTTGCTGCGCCAATAATTGCCTTGCTCTTGCCTCGATCGCTGCTACACTACCAAAACGAGACAGGAGTCGCTCGATCGCAGATTGCACAATCAACCGGATTTGAATCTCTCGGATATAGTCTTTTGCCTGCACCTGCATTAAGAGATGACTTCGCAAAACGTCAATCTGCTGTGTCTCAAATTCTGCACAGACCTGCTGTACGAATCGTTCTGTGACATATTCCATCACAACTGGTTGCAAGAAGAATAACCCATCCGTTTTTTCGAGCAGCGTCGGCTTGGCCTTCTCGATTAGAGATCGCCTCAGCAGCGAGTTGACCAGATTGGGCACACTTTTCTGATAAACAAGATCGATCGCATTTTCTTGCATGTCTGCGAGCGAGATTGGCTCGCGATGAATGGCTTGCCAGAACATCAGATGCTGTTCGTTTTCGGTTAAGCGATCGAACTGACGATCGAGCAGATCGCGGATGTCTGTAAAAATAGAAATCCCCTGATTGAGATACGCTAATACCTCTGCAATACTGCCGTTAAACAAATCTTGGATGGCAGCCGCCACTAGTTTCAACGCCAGAGGATTGCCGCCATAGTGATGGATCAGGGTCTGCCATTCGGCTTCGGAACCTGTAAACGTTCCCTTTTGTCGAAAGATGGCACGTCCGTCAGCGGGTGTCAGTCCACTCAAGGTCAGCGATCGCACTAGAGCCTGTGCGCCTTCCATCAGCACCATTTCCTGTGGCTTTTCTCGACTGGTAAGCAACAAACAACTTGGGTGAGGCGTTTCGCCAATGGCTCTGAGCAACTGTCCGTAACCTTCATAACCCGATCGCCATTGTCCTACCTGCTCGCTGTGCAGAATGATTTCAGCATTATCCAGAATTAATAAACACCGCCGCGATCGCAGATAATGCATCAATTTCGAGAGTTTTGCATCGAGCGTGGTGGGAATCACTGGATCTTCCCCGTAGAGCGGCATGAGAAACTTCAGCAGGCTCGACAAAAGTTCATCCACGGGTGGCGCGTTGGCGAGCGATCGCCACACGACGACTTCAAATTCTGTCTGCATCCCAAGCGCAGCCTTGACGGCGATCGTACTTTTACCAATGCCCCCAATGCCCAATAACCCGACAATGCGACAGCGCTCAGACACAATCCAATACCACAGTTGCGCCAGTTCTGCCGCACGCCCATAAAACACCGAGGTATCAACCGCATTGTCCCAGTCCTGTTGCGGATCTGCTCGTCGGGTTTTTGTCACTTCAGGTGATGAATCGGGGGATGTAAAGTCTGCGTTCGTTAATTCCAGTGCAAATGCTCCAAAGAGATACTCTAATGACTGGCGATCGACCCCCAGTTCGCGCTTGAAGATTCGAGCAAGGGTATTTAGGGAGAGTCCAGCGCGATCGCTGATATCTTCTTGGGTAAAGTGCTTACCCCAAGTCTCGTCAGATTCCGCCTGCTGTTTTGCCGTCTGAAACTTCTGCCACCCCTGAGGTGATAGGATGACTCCTCGAACTCGCCCAGATTTTGGCGCCTTTTGATAGTTCATAGACAAGCGAGGGCAAAGGAGCAACGTGAGGCTTCCCCTCAACAATACCGCATTTTTCTCTCATGCCGAAGGGTTCGCTGATACAGGTGAATCGGCAAATGATGCCATTCTTACTGAAGCAGATAAGCTTAACCGTCCCCAATTCACTGCCTGTTGCTTTCTTCCTGCTTAAATTGCGTTTTAACTCAAATAACTTGAGTGGTCTGCATGGAGCGATCGCTGCATTATGAGCATAAGCAAATGTTGCTAATCAAAGTCGCCAACCCAACCAGAAGCAATTTACTAATTTGAGGATATTAAGACTATGAGCAAGCTCACAGGTAAAGTAGCAGTCGTTACAGGCGCATCCAAGGGCATCGGTGCCGCGATCGCCAAATCACTTGCCGTAGAAGGTGCAGCAGTCGTCGTCAACTACGCCTCTAGCAAATCTGGTGCAGACAAAACGGTCAGTGAGATCGTCGCCGCCGGTGGCAAGGCTATTGCCGTGGGTGGTGATGTCTCCAAAGCTGCTGAGGCACAGGGCATCATTGACGCAGCTATCAAGAACTACGGACATCTCGATATCCTCGTCAACAACTCTGGTGTCTACGAGTTCGCTCCAATCGAAGACATCACCGAAGACAAGTTCCATAAGATATTCAACATCAACGTACTCGGTCTTCTGCTCATGACGCAGGCAGCCGTCAAGCACCTGGGCGAAGGTGCCAGCATCATCAACATCGGCTCTGGCGTCAGCCGTATTACACCTCCAAACAGCGCGATTTATACCGGCACCAAGGGCGCTGTTGATGCCATCACGGGTGTACTCGCAAGGGAACTCGGGCCGAGGCAGATCCGCGTCAACTCTCTTAACCCCGGCATCGTCGAAACCGAAGGCTCAGTAACTGCTGGCTACATCGGCTCTGACTTAGAGAAGTCATTCGTTGCTCAGACACCGCTTGGTCGCGCGGGACGACCCGGAGACATTGCCTCCATTGCCGTTTTCCTGGCATCAGACGATGCTGGCTGGCTCACCGGCGAACAACTGCTCGCTACCGGAGGCCAGCGCTAATCCATACGGACTTCCACTCGACCGAGTACCTCATTCAACATACATCTGCATCTGTGATTGAGTGAGGTTGGTTTTACCGTTATGCAGCGAGGCTTTTTCACAAGCACTCTCAAGAGGTAACACATGAACAAGCTCAAGAGATTTCAACCCTTAGAAATCCCCGTCAACTCTATTTTTCAAACTGCCGTCAAGGAGGTTTTTTCATGAATACGCAGAATGATAAGCTGTTTCTAATCACAGGAGCGACCGGAAACACGGGTGATACGACGGTGCGTCTGCTGCTTCAACGGGGGCACCGTGTCCGTGCCTTCGTCCACCGTAGCGATGCGCGTTCCGAGAGTCTGTCCGTAGCAGGGGCTGAGATCGTTGTCGGGGATCTTCTCGACTTCCACGCGGTCAGCTCTGCAATGCGAGGGGTGACGGGAGCGTATTTCTGCTACCCGATCGCTCCCGGACTGCTCGACGCCACCGTCATCTTTGCCCAAGCAGCCAGCGAAGCCGGTGTCAAGGCAGTGGTGAATATGTCCCAGATATCTGCACGCCGCGAGGCGAACAGCGACGCCGCACGCCAGCACTGGCTTGGCGAACGCCTGCTGGATCGAACCGCTATGCAGACGACACACCTGCGACCGACGTTCTTCGCCGAATGGTTGACATGGTACTGGAATTACCGTGGTGACGAGGGTGTTCTGCGACTTCCTCTCGGAAAGGGTCGCCACGCACCGATCGCTGGAAAAGACCAGTCCTACGTCATCGCCGCCATTCTGGAAAACCCGGAACCGCACGATCGCCAGATATACCCGCTCCATGGCCCGGTCGAGATGGACTATTATGCGATCGCGTCGGCGATCTCACAGACACTCGGCATCCCCGTGCGGTATGAACCTCTCGATGTTGCCACGTTCGCACAAGGGCTGAATGCAAAGGGATTCCCATCTCACCTCGTCCAGCACCTCAGCAATGTCGCAGTCGACTACCAAAACGGGATCTTCGCCGGAACCAACAACTTCGTCGAGGTCATCGGCAACAGAACCCCGATGACCGTTGAGGACTACGTGAACGCCAACAAGGAAGCCTTCACTAAGGATGGTCTCTACGCCATTACCTCGACCCCGGTTCATGCCCTTCCAATCTAAAGAGACTAATCGGGTGAAGGGTATCTACAAGGGGAGCAATATTGAGTCGGAGAGTGTGGGCATCTCGTGCCAAATATTTCAGGATTTGTAATTCTACATCCATTGCCCTGCTTATTTTCCAGAGTTTTTTCTTTTATATCATGTCCGGATAAATAGTTATGATTCCCACAGTCATTGCACCCCACCCCCAACCCCTCCCGAAGAGCGGGGAACTCGGGGCCCCCTCTGGGGATTAGGGGCAGGGAGACAAAGCTACGCTTTGGCGGGGTGGGGTTCTTCGGGTTTAATAAGTAATCAAGCGGACATGATATTAATCCTTTTATTAAGAATACTCGGAAAGTGACAGAAGAGGGATATACGACCTGCTGTCATCTGGCGACGTAACAGTTTTGGTTCTCACTCCCCTTGGGGGCAGTAATTTTGTCGCCCGAATGTTAACCTTGTGACAACACTGAAGTCTCAACGTCGAAATGTCTTGGAATTTATGACTCAAGCCGTTAGTGCCAAACGCCAGAATCAACCAACTCCTTCTTTACTTCCTCATGTCCCGGTTGCGGTTGTTGCTGTCAAAAATCCTGCTTAATACACACGAAGTTATACAGATTTATTTTCCGAATTTAATCAGCCTTCTTTTCATCTCTAACTTTTTGATTTTGAAGCGTTTTGCGGTTTTATTTTTTGTGTTCTCCCTGTAATCTATTACCCACAGAGACGCAGAGGGAACAGAGAGAATAAAAAATTGTTAACTGAAGGTACCATATCCAGGATAAAGTTCTCGATTTTGGTTTTGCCTACTAAAACCGAGATGAGCGAGAAGTTAAGAATTATCAAATTTGAGTTTTTAATTAATAGTTTCTTTCAAACCGATTAACGCCACTGACTACAAAGGAGGAACCCCCGCAAGGCAGTGGCTCCTCCTAACTTCTTAGCTATTAGCTAATGATGTGTAGCACGTCACGCAGAACGCTATAACCAGCTAAATCCCAAAGTAAATAGGCTAGGAAGCCGATAGCTGCCAAGCGACCATTCCAAATTTCGGCTTGAGGTGTCCAGCCAAACAGAAATTCATTGCGATCTATGCCGTTGTATTCTGGTGCAACAGGTGGTAAATCAGTAGAAGGGCGAGTTTCTTGAGTTGCCATTTTTTTCTCCAATATCTAGTAGCTTTTCAGGTGTTTAATTTCTAGTAGCTAATCAGATGTAAAACGTCACGCAGAACGCTATAACCAGCTAAATCCCAAAGTAAATAGGCTAGAAAGCCGATAGCTGCCAAGCGACCATTCCAAATTTCGGCTTGAGGTGTCCAACCAAACAGAAATGCATTGCGATCTATACCGTTGTATTCTGGTGCAACAGGTGGTAAATCAGTAGAAGGACGAGTTTCTTGAGTTGCCATTTTTTTCTCCAAAATCTAGTAAGTTTTTAGGTGTTTAATTTCTAGTAGCCAATCAGATGTAAAACGTCACGCAGAACGCTATAACCAGCTAAATCCCAAAGTAAATAGGCTAGAAAGCCGATAGCCGCTAACCGACCATTCCAAATTTCGGCTTGAGGTGTCCAACCAAACAGAAATGCATTGCGATCTACACCGTTATATTCTGGTGCAACAGGTGCTAAATCAGTAGATGAACGAGTTTTCATTGTTTTTTCCTTCCAAACCTAGTATTTTTTCAAATTGTTTGATCTTTGAGCTTTTTAGTAGCCAATTAGGTCTAGTAAGTCACGCATAACGCTATAGCCAACTAAATCCCAAAGTAAATAAGCAAGGAAGCCAAGTATTGCAAAAAGACCGTTCCCAATTTTGGCTTTATCTGTACAGTTAAACAGAATTTAATTGCGATCTTCGCCATTTAATTCTGTTGCAAATAATGGCAAATCTTTGGAAGAACGAGTTGCCATTTTTTTTGTCCTTAGCTCATTTGTTAACTTTAATGTAGCTGTTTATAACTAGACTTATTTCTGTCTGTGGGTACAAACCACAGGCACTTCTTCTGGAGGATTATCAGAAACGTATTGTTTTAGACAAATCCACCTTGAGAGGGTGACCAAAAACAAATATGTAAATAAATGTAAAGGTTTGCCAACAAACTATAATTTAAACAGAATCAATCGCTAAAAATAAGCCGTTTAAAATTTAAAATTAGCTATACATAATTAGATCGTGGGTGGCAATTTGATTCATATTCTCACCGAGTGATAAGAAAAGTTATATCTTCCGCTGGATACACTTTTCAATCTTTAGAGAGATGCTTTAAATAGCTAAATTCCAGGATTCTGAGCTAAAGAGTTAGGTAATGCCATAGGTACAAACATAAATACTAAGAGTTGCTTCTCAAGAAAATCTTAATTCCCCAAATTTAAACCTTAGAAGAAGGAAATACAATGTTCCAAAGTACGGAAATCATGCTGGGACTCTACAAACCACTATTGTGGTTGGCACAGATTCCAGTAGAATCCTCAAACGTCACGCCAGCACAGGCATCGGTTCTCACTTCCGGGCCGCGCTTTTTTGTGGCTTTAATCTCCGGCGTGATCCTGGCCTTTGCTTTCCAATTAGTTTTAACTAATCTCTCCCTTGCAGCCGGTATTTCCTACCTGGGGCACTCATCTGACTCGGATTCAGATAGTGGGGAAGTGGGAAGTTTGGGCGGCAGCATTCGCAAAATTGGCACCGCAGTGGGGATTTGGACATTAGTCACGGTGACGATCGCCTTATTAATTGCTTGTTTTCTGGCGGTTAAATTGAGCCTGGTAATCTTAGACCCAGCATTGGGAGCGATTCTCGGTTTGGTGATTTGGGGCGCTTACTTTTTGCTCCTCGTCTGGGTAAGTTCCACCACCGTAGGTTCCTTAATTGGTTCAGTCGTCAATACGGCAACTTCCGGTTTTCAGGCGATTATGGGGACAGCTACGGCCGCACTGGGCGCAAAAGCTGTAAATAGCCAAGTTGTAGCGACAGCTGAAGCCGCCGCCGCCGCCGTCCGCCGGGAACTAGGGAGCGCCATCGACCCTGTGAGTATCCGGGAGAACATAGAGGATTACTTAGACAAGCTGCGTCCTCCAGAACTAGATGTGTCAAAGATTCGGAGTGATTTTGAAAATTTACTCAACGATCCGCAACTAAAAGCGATCGCGGGGACTCCAGATATTCGCAACATCGACCGCCAGAAGTTTATCGAGTTAGTCAGCAGTCGCACCGACCTTTCCAAAAAAGACGTTACCCGCATTGCTGATACGTTGTATAAAGTTTGGCAGCAAGTGGTAGGTCAGCAACCACCCACCGAAGACCGGTTGGGTGAGTTAATGGATTATCTGAAATCACTTCCAGCAGGACAAAATAAAACAGATGAACTCAACGCCAAACTGGATCGGTTATTAGCAGAAAGGGGTGGTTCCAAAGAAGGTGACCAAAACCAAAAGGCAGCTCCTGGCCCAATGCAAAGTACAATCCAGCAAGGACTATCTGCCTTAACCGCCACTGTGCTGGGACGGGCAGATTTGCCTGATTTGGATGTGGAAAAAATCTTGGGTAGCCTCACCACAGCCAAAAATAAAGTCACTCAACAAGCAGATAAGCTAGGTTTGCCAACACCACCACAACCCTATAGCCCAATTCGGGCTGATGTCGAAAACTATCTGTTCAACACCTATGCTTGGCAACTAAGTCCGGAAAAAATTGCCCAAGAATTTCGTGATGTCCTCTACGATCCAGCAGCCGATTCAGGAATAGTCCGCAGGGAACTAGAAAGACTATCCCGCAACGATTTCGTCAACATCCTGCAACAGCGGGGATTGCTTACCCAATCCCAAATTCAGCGCATTGCAAATCAGCTAGAAACTGTCCGCAAAGAAGTGCTAGTGATAGTTACAGGTATTGAAGAAAGAGAGATAGTCCAAGACTTGCAACGGGCAGTGGAAAGTTATCTGCTAGTTACACCGAAAGCAGATTTGACAGCAGAAGGCATTGAGCAGAATTTCAAGCCACTGGTGCAAGACCCAGATGCAGATTATGAAACCCTGACATTGCGACTAGCCCACCTCGATCGTCAGGAAATGCGGGCGATATTGCTGCAACGTAATGATGTCCAGCTATATGAAGTAGATAGCATTCTTGAGGAGTTGGAAAAACAACGCGATCGCGTCTTGGTAGAATCCAAAGGACTAGCAGAACAGGCACAATATCAAGCAGAAACCCTGTGGTTGAATGTAGAATCATATCTGCGTAACACAGGAAAATCAGAACTGAATCCTAATGCCATCCGCGCAGAGTTCAAAAAGCTACTGGAAGATCCCCAAGCTGGAATTAGCTCAATTCGGGCACGCTTGTCTCGCTTTGACCGCGATACTTTGGTGCAATTGTTAAGCCAACGGGAAGATTTGAGTGAAGATCAAGTCAATCAAATCATCAATACTGCTGAGGAGTCGTGGCATAGTATTCGCCACACACCCCAAGCTGTAGTGGATAAAGCTAAAGAGCAATATGACTCTGTTACTAGCACGATCGCAGATTATCTGCGGAATACTGGTAAACAAGAATTGAACCCAGAAGGTATCCAGCGAGATTTGACCAGATTGTTTGAAAATCCCCAAGAGGGAGCCGTAGCACTGCGCCGTCGGTTGTCGCAGGTAGACCGGGATACACTGGTGAAATTACTCAGTCAACGTAAAGACTTGAGTGAAGAGCAAGTCAATGAAATCATTGATTCCACCCAAACTTCGATTCGCAACTTTGTCCGTGCGCCTCGTCGTCTAGCTACCCGGACACAGCAAAGAGTGGAAACATTTAAAGCCTATCTGGAAGAGTATCTGCGCCAAACTGGTAAGGAAGAACTTAATCCTGAAGGTATCAAACGCGACTTGCAATTATTGTTGCACGATCCGCGAGTTGGGGTAGAAACTTTTAGCGATCGCCTTTCCCATTTTGACCGTTCTACGATCATCGCCCTGCTGAAAATTCGGGAAGATATGTCCGATGAAGAAGCGGCGCGGATTGCCGATAACATTGTGTCTGTAAGGGATCAATTTGTAGAACAAGTGCGGAATATCCAACGAGGCATTCAAGATGCAATTGACGGGGTTTTCGCCCGCATTCGTAACTATCTTAACTCCTTGGATCGCCCGGAACTTAACTATGATAATATCAAGCGCGATGTTCGGACATTTTTTGACGATCCTCAAGCGGGGTTTGATGCCCTGCGCGATCGCCTCTCTTCTTTCGATCGTGATACCCTAGTGGCAATTATGAGTTCTCGTGAGGACATCTCTGAGGAAGATGCCAACCGGATCATCGACCAAATTGAACGGGCCCGCAACACAGTATTGCAACGTGCAGAACGCATACAGCATGAAGCCCAACGCCGCCTAGAACAGGTGAAGCATCAAGCACAGCGGCAAGCAGAAGAAACCCGCAAAGCGGCAGCTACAGCAGCTTGGTGGCTCTTTGCGACAGCATCCGTATCCGCGGTTTTCTCTGCATTAGGAGGAGTAATCGCTGTAGTTACGCAGTAGTTTAACAAGTTTTCTCCGCTAACTTTTAAGCCTCCTACTATGGGAGGCTTTTTTATATCTGGGATGTCAACCCGAAAGCGGTTCTTACAGCAGTTTTCATGTATTTGAACCACACCTGTCGTAGGGGCGCAAGGCCTTGCGCCCCTACCGCGTGGTCTATTTACCTGAAAATAGCTGTAAAATAGTGGCAATTGTTTCTATACTTTTCATTTCATTTCTCCTTAGGGACTTGCAAAAAATAAATTATCCCAAATTATTTATAGATTTGTAGGGGCGCAAGGCCTTGCGCCCCTACGACGGGATATTTTTTTAACTGGAAGTACCTTAATCAATCCATTACAGCTAACACAGCTTTTGGCAATAACTTATCTTTAAACCAAACAATTCTGGCGGGGACATCATTTAATTTTACTCCCGCCTTTTCTAAATTAAGCCGCTCGGAAATTGCTAAAATCAAGTCATCGCGTCCAGCCCGTCGCACCTGAGAAAACTTCTTTTGTAAATATTCTGGCCGCCAATAACCAACAATTTCTAATAAGAAAGTGCGTCCATCAGCATGAACCAAGCGAAAATCAGGAATCATCACACTACCGGGGATTGGTATCAAATCAACTTCTCGTTCTAACGCCCAACCACTTTTCAATGCATCCCACTTATCAGCAAAAGATGCTTCTAGCATACTATCGTAGGGCTTACCTGGTGGATAATGGGATACCAAACCACATTCGGAATTGAGAGTAAAACGTCCAGTTTTCCAGGTATTTGTATAAGCGTCGCGGGTTTGCAGAATCGAAGAAAGACTCCATTTAGTAACGTGAAGTAAAGCCGGAATCAGTTTAGCGATCGCTAACCCATATCGCGTACTAGGATTAAACAAACTCGTCGGCCCATCTATCGTAATTGTAAACCCGTGGTCAGCATCACCCTCAATATAAGCCATCAATTGAAACAACTTTAAATAGCGAAATAACAGCTTATATTCTCCCGGAACATTCCGATGAGCATTTAATACCAATTGACTGGCCTTATAAAACACACCCTGCACCTGAGATAAATTATATCGATTTAACAAATCTGGTGCTGTTGGTGCATCAAAAACCGTCAAAATTTTATTTTCAGATAAATCAGCATATAGTCCATTCCGAACCTGTTCCAATAAAACTTCCCGTTCAAGTTCTTGAGTTAACTCATCAGCAATTTTACTCAAAGTAACTTGTGTAGATTCCCGACTAGAAACCGATTTTGCAGCCAACGAAAACACCCGTTCTCTTAACATTTGTGGTTCCAGAGGACTAACCACCTCAAAAGTGCAAAAACTGCTTTTGAGAATATAAGCTAATCCCCGCTTCACCCGATAATCTGTAGAATCTCCTTCAAAATCAGTCAGTTGTCGCTCAAGCACACCTTGAGTCTTTCCCACTGCTGATTGAAAATAATTAATTAACTCAATCGCCAACTCCGAAGTCTTTTGATCGATCTTCAGTCTCTTCGGAATGATCTCCTCCCCGTTTTGGCGATGCATCAGTAAGTCTGTCGGTAACATCTGAATTCTGGATTTTAGATTTTGAACTTCCGGTTGAATAATTAATTTCTAACTGTTCCGCAGCCTTTAAACTCCTTTCCTTCCCACTCCCATAAACAACCTGTAACTTCCCTTCCTTATCTTTCTTCCCTTCGCGTTCTTCGCGCCTTTGCGGTTCGTTATTCCTCTCCCCTCTCCGCCTAGCCGAAGTCCCCTCCTCACTCGTATCCTCCGCCACCACCTCATACAAAATCGCTTGCTTATTCTCAATATTCCCCTTCCGTAAAATCCTCCCCAAGCGCTGAGTATACTCCCTAGCCGAACCAGTACCAGATAAAATAATCGCCACAGAAGCCGCCGGCACATCAACCCCTTCATTCAACACATGAGAAGCAACCAAAGTATTATATTTACCCTCTCGAAACTTTGTTAATATCTCATGGCGTTCCTTCACAGGAGTTTGATGAGTAATTGCCGGAATTAGCAACTCTTGAGAAATCCGGTAAACCGTCGCATTATCAGCAGTAAAAATCAAAATTCTTGCTGGATAATGTTCTGCCAATAAATCAATTAAAATTCGCAACTTCCCATCAGTACCCAAAGCGATATCTTTGGCTTCCCGGTGCGCTAACATCGCCCTACGTCCAGATTGCGATCGCGCACTCATTTGCACGAACATTTGCCAACCTTGAAGACTCCCCAAAGAAATCCGAGATTGTTTCAAAAAGTCATTGCGGGTTTGAATTAGTTGATTGTATCTTTCCCGTTCAAGTTGCGATAACTTTACTTTAATTTGGACAATTTCATGTTCTGCTAACGCCTTCCCCGCCAAATCTTCAGCGCGTTTGCGATATACTTCTTGGCCAATAAGAATATTTAACTCAGCGTGTTTACCATCAGTGCGTTCTGGCGTAGCGGAGAGTCCGAGGCGATAAGGTGCGATCGCATATTCAGCAATCACCCGATTAAAATCTGTCGGTAAATGATGACATTCATCAAAAACAATCAACGCATATTGATTTCCCAACGTTTCGGCGTGAATTGCGGCACTGTCGTAAGTTGCAACGAGAATAGCTGTTCTATCTCGCGAACCACCTCCCAGCAATCCCACCTCAGCATCCGGGAAAGCCGCGACCAAGTGTGCATACCACTGATGCATTAAATCCAAAGTTGGGACTACAATCAGCGTCGTGCGTGGTGTTGACTGCATCGCCATTTGCGCCAAATAAGTCTTTCCCGCCGCCGTGGGAAGCACAACAACCCCTTGTCTACCCGCCAGTTTCCAAGCCGCTAGCGCCTCAGTCTGGTGGGAATAGGGTTCCATTTCCAGACTGGGAACCAAATCTATAGGATAAAATTGCTTTGCCTCATCGATAAAATAAACATCTTCCGCTTGTAGTGCTTCCACTAGCGATCGGTATCTAATTGCTGGAATGCGGAATTTTTCAACTCTATCATCCCACGTAGCATAATCCATCCAACCTTTGCCGCGTGGTGGTGGATGCAAAATTAATGTGCCACGATCAAAATTTAATGTAGGAGTACGAGCCATGAGTATTGAGCATTGGGTATTGAGCATTGGGGAAGCAGTGCGGTCTTCTCCCAAGGGGAGACGCCAAGGGCGATGGGGTCTCCCCAAGTCGAGCAACTGCCGTCATCGGCCATTGGTAATTATTTCCATTCGCCATGCCCCATGCGTTAGTCCATTGATTACTAATAACGCAAAAAGTGCATGATTCATCCAACTAATTCCGACAAAACCCAACTAGATGCGCTCATTAGTCACGGAATGTCCCATCGGCAAACCAACAATAACTTTGCCGAATCTTACAAAGAACAGCGACAGAGCTTTCTGTTGAAACGGCTACAATTACAAGCGCAGATTATATTATTAGCTGGCTTGACTTTAATTGCTTTTTTTCTTTGGGCAAATTCACATCTAGAAGCCAAGATATACGCCTTTAAAATTGGGGCGGTAGTAGAATTATTCATTCTTCTTTGCTGGGCTTTATGTAAAACTCCCATCGGTCGCCGTCATCCTGACTTAATTTTTTTGAGTTTATGCTGGTCTGTAACTTGTGCTGTCCAAATTGATGTAGCTTTGCTGTTCAATAATCTGGAACCGAGAAGTAATATTTGGACTCTGATGTTTCTCACTCAGGCTACAATCATCCCAGTGCAATGGTGGATGCATTTAATCTCTCAAGTTGGAACAATAATCTGCTATTTAAGCTTATATCTCTTATATAATCCCATCTTGAAAAACTCATCAGCTTTTTATGTTGAACAGGGATTATACTTCTTTTGGACTTGCATAATTTGTGTATTCTCTGTATATTTATACGAACGTTTGCGAAAAAAAGAATTTTACGCCCGTAAGGCAATGGAATTAGCGCAGCAGAAATCCGAACGGCTGCTACTAAATATCCTGCCAGCGATGATTGCAGAACAATTAAAACAACAGCCGACAACTATTGCCGATAGCTTTCTGGAAGTTACGGTACTGTTTGCCGATATTGTCGGTTTTACAGAGCTTTCAACTCGTACATCTCCTGCGGAATTAGTCGAGTTATTAAATACAATATTTTGTTTGTTCGACCAATTAGCAGAACTTCACGGGGTAGAGAAAATCAAAACCATTGGCGATGCATATATGGCTGTTGCCGGATTGCCAAATCAGTCTAATGACCATGCTCCAGCAATCGCTAATATGGCGTTGGATATGCAAAATGCTATAGCTATCTTCAATGCACAAAACAATCAATTATTTCGCATCCGTATTGGTATTAGTACAGGGCCAGTAGTGGCGGGAGTGATTGGGCTAAAAAAGTTTGCCTACGACCTTTGGGGAGATACAGTCAATACAGCTAGTAGAATGGAATCACATGGTATCGCAGGTAGTATTCAGGTTTGTGAAGCAACTTATCAGCTTTTAAAGGATAAATACTTATTGGAGAAACGAGGTTTGATTGAAGTTAAGGGCAAAGGAGAAATGATGACTTATATCCTAAAAGAAATTAATTTAAAAATTTAACAGAGCTATGCTTTTTGACGGATAGAAAAAAATAAAAAGTATATACTTTGAGTGAAGATATCAGCTATTGAACCTTTGCTAAAACTGAGTTTTACTACTTTAGATAGATTCACAGCAAGTAACTGCTTATAACTGTATTTTTCCGATGCATAATAAATGTTAAGCGATGTCTACGACGGGCTACGCCAACGCAATGTCTAGCTGATTTTGGGAATAATCCTTTAGCTAGCTGCATCAAAGGAGAAGCCACATTGAAAGGAACACGTTCCCTTCTAACGCCCTATGCTGTGACATTATTGGCTGTTGGTAGCGCATTGCTACTAACACAACTGCTACAGCCACTACTGGAACCAACTATTTTCCTGCTGTTTTTTGCTGCCGTGGCAGTTAGTGCCTGGTATGGCGGCATGGAAGCAGGGTTGTTGGCGACTGCGTTGTCTGCTTTAGCCGTCAACTACTTTTTTTTAGAGCCAGTGTTTTCAATCTTGGTTGCTAGTCTAGACAGCATAGCGCGGTTAGGCTTGTTTGTGCTGGTGACAATACTGATAAGCTTGCTGAACTCAGAGTTACGTACTGCCAAACAACATCTTCAAATGAGTTTGCAGAAGCTAGAGGTGAGCGATGCAAGGTTTAAAAGGTTGGTAGATTCCAACATTATTGGAGTAATTGTAGCCAATATGGACGGGGCGATCGCAGAAGCTAATGATGCTTTTTTAGGAATGGTAGGTTATTCGCAGGAGGATTTGCTCGCAGGGCTTCGATGGCGCGACATGATACCACCAGAATATATTGAAGCTAACAACAGTGCGATCGCAGAACTGACAACCAAAGGCGTGTGTCAGCCTTTTAAGAACGAATACATCCGCAAAGATGCCAGCCGCGTTCCCATCCTATTGGGTTGCGCCTTGTTAGAAAATAATCCAGAGGATGTTATCTGTTTTGTACTTGATTTAAGCGAACGCAAACAAGTAGAGCTTGCCCTTTCCCAAAGCGAAGAACGCTACCGCGCTTTTTTAGAGCACAGTTCTGAAGGTATTTGGTGCATCGAACTGGAAGTACCAATTTCCCCAGATTGTCCAGAAGATGAGCAAATTCAACATTTTTACCAATATGTTTATCTGGCGGAATGCAACAATGCTATGGCGCAGATGTATGGCTTTTCTCGTGCCGAAGAAATTATCAGCGCTAGACTAGGAGACTTTCTCGTTCCCTCCGATCCACATAATATTACATACCTGCGTAATTTTATCCGTTCTAACTACCGATTAATCGATGCAGAATCCCATGAAATAGATAAGCAAGGTAATTCCAAATATTTTTTGAATAATCTAGTAGGAATTGTCGAAAATGGCCTTTTAGTTAGAGCGTGGGGAACTCAACGCGACATCACAGAACGCAAGCAAGTAGAAGCAGCACTGCGTCAACGAGAAGATCAACTCCGCCTGATTACAAATGCTGTGCCCGTCCAGATTTCCTATGTTGATGGCGAACAGCGTTATCGCTTTAATAACAAAGGATATGAAGACTGGTATGGAATTCCTACTTCAGAAATTTATGGTAAACACGTTAGAGAAATTGTCGGAGAATCTGTTTATCAGTCAATTATTCCTTATATAGAAGCGGTACTTTCAGGAGAACAAGTAACTTACGAAACCCAAGTACCCCATAAAGAAGGCACAAACCATTACCTGAATATCACTTACGTTCCCCAGTTCAGTCAGCAGGGAAAAGTTCAAGGATTTGTTGCCTTAATCACAGATATTACACTTTACAAATTAGCAGAAGCAGCTCTCAAACAAAGCGAGAAACGGTTAAGGACACTCACTGAAAAAGCCCGCGTGATTCCTTGGGAAGTAAATGCTAATACCGGAAATTTTACCTATGTAGGGCCGCAAACCGTTGAGATTCTTGGCTATCCATTATCAGACTGGTACGCCGATAATTTCTGGGCAGAACACATGCATCCAGAAGATCGGGAGTGGGCTATCCAGTATTGCCAAGAATCTTCTTTATCACTGAATAATTACGAATTTGAATACAGAATGCTAGCTGCTGATGGCAGAGTCGTATGGTTATATGACATTGTTAATGTGGTGCGGGATGAAAATGGGCCGCAACTATTACATGGATTCATGATTGATATTACCGAGCGCAAGCAAGCAGAGCAAGAACGCGAACAATTGCTTGAACGCGAACAAGCTGCACGCGCCGAAGCCGAAGCTGCAAACCGGATGAAAGATGAGTTTCTCGCCACACTCTCCCACGAACTCCGCACGCCCCTAAACGCCATATTGGGCTGGACACAGCTACTTAGGAATCGTAAGTTTGATGAAACTACTACTGGCCGAGCACTAGAGACAATCGAGCGTAACACCAGATCCCTAGCTCAACTAATCGAAGATGTCTTAGATGTCTCGCGGATTATTAGAGGCACACTTCATCTAAATATTCATCGGGTAAAACTTGCACCGCTTGTAGAGGCAGCAATCGATACTGTGTACCCAGCAGCCCAGGCCAAAGACATTAGCATCAACTGTCAATTCGACCCGGAAGTAGGGGTAGTTGTAGGTGATGCCAACCGCTTGCAACAGGTTGTGTGGAATTTGCTCTCTAACGCTGTTAAGTTCACACCCAAGGGGGGAAGAGTTGATGTGCAATTGGAGCGCATTGAATCCCATGTACAAATTCGGGTGAGCGATACAGGAGTAGGAATTGCTGCCGAATTCCTCTCCCATGTATTTGAACGCTTCCGTCAAGAAGACAGTTCGATCACGCGATCGCATGGTGGACTAGGATTAGGGTTAGCGATCGTCCGCCACTTGGTAGAATTACACGGTGGCACAGTCTCTGTTGAAAGTCCAGGACTTGGACAGGGGACGACATTCATTGTCAATCTGCCAATGAAAGCCGTTTATGTAGAAGCTGCTACAACAGAGCAGCTTTCATCTGTTGTAGATGCCCAAGAGGGTAACAATTACCAGCCGGATCTAGATGGCTTGCGGGTGCTAATCGTTGATGATGAGGCAGACGCGCGTCATTTGCTTACCACAATTCTGGGACAGTATGGTGCCCAAGTCATGGCAGCTGCATCTGCTTGTGAGGCACTGCTTGCCCTGCAAGAATTTAAACCCCATATACTAGTGAGCGATATTGGGATGCCACAAGAAGACGGCTACGCACTAATTCGGAAAGTTAGAGCGCTGCCAACAGATCGAGGAGGGCGGATTCCAGCAGTGGCGCTGACAGCCTATGCCAGGGCAGAAGATCGCACGCAAGCGCTGTTGGCAGGCTTTCAACTCCATGTCCCCAAGCCAGTTAATCCGGGCGAGTTAGCAGCTGTAGTTGCCAACCTTACCGGACGTACTTGAACTAGCGTTCTGTGAAGATATATTGCTTTAATTACTCAATCGGTGCACTACCACTCGCTGCTATTGCGAGCATATAAGTTGCTGCTAAGACTAGAATTAGAATTGACGTGACGTTTCCTAGTAGCTAAAGTGTCAGATTCTCTGCCATTGCGCGATCGCTATCTTGCCTTAATCGATGAAATTGTCGAAACCACCCTCAAGGGCAAAATTAGCTCTGTTGATATGGTGTATCAAATGCTGCTTAAAGGAATCACTTCCGGTACAGGGGAAGTCTTTGAGCTAGCTTTGAGCGATCGCCTGAATGCCCTGCAAAGCCAAGTCGATAGTGAAAAAGACGAACTTAAAAAAGCCAAGGCTACTCGGAGTTTGAGAGCCATTAAGACTATTCAAAGTCAATGGCAACGCTGGCAAGAGCAAAATAAAGCCACAGAAGCGATCGCCTCCGCAGTTACAGAAATTACCACAGCCCCCGCTGAAGAGCGTCTAGCGACATTTATCCGAGTTACTGACCCCAATCAGAAGTATCCGCTAAATTTGCAACAGCTACAGCAATTATCAAAAGCATTACAGCAATTTGCTCAGGCAGATGCTGATTTAGAACAATTTTCTGAAGGGATTACCCGTGGTTTAGCTTCTTGGCAGCGATTGCAAGACAACTTACTCAGTTGGATGTACGAGCAAAAAGAATCTTTAGGATTTGGCGGCGTACCGGGAGAACGCGGCCCTTGGGCAAGTTGGGCGAAACAACTCAATAGTGAGTTACCCAAAGAACTGCTACGCACCTTGGCTAGGGAAGAATCGGCAATAGAGTTTGCCGAGCGACAACGGGGAATTACCCTGAGAGATTGGGTGGAAATGGCATTGATTTTACAGTTCTTGCAACGGGGACTAATTAACTGGTTTGACCAACAAGCTTACGATGTTAAAGCTGGGCCAAAGTTGTCCATTTCCACCTTTTTGACCTTTGCAGTGATTTGGAGTCAGTTAGCAAGTGGTTTTAGGAGCATTGGCACAGTATACAGCGATGCCTGTTCTCAAATTATGCTCCAGATTTTGCGAACCTTTGCCCAGCGTCCGTATTTTCCTTTTTACGGCGGGATTTTTGCCTCTTTTACTGGCACTTATTTACGAGATGCCCTCGATTATTTGGATGAACCGCTACGACGAGGCGAGGGAACCCAAGAAAAGGCGCGGATTTTGACCCTTTTAGGCTATTCGCAGCGTGCTTTAGGACAATACCAGCGCTCTATTGACTTTCATCAGCAGGCGTTAGAGATAGCCAGAAATGCAGGCGATCGCGCTTGTGAAATTGCCAATCTCAACCACCTCAGCCGCACCTACGTGCAACAGCAAAATTATGCTGAGGCAATTAACTATAGTCAACGGGCATTAATACTGAGTCGGCAAGCAGGCGATCGCACAGGGGAAGCCAACGCGCTGGTAAATTTAGGTTACAGCGAAGTCATGCAAGCTCAACAACTGGAGAATCTAGAACCAGAAACCTATGAAGCCGCAATTAATTATTTAGAACAAGGTTTAAAATTATCAGAGAAATTAGGCGATCTTCAAAGTAAAGCCTTATGTGTCAGCAGCTTAGGGATTGCCTATTTAGTAATTGGAGAACACCAAACGGCAATTAAATATCTCGAAGATGGCTTTAAAACAGCGCAAGTTTCTGGCGATCTGTATCTCCAAGGGCGTAACTTAGCTTATTTGGCAGAAGCTTATTATCATTTACAAAATTCAGAAAAAACTGTTTACACAGGCTGCTTGGGAATGTATCTTTTAGAGCAAATAGCTTCTAGTGAGTGGCGTCAACCGGCAGGGTTACTGACAATTTTACAAGGACAAATAGGGGTAGAAGCTTTCCAAAAGTTCTTACAGCAACATCGCCCGAAAATCATTGCAGTTATCGGTGTAGATGGGTACGATCACATTCCAAAATTGTTAGAAGAATATAAGGGAGATATGTAAATGAGTAATGCGTAAGATAGTGAAATCAAACTGAATATGAACCTTTGGGGCAACAAGCATGAACTGCGATCGCGCAAACTCCTTTAAAACCTTGCGGCAAGTTTGACCCCATTGATTAACTATAGAGTTGAATAGACATCTCCAGAAATTAAATACATGTTATCCAAAACCCTTGTAGAGACGTAGCAGTGCTACATCTCTTTTCTACTTACAGCAGTTTTCATTTCTTTTCTCTTTGGTAAGCCTGCAATAGATATTCACCATTGAAATGAATCAAATGAGTTGAATCTTCAGCAACCCAAACATCTGTTTCCCAAGCAATCTCTGCCAAATATGCCACCATTGCCTTACGACTGATAAATGTTGTTACCATCACCAGAGGTATTTGGACACCTTTGAATAACACTTCAAGTTCCTTCTTCCGTTTAGGATTAATTGGGCCATGTGAGGTTACAGCTTCAATCAGCACCAACCAGTTATTTGTTGTGAAGTGAATGATTACATCTGGCATTTTGCCGTGGGAATCGATGTTAACGCCCAAATCTACCAATGCTGCTGCATCAAAGTGGGCGAACTTTTCATCTGTATCGCCAACATAGATCGGCTTTCCACTAGGAGTAAAACGAGGGGCAAAGTCATTAATAATTTTGTCAATCAGAATATTCTGACCACCTGGTGATAAAGTTTTAATTTCTCCGTTAATTAGTATCGGAATACGGGACATTTCGCGCTCTTGAGCATATTGCTTTTTCAGAGTTTCAACTGAAGCAAGGTAAGTGCAAATGCTCTTTTCCCATTCGCCAGTACCGTAGGTTCTTAATAGTTCGAGCGCACTCTCCTCAATCTGATACACAGTTTTGGGACTGTTGATCGGGCGGCTTAAATCATCTGGATTAGCAACTATCAAACCTGCATCCAGAAATTGATGCACTGTCTGGCGGCGAACTGTTTCCCGTGTGTTGGGCTTATAAGTTTTGCCATAATGTTGAGCCATAAAGTCCATCATCGGCGTAATTCCCATCAAGGGAGAAGTTGCTAATTGCCAAGAGTTTGTCGGTTTTAAGTCGAGCAACGCCAAGAGAGTTAAAGCTGACCGTTCGTTAAGCTGTGCCCGTGGAAAGCCCAATTGTGTCAATATTTGCAGTGCTTCATCAATTCGAGACTTAGTTGCAATTGGATTATTCTCTGACAGATTTGACATACTCAGTAGTTGGTTTTCTATAAGTTCATCAATTTCCTGCAAAGAAGGAAACTGTTCTTTAATCCCCGTTCCTAACAACAATAGCTGTGACAAATCAGGGTACTTTAATTTTCGTAAATCTGTTGCATTTACCTGAGTATGCCCATTAAACAACCGAAAAAAAGAATCGACTAGAGTTGAATTGAGATAAACAGCAAGCCCACGAGCTAAGGTAAGGCTAAGTCCACGCCCATCTTTGTGAAAGTAATTCAAATGATTTTCAAAGCCGACATAGCGATAATTAAATTGGTTGGCATCATAAACCACTGCAACAACACGCCTTTTCTCTTCTTTCGATGAGAATCTTTTGGATATGACGTAATGCTCATTTGGTATTAGAAGATTAGCTGTTTCTTCTATATGCACTATCGCTTGAGGCTTTTTAGTTATTTTTGGGTAGTTTACATATCCATTCGATAAGTTCACCGGATAAATTAAAGGAACGGTATTGCTTTCTGAATTTGCTCTTAGATAATCTTTTGCTCGAAAATCTACTACTCGTCCAGTTGAAACTGTTAGACCTAAATCTTTTAAGGTACAGGGAAAAAGCGCGATTCGCTGAACGATTTGCTGGCTAATCTTATCTGGAATAATATGAATGAACTGCTCTAAATCATTAGGGTGCACCAAGTCAAAATATGGTACAGAGTGTGACATTATCAAGTCATCATTAGCCCCACAACTGCTATTGATGATTACGCTGCTAGATTGCCTTTGTTTTGTAGCTTGGATAATGATAGTTTCCTGTAAAACATCATCATCACTAAAGGCTTCTTGCCGCGACTCAAAAAGATGTACTTGCTGTAAAGCCATCATCTGTAAAAACATTTTGCGGAAGTCACGGAAATATGGCCCATTACAAAAACTACGCGGGGTAATCGCTACAAATTCCCCATTTGGTTTTAGAAGTTGCGCTGTAGCAGCCATAAAACCTGTATAAAGATTGCTAGTTTCCAAACCGATGGAACGCAGCAATTCGCGCACTTTGGAATGAGCATTGATTTTCAAATAAGGCGGGTTGAGAATAGCATGGGTAAATTCTGTTGCGTTTGCACTATTCAATAAACCAAGCTTTTTCAGCCTGACTGCATCTTCGATAAAATCAGTCTCACGAATTTCGTAATTGAAGGAAATACCCACATATTCACATTCCCTCTCACATAGCTTTAGAGTCTGATGCAAATATCGAATTAGAAAAGGATCAACTTCATAAGCTACAACGCGCAAACTTGATGTGTGTTGTTGCTGCTGGCATACTTGTGCCACAAAAGCTGCTAGTAATGAACCAATTCCTGCTCCAGCATCAAGCAAGGATATTTCAGGTAAATCCAGCCTATTAAACATCCCAGCCATCAATTGGGCTACTGAGGCGGGAGTGAGAAACTGACCCATCGACCCTTTTTTATCTTGCCTTAGCTTTAAACTTACTACAGCCCGACAAAGATCCACTTCTGGAAGCAAGTTTCCAATTGATAGTTTTGCGAGGCTGGTAAACTCTAAACTACTTTTATGATTTGCTACAAACACTTTACTGATTGATCGGGCGATCGCGGTCTGTCATCTTAATTGCTATCAAGTTTACAACTTTAGCTGATTTCTAGGAAAGAATTTACCAATGGGGGTAAAATTTACCCTTCATGCAAAGGGAACAAGAGCAAGCATTTGGATACGTTAGCCACAGCAGGCGCACTCAAATCATTAACAGGAGCGCAAATAGAAGACTTGCGTTTTTGGCAGCATCGAAAATGAATGGAGTAGAACCTCGGAGTTTTCAGGCACTGATGGCATTGAAATATTTGAAGGGTTGCACAAGGCAGGCAGAAACTTGAATGGAACCAAGCTTGTTGATGTTGAAACTATGTCTAAATTCTCTTTTTTGAGCCTTACGAGTAAACATACGATCGAATCGTTGACACCATCTTTCAAAGCATGGAGACATGGCTGCGGAGGTGGTTTATTTCATGACCTTTTTTCAACCTGAAAGCTATGCTAGTTAAGCGTTATACTCTTTTCCCCTTTCCTCTTTTGTTTAAGTCCCGATAAGGGTTATAGTGAGGAACAACCAAGAAACTTCCTTGCGCGTTAATGGCTTAAATATCTGTATGGGGAATGCCCTGATTTTGAGGTCATCGATAAAATATTTAGACCGAAAAATTCTGTCTAAGAAATAGGTAGACCGGATTGAGGCGTTTGTTAGACAAGATGATGCGCTGGGAATTCTAAATTTAGTACTTCTCGTAAAAAGTTATGAGCGCAAAAGTTGATGGAACTGTAAGACTCGCAGGCTACCAAATCTTAGAGCAACTATATTCAGGTTCGCGTACCCAAGTGTATCGGGCAGTTCGAGAATGCGATCGCTTACCAGTTGTCATCAAGCTCTTAAAACGAGAATACCCAAATTTTAGCGAATTAGTCCAGTTTCGCAACCAATATGCGATCGCTAAAAACCTAGATATTCCTGGCATTATCAAACCCTACAGCCTGGAAGCCTATGACAATGGCTATGCCTTAGTCATGGAAGACTTTGGTGGCATTTGCTTGCGGCAATTTACTCAAGGAAAAACACTAACATTAGAGCAATTTCTACCAATTGCTCTGCAACTGCTAGACACCTTACACCAGTTACATCAACAGCGCGTCATTCACAAAGATATTAAACCAGCCAACATCCTGATTCACCCTGACACCAAACAAATCAAGCTGATTGACTTCAGTATTGCCTCACTCTTACCACGAGAAACCCAAGAAATCCAAAGTCCCAACGGACTGGAGGGAACGCTAGTGTATCTGTCGCCAGAGCAAACTGGACGGATGAACAGGGGTATTGACTACCGCAGCGACTTTTATTCATTAGGCGTGACTTTCTTTGAACTACTGAGCGGACAATTGCCCTTTGAATCCGATGAGCCGATGGAGTTGGTGCATTGCCACATAGCGAAACTTCCACCCATTGTCTGCGATTTCAACCCCGATTTGCCCTTGATGCTGGGTGAAATTGTCCGCAAACTGATGGCGAAGAACGCCGAAGATCGCTATCAAAGTGCGCTGGGACTGAAACATGACTTAGTTATCTGCTTAGAACAGTGGCAAGAAACAGGTAAGCACACCTGGTTTGATTTGGGACAACGAGATATTAGCGATCGCTTTCTGATCAGAGAAAAACTCTACGGACGGGAATCGGAAGTGCAGACGTTACTGGAGGC
>NZ_JBALFH010000016.1:0-86686 GCF_036917095.1 Nostoc sp.
TCTAGATGCTGGTTTATCATTGTTCGTTCTTAGACATATATATGCCTCAGTATTATCTCTTAGTTTTTTTCAGAAATCAAATATGATTCCTATAGCATATAAAAAAACTAATTAATAACACAAATTCTATGCTTAATGAGACAACTAAAAAGCTTGTGGATGAAATTACAAAAAATTTGGCAGCAAGCAAAGAATCTATATCTTCTTCTTTTGGAGAATTGTTAAATTTATTAATTGATAAACTACAACTATCCCAAGATAAAAAGTTTGTATTTCTTTTACTAGGTAAAACAGGTGTTGGTAAATCTAGTACTGTTAATTCATTACTGAATCAGGAAATCGCTCCTGTAGGCAAATATGATGCTACAACAATGGAAGTTCAGGAATATGAGCATGAAATAAATGGTGTTAAATGTTCAATAATTGATACGCCTGGACTGTGTGATGATATCCCAGAAAAAGGAAATAATCAAAAGTATATAGAATTAATTCAAAATCAAGTAAAGCAAATAGATTTGCTTTGGTTTGTAACTCGTCTTGATGACTCAAGAGTTGGTGAGGATGAAAAGAAAGGTATACAAATTATTTCAGAAGCATTTACACCAAAAGTTTGGGAACATTCTTTAATCATTTTCACACGCGCTAATAAAGCTGACGATTATTTAGAAGAATTACGAGAAAGAACTAAGCGTATTAGAGATGAAATTGCAAAACATACAGGTTATGAAATTGCAAATAAAATCCCTTCAGTTGCTGTAGATAATAAAAGCCAAACAACACCAGATGGCAAAAGATGGTTAGAAGAATTATATACGCAAGTATTTATAACAATGTCTGAAAGAGGCGCTATTCCTTTTTTGATGGCAACCGCTCCTAGAATAAATAAAACTAATAGAGATCCCAACTGGAATTTTTATAATAAATCCAAATTTAAAAATGAAGATAAAGAAAATGAAAATCGTGAATTTAATGTTAATGATTTTATATTTAATGGCATACAAAAAGAATTAATTAAGAAAAAACTTATAGAGGTTATTCCAGCTTTAGCAGCGGCAGGTGCAAGTGCTGGAGCAGTAGTTGGTGGGCCAATCGGTGCTGCAATTGGTGGTGTAGTAGGCGCTGCTGTAGGAAGTATTTTTTACTTTTTTAGCTAAAACTAAATGACATCCTTTGCCATTCTGATGTACTACAACAACTGTACTTGTATCACCTTCTTCTAAACTATGTTCTAGAAGATCACTAGTCACAATATATAATATAGTTAAGATTTTACACAAGGATAGAACCATGACTGACGCTCAAAAGATGGTTCGCTTAAACTTAGATTTGTCACCTGAACTAAATCAGATATTAGACGAACTAGCAAATAAAATAGGCACAAATAAAGGTGATGTTCTGCGTCAGGCTATAACCTTGATGCAAATTATGGTTATAGCTAAAGAGGAAACCAAAAAATTAGGAGTTACAGAAGCAAATCAATTGATAGTGAATGAAATAATTGTCTCATCTGAACAGCAGCCAAAACCCCATGCATCAGAAGCTTTTTTAGAAACCTTTGGAAGCTGGGAAGATACACGCACCGCAGAAGAAATTGTTGATGAAATATATTCAAGTCGTACTATAAGCGATCGCAATTATAGCTTGTGAATTATTTACTCGACACTGATACGTGTATTTATTGGCTTAACGGTCGCCAGCCAGTCAGAGATAAATTATTAGCAGTCGGATGGGATGAAGTATGCATTTGTGTCATCACTGCTGCTGAATTGTATTATGGTGCATACAATTCTAATCGAGTTTCAGAAAACTTAGGTAATGCAGAAGACTTTATTCAAAATTTACCCGTCCTACCTTTAACCGATCCTGCTCTTAGAAAGTATGGTGAATTAAAAGCAGAACTCCGTAGAATAGGACAAACGATTGCTGAATTTGATTTACTAATTGCTAGTGTTGCACTTGCAGAAAACTACACTTTAGTAACAAACAATACTCGTCACTACGAACGCATCAACGGATTAAAACTGGAAAACTGGACTCTGCTTTAATAACTTAGTAAAAACATGCATATTAACACTGAAATTATTGCTATCTAAACAGCATGACAGATTTATCAAAAATAATTGCCAACAAAACCGAAAATCCACTAATTATCTCACCTGAAAATTTGCAGTCACAAGAAGATGTAGAACTTGAGCGAAAATTGCGAGAACTCAAGTTTAAACAAGAACTAAGAAAAGATTGGATTT
The DNA here is from genome assembly GCF_036917095.1 of Nostoc sp. GTDB lineage: Bacteria > Cyanobacteriota > Cyanobacteriia > Cyanobacteriales > Nostocaceae > Nostoc. Next base: position 2,247 of record NZ_JBALFH010000016.1, read on the forward strand.
TATTTATTGTCAGAGATGTAGTAATTTTTCCTGCCGCTATCCTTTTTATTTTTGCTGTCAGTGGTTATTCCCTATTTATTCATATTCATGGGTAACTTACTCTGACTACAATTTTTAATCAACCACAGAGGCGCAGAGTACACAGACAAAAGAGAAATGATAGAGTTCACAAAAGTAGAGCTTTGTTGGGTTGCGCTTTGCTTAACCCAACCTACAATTTTTCTTAACTGAACCGTATTGCAACCTATCTAGCTCAGTGCAATTACGTAACTAATTTTACAGACGACGAAGCCAACTTGTTAAAAGTAGACTCATCTTTATATCCACACAAATTTTGCTGGATATAAAGTAATTACCTGATGAAAATCATCTAAAAATATGGGGCTTTTAATATTTTCTGTTGCTTTAGTTGCCATTGTTGCTGTAATTATCATTAATGCTTACAACGATTTAGTTAAGTATCGCAATCGTTACAAAAATGCTTACTCTCAAATCGATGTTCAATTACAGCGCCGCTACGATCTAATTCCCAATTTGGTGGAAACTGCCAAAGGGTACATGAAACATGAGCGGGAAACTCTAGAAGCAGTTATTGCGGCTCGGAATTCTGCAATTAATGCTAGCAGTCGTGCCGTACAAAATCCCGGCGATCCCCAAGCGATGCAACAGTTGGGTAATGCTGAAGGGGCACTGACGGGTGCGTTAAGTCGGTTGATGGTACTTTCAGAATCTTATCCAGAATTGAAAGCCGATCGCGCCATGACTCAGGTAATGGAAGAATTATCTTCCACTGAAAACCGGATTGCTTTTGCCCGTCAGGCTTTTAATGACGCGGTGACACTTTACAACACCAAGAGCGAATCTTTCCCCAGCAACCTTGTGGCAAATACTTTTAACTTTACTGTTGCAGAATTGCTTGCTGAAGCGACTCCAGAAATAAGAAATGCTCCTCGCGTGTCTTTTTAGGTATCTATGAATTTCTTTGAACATCAGGATCGGGCACGCCAAAACACGCAACAATTAATTGGGTTATTTTCCCTGTCGATCGCAGTTATGATTATGGCGATTTATATTGCCACTTTATTTCTGTTCCGCATGGCTCCCCGTGTTTGGTGGCATCCAGGGTTATTTCTCTATGTAGCTGGGATTACAATAATTGCGATCGCAGTCGGAAGTTTATATAAAATTGCCTGCCTCCGGGAGGGCGGAAGCGTAATTGCCCAGGAGTTGGGGGGAAGACTGCTGATACGAGATATGGCGGATGAACAAGGGCGACAACTATTAAATATTGTCGAGGAAATGGCGATCGCTTCTGGTATTTCTGTCCCAGAAGTTTATCTCCTGGAAAGAGAAACCGGCATTAATGCCTTTGCTGCCGGATTTACGCCCAACGATGCTGTAATTGGAGTTACCCGTGGGACTTTACAACACCTGAACCGAGATGAGCTACAAGGAGTCATTGGCCACGAATTCAGCCATATTCTCAATGGAGATATGCGACTAAATTTGCGTTTGGTGGGACTACTGCACGGGATTTTGTTCATTTACTTAACCGGGGAATTGCTCTGGCGAATTCGCGATAGCTTCCGTTTAGGAAAGGAAGACAAGGGTTTACCTATCTGGGCTTTTGGTTTGGCACTAATGGCAATTGGCGGTATCGGATTACTTTGCGGACGCTTGATTAAAGCCGCCGTCTCTCGCCAACGCGAATTTCTCGCCGATGCTTCAGCTGTACAGTTCACTCGCAACCCTAACGGACTTAATGGAGTCTTCCAAAAACTCCAACAGATGGATTCACGCTTGATTTCGCCTGGTGCAGAAGCCGCTAGCCACATGTTTTTTGGCAATGCCCTCAACCCCTCTTTCTGGGAAAATATGTTTTCTACCCATCCACCTCTAGCAGAACGTATCCGTCGCGTTGGGGGTTTGAACGTCAGCAATTTAGCAGCAATGCCATCTCGCAATCAAATGCGTTCCCCTTCCCAGGAATCCTTAACGATGGGGTTTGCTGGTGGTTCCAACGCCACACCAGAACAGGTTATAAACCAAGTTGGAAGCGTCACACCAGAGCATTTTGCCCATGCTCAAGCGCTGTTATCGCAGTTACCAGAATCCCTGCGCTTGGGTGTACGGGAGCAGGAAAGTGCAATGGCGATCGCTTTTGCGCTAGCGTTAGATACGGAAAATCTCGAAATCCAACAACGTCAAATTGTTTGGTTACGCGAGGTGCAGCCTGCTGAGTTGGTAGAGAAAACCCTAGAATTAAGTAGCGAAATTAGCCAGTTAGACCCCAGTATTCGCTTGCCACTTGTAGATTTGACAGTACCCGTATTACGCCAAAATTCTGCCAAAGAATGCCAAAGGCTGTGCAAATGCGTCCACGGTTTAGCCGTAGCCACCGGAAGTTTATCACTATGGCATTTTGTGTTGCAGTTAATACTGTGGCATCGTCTCCAACCTAGTATAAATCCCACCTCGGCTACAACGGTAGAATTCACCTCCATCGAACAAATTTGGCCAGATAGTCTATTAGTACTGTCCGTAATTGCCCGCGTCGGACACTCACAACCCGATGCGTCTACCGAAGACATCGCCTATGCTTTTCGTTCTGGAGTTTTTCGACTTCCCAAAGCCGGAGAGCAAGAAAAACCAGACATGCCACTTAGCTGTAATTTTACTGAACTCAAGAAAAGTATCGATCGCCTCCGCCTTGCCAGTCCCAAACTCAAGCAAGCTATTGTTGATGCCTGCGCTCACACGGTACTATTGGATAACAAAGTTACACATTCTGAAGCAGATTTACTCAGAGCGATCGCCATGACGCTAGATTGTCCAATCCCCCCATTTTTAAACCCTCAGCGTGGCGTTTCAAAACAGAAACAATCTTCTCCAAAGCGAAGTTAATGTAACCAGTGAGACGCGATTACTTATAACTAAACAAAAAAAGTCCGCAAAAACGGACTTTTTCATTATTCTTTCTTGTAGTTGTAAATGGCTATTTACCAGGGAAATAACCTGTTACATTTTCATTTAATTTCCAAGCAATTGATTTACTTTCGTTTTCATGATGCTAGTATAAATAGTTATCTTGGTCAAATAGTATCATATTGTACAAAAAATATTGACATTGCCTACAAGTATTAACTTGCTTAAAAAGTTTAGACAAAATACCAGCATTCCAGAAATTTGATTGCTATATTAGATTAAACAACTATTCTGGCAAGGGTTGAAAAGCTGTGCGGGATGATTTACAGGGCTTGGAAATTAGTCAGGATGAACTGCAAAAGCTGACTAATTTGCCTGTCAAAGAGGAACTTTTAATCATTACAAATCCTCTGCGAAGATTAGTATATAGATATATACAGAAAATTAAAAGTTCTGAAGGGGCAACTGTAGTTTTTATTGGATTTTCTACATTTGTTTTTATCTATATTTTGTTTGATATAATTATTAAAATTTTTGTTAATTGGATAACAATTCCATCTTGGATATTGTTAATTTTTTTAGGACTATGGATTGGTGGACTTACGCAAACTATTTTATATTTTATATGGAAAGCTAGAAATAAAATTGTCAGAAATAATATGACGAGTTCTCTGCAAATTCTGTTAAATGAGGTGAGTAGATATAATACTGTTATTAGAGTAATAAATATCAATGACCAAATAGAAGAAGCTGGTAATCCAGAAGTAGTTATAAAAGAAAGAGATGGTGTAATCGAAGCACTTAAACTCACAAAAAGTGATTTAGTTCGCGCTTTAAAGACAGAAAGGATTTTGAGAGAGAATAAGAGCTTTATCCTTAGCAACACAGAACTATTCGTCAATAATTTAGCAACTTTAACAGCCATGCAAGTAAATGAACAGGCTACTGAGCATGGAAGGTTGCTCAATGAAGCATTACAAATTGCATTAGATGTGCAACACGAAATGAAAAGATTACAGACTCAGCGTTAAAACAATTCGTAATGAGGCTCGTTCCGACGCTGTGCTATCGCTAACGTAATTAAGTTTTGTAATGGGGATTTAGAAAGCACTCCTGAATTCACTTAGCACTCAGTAAGAGTTGGAGAAGGCGTAGATGCTCATCTGCTGGGTGGGTTGGCTTCCAACCTACTCGCCAGATATCCTCAATGGCTTTTTCCATAATCCTTCCCACGGTTGCAATCCCCGGTCTAACATAAAGAATATCAAGAAAGCGATCGCTCATCAGCATGGACTGGAAAGAAGTCAGAGGTAACTGGGTAATCATTCCCCGAAATCCCATAGGTATCATTCATTTTTTAGGAGGTGCATTTGTCGCCACTGCACCGCACATCACTTATCGCTGGTTACTCGAACAACTGGCAAGTAAAGGTTATGTTGTAATTGCTACGCCTTTCGTTAATACATTGGATCATACTGCGATCGCAAAAACCGTGCTGTTAAACTTTGACCGCACTCTCGAACGCTTACAAGACTCTGGGGCATTACGCAAGCTTTACTACCCCATCTACGGCGTTGGACACAGTATGGGCTGTAAACTTCACTTGCTAATTGGTAGCCTCTTTAAAATTGAACGCGCAGGCAATATTCTAATATCCTTCAACAACTACGCCGCCAAAGAAGCTATCCCCCTAGTAGAACAGTTCAATTCTACTTTTGCGATCGAGTTTACTCCTTCACCGTTGGAAACTAACAAGCTTGTTCAAGAGAGCTACAATATCCGGCGCAATTTATTAATAAAATTTAGCAATGACACCATCGATCAATCAGCAGCTTTAACCAAAATCTTACAAGAACGTTTTGATGAGATGGTGACAACACAAATGTTACCAGGAACTCATACAACACCTCTAGGTCAAGACATTAAATGGCAAACTGGAACATCTTTCACCCCTTTTGATGCCTTAGGGCAATGGTTCAAGCAAGAAGCATACCGCGATTTGAACCAGCTAAAAAATACCATCCTCTTGTGGCTGAATCCTCTTGCACCCCCATAATATTTTATGACGTTAAAAAGCGATAACTTTCGATAGAAAAATATGAATAAGTTAGTAGTATTTCTGTCTTGAGACTACTAACTTATTAGCCCATATGGATTTTTATTTTTACAGCAAGTTATTAATGACTGTTTCTTACAACTTTCTATGTTTCAAATACTAATAATTGATGACGACTATTCAATAAAAATACTTTTGAAAAGGATGTTGGAAAAACAGGGTTATGAGGTAGTTACTGCCAGTAATGGCGAGGAAGGAATAGAGAAAGCACAGGTTTACCGACCAGCATTAATTATTTGTGATTGGATCATGCCGGGGTTAAATGGTCTGGAAGTTTGCCACCGCATTAAGACAGACCCCAAATTTTTTACCACATTCTTTATTTTATTAACATCCTTAGATTCCGTTGCCGATTGCGTCAAAGGTTTAGATGCTGGTGCTGATGATTTTATCTCCAAACCTATCGAGCATAATGAATTACAAGCACGGGTAAGAGCGGGATTACGCCTGCATCAATTGAGTAGAGATTTGCAGGCTCAAAAGTTGCTTTTAGAATCAGAAATGTCAGAAGCAGCAGAATATGTGCGATCGCTGCTGCCTGTTTCTATGACAGAACCCTTCAATATAAATTTCCGATTCATTCCCTCGCGGCAACTCGGCGGTGACTGTTTCGATTACTATTGGCTCGATGATGATTATCTGGCAATTTACTTGCTCGATACTGCCGGACATGGACTCAAAGCGACTCTTCCCTCTGTTTCAGTACTGAATCTGCTGCGTTCCCGTGCGCTCAAAGGTCTGGATTATTATCAACCGAGTGATGTATTGAAGGCTTTGAATGATACCTTTCAGATGAATTATCAAAATGACAAATACTTCACAATTTGGTATGGTGTTTACAACCGAATCAACCGCCAGTTAATTTATGCTAGTGCAGGTCATCCACCAGCAGTTTTAATAACCGGCGCATCTCCAAGGATGTCTGAAGTTAAACTCTTGAAAACCCCCGGTATGCCAGTTGGCATGTTTCCAGAGGCAAAATATGTTGATGGGTTTTGCAATATTGAAAAATTCAGTACCCTTTACATTTTTAGTGATGGCGCTTATGAAATCACTAAATCAGATGGCACACTTTGGAGTTTGGATGCTTTTATTCAGCTACTAGTTAGCTTACAAGATCCTGCTAATTGCCAACTCGATCGCGTCCTTAGTTATTTAATCGCTCTGAACTCCAAAGATGCTTTTGATGATGATTTATCTATTTTGCAAATTAATTTTGATTAATTAATTGTTTGAGATTAAAACTTGATTAAATGCATCTTGGCTGGGAAATATTTCAAATACTTTATCCATATTTGTCAGTTCAAATAATATCCTGACTTGCTCATTAATTGAGCAGAGAACAAGCTTGCTATCCGCTGCTCGTAAGGTTTTGAAAGCTAATACTAAAGCTCCCAAACCTGAACTATCCATAAACGTAACATCTTGAAAATCAACTAACACAATTTTTGCACCAATTCCTAAAATATCGGTAATATTTTGGCGAAATTCTTGTGAAGTTGTGGCGTTTAAATTTCCGCTGAGTTTAATAACTTTTACTTGTTCTTTCATAATTGGTCACTCTGATTTGTGTAAATGATGCTCTGTTTTCGTTAGTATATCCCAATCATAGATCATTTAAAAAATGCTTACCACATAGCAAATAAGCAATTATTAACCTAGAATGCGTTCTAAGTCGTTTTAAATAAGCCAGTATAAATTATCAAATAATTATTTTTAATTTGAGAAAAACTAATTATTAATTTATAATTACAGTCTTGATGCTAATAAGTCACTGACTACAAATAAGTATCATGATGATTATCAACAGTAAGGAGTGAAAAGTGGCCGTATCAAGTAGATTAAGAGTAGCGATCGCTCTTGAAACCTATAAAAAACATAATTACCATAATTCTTTAACCATAAAGTTTTATTTACATACTTGAAATAAGTCATGCAGGAATTGACAAACTCTAGCTAAAAGGTTTAGTTTTAGCACTGCTAGACTCAATACTAAGGTTCTCTGAGGTTATTACCTCTACTGTTGTAGTATTCCCAATGTTTGTTATTGCTCAACAGGATCGCTGATTTTCCAGGAGAGCAATGCTTGTGCTAGCTAAATGACTTGCGCGATCGTTTAGCGCCAAAAAATCGGGTGAAGCGCCCACTTACTTCTGTTAAGGGACTTTGCTGATTTTAATTTTCACATAACTTAGATATAAACAGGCGATGTCTACGATGGTCACTAAGTTTGCTGTACCCCTACGGGGAAGCAAGCTACGCGCAGCGTCTCGTAGAGAAGTACGGGCTACGCCTACGCATAAAATCAATCGTGCTATGGAAAGTAGCTCCCCCTAGACTAAAACCCCAACTTCTTGAAGAAGCTAGGGTTCTGATTGATTGAAGCTAACCGAAAAGAAAAAGTAAAATAGTAACCTACTTCAATACTGCTCGGTTAAGGATTTTTAACTCGGAATTGGGTTTGGGGAAAAGGTTAAAGGGTAAAGGTTAAAGGTTTTTTCTTTCCCCTTTCCCCTTCCCCCTTAACCGACAAGTATTGTAACCTACTTCTGCTTAAACTCAACTGTAAATACATTTTATTTTTGCTGAAGTGCAAACTTCATCTCTGTCAACTCTAATTCTCCTTCAGATGTCGCCAATATCAAATTAATACCAAAAGTTCCTGTAGTTAAATAATTAGTTTTAGGGATTTGATTGGTCAAATTAAACTTGGTAGCACTTGTATAATTTTTTGATAAAACGGGCAGTTTTTTATCACCACTTGCACCACCTATTGAAATTAATGAGATACTTACAGTTGCTGGTGCTTTTTTGACTTCACCTTTAAAAGTTAAAGGCACAAGCCTAACTTGCTTTTGGGCATTAGAAGTATTGATTCTAACGATACATCTAGCCCTCGGTGATTGGGCGTTTACAGTTATTTTAGATGCAAGTTTAAACTCACTTTTTTTGGGATCAAAACTTATCTTACATCCATCACTTACAGAAAACTGTGGCTGGTTTGCTTGTGAAGTAGCAACGGTAGATGAATTGGTATCATAACAACCCAACGAAAACAAGCATATTAGTATGGAAAAAATACGCTTAGAACTTAATTTCAACATAATATACTCTCCATAAATAGGAATTTTCAATACTAAAATTTTTAGAGAATACCGCAGGTTATTAAGCAATATCTGGAACTAGCTAATTCGAGAAACTGAAGAATCAGCAGTGTTCATTATTTTTTAGGCAATAGGATTTTATAAAAAATACTATTACCCTATTTTCAACCTACGGTGTGTGGGATTAAAGATTAGCTAAACAACAAATATTTTTGCTAAGACCATCATCTTCAATCCCACAAAAATAAGTAAATTAGCAAGGAGCTATATCGATATGAAGTTTCACATCCCCAGCATTGATATCGGCTGTATCAACAACAATAAAACTTCCTGGTGAGGATTGTGCAATCATATTAATACCTAGTTGTCCTTGCCCACCACATGAAGCAGATGCAACAGTAAGATTATCTTGTGCCTGAAAAAGAGGTTCGCTAGATGTAAATTTGGTAGTTGTAGGGGTAGCTTTAGATACACCAAGAGCACCACCAGTAAAGATATAGCTTCTGCTTAAGTTTGCACCTCCACTTCCTGAGCTAACTTCAGTACTTCCTTGGTACAGTATCTGTACATCTTGAACGTGGAAACCACTTGGAATAATCGTATCAACACGTAAAAGACATCTCTGACGCTTACCATTTTTTGCACTCATGTCTTTCAAGATAATCGATAAGGTTCTACCATCAGATCCAGCAAGCTGATCTTCAATACTGCATCCACCAGATCCTATTGCGTTTCCAAATTGAATACTAGGCGCTTCTTGAGCCAAAGCTTTGCTTACAATAACGTTCATGCTAAGAACTGTGGATACACACAATAATGCACTAACTTGTTTAAAGTTCATGTAGATTGTACTCCAATTTATTTGAATAAAAGAAACGAAGATATGTTCGCGTCCTCCCCTCTCTTAAGGAAAAGATTCCTTTAAGAATTTGGGTTATTGGACGCTTTCATTCGCTGTTCTGTAGTAGTTGCATTTTTGCTTTTTCTTACTGCTGAAGATAGAGGAATTAGCGCAAAAAAAATGCGCGTTTACGCAAGCTATTTAAGCAGAATAGAAGATAATAGTGAAAAAGCTAGTTATTATCAAGCACAGTGCTATATGTACATAATTTATTATTTAAACAGGAAGCTAGTAACGAGGATATCTAACTACGGAAGTTGTATACTTTCTCAAACAATTCTATTGCTGGGCATACTGATACTTCCAGCTAGTGCGAGTCAAATTTGGGAAGGGACAGGACGGATCGTAAGTGGAATTGGAGAGGGCGGTTCAGTTGAGCTACAGTTAGAATTTGATGGAGAGATTGTCAAATCGCTTTCCGGCCCCCCATTAGATGGGATAATAAACAGAGAACCTAGCTTGAATGGGGTTATTAAAACCAAGACTGCCACCTGGCAGATTGAGCGATGTGGTGAAGACCTATGTGTAAATTTGCAGCAATACAATCCCCAACAAACAGTCTTCTATCGCCTCCAGCCTAAGAAGTAATGGAAAGAAGATTAAGAGCTATTAACACTTGGCAAATGACAGGGATTGGTTTGGGTGTTGCCTGGAGTTTCCTTTTCAATGCAGTATTTAGCAAATTACCTATAGTTGAAAAACTAGAGCTTCGGATTCAAGATAGTCTGACACTGCTCCACAAACCCAGGGTTTTGCCCAGCGAAATCCTCTTAGTTACAATCGATCGACCAATCCATAAACCCGAACACAAGTTCTATGCCAATCTAGCCAAGCGGCTCATGGATGAAGAAGCTAAAGTTGTAGTTTTGAACCTACCTAATTCCTTGAGGCGACCTCTGGATAGTACTTTAGAAAATTCCTTCAAGGATCTGATAAAAAAATACACCCATCAAATTGTATTAGTCACTTATACTAAAAGACTTTCTCAATCAGTTCCTTCAGCATTATCTATTTATTATCATCTGCTACCATTTGACGACAAGAAGATTAAACCATTAATTTCTCCAGAGCAAGTGCATGGATTTTTCGAGTACGAAACTGCTCTTCAAAGTTTAACCAGTCCATCTCGTCAAGCAAACTTAGCAGGATACTTTGTTTATGTAGAAAACATTCAAGAAACTCAAGAATTAAAATCAGTTGCGGTACTGGCTTTAGAAAAATATTCTTCACCTTTAGGTAACAAAGCATTCACTCAGATTATCCAAAGCAAGCAAACACCTTTAACTCAGACCGCTGTTGGGATAAACTTCTATGGGCCTGCTGGAACATTTCCTAGCTTGAATGTTTCATCTTTTTGTAATTCAGCTTCTGCACCATTGACTCAATGTAGCGCTCCTACGACTCCAGAAGCTCAGAAGGTTCGCAACAAACTGGTGCTGATTGATTTGCCTAGAGAAGATTTAGTCTCATTTGGGGTTTCCTCTCCTTTTGGCGATCGCATGACAGTTGCAGAGGTGCAAGCCAATTTGATCGGCAATTTGATGACTAATTCATTTCTGAAAACCACTCCCGAATGGTATGACTATACGATTACTACCTTGGGTGCAGTTTTTTTTAGTTTAATACTGACTTGCGGGATATTCAAAAACGGATCTCAACCTACTATCCTTTTGAAGAGTTGGCTTTCTCTAGGGTTTGTTGGAGGTTATGTTATTTTCAGTGTCTTATCTTCTTGGCAAGGGTTGATTATACCTTTAGCAATACCAATCTTAACCTGGATTGGAACGGGTGTATCTGTAGCGATCTGTTTGCTGTTTTGGCAGAAACAACAGCAGCTGATTCAGCAGCGACGACAACTAGCCGAGCGACAAGCAGTCCTCTCTCAGACACGGAAGTTACTCCATCGAGTAGCAGCGGACATTCATGACGGCCCTTTACAAGAACTCAAACTAGTCATGGATGGTGTTGAGCTTCTAGCTATCAAACATCCAGCGATAAATCCCAATCCCTTATTAGATAGGCTAGAAGCAGTTGGGCGTAATCTTCGCGATCAACTCCGCAATACTCGCACAATGGCGGAGAAATTAGAGGTTACACCAGAATTGCAAACAGGTTTAGACAAAGGAATTCAACAGCAGCTACAACAACTTGTAGCCTCAGGAGAATTAACACTCAAAATTGATGCTCACCTGCAACCTCTTTTAGAGCCAGAATTAGACAGTACCTGGATAGATGCTCGTGAAGATATTTTTCGCTTCTTTAAAGAGGCGATCGCTAACGTCATTCGTCATGCTCAACCTCCAAACGGTACTGCAACCCAAGTTACAGTTAGTTTATTTCAGGAAGGAACTTTATGTACGCTAATCATTAAAAACGATCTACCTGAGCCTAAGCCTGTTATTTTGAAAAGCACCAGCATCAGAGTACACAGTGGTGGTTACGGCACAAAAGTAATGACTACTATTGCTGCGGAACTACCAGATGGTTATTGGGAGCGAGTTCGTTTAACCGATGGCGGAATCCAGGTAAAACTCACTTGGACTTTAAAGACTACTGAGGACAAAACTCAAAACTCAAGTATTTGTTCAAGAAACAATTAATTTGCGTCCAATAGCTGCCATGCAAACAGCAACGCGAGGGTTTATATTCTGCCCATCAAGATGCTCGATATCAAGCTTTACCTTGAGACGCTGCACATAGTTCTGAGCCGTTTTATGGGATACATGCATCCGCTCGGCGATCGCTTGATCTGTTAGCGCATGATTGCATAACAAGTCTAGAATTTCCAGATCCTGCTGAGTGAATTGCATTTCTCTCATCAGTTCCCGATGGACTTTGAGTTGTCCATCTAGGGCGCTGCGAACGCCCTCCAAAAAGGCGCTCCGTCTTTCCATCTTGTTCACAACAGCAAAACCCCCTTGGTGTTTACCAATCTGCGGTGCTAGTTGCCTTAAAAAATTAGGTTCGCTGGTATAAACAAGGATATTTACTGTGGGGTAACGCTCAAAAATTTGTCTTAACAGTGCTAAACCTGGCTTTGCTGACTGCTCGCCTCCTACAGTACCAAACTGCAAGTCCACTACTACCAAATCCGGTAGCTTAAGCTCTAGCTGCTCAATTCCCTCCTCAGGTGTATCCACGCTAATGCAAGAACACTGAGCTTCTATCATCCGTAAAAACTCGCAGTTATTCTGACCGACTTCGGGATGATCTTCAATAACAAGAAAAAGGGGTAGCTTGCAGTCTATATTTTTATCTTTAATCATTAGGTAAATTCCGGCTTCAAAACCAATCGTCCAAGTAGTTTACTACCCAGTATTAAACTTGGCGGCCGGAAAAGGTCGGAAAAAAGTCGGATCTTCTTAGTAGATTTACGTAGATTTTAAGAAAAAATAAAGATTCGGTGGGAATATCGTAGTTAACTTATGCTTTGGGGACTTAGAAGAAGGCGAAAATTTGCGTCCTAAGTGTCTCCAAGAAGACTTACTTTTGCTCGATAAAGCAGTTTGTCGGCTTGAAGATACCCAGTGTAGCGCACCTTGACTATTTCACCTGGTTGTGCAGTTCCCTGCATCAATTGGTGCAACTGGGGATCGTAAGGTATTTCGGCTCCCACGGGTGCGATCGCTTCCACTCCCCATGCTTGTAAAAGCTTTTCTAGGGGTTTCTGCACCAACGGTACTATTTTGACTGCTGCTAGTTGTGGATTCTCCTGCGCTTTCTGTGCTGCTGTGGGCCATTGCAATAATAAAGACTCCAGCAGTTGCAAACTCGACTGCTGGAGTTCTTGTACCAATACCTCTCGCTGTTGTTCTAATTGAAGTTGCGATCGCTGGTACTCTTTTCTTAATTCTGCAATTTCTTCAATTAATTTCTCAGCAGGCGCTGCTTTGTGTTGTAACAACTCTACGGTTGAAAAAGTTGCGATTAATTCATTCAATGGCATCTCTAGCACTGGCGACAGCTTGAGCAGCACATCTACTCGCATCTGCTCTAGCTTTCCTTGCCGTAACCGCAAAAGTTGACGTTCTGAGACGCCAGCAGTGCGACTCAGCGCTTTAAAACTAGAAATACCCACCTGTTGCATTAAATCTTGCAACTTTTGGGTTAAATCAATATTAGTCATTAGTCATTAGTCATTAGTCATTAGTCATTGGGAAGAGGGCATTGGGCATGAGGCATTGGCGATTAAGTTTTTCCCTATTCCCTATGCCCTATGCCCCATTTCTATTCTTCCAGTAAACTTCTCAACATCCAAGCTGTCTTTTCGTGTACTTGCATCCGCTGAGTCAATAAATCGGCAGTAGGTTCGTCGTTAACTTCCTCTACGACAGGAAAAATAGATCGTGCAGTTCTGACTACCGCTTCTTGTCCTTCCACTAATAAACGAATCATCTCCACAGCTTTAGGGACTCCGGGAGTTTCTGGAATCGAACTTAGTTTGGCATATTCGCTGTAGGTTCCTGGTGCGGGATAGCCAAGTGCTCTAATTCTCTCGGCAATTAAATCAACTGCTAAAGCTAATTCTGTATACTGGGTTTCAAACATCAAATGCAATGTTTGGAACATCGGCCCCGTTACATTCCAATGGAAGTTATGAGTTTTTAGATACAGTGTATAAGTGTCAGCCAACAGGCGAGATAAACCCTCGGCAATTTTAGCCCTACTCGCCTCGTCAATGCCGATATTTACATTTTTGACTGTTACTTTCGATGACATAATTTTCTCCTAATTAGGTTATATGTAATGGTGATTAGGAATTAGGCATGGGGCAGAAGAGGCAGAGGTGCAGAGTGCAGGGTGCAGAGGAGAGGAATTTTCTCCCTGCTCCCTGCTCCCTGCTCCCTGCTCTCCACTCTCTATTCCCTACTCCCATTCTCTATGCCAAGTGCATCTTTAAAACACTGCGGGGTGCTTTACGGACTCTGGCTAAAACGGTTTCCTTGCCTAAACGCTGGCAAGCTTCATACCGATGGCAACCAGAAAAGCCATAATATTGTCCATCTACTTCTAGGACATCAATAGGTTCTTGCTGCCCGATCTCCGCAATCGATTCCATTAAAGTTTGCACTTTTTTTGGATCGTTTACACGGGGCAACGGCCGTTTTATCTGATTTAATGGAATTTCTTGGACTCTAACCATAAAGAGTTTATCCAACTAGTTCTGTTTTGTGCCTCTTAATAAATCATAGTCATTATGACTTCGTTTTGCAACCACCTTGAGCAAAACTGGTAATGGTATCATTGGAGCACTCATGCGACAAAAAAACCGCGCTACAAAGCAATTGGAAAATCAGCTCCAACGCCGCATTAAGGGGCAGACGCTCGATTACTCGTTACTGCAACTCTTAGAGACGCTCTTGCTAGCTTGCTTCCCCGTAGGGGTACGTCATCAGGTAGGTATGAAATTTTCGTTTTGGCGTTTTTCCCACACTGTGCTGACAACATTTTGTCTATTGGGACTAACTGCTGCATCAGCCCCTGAGAGCAACATCCAGGGTATGGAACTGAAAATTGGGATTGTGCAGCGATTTGGCGAGCAACCCACAGCCAAGCTGCAATTGGAACCCATAAAAGGCGATCGCTTAAAGCTAAAATTTAAAGCGGGCAACAAGCAGCAAACCCTGGTTACCAAGAACCCTGTAAAGCTGGAAACAGTCATGCAAGCTTTACCCCAGTCAGCAGTCCAAGAAGTGGTAGTTTTGGGCACATACCGCACCTTTGAAACTGCGGAAGACGCCGCTAATAAATGGCGTTCTCAGGGAATAGAAGTAGAAATAGCCCAGCCAGAACGGTGGCAGGTTTGGGCTAAACGAGATGTTTACAGCACTCCTTTACTGCGACGCTTGCTATTACAGAACATCCAAGCTTCTACCAAAGAAAAAGTATATCTTAATACTAAAATTTGGAAACAAGTGCCGCGAGTCAGTTGGGTGGTGGATGGTAAGCGCTATAGCCCGGATGATTTAGAAATTAGCACTGATAAAAACTTGATTCGGGTGAATAAAAGCGAAAAACCAGAAAATGCTCGCCTTTACGCTGGGCGACTGACTTTGCAGCCAAATGCTTACCGCACATACACTCTAGTTAATCAAGTACCTTTAGAAACTTATTTGCGTGGGGTTGTGCCTTATGAAATAGGCACAGATGCACCAACAGCGGCGCTGGAAGCCCAGGCAATTCTCGCCCGGACTTATGCCTTGAGAAATTTACGTAGGTTTGCCGCAGATAACTATCAGCTGTGTGCTGATACTCACTGCCAAGTTTATTATGGACTGAATGGAGCGGCTGCCAAAACAGACCAAGCGATCGCTTCCACCAGGGGTAAGGTAGTAACTTATAAAAACGAACTAGTAGATGCCCTGTATTCTTCCACCACGGGTGGCGTTACCGCCTCCTTCAGCGATGTCTGGAATGGCGACGATCGTCCCTATCTACGTCCTGTACTCGATGCTCCGACTAATTTTTGGAACTTGTCTAAGCAGAGTTTAGCAGATGAAAATAACTTCCAAAAATTTATTAATACGCAACAAGGATTTAATGAAAGCAAGTGGGATATGTTTCGTTGGCACAAGGAAACCTCTTTAAAGGATATTACTAAGGACTTGCAGAAATTTTTGCAGGTGAAAAACAGTCCTTATGCCAAATTTAAGACAATTCAGGCTATGGCAGTAGTGAAGCGAAGCGAGAGTGGACGCATCCTTGAACTCGCGGTTAAAACTGATAACAGCACCTTTGTTCTCCACAAAGATGAAGTTCGTAGTGCCTTTGCTGCTCCTAGAAGTACACTATTCTACATAGAACCCCTGAACAAAGGCAAACCCGAACTGTGGGGATACGCTTTTATTGGGGGTGGATTAGGACATGGAGTCGGCTTGAGTCAAACTGGCGCTCAAAATTTAGCTAAATTAGGTTGGTCAAGTCCAAAAATTCTCCAATTCTACTATCCTGGTACTCAAATTCAAATTCTCAGCAAAGAGACTAAACTTTAAGCTAATCGGGAAACTCCATACTTAAAAAATCAAGCAGGAACACAAGCTTTACTGTGTTCCTGCTCAACAGGGAATTAGGCTTTTTATCAAAGTCGCTTTCAGAGGTACACACGGCATTGAAAGGGCGTTCGCCCTAGATAGATGCCATGCTTGTATTTTGTCAACATCATTAACTCTTGCAAGAGGTTTCTTGCTGAGGTGTCCAACTCTTAGTAGAGTTCTTCTTCTTTGTGAGTTTCGATTGTCACGTCAGAGGTTGGGTAAGCGACACAGGTCAGTACATATCCAGCTTCTATTTGATCGTCATCTAAGAATGACTGGTCACCCTGATCGACGGTACCCTTTACAAGTTTACCTGCACAGGTCGAGCAAGCACCAGCGCGGCAAGAGTAGGGCAGGTCAAGACCAGCTTCTTCAGCGGCGTCTAAAATATAGGTATCGTCATCAACATCAAGTGTTTGGTTCAGCCCTTCGGCTTCGTTGATTAGTGTGACTTTAAAACTTGGCATTGAGTAATCCTCTCTTTTACAAACGGCATTATAAGTTATCTTTAGGCAAAGCTAACGGCTGTTCTGTGGGATTAGCCGCTGGTTGAAATTTGCTTCAATTCTGATACTACGAGAAAAATTAAACGATGTAACTGGAAATTGAACCCGATTAGTAATGAAATTTAGTTGCTTAATCCTGATAAGTTTTATTTATATTATTTCCGGCACTCGCCAGGCTGTGATTAGTAAAACCTATCTTAGGAATGAAAAACTATGAATAGGATTAATGCCACCTATATTTTGTAGAACTTACGCAGAAGAGATCGCCAACTTATCTTAAAAAGCAGAGCTGTTTTATTCCTTGTAAATTAGTAGGGGCGCAAGGCCTTGCGCCCCTACTTTTAGGAAAAGCAACAGCCCTACCCTTGAAAACAGAGTTTTAAAGCTTGCTCAAAGGGATCTAGATTTCAGATTTTCATTGCGTAAATCTTGATTTCAAGACCCTTCCAATTGGTTTTTTCTGCCTATTCTCCTTCTGCTGTGGGTTGATACTGCGCGTCGTCAGCTTTCAGGATAGGGGTACGAAAAAGACTACATCGAACTGCATACGTACTTCTGCCTAGCTTCAAATAAAGCCTCATCCGTCCTTGAGGGGGTGGGACGAATGTTGTAGAGTCTAGACTGGTGAAGTCATTGGATTCTCTCTTCATGGAGAATCTCAGCATTAAAAGCGTGGCAGGATCGAGAACAGAACTAGTGAGGATCATGTATAATTCAGAAGCAGCTTTGGAAAAAGCAAGAGTGCGTGTAGGTTTGGTGGGTACTGGGTATGCGGCAAAGTTTCGGACAGAGGCATTTCTCCATAATGAGCAAATGCGATCGCAATTAATCGCAGTTGTTGGTCATACCGCAGAAAAAACAGAAAACTTTGCCAAAGAGTACCAGATTGAAGCGTTGAGTTCTTGGCAAGAGCTAGTAGAGCGTGAAGATATAGACTTAGTGCTAATCTCCACTATTAATCGAGATCATGGTGCGATCGCTCGTGCAGCCCTTACCAACGGCAAACACGTAATTGTAGAGTATCCCCTTTCGTTAGATGTAGTCGAAGCTGAGGAACTGATTGCCTTAGCCAAAGCACAACAAAAACTCTTACACGTTGAACACCTGGAACTTTTGGGTGGTTTGCATCAAGCCTTGAAGAAAAACTTAGCCAAAATTGGTGAAGTGTTTTATGTTCGCTACAGCACCATCAATCCCCAAAATCCTGCACCCCGCAAATGGACTTATAACCACGAGTTGTTCGGTTTTCCCTTAATTGGTGCCCTATCTCGCCTACATCGTCTCACAGATTTATTTGGTAAAGTATTTACTGTTAACTGTCACCAGCGATATTGGGAATTAGAACCGGAATACTACCAAACCTGTTTTTGCACTAGCGAACTGTGCTTTAACAGTGGACTTTTAGCCCAAGTAGTCTACGGTAAAGGTGAAAGTATTTGGCAATCAGAACGCAAGTTTGAAGTTCACGGGGAAAAAGGTGGTTTAATTTTTGATGGCGATACCGGAATTTTCATCCAGTCAGAGGAAACAACACCTATAGAAGTTGGCCCTCGCCGGGGTTTGTTCGCTAAAGACACTAGTATGGTGTTAGACCATCTTTTTGATGGCACTCCTTTGTACGTTACCCCAGAGGAGAGCTTGTATACCCTAAAGGTTGCTGATGCTGCACAAAGAGCTGCAAAGACAGGGTTAACTATGTTTATGAAAGATATTTAGATAAACGTTAAATGAAAACCGAACTAATTGTTATTTTATCCCAACGAGAATTAGACAAAATGCGTCAAGCTGGACGTTTAGCAGCTAAACTTCTCCAGCATTTGGAACCGTTCGTGAAGCCAGGAGTTAGCACTCTGGAACTAAATGATGAAGCCGAACGTTGGACGCAAGCTCATGGAGCAAAAAGCGCACCCCTTGGCTATAAAGGTTATCCTAAATCGATTTGCACCAGTGTAAATGAGGTAATTTGTCACGGCATTCCCAACGCCAAGCAAATTCTTAAGGAAGGTGACATTATTAATATTGATGTAACGCCGATTGTTGAGGGTTATCACGGCGATACATCGAAGACATTTTTTGTTGGTACACCTTCTCCAAAAACGAGAAAGCTGGTAGAGGTGACAGAAGAGTGTTTGCGCTTGGGTATTGCTGAAGTTAAACCTGGGGCACGCATTGGCGATATTGGTGCAGCCATTCAAGAGTATGCTGAAGGACAAGGCTTTTCTGTAGTGCGAGATTTCGTTGGACATGGCATCAGTAATATTTTCCATACTGCGCCGGATGTTCCCCACTATGGCACGCGCGGTAAGGGCAAGCGCCTCAGACCAGGGATGGTTTTTACTATTGAGCCAATGATTAACGAAGGCACTTACGAAGTCGAGGTTCTGGGCGATAAATGGACTGCGGTAACGCGCGATCGCAAACTTTCTGCTCAATGTGAGCATACCTTAGCTGTAACTGAAGATGGCGTTGAAATCCTCACTCTACCTGAAGGCGAGAATTACTGGGCTGTATGACAGCAGACTATGAAAAAATTTCTTTCATTTTTATGCTAGTTTTAAGAATTTTTAGTAAGCACGAAGAGTGCTTAGAAAATAAGGACTAAAGTCCTTACTACGAACTTGCTTACCCAGTAGTTAGAATAATTAAGAGCAGCAATACCTGCTCTTGTTCTGAACTGGAGGTTGTCACTAGCAATTGGCAGAATGACTATGCCCGGAAAGTGGAAGACTACGAAGCTCTAAGGATTGGGGAGTATTGGATTGCAGATTATCTAGGGCTAGGAGGCAAGCGCTACATTGGCTTATCCAAAGAACCTGCGATCGCAATTTATCAGTTAGTCGATGGAACTTATCAAGGACAACAATTTAGGGGAACAGAACGCCTCATCTCCCAAACATTTCCAGACCTGAATTTGACCGCAGAACAGATATTTGTCGCGGGTCGCTAGAGTTAGAGATTGGGGAATACGTGACGCTCTCTGGGGAGAAATATTTAAACTGCTTAATAATTCGTCAGTGGGGGCTATGTTGGAAAAGCGCAAAAATCATATAACATGACTCTTGGCACTATTTTTGATGTCAACATCATCAATAAATCCAGTGCTTCTCAAATATTCAAAGTTAATAGCAAAGACCTGCTCCAATGGGTGTGGTTATGTTATCTCTTGGCACTCGTTATTTTCCATATTATTTTCTCGGCGTTGCTGAATGAAAGTGTGACACTCCATGTTTAAAACTGTTTTCTTTGCGCTTTTGGAGGAACCAAATTCATACGTTTAATTAGCAACGTCGTTTTTTGATGGAGAAGTGATGAGGTAATTTTTTACCCTCTAAGTTAAGGAGAAACTTATCAATGGCAGTTTATACTATTAACGGTACGAATGGCCCTGACAGTTTGATTGACTACAATCGCTATCCTGGCGATGGTTACTTTAGTCTAATTACCATCAAAGGATTTGGCGGTGACGACATTATCACTGGGCAAGATATTTTTACTTCCTATATTATCTATGGGGGTGCTGGCAACGATTTCATCGTTGGCAGTGCTTACAGAGATGTCATCATAGGCGATGATGATTACTCTGGCGGCGTTAGTGATAACGATTACCTCGTTGGGGGTGCGGGGGACGGCGACGATGCCCTCTATGGCGTTGGTGGCAACGATACTCTCGATGGGGGTGCTGGCCCTGATAAACTCGTTGGGGATGTTGGCACTGATAGCCTCATTGGGGGTGCTGGCAACGATGTTTTCCTGTTTCTTTCAGTTTCAGATAGTAAACCTGGTTTGTCACGAGATATTATCAAAGACTTTGTTGGAAACGGTAACTTACCCGGTGACATAATCGATATATCTAACATAGATGCTAACACCACCAAAAAAGGCGACCAAGCTTTCACTTACATTGGAACTCGCGCATTCACCGCAGCAGGTCAGATCCGTTATTCTGGAGGTATTCTCCAAGGTAACACTGATATTAATCTAGCGGCTAATTTCGAGATTCAGCTTGCAGGATCACCACTACTAGTGGCAAGCGATATTATCGTTTAACGAACTTTGGGGGTTTAAGTCCCCTGTCTCTACAGGCAGCGTTAGAAATACTAACTGTAGGTTGGGTTTCGCTCCGCTTAACCCAACCTACAAAAAATTAAATTTCGACCCTTTTTTAGGGTGACGTGTACTAAGTTCCTATATTGAATTCGGGCAGTCGTAGATTGAATTTGGACAGTCGTTGATTAAATTTGGGCAGTCGTTGATTGAATTTGGGTAGTCATTGATTGAATTCGGGCAATCGTTGATTGAATTCGGGCAACCCCCAAGAATTTACATAAAGCCATTTAATATATTTGTAATCCTAATCAACATTTATTGCATGATAAAGTCAAACATATATGGAGGTAAGATTATGACCCAAGCGTTGCCAAAATTACTAACCTTCAATGAATTTATCGAATGGTATCCCAACGATGGAAAACGCTATGAATTGCACAAAGGAGTAATTATTGAAATGCCGCCTCCAACCGGTTCGCATGAAAAAGTTGTAGGATTTATAGCCCGTAAGCTAACTGTCGAGTTTGATCGCCTGAATCTTCCCTACACTATACCCAAAACTGCATTGATCCAAACTCCTTCTGCCGAATCGGCTTATTCGCCTGATGTGTTGCTGCTAAATCTTGATAATCTCGACAATGAACCGCTTTTTCAAAAACAGTCAACAGTAAGCCAAGCAGCATCGGTTCCAATAGTCATCGAAGTTGTTTCAACTAACTGGCGAGATGATTATTACAATAAATTTAGGGATTATGCTCGCGTAGCGTCTCGAAGAGAAGAAATGGGCATTCCCGAATATTGGATTGCTGATTATGCTGCATTGGGTGCAAGAAAGTTCATCGGCAATCCCAAACAACCCACTATTTTTGTATGCGAATTAGTTGATGATGAATATCAAATGATAGCGTTTCAAGGTAACACTGTAATTTCATCACCTACCTTTCCCCAATTAAATTTAACTGCACAGCAGATTTTTAATGCAGCTAACTAATTTTTTATCTAGTCTTATAACTATCTTCCCAACTTATTAGGAATACCTTCACAACCACCAGGAATAGTACCTCTAGTTTTTTCACCACCCCAAGTGCAACAGTAGTTACGTGTAGAGTCAGACATGCGTTGCACATTGCTGAAATCGGCATTTTCTACCACAGCACCGGTTTGTTCGCCGGTTTCATAATCTGGTGGTTCAGTGCGACTGCGGGGTGATGCTTTATCTACTACGCCATAGAATAGGCGAATCCCGTTGATGTCAGCACCGTTGAGATTAGCACCGTATAAAATTGTGCGCGAGAGGTTGGCTTTTACTAAATCACAATCGGCCAGGTTAGCGCGGACAAGATTAGCTTCGCTGAGGTCAGTCCAACGTAAATCAGTACCAGAAAGGTCTGCTGCGGCTAGCATTACGCCTAAATCGATGACGCGCACACCTTCGAGGCGGTCTTCTGCATATCCGCCAGTTCCATCGAGAATGGCTCGACCTAATAGCCGATCGCGTTTTAGGGGTGAGAGCAACTTAGAACGCGAGAGAAAGCGGAGAATTTTCGCTTTACCACTGCCATCGACACTACTTAAAATTGCCGCAGTCCGTCCTTCAGCGATCGCTCTTTCTTGGGGCCAATCTTCTAGTAATCCTTCTTCATCTAATACCAAGTCGGAAACGCCTTGGAAATAAGAATCAATTGTCTGTTGCTGGGTAATAATATTTTGCTGAACTGTTAGCAGGTTTTGCTGAATTGTCAAGTCTTTGGAAATCACATATTGTCGCCATGCTACGTAAACGGCGATGATGGCGATAAGAATTTGCCCCAAAGCACCAAACCATTCTGCGAGGCTACCAGCAGTTTCCCAGTTAATCTGGCGTCCTAAAAGCAGCAAGCGATCGCCTAAACCTGTGAACCTGATCGTGCCGATGATAGCTACTATTAGTCCCAAAAAAGCAACAAATAGGGTGCGTTCTTGGGGGGAAAACCACTCGTCTAAAACTTCTTGCAACCAAGGCAATAATATCGCAAGCGATAACAACAAAGCCATCAGCGTGCCAATAATGCCAACGATCCAGTTATTCAGGATAATTCCAATGAAGGTGATGGCGATCGCGATTAGAATAATCAGCAATGCCCTCGGCTTAACTGTAAATTGTTTGGTAATGGGTTGTTTGAAGTCAGAACGGGCTTCTTTGAGGGCAGTTGTATGTTGCGGAGATTGCAAAGATGCGATCGCTGCTAGTGCTTGTTGTGTCGCTAGTACTTCTGAGCTTAGGTTATTCTCAGTTGCACTCCCGTCAAAGTCATCTGGCTGCAAGCCATTTTCGGGGGCTGATTCTGGGGTTGGTAGATTAGAGGAATTGGATTCAATCGTCATGTTTTCTATTTTGCCCCCTCAATCCAGGTTATGCAGCGTTCCTACCGCAGTAATTTCTTAAAAAGCAGGCTGAAGATTATCCTGCTCGTCCTTTTGGCAACTACAACTATTGCCCTGACGGTCATTGTTAGACCTGTTGCTCACCTCACTTTAACAGCCTGGAGCGATCGCGATGACCGTCAACCTCTGCCTCCCGGCACGGTTGATGATGCCAGTCACTTGAACCAGACACAGGTGACAATTAAGCAGGTTAAGAGTCAGCCTGGAGTTACTGAGGTAATACTACAGTCTGTACTTAGAGATGCCTTGCGTCAAGGTAAGAAGGTAGCGATCGCGGGTTCGCGCCACACTATGGGTGGTCAAACTCTGTATGCTAACGGCATCTCTCTGGATATGCTCCACTTCAACCGGATGCAATTCAACCCGGCAACTAAAATCCTAACGGTGCAATCAGGAGCTAAATGGTCTGAAATTATTCCCTACCTAAATGAACGTGGCTATTCTGTCGCCGTAATGCAGTCCAACAACGATTTTTCTGTTGGTGGCACAATGAGTGCCAATGCTCATGGCTGGCAACATAATAGTCCCCCCTTTGCTAGCACGGTCGAAAGTTTCCGATTAATGCTGGCAAGTGGCAAGGTTGTGGAGTGTTCCAGACAGGAAAACCCAGAGTTATTTTCTCTAGTTTTAGGCGGTTACGGGCTATTCGGCATCGTTCTTGACGTGGACTTGAGAGTAGTACCCAATGAGACGTATATAGCTGAACGGTTCGTAATTAAGAGCGAGAACTATATTGATACCTATCGCCAACGGGTAGATGGTGTAGCCACTATTGGTATGGCATACGGTAGACTTTCTGTCGCACCGGAAAGCTTTTTACAAGAAGCCATTCTCACCACCTACCACCGAGTTCCAGAAACAACTCACCCTATTGTCTCTTTAGAAAAACAAGCATCTGGATTACCTCGGACGGTTTTTCGTGGCAGCATTGGCAGTGACTATGGCAAAAGCTTGCGCTGGCAGCTAGAAAAAATCGTTGGGGGAGAAGCCGGAAACCGGGTTTTGAGAAACCAAATTCTCAACCGTCCCTCCACCTTATTTGAGAATCGTCACCAGGCAGAGACTGACATCCTGCATGAGTACTTTATTCCCCCTAAATCTCTGGAAGCTTTTTTAGAGAAGTGTCGCACGATTATTCCCCAGAACGAAGGGGATTTGCTCAATGTCACGGTGCGAAATGTTCGCCAGGATAACGACAGTTTTCTTAGATATGCCGATCGCGAAGTTTTTGGATTGGTGATGCTGTTTCACCAGCAACGCACCCCAGAAGCGGAGGCAAAGATGCAGGTAATGACCCAGAAACTGATTGATGCAGCCCTAGCAGTCGGAGGTAGGTACTATCTCCCCTATCGTCTTCATGCCACACCTGAACAATTTCATAGAGCCTATCCACAAGCTGTTAAATTTTTCGCCCTCAAGCGCAAGTATGACCCTAACGGGATTTTCCAGAATTATTTTTACCTGAAATACGGCAGTTAAACGGAGTATTTATACATGTTGTGGGGTGGGCGTCTCGCCCGCCCTGATTAATAAGCGTGCAAGATGTCCACCCCACAAAATTGGTAATTTGTTGCAAGTCCCAGCCCTTTGCACTCAATTAAGGTGCAAGAGCATTACCGCGAATTAGGCTACCAATGGTTTTGGCAGTAATTTTCAGTTGGGTGATGGGATTAGCTGGGACAACCGTCTTATACAAATAGCTATCGAATGTTAGCCGTTGTACATCGAGGTCATCACACATTTCCACAAAGGCTTCGCGGGTAGCGTCGGAACGATAAAACACCGTTTGCAGAATGTCCAACACCTTATAAGTGAGGCCGTATCTTTTATCCCAACGCTTCAGGTAAACCTTGAGGTCGCCTTCTGTAGGAATACGGCTACCACTGTTAGATGTTTCTACAATGGTTTCGGCACACATCCGCCCAGATTTAGCGGCAAAATAAATACCTTCACCAGAAGACTTGGTAACGTAACCAGCAGCATCTCCCACCAAAGCGATGCGACCGACAACACGACGGGGACGGGGATGTTCAGGAATGGGGTGGGCTTCGACTTTGATGATTTTACCGCCTGCCAGTTTTTCGGAAGCACGGGCGCGGATGCCAGCTTGTAACTGTTTGATGCTGGCTTTATTGATGTGCATTGTGCCAGTACCGACAGCTACGTGGTCATATTTGGGGAAAACCCAAGCGTAGAAATCGGTAGAAACGTCATCACCGACATACATTTCGGCGAGATCGTTATAGTAGGCCATTTTGTCTTCGGGTAAGCGAATTCGCTCTTGGAAAGCGATCGCATAATTGTAATCCCCAGCGTCCATTTCCTTAGCAACGCGGGAATTAGCCCCATCCGCCCCAATAATCAGATCCACTTTCAGAGTTTTGGCAATACCCTGTGATATCCCATCTGTATGGTCAATGTAATGAATGGTATAGGGATCAGTATTGTTTCCTGGTATATCAAGTTTATGAACAGTGGCATTAATTAAATTTGCGCCTACTTTTGCCGCGCGATCGCGCAAAAAGCCATCCAGGACTTCCCGGCGGCACATTCCTATATATTCATCTTCATTTATCAGATTGATATCAACCTCGCGATTGGAAGGCGAAATCATTTTCATCTTCCGTACTCGGCGATCGATAATCTCTGGCGGTAAGTCAAATTCACTCACCATACATAGGGGAATTGCGCCCCCACAAGGCTTTGCATTGTCTAACTTCCGCTCAAACAGGTAGGTTTCAATCCCAGAGGCTGCCAGTGTTTCAGCGGCAGATGAACCAGCAGGGCCTGACCCAATAACAGCAACCCGTAGTGTCAAAGGTCTTTCTCCCAATCTTCACATTTACCGAGAGCATACTACCACGGTCTTTCTGGTGATTTGGCGGTTTACCTTCAGGTTTCTGCACAAATGCAATATTCCTTAATGTTTCGATACGAATGGGGATTGGAGATTGGGTATTGCGGATTGGGAAAAATGAAGAATATTGCCTACCCAGTCACCACTCCCCAATATGCAGATTTCCTTATTCGATTCTTTTACTAGACAACTTAGTACTGCTGCAATTACTGGATATCAAAAGCACATTTCTCCACACAAAGGTTTTGCTTGTGCCCACAGAATACTATATGGCGGCGAATCTTGCTCGCAATACATCAAGCGAGTAGTTGCCAAGGAAGGGTTAAAAGCAGCTTTTGTTAATTCCCGTGAAAGATTTCAAGCTTGCAAGCAAGCTAACCAAATTTTGCGAGTGCAAATCGAAAACTCAAAAGAATTTCCAGAGGAAGAAGCAGATACGCAGCAACGACAACAAGCATCTGGTAAAGTTGCTCAAAAATCCTCATTTATTAGCAGCGACAATACTAACTGTTTTGATTGTGCCGATTTGGGCTGCAATTGTGCCGAAATGGTTAGCATGACTCCTGATTGTGGTTCCCTAGATTGTGGTGCTGCTGATTGCAGTTTTCTAGATTGCAGTGCTGCTGATTGTAGCTTCCTCGATTGCGGCAGTTGCGGTAGCTAAATCTTGTTCATCTATAAATAACTATGTATGGTATATGTAGGACACAGTAATCCTAGCAAGTAACTGTAGATTTAGTTGCAGAGGTATAGCAGCAGTGGGCATAGTAGTTGAGAATGTCTCCAAACAATTCGGGAGTTTCAAGGCAGTCGATGAGGTCAGCCTGGAAATTAAAAGTGGTTCGCTAGTCGCGTTGCTTGGGCCATCTGGATCGGGTAAATCTACGCTACTACGGTTAATTTCAGGTTTAGAAATGCCAGATAGCGGCAAAATCCTGCTTACCGGTAAGGACGCTACATACCAAAGCGTGCAACAGCGGAATATTGGGTTTGTGTTTCAGCACTATGCTTTATTCAAGCATCTGACCGTCAGGCAGAATATTGCCTTTGGCTTAGAAATTCGGAAGGCACAACCAAAGAGGATTAAGGGGCGGGTAGAGCAGTTATTAGAATTGGTGCAATTGACTGGACTAGGCGATCGCTATCCATCACAACTTTCTGGTGGTCAAAGACAACGGGTAGCATTAGCAAGGGCCCTGGCAGTAGAACCTGAAGTATTACTGCTAGATGAACCCTTCGGCGCACTCGATGCTAAAGTTCGCAAAGACTTACGGGCATGGTTACGTCGTCTCCATGATGAGGTTCATGTTACCACGGTTTTCGTTACCCACGACCAAGAAGAAGCAATGGAAGTCTCCGATGAAATTGTGGTGATGAATAAAGGCCGTGTGGAACAGGTGGGGACACCAGCAGAAATTTACGATAATCCCGCCACGGCATTTGTAATGAGCTTCATCGGCCCGGTGAATGTGTTACCCAGCACCTCGAGGATTTTTCAAAGTAGCGGGTTTGATACGCCACACCCACAAGTATTTTTGCGTCCGCAAGATGTGATTTTAGAAAAGGTTGCTAACGGTACGACTACGGCTGCAACGGTGACCCGGTTGGTACATTTGGGTTGGGAAATCCAGGTGGAATTAACTTTTGATGACGGGCAAGTAGTGATGGCGCATTTAACACGCGATCGCTTTAATGACTTAGAGTTAGAACCGAAACAGCGAGTGTATGTGAAGCCAAAGGATGCGAAGTCCTTCCCATTATCTTATTCAGTTTAGGGACTCCCAAATAAAAAATATACAACTATTTATTGTGGGGTGGGCGTCTCGCCCGCCCATAGTCAAAGGCGGGCAAGATGCCCACCCCACAAGATTGGATAATTTATTTCTTGGAAGTCCCTTAGTTGGCAGTATTGCACGAAATTCTAAACCATTTACATACTTTCTAAATATTTTGGCTTTATAGTCATTCACCTCAGTTATTTCAAAACTGAGGTGAATTTGATATCCGGATAAACTGTTTGTGGATATTCTCCGCGAACACGTATTTTTTTGCCCAAGTTTGAAACAGCGCTGTTGAAATATTTGGAAGAATTGGAAAAAGCTAGTATTCCTTTAGCAAGTCCAATGAGGTTTAAATTTTCCACAAAAATTGCGCCAATAATGCATCTTATGCAAAATGTCAGTTCCAGGCGTTTCTCACAACCCTGATTTGCTCGCAAATTTACTGTGTTGGGTGTTGAATATTAGATGTGGCTCAAAAGCCCAAATTTCGTATAGTTGTATAAATATATGTCAATGCGTAAGTTCTAATTACAGAACTTACGCATTGACATAAAACTATTTAAGGGATTCAAAACCCATTTTCCACTGTAGGTGTTCTAGTATGAAGTCATGAGCCACCTGAAGAGACAAATTTCTATGGAGTTCATAACAGTTTTTAATTAACTCTTCAGTTCGCATTAACTTTAATTGAGTAAACGCGCGACTAACGCTAAAAAAGTGAGTATGAACAGCCTCATTTGTTCTTACCATAAATTGCTCAATCCTACATACCTCCTTACTTCCAAAACCGAGGAAATTCAATTGTGTCGAGTTGAAGGTCAGGTTGAAACGCAACAAACCAACTAACCTTTAATTAAAAAGCAGGTCTAAAGTCCAAACTTTCTACATGCACCGCTATATCTGTCCCTACTAACAACGAGTAAAAGCAAACTTAATTTGATAGCCTTTATCGATTCTAACTTTGGTTTGCCCACCTGCTGCATTTCTGGCACGCGCTATCAAAGTTGTATTGATGCCGAAAACCGAATTCACTGGTTTAGTACACGCGTCTATTGCATCTGGTGTAATAGCTACATTTTTTACCCATCCACTTAAAAAGCCGGATGGAAACGTTGCGTTTGGATCGTTACTAGAATTTGGAACATCTTTGCCTTGAAACACTAATCTAACTCTTAGGTCGCCACTGCCCCCCTGAGGCACATTTGCAAAGCCAACATAACTGATGTTAGTTGGCTTAACTTTATACCCAGCAGGCACATTAAGACCGATCCTCAGATTGCAAGATTTTGCTACAACCTTAGGAGGTAAAGCTGTAGCCTCAAATGAAGGTAAAGTTACAGACAGAGTATCTCCATTCAAACTTGCTTGGGGATTTCCCGACGGGCAGCCATTTCCTGAAAGAGTTACTGGAACTGATTGAAACTGAAATCCCTGTTGTTGAGCCTGTACCTGAGATAAACCCAAAATGTTTAAACTCAGTAGCGTCAAACTGGAAATAAGAGTGGTTAAGATTTTCATATCAAATAAGGAGAGGTTATCAGCTTTGTTGTCAATAATATAACGATTCTCTATCGGATTGGGCACATACTTAAGGTTGAAAAGATATATATGAAGTCAGCTATATCTCACCAGTATAGTAAGCCCTATATTTCTAAATATAGAGAGTCAAAGATTTCTTCATATAGATTAGAAGAAATCTTTCAATAAGTTGGTAGAGCAGCTTTTGTGAAAAATAAAATGCAAAACTTAGTATGCATTTAAAAAATCTAACAAGGATTAAAAGCAAACTTGATTTGGAACAATACAGGGCCGATTGTTGTGTCGATTGTATCAATTCGGATTTGGGTTTCTTGATTGGCAGGTATATCTCTAGCTCTTGCTGTCAGATTTGTATTGATACCAAAAATCGAATTCACTGGGTTCTTACAAGCATTTATTGTACCTAATACAATACCTACATCTTTGCTCAAAACATCTGAGAAACCAGGGTTAAATGTTGCGTTTGGATCATTGTTAGTTGGAACTTCTTGACCTTGAAAGAGGACTTTAACATTTAGATCAGCACTACCGCCTTGAGGCACATCTGCAAAGCCAAGATACTTGATGTTAATCGGCTGAACGTTCAATCCAGAAGGTACATCAAGACCAATCCGCAGATTACAGGATTTTGATACAACCTTAGGAGGTGAAGCTTTAGCTTCAAATGCAGAAAATGTTATTGAAAGAGTATCTCCATTCAAAATTCCCTCTGCTGTTCCCGATGGGCAACCATTTCCTAAAAGAGTGACTGGAACTTTTTGAAACTCAAACCCTTTTGTTTGAGCCTGTACCTGAGATAAACCCACAACATTTAAACTTAGTAGCGTCAAACTGGAAAGAATGCCAGTTAAAACTTTCATATTAACGACTCCGCAAAAACGTGTATTTTTCTGTGTATATTAACTGCAACTTAAAAGTCCCTAAGATACTTCTAAACAAAGAAATATCACCCAGCAGCCTCTTTGGGGTTTAGGAATCTATAGCAATTATTAATTATGTGCAATACGCTCTAGTTAAGGGAGACAGAAATAGAAAAAACAATGGATTTCTGGCTTTTAAATGATTTATCAGCGTATTTTACTTATTTGAGAATTGCTATCACAATAATTCTCGCACAATAAGCCTTGAAAAAATGATAAATCACCTGATAAATATATTCTATCTATCCCAAGAGATATGTTTTGCAAATTGCGATTTAGTTCGATTTTTCGATCGTACCAAACAAAAAGATAAGAAGTAAAAATCGATGAGAGGTTATCATCTGTGTTGCCAATACTATTTTTTTAAACACAGAGGCTAAAAGATTTCTTCCGATTGCTCTGAAGAAATCTTTCGATAAGTTGGTAAACCAGCTTTATAAAATTCAGCTTTTGGGAAAAATTAAATGCAAAACTTACTATGCATTTAAAAAACCTAACAAGGATTAAAAGCAAACTTAATTTGGAACAATACAGGACCAATTGTTGTGTCAATTGTATCAATTCGGATTTGGGTTTCTTGATTTGGAGGTATATCTTTACCTCTTGCCGTCAGAGTTGAATTGATACCAAAAACCGAACTCACTGGTTTTGCACATGCATTGATTGTGCCTAATGTAATAGCTACATCTTTGCTCCAAACATCAGAGAAGCCAGCCTTAAACGTTGCGTTTGGATTATTATCAGTTGGAATTTGTTGACCTTGAAAGAGTATTTTAACGTTAAGGTCAGCACTGCCGACGCCAACTTGAGGCACATCTGCAAAGCCAAGATACTTGATGTTAATCGGCTGAACGTTAAATCCAGAAGGTACATTAAGACCGATCCGCAGATTGCATGATTTTGATACAACCTTAGAAGGCGAAGCTAAAGCTTCAAACTCAGAAAATGTTATTGAAAGAGTATCTCCATTCAAAATTGCCTGTGCTTTTCCCGGTGGGCAACCATTCCCGGAAAGAATTACTGGTATTTTTTGAAACTCAAATCCTTGCTCTTGAGCCTGTACCTGAGATAAACCCACAACATTTAAACTCAATAGCGTCAAACTGGAAATAAAAGCACTTAACACTTTCATATTAACGACTCTGCGAAAAGGTGTAATCTCCTGTGCACATTAGCTGCAACTTAAAATTTCGCGATATTCTTGGACACAAAGAAATTGTATCTACCAGTCTCTTTGGGCTTTGGACGTTTATAGCAGTTCTTAATTGTGTGAAATACGCTCTGGTTAACGTAGACAGAAATAGTAAAAAACAATGAATTTCTGGATCTGAAATTATTTATCAGCGTATTTCATTTATTTGAGAATTGCTATTTTGTTGTCAATGCTATTTATCAAGACACAGAGTCAAAGATTTCTTCAGAGAGATTGGAAGAAATTTTTCGATAAACTGGTAAAGCAGCTTTAGAGAGAGGAGCTTTTGGGAAAAATTAAATGCAAAACTTACTATGCATTTAAAAAACTTAACAAGGATTAAAAGCAAACTTGATTTGGAACAATACAGGGCCGATTGTTGTGTCGATTGTATCAATTCGGATTTGAGTTTCTTGATTGGCAGGTATACCTCTAGCCCTTGCCGTCAGATTTGTATTGATACCAAAAATCGAACTCACTGGCTTCTTACATGCATTAATTGTGCCTAATGTGATACCTACATCTTTGCTCCAAACATCAGAGAAGCCAGCCTTAAAGGTTGTGTTTGGATTATTGTTAGTTGTAACTTGTTGACCTTGAAAGAGGATTTTAACATTCAGGTCAGCACTGCCGGCTTGAGGCACATCTGCAAAGCCAAGATACTTGACATTAATCGGCTGAACGTTCAATCCAGAAGGTACATTAAGACCAATCCGCAGATTACAGGATTTTGATACAACTTTAGGAGGTGAAGCTAAAGCTTCAAACTCAGAAAATGTTACTGAAAGAGTATCTCCATTCAAAATTCCCTCTGCTGTTCCCGATGGGCAACCATTTCCTAAAAGAGTGACTGGAACTTTTTGAAACTCAAACCCTTTTGTTTGAGCCTGTACCTGAGATAAACCCACAACATTTAAACTCAGTAGCGTCAAACTGGAAAGAATGCCAGTTAAAACTTTCATATTAACGACTCCGCAAAAACGTGTAATTTCCTGTGCACATTAGCTGCAACTTAAAATTCCCTAAAATACTTCTAAACAAAGAAATATTACCCAGCAGCCTCTGTGGGGTTTGGGAATTCATAGCAATTATTAACTGTATGCAATACGCTCTGGTTAAGGGAGACAGAAAATAGTAAAAAACAATGAATTTCTGGCTCTGAAATTATTTATCAGCGTATTTCACTTATTCAGAAAAGAATTTAGGAGTCAGAAATCAGAATTATCCAATAGAATTGGAGTGCGACTGGCGAATCGCGCAGCATAAAGCCTTCTCTACCCAAGGCTGCGCCAACGCTTAGAGCTAGTCAGCGAGCGTCTAAATATATGAGATTAAGACCCTCACTAAATCTTCTCCTTTGGAGACGCTACGCGCGAACGATTTAGTAGTCAACAATAAAGTGGCGGGTCTAAGAGGATGTTTGGATAGTCTTAAAGTATACTAAAAACCCTGCTTCTATCCCTCTCCCCAAAACAGAGAGAGGCTTTGAAACTCCGATTCCCTTCTACAGAAGAATTGCTCGGTGGGTTAGGTTTGGGAGCTTTTAGCGTTAGGAATAATACTTTTCAAACATCCTCTTAAGAGTGGAAAGTTCAGGGCAGGAGAAGCGATCGCTCCGATTTTGCGCTGAATTCTTCACTAATTGATTTTGACTCCTGAATTATGACTTCTGAATTCTTTTTCAATTGAGAATTTACATCACACAATAATGTGTCGCTAATCACCATAAGTTACCTGAGAAGTATATCCTATCTATCTAAAGACATATCTTTAGCGAATTGTTCTGAGAAAGTACGTAGACAGGAGGAGAGAGACAGCGCTCTACATAGGGTTTCCTTCCGTAGCCACTTGCTCCACTTGGGGTCTGTGCAAGTGTTATCCATTACTAGGGCTTGTCATCAGACATTGCTCTTAACCTAAGATCCTCTCAACGGTGGTAACATTTCCAAAACTGCAATGCTCAAATCAGGAAACTGTAAAGGCGAAATAATCGCATCTTCTGCTAAAATAACTTCGCTTTGATAGCCATCCTCACTTGGTTCTCGAAAGACGTGCAATTGACGACTAACCACATCTAACACCCAATAATCAATAATTCCCGCTTGGGAGTAGGCTTTAGCTTTGA
The DNA here is from genome assembly GCF_036917095.1 of Nostoc sp. Taxonomy (GTDB): domain Bacteria; phylum Cyanobacteriota; class Cyanobacteriia; order Cyanobacteriales; family Nostocaceae; genus Nostoc. Next base: position 35,718 of record NZ_JBALFH010000016.1, read on the forward strand.
TTTCGCAGTCTAGTTTCAGGCTGCTATCTGCTACCTCAATAATCAGATAAACTTCTTTTGGAATGGGATGGTGGTCTGCGTAGTCCAACGGATCTACTTTAACGACAGCTATATCCGGTTCTGGTTCAGAGCGTGCGTTTAATTTTACTGGGTCTTGAACACATATCAAAGCCCGATTCCTTAAAATATTTTGCAGCAATCTATCTGTTCTCCCCACTGCCGATCTATGGGCTGTCCCTTTAGCAATCAGCCAAATTATCTTTCCTTCTAGCAGTTCTACTCGTTCATCTGCACCAAAAATCCCAGCCTCAGCCATCCGGTGGTATTCTTCAACTGTCCACAGGCGAAGCTTTAAGGTCGTTTCTGTGTTTTGCATGACTTGTTTAGCAACTGTGAGGAGCAATTAATATTTTAGCATCTTTAACTTGACAAAAATTAAATACTATGATATTAGGGACACATATGTGTGTGCCCCTAATTCACGCGATTGAAAACTGCTATAAATTACTCTTCTAAAATCTGGATTTCATCAAGTTGATTAATCACTACATTCGCACCTCGGACGTTATCGGACTTACCCACCCAAGTGATACCAATACAACCTGCGGCTTTAGCATCACGTGCCATTTGCATATCACCAACTGAATCACCCACCATTAATGTAGCGCCTGGTTCGACTCCCAAAGCTTGGCAAGCTTGCAAAAATAATACTGGATCTGGTTTACTCGGCCCTTCGTCTACTCCCATTTCTAAGTGGATATAATCACTTAATTGGTGATTAGCGACAAACTTACTTACTTCTTCAGTTGTCGCCGCTGAGAGGATACCGAGTTTTAGTCCGCCTTCTTGCAGGGATTTCAAAATTTCTAAGCTACCAACAAACAGTGGTGAAGGAGTTTGTCCAATATATTTCTCTGCCTCATTCAAAGCTTGACGAGCTATTTGTAAGCACTCAAACCATCCTTTTCCAGTCTCGGCAATATATGCTGCTGCTGCCACTTCTGTTTCGCGGCGGCTTGCTACTGATATTAAACCTGCGGGGTCTAGAAGATTGCCATTGACGCCAAATGCCATTAATAGGGGTTCCCCAGTTCCAGGGAATTGAGCATCTATTAATCTTGCTGCCTTTTGTGCGATCGCTCGCAAATACGTTTCTGAATCTTCTAGAGTACCGTTTTTGTCAAACAAAATTGCCTGGATATTATCAAAAGTAATGTTTCTACATTTAATAGTTGCCATAATATTTCACCCCACTTATTTAATTAGAAGTTATTATTCCTAATTTTTAACTACCACTCTTCACTTTTAGCGATACTCCACATAAAAAAAGAGGGAAAAACCCTCTTTATAAAATGATTTGATATTCTTACTTAAAAATAAGTAAAACTATAAAAAATCTATTATTCTTCAATAGCTACTGGAATTTCCTCTTCAGTTTCCGTGGCTGGTGGAATCTCTTCCTCAAGTTCCGCTGCTGGTGGAATTTCTTCTTCTAGTTCTGCTGCTGGTGGAATTTCTTCTTCTAGTTCCGCTGCTGGTGGAATTTCTTCATCGAGTTCCACTGCTGGTGGAATTTCTTCTTCTGCTACAACTTCTACAGATGCAGCAGGCGCAGCAGTAGCACCTTGTTGCTTGGCTAACAGCTGTTCGCGATACTTAGCAGCCATTTCTTCTGCTTTATCGTAGACCAAATCCCGGTTTTTAATCATGTCGCCGGGTTCAGGTTCTAGCTGCTTGGTAGATAGGGAAATCCGACCCCTTTCTGCATCCAAGTCAATGATCATAACTTTCACTTCATCATTGACATTGAACACACTATGAGGTGTATCAATATGTTCGTGGGAAATCTCAGAAATGTGCAGTAGACCGCTGACGCCGCCAATGTCGATGAAAGCACCGTAGGGTTTGATCCCACGAACTGTACCAATTACTACTTCGCCCACTTCTAGGCGGTTCATCTTGCGCTCAACCAGCGCTCGACGGTGAGATAGAACTAAGCGGTTACGTTCTTCGTCCACTTCTAGGAATTTCAATGGCAGTTCTTCGCCTACCAATTCTTCTTTAGGTTTGCGAGTACTGATGTGGGAACCGGGGATAAAACCACGTAATCCCTCAATCCGTACCAATGCTCCACCCCGATTGGTGGCAAATACGCCAGAACGGACAGTAGCATCTTCTGCTTGCAGCTGTCGCACGCGCTCCCAAGCCCGCATATATTCAATGCGGCGAATGGAAAGGGTTAATTGACCATCTTCGTTTTCATCGGTGAGGATGAAAAATTCCCGCGTTTCGTTTGACTGTAAGACTTCTTCCGGGCTATCTACCCGGTTAATAGACATTTCTTGTATAGGTATATATGCTGCGGTTTTAGCACCAATGTCAATCAGAGCGCCGCGCGGCTCTATACTGAAAACTGTTCCTGGTACAACATCACCAGGGCTAAAATGATAATCGTATTTGTCAAGTAGAGCAGCGAAATCTTCGTGAGTGAATCCAATTTCTGTAGCGGTTAAATTCTGATTGACCATGCTGATTTGTTCCTGGTTCTAGTCTCCGTAAAGGTTGTGCGATAAGCGTGATGCCTTATGTAAGCACTTTTATGGCAGCTTACACTTAACAATCCATTTTCATCCTAGCGCAGAAAAGCTAGTATTAACACATATCTACTCCAAGATTGGAAATTATATCACAATTATTAAAATGATTGGTTATTGATTAAAGGACAAACACAATAATATCCGTTGCTACCATGTTTAATAGCAACGGATATTAACGTTAAATCTGCTTAAAGGTCTGGTATATAGGATCTACTTATCTTTTGGTTTCTCAAAGCGAGGGGGTTCGCGAAATGCGATCGCAAAGAAGAGAGTACCTATACACAGAGTAAAAATCAAGATGTACGCAACGCTTTCCATATTACGATTCCTGCCTATCCAGCCAGTAATTAAAGTTCTGAGTACTGAGTCACCGAATGCTGAGTCAGAGCCTTAACTCCGAACTCAGCACTCAGAACTCAGCACTGAAATTAGAGAGCTTCCTTCCGGCGGGTTGATTTGTCACCCACTTTCTGGAACAGACCCCACTCAACTTGCTCTTCTAGATCCGCATCAACACCAGCAAATACGTCTCGGTAGATTGTCCGAGCGCCATGCCAGAGGTGACCAAAGAAGAACAGCAGAGCAAATACGGCGTGTCCAAAGGTAAACCAACCTCTAGGACTGGTGCGGAATACACCATCAGAGTTCAAGGTTTCCCGGTCAAATTCAAAGATTTCACCGCCTTGAGCTTTACGGGCATACTTCTTCACATCAGCTGGCTCTGTAAAGGTTTTACCATTCAGATCGCCACCGTAGAAACTAACAGTGACACCAGATTGCTCGAAGCTATACTTAGATTCTGCCCGACGGAAGGGAATGTCAGCGCGGACAATTCCATCTGCGTCGGTCAAGATCACTGGGAAGGTTTCAAAGAAGTTGGGGAGACGACGCACGGTCAATTCCCGTCCTTCAGAATCTTTGAATATGGCATGACCTTGCCAAGACTGGGCAATGCCATCACCCTTCACCATTGGCCCTGTACGGAATAGACCGCCTTTAGCGGGGCTATTACCGACGTAATCATAGAAAGCCAGTTTTTCGGGAATCTGCGACCAAGCTTGGTCAAGGGTTGCACCTTGAGCAACGCTTGTTTGGACGCGGCGCTGAATTTCTTGACGGAAGTAGCTCTGATCCCATTGATAGCGGGTAGGACCAAACAATTCGATGGGAGTGGCGGCGTTACCGTACCACATAGTACCAGCAACAACGAAAGCAGCAAAGAATACTGCTGCAATACTGCTAGAAAGTACTGTTTCAATGTTCCCCATCCGTAGGGCTTTGTAGAGCCGTTCGGGGGGTCTTACTGTGAGGTGGAATAAGCCTGCAATAATACCAACAACACCAGCGGCAATGTGGTGAGCCGCAATGCCACCAGGGTTATAGGGGTTAAAACCATCTGGGCCCCATTCTGGTGCTACTGCCTGGGCTGCACCAGTTACACCATAAGCGTCAGAAACCCATATCCCCGGCCCAAATAGTCCGGTGACATGAAAAGCACCAAATCCAAAACAAAGTAGACCAGATAAGAACAGGTGAATGCCAAACATTTTTGGCAAGTCGAGAGCCGGTTCACCAGTGCGGGGATCTCTAAAAAGTTCCAAATCCCAGTAAACCCAGTGCCATACGGCGGCTAAAAATAGCAGACCGGAAAGAACAATATGAGCTGCTGCAACGCCTTCAAATGACCAAAAGCCAGGATCGGTTGATGGCCCACCAGTAACGTTCCAACCACCCCAAGATTGAGTAACACCCAAACGTGACATGAACGGCAAGACGAACATTCCTTGACGCCACATTGGGTTGAGAACTGGATCGCTAGGATCAAAAACAGCTAGTTCGTAGAGTGCCATCGAACCAGCCCAGCCTGCTACTAAGGCTGTGTGCATTAGGTGTACAGAAATCAGTCGCCCTGGATCATTCAGAACGACTGTATGTACTCGGTACCAGGGTAGTCCCATCGACTACGCTCCTCCTCGATGAGTTAGTTTACAAAGCAATTTTCTTACTGAGGTTCTGAGAAACGAAAGTCGCCACTCAGAAAACTCTCTCTTGTTTTTTGTTATTGCCAGAACCAGAGTCTTACCACATCTTAGTCTTAAAAGTCAGACAGCGTGGGTGCTTTGGCAATGCTTACTCGCTTCGGGAGATTTACCCTGTAGGGTAGCCATCGCCAAGCAAAAATGAGAATGTTTTAAAAAGTGTAACTATTGATGGAATTGTTTGCAAGCGTGTAAATTGATGCGATCGCGTAGCATGTCCAAGTTTTTTCGCTACCAATCCCCGTCACAGATTAAATTTGCTTATCTTTTATTTACAAAAAGTAAAAGTATATGAGGCACAGGGGCAGAGGGGAAAGACCTTGAGAAAGTTCCCCCTGTTCCCCTGCTTCTCTTACTGAACCACCAATTGAATGTTTTGCAGTTGACACTTCGCCTCAGCTGTACCCAGGCGTTCAATTACCTGTTCGGCGCTCATTAGACGCTTGAGTACTACTTGACCTATGGTGTTACTGCCAATTACTGGTGTTGTTGGCTTCACTTCCACGGTTAAAACGGCTTCTTCAACTCGATAAAGCCATAGCAATTCATTTTGTTCCACTAAACAAATATTCATTCGCTGAATATCTGGTTGACGTCGCCATGCAGTTATTTGCCAGAGTCCATCAGATGCCCAGACTCTAGCAACTGCCCATCCTTCAGATAGAAAGAAATACTTCACGCTCTTAGTCTCACTATTAAACTTTCAATCTGCTGTTTACGAGATCGCGATCGCTTTATTAGCTGATGTATAAACACTAGATTTGTAAGTAAAACCATGTAGCCGTTCTCTACAAAAAACAACTCCACGGGTGTCTGTATCCAAGTAGCAACAGGCAAAGTTTTAATGTCCGCTACTTGGCCTACCGTCAAAGCTTAACAAACCTATTCACTAGTAATTATGAATTTACGACAAATTTAGCCAATGTTTAAAATCTTAATTAAATAAAAGCTTTTGATTACTTAACGAATGCCAAAGGATATCTTTCTGTCAATAATTTTTTGTAACAAATAGTGCTTAGGCGTAGCCCGTCGTAAACATCGCACAGGAGCAATAAATTTAACTATGAAGTTGAGTAGCCGCTACAAATTTTTGAGTTAGTTGCCAACTTAGTCATAATATCCGGCAAGTTTTTTTTATCTATATTCGTATACTTAGCCATAGGTATTGCCGTAACTAATTGTAAAAATCAAGCACAATAGTCACAAATGTAGTAAGATTGCTGACCGCTGATATCAAATATTTTATTGCTATGACCTGGTTTTCCTTGTCCGTGAAACGGTGGGGTCGGATTACACAATTCCTATCTTTGTTCTGTCTATGTTTATGTTTAGTTGTTAGTTGCGCTCCTCGTCCACAGCCTACGCCACCATCTGGTTCTGTGAATAGCCCTACAGGTGATGGTCGCATTACTATCGGTACAACAGCCAAGCCGAGAACCCTCGATCCGGCTGATGCTTATGAGTTAGCATCTTTAGGCTTGGTGTTTAATATGAGCGATCGCCTCTACACCTACGAACCAGGAAGCACGGAAATTAAGCCCCAGCTAGCTACAGCATTACCCAAAGTTACTCAAGATGGCTTAACTTATACCATACCGTTACGTCAGGGAGTGGTTTTTCACGATGGGACTCCCTTCAACGCCCAAGCAATGGCGTTTACCATCAACCGCTTTATTCAAAATAAAGGAAAACCCTCATTTTTACTAAGTGATATAGTAGATTCGGTAAAACCTACAAGCGAGTATGAGTTAAGCATTAAGCTGAAAAAGCCCTTTGCAGCGTTTCCTTCACTGCTGGCGTTTCCTGGGGTGTGTGCAGTTTCGCCAAAAGCTTACGAACTCGGTGCAGGTAAATTCAAGCCGAATATTTTTGTGGGGACTGGCCCTTACAAGTTAGCGCAGTATGGTACTGATTCAATCCGATTTGATCCGTTTGATAAGTATTGGGGAGAAAAACCAGTTAACAAGGGTGTTAACCTCCAAATTCAAACTAGTCCGATTAATTTATTTAATGCTTTCCGTACAGGCGCAGTGGATGTAGCTTATCTGTCGCTACAGCCAGATCAAAATCGGAGTTTGGAAGAAGGTGGTAAAAAAGGGGATTGGCAAGCGATCGCTGCTGAGGGTAGTGTAGTAAGTTATCTGGTATTAAACCGGAATCAAAAGCCTTTAGATAAACCAGAGGTAAGACAAGCGATCGCGTCAATAATTGACCGTCCACTTTTAAATCAGCGAGTGTTACTTGGTCAAGCAGATGCGCTTTACAGCATGATTCCCACGACGTTTAATGTTTCCCAGCCATTATTTAAAGATAAATATGGTGATGCTAACTTTGAGCAAGCTAAAAAATTATTAACTACTGCTGGTTTCTCCAAAGAAAATCCCGCAAAAGTACAAGTTTGGTATCCTTCTAGTTCGCCTACTCGTAGTTTGGCAGCACAGACCCTGAAATCTCTTGTGGATGTCAAAATGGATGGAATACTACAATTTGAAGTCACCCAAGCGGAAGGGCCTGCCTTCTTTAAAGACATTGCCAAGGGTTTGTATCCGGCAGCTTTACTTGATTGGTATCCAGACTTTTTAGATCCAGATAATTACGTCCAACCGTTTTTGTCTTGTGACAAAGGTTCAGTTGCTAAAGGGTGCGAAGATGGAGGCAGTCAAATTCAGGGTTCGTTTTACTATAACGAAGCCATAAATAAACTGATCGATCGGCAACGCAAAGAATTAAACCCCGAAGCACGTCAGAAAATTTTTACAGAAATTCAAACGCAAGTAACTACTGATGTCCCTTATGTTCCCTTATGGCAAAACAAAGACTATGTATTTGCCCGCAATGGTGTGAGCAGCGTACAACTTAACCCTACCCAAATTCTGGTTTACCAAAGAATTAAAAAGTAGTTATTAGTCATTAGTCATTGGTCATTAGTCATTAGTCATTAGTCAATCGACTTTTGACTTTTGACTCTTAAATAAAATATTTCATGTTTAATATATTTATAGTTAATAGCTAAGATAGTTCCAAAAACTGCATTTTTAATTTTAAATATTGAGTTGCTTATGTCTCGCTCTAAAGCCTTACAATATTACATTGTTTCTCGGTTGCTTCTTGCACCACTTCAGTTATTAACTATCATCACCATTGTATTTCTCTTACTAAGAGCAACACCAGGAGATCCAGCAGATGCAATTCTAGGTGGACGTGCGCCAGAAGCTGCTAAAGAAGAATTGCGAAAACAACTAGGTTTAAACTTTCCTCTGTGGCTACAATACCTCAATTATTTGGGAAGCATACTGCGCTTTGACTTGGGAACGTCTTTAATGAGTCGGGGACAGAATGTTTGGGACATAATTGGGCAATATTTCCCGGCGACGGTGGAGTTAGCAGTATTTAGTATGGCGGTTGCACTCATCGTCGGAATTGCGGTTGGAACTCTTTCGGCTTCTCGTCCTGGGACATATTTTGATGTCGGTGGGCGCTTATTTGGGATCGTCACTTACGCACTGCCGATGTTTTGGGCGGGTATGCTTTTACAGTTGATTTTCTCAGTCCAATTGGGTTGGTTTCCTAATTCCAACCGCTTTCCGCCTAATCTCCCGGCTCCCACTCCTGTGACTGGATTGTATACAATTGATAGCTTACTCGGTGGAAATTTCACCCAGTTTTTCACGTCTTTGCACCATCTTGCCCTACCGAGTCTCACTTTGGGAATTTTGCTCAGTGGGATTTTTGAGCGAATTGTGCGAGTGAATTTAAAGCAAACCTTGCAAGCAGATTATGTAGAAGCAGCTAGAGCCAGAGGTATTGGTGAAAATAAGATTTTAGCCTCTCATGCTTTAAAAAATGCGCTAATTCCAGTAATTACAGTCTTGGGATTAACCTTTGCATCTCTGTTAGGTGGGGCGATTTTGACAGAGGTAACATTTTCTTGGCCTGGGTTAGCAAATCGGCTCTATCAAGCGATCGCCGATCGCGATTATCCCACAGTCCAGGGAGTGCTAGTCTTTTTTGGTGCGATCGTTGTTAGTGCAAGCATTTTGATTGATATTTTAAATGCTTATGTAGATCCGCGAATTCGATATTAAGCTGTTGGATATTTTGTTAAATTTCTTGAGAAATACCATTGGCTAAAATCCCCAGAATTTTGTTCACATCTTTGAGATAATATTCACTTAAATCAATAGTCAATGTTTGTGCTTCTAGTTTGAGGAATTGCCAAATACTGCCCGTTGTAACTACGCCGTAAATTGTTTTAATCTCACTTGCAGCTTGCTCATTAAAGATTTGGGCTGCTACCATTTCTGCTGCACACTGACCCAAACCCCCATTAATATTTTCTTTTTTAGCTTCTACAACTGTAATTACTGGCGCTGTCAAAATGAGAATTTCTGGAGATTTAGTAATAATAAAATCGCAAGTGCCGTTTAATCCTTTGCTATTATCGACAGTAAAATCTACTCCAGAAAATAAATTAACTTGTTCGTGTAATTGTCGGCGTAAATCAACTAAAATGGGAGCAATAATTAACTCAGTTCGAGCTTTTTGACTATTACTCCCTAAAGCGATATCCAGGTTATAATTGAGTGTTTCTACAAGTAAATTACTTGCTGTTAATTCAGAAACACCAGCGAAAATATTGCGTTTTTCTAATGTGCTTAAACTAAACTCTTGTTTTGCTTTAGCTAAACTAAATTCGCTGTAAGCCATAAAAATATTACTCTCTTTCGCTTTTAAATAGAAGACTGAAATTACCGTCCAACATCCAAGTTAAAGTAGAAACTACTGTCTACAATTCTGTTACTGCCAAAATATTTGATAATGGGTATGCTAACTCGGTGCTGTCCTGGTTCAAGCGTCCAAGTTTGTTGAAAATTACCAATATTATGACAAGCTGCATTAATCGGGAAGTTACTAGGAGTGAAAAGTCCATTTTTATAACTCTCAACTCCATTTGGAAACAGATAAACTTTTACTTCTACTCGATTGACTGGAGCTTTAGATGGTATGCAATAGGTTAGATTTGATAATCTTAGAGTATCTCCAGCTTTTAGAGGTATGCGATCGCTATTTTTTACTTGCTGAGGTTCGTTGCTATTAAACTGCACTGTAAGATTATCAACGCATACTTTAGCCACAGTAACTTTATCACACGTTGTAGAAGTGGCGGTGACAGAGGGTGAATCTAGAGAAGATTTGTTCCCAAGCCCCATTATGACAGGCACTCCGGCAGCTACTATGGTGGCGGTGGCAGCGATAAGAGCGAGTGCAAGCTGTTGTCTAAAAGTTGTCATTTCTCAAACTCCTCAACTTTTGTTCTGTAACACCATCATCACTTGAGACACAGACGCTATGGGTAGGCGCTAGTAGGAAGTTTGAGTGATTAAATTGTTGTAAGGGAAAGTAGGCAAATGTAGGTTTGTAGGGTAAAGTATTACACTACTGGCTGATTTTGACTTCGCTCTGCCAATTCGATTACGCCTAATGGACTCAAAACAAGCGTTAGCATTCATTAATGCGCTGTTTGCTAAAAAGACTAATCAAGTCTTAAATGAATTGGAAGAAAAGCTTTTTTTAGGAATCTGGGAAGGTCAGATTTATTCAGATATTGCTACTCAGACTTTTCTCACTGAGCAATATTTGAGAGATGCAGGTGCAAATTTATGCAAAAAGATTACAAAAGATTTAGGGATAAAAGTTAATAAAAGAAATTTTAAAAATCAAATTAAATATCATTATCAACAGCATTCAGAAACAACTTTACCTTCCCAACAGCGACTTGTAGAACCAACTAATCCAGCACGAGGAGATGAATCACAGCCAGATAATCTATTACAGCAAAGTCATAATCCCTTCATTCCATTTAATGGCAGAGTCGAAGAGAAGGATCTATTCTTTGACCGAGAGGGCGAAATCCAGCGAGTATTAGAGGTGTTGAATAGCGGTAGTAGTGTTGTTTTAATTGGGGAAGAGGGAATCGGCAAGTCCTCGCTGCTATGGATGATTTGCGAAGAAGCAGAAACTCGTCTAAACGTTAAACGTCAGCCAGTTTTCTTAGACCTGAATTTACTTCATAATGAAAGTCAATTTTATAGTGAGTTGTGCTACGAGATTGGTATACCCGAAAGTAAAGACTATCAGTTAACCCGCAATTTGCGAAATCATAAAATACTACTGGCTCTAGACAATGTAGGAAAGCTTACAAGCGAAGGTTTTACTCGCAACATAAGGGATTATTTGCGCGGTTTAGCCGAAGGAAGTAATGCTCCGTTGAAGCTGATTTTAGCTGCCATCGAACCTCTGAACAACCTTTTTAAGGATAGTCAGGAGCAAGGTAATACTTCTCCGTTGGCAGGTATTTGCCAAGAGGAACATATTCATCCTTGGGATGAAGCTACTATGCGTACTTTTATTACCAGCCGTCTAGCTAGAACTTCTGTGAGTTTTACTGAAGAAGAAATCATCCAACTCATCCAAGAAAGTGGCGGACATCCTCGAAAACTCATGCAATTGTGTTATCAAACTTATTCGCGGTATGTGGAGAGTTTGCAATGAATGACACTGCTTTGACCTCTCCTCCAACCCTTCCCTTACAAGGGGCTACGGTGTACACACAAGTTATCGAATTACCCCACCCTAACCCTCCCCTTGGAAAGGGGAGGGAACTAGATTTTCTTGTTTCCCCCCTTTACAAGGGGGGATTAAGGGGGGTAAAACCCGGATCTCAAAGTAACTCCGATTTGTGTGTACACGGTAGCCTACAAGGGGAGGGGAATAAGATTACTCCTACTCTCCCTTCCGTCATAAACAAGGGGGCTGGAGGATTAGGTTCTTCACGGGCGAAGATGGAGGTTGAATGATGACCCCAGTACCCCGCTTAGACTTAGCGCCCAAGTTGAAGCGTCCCCTCTCGCTGTGGAACCCCTTGGATTATCTGCGCCTTTTGTACTGGGTGTTTTTCTTTCCGCAAGCTTTGCGGTGGTATGTGGATACATTCGGGGGTGGGTATATTCCTGAAGGGGAAATGAATTGGCGGAAGGGATGGGAGTTATTGCGTCAAAATGCTATCCAACGTCAGTTACTTTTCCAAGGATTAGCTTTAACAGTAGTTACACCTCTGGCTGTGGGTACAATTTTTCAAACCGTAAATCTTCCCATTGACTGGTTCGGGGTGGCAGTAGGCATGGCGGCAGGTGTGGCGGAAGGTGTGATGCTAGGCGTGGCTGGAGGTATGGCGGGAGGCGTGGCAGTCGGTATGACGGTAGGCGTGGCGGGAGGTGTGGCGGTAGGCGTGGCAGTAGGCGTGGCGGGAGGTCTAGCTTTGGGCGTGACCTTGGGCGTGGCGGGAGGTCTAGCGGGAGGCGTGGCGTTCGTCGTGGCGTTCGTCGTGGCGGGAGGTATGGCGGGAGGCGTGGTGGTAGGCGTGACGAGAGGTATGGTTGGAGGCGTGGCAGTAGGCATGACAGTAGGTTTGGCTAGAGGTCTGGCGTTCGGCGTGACCTTGGGCATGGTGGCAGGTGTAGCAGTAGGCGTGACCTTCGGCGTGGTGGCAGGTGTAGCAGTAGGCGTGACCTTGGGCGTGGCAGTCGTTGTGATAATACTGCGTCCAGAAACCTGGCTTATTGGCTCACTTTTTAACTTACGAACAATTCAAAACGGTAGTTGGCTACTCCCTCGCATCACTCTGCTTCCTCTTCCTAATCTTGTTTGGCGCTTGCAAAATTGGCTGCAAAATGATTGGGAAACTGGCTTACATAATGTGAATGAACTGCTGGCATATACCCTACAATTCATTCCTGTTATCCAAGCAGTCAATAGGGTACTTGCCAAAATCCCGTCAGAGCAACTTATTTGGACTGTCTCTCAACTGGCGACAAATCCCTTTGATTGGAATATAGTACGTTTTGCTTCAGCTTCTCTAGATGAAACCCTAAAGTCAAGGTTTATCAGAAATTTGTTGTCCTTCTACTTTTTCTTACCTCGTTCTTGGGGAGAAGGTTTACAGACTCGTTTTAATACAGACACTCGCTTAGATACTCCTGCTCACGCTGCTGCTGCTGGTTTCTGGCATCTGCATGAAAAAGAACCAGCCAGAGCAATAGAGGCTTTTGCTATAGTGCGTTCTTTACTTTATGGTGAGGAAATGTTTACCCTTGCCCAAACTTTAGCGGCATTTAAGAAAGCTCAAAAACCAGCTTCTATTGCTGCTATCCAAGTTCCTCTTTTTCCACAGGAACCACTTTTACATCCAATTACTTGGAAAGTCCTTGTTAGTCTGCGTCGAGTTGTTGAGGATGTGCAGTTTGTTAATCGCAGCGTCTCACGTTCAGCAAGGTCTTTAGCTCTCAATCGAGCATTAGGCGAACTCACAAAAACCCTAAATCAAGCCGACACCTTGCCGCAGGCAGAGCAAGGGTTAATCATAGATATCGCTCAAACTTGGCAAGAAAGCCTTTTGCAAATTACTGGTGAAGTGGGAGAAATTTGCATCACCAAGCCTGTAGTTAATCCTTATGTTGTAGGCGACCCGGTTCAAGGTCATCTCTTCGTTGGGCGAGAAGATATCATCAGACAGTTAGAAGAACTCTGGGTGATGGGTAATCAACTCCAGTCTGTAGTTCTCTACGGTCACAGGCGAATGGGTAAAACTTCTATTCTGGTTAATGCTGCTAACTGTCTAGACTCACAAATACAGCTAGCTTATGTCAACTTGCTACGTTTGGGAGATAGCCCACAAGGTGTCGGTGAGGTGCTAATGGCAATTTGTGATGAAATTTCTCAAACTGTAAAACTTCCAGCACCAGCTGACGCTGATTTACTAAATCTCCCCTATCGGACTTTTGAACGTTATTTAAAACAGGTGGAAGTAAAGCTAGACGGTGGGTTAATCATCGCCTTAGACGAGTTTGAGAAAATTGAAGATTTAATTGAAGCGAAAAAAATCCCTATCGATTTTATGGGTTTTCTGCGCGGTTTGGTACAAATGAGTTCTAAAATCGCCTTTGCATTTGCTGGTTTGCACACTTTAGAAGAGATGACAGCAGATTATTTTCAACCCTTCTTTGCAAGCGTCATTCCTATTCATGTTGGCTTTCAAGAACGTGCAGCTACTCGCCAAATTCTCGCTAACCCAGGTAATGAAGACTTCCCACTCGACTACATCCCGGAAGCTTTAGATAAAATTTATGCTTTGACACACGGTCAACCATATTTAGTGCAACTGCTGGGTTTTCAGCTAGTGCGCCGCTACAATGACTTTGTTTTTGAGCAAGGGCGATCGCGTGACCCAGTTTTCACTGTAGAAGATGTAGAAGCAGTCATCAATGACTCTGAGTTTTTCAAACGGGGACGCTACTACTTTGATGGAGTTTGGGGTCAGGCGGCGCGGGGTGCTGAGGGTCAACAAGCAATTGTACAAGTGCTTGCACCTCACCCAGAAGGGCTAAGTCTGGATGCCTTAGCTCAGTCTACAGGTATGAATGACGCTGATTTACAGGAAGCGCTGAATACTCTGAAGCGTCATGATGTCGTTGAGGAAACTCAGGGAAGTTGGCGGATTATGGTAGAACTTTTTCGCCGTTGGGTTTTGCAGCAGTAGCGAATAGAAGGCGAATAGAATTCGCGGCTACACAGGCAAAGTCCGCCTTCGCGGACTAATTTCGGAGTACGCATTTGCTATTTCGGCGTTCGCATTTGCTATTTCGGAGTACGCATTTGCTATTTCGGCGTTCGCATTTGCTATTTCGGAGTACGCATTTGTTATTTCGGAGTACGCATTTGCTATTTCGGAGTTCGCATTTGCTATTTCGGAGTACGCATTTGTTATTTCGGAGTTCGCATTTGCTATTTCGGAGTTCGCATTTGTTATTTCAGCGATCGCATTTGCTACTTTGGGGTTCGCATTTGTTATTTCAGCGATCGCATTTGCTATTCTAAACGCTTATCTTCTTAAACTCCGAGGATCTAGTGCATCTCTCAGCCCATCACCGAGTAAGTTGAATGCCAACACTGTGAGGATAATCAGCACAGCCGGCGGCCAAATTAACCAAGGTTGCAACACCAAAATTGAAGCATTGCTAGCCAGAGAAAGCATATTACCCCAAGAAGGGTCTGGTTGTTGAATACCCAAGCCGATGAGACTCAGTATTGCCTCTGCACCAATAAAGCTGGGAACTGCAAGAGTAGCAGAGATAATTACATAACTAGCTGTTTGCGGCAAAACGTGGCGGAGGATGATATAAAGTGGGTTCGCGCCCATTGCGCGTGCCGCTTGGACAAATTCTCGCTCTTTAAGTGATAGTACCTGTCCCCGAATAACCCGTGCTAAACCAGCCCAGCTAATCACCGAAGTAATCACCACAATCAGCAAAAAGCGCTGGGTACTGCTTAAACCAGGTGGTAAGACTGCCCCTAAAGTCACCAAAAGATAAATACTGGGGAAAGTCATTAGCACCTCTGCCAAGCGCATAATGACGCTATCAGTCACACCGCCGAAATAGCCGGAAATTCCCCCGACGATCAAACCGAGGGGGTAGGTAATGATAATACCAAAAATCCCGATAAACATACTGATGCGACCGCCATGCAGCAAGCGACTAAATTGGTCGCGGCTTTGGTCATCAGTGCCCAAGATATTGAATTTTGCCCCAGTTGTTGTGCCAAATAAATGCCAATTTAAGGGAATACCAGGAAAGATTGTGACTTCATCCCACTTCGGGGGCAATGGCAAACTCATCTGCAACAATCGGTATTCTGGCCCGGAGACAAATAGACGCAGGGGTGAGGGCTTTTTGAAGTCTACAATGAGTTCGCGATCGCCTGTATCTAAATTTGTGTCTCCCTGAGTCGTCGGATAAACATATGGGCCGATAAACTGCCCTGACGGAGAAACCCAATGTATCTTAGTTGGTGGCAGCAGTGAACCATTGGCCTGTGAAGCATAGGGGTCATAAGGAGCCACGAAATCAGCTGCAATTACTGCTATGTAGAAAACTAACAGCAAAATTGCCCCAAATCGTGCCAAAGGATTTTTTTTCAGTCGTCGCCACCAATCCATAGTAGTTAGGAGTTAGAAATTAGAATTTATGAGTTATTAAACTTTTATCTTAATTCATAACTCATGATTAATAATTCTTAACTCCAAACTCTTGTACAGACGCGATTAATCGCGTCTCTACTAATTCCCAACTCCTAACTTCTCTAAATACCGCTGCTGTTCTTCCTGTTGTTTTTCATGTTCTACAACAAACACGTTTGAGTAGAGATTAGCCAAAATTTGTTTTCCCTGTTGTGTCAGTGATAGATAATGCAGTCCCTCTTGGATATAGGGATAGACGCCATTCCAGTAAAACTTAGCGTAGTTATTACGTAAATCAGCAGGGGTTTTATAGCCCAAAACTTTATTTACACCAGTTTCTTCAAACTCGTAATATAAAGAAGTAATTTTCTTCAGGTAACGCGGGTCGCTTAGTTGACCAATCAAATCAGCAGCACGTACTAATCCTGCAAAACACCTTGTATCTTGATGATCTTCTGCCGCAGGTACGGGAAATCGAGTTAATTCAATATTGCTCTTAATTGCCTCAGCATCTATTAACTTGTGACCTCCAAAACGCTCATCAATAAAAAGCTTGGCTCTATCAACATGATACGGTGTCAGACTGGCATCAGAAGCGCCAGGAGCGACAGAAATCATGTTGCCATTTTTACCTGTGGCATATAAGCCTGCTGTTTCTCGGTCTTGTCGGCAAACTCCCTTAACGTAGCCAATATCATGACACACTAAAGAAATAATACAATGCAACCAGTCTTCACTGGAAACACCGCCTTCTCTAATGTGTTTGCCACGTAAGATTTCTTGCCCCACCAAGGTGACAAGGACAGTGTGTTCAACATTGTGATAAAGGGCGTCGCTATTGGCAATGTTTTCCAAAGCCATGTTACCAGCCCAGGCGATAATATCCTGATAATCATTTTTGAAGCAGCCATAGGTGCGACGGTAACCTTCTCGAATTTCATTTACAAAGGCATCAATTAAAATTTCGGTGGCATTGAACATATCTGGTTACTCTGGTAAATACCAATTATTTATTGATTGATTTCAAAATTCCCTAATCAGGGTCACCCTTGCTGGAATTTAGGGTAATGGAGTTTGTTTGCTCCTTTGTAACTCACCTATAGCTGTGGACGCTAGCTTTACCTATGCCTGGATTGCATGGTAGGGCATGGCTTCCTAGCAACACAAAAGCTTGAGAAGAATTATCTTTTGCGTATAAACAACAATTGACAAGTATAAGAAAGTTCATTAATAATTTTAGTTTTAATTTGGATAAATCTACATTAGTTAGCTTGACTAGTTTTCCATGTCTAACTACTGGTTGAGGGCGATCTAAATACACACAGTGTGCGACCTAGAATGGCTAGATGAAATGAGATACTTCCGTGTATTATAATTTACATTTTTTTGCGATTATTTTTAGTAATTTCTTTTAGATAGTTTGTTCTATTATATACCATTATATAGAAAAGACATTCACTATGAAATGGGTCATAGTTGATGTGAAGTAAATAAATTTCAAGTTTTCTTAAGAAAATACCAAGGTTGGTATGCATAGACAGAAAGTGGAGGTGGGGCTGTGAGCGATGAAAGTGTTTCAGAAGTCGAGGTGGAAAAACCTATAATCTCTGAAGAAGATGCTAGCTTTTTGAGCAAATCAGATCAAAAACCAACTAGGGCATGGTTAAAGCCATTATTCTTGGGTGCTGGCTTAGGAATCGCGATCGCCTTTGCTGGGATGGGTGTATTAAGTCGTTTTCCAGCTCGTCAACAAAGCGCGGTAGCAGATAAAAAAGTTAACCCAGCGATGACAGTCACCATCGCCACAGTAGAAACCGCCCGTGTTGTCCGTACCCTCAAAACGACTGGGACTGTAGCAGCGCGTGATTTAATTCCGGTGCTGCCGCAGACAAACGGCTTACAAATCAAAAGTATTCCCGAAGATGTGAAAGAAGGAGTTTTTGTCAAAAAAGGTCAAGTGTTGGCGGTGTTGGATGATTCCATACTGCAAAACCAAGTTAGCCAAGCAAAAGCAGATGTGGAATCAAAACAAGCAGATGTGGCATCTAAACAAGCAGATTTGGCATCTAAACAAGCAGATTTGGCATCAAATAAAGCGATAGTCCAACAAAAAAAAGCAGATTTAGCTCAAGCTAAGGCGAGGCTAGAGGAAGCAGCCAAGAATTATCAGCGCTATCAACAACTTGCTGACTCTGGGACGATTAGTAGGCAAGAACTTGATACTCGTTCCTACGCTGTAAAAACTGCCAGAGAAGTTGTGAACCTGTCCCAAGAAAATGTGCGTAGTGCTCAGGCTAATATTGGCAGTGCCCAAGCCAACATTGGTAACGCCCAAGCTATTATCAACAAAGCCAAAGCCGATGTCCGCAGCAGTGCTGCCAAGGTACAGCAACTGCAAACTCAGTTGGGACAAACCGTGGTACGTGCGCCGGTTTCTGGAGCGATCGCCGAGAAACTAGTTAGAGTTGGTGATGTGACTGGTGTGCCGCCGCAAACCCAAGTGGGAACTGTGATTGGTGGCACACAAAAGCTATTTTCTATTATCCGAGATGAAAAGTTAGAACTTCAAGCTAAGGTGCCCGAAATTCAACTAAATCAGGTGAAAATCGGGGCATCCGTGCAAATTACTTCCGATGCCGATCGGCGCGTGCGATCGCAGGGACGAGTCAGAGACATACAACCACAGGTGAACGATCAAAGACGGGAGGCGACAGTAAAAATTGACTTGCCACCAACAACTTTACTTCGACCAGGGATGTTTGCTAGTGCTGCAATTACTACTAATTCAGGGATGAGGATGGTGGTGCCGCAAAAAGCAGTGCAGTCCCAAGGAGACGCAAGTGTAATTGTATTTATCTTATCGAGTGGAGATGTAGTCCGCAGCCAGAAAGTAGAGTTAGGAGATCCTGGGAATGACGACAAAGTGGAAATTAAGAGTGGGTTACAGTTAGGCGATCGCGTCGTAGTTGATGGTGCAGGATATCTCAAAGATGGGGATAAAGTTCGAGTTGCAAGTTGAAAGGAATGGGGAAAAATAACCAATGACCAATGACAAATGACAAATGACTAGTCCAAAATCTAAAATCTAAAATTTCCCGATGTCTTTTAATATCTCAGCTTGGTCGATCAAAAAACCTGTTCCCACAATAGTTTTATTTTTAATTTTGACAGTAGTAGGTTGGTTCTCCTTTATATCTTTGGGGATTGATACTAACCCAGATATTGATGTGCCAACAGTTTTGATAAGAGTCACCCAACCGGGTGCAGGCCCAGCAGAACTAGAATCCCAAGTGACGAAAAAAATTGAAGATGCCGTCGCGGGGTTGGGCAATATCGATTTTATGATTTCCACCGTCAGCGATGGAAATTCTAAGACAACAATCAACTTTGTTTTGGGTACAGATAGCGATCGCGCCACCAATGATGTTCGGAATGCGATCGCTCAAATTCGCCAAGACTTACCCCAAGATATCAACGATCCAATTGTGGAACGCCTGGAATTTTCCGGCGGCCCGGTAATCACCTACGCAGTTAAATCAGATCGGCGTTCCGTAGAAGAATTAAGCAACCTCGTAGACCAAACCATTAGCCGCGCCTTATTGGGAGTCCGGGGTGTAGCACAAATTCAGCGTGTAGGTGGGGTTGACCGAGAGATTCGCATTAACCTCAATCCAGACCGCTTACAAGCTTTAGCGATCACCGCCACTCAGGTAAACGACCAAATCCGCGCTTTGAACATTAACTTACCTGGCGGACGTGCCGAAGTTGGTGGTAGCGAACAAAGTATCCGCACTTTAGGGAGTGCCACCAGTGTGGATATTTTGAAAACCTACGAAATTCTCTTACCACAAGGCGGTTCCGTTCCTTTATCCAGCCTGGGAACCGTAGAAGATAAATTTGGTGATGTGCGTCAAGCCGCCAGTTTAAATAATCAACCCGTGGTAGCTTTCCAGGTGCTACGTAGTACTGGCAGCGTTCTGGTGACTGTGGAACAAGGAGTGAAAGCAGCAGTCGAAGAACTGGAAAAAACCCTTCCCGCAGATGTCAAGCTAGATTTAATTTTTACTAGAGCTGATATTGTTCGCCAATCCTATCAAAGCACCATTGATGAATTGATTCAAGCTTCGGTGCTGGCGGTCATCGTTATTTTAGTGTTTTTACGCGACTGGCGAGCAACATTAATTACGGCTGTTGCCTTACCCCTGTCAATAATTCCCACCTTCGCAGTGCAGCAAGCCCTTGGTTACACCCTCAACAACATGACTTTGTTGGCATTAGCGCTGGCGGTGGGCAACTTGGTAGATGATGCCGTTGTGGAAATTGAAAACATGGAACGGCACATGGCTATGGGCAAGTCAGCTTGGGAAGCTGCTTTTGACTCTTCTGACGAAGTAGGATTAGCGGTAATAGCAAGTTCCGCGACGATTATTGCGGTGTTTCTGCCCGTTGCCTTTATGGGTGGAATTCCGGGGCAGTTTTTCCAACCATTTGGTGTTACCGTTGCCGTTTCCACAATTTTCTCAACTCTTGTAGCGCGAATGGTTACGCCGATGATGGGGGCGTATCTTTTAAAGGAGGGGGAGAGGAGAGGGGTAGGGGAAGCAGGGGGAGCAGGGGGAGTAATAAAATTCTTAAATTTCAAGTTTACACTTCCAGGTAGAAACCAGGGGAAGAGAAAACTCAGAACTGAAGAGCGGCGGCGCTTTCAACCTTATAGATCGCTTTTAGAGTGGGCGTTACGCCATAGATTGACAACAATGGCGATCGCCTTAGCTTTCTTTGTTGCCAGTCTGACGCTGGTTCCCTTAATTCCCAAGGGTTTCGTTGATGATGGCGACTTCGGGATTTCTAACGTATCTATAGAACTAGCTCCTGGTTCAACTTTGTCAGACGTTAACAAGGTAGTCAGACAAGCGACTGACATTATCCGACAAAACCCAGTAGTTGAACGCGTACTAGCAACGGAAGAGATCAATTCTGCAACCCTTACCATTAATCTCAAACCCAGAGAAGAACGCAATATTTCCCAAAAACAGTTTGAGGAACAAGTGCGTCCTTCCTTTGAGCAAATACCAGGAGCTAGAATTAGTTTCAAAAGTCAGTCACCAGGTGACACTGGTAAAGGTTTATCAATTGTTCTGAGGAGTGAAAATCCCGAAGCATTGAATCAAGCTGCTAATGCCCTAGAAAAGCAGATGCGATCCATAACCGGATTGGTAGAAGTGTCTTCGACTGCAAGTTTGGTCAAACCAGAGATTTTAGTAATTCCTAACCCGCAACGGGCAGCAGATTTGGGGGTGACAGTGCAAGCGATCGCTCGGACTGCTTCTCTTGCCACCATCGGCGATAATGAGGCGAACTTGGCAAAATTCAATTTGAGCGATCGGCAAATCCCGATTCGCGTGCAAATCGACCCAGAAGCGCGGGCTGACATCAACACAATCACAAATCTCCAAGTCCCCAGTCAAAATGGCAGATTGGTTCCCCTGGTAGCAGTAGCAGATATCCGCTTTGGTAGCGGCCCTGCTACCATTAACCGCTACGATCGCGCCCGTCAAGTTGCCGTAGAAGCTAACTTGCAAGGAATTTCTTTAGGAGAGGCAGTCCAGACAATCAACGAACTGCCTGTGATGCAAAACTTACCGCCAGGTGTAGTACAGCAACCATCAGGCAGTGCCAAAATTATGCAAGACATTTTCGGTCGCTTTGGCGGTGCATTAGGGCTGGCATTAATGTGTATCTATGCAATTCTGGTGCTGCTGTATAATAACTTCCTCCATCCATTGTCGATTATGGCAGCCTTGCCCTTTTGTTTAGGCGGCGCACTAGTAGCGTTGATGGTTGCCCAAAAACCTTTGGGAATATATGCCCTGATTGGTGTCGTGTTGCTGTTGGGGATTGTCACCAAAAACTCGATTCTATTAGTTGACTATACAATCATCAACATGCAGGAAGGTAAAACCCAACGTCAGGCACTGGTTGAATCGGGCGTGTCACGTCTGCGCCCGATTTTAATGACTTCGCTGGCAACGATCGCAGGAACTCTACCTTTAGCATTAGGAATTGGCGCAGGTTCTGAAGTTCGCCAACCAATGGGAATTGCGATTATGGGCGGTTTCACAACTTCCACCCTGCTGACACTGGTGGTAGTACCAGTGATATTTAGCTACATTGACAACTTCCAAACTTGGATTTTGCATACATTGCAATATGGCTTTGGTAAGAAGTCACCGCGCCCATAAGCAGTACTGACTTTTCACGTTATGTGGAAAAGCGCACAAAAAACCTAACCCCCTTCCCGACGCGGGAAGGGGGAAAATTCAAAGTCTCTCTCCTAAAAGGAGAGAGATTTAGAGAGAGGTTTTCCAGATACCGTGAAAAGTCAGATAAGCAGTATCAGGACTTACGCAAAAATTGTTAAAAAGCTGTAATTTATCGAACCGCCATCGCGCTTCGCGTCTCGCAGAGAAGACGCCATCGCGTAGCGTCTCGTTAGAGAAGAGCGCCGAGAATTCTTAGACTGTGCATAAGTCCTGAGTATTTGAGGTTCTGAACTTGGAGAGTTAAAAAACTACCAAGTTGGGTCACTAAACAAATTAATCGTCAATTCCTCGCGTGGCGGTACTGCGCTGATACAAGCGCGAACGATCTCTCCATCTTCTAACTCGACGGTGCAAGCATGACAAGACCCCATCAGACAACCGGTGGGAATAAATACTCCAGCCCTATCTGCTACATCCAAAAGAGCTTCTCCCACTTCGGCATCTACTGTGACATCATCTGGTAAAAAACGGACACGAACAATCATCAATGTTAGGCATTTAATTTAGTTTTATCATTTGTCAGTAGTCATTGATTATTTGCAAACGATCCATGACTAATGACTAATGACATTTCAACGCACTTTAGCTTAAGACAAAAACAGACTTAAGTCTAAATGGCTTTC
This sequence comes from Nostoc sp., assembly GCF_036917095.1. GTDB lineage: Bacteria > Cyanobacteriota > Cyanobacteriia > Cyanobacteriales > Nostocaceae > Nostoc. The sequence continues at coordinate 58,374 of NZ_JBALFH010000016.1, forward strand.
TACTTCAGTGGCTAAGGAATCCAGAATCTGCTCTCTCTGTTCCCGATAGTTAGCAACACCGGTGGGCAAAGATTTTAAACCTCGCTGTTGACGAAGGCGATTTAACCAAGCCCGTCGCCAAGGCCCATTGTCAAAAAGCCCATGAAGGTAACTTCCCCACACCGATTGACAACTATCTACTAACCCTAAATTAATGTCGTCAAATAGGGCATGGTAAGATTGCGGATCTATCCCTTGCTGTTCGATGCGCGATCGCCCTTGGTGGATTTCAAAGCCATTGACTGGCAAGCCCTGTTGTGGATAATTTGAGCTAACTTGGCGCTGGCGGGCAATTTTTTGTCCTGTAATTACAGTTCTGATTGGTAGAAGATTTAACCCCTGATATCTACCAGCTTGTCCCTCTATCCCTTCTGGATCGGCAATGATTTGACCGAGCATTTGATAGCCGCCACAGATACCTAAAACCGTTCCACCAGAGGCAGCATAGTGTTGGATTGCTTCTGCCATGCCGCTTTTTTGCAGCAGTAGCAAATCAGCAATTGTGGTCTTTGTACCTGGGATAATCACGGCGTCAGGATGTCCTAAATCTTGCTTAGGACTGAGGTATTTCACTGAAACTGTACTTTCTGATTCCAGTGGGTCAAAGTCGGTGAAGTTGGCAATTCTTGGTAAGCGGATGACGGCAATGTTGAGGTCAGCTTGGGCTTTATGCGATTCCCGTTCCAGCAAATCAAGGGAATCCTCGGCTGGGAAAACTCCTTGTAAGTAAGGTATAACACCGATAACGGGGATACCCGTGCGTTCTTCTAACCATTTTATTCCCGGATCTAGCAGCGATCGCTGTCCTCGGAACTTATTAATTACTACACCCTTAATTAAGGCGCGTTCATCCGGTTCCAATAATTCTAGAGTGCCTACCACATGGGCAAAAGCACCACCCCGATCGATATCAACCACTAAGATGGTTGGCGCATTCAAATATTTTGCCACCCGCATATTAGTTAAGTCGCGGTGCTTGAGGTTAATCTCCGCTGGACTGCCGGCACCTTCACAAACCAATAAGTCAAATTCTGTTCCTAAATGCTGTAGCGATTCTTCAATTGTCCGCCACCCCAGTTCAAAATATTGCTCGTAGTAATCTGAGGCACTCACTTTGCCAACAGACCTACCTTTGATAATTACTTGGGAGGTCATATCTCCTTGGGGTTTGAGTAAAATAGGGTTCATTTCTACCCAAGGCACGACTCCCGCGGCCCAAGCTTGTACTGCTTGGGCATAGCCAATTTCTCCACCACTGGCAGTGACATAAGCATTTAAAGCCATATTTTGACCTTTAAAGGGAGCCACCCGCCAGCCACGCCGCGACAGAATACGACATATAGCTGTAGTTAAAAGTGATTTCCCTGCATGAGATGTTGTCCCCACTACCATAATTGATTTCATAGTTGCTATCACTTAGTTTTTCAAGATACAGGGTGAATTTTTAGGGGGTACACGGGAATGCAAAGAGAGCATTTGATAATTTCACCGTGTCTCTTTTTCTTACTCCCTACCACCACCTAGCAAATTCGCTTAGATGGTTATGGTAAAGACTTCATGAATAGATATGATGTTTCCGTATATATTGTTCCCTTTGATTCCCTAATCCTAACTCTTAGGTTTTTTATTCTAAAAGGGTATCCGCAACCAACGAATCACAACATCGGATAAACGATCGCGCCATGAAGGAGTACGCCAATTTTTTCCCTGATATTGTTCCACCAATTGGCGTCCCAAGGGAGTCAGGCGATAACCATCTGTAATTCCCTGTCCATCGACTTCTCGCCGCAATACACCCACTTGAATCAGCCAGCCCAAGGCGTTATCACAGGCTAATTCTGATAAAGGGCGCTTAGTATAGCCCTGCTTGAGTCCATTTTCCAGAGCGATCGCAGTTAATGACACGCTCTGGTGTCCCATGACTTCAAATAAAGATAAATTGAAGGGCGAACACACTAGCGATCGCTCGGCCCTTTCTACTGTGCTTTGAGGATAGACAAAAATATTTGGGTTTTGGGAATCAACAGCAGGCATTGTGTATGGGGAGAAATTTTTCTTCTAAAAAAGATTAATTTAAGAATATATTTTTTCTTGTACCAGGTACCTGATTTAAGCAAAATTAGTTACCTAAAGTATGGTTATGCTATTTTTTAGTAATTATATTTAATCATTATAAATTAATGTAAAATTTCAAGTGCATCAACAATCTGAAACAGGAAAGGTTAATTATGCCTCTAGCAGTTGGTACGGATGCACCTGCATTTACCGCCAAAGATACAAACGGCAACACAGTCTCGTTATCTGATTTTGCCGGAAAGACGGTCGTTTTGTATTTTTACCCCAAAGATGACACGCCAGGCTGCACCAAACAAGCCTGTAGTTTTCGGGATGCCCAGGCTCAATATCAAGGTAAAGATATTGTAATTTTGGGAGTCAGTGCAGATGATGAAGTTTCCCATCAGGCATTCACCCAAAAATATAATTTGAATTTTCCCCTACTGGCTGACAGCGACAAATCTCTCATCAAAGCTTTTGATGTGGATGGCGGCGGTTATGCCAAGCGCGTCACCTATGTAATTGACCCCAGCGGTAAAATTACCCATGTTGATAGTAGTGTAAATACTACCACCCATGCTAGCGATGTTTTAGCTGTACTTGGGCTGTAGTTTTTTACCCGATCGCTAAGGATTTTTTAAATAGTCTCAGCCCCAAGCCTTTAGAGGCTCGGGGTTTTTTGTTTGAATTCAGTTACCTGATGGTGGTGTAACTGTTGATGGTGTAAATACTGGTTGTGTAACCGATGGCAAACCGCTGGGGGTTCCTTGCTGTTGTTGACCTTGAATTAATTTTTGTTGCCTTGCTTTAAAGGCTGCTGCTGCTGAGTTTAGTTGTTCGTCCTGTTGGTCAGAATTCCAGTTGAGAGTCCCGAAATTTGCCCGATGAATCAGGTCAAACATGTTGAAATTGTCTGAGTTTGAACGGGAGAACGGATCGGTATTTTGGTCTGTTGTACTATTACTGGGAAAAGCATCCGTTGGGCTGCTGATTTGAGCCGAACTTGGTTGAGCCATCAGCAAGGAAGCAAAGCCAATTCCTGCCAGGGTAGCTACAAAAAGTCTAGTAATTTGTAAAAATGGTTTTTTCATGGGGTTTTGACCCTACCTAAAATTTATCTATTTTATCTCTTTAAGCCAGAGTCCGCCGCAGCTGGGGTTGAATACTCACTAAGGCGACTATGGCAAAGCCAAACAACACCAGCAACGCTCCTCCAAAGGTAACATCACCCCAAAAAGCCTGCATCACTACACTACCTAATCCCCAATTACTGTGGAGATAGAGATAGCGAATTGGTTCGATCGCATAGCTGAGAGGATTCAGGGTAGCCACAACCTGTAACCACTGAGGCATGAAGGATAGAGGAGCCAAAGCAGTACTAGCAAACAGCAGGGGCAAAGTAGAGACAAAAATCACCGCGATTAGTTCAATGTGTCCGGGTAGGGCAAAAGCTAAACCGAGGGAGATGGCTGTTACACCCAAAGCTAAGAGGAAGACAATTAGAGCGATCGCACTTAAACCCACTGCATCTGGTAGCCCAGCCCCCAAAAACGCTGCTGCCACTACAATCACCGCTGCTTGCAGCAAACTTTGGCTGATGATGAAGATTGCCGAAGCAAAGACAATGGAAAACCGCGATGCTAAGGGTGCTACCAGCAAACGATTCAAAAAGCCGAACTCGCGGTCAAACATTACGGGCAAACCAGCATTCAGTGCCCCAGCAAAGGCTGTAAACACAATTATCCCGGCAGCCAAAAATTGACCGTAGTTTGTTGTGTTGCCAAATATACCCTTGGGAGCATTTTGGAACAAAGCACCGAATAGCACTAACCACATCACTGGCTGAATAATTCCGGCAATCAAAGATGAGGGACGGCGTTGCAACTGAATAAACAAGCGACGAGTTAAAGCCAGCGTCTCTTGTACCAATTCACCGAAAAAGTTAGGTGCAGCATTAGCATCTGCTTGCGGCGATGCTAGCGGCTGCCAATTGATATCAGATTTAGGAGTAACGCTCATAGCAATTTTGGATTTTGGATTTTTAATTTTAGATTGGGCAATGGGAAGAGGCAGAGAGCAGAGGAAAAAGAGGTAATTTTTTATTCTCCCCCTGCCCCCTGCCCCCTGCCTCCTGCCCCTTATCTCATATTCTGCTTTTTCTCAGCCTTGGGATCGCGAGTGGCAACGGCTGCGAGTTCTGCATCCAATAAGGTGCGTCCTGTCGCGGCGAGATAAACGTCATCGAGACTGGGGCGAGATTGGGAAATGCCAAAAATTGGCAAGCCAGCGGTTTTCAGTGCTTGCTGTATGTTAATCAGAACATCGTTCTGAGGTGTGACTACCAAGTTGAGGGAATTACCTTGAGCGCTGTTAACGATCGCTTCTTGCACAAATGGTAAAGGTTGCAAGAGGTTTTTGGCTTTTTCTGCTTCCTCAATCGGGGAAAACTCGCGGATTCGCAAAGTGATGCGATCGCCTCCTACTTGATCTTTCAATTGTGAAGGTGTGCCAGCGGCAATTACGACACCCCGATCGATAATTGCCACGCGATCGGCTAGGGCGTCAATTTCTTCTAAATAATGGCTGGTAATTACTACCGTCGTCCCAGAGACGCGTAATTTTCGCAGGAAATCCCATACCACAAACCGGGTTTCTATGTCAAGCCCCACAGTTGGCTCATCCAACACCAAAACATCCGGTGCATGGAGCAACCCAGCAGCTAAGTCTAGGCGCTTGCGTAAACCGCCGGAGTAGGTTCCTGTTTTTTTATTAGCGTATTCTTGCAACCCCAGTAAATCTAATACCGTCTCAATACGCTGTTTGGCTACTGCGCCTGGGAGGTGATAAAGTGCGGCTTGCAATTGCAGCAGTTCTCTTCCAGTCAGCACCTTATCTATAGCGACTTCCTGAGCTACATAGCCTAGTCTTTGTCTTGCGACTCTCGGATTATCTAACACAGAGATGCCAGATACTTCGATTTTGCCAGCATCCGGTGTGGTCAGCGTACACAAGGCACGCAAGGTAGTAGTTTTCCCAGCACCGTTGGGGCCCAATAAACCAAAGATTTCTCCTGATTCTACCTGAAAGGAAACATCTTGGACGGCGACCACTGTACCGTAGCGTTTTTGCAGATTTTGAATGAAAACGGCGGGAGCCATGACAGCTTATCCCCAACTATACAAATCTCAATAAAGTCTATCTTTATTGTAGAAGGTAGGGAGCAAGGAAATAGCGCATGAGCGAAAATATGTAAACAAGTTCGCGTCATGCGCCATGCTGCCAAAAATTTGTGATTATTTTAGACAAGTTACTTGATTGCGTTTGTAGCGAAATAAACCAAATACTACAGCAATTAATCCTAAACCTGAAAGATTTGCAGGTTCTGGAACCGGAGTCGGAGTGTGTTGATTAGTTGGGACATTCGGCAGATCGCCATTAAACAGATAGTTGTGAGACTCGCCATTTCCTGTCAAAGAAGCTACCACCACGTTGCCGTTAACTTGACCGTTATTGAAATTGAAATTAGCCAAAGGAGCAAGAATACTACCTAGTATACTAATCCCACTGGCAGTGATGTTTGTTGCTTCATAGAAGTTATAGAGCACCTTTTGTTTATCTGTGCCAAGGATATTGAACCCAAAGTTTTGCAGCGACACATCCTTACCGCTGATATTGACAACAATAGTCGAATTTGGATCGCCACTGATTTCAAAATAGTTTGTCTTGGAGACAGATGAGCCTGCAAGATTAAAAACATTGAAAGCAGTACCACTGCCACTAAGATTAATACCACCCCAAGATTGAACTGTTGTTTTACCAGTAGGAGTTAAGGTTGCCAAATATTGAGATAGCGATCGCAATTCTTCCCCTGCTGCATTAAAGTCGATGGGATTACTCTTGCTGAGAGTTCCCTGTGGAAATCCCACATTGCTGGACACATTGGCGCTGCCTCCATAGACAGCATTACCGTGGTAGACTTGACCGTTGCTCAGAGTTAAGTTTTGTCCAGCTACTACTACGTTGCCGCTGTTGCCAGAAAGTCTGCTTCCAAGCCCGCCGACAAAATTCACGTTACCGCCAGCAGCAAGTTTTCCTTCAATATCTGTATATTTTTGAGAGATATCTCCCAAAACGAATACATTGTAATCAGAGGCAGCACCTAACTCAACTGCATTCGCTTTTGCTGAGAAACCCAGCGCTAGAGTAACTAGAATCGGAGCTGCTACTACTCCCCAAATATAATAGTTTTTTGATTTCATCTTTTGATTTATGAATTATCAACACGATCCTATGGGTCTAAATCAAAGATGGCATTAGTCTGCTAGCTATTTTCATTGAAGTTTCATAGCTGGAATAACTACTGTATATTTTCCCCTAAATTATCTACTCAACCGCATATTTACTCTTGACTACATCAATTAAATTTTTATCAACAAGATTTATGAGCTAGTAATTAGGGGATTATTTTAAAACTTTTAATGTTTTGAGGCTAGTGTCATTACAACCACTGATAAATCCACCCACTGCCTGAATTTGTTGTAAGTAATTAAGGGCAGGATTAGTGATGATTTCTCCTGGCATTAGCAAGGGAATACCTGGAGGATAAGGACAGACAATTTCGGCACAGATGCGTTGATTGGTCTGTGTCAAAGGTAGTATTTCACTGACAGCAAAAAAGGCTTCACGGGGAGAACAAGATAAAGCATGACACTGTGTAGTGAAAAGCTCTTGCCAATTAGGGCTTTTAACATTCAAGTTGTTTCGGCGATATTCTTTGGCAAGGGTGGTAAAACCTTCCACTAACTGCTCAATATCGGCTGGGGTGTTACCCAAACTAAGAATAAAGGTGAGATGTTGTAGTGATGCAAATTCAGCAGTGACAGCAAATTTTTCATCGAGAATTTCATCTGCCTCAAATCCGGTTAAGCCTAAACCAGAAACAGTGATAGTTAGTCGCGTTTCGTCTAAAGCGACAAAGCCGGGAGATCCCGCCAAATGAGGTATTTCCAAAACTGATAATCCCGGAATTTGACTAATTCTCGTTCTAGCTTCATCAGCAAGTTGCAAAGTGCGAGACATCAGCATTTTTCCTTGGAGTGCCATTTGCTGACGCGCTGCATCTAAAGAAGCTAAAAGTAAATAACTAGGACTGGTAGATTGTACGAGTTGCAAAGCTTTACTGATGCGATCGCAATCTATCCTGTTACCTTGGATGTGCAGCATTGATGCCTGTGTCATCGCACCAAGTACTTTGTGGATGGATTGTACAGTTAAATCCGCACCTGCGGCTAAAGCTGGAGTGGGTAATTCTGGATGAAAGGCAAAGTGTGCCCCGTGTGCCTCATCTACGAGTAGAGGAATATCATATTGATGTGTAATGCTGGCGATCGCACTCAAATCTCCACAAACGCCGTAATATGTTGGGTAAACTGTCAACACTGCTTTAGCGTCTGGATGTTGTTGGAGTGCAGATTCTACAGCATTAGGCGTGATGCTATGGGCAATATCTAAAACTGGATCGTATTCAGGATTGAGAAAAATTGGTATTGCACCGGAGAGAATTAAACCAGCGATCGCAGAAGAATGTACATTCCGAGGCAGAATGATTTTATCCCCTGTGCCACAGGTAGCGAGAATTGCCGCTTCAATCCCACAGGTAGAACCATTGACAAGGAACCATGTTTGCGAAGCACCAAATGCCTCAGCCGCCAGTTGTTGTGCTTTTTGAATAACACCTTGGGGTGCAAAGAGATTATCTAAATCTGCTAACTCGGTTAAATCAGCGCGAAAGACAGCTTTACCAAGTAAATCAGCCAAGGGTTGAGAAATTCCCTTACCTAGCTTATGTCCTGGCGTGTAAAAAGGCGCATGGGGTCTTGCTGCATTAGCTTTTATGGCGTCTAATAAGGGTGTTTGGTTTTGATTGAGCATTTAATAATTCGTAATTGAGGGTAGAAGAAAGGTAAATTTATTAATGGACAAGAAATAAATTATTCCTTATGCACAGCATGGGGTAATAATTACGAATTACAAATTATTCACATGAGGCCCTATCATCAAATCCCAATTTTCGAGTGTGGTGAACCGCTAATAGCGATTCCTTTAGAATTGTTTGCGGTGGAATCTCCTCATCCTTATGAAAAGTTAGGTGCGCCTTATGGCAAACACTCCCCCTATTATCTCCGTCAAAGCGTTATCGAAAATTTGCTCCAAGCGCAAAATTATCTTAATCTCCTGCATCCTAACTGGCATATCCAAATTTTTGATGCCTATCGCCCGATCGCAGTTCAGCAGTTTATGGTAGATTACAGCTTCGCCCAAGCAGTGCAAGATAGGGGACTGACTGAGGTGGAATTATCCCCAAACCAACGCCAAGAAATTTGGGAAGCGGTTTATGCAATTTGGGCTGCACCAAGTTTGGATGAAAAAACCCCCCCTCCTCACAGTACGGGTGCGGCGGTGGATGTGACGCTGATAGATGATGCAGGGCAAATAGTGAATATGGGTTCGCCCATTGATGAAATGTCAGAGCGATCGCATCCCGATTATTATGCCAATAGCGATCGCTCAGAAGCCCAAAATTATCATGCTCATCGTCAGCTGTTGCGAGATGTAATGTTAAAAGCCGGCTTTCAACGCAATCCTAGAGAATGGTGGCATTTTTCTATTGGCGATCAAATGTGGGCTTGGCTGAATAATCAATCTAATCCAGCCAATCCTGTCACAGCACGTTACGGGCGTCTTACATAGATGCGTTATGCATCTTGAGGATTTAACTCTTTTAACTCGTCGGTAGTGTAAGTACCAATGGGAGTCCAAACTAAATAGGGAAGGAGTAACAGCGCCGCCATTAGAGAAATCGGCAAAACGCTGATTGCCAGGACAATGCCTGAAATCAATCCGATTATTCCAAGAATTTCTCCCGCTTTGAGACTGCGAAACCTCAGCATTATAGGTATGTAGGCGACGGTAATAATTTCCACCAACAGATACATAGCCATTAGTAGCCAAGTAATTGGGCTTCCTGGATTTTTTTCCCAGACAATATAAGCTGAAGCTGCACCGCAAATAAAAATCACAGTCCAGATAATCGGAATCAGTGGCTCAAAAACTAGCCAACGAGGGCGACTTAACTTTGCAAACCATTTAACATCACGCGGCGTAATCAAGAAACTACCAAGGGCGACGAAGAAAGTTACAGCCCCAATTATTATCCAAGATGGAATCATAATGCACTCTCGCTTGTGTATTTTGTCAAGTCATACACTGCAAGTTTGACAATTTAAGGCATAAGTTTAATCATTCGCTGGTGCGAATCTTAGGCATCTTGAGGATTGAGACCGATCATCTGCCAAGTGGTATAAGTACCAATGGGACTCCACAGCAAATAAGGAACTAGTAGCAATGCTGCCCAACCAGAAATGCTTAAGATTGCAAGTATCAACAAGGCACAAATGATAAAACCTGTACCACCGAGAATTGTACCTACTTTCAGACTGCGAAGCTTAAACATTACAGGAGTATAGGCAATCGTAACTATTTCTAAAAGCAAGTATAAACCCATGATTAACCAAGTTGAGGTGCTTCCTGGATCTTTTTCCCAGACAATATAAGCTGACCAAGCACCGCAAATAAATATTACAGTCCAGATAATGGGAATTGCACCCTCAAAAGTTAGCCATCTCGGTCGTTGTAAGCGCTTGAACCACTGGCGATCGCTAGGCGTAATCACATTAGCTGCTAAGGCAACTAAGAAAGCCACACCCCCAATCACCATCCAAGATTTAATCATGGCCGTTATTCCTTTACAAGCGCTATCTATCGCTTAATATCACTCTTTATAGTGCGATTTTGTCAATTTAATTGCTAATTACTCATCATCCCTGAGTTTGAAACCTTTACATCGTTTGGCAGGATTATTAAATTATGGGCATTGGGAAGAGGCAAAGGGGCAGGGGGCAGAAGGGAAAGAGGTAATTTTTATTCTCCCCATTTATTCACCAGGATGTTGAGGTGATTATGTCTGAGGGTAGGCGTATGGGGCGAAGTGGGGAAATATTCTTGGTAATAGGGGGATAAGGCAATTAGGTTAATGGTAATTTATATGCAAACTAAATCAGAAGCGCGATCGCAATCTCAAAAACACAGGCAAAACGACAGCATTCAAACTTTTACAGGCGGTTCTCAAGGATAGAAGGGATTTCTGGATAAAACTAGATTATGCGATCGCACAGCAGTTTCTTAACCCTGCGGGATCTTGTTACAGCATGACATTTTACCAGTTAAGCTTTTATGAGCCGACAGTGACGGTGTAAGACAAAACAAAGGGCTTGAAACTAGCTCCAGATTTTGGAGTACCGCTTAACTCCAAATCATAAGCTCCTACTTTGGGAAATACGATCTCGGCTCCAGGAATGCTTTTATATTGCTTGGTCGATACATTATGTAAACTTGGCTTCAGCAATGGGGTATCAGTTTTGGTGTGAGGTTGAGGATAGACAGCCAACTGACAGTTACATTGTGTCAGTGGGATTAGTTGCCCGCCTTTACGGGTGAGGACAATCCAAACATTAGCGGTTTTACCAGCTTGAGGATTGTCATTGGGTTCAATATGCAGCATCCCGCCCACGTCTTTTGATACCTTTTCAGTATGGGCATTAACTGGTGTGGCAATTAGAACCGAAATTAATAATAGCCATCCCAAATTTTTCTCTAAGGTAAAGTGGAGCATAAAGTTTCTAAGAGTAAGCGAAGTAAGCTAGGCTGGCTGGGGAAGACAATTAGAGGTAATTTCAAAGATTTTTGATGCTAATTTTTCACCAGTATTTAAAAACGATAATTTTAAAAGAATAGTTGCGTCAAAAGACAACCTGTCAAACTTGCGCGAAAATCTTTTACCGACTTACTAAAGCTTAATCCCAACTAAAAACTTGTTAACTCCTAAACTTCTACCTAAATATTTAGTCTAAAGGTTCATAGCTTATTACTTATGATAGTTACTAGAATTCCTTTGGATAAGTGAAAGTAGTGGAGTGATGAGTGAGAGTAAATATACTTAGCAACTGAGGTTCAAAGCATGAACTCGACAGGTAAAGTTCAAATTGTGGACTCGTCCTGGTACGTTCCACTGCCGTTGAAAGAATATGCAATGAGCCGAGTAACTGTCTACTTTTATAGCGAGAGATGGGTTCCAATTAAATATTGTTCTTTGGAAAAAGCAATTTTGCTTCACCAGAAGGCAAAGTTAGAAGGCAAGGAAATTTTATTATTTCCTGCTAATCTAGACCCTAATGAATTCTCAAGCTCTTTTAACTAAAATTCCTTGAGGTAGACCATTTTAAAAAAATCTTGGCAACAAATGAATCGGCTAGAGAGGCGTACATATTGTACGCCTCTACTTGTAAGTGGGATTAAAATTTCACCAGCGCCAAGGGCTTTTGATAGCTGTAATTATATAAATAATCAAACCAACCCAGAACGCAGTGCTACAACTGCTGCTTGCACGCGATCGTCCACTGCTAATTTATTCATAATCCCCCGAACGTGAGTTTTGATGGTGTTAGGACTGAGATAGAGTTTTTCAGCAATCTCTGGGTTACTCAAACCATCTACCATGAGTTTCAACACTTCTAACTCGCGCCCAGATAAGTTGGCGTTGTTGCTGCTGGGTGCAGGCGGTTTGAGATTGTCAATTACTCGCCGCGCAATTTGAGGATCGAGATAGGCTGCACCATCAACTGCGGCTGCGATCGCACTTAACAATCGTTCCACACTTGCACCTTTGATACAATATGCATCTGCACCGCTAGATAGTGCCGCAATAATTTCTGTCTCTGTTTGATGAGATGTCAGCATCACCACATGAGTTGCTGGCAGCGCCGCCTTAATTTGCTGTGTTGCGGCAATGCCATCCAATCGCGGCAACCCAATATCCATAACCACCAAATCAGGTTTCAGTTGCAGTGCAGCTTGAACTCCCAAATAACCATCTTCTGCTTGTCCAACAATCTCCAACTGAGGATGAGCCATTAATGATTGCTCTAATCCCAGTTGCATCATCGGATCGTCTTCGACAATCAACACGCGCAACGGCGGAGCATTAGCTGGTAAATTTAAGGGATAGCGAGTTTCTAAAGACATTTTTATTTATTAAGAGTCATTTGTCATTTGTCTTTTGTCATTTGTCCTTTGTCCTTTGCCTTTTTGACCAATGACTAATGACTAATGACAAATGACCAATTATTATTCTTCCACCCGATAGCCTAACTCTGCTAAACTAATGCGCGACTGTCGCCATTTTGGCTGGACTTTGACAAACAATTCTAGGTAAACTTTACCAGAGATTAACTTTTGGATTTGTTCGCGGGCTTCACTACCAATTGCTTTGAGCATCGCTCCACCTTTGCCAATGAGTATGCCTTTTTGGGAATCGCGCTCGACGTTGATGGTAGCAAGTATACGAGTAATGCTGGGAGTTTCTTCTACTAGATCAATAGCGATCGCTACTGAATGGGGTACTTCTTCACGAGTCAATAACAAAATTTGTTCTCGGATCAATTCACCCATAATAAACCGCTCTGGCTGGTCAGTTACCAAATCTGGGGGATAGTATAAGGGCCCAATTTCTAAATGTTCAATTAATAATTCTTGAAGTTGCGGTAATCCGGCATTAGTCTTGGCAGAAAATTTCACAATTTCCCATTCATGGGACTGGGCCATCTGGGCGTAACTATCATCTAGAAACTGAGAATCGGGCGGTTGTTGGTCGATTTTGTTCAGTCCTAGAATTACTGGTGTCTTGCTGCGACTGAGCAAATCAGCAATATAGCGATCGCCCGATCCACAAGCCACTGCTCCATCTACTACAAACAGTATTACATCTACCGATTCAATAGCAATTTTGGCATTTTGCACCAACACTTCCCCCAATTGATGATGGGGCTTATGAATTCCTGGCGTATCTACAAAAATTAACTGCGCCTCTGGTGTAGTTAAAATGCCGCGCAAACGGTTACGTGTTGTTTGCGCTACAGGGGAAGTTATGGCAATTTTTTGTCCTACCAATTGATTCATTAAAGTAGATTTACCGACATTAGGACGACCAACAATGCCGATAAAACCTGATTTGAATTCAGGAGGAGCCTGGGGAATTGTTACTTCTCCTGGAAAAGAGAAGTTGTAATTATCAATACTAGTCACCTTTGGCTCCACCCTCATATTTTACAGCTGGGATAACTCGATCTTTTCTTATACACAAAACAAGCATAAAATTACCCTGGCATTTTTAGGGATTGCTCTTGCCGAGGTTTAATCTACTACTGGCTCTACACTTATATTTTACAGCTAAGATAACTTTGTTTTGTTTTTAGATACAAAACAAACATAAAATTACTTTGGCATTTACAAGGAGAATTTTTGCTTAAGTTTAATCTGCCGCTAATGTCTTAAGTTTCATCGGCTACTCAATATATTTGGATAAAAATGTCAATAAAAGATATGGGAGAACGCAAACGCATTGGAATTCTGACGAGTGGAGGTGATTGTTCTGGCTTAAATGCTGTGATTAGGGCTGTAGTAAATTGTGCTGTGAGTACCTACGGCTGGGAGGTTTTGGGTATTCGCCAAGCGACTCTAGGATTAATGGCGCGTCCGCCACAATTCACAAAGTTGGAAATCGATCGAGTTGACTCGCTGTTAACTGCGGGTGGCACAATGTTGGGGACAACCAATAAAGGCGATCCTTTTGCGTTTCCAATGGCGGATGGAAGTTTATGCGATCGCTCAGAAGAAATCATTGCAGGTTATCATCAGCTAGGTTTAGACGCTTTGATTGGTATTGGCGGTGATGGTAGTTTGGCAATTCTCCGTCGCCTCGCCCAACAAGGAGGCATTAATCTAGTAGGTATTCCCAAAACGATTGATAACGATATTGGCGTTACCGAACATGCTATTGGTTTTGATACAGCCGTGAATATTGCCACAGAAGCATTAGATAGGTTGCATTTTACTGCTGCAAGTCATAGCCGCGTCATGATTTTGGAAGTAATGGGGCGTGATGCTGGACACATAGCAATAGCTGCGGGAATTGCGGGGGGAGCAAATGTAATTTTAATTCCCGAAATTCCTTACACGGTTGAGCATATTTGCCACAAAATCAAAGAACGCCAAGAAAAAGGCAAAAACTATTGTTTGATTATTGTTTCCGAAGCGGTTCGTACCCACGATGGGGAAAATGTGACGATTACAAATCGGTTAGGTCAATCTCGATACGGTGGAATTGGCGAATACTTAGCAGATAAAATTATTGAACACATTGGTGTAGAAACGCGAGTCACAGTTTTAGGACACATTCAACGGGGTGGAACTGCTTCACCACTAGATAGATTAGTTGCAACAGCCTTTGGCGTAGCAGCAGTTAATCTAATTGCAGAGGATAAATACGATCGCATGGTGACTTGGCAAAATCGCCAAGTATTAAGTGTACCAATTACAGAAGCGATCGCTCAATATAGTGCCGTCGATCCCAATGGTACTTTAGTTAAAACCGCTCGTGGTATGAGTATTTATTTGGGAGACTAAACTCAATACTGTTCGGTTAAGGCAAGAGACGCGATGAATCGCCGTCTCTACAATAATTAGTCGTTTTGTAGAGACGGCGATTTATCGCGTCTTTGTGATGATTTAGGGAAAGAAATTTTCATGTTTAGTATGTGATGACAATTACATGAATATCTATGCCTAATGCCCTAACTAACAATTCCCAATACAAACTCGCCTTCATTCACAGCTTGATTGGTTGCGACATCATAAACTAATCCATCATGTTGAGCGCAGACATCAATTACACTGGGTAGCTTACCTTCTTTATTAAAACTGAGAATTTGATAGAGTTTGTCTCCAGCTTTTACTGAAGTGCCTAATTCTATTCTGGATTGAATCATGCCACCTGCGATCGCATAATATTTTTTCCGGTTGCTGCTAGATGCAAAACTCATTTCATGGATCTTTGTATCATCTGGTAAATTAGAAGTTTGTAGTACACCTTTTTGCACTAAATAGTTTTTTACACCCTTTACACCTTTAGCGACTGAATCAGGGTTCATTTGCATTCCTGTTCCTAATTCCAGCGTCCAAGCTTCCACATCAAACTTGATTTCTCTACCCAACTCTTTAAAACAAGCTTCCAGTGCTAACCAAGGTTTGATAAAAGCTTCATCAAAAGCATCACCATCATATTTATCAAGCAATATTCCGAAATCAAGTAGGAAGTATTTTGCACTGTCTTCTCGATTTCGGAAGTAATAAAGGTAGTCTAAAGCTTGATTTGTAGAACTATGTAAATCAATTAAGTAATCTGCATCTAAACTAAGATTTTGTAGTTTGTAGGCAAAAAGCTCAGTGTAAGGAACACCAACACGAGAATTCATTTTTTCTAAAACTTTCGCAAATTGTTGCTTAATTATAGTTAGATAATTTTGTCGAATGACCTCTAGATCGATATCAAATTGAGATTTAGTAAAAGCTACTAAATCATCAGCTTCTTTCTCGTAGTCCCAAAATATCCGATTCCAGTCTTTGGCTTCGTAAACGCAGTAACGACCAGGGGAGAAATGATGAGCGCGTTCATTTGTCCCCATTGGATTACAAACGGGAACTAACCAAATTTCTCCAGTTAAATCTGTATCATTTATTGTTAATAAAAACTCAATTAGCTGGTGAATAACGGCATTACCAGCAATTTCTGCACCGTGTAGGTTAGATTGAATGTAAACCTTTTTACCAGGTTGAGCGCCGATGAATTTGTATAGTTGTAAAGATAGGCGATCGCCCGAAGCCATTTGACGTAATACAATGCTTTCAATAACTGGTAGCATGAAACAACTCGGTGATGATTTGAGTAAATTATCGCTGTATCTGTACTGAATTAAAACCCTAGCCCAATAGAATTTGCTGATTAACCAGAGTTTTACCCCACCCTAACCCTCCCCTTATAAAGGGGAGGGAACTAGATTTTCCGGTTTCTCCCCTTTATAAGGGGGGATTAAGGGGGGTAATTCGACTTGTGTATACACTTGCGTGGAGGGGTGGAGTTCTTCAGGTTTAACAAGTAATCAGCTAACCTCTGCGTGAATTACTAAGATAAGGTAGCATCACATTAACTAGTGTTGGCTGTAGCTATGGTGCAGAATTGGTTGCGGATAACTCATCAAGACGACAAAATCCAACTTTCCTGGCAACGCGGATATCAAAGTCCTCGCCTTGCACCAGAAGTCCCATTCGAGCAACCCTTTGATAAAGACAACGCAGATGAGTTGCGCTGGTATTTAGAAGATTATCTAAAGTTTCCTTACGGTATTTTTCCAGATAACGCTGTAAAAATTGAACAAAAATTACAGCATTGGGGACAACAACTATTTGAGCTAGTATTTCGCAGTACAGAGAAAGGAAGAGAGTTTTTTCAGGAAGCGACACGGGAAGGGCTAGATAACTGTGAACTGGGCATCATTTCTGATAACGCCGAAGTGCTGAATTTGCCTTGGGAGTTGTTGTATTCCCCCGACTATCAATTTCTTGCACCTTCACTGGCGGGGATGTATCGCAGTCTCAGCAGTCAGGCAGTAAAACCACCATTGCCAGCAATGCCCGATGACCAACTGAATATTTTACTAGTTATTGCCCGTCCTTACGATCGGCAAGACGTTGGGTTTAAAACCATTGCCCGTCCACTGCTGGCGGCGCTGCAACCGATACGACAGCGAGTCAATCTTAAGGTATTGCGTCCCCCTAGCTTGAAAGCATTTGAAGCAGAACTGCAAGCGAATAAGGGTTTTTATCATATCGTTCATTTTGATGGACATGGGAATTTTGACAGCGAGACACAGGGAGTTTTAGTCTTTGAGGACGAACAGGGAAATGAGCAAGTTGTCAGCGCTAAGGAAATTGCCCAATATTTAACAGATTGTCGCGTGCCGATTTTTGTGCTGAATGCTTGCAAGTCTGGACAAGTAGGCGAAGAGGCTTTTTCTTCTGTGGCGGGACAGTTGGTGAAATTGGGGGCTAAGGGTGTTGTAGCGATGGCGTATTCAGTTTACGCCAAAGGTGCAGAACACTTTATTGGGCGGTTGTATGGGGAATTAGTCAGGGGAGAGTGTATCGCCACAGCAGTTGCAGCAGGGCGTAAGTCCATGTCTATTGACAAAATGCGCCCCAGTCCCAAAGGAAACTTACCTTTACAAGATTGGCTTGTGCCGGTGTTGTATCAGCAGGAACCCTATACGCCTTTTGTTCCTAAAAAGACAGCACCCAGTTTTACCGATTTGATGGCGCAAGCAGACAACACTCCAGAAAGTAGCAAAGCTGTAGGTTTGCCTGATGAAAGTGCTTATGGTTTTATTGGGCGGGATTATGAGATTTTGCGTTTAGAGAGAGCATTTCGGCAAAATCATCTGGTTTTGGTGCAGGGAATGGGTGGCGTTGGTAAAACTGAGTTAGCCGCAGGTTTCGCCCGGTGGTTAGATGACACTCAAGGACGTACAGGCGGTATGTTCTTCACCTCCTTTGAACAGGGTGCGGGGTTGAGTCAGGTAATTAACCAAATTGGTAGGGCGTTAGGAGGTGAGAGATTTTCCCAAATGATGCCAGATAAGCAAGAGGATGTGGTGCGGCAATATCTGCAAACTAATCCTTGCTTGTTGATTTGGGATAACTTTGAACCTGTCAACGGTTTCCCCACGGGGAATGAACCATTATTGAGTGGGGAAGAGAGAAACAAGCTGAAGCGGTTTCTTAAGGAATTGCGGGGTGGTAAATCTTGGGTATTAATTACCAGTCGCCACGAAGAACTTTGGCTTGATTGTGGGTATAGTTTAATCAATTTGCGGGGGCTGTCTGAAGCGGATGCCCAAGAGTTAGCCGCGAAGATTTTGCAAACGGTGGGTGTGGAGAGAAAGAACCTATCAGCAGAGTATTTAGAATTGTTGAAATTGTTGGGGGGACATCCGTTGTCTTTGCGGGTGGTGTTACCGCATTTAAAGACACAGACACCTGGGCAATTAATTGAGGCGTTGCGGCGGGGGTTAGATACTTTTAGGGGACAAGAGGAAGAAGGTAGAGAAAAATCTCTTACTGTGTCGTTGGATTATTCCTTTGCTAAGTTGTCAGAACTAACACGTCAGCATTTACCATTTTTGGCACTGTTTTCGGAACGGGTTGATGCACATTGGTTGCATCAGTTCTTAAAAAGTCCTGATGATGAATTGGGACAAGCTTATCAGGCTGTGTTTGGGGAGTATCTGCAACAACCAGATTGGATTAGAATTCTCAATGAAGCTGCCGCAGCAGGTATTCTGGAATATTTTGATGAGACTATTTACAAAATTCACCCAGCACTACCTTGGTATTTGCGCCAGCAGTTAAACACAATGGCTTCCCAAGAGGTGATTAACGAACTAGAAAAAAAGTTGCTAATTTTCTACGCGGGGTTGGCTGCTCACTATAATAAGAAACTCATCAATAACGCAGAACTAGCAACTTTTGTTATAGAAGTCGAAGAACCAAATCTGTTGCAAAACCTACGCCTTGCGGAACATCAGCAGAAGTGGGTTGAAGCACAGGCAATTCTGCATACCTTAGGAAAATTATATGAGCGTTTAGGACGCAAACCTGAATTTAAGTCACTGCGACAACGGGTATTAAAGCAAATTGGCATTCATTTAGCAGAGGTGAAGGCGAAAGGGAAATATGCTTTGGAATTCTGGATGTATTTGCTGATTGAAGATACAAATGAAGCGACTCAAAGTGCTAATTTGGAAGGAATGAGCAAAATCTATCAAGAAACTCTAAATGAACTGATAGTTGTAAATGATCCTTCAATCAATGACAAAATTGCTGTTACTAATTACAGTTTAGGCAATATTGCTCAACAGAAACGGCAGTTTGATGTGGCTGTTGATTACTACCTCAAAGCGCTGAAAATCAGAGAAGAGGCTGGGGATTTTTACAAAGCTGCCACTGTCTATCACCAACTGGGCATGGTTGCCGAAGAGCAACGGCAATTTGATCTGGCAGTTGATTACTACCTTAAAGCGCTGAAGATTTTGGAGGATACTGGAGATTTTTACAAAGCTGCCACTGTCTATCACCAACTGGGCATGGTTGCTCAAGAACAACGACAGTTTGATGTAGCAGTTGATTACTACCTCAAGGCGCTGAAGATAAGAGAAAATGCTGGGGACTTGTATAACGCTGCTAGTGACTATCACCAACTAGGCAATGTCACCTGTCTTCAACGGCAGTTTGATGTGGCACGAGATTATTACTTCAAGACGCTCAAGATTGTCGAAGATGCCGGGGATTTATACCGTATCGCAAGCGTCTATCACCAACTGGGTGTGGTAGCTCAAGAACAACGGCAATTTGATGTGGCAGTTGATTACTACCTCAAAGCCCTGAAGATCAAAGAACATGTAGGAGATTTGTACAGTGCTGCTGGTGACTATCACCAACTGGGCATAGTAGCTCAAGAGCAACGGCTGTTTGATAGGGCGGTTGTTTACTACCTCAAAGCCCTGGAGATTAAAGAACATGCAGGAGATTTGTACAGTGCTGCTAGTGACTATCACCAACTGGGTGTGGTAGCTCAAGAACAACGGCAATTTGATGTAGCAGTTGATTACTACCTCAAAGCACTAAAAATTTATGAAGATGCAAAGGATTTTTACAGTGCTGCTGATGAATATTACCAACTGGGCGTGGTAGCTCAAGAACAACGGCAATTTGATGTGGCAGTTGATTACTACTTCAAAGCACTAAAAATTTATGAAGATGCAAAGGATTTTTACAGTGCTGCCAGTGTTAATCATCAACTGGGTATGGTAGCCGAAGTGCAACAGCGGTTTACAGAAGCAATTAAGTATTATCAAAAGGGCTGGGAAGTTTTTGAAAAATTCCACGATTGGTATAAAGCTTCAGCAATACTATGGAAATGTGGGAGGGTTTTAGAAGCTCAAGAAAATTACTCTGGAGCTTTACAAATTTACATTCGTGTTTTAGCTACCGGCCTACAACATAATCAAGATTGGATTGGTTATCATACCGATGATTTAGCGGGTATACTCCAGCAGTTAGGTGAAAGCGAGTTTCAAACCATTTGGCGCGAGGCGACGGGTGAAGAGTGCGCTGGAGAGGTGCGCGAGGCAATTTGGACAGCGCGAGATAGGCTAGAAACAGAGTCTTAGGGTGCAGTGCAAGATTTATTGCCAACGTCAAATCATTCATAAGTTTTATTTAAGCATTGGTTGCGATCGCATAAGCATTGCCACAAAAACGATCGTTTTCATCACCAAAATCATCATTTTCATAACCAACATCGTCATTTTCATCACCAAAATCATCATTTTCATAACCAAAATCGTCATTTTCATAACCAAAACGATCATTTTCGTAACCAACATCGTCATTTTCATAACCAAAGCGATCGTTTTGGTCACGACAAGGTGGTTATTCAGAAGTGCGATGTCTACAACGGGCTACACCTACGCAACATTTACAGCAGTGTTCTATCCTAGAAACAAAAAGGGCAAAAGTATGCAAGCCTACAAGCTGAACGCCACAATTGACGAATTCGGTCATTTAATTATTGACGAACCTCTAAATATTGCTCCTGGAAAAGTGGAAGTGATTATTTTGCAGCCAGTTCCATCCTTGGAAATTTCTACTGAGTCACAGCCAGAAAAGCCGAAGAGACAAACAAAAATCAAAGCTTTGCAAGGCTGGTTTGAAAAAACACAACCCACGCCTTCTGATTTTGACCCAGACCAAGCCAGATGGGAAGCTTTAAAGGAGAAACATAATCTGTGAAAGTCCTCTTAGACAGCAATGTTATTCTGGATGTTGCTCAAGAGCAACAACTTTTTTTTGGTAATAGCGAGACAGTTGTATCATTTGTTGAAGCGGGGCAGATAGAAGGCTACATCTGTGCATCTTCCTTTAGTGACCTTTACTACATTATCCGTAAAGATAAAGATCGAAATTTAGCCCTTGAATTTTTGAGGGAAATAGTTACCTTCTGCCAAGTCGCCACTGTAGACAGTACCGCAATCAATATGGCACTAAACCTTAACTTTAGAGATTTTGAAGACGCTATTCAATACAGCACTGCGGTACTCAATCACTTAGATGCTATTATTACTCGCAATCCTAGAGATTTTCCAGTTGCTACCCCCAGAATTATCACACCTGAAGAGTTGATTCAGGAACTAACAACTACTCCATAAATAATTAAGTCAAATATATATGAATGCCCAATTAACCCCTGTCGAAATCCAAGAACTTCAGCAACTTCTCCAAAATGACACCCCAGCACAACATGCACTCACTACCCTTCAACAACACAATGGCAATCTAGAAGCAAGTTTTGATACACTCTGGCAGGAGAAAGTCGGCACAACAGATTATAGTAGGGGCAAAAAATCTCTTTTACAACTCACCCTCGACGAAATCCGCGCGGAAATCTGTGGTGATGATGGTTTAAAGGGCACAATCAAAGAATACACCAAGAACCCTGGTAGTTCTTCTCTGCTCAATAGTATCATTGGCTCACTGGTTGCCGTTGCAGCAGTGCATGGAATACCAATTGATGGTGCGATCGCAACAATTGTTGTGTTATATATTCTAAAAATTGGAATCAACGTTATCTGCAAATACACTGAGCCAGATAGCGAGGGAGAGCAACGTAAAAATAATAACTCCTAACTTTTGTACAGACGCGATTAATCGCGTCTCTCCTAACTCCTAACTCCCCTTATGTACCAGGTAAATTTCGCAACTGCTCATTCAAATGACTATGATCTGCCAAAACCTTTAACAGTGGCCCATGTGAGCTAAATTCTACAATACTCACCGAAGCAACAGGGCATCCCAAACGAAAACGGAAGCGTCCCACATCAATCCCCAGTAAACTACACAGAATAATTCTGATAGTTGCCTTATGTGAAACAACTAAAACATTACCACTAGTGTAATTTTGTTTAATTTCTTCAATTACCTGCAAGGCGCGAGAAGCAATTGTCACAGCCATTTCTCCATCAGTAGGAGCATTCCAAGCCGGATCTGCTGACCAGCGAATATAATCATCGTGATATTCACGACTAATTACTTCTGGCGTTTTTCCTTCCCACAAGCCATAGTTGATTTCTTTTAAACCATCTCTAAGTTGTGGTTCTATCTTTATTGCTTCACACAAAGGTTTTGCTGTCAATACAGTTCGCCGCATCGGACTACAAAATATTGCTGTCCAATCCTTAGAAGTATATGCGTCAGCAAAAGCATTTGCCATATCCAACCCTTCTGGGGTAAGTTCTGAGTCTATGGAACCGCAAAAGGAATTATTGCGACTGCATTCTGTCTGTCCGTGACGGAGCAAATAAAGAGTTAGGCTCACGGTATATTCTCATCGATTGTAAATTTAAGAGCATTAACAATCAGATGTAGCTGAAGATAGTTAATGCCTGTGGTATATTACTACAATTTTTAGAGATTTTGATACATCCCCGAAGACTTTTAAAATCTCCTCTAATAAGCCGCAAATCGAACGCTTTTAATATAAATAATTTATGCTAAAAATAGGCAAAAAATAAAGGTGGACATAGCCCACCCTACTTTTATCCTCCAAACTCAAAATTTAGAAGTTACTTACGACTACCCAACCATTTAGCCGCCGCGACTCCGATAATACCTGCCACTACAGGATTACTGAGAAACTTGATAATTCCTGGTTGCTCTGCCAGCACTTCGCGGAAAATGTCGGGATGGTTATGATAGACGAAGGACGCTAGTTTGCTAACATCATCAGCACTCATACGGCTAGGGTGGTGTGTAGAAAGCCCCAACTGTTGCTCTAGATGGCGATCGTCTAATCCTCTTCCCTTCAACTGTTTGAAAAAGGCTCTTGCTACATCATCCCGTTCGTTGGGTTTAATTTGTGCGATCGCCTGTTGTAATTCTGGCTCCATTTGGCTGGTAGGAATCCGATCTGGATGTAAAGATTTACCAAATAACTGCCGCCGCTGATCTGGTGTTGTTCGTTGGGCAAAATCATCAAAATTTTGATATTCCGCCGTTGATTCAGCTTTAGTATCATCCAGAGATTCAACATCTCCCTGAGCCAAATCTTTCATTATTTGACGTTTATATTGTTCGCTGCTTGCCACTTTACTTATCTCCTGTTTTACGTCAAACTTTTTTTATGGCTGGCATCTTAAAACCATAATTGCAAATGCCAATTCATCAGACTTTCTGTAAGCATTGATTGCAAATTAAGCAATTAGCTATACTTAACTTGATTAGTCTGAGTATCATATTCAGTAGTCAAAATCAATTTCTTATCCGGTGCATAAATCAAAACCTTTAAGTCTTGATTGGGGAAATTCTTATGAAAACCTTGAACTAGAGATTTTGCTAATGGTCGGACTTCGTTAGGACGAACTTGAGGGGAAATCACAACACCTAATTTGTTGTTATCACGTACATAAGCATCCTTAACTAGTCCGCTAGATGCTTGCAAAACCCAGTTACCAAAAGTTTGTCCTCCTGGGGTATTGCCTCGCTCTAACTCTGCATAAGTTACATCTCGACCAATTGCTGGCGAAGTCGTTGTCCGGTCAACTTGTGCCACAGTACTACCCGCACAGGCGGTAGTTATCATCAGCACTAAGATTAAAACGAAAGTCGCCAATATTTTGCGACTTTGCTGAAGCACAATCATTTTTTTTCCTCCTAAAAAAAACACTTTAATAACCGGAAAGATAGCTTATCAAGCTATCTAAACTATTTTTTTTGTAAATTTCTATTTAATTACTTGATTTTTATTGAGGAATTTATAAAAAGTGCAGAGACGCATTCTATACGTCTCTACACACTATCAACTAAGCGAGACTTTATTCTTGACTCCTAATTAAAGGAGCCTAAAAATAGTTTAGCTTGCAATTTTAGAAACTTACATGTTTTTGCAAATTTGGGATACATCCCATTCATATCAGTAGAGCTTTTGCAAAAAGTATAAGTTATTAGTCAAGCTTTTTCTTAACATTGTCTTTTACGTCTTCAATCCCGTGACGTACTTCGCTTTCAGCTTGCTTTGCTTTACCTTGCGCTTTATCTTCTGGATCTCCAGTCACATTTCCTAACGCTTCTTGCGCTTTACCTTCAACATTTTTAGCAGCTGCCTTTGCGCGATCTTCTATGCTCATTTTGTACTCCTTATTTTATCGTAAAGTTCATTTCAAAGCTCTAAACTAACTTTGAAATCATTTGTTATTACTTTTACACCCTAACTTAAAGTTTTTGCTAAAGCCTTCCACCACAAGGCATATTAAACAATTAGAAATTAGAAATTAAAAATTAGAAATTAGAAAAAGTAGTTATAGTAAGCATCCTGGCTATTGCTTGAATGTTAACTCAAGCAATAACAGGTGAATTATCTATGCTAAAAGACATAGAACAAGTGCAAATGTAATCTCTGCTTTTGACTCTTTAACTAAAAAAACCCAGTTCCGTAGAGAAGCTGGGTTAATAAATTTTTAGGGATATTTTGTGTTTAATCTAGAAAACCCATCAGGCTTTCAGAGTTATCAACCTCATTTGATGCTATTGGACGATTCCCAAAGGTGGAATAGCTTTCATCAATTACCAATAAACTTGAGCCAATTGGACGAATCCCAGAGAGGTTGATACTTTCAACAACTTGGAATGTATTAGCACCAATTGGACGAATACCCATTGAGTTATAGGTTTCAACTACTTCTAATGTACTGGTGCTAACGGGACGCACCCCAGCAATTGAGAGGTGTTCAGCAACTTCTAAGTCGCTAGCGCCTATAGGACGAATTCCAGAAATGGCAAGTGTCCCAGTAGCTCCCACTGGCAGTTCATTAACTTCATCGACTTTATCAGCATTCAAGCTCTGGTCTTGTTGATTTCCAACTTCCTCTATAGCTTCCCCTGAAGACTTGGCATTGTTTTGCCGAGAACTGATTGCTTTGCCAGCGCTGCTAATAGCCATAAACGAAGACCTCTGGTTTGTTAATTGAATTTTACAATAATTAAGGAAAGATGAAATTTTTTCCTATATACTTTTAGAGTTTAACCTTAAAAAACCTCATATAGATATAAGAATCTTTAAAAGTGATACATAAGTAAATTTAAATAAATAATTTTTGTAAAGAGTTGTTACTATTTCTTGGTCTAATAATCCAGCTACAATGGATACAGCGCGAAATTTTCACTCTGAGATAGGGTATTTCTAGCAAGACTGTATGACAGAATTTTGTCTTCAAGCTCCCTTTAGTCCCACAGGCGATCAACCACAAGCGATCGCACAACTCACTGCGAGTATCCAAGCTGGTAATCGTTACCAAACTTTACTAGGAGCCACTGGAACTGGCAAGACATTTTCGGTAGCAGCAGTTATTGAGAAAATTGGTAAGCCTACCTTAGTTCTGGCACATAACAAAACCCTTGCTGCACAGCTTTGTAACGAGTTGCGGGATTTCTTCCCCAACAACGCAGTCGAGTATTTTGTCAGCTACTACGATTACTATCAGCCAGAAGCGTATATTCCCGTTACCGATACTTATATTGAAAAAACGGCAGCGATTAATGATGAAATTGATATGTTGCGGCATTCAGCGACGCGATCGCTTTTTGAACGCCGTGATGTCATTGTCGTTGCTTCCATCAGTTGCATCTACGGTTTGGGAATGCCAGCAGAATATTTGAAAGCTGCCATCCCCCTTCAGATAGGTATGGAAGTAAATCAACGCCAAATCTTACGAGATTTAGCAAATGTTCAATATAGCCGCAACGACATAGAAATGGGTCGGGGGAAATTTCGCGTCCGTGGCGATGTCTTAGAAATTGGCCCAGCTTATGAAGACCGAATTATTCGTGTGGAATTTTTTGGTGATGAAATTGACGCGATTCGTTATATTGACCCGGTGACAGGGGAAATTCTCAAGAGTCTGGAAGCGGTGAATGTTTACCCTGCACGTCACTTTGTCACCCCAGAAGAACGGTTAGAAGTAGCTTGTAATGATATTGCCGCCGAATTAAAACAGCAAAAACTAGACTTAGAACAAGCTGGGAAACTATTAGAAGCGCAACGCATAGATCAGCGTACACGCTATGACTTAGAAATGCTGCGCGAGGTAGGTTACTGCAACGGCGTTGAGAACTATTCGCGTCACTTAGCAGGAAGACAAGCTGGAGAATCACCAGAATGTTTAATTGATTATTTTCCCAAAGATTGGCTACTAATTATCGATGAATCTCACGTTACAGTGCCCCAAATTCGCGGCATGTATAACGGCGATCAAGCTAGAAAAAAAGTTTTAATTGAACATGGATTTCGGCTTCCTAGCGCTGCTGATAACCGTCCTTTGAAAGCAGAAGAATTCTGGGAAAAGGTTAATCAGTGTATTTTTGTATCAGCAACTCCCGGCAATTGGGAAATAGAAGTTTCTGAAGACCATGTAGTTGAGCAAGTGATTCGACCAACTGGAGTGGTCGATCCAGAAATTTCCGTGCGTCCTACCGAAGGACAAATTGATGATTTGTTGGGAGAAATTAAAGATAGAGCCGATCGCCATGAACGGGTGTTAATTACCACATTAACTAAGCGCATGGCGGAAGATTTAACAGAGTATTTGCAAGACCACGGTATAAGGGTAAGGTATTTACATTCCGAGATTACTTCTATTGAGCGCATTGAAATTTTGCAGAACTTGCGCGAGGGGAAATTTGATGTATTAGTTGGTGTGAATTTGTTGCGGGAAGGGTTAGATTTACCTGAAGTTTCCTTAGTAGCAATTATGGATGCAGATAAAGAAGGTTTCTTGAGAACCGAGCGTTCCTTAATTCAAACTATTGGTAGAGCCGCGCGTCACGTCCAAGGACAAGCGATTTTGTATGCCGATAATATGACAGGTAGCATGATTAAAGCTATTGATGAAACAGATAGACGGCGTGGTATTCAAACCGCACATAATCGACTACATGGGATTACACCGCAACCAATTGTCAAAAAATCAAGTAATGCAATTTTGGCTTTTTTAGATGTATCTCGGCGGTTAAATGCAACTGATTTGAAAGTTGTAGATGAACATATAGATGAACTTCCACTAGAACAGATTCCAGGGTTGATTACTCTGTTAGAAGCGCAGATGAAAGAGGCGGCGAAGAAACTGGAATTTGAAGAGGCAGCAAAATTGCGCGATCGCATTAAGCATCTGCGGGATAAAATGCTAGGACGTTAAGGTGAATCTTATGCTCATGAATATTCACCTAATTAGCGTTCAACTTGCTAGCAAGAAGCGATAATGGATAAGATGCCATTTACGTTTTAAGAGTGTGGTAGCCATGACTGAGTTACTTGAGCGTGCGATCGCGCAACTGAAAACTCTACCTGTTGCCGAACAGAATGCGATCGCTACTCGTTTCCTTGCCGAGATAGAGGATGAGCAAAGATGGAAAGCTCAGTTTGAATCTACAACAGATGCTCAGTGGGATCGTCTAGCTGATATGGTACGGCAAGAAATTAGTGCTGGCGACATCACTCCTTTAGGTGACGTTTTTCCCTCTGAGCAATGAAGTCAAGTGTTACGAAGGTATTTCGCAAGAAACTTGATGAACTTCCTGCATCAGTTCAAGAACAAGCGGCCAAAGCCTATGCTCTTTGGCGTTCAGATCCTTACCACAATAGTCTTCAGTTCAAACGAGTTAGCCAGCGCCAACCAATTTATTCGGCTCGTGTTAGTTTAGACTACCGCGTTCTTGGCTTGTTGCAGGATGATCACATTTACTGGTTCTGGATTGGCGCACATACAGAGTATGACGAATTGCTTCAGAGGTTGTAGCACCAGCAGCCTAACCGTTAGCTTCTCTATCCCTCTTCTGTCACTCTCCGGGAGGGCGATCGCTAGAAGCCTCACGAGGCAATCAATACAAGCTATACTATTAGGAAAAAATAGGTCTTGTATTTGTTATTAGAAAATAATAGCGCGATCGCTTGCTATACAAAAGCTCTAGATTTTAGAAAAGGCAAATGTTTTCGGAAAGTGACAGAAGAGGGCTATAGGACTAGTATTTGATTTCTGAAAAAGATCCGTACATTTGAAGAGTGTCAAAATCAAAGGTAGTGTGTCGGAGAAACCATTCAAACATCC
>NZ_JBALFH010000017.1:0-72520 GCF_036917095.1 Nostoc sp.
GGATGTTTGAATGGTTTCTCCGACACACTACCTTTGATTTTGACACTCTTCAAATGTACGGATCTTTTTCAGAAATCAAATACTAGTCCTATATCTAAAATTTATATAACTCATGTGGGGTGGGCATCTTGCCCGCCGTAATTATGCAATTTAAATGTGGAACAGCTTATCAAACCTCAATACGGGTCACATGGTGGTAGTGAAGCAGTTCTGTTTTGCTCAAGTTGGTTCTAATTGGTCAGCTTTTACAGCACATGAGCGAGAGATTCAAGTGCTACAGGGATTCAATCACCCTGGTATTCCTAAATATTTGGGCGCGTTTGGAACACCGGATGGCTTTTGTTTGCAAGAATACAAAAATGCCCCGACATTGGCAGCGAGACGAAGTACGGTATTGATAGCGGGATAGGTTCATGTCCTGTTCTTTCCACTTCGGTTTTACCCCTCGATCGGTATTTGTAATATACCCTCGCTTGATTAGCTTTTATGAAAATCTTTTTGCCAGACAATCAGCCATGCTTGAATCGCAGATTTCAATATAGCTTTTTCGCTATCTTCAATACCTTGGGGATCGTAGCGATCGCGGTAATGTAGTTCAACGATCGATGCCAAGTCTTCAATTAAATCTAAAACAGGTAATTCTTCTTTAAGTCTGTCAATCCACTTTTTTAAAGACTCTGAAGGGTGACGGCTCAATCCTAACTCGTGTAATTTATTTTCAATTAAATAAAATTCGTAATCCTTTTTAATTAGATCGGTTTTATTTACTTGTTTAGTCAATCTCTGTTTTCTAGATAAACGACGTACCCTGTGATGAGAATTCAACTTCCATAACCAAATAAATATAAATGAGGAAATTAGCCACCAGCCATATTGAGATAAATTAGTAACTAAGCCAGAACGTAACCATCCTGAGAGTTTGAAACTAAAAAATGACCATAAATCAGAGATAAATGCCAATTTGGAAACGTTTGCATTCTCAATATTTGTCCAATCAGCAGGTGTTGTGTCAAAGGCTTGCCATCTACTATCTATATATGCCAATGTCCAAGCATGAGCATGGCGACTACGAACTATATATTGGTTCTCTAATGGGCTAAATTCCTGAACTGAATACCCTACAGCATAACGAGATGGTATACCCGCCGCACGTAAAAGCAGTGTGGTTGCAGTGGCAAAATATTCACAGTGTCCAGAGCGAGTTTGCAATAGAAATGTTGATAAAGCCGTTGACTGATTGTTTTTAGCTGTAAGTTTTAAAGAATAACGGAAATTCCGTTGAAAAAAGCTATCCACGCGCTGTAATATTGCTTGAGGTGATTTGCCTTTAATATCCAATTTGCTAATAATTTCATTGATTGCTTGTCTTTCAGGTTTGGCTATTTGCAAGTCGTCTTCTGTCGGAGGACTATCCAAAGAAAGGTTATTATTAAACAGGACTTGATAAGCGATTACATCAACTTTTCCATCTACTTTTACCGTGCCATATTTGTTTATTTCCATTTGGCTGACTGGTAATTCATCAATTTCAAATGTTCCGTCAGCTAGCCTTAGTAGTCCATTACCTTTATTAAGGGTTGCAGAAATGGTGAGTTTTGAGCTATTAGTTGGTTTATTTCCTAAACGCCAAGTTTTACCATTAATGTCAGGCTTTACAGGAATTGAAGTAGGATTTGATGCTATCCAAACAGAAGATTTATATTTATCATAAGCTGCTTCCTTAAGCAATCCAGGAGAAACTTGTGGAGTATCAGATGCTACTCGAAAAATAATTTCATTTGACTGCTTCAAAACTTCAATCTCACCAATACTTGTTCGTTTTGTTGCTGAGTCTATTACTTGCCCAATATTATTAGCATTGCTTAACCATCCAACAACAGTATTTTCTAAGTGCTGTTGAAGTTGATACACTCCCATTTGTCCTATAAACCCAATATTTCCAGCAAGCAGAATTAGACCTACCCATAGAATAGGTGAAAAACGTTGCGATCGTACAAACCAAAGGGCAATGTTTGTAAGTACAAGCATTCCAATATAAAAATAAATATTATTAGTATTAGCGGTTCCCGCACAAAAAATACAGAGAGCAAAATAGAAATAATTTAAATTAATACTAAAGCTGTTTGATTGTTTTTTGACGATCAGAAGTGTGCGAATATCAATACTTTCATTTATAGAGTAAGTTTGAGCAGCCACCAGTGGAAAAAATACCAATGGGAACAATTGCAACAGATTATAGACTAAGTAAATTGAGCGATTAGTAGTTAGAAGATAAACAAGTACAATAATCAGAATTATTAAACACAGATTAGCAATACGTCGGAAATCATCATGAGAAAAATCCCATCGCCAGTTAATCAAATAATATCCGGCTAAAATCACAGCCATTGGTATAGCAAAAATCCACATTTGTGCCTGCCAACCCCAAAAGATTAAAGCAGCACTAAGAAGAAGTACTGGTGCTTTCATATATGCATAAGTTCCTCTTGTATTTTGCCCAATTTTAAAATATGAAAAGTTGTTTGTCGATCGTTTATACAGTTGGGATCGAAGTTCTCTAATTTATCTTCTCGATCTGTAATGATTAATACTAAAGTATGGATACCCATGCTGGTGAGATAATTCACTAATCTTTTTCTATCTTCATCCCAACACAGAAATATACATATACAGCCACTCAACAGAGAGAGTTTTTCAATCACTGTTGGAATAATAGAATCAAAAGCTTTGTCCCGACAGGCAACAACAGATGCTAGAATTTCCAGCATTCTGTCAGTATGGCTCAGTCCTCTACCAAAGGTAAAACAATAAGCTTCATTACCTACAAACATCAAATCTAATAATGAGTCTTGAGTTTGAACTTCACAAGCTAATGAAGCTGCAATTGATACTGCTTCTTCTAAAATTTCACTATAATTCACCTTTTGAAATGTATCTAAAATTAATGCGTGTCGGACAAAAAACTCATCCTGTTCTTCTTTGACAATTGGTTTACCGATTTTTGCCCAGCTTTTCCAGTGAATTTTTCGTAGCGAATCTCCCGAACGATAATCACGCAAAGACCTAAATTCTTCTGAATCCCCCACAGAAGAGGCTAAGGCTACACCACCAGATTGATATCTCTTTGAACCAGGAAGTTGAATTAGTGGCAGCTTATATAGCTTAGGTAAAATCAATAGAGATTGCGGTAAATAAATAGTTTTACAAGCATTAAAAAACCCAAAAGGATCGGGTCTAGCTACTGTCATACCCGTAAGTTGGATAACACCTCTATGAGTAGGTATAAATTCACAAGTAACTTCTGTTTTGCTATTAGCTGCAAGAGGGGGCAAATTTATGGGTTGAGCTTTTCCACACTGTTTGCGAGAAATCAACCAAAGCCAACGATAATATCCTAGAGCTTGATTAAAATAATTACCTTGAGATTTTTCGGTTTCAAATGCTCCTATAAACTCTTGAAAAGTTGGGCGAGGATCGGCAAAATTTTCAAATAGTTTTAGTCCCTTTTGAAGCTTGTTGGTTTTGTTGTTAATTAAAATCCGGTATTTAAGTTTCACATCCACAGTTGCAAGTCTTGGAAGACCTCGGATAGCGCTAAACTGGTAGCGAAAAAACAGACTAAAAACTATAGATATGCTCAAAAGAGATAACAGAAAACTAAATATTTGATAATTCATGCTTTGGTCGCTATCTCCAGTCAAAGCCGCAGCGAATCCTAGCAATAAAACAACTATGCCACTAATAGTAACTCGTCTTGTGAGCTTTCGTTGAATACCATAACTGACATAGAAAAGACGATAGACAAAAAGTTTCATATTTTAAGTTTGATTTTAAAATCAAACTGGAACAGGAACAGATTTAAGAATATCCTCAACAACTCCTGTGGCGGTTCTACCAGCGAAACGTGCTTGAGGTTCCATTATTAAGCGATGAGCAATTACAGATACTGCAAGTTCTTGGATATGTTCTGGTGTGACAAATTCATAGCCATCAAATAAGGCTAATGCTTGAGCAATTTTCATTAAGGCAATCGAAGCTCTTGGGCTAGCTCCTAGTTGCACGCCTTGTGCAAAACGAGTAGCATTTACAATATTTACAAGGTAGTTTTTCAATTTCTCAGAGATGCGGATTTCCTTGACCTGCTGTTTTAAAGTAATTATGTCCTGTAAATCAATGCAAGGTTGAATTGTATCAATAGGGTGTTGTTGAATTTGGTTAGAGAGCAAGTCAACTTCGTCTTCCGGAGAGATATATCCCAGACTAAACTGGAGTGCAAAGCGATCCATTTGGGCTTCTGGAAGGGGGTAAGTACCACGTGATTCCACCGGATTCTGAGTAGCGATGACAAAAAAGGGATCTTGTAGTTTTCGCAGGTTCCCATCAATGGTGACTTGAAACTCTGCCATAGCTTCTAATAGTGCCGATTGAGTACGTGGTGAAGCTCGGTTGATCTCGTCGGCTAAAACAATATGAGCGAAAATAGGGCCCTCGTGGAAATGAAAGGTACCTTCTTTTGGGTCAAGCATGGAAATGCCTAAAATATCTGAAGGCAGAAGATCTGGTGTAAATTGAATGCGCTTGAAGGTTACATCTACAGAGTATGCTAGGGCTTTTGCTAAGGTGGTTTTACCAGTTCCGGGATAATCTTCTAGCAACACATGTCCGCCACTAGCAAAGGCTGATAGCAATTTCCTGATTGCTGCTGATTGCCCTTTGATTACCTTTTGAATATTGTTAAAAACTTTTTGATAAATTTCTTTGCTGTGAAAGTGATGAATTTTTGAGTAGGAATTCTCCATTTTTGTTCATTATCAGAATGTTCTGAACATAATGTACCCATTTGCTACTGTCACATCTACAAAGGAAACTAGCCCTGTCGTCAAATTTCAAGAGAGCCTGCCACAGATATTTTGGCAGGAGAAGATGACGAGACTCGTTGTCTTTACCCATAGCAGTAATTTGTCCACCTCAGTCCTACCAACTCCGACACCCGCAAAGCAGCCATATATCAATACTCAGGACAATTTTTAGTTGGGGGAATCGACAAGAAAGTTATCGAAGGGGAGGAAAATCTTTCCCCTCTTTCTCCTGGCAAAGTAAGAAGATGAGGTTATATATGAAGTCTTATACTGCTGTTTTAACAGGATGTACTTGTTTTTTCCAATACTAAGAATGGGTATACTGCCTCTATGCCTACAGAAAACTTTATGGATATTTTATTTTCTAACTGGCAACATACACTCCAACCCTTTGGCGTTGACCAGATAGCGGCTGAGAAAGCCTTTAATGACTTGGTTGCAGCTTACTCTACCCCTAGTCGCTACTACCATACACTGAAACACATCGATCGCGTCCTCAGCACTATTGAGGTTTTGCAAGGCTACACCAAGAACCTAGCTGCTGTTAAACTTGCTGCTTGGTTTCACGATGTAGTCTATGACACTAAAGCTCAAGATAACGAGGAAAAAAGCGCAGACTATGCTTTTGAGTTGCTGAGTAATTTGGGTATTCCAGAAACTATCATAATTACTGTCACCCGCCTGATTCTGAACACTAAAGACCACCAAGCTGCGGTGGATGACTATGATAGCCAAGTATTTCTTGATGCAGATTTAGCGATTTTGGCTACTAACCAAGTGCAATATGGAGAATACGCCTATGCCATTCGCCAGGAATACGGCTGGGTGGCAGAAGCAGAGTATATCACAGGCCGTCAGCAGGTTTTAGAACGATTTTTACAGCGATCGCATATCTACTTTACGCCTTTAATGTCAGAATTTGCCGAACCATCTGCCCGTGGCAATATCCAGGGAGAAATTCAGTTTTTATTGTCTGGTTAGTTTTACAGCGATTCTTATTTTGATGCAACACGCACTAGGGGCGCACAACTATGCACCCCTACGACAAACTTGTATTCTATGCAATTGGAATCGGCTAGAAATTTGGAATTGCTTACCGTCTGCCACCACCACGGTGAGGCACTTCTTCAGTGTCTTGTAGCTTTCTTTTAGGTGCAAACACTTCTTGATGCTGTTGCTGCTGAATTTTTTCTTGGGCAAACTTGACACGGGTGCGAACTCCCAGATCGACATCTGTATCGAGCATTTGCTGAAGTTGATTTGTAATCCGCGACGCTCGATCGGGTAAAGTAACTGCGTTGTTTACCGCCGCAGGCATTGCAATGGCTAGTGTTTCTAAACTCGTCACTACTGCATAGCGTACTATCCACTCTGGATCTTGAGAAATTACTAATAGTGTCTCTAATACCTGAGTCTGAATAGATTCTAGTTTCTCAGGCGGTACTTGATGCCAGCGCAAAGTGCCTAATCCCCTAGCAGCAGCTCGTCGCACACTTAAGGAAAAATCAGTTTTTGCTGCCTCTAACAAGGTATCCAGCGCCCGGACATCGCCAATTCCCGCTAAGGCACGAATAGCCCAAGCTCTAGCACTGTAGTTGTAGTCATCAATTAGTTCCAATAGTGACGGTACTGCGGCTTCTCCGATCGCAATCAGCCCATCTACTGCCGCCACTGCCGCCCCTGGATTGTTGTAGCCCAAAGCAGCAATCAGAGTAGGAACGGATTCCTCTATACCAGCTGCTGCTAACTCTTGAACTGCGTCTAATAAGCGATCCGAGGAATCTGCTTCTTCCACAGCACGGATCAATATTTGGGCAAGGTCACTGTTATTCATAATAATTTTTCATGAGTCATTCGCGGTCAGCTAATTGTAGCTTAAGTTATCCGTATTTGACATCATACATAAACCCCCTAGCCCTAATTTTTCGGTTGGGTTGGGGGTTTGCCTGTAGGAAACATTTTATTTCAACGTATTAATAAGAACTCATTACTTAGAACTTAGAACTATAATAGCGAGTCCATCAAATTCATCACTTTAATTGCACCTGCTGATAAAGTGTTCGTTGCTGTGTGGTTAACTTGATATTCTAGTAATCCTTTAAGAGAAATTAGCTTCAGGCTATTTTCGGCAAGAGTCTCGGCGATCGCATCTGCTGCGGGTAGATATCCAATCGCTCCCAAATCTGCTAAAACTGCTCGACGCAATTGCAATTTATCTCCCGCCAAAGCTTTTACTAACCGTTCTCCATAAACTGGTTCTTGGGTTAATTGATACATGGCTCGTGCGGCAGCATATTGCACCAATTCGATTGGATGCTCTAAGAATGGTTTTACCAAAGGGGTAAACTCAGTCGCCCTCAAGGCTCCCAAGGCTTCTAATATGGCCTCGTAGGGTTGAGATAAATCAGGCTGCTTTGATACGAGCTGCTCTCCCTGCAAGCCTACTTTTAATAGCTTAATCAGGGCAGGAATACAAACCGGATCGCCCAACATTTCTAAAGATTGCGCCGCTGCTTCCCGTACATAAAAATCTGAGCAGTCTAAACACCCAATTAAAGGTGATACTGCCTGGCGATCGCCAAGTTTCCCTAAGGCTCTAGCTGCGTTCCGTCGCAGAGGATATCCGCCTTCTGGTGTCCTATCGGCTTCATCCTCTAACGCTTCGATCAATCCTGTAACCGCAGCTGCTTCACCTATGCGAAACCTGCCTAACCACCAGGCAGCATAAAACCGCAGACCTAAATCTGTACTTTCAAGATTAGCGATCGCTTGCTCTACTGTTAAAGATTCACCGTCGGCATTGTCACCTGTCGGTGATAAATCTTCAATTTTCTGCGGACTGGAATTCATTATGAAGAAGGAGGATCGCTTTGTTCGCTATTTGTTTGAGTTTCAGCGTTCAATGGTTGAATGCTGACTATTTTGCCACCCAAGCGAGTAATCCGCTGCATTTCTTGATTCATCCGGTTCTCAGGTACTGTGAAAAACACAGTGGCACTAGAACGAATGGGATAATTAGTTTTTTCGGTTTCTTCGCTTTGGCGCAGACCCACTACTTCATACCGGAAGTAACGACTACTACTTCTACTACCAATTTGTCCAACCATAAATCACTTCCAAATTTTAAATTTCAAGTTTTCAATAGTCATTATTAATGACTATTGACTATTGACAAATGATCCTAAAGTGGTTTCACACTAGCTATTTTACCACCTTGTTTTACCACTCTCTGGAAGTAACTGGATAGTTCTTCATAGGGTACGATCACCGCTTGATTGACACGGCGTGTGCTAGGATACCCAGCTCCAAAAACGCCTGCCACTTCAATCCGGTAAAGTCTGCCTTCTTTACCAAAAGTTCCCGCACCACCAAAAGTACTATTGGGGGTAACGCCTTTTTCAGAAGCAACGTATGAAAAGCCTGAACCGCTACCAGAGGGAGGAACAACGACGGATGCACTATTACGACCTAGTTCGCTAGCAAGGCGCGAGGACTTGCCTTTGAGTTGGGAGGTATCGCTACTGGCATAGCCGCGATAAAGTTGGAATATCCGGCTGAATCCCACAGTTTTCTGTCCTGTTTGGGTTTGAAAGCCGCGATAGTAAGGCACAATATTTTCACCAAAGTTAGATTGATACTCTGGCGAATCAATATAAGAATCAATGTCGGCCTCGTATCCCTTGGTTTGATACAAGTCTAAGTGATAGACGACATCAGACTCATCATAGGGGGCACGACCCAACAAATGTTTATAGTTCAGTTCGATGACGCGAGTTTGGAAATTGTCGTAGAAGAACTTGGATTTGTACAGTTCTGATTTAGCTACTTGACGCACAAACTCTTGCACTGTATTTTTTCCATCGCGCAGGATAGATTCAGCACTTGTAAGGCGGTCAGATGCCAATATGTAGTTGTTGCCCAATACCTGACGATAGACGGCAGCAATTACTCTTTCTATGTCTTCTTTGGTTGCATTAGGACGCAATTCCACAGGAGACTGATCGCTAAAAGGTTCCGTTCCCAGACGGGAAGCTGCTGTTGTAATAGCCATTGGTAATTTTCCTTTTGTAATTGGTAATTGGGGACTAAGAATTAGGGATTGGGGATTAGGTCTTGGGAAAATTCCCCAATCCCCAGCCCCCAGCCCCCAATCCCTAGCCCCCAGTCCCTATTTATACGGCTGTAATGCTAATAACCTTACTGCCCTTGCGATTCAACTGCTGCAATTTACTAGAAAGTTGCTCGTAGGGTACGATCAATTCCGCAGTACCCCGCCGCACTACAGTTGAGTTGGGGGAAGCTGCTTGTAACACTCTGATGCGGTATGTATCCCCGCGACCACCTGTAGAGAGGCCTGTTAAGGCTCCGGCGGAGACTGGGTAAATGGGTGAAGCTAGATTCTTAGCTACTTCCCAGGTTAGCCGTCCTTGTTTTTGTCCTTGAGCGCGATCGCTATTGGCATAACCCCGATACAGTTGGAACAGTCGGCTAAATCCAACATTTTTTTGTCCTACTTGACTTTGAAAGCCTCGATAGTAGGGGACAATATTTTCGCCAAAACTCTCTTGATATTCTAATGAGTCAATGTAAGAATTAATCTCAGCTTCATAACCTTGTGAGTTGTAAAGCTCAACATGGTAAGAAATCTCTGACTCATCTTCTGGGGCACGCCCCAATAAATGCTTATAATTCAACTCGATAAACCGAGTTTGTGAGTTAGAGTGGAAAAACTTATCTCGATAGAGTTCCGATTGAGCAATGGCTAGTACAAATCCCCGCACGGAGATGGCACCTTGTTGCAACTGTGATTCTGCACTCTCTAGACGTTCTCCTTCTAGTAGATATGCATTACCCAAAACCTGACGGTAAGCCGCCCGGATAACCACTGCCACATCCGCTTCTGTTCTATCGGGACGTAGTTCTACCAGTGCTGAGTTTTCAAATGCTCCAATTCCCAATCTTGCTGCTTGTCCCAAAGCCGCCATCTTTAACCTCCTCAGTTTTAACTGCAAAACTGAAAATTTTTTAGAAAAATTTTTTTCTAGTTTTTTAACAGTCTTTTGAAAATAAAACTGCCCGGAGAGGTAAACAACTCATAGAACTCACTTGTCATAAGAGCTGATTTCCTCTCCGGGCTAAAGAAACACTCTAGCTTAGAGTATTGATTACGTAGTCGATGTAAGAATTGGCTTCAACACCTGGATCGCCGCTGAGACCGTGGTTAGCTTTGATGTACTTGAGAGCTTCAATGTACCAGCTAGGAGACAGATCGAATGTCCGGTTGATTTCAGCCAATCCAGAAATCAAGAAGTCATCCAAGGGGCCTGTGCCACCAACAACTAAAGCGTATGTGATAATCCGCAAGTAGTAGCCGACATCACGTACACACTTGCCTTTGCCGCGTGCATCAGCCGCGAAGTTAGGGCCTTGTTGTTGAGTGGTGTAAGGGTACTTGTTATACACTGCTTGAGCAGCACCTTCGGTCAAGCGTTGAGCATTAGCGCTCAATGCTTTTGCTGCTTGTAAGCTAGCTGGTGCTTGACGGAAGCGACCAAAAGCAACTTGAATTTCGGTGCTGCTGAGGTAGCGTCCTTGAGAATCAGCCGATGCAATTGCTTCAGTGAGAGGTGTTTTTGTCATTTTTGGTATTTCCCTTTTACAAACTTTTGGTTGAAATTTTGTTTTGTCCTAATGGACAATTATCTCAGTCAATAGCAAGCAATATCTGCCTTAAGCTACTGCAGCAGCTGCACGATCGAAATAGCTAGCTATTTCAGATGACAGAGCACTGCAATCGCCTCTGGTGATGTTGTTTGTATCGTTGACAATAGCCAGGGAAGCTTGTTTCAGCTTTTGAATACCAACAGCAACTGAAGCTCCTGGGGTTCCCAATGCCAAGTAGGTTTCGCGCAATCCATTGAGGGCGCGGTCATCTAGCACGCTGGAATCACCAGCAAAGATAGCGTATGTGATATAGCGAAGAATGATGTCCAAGTCTCTGATACAAGCAGCTGCACGACGGCTGGTGTAAGCATTACCACCGGGAGTGATCAATTGGGGTTGTTCTGCCCACAGATCGCGAGCCGCAGCAGCAACAAGAGCTGACGCATTGCTGGTAATACGGTTAACAGCATCTGCACGCTTGTTACCATCTTTGACCAGTTCGCTCAATGCATCCAATTGTGCATCAGAGAGATATTCTCCACGGGTATCAGCTTGGGAAACCACTTTTGCAAATGCATCTAAAACCATTGCGTTAAATCTCCTAATTTGCTTGGTTAAGAATAATTGGACTCAAAACTGAATGGTTCAGTTGATTTTTGATGTCAGCACTGCCTGACGAGTTACGAAAGGTTTAAAACAGACATCCAAGAAATAAGTTTACGATCTCCAGGCTTTCAGATTAAAACTTTTGTTAAAAAACTTCAAACTTCTGTGAATGACTGGAAAACCTGATTAAGATGTTGTTTTTTACTCTCAAGTTCTCTTTATACAATGCTGCCGCATCATTATTTATTACAAATTATTGTTATGTTTGTTAATTTCATTTACATAACTTTACACTTACGCCTTGAGTTTATGAGAGGTTAGTACAAAACCGTGGAAATAACTATCCAGGCGAAAAAGGCTAACAAGCCGATGAAATAAAAAAGTATTGCTTCTGCTTTCTAACACTAAGTATCTCCGCTAGTACGGGAGTATACGAGCGAGCAAAAGCTAATCGACACATACTGAATTTTTACATTGCATAAAGATTGGGATGATTTTTTCTGGGAAATCTTTTCAAGAATGCGTAGGCATAACCCGCCGCAGGCATCGCACCCTTAATTCGTGTAGCAATGGCTACTCTCTAGCTTCTGCTAAGGGCACGGTGCCATATTTTGTAACTGCGACTTGATTTTGGATGAATTTCCATGATAGTCTGCGTTCAATCATTAAATACGGTTATTCGATAAAATTACCGTAGTTTAAAATTGCACAGTATGTTTGTCAGTTTGCAAACCCATAGTTAATGGAAACGGAAATCACCTCTTATGGTAAAAGACTGGTTTGAATGGCACGACCTCTACAAAAACGAACCGAAATTACAACAACGCCTGCAAATTGTGCAGGAATATATTTCCTATAGTCTAAATTTGTCCCAACCAGGATTAATCCGTGTAGTTAGCGTTTGCGCGGGCGATGGACGAGATTTGCTAGGAACGCTATCAAATCACCCACGGGCAAAAGATGTTTATGCCCGACTTGTAGAGCTAAATCCCCAACTAGTTGAACGCGGACAAGAAACAATAGAATCGTTGGGTTTGACAAAACAAATTGAGTTTATCAATGATGATGCAACTATTTCTTCTAACTATGTAGGAGCAGTACCAGCAGACATTGTGATTGTATGCGGTGTATTTGGCAATCTCGCAGACGAACCTGAACTCAATCGCTTGTTGGCAAACCTGAGTTTTCTGAGCAAACAAGGTGCTTTTGTGATTTGGACTCGCGGACACTCTAACGGTATTTCCCACTCTGAGACTGTTCGTAAATTTTTCCGTGAATATGGATTTGAAGAAGTGAACTTCAAACTCACTGCAACAGGAGATATGGGAGTAGGTATTCATCGTTATCTTGGTGAAAGTTTGGCTGCACCTAAAGAGCAACAGTTGTTCGCGTTTACCGGTGTTCCAAATAAAGCCAAGTAAATAATGCCTCTAAAATTTTTGTGACAAAAACCTTATTCTCCTATTAAGACTGTCAACGATTTAAAAGGACAAAAAATAGTCTTTCAAAAAGCTTCTGCGTCTCATTATTTCGTCTTCAGAACTTTGGAAGATGCAGGTTTAAAACCTAGCGATATTAAAATTTTGAGTATACCCACCGTGGAAGCTAGTAGTGCTTTTTTAGAAGGAAGAATTCCCGTTTGGGTGGCTGGCGATCCTTATTTGGCTCTAGCTGAAAAAGCAGGCAAGATTCGAGCGATCAAAACTGCCCAAGGGCTTGATACACCTGGTGGATACTATATTGGTACCAGGCAGTTTGCAATTGACAATCCTGGAGTACTACGGATAGTAATTGAGGAGATCGATAAAATCCAACGCTGGGCTGAGGCGCATCCCCAAGAAACAGCAAAGCTAATCGCACCATACCAAAAACTACCTCCTGACATTATGCAAAGGGTAGTTAGCCGTCGCACCTATGGATTGAGAGCGATTTCCCCAGAGTTAATTAAAGACCAACAACGAGTTGCAGATTATTTCTATAAGTATGGTGTACTTCCTAAAAAAATCAATATTCAGGAAGCTGTTCTGACACCTGAACAGTATGCCGCAATTACTCCAGAATCAATTAGTCAAAAGTAGCTTTCAAGGATTAAAGCGTGCGATGCCTGCGGCGGGCTACGCCTACGCACGCTCTAATTATGTAGTATTTACTACTTACTAGTTCCTCCCAAACACACTGCCAAGGGCACGCGCCATATTTTGCGGTTGCATTGCATCCATTGCGGCGGTGGGTTCATAGCCACAATGAACCATACAATCGGCACACTTGGGATTACCACTCTTCTGGCCGTATTGACTCCAGTCAGTTTGTGCCAGTAATTCCTTGAAGGTAGAGTAATAACCTTCGTTCAGCAGATAGCAAGGTTTTTGCCAACCGAGAACGCTATAACTAGGGCTGCCCCAAGGCGTGCATTCGTAATCTTTCTCACCAGTAAGAAAATCTAGGAACAACGGATTGTGATTGAAGTTCCAGTTTTTTGCACCACCTTTGTATGGAGCCAGAATTTCCCGGAAGAGGACGCGTGTTTGTTCGCGGTGGAGAAAATGATCTCGATCTGGTGCCCACTCGTAACTGTAGCCGGGAGAAATCATCATCCCGTCAGTATTTAGTGTTTCCAGAAAGTCGAAGAACTCTTGCATATCTTTGGCTTGGGTACCCTCAAAGACAGTGGTGTTAGTGGTGACACGAAAGCCTTTAGCTTTAGCGGCACGAATGGCTTTGACAGCAATATCAAAAACACCTTTGCGATCGACGCAGCGATCGTGTAACTCCCGCATCCCATCTAAATGCACGCTAAAAGTCAGGTAAGGAGAAGGTTGAAACTTATCCAGACTCTTTTCTAACAACAAACCATTGGTACACAAGTAAATATATTTCTTGCGCTCAATTAATCCCTGAACAATCTCATCAATTTGGGGGTGTAGCAGAGGTTCTCCGCCAGGAATGGAGACAACCGGCGCGCCGCACTCTTCTACTGCGGCAAAGCACTGTTCTGGGGTGAGATTTTGCTTTAAAATTTCCTTGGGATGTTGGATTTTACCACAACCAGTACAAGCTAGATTACACCGAAACAGAGGTTCCAACATCAATACTAAGGGGAAGCGTTTACGTCCTTTCAAACGCTGAGTAACAAGATACTTCCCAATATCCATAGCTTGTTGTAGATTAACTGCCATTGTTGCGATCGCTCCTCTTTTAAATATAAAAACACCACAATAGGGGCGCACATCTGTGTACCCCTACATATTGCATCCACACGTAAATCGCTAGATTTATCATTTGACATACCCCTGAGCCACAAACCAATCCACAGCATCTTTGAGTGCCGCCTTCAGCGGAGATTGAGGTAGACCCAACTCTCGTACAGCCTTAGCGGCATCGTAATACATAGGTTGTTTCGCCATCCGAACGCCATCCAATGGCACTGAGGGCGATTTCCCCAAAGGTGCGAGAACCTTTTCATCAACCCAGGCAACACTAAGGGGTAACCAAGCGGGTACAGTTCGTTGAGGTGCGCTTAAACCTGCGATCTCAGCGAGTTGTTCGAGTAGTTGCTTTAGACTTAGGTTTTGGTGACCTAAGATATAGCGATCGCCTGAGTTACCCCGCTGCAAGGCCAGTAAATGCCCCCATGCCACATCGCGCACATCGATAAAATTCAAACCAGTATCTAAGTAAAAGGGCATTTGCCGTCGTAAAAACCGCAAAATTATGTCACCCGTAGGGGTAGGTTTGATATCCAACGATCCAATCGGGCTGCTGGGATTGACTATAACTACCTCCTGACCTGTTGCAACGGCTTGCATGGCTTCTTGTTCAGCCAGAAACTTAGACTTTTTGTAGTTACCCACCAACTTTTCTAAGGGACTCTGATGTGTTTCATCCACAACTTCCCCTGACGATCCTACCCCAATTGCCGCAACCGAACTGGTGTAGACGGTGCGCTCAATGCCAGCTTTGCGAGCGGCTGCCAACACATTGCGTGTACCCAGGACATTGTGAAGCTGGAGTAACTCCCGATCTGTTTGCCAGAGGGAATAATGGGCTGCCACATGAAATAGGTATTGACAACCAATCATCTGTTGCCAAAGATTTGGTGAATTCAAATCGCCTTTGACAATTTCCACATCCAAACCGCGTAGATTCTCCAAATTGCTGCTATGGCGTACCAGCGCTTTGACTGTGTAACCCTGTTGCAGCAATAACCGTACCAAATGGGCACCAATAAAACCCGTACCCCCCGTGACAAAAACCTGCATCAAGCTGTCCCCCTGTTCTTAAATCGGGGAAACCAATCATCCAAAATAGTGTAAATTACTGGCACGACAA
This sequence comes from Nostoc sp., assembly GCF_036917095.1. GTDB lineage: Bacteria > Cyanobacteriota > Cyanobacteriia > Cyanobacteriales > Nostocaceae > Nostoc. The sequence goes on from NZ_JBALFH010000017.1 coordinate 15,459, forward strand.
TCAAGCTGAGGATAGTTGAAGTTACCAGTCCACCTGCGATCGCTACAGCCATAGGCGATCGCAATTCGGAACCAGCACCCAAACCTAAAGCGATCGGTAGCATCCCTAAAATAGTGGAGGCGGTGGTCATCATAATTGGTCTGAGGCGCACTATTCCGGTGTTGAGGATCGCCTCGGTGCGCTCTAAGCCAGCGTTGCGTAACTGGTTGATGTAATCCACAAGCAAAATGGCATTTTTATTTGCCAGCCCCAGCAAAAAGACGAAGCCGATCAGTGAGATCATGCCAAAGTCGCTCTTGGTGATTAGTAGCGCCAACATTGCCCCCACCAGTGCCAAAGGTAAAGAGACACCAATAACTAGAGGGTCTACCCAGCTTTTGAACAACAAAATTAGTACCACAATAATGCACAGGGCAGATAAAGCTAAAGTAGTGCCGAAACTGCTAAACACTTCACCTTGACGGGCAGAGTCTCCCCCTAAATTTAAGGAAACATTAGACGGTAACACCGCGTTTGCTTCAGCTACCACTTTGTCAGTGGCATCACCCAAGGAAAGATCCTTGCCAAGATTAGCACTAATGTAGGCTACCCGTTGATTATTCAGACGTTCGATCTGAAAAACCGTGCCTTGTGAATTGGTTTCACCTGTAACTGTGACATCAGCGAATCCCGGTAGCCTCTGAATTCTCTCTTTAATCGCTTTGACTGCTTTGCTTAGAGCTTGGAGATTATCACCTTGTAATGCTATTTGCAGGGGTTTTTGACCGCCGGAATCGACAAATTGAATATCTTCAACACTAGTAGTTACCCCAGAAAGAGCAGGTAATGAGGAGCGCAATTGGTCTTGTAGTTCCGAAGTTGTGATTGTACGGTCTTCCTTTAACTTTATATATAGTGTCCCTTTATTTGGCTCACCCTCGCGAGAACCAATAGTGGTAAATACCGTTTCAACTGCCGGTGATTTTCTCACAACCTCTTCTAGTTTCTTCGCAACCTCAAGAGAATCGTTCAAAGGATTGGGAATAGAGAATTGAGCATTGGGCACTAAAAATTGGGATGAGGTAGTTAATTTTTCTCCCCCTGCTCCCCCTGCTTCCCCTGCCCCTCTGCCCCCCTGCCCCTCTGCTCCCCCTGCTCCCTCTGCTCCCCCTGCCCCTCTGCCCCCCTGCCCCCCTGCTCCATCAGGGATACTCGGCAAAGGAGCCGTGTAAGCAATATTAAATTCGCCGCGATCTAGTTTGGGAATAAACCCTTTAGGAATTAGTGGAATCATTGCTATACCTGCAATGAAGCTGAGTACAGCTAACCCGATAACTATCTTCCGGTGATTTAAAGACCAACTCAGTAAGTTTCTGTAAGATTGGGTAAACGCCACCCAGATTTTGCCTTCCCGACGCGGGGAGAGCGAGGATTTAGGTTTCAGCCAGTAGATAGCGAGAACTGGAGATAAAGTGCGAGCAACTAGCATAGAAGCAAGCATCGCCGCTGAAACAGTGATACCAAAAGGTTTGAAGAATTGACCGATGACACCACCCATTAAACCTATCGGTAGAAAAACTGCTACTGCTGTCAAAGTGGCGGCGGTGACTGTCAACCCAATCTCATTTGTCGCTAAAAGCGCTGCTTGGCGGGGAGTTTCCCCATCTTCGACGTGTCGCATGATGTTTTCTACATCCACGATCGCATCATCAACAATACTACCAATCACCAAAGCTAAAGCCAGCAAGGTGATTGTCTCCAGGTTAAAGCCGAAAATCGCCATGACGATAAACGTCGCCAACAAAGACGTAGGAATCGCCAAGGCAGAGATCAGAGTTGCCCGCCAATTCCACAAAAAAGGAAAAATTACTACTATTGATAACAAGACTGCTTCCAGCAAAGCATCGATTGTTGACTGGGTGGCTTGGCGAATATATTCTGCTTGGGTAGCAGCTAAGGTAAGGTTGACATCCTTGAGAGTAGAGCGTAGCCTTTGAACTTCTTTCTCAACCTGACTCACTACTTCCAAAGTGTTAGCGTTACCGCGTTTGATTACCTGAAATGCGAGTGCGTCTTGGCCATTAAACCGCACTAATGTCGCTCCTACTTGGGGAACAGCGGCACTCGCACTCGCTGCATTTAAAGGAGGAGTTGCATTAGCAGCACCGAGTAGTGAGACTTTCAAGACTCCTGGAAGTTTAGCGATCGCACTCACAATCTCATCTTGCGCCAACTTCGTCAAATCTGTGAGATTCCGCGATGGACTCTGAATGGCATAGCTAATGGCGGCTGACTCGTTTAGATTCAGGGGAATAATTTTGGAAGTTGCTCCTTGAGGCAAAGTCAACTGCTTGAGGGCAGTTTCAACCTTTTTGGTGGATGTTTCTAAATTCGTCCCAACCGCAAAAGAAAGGGCAACGGCTGTTTGACTAGGATAGGTGGATGAGCGGATATTCTCCAGTCCTTCTAGGGAACGGAGGCGTTCTTCCAGGGGTTGGGTGAGCTTCGCCTCTGTATCCAGGGCAGTTGTCAGGGGGGCTGTAGCATTTACAACCACAACTGGAAAAGTAATATCTGGAAACAAGGCATACTTAAGAGAGCTGAAAGCCAGAATACCAGCTACCGTTACGGCAATCCAAAAACTCACCGTCAGCCACGAAAATTGAATCGCCAATTTGGAAATATTGAAGAGTTCTCGTGCGGATTTTGAGTTATCAAGCTTTACCATCTTGGAAAATTATCGTGTGGGTGACACAATTATTTAGTCATGCTACAGCAATCACCTTCGGTTTGCGAGTTTTGGTCACCACCAAACGGCAATATTACTTATTGTTACTCAGATAAAGCAAAATTTTTAATCCAGAATGGAACTTGACACATGAAACTTGGTTCTGTTGAGCATAAGGAATTATTCTGCCGGAGCTTTACAGAAAGCTACAGGGAATATGAGCCTGAGTATTTGCCATGTCCAGATTTGGATGATACAGCCTTGACTTCCCTACGCAGTATTCCCTTGCGTAAGAAAGTGGATACAGAGCGACAAGCCGGAGTAATAGTTAGTCGTTACGCAGCTACGGTAAGCACTCCTCTTTTACAAACTGCGATCGCCCTCCCCACCTTTGAGTTATTACCCAAACTTGAAACTGTTGAGAGGGCTAGTGCCTAATTTTCTGCCCATCAACACAATTCTGGTGCCTCAGGGAGCAGAATATAAAGCTGTCTGTCGCGGATTAAGCGGCGTTACTGGCTCCAAGCCAACGATAGTAGCCATACCTGTTGGGATGAAGCCTTTACTCAAATATCTGCAAAAATACCCAGAAAACGGACAATTTCTGACTCCAAAATCCAGAGTGCTGATTATGGGTATATGTGGCAGCTTAAGCGATCGCCACACAGTTGGTGATATTGTGCTGTATCAAGATTGCGTTTATCAGGGAAAGCAGCAAGAATGCGATCGCACTTTCACAGCACAATTGCACTCTTCTTTATCAGATAAAGTCTCATTAGTCAACGCATTGACAAGCGATCGCGTGATTTGGTCTGCTGCCGAAAAACGTCGTTTAGGTGAGAGTTTGGCGGCTGATGTTGTTGATATGGAAGGATTTACCGCCCTAGAGTTTTTCAATGCGGCTGGGGTGGCCGTAGCAATACTGCGAGTAGTCAGCGACGATTGTCAGCATAATATCCCCGATCTCACACCAGCAATTAACTCTGATGGCTCCCTAAACCCTTTTCCTTTAGCGATAGGAATGCTTCGACAACCCCTTGCTGCTACTCGGCTGATTCGAGGTTCATTAACAGCATTAAAGGTGTTAGAGCAAGTTACAAATCTGCTCTTTTCTGGCTCTAGTCTGAAATAATCTGTTGCGTCTTTACAGCAATTTTCAGGTAAATAGACCACGCCGTAGGGGCACAGCAGATGTGATTCAATTACATGAAAACTGCTGTAATTGCACACTTAATCATTAGGAAGTCAAAAATCATTAGACCTCTTGCATAGTCGAGATTTGTGAAATTGAACTAGAAATAAATACCGATAAATATCAGTGTTTATCTCTAGTTCCTTTTGCTTTTATATTACGTTAATGCAAACCTATAATTAGCTAATATAAATATTTTATACAACTACCTAATTGTTACGTAATTGCTTATTCTATAAGCTTTACAGAAACTTTAAGGATATATACATTAAGTAGTAAACGAGATAGGGAAGAATAATATATAACCTTTTTATGGTTGAGTTCCACTAGAGCTAATTCCACTGGATTGTGAATCAAAAATACTTTTTTGTCTGGATAGCTCGGAACTAATTTGCCAACTATCGAACAGAATTTATGAAGCTCAATCACCAGCTCTACCTGTACACGTTCCTAGCTAATTTTGGATGGCTCAAGAAAAGTTATACCGCTAAAATCATGTTGGTGGCATTTTTGGGCACTCACGTACCACTTCTGACCTTACTTTTGAGTTTCGTCATCTCAAACTCCTATTCCTTGGAAATGGCGGTGCGAGTTATGAGCGTTGCTCTATTGGCTACCTTAGCGGGTACGGCCGCTACTCTTTACGCGCTACACCACCTCCTCAAACCGGTTATTTTGACATCTGCGACATTGCAAAATTATCTGACCACCAAAACCCTACCTGAATTGCCCACAGAATATTCTGATGAAGCGGGCACATTGATGGCGGATACCTCACAAACTCTTCATAAATTAGATGAGTTAATTCACTACATCAGTAATTATGACGACCTGACTGGATTACCTAATCGTGATTTATTCCGCGATCGCCTCCATCAGACTTTATCCCAACCAGAAAACAACCAGCGCCTTGTTGCCGTTTTTTTGCTGGGTATTGATGATTTCACTGGTATGAGTCATGGGTTGGAGCCTCAGACAACAAATTTGTTGTTAAGAGCAGTTGCTCAGAGGTTATCACTCTGCATAGCGCAAACAGATATTCTTGCCCATTTGAATGGAGATGAATTTGCCATTGCCCGCACGGACATTGTTTCTTTTGAAAGCATGATTAAGTTATCTCAGGTAGTGTTAAGTACCCTGAGCAAACCCTTTTCTGTAGAGGGTAATTTGATTCATATCACCGCCAGCATCGGCATCACAATTAATGACCTGAACGATCGCAATAGTGTAGATCAACTCTTGCAACAGGCTCACATGGCACTGTACCAGGCGAAGCAGCAAGGGCGTAGCCAATACCAATTCTATTCCCCGGAAATTAATGCTCAGTTGCAGGAGCGACTGACGCTAGAAAATGAATTACATGGGGCGCTTGAGCGTAACGAAATGCTGGTTTATTATCAACCTCTGATTGATTTAGACAGTGGAGAAATTACAGCTGTGGAAGCGTTGATTCGCTGGCAGCATCCTACTTTAGGTATGATTTCTCCAGCAAAGTTTATTCCCATTGCAGAAGCCAATGGTGCGATCGTACCAATTGGCGAATGGGTGTTGCGAACTGCTTGCGCCCAAAACCGTGCTTGGCAGCTTGCTGGATTTACCCCAATCCGGATATCTGTGAATCTGTCAGCTCGACAGTTTGAACAACCCTATCTGGTTGAGGTCATCAACCAAATTATTGAGGAGACTGGACTCAAAGCATCCGATCTGGAACTGGAAGTAACGGAAAGCTTCTTGATGGGTGATGTTGAGCGATCGGTTAAAACCTTAAAAAAATTACGAGAACTGGGTATATGGTTGGCGCTAGACGACTTTGGCACAGGTTATTCCTCCTTGAATTACTTGAAGCGCTTTCCTGTGAATATACTGAAGATCGATCAGTCATTTGTGCTGGATGTCATGTCCAATCCTGATAGCGCCGCTGTTACCGATGCCATTATTGCTCTTGCCAAGAGCCTCCGGTTGAGTATCACGGCAGAGGGCGTGGAAACGCAAGAACAGCTTGAATACCTGAAAATGCGGGGATGTCACGAAGGTCAGGGTTACTACTTTAGTCGTCCTGTACCCGCTGATATAATTGTCCCGATGTTGCAGAAAAGCTCTCAGCAGATGGAGATAATTGCAGCATAGATAAATGCCTCAGTCAGAAAGTTGCCCCCCCTGATAGCGTTTCACTGTAATTCTTGATAGAAATGGTTAGCAGGGGGGTAGGGAAAGATGAGTCAATGAGGCGAATAAAATCTTCAACTTCCCTCAAATTGACCACAAGTTCAAACGGCTTCTCTTTTACACATACGACATTCAACGGTTTTTACAGGGCGATACCGCTTTCAATATCCGCGAATGCGTAGCTGGAAATTAAATCTAGATAATTAAGTAGAAACTGGCGGGCGATTTCCATTAATATTGTTGCTTAAGACACCGTTGCTGAATGTCTTTCTAATAGCAACTCCTCTGCTTGTAGCTGTGCAAAAGTACTCTTTACGAACTCTGCAATCTCTATCCGATTCCCACCGGGATCGCGGAGGAAAAACCGCACGCATCCTGGAAGTGGTCGGCGATCGGGAATAATTTCTACTCCATGCCCTTTTAGGTGTTCCTCAAAGGCGTTCAAGTTAGCGACTTGGAAACAAAAATGTCGTCTAGATGCTTGGTTATTAGCGTTGTTCTCTCTACTGACGTGCAATTCAATGTTTCCTAGCGAGTACCACGCTCCTGAATCATTCTCGATCGCTTCAGGTCTGGGAATTTCAGTCAGTCCCAAAACCTTGCTATAGAAAGATAGCATTGCATCCTCCACCTCAAGAGGATAGGTTACTTGAATATGATGAACTGCATCAAGCTTCATAAATTTTTCTCCTAGTTTGGGTTAAATTTGGCAACGCTACAATCGCCTTTTTCAGTAATTAATAGTGGCGTATTTCTAAAGTTTTTCTGTTCCGACTTACCAAAAATCTATGCGACAAGCTTTCCCATACTGATGCGTTCTTCGACGAGATAGCCAAGTTTTCTATAAAACTCAACTACTTCAGCGTTGGAGACACGAACCTGGAGATTGATTTTGAGGCATCCCATCGCTATCAATAGCCTCTCTGCGTGCCGCACTAGCTTGCTACCAATACCCTGCCGTTGATAGTGAGGATTGACGGCAACTGTATATAGCCAACCGCGATGCCCGTCATATCCTGCCATAATAGTGCCTACAATTACAGAGTTAATTTCCGCGACCAAAAATAACTCAGGCTGTACAGCAAGCTTCTGACTGATTACCAATTTTGAGCTGCTGTGCGATGGGTTATTAGGAAACACCTCATCCCACAGGGCACTTACTGATTCAGCATCAGATACTTGGTATGGTCTTATATTCATCTACATCTCTAAATCAAAGGACTTGCCTTTGCTGATTGTTTGTGAAATACTACTCTTGAAACTACGGTAAATTGGTAGATTTTAGGTAGTATTTTACAAAATTTACCATAAAACATCGCGTCCTCAAAGCAATTGCAGGCTAATCCCTAAGATGACAAACACAGAAATTCGCACCGCTCAAGTTAAAGTCCCTAACGGAGATTTGCAAATTGATGCTTACTTAGCAGAACCAGCAAAAGTGGGAAGATTCCCAGCCGTGATTGTGATTCAGGAAATTTTTGGGGTTAATATTCACATTCGGGAAGTTGCGGAGAAATTTGCCAAAGAGGGATATGTTGCGATCGCTCCGAGTTTATTTCAACGCACCGCCCCCGGTTTTGAGGGTGGATACACCCCTGAAGATGTCCAGCAAGGAAGAGGGTATAAGGAGCAGACAACAGCAGAGGAAATATTGAGCGATATTAAAGCTGCGATCGCCTATTTAAGAACTCTACCAAATGTGCAAGGAGATGCGATCGGCTCCATTGGTTTCTGCTTTGGCGGCCATGTCGTTTATCTAGCTGCCACTTTACCAGATATTAAAGTTACAGCTTCCTTCTATGGTGGCGGTATTCCTAACTCAACTCCCGGTGGTGGAGAACCAACCATCACTCGCACTCCTGATATTAAAGGCCCGATTTACGCATTCTTTGGTCTTGAAGATAAAGGAATCCCCTTGGAGCAAACAGAGCAGATTGAGGCTGAATTGAAGAAAAATCAGATTCCCCATGCTATCTTCCGCTATCCTGGTGCAGAACACGGCTTTTTCTGCAACCATCGCGCTAGCTACAATGCCGAAGCTGCTGCCGATGCTTGGAAAAACGTTCAAGAACTTTTTCAAAAGAACCTTCAGCTTCAAAAGGTCTAAATCTTTGGGTTAAGGGAACTCCAAGAAATAAATTATCCAATCTTGTGGGGTGGGCATCTTGCCCGCCATATAAACTGGGCGCTCATGTTGCCCACCCCACAATCAATAATTGAATATTTTTTTATTTGGAAGTCCCTAAAAGCAATACACCGCTAGGGGCGCACAGATGTGCGTCCACACGGCTGAACATCGGCATAGCCAAATAGTCAAAAGCAAATAAAAATAAAGTATCAGAGCGATGATTACCGCCTTCAAACAGCTACGAGTTAACGTTTTCCAGCATTTTTCACTATTCCTATTACCTGGATTATTAACAATCTCAACAACCTTAATCAGTTGCTCAGTCGAAACCCCAAATTCAGAAAATAAAACCACTGCTTTAAAAACCAAAGTTGTCCGGATGGGATATCAAAGCTCTGGGGATATTTTCCGGCTTAAAGGATTGATAGAAAAACGTCTACAGCCTTTAGGTGTTTCCGTTGAATGGGCACAATTTGCCGCAGGGCCACAACTGATGGAAGCGATGAATGTCGGTAGGGTTGATATTGGTTCAGTAGGCGAAACTCCCCCGATATTTGCTCAAGCGGCTGGCACATCTTTAGTCTATATCGCTAGTAATAAACCCAGTACTGGCAAAGGAAGCGGAATTATCGTCCAAAATAATTCACCGATTCGGACTTTAGCCGACCTCAAAGGTAAAAAAGTAGTTTTTCAAAAGGGTTCTGCTTCCCATTACTTATTAATAAAAGCTTTGGAAGAAGCTAATTTGAAATATAGTGATATTCAAGCCATTAGCCTCCCTCCTTCAGAAGCCCGCGATGCTTTTATTCAAGGAAAAATTGATGCCTGGGTAACTTGGGACCCTTATTTAGCCGTGGCACAAAAAAAGGCAAATGCCCGTGTTTTGAGAGATGCTAGCGGCATTGCTACTCAGGGTGGATATTACATGGCTGCACGAAAGTTTGCCACAGAAAATCCCAACTTAGTCCGATTAGTTCTTGAGGAGATAGGTAACACAGGCGACTGGGGTGATAAAAACCGAGCAGAAGTTGTAAAACTTACTATTCCTCACCTCAAAATCGATGAGGATATCTTAAAAACAATGGTTGAAAGGCGAACTTACGGCTTAAGACCAATTACGCCAGAAATCATGGAAAATCAACAGAAAATAGCAGATTTATTTGCCAAAGAAAAAGTGATTCCTAAGCAGATTAATATTAAGGAAGCGATGCTGACTAGCGAACAATATGCAGCCATTACACCGGAAACCATTAGTCAGAAATAGTGCCAGGAGATAGGAACATGGAAGTTTTTTGGTATTTGCCTACACAGGGAGACGAGCGTTATTTAGGTTCTACAATTGGCAGGCGACCAGCGACTTATCCCTATATGCAGCAAATCGCTCAAGCTGTTGATAAATTGGGCTATGGCGGGATGTTGATTGGTACTGGACAAAAACAGGATACTTGGATTGTAGCTACTTCGTTAATTTCAGTTACGGAACGCTTGCGGTTTCTTGTAGCCTTTCGTCCGGCAATTATGTCGCCTTCTTTAGCAGTCAGAATGGCTGCGACTTTTGACCAGATTTCTAACGGTCGAATTATTCTGAATGTTGTCACTGGTGGCGACACAAAAGAACTTGCTAAAGATGGGATTTTCTTAGCTCACGATCAGCGTTATGAACTCACAGATGAGTTTTTGACAATTTGGCGATCGCTCATGCAAGGTGAAGAAGTAACCTATAGTGGTCGCCATTTGAAAGTTGAAGGCGCTAAACTGCAATTTCCTCCCGTACAAAAGCCTTATCCGACTTTATATTTTGGTGGTTCTTCGGATGCTGCTCTCCAAGTTGCTGCCAAACACATTGATGTGTATTTAACTTGGGGCGAACCACCAGATGAAGTTGCCCAAAAGATTGCAAAGGTACGCCGATTAGCAGCAGAACAAGGTAGAACAGTCCGCTTTGGGATTAGGATGCACGTGATAGTGCGCGAAACTACTCAAAAAGCTTGGGATGCAGCTAACGAACTGATTCAGTATGTGGATGATGAGACAATCGCTGCTGCATATCAGCGCTTTGCTCAATCTGAATCAGAAGGACAACGCCGCATGGCGCAACTGCATAAGGGCGATCGCAAAAACTTAGAAATTAGCCCCAACTTATGGGCAGGTGTTGGCTTAGTACGTGGAGGTGCTGGTACTGCCTTAGTCGGAGATCCAGAAACAGTTGCTGCGCGAATGCTGGAATATGCCGATTTAGGAATTGATACCTTTGTTTTTTCAGGTTATCCCCATCTCGAAGAAGCCTATCGAGTCGCAGAATCACTGTTTCCTCTATTACCAGTGCAAATGCCAGCGATTGCATTACCGCAGCAGGTTGCAAGTACATTTAGTGAATTTGTTACCAAAACAGATTTACTCAAACCACAACCAGTGTAAGCAATTCAAAATCACCAAACTTCTTGTACATTCACAAATTAGATGTCGCCGTTCACAAATTAATGCCTTTTTCACACATTAATTAATGTATCCCGATCGCATGCAAAATATGTCCTATAAAACCAGAATCTATTTGTAAATTTGATTAGCTTCAGAATTGATAGCCATCAGATTACTCTGAATGAATAACCCAAATAAATATAAAAGAGAGCGAGCCAATGCCCAATTAATAATCAATTTCTCTCCACCCATGCATGGATGCTATGCCTTTTGTAACCCATTCGATCGCAATTGGGGGAGCTTCTGATATCAAAATGCTAGGATAAACTGCTGCACCCCAATCGGGATGCAGTAGTATACGGCATTGATTTTTAATCACTGGATAGTTGAGTAAAGCTTTGACAACTGCTGTGTCATCGTGGGGAATTGCTCCGGGATGAGACAGTAAAGGATAGCCTGTACGAGGGTCGATTAAGTCTGTTAAATAACCGCGATCGCGCAGATTAAATGCCAAATCGCAGCCAAATCTCATGAACTTTTCTCGCAAGCGTTCTTTCTCTGACTCTACTTCTGCTGTCTTTTCAATTAATTGATAACGCGATTGCTGTAAGACAATCACTACTCGTAAAAATGGCTGCCGTTTCCAATCTGGCAATATCCGTTCGCAGTTGGCACAGATATATTGACTGGGAGGATGAATTGAAATTTGAACTGCTTGTCCCGTTTCACCAACTAAATTAATGGGACAGGCTTGCTCCGAAGTGTAAACCTTGGGATAGTTCACTAAATTGATTCGATTTATGCAAGATTTTTAATTTAATCTCCGGTATAGATGATAGCTCTTAAAACTTCAGAAAAATCATCACTTTTCTATAATATGTTACTTTTTTTGGCAACAGTTGCTAATAATTTGATAATTTTAATCCTAATTTTATCCTTTATTAACCTGTTCTCATCGGATTTGCTGCGATCGCTGTCGGCATTGGCATAGGTGTAGCATCTGGTAGACAAGCAATGCCTATGGCGGGCTACGCCTACGCACCTGAAATATGTTCGATCGAAATCCCAAAAAATGAACTCCATCTCAGACGATTTGCAGTCAAAACCAAAATGGTCTAACTGTCAGCAAAGCTCGGTTAAACAGCCGTCTGGTGAAGCAAAGAGCGTCGAAATTTCGCCCAAAGGTGAGCAGAAAACACAAAGGTAATCTTGACTGCTGAGAAAAAGGTAAGCTCTTAGCTTACTTTCCATAGCACTCAATTAATTGAGTTTTAAAGAATTTACTGGCACTTCATCCCAAGAATCGACTGTCCGCAATTGCGCTACCCAACCTGCTGCCTTTTGCGTCTCGGTCAAATTATTCTGAAATGAATCATGGCAATCTTTGGCTTGAGATTCATTACAAGTAGCAATACACGCATGAATCATCCCAGAAGGATCGATTTGCTCATTTACCCAAATAGTCATGGAATATTCCCTCAAAAACTGTAGCGAAAAAAGCTATTCGTCATTTTAGAATACTATTAGAGTCGAAAATTGTAGAGCAACATCGGTAACAAATAGTGAACTAATCCAATTACCGATTACTAATTTACATTACCCAGTTCTGCTTCATCTGGTAGGCACATAAGATTTATTTCCTCTTTCGTAGCGACGGCGGTAGAGTAATTCTAACTGTCCACCATATTCTTGAATCCAGGCAATCTGGCGCTGGTAGAGTCCCCGGAAGGTATTGGCAAATAAAAGTGTAAAGATTGCCACTACCAACCCTGATGCTGTGGATACTAAAGCTTCACTAATTCCAGATGTCACACCTGTTGTTTGACTACCTCCCACATCTCCGATATTCAGAGAGGCAAAGGAGTTAATTAATCCTAAAACAGTGCCGAGAAGTCCTAACAGGGGTGCTAGACCAATAATTGTCTCAAAAATATTTTGGAAGCGCTTGAGCAAGGGAATTTCGCCTTGTGCTTCACTTTCTAATGCCAAACGAAATTCCTCTGGTGTCGGCTCTTCCAATTCTAAAGCTGCTAAAAAAATTCGAGCAATGGGTAAATCAGTATTTTTTTGCAATTTATCTAAAGCACTAACTACATTATCAAGGCGATAAAGCTGTAGCACCTCTCGTACTACCTTGTTTTGCCGATTACTTATCTTTACCCAAAAGATGATCCGTTCGATAATCAGCGCTACCCCTAACAAAGAGAACCCCAGCAGAGGCCACATGACTACGCCACCTGCTGTAAACAGATTACTAATTTCCATTTATTATTTTTTAACTCTTCAACAACGCTAGGTTAACAGATCGTTGAGATGAAGCAGTTTAACGCTGCATTGTTGTAGTTACAGCAACTTTTCAGCTATCCTCAACTTAGCCGATCGCGATCGCGGATTTTTCCCAATTTCCTCTTCTTGAGCAATAATCGGTTTTTTTGTCAAGACCTTTAACAAAGGTGAATTTCTTAAACTATGCTTTACCGGGCGGTCTTCCAAACTGTGAAAACTGATAATTGCAATTCTGCCGCCAGGGACAAGGGCATTTGGTGCTTTATCCAAAAAGGTTTCTAGGGATTTTAACTCATCGTTGACCACAATTCGCAGAGCTTGAAATACACGGGTAGCGGGGTGAATTCTCCCATAACGGTATTTAGGGGGAACTGAAGAAGCGATCGCATCAGCTAATTCTGTAGTCGTGTGTAACGGACGGCGTTCGACAATGCGACGAGCAATGCGCCGCGATAATCTTTCCTCACCGTACTTAAAGAAAATATCTGCTAATTCCGCTTCATCCCAATTATTAATTACATCAGCAGCAGTTAGCGATCGCCCCCGATCCATTCTCATATCCAAATTTGCAGCTTGGCGGAAGCTGAAACCCCTTTCTGCCTTATCTAAATGGTAAGAACTCACCCCCAAATCGGCTAAAATACCATCGAAAGTGTTGGGGGGAAATTCGTAGTCAGCAAAATTACTATGAATAAATTGTACGCGATCGCCAAACTCTGCTAATTCTTTTCTCGCTGCTGCTAAAGCATCCTCATCTTGGTCAATCGCCGTTACTTGTACATCTGGCGCAGCTTCTAAAATCAAACGACTGTGACCACCACCGCCTACCGTTGTATCAAGATAATGACCTCCTGGAGATACTGCTAAACCTGCAATCACTTCCTGCGGTAACACTGGTAGATGGGAAAATATCGGTTCTTCGATAGCTAGCTGACGATTCATGAGACTTAGGGCAAAAAACCACAGATAAACTTTAATTATGTATTCTTTTCTTTGTGTCTTTGTGTGTTCCTAGCTAAAAAATAGTGTTTGAACCACTAAGACACAAAAGGAAAATATCATAAACTCGACACCCAGCGTCAGCTTTGGATCTTGAGTTTTAAGCATCTATAGTGCTATTTTTTACCTTTCTTGTCGTAAATCATCGAATTTGGTATCCGTTTGAATTTTTTCTCCATCTTTAAATGGCTATTTAAAATAAAAATGAATACATTTTCAAGAAATTCATTTCCTTGTAACAAGCTCTTTGCAAGTCTAGAGTTCTCAGCTTCATAGCTATCTTCAAATAAACTAATTTTCCGCTTAACACTGAGAACATAAAGTGGCTTCTCAGGAAAATATTGCAATTCTTTTTTAACTAAGTAAGCAGTTATTATATGCGGGTAATGAGATAGCTGCTGACGAAGCTTGTTTGCCTCTACGTCTGAAATATTATGAGATTCAAAATTATCATTTTCTTTCAAGTTAGAACGTTCTTGCTGCGCTTTAAAAATTAACTCACCATAATTTTCGGCACGTTCTTGATAAGATTTTGCCTCATTAGCTTTTCCTTGCTTTTTAAGAAAATAGCAAATTGTCTGACAACCTTCTATGACTATACTAGAGTCTTTATCTATCGCCCTCTCAATGTATTTTATTCCGGTTGCATCCTGTTTGTTTAATAATATTTGCCCTAGTAAATAATTAGCTGAGGCATGGTGAGCATCACGATGAATAATTTCTTTTAACAGTGGTATAACTGCTTCTTCACCCTCCAAGTCAAATGTCAAAAATGCTCGCTGGCTAGCTTCTTCTAAGGTTAGCTGTTGTTTTTGCGATTTGCGATTTAAATCTTTTAACGCAGCTATTGATTCTTGAAACTCAACATATTTTTGCCGCCAAGGTGTTGCTATTTCTTCCCGCCAAATTTGGCTAAAATGTTCGATAAAATTCTCTAAACTATCTCCCAATAATTCTTGGGCAGCATTGATTTTAACTGGCGCAAGTATAGCTACTTCTTGCTGATTGCTGAGGATGTATCCCAAGGCTTTAAGTCTATCTGTCAGGCAAGGATGAGTATCAGCATTGTTAGTTTTTTTTGTTAAGGCTTCCATTAAATAACTACTTGTTATTTCCTGATTAAGTCTCTGACTTAAAGCCTGCTGCATAGCCATATAAGTCATTTTTGGTGGTTCGATTTGTGTCTCAACTTGTTTATAGATGGTAGACCAAAAATCTCTTTGTATAAATCTAGCTTTGACCTGTGAATTTATCAGAGCTTCAGCAGTATTTTGTTCTCCGGTTAGTTCAACAGAACATCTATCTGCTTCATATTCATCCATCCGTGCCAACACAAAAGAATAGGCATTAAAAAACGGGCTGTACCATGTCAAAAAACGCTCAAAGATTAACCATGATACTTCATTTCCACCTTGTCCTAACCCTTCAAGGATGCGATACCAAGTTTGACGTTGGCGATAAATCCAAGCATTAAAACGGCTGTGATTTCCTGATAAATGTCCTAGTTCATGGGCTAAGACGGCACGAAATTGTTCGGGTGGCAGTGCTAGCATTAGCGGTAGACCCACAATTAAGTAATTTTGCTGCCCTCCGAGCAAACCTAAGCGTGGTCTTTGGACAACTGCTGCATTAAAATCGTTGGTCAGCAAGATGTGGTGAAACCGTGGAGCTTGTAGCTTCGATGAGATTTCGTTAGTTAAAGAATAGAGATTGGGTACATCTTTGGGTTGCAGTGGTAAACCTGTAGGTGGGGGAAAAGAAACCCAAAGCGATCGCACTAACACCAATGCGAACGCCAGCAAAAACAGAACACCTTTCACAGATGAGGCATGAATTGACTTAGCGTTAAGCATCAAAAAGACAATACCTACCAGCAGAGTCAACGTTATAGCTAGAACCAAAAATATATATGCATAGCCTAAAGTAGCCAAAAAAGCAACCTGCAATTTATAAAGATGCGGTTGTTTCTTAGCAAAAGCTTCTAACTTCTGAATTAGCCTATCAAAACGCTCTTGATTGAAAGCCATAAATATGTATCAGCCTCATAAAACTGTAATATAGCTGACACAATATCTCTATAGCTTACGTATAAACTCAGAAGTCAATAGTTATCATTGAGAAAACGCATCTTCTTTCACCCCGTCCTCCCAGCACCATGAGATAAAAAAATTCGATGCCTTAATTAAGTGCATATCGAGCTTCCATATAATAGTTGAAGAAGTGCAACAAAATTAAACATCAAATCAAATTCCTCTTCCCACAACCCTTATTTTGGCTTGACAAACAAGATAAATTGGGTCTAGTTGGCATCTGCGCGGTTGAATTCAATATTTTCACGAACGGAGAACACGAAATCTATGACCAGACTAGAAACCCGCACTGAACCAATGGTGCTAAACATGGGGCCACACCACCCCTCAATGCACGGGGTTCTGCGGCTAATCATGACTCTGGATGGCGAGGATGTTGTTGACTGTGAACCAGTCATCGGCTATTTGCACCGGGGAATGGAAAAAATTGCTGAGAACCGCACTAATGTAATGTACGTTCCTTACGTTAGTCGGTGGGACTACGCTGCGGGAATGTTCAACGAAGCCGTCACTGTTAACGCCCCAGAAAAGCTTGCAGGTGTCGCTGTCCCCAAACGTGCTAGCTACATCCGCGTCATCATGCTGGAGTTGAACCGCATCGCTAACCACTTGCTGTGGTTTGGCCCCTTCCTAGCTGACGTAGGCGCACAAACTCCCTTCTTCTACCAGTTCCGCGAACGGGAGATGATTTATGATTTGTGGGAAGCTGCCACAGGTTATCGGATGGTGAATAATAACTACTTCCGCGTTGGTGGAGTAGCAGCCGATTTACCTTACGGTTGGGTAGATAAGTGTCTGGAATTCTGCGACTACCTATTGCCCAAAATTGATGAGTACGAACGCTTAGTAACCGATAACCCTATCTTCCGGCGACGTGTTGAGGGTATTGGTACTGTCACTCGTGAAGAAGCAATTAACTGGGGACTTTCTGGCCCAATGTTACGCGCATCTGGCGTGAAATGGGATTTGCGGAAAGTTGACCATTACGAATGCTACGACGATTTTGACTGGGATGTACAGTGGGAAACCGCCGGTGATTGCTTTGCCCGTTACGTGGTGCGGATGCGGGAAATGCGCGAATCTGTAAAGATTATTCGCCAAGCAATTAAAGGACTTCCCGGCGGCCCTTACGAAAATCTGGAAGCGAAGCGTTTAGCCGCAGGTAAAAAATCCGAGTGGGACGCATTTGATTACCAATTCATCGGCAAAAAAGTTTCTCCCACTTTCAAGATTCCCAAGGGTGAAATCTACTCTCGTGTAGAAAGTGGCAAAGGTGAATTGGGAATTTATTTGGTTGGCGATGATAACGTTTTCCCTGCGCGTTGGAAGATTCGCGCCGCAGATTTCAACAACCTCCAGATTGTTCCACATTTACTGCGCGGCATGAAGGTTGCAGATATTGTGGTTATTCTAGGCAGTGTTGACGTAATCATGGGGTCTGTGGATAGGTAGAAAATATCTATCTAAGTTCTTTTTAGAGCAGTTGTATTACAGTGCAACTGCTCTATTTTTTTGAGTGTTGGGTAAAACCCCTGACTATATCACAATACGCTTGGTTAAAGCAGGAGACGCGATAAATCGCCGTCTCTACAATAATCAGTCCTTCGCAGAGCCACCCCTTCTCTAGCTGGAAAAATTTTACCTCGTTCTCAATCAGAGACTGGGAACGAGGCGTAGTAGGTTGGGTTGAGCGACAACAAAACCGAATTAAGCTTTGATAATGTTGGGTTTCGTTCCTCAAGCCAACCTACGCCTTACATAAAATACCAAAATGAGAAAGCTAACTGGGATTTGAGAAAGTAAAAGCTCATTTTGCTTGCGGAAAACACCAAAATGAGAAAGCTAACTGGGGTTTGAATAAGTAAAAGCTCATTTTGCTTGCGGAAAACACCAAAATGAGAAAGCTAACTGGAGTTTGAATCAGTAAAAGCTCATTTTGAGAAAGCATTTAAGTATTTTGAGAAAGTAAATAGGCATTCTGATAAAGCAATTAGCCTTTTTGATAAAGTAATCAGCAAATATACTTGACAATTACAAATCACGGCTGCACAAATAAAGCCGCCGTTCAAATAAATTGATAATTTTTCCGTACATGACTAATATCTGTTACGAGGAATACAAACTGATTTGTTACATTTCAGTTTGAAGTCTATTTATTGCCTCAAGTTATAGAAAAGCTGAACATATTATTTGTAAATGTCCAAAATTTTTAACTTTGAATTTATAATCTTAAATTTTCTCTGGTGCAAATTAGCAAATTGAATTTCTTAATAATTTTTTCCAATTTACCGAAGAGATTGACTAGTATTATATTCCGTTAAAATTGAATTGCTGCTATAAATACAAGAATGAATTTAAATAAGGTCTAATAAATTACTATATAAATCCGGCAGCATTTACTTAATCGTAATTTTAAAACCGTGAAAATTCATCCTCACTCCGAATTTAACCATAGCCGCGAACAGGGTTTGCAAAATTTGCTCGATCGCCTTGTTAAAACAATGCAGCGCGATGAGTTAGTTCGGCAAACAACCAATCAACTCAGAGAATCGCTTCAGGTCGATCGGGTGGTGTTGTATTATTTTTACAGTCAGTGGCAAGGACAGGTGACTTTTGAATCTTTGAGTTCTCAAGAATTCTCAATACTTGGTTCCACTGGGCCAGATGATTGTTTTAACAACGAGTATGCTGCTTTATACTTAGCAGGACGGGTAAGAGCGATCGCTGATATTGAATTAGAGCCAATCCAGCCTTGTCACCGAGATTTCCTCCGCAATTTGCAGGTTCGCGCCAACTTGGTTGTACCAATTGTCATCCCTAGAGGATTATGGGGATTGCTAGTAGCACATCACTGTCATGGGCCTCATTATTGGTTGCCATCAGATATAGAAATGATGCAAACAGGGGCACAAACTCTAGCAACAGATCGTAATATTCTGGAGAGTTAAGTCACTGTGTATTCAAATGGCATACAGTTAAATAGCAAAGATCCTCGCCAGCACTGATTTTTCTAGATAAGGAGAAAAAACTGTGAAATTTGGTTACACGGTCATTTGGGTAGACGATGTAGTTAAGACCGTTGAGTTTTACGAAAAAGCCTTTGGTCTAGTTCGTCGCACTCTCGTGGATAGGGGACAATCTATCTGGGCGGAAATCGAAACTGGAAACACCACACTAGCTTTCTCCTCCAGTAGCGAAGCACAGAAGTTATTTCCTGGTGGCTGCCATCCCAACGATGCTACACAACCACCGGCATTAATCCAAATATCATTTATTACTCCTGATGTTGGCAGCGCTTATATGAGAGCAATCGGGGCAGGCGCAAAAACACTAGATGCCCCTAAAAGCCAGCCTGGGGGACAAACAATTGCTCGTGTCCGCGATCCCAATGGCGTGCTGGTGTCGTTGGTAAGTGCTTAATAGCGATCGCTACCTTTAAAATGGTAATTTGCAATGGAGCGAAAGGATAAAACTTACTCTCTATGTGATGCACTCAGCTTTGTGCTAATGTGCCAGCGCCAGATTACAGAGGCATTGTCTACTGGATCGGCACTTTGAGCAAGAAAGGTTTATCCGCTTACTACGAGCAGCAGGCTAACACGACAATAAAAAATCAACGCCTAATTTTCTTACTTTGGCTAGTTGGATAGTTAAACGGGGAATTTTGTAAATACACTAGGCGATGTCAAAGATTTTTGAGTTAACAGGACAGCAAAAAGCTCTGATTGCTGACTAGAGCACATTTATTTACATAACGCGATATTCCTAACCATGAAATATAGCGATCGCATAGAACTGCAAACTTCCCAAGTTTTGTCTGTCAATAAATGCCAGCGCTTATGCCACAGCTCTCGATATTATGGGGTTTGTAGACCGTTAGGGAAATTATCAATTATGAATTTTGTTTTGCATCATTCATAATTCATTTATTTTCTGTACTCCCCAACATCAAATTTTATGGATTCAAATCCAGCATTGTGTGCAGCGATCGCAAATCACATTACCACCAATCCTCAACAACGAATTACTTTCGCCCAATTCATGGAAATGGCATTATACCACCCTGAATACGGCTACTATTCTAGCGATGCAGTCAAAATAGGTTTTAAAGATAGTGATTTTTTTACCTCTCCTAACCTCTGTGCTGACTTTGGCGAGTTACTCGCAGAACAATTTTTTCAGATGTGGGAGATTTTAGGAAAACCTGTACCGTTTTCTCTGGTAGAAATGGGAGCAGGTCAAGGACTGCTAGCATTGCATATCCTCAAATATCATCAGCTACGCTACCCAGATTTTTTTACTGCCCTAGAGTATATCATTGTTGAAAAGTCCCCAACTTTAAGACAAGAACAGCAGCAACGCTTGCAAGATTTACCCGTGCGTTGGTGCAATCTAGAAGAAATACCACCCAATGCGATCGCAGGCTGCTTTTTTTCCAACGAGTTAGTAGATGCTTTCCCCGTGCATCAATTCATCCTAGAAACGCGGGAACTACGAGAAATTTATGTCACAACGCCACAAAACCTAACCCTCCAACCCCCTTCGGGTGAGTCCTTCTCCCCTCCCCTTATAGAGCAGGAGTTGGGGGAGAGGTCAAATTTTGCATTTGTAGAAGTTACAGGGGAACCTTCAACGCCCCAACTGGTTGAACATTTGGATTTACTCGGAATCGACTTAACCCAAAATGTATATCCAGATGGCTACCGTAGTGAAATTAATTTAGCTGCTCTAGACTGGTTGAGTATAGTAGCAGACCGCTTGCAGCGCGGCTATGTGTTAACAATTGATTATGGCTACCCCGCCAGTCGTTACTATAATCCCAGGCGATCGCAAGGAACGCTACAGTGTTATTACCATCACCGTTTCCATGACAACCCCTATATTAATATTGGGCGACAAGACATTACTGCCCATGTTGACTTTACGGCTTTGGAACGCTGGGGTGAGAAGTGCAATTTAAAGAATGTTGGTTTTATCCAGCAGGGATTATTTTTGATGGCGTTGGGGTTAGGCGATCGGATTGCTGCCCTTTCTTATCAACAGCAACCCCTCTTACAGTTACTACAGCGGCGAGACGCACTACACCAACTTCTAGATCCCACAGGACTGGGCGGCTTTGGAGTCCTAGTTCAGAGCAAAGGTCTAGACAAGACAGAAATTTCTCAACCACTAAAAGGATTGACCCTGCCAGAGTAAACGTAAATTTGAAAAGTTAAAACTCTATTTAAGAATGCAGTATCAGCCTTATTTAGACTAGCATAACAGTGATTACTGTAAAGTTAAACACACTACCAAAGTAATAATTATGTCCACTCATGACCTGCTAATGTTAGTAACATTACTTACCCCTGGAATTTTACTTTCAGTGATAATTATGATGACTTTTGCTGCTGGTGGTTGATCGTCCAATTCAGGAGTTAATAGTCAGCGAACAGTTATCAGTATTCAGAGATCGCTGTTCGCTGAGAACTGAATATTAAAATCCAACAATGGAAACGTGAGGGCTGTGACGCTCGTTTGTCCTTGGCGTCTCACACCATTTGCTACAACGGGATGATCCCCCGCAACGCAGTGGCTCCCCTTCTCCCAAAGGGAAAGGCTAGCGCCTGCCGTAGGATGCCCCAAGGGCTGTAGGAAGAAGACTCGCTAATGCAACTCTTGGAGACGCTAGGCGAACGCTATACCAAAGGAACGTGAAAAATGAAGGTGGCATTTCTGGGAACTGGACTGATGGGACTACCAATGGCTCAAAGGTTATTAGCCGCAGATATACAGCTAGTTGCCTACAATCGTACCCCAGAAAAATTAGCACCACTACAAGCAGCTGGGGCTGAAATTGTTACACATCCTCGCCACGCCATTCGTGCTGCTGAGTGCGTAATCCTGATGCTGACTAATGCTCCGGCTATTTATAATGTGTTGCTTTCAGATACTGCTTGGCAAACTCTGCAAGGACGCACAATCGTCCAAATGGGAACAATTACTCCCACAGAAAGCCAGGAAATTAGAGATGCAGTTGTTGCTGGTGGTGGTCAGTATTTAGAAGCACCCGTATTAGGGAGTATCCCGGAAGCGAAAGCTGGCAAGTTGATGGTTATGGTAGGAGCAGAGGCAGAACAATATGAACGCCACTTAAAGTTACTCCAACATTTTGGGACAGAACCTTTACTTATAGGGCCAGTGGGAACTGCGGCGGCGCTCAAATTGGCACTAAATCAACTAATAGCTTCTCTAACAACTAGCTTTGCTTTGAGTCTAGCTTTTATCCAGCGTCAGGGTGTCGATGTAGATGTGTTTATGCAAATATTGCGCGAGAGTTCACTCTACGCACCTACCTTTGACAAAAAGCTACAACGGATGTTGGATAGCGATTATGCTAATCCCAATTTCCCCACAAAACACTTGCTTAAAGATACAGAATTGTTTATCTCTGAAGCGAAATCTCGGAGTTTGGATCTCAGCAGTATAAAAGGTGTTCGGCAAATCTTGCAAACAGCCGTAAAAATGTCATTTGCTGATGATGATTACTCATCACTATTTTCTGTAATTAAGGAATGGGGAGAAGCGATCGGCGAATAAAGAGTTTAAGCTCATCCTACGCCTGAAGGCAGTGAGATTTCGCGGGCATAGGGCGTTGGGCAGGCAACGCCCGATTTGTACTCCTGCTCTTAAGCAAGCTAGGCGTAGCAACTTTCGACAGGAGAATAAACTGCCCTCAACTGTTGTCAAGTAGCGTTTGAAAAACGAAGCCCAACAAATACCAAAGTATTTGTTGGGCTTCGCTGACATTCAAGACAGTTGCTATAATTTTCAGAAACCAAGTGTATTGCCTTATACGCTCCTCAAAAATGAGGAATTAAAACTTTTTATTTAAAATATACTCAATACTATGAGTGTTTCTGGTTCCAAATTGGTCTAATGCCAGGGAAGGTTTCACCAAGTGTGAACTTACGATCGCGAAGTTCCGAATATACTTTGGGAATCAGGATTTTCGCCTTGGTACTTGCGCGGAAAAAACTATAACTCTAAAGGCAGTAAATGAAACTCTTTACAATTGGTGACAGTGTTTCTCAAGGCTTTATGTCTTTGGCAGCAGCCCGGACAGACCTTTGTTTTTCAACTTTGATTGCTAAGTCAATGGGCCTAACAGTTGGTACTGAATATCTGTATCCTGAATGGTTAATGGGCGGGCTACCAGCCAATATTGAAAAGATTCTACGGCGTTTGGAGAAAAAATATGGTTCAGATATCAACGTCCTAGATTGGCTGACCATATTGCCAACTCTTGAGGGGGTACTTGATGAAGCTGAAGATTACTATGAACGGCAAGAAGGTAGTGCTCAACAGCGTTATCCAGGAGGAATTGAATTTTTCCACAATGTCGCAATTCAGGGCTTTGATATTGCTGATTCTTGGATGATTACATCTAAGGTTTGTAAGTATCAAATTGAACTTAGTAATGAAAAAGGAGATAGCAAGGATGGTTTTTTGGCTTTTCCCAATGCTGCCTTCTATCGAACTGCACTTAAAGTTCTCAACCCGTCCTTAAATCCTATTTATGACAACTATAGCCAACTTGATTGGTTGAAGCACCATCATACAACCGCTCCAGAGGGAGTTGAAAATTTAATTCTTTGGTTAGGAGCAAACAATGCACTTGGTACTGTGATCGGTTTAGAAATTAATCAAACTCCCAACGATCCAGATCGGGTTCTCAAAATCCCAAGTCAAAAGCCCGAATCATTCCGTGAGGTAAGAGAAAAATGGAACCTGTGGCATCCCAACGATTTCGAGGCTGAATATCAACAATTGCTCGATCGTGTTGATAAAATCATGCAAGGCAACAACAACTCTCCTTGGAATGTCTTCATTGGGACAGTACCGCTTATAACTATTGCGCCATTGGCAAAAGGCGTAGGCCCAACCACTGAAATTCATGTGGACGGAGAGGAGAAACCTTCAACTTACTATAAATACTACACTTATTTCCCCTTTGAAGAGGATACGGTTAGAGAAACCGGAACCTTACACCTGACACTACAAGATGCCCTCTACATTGATGACTGTATTCGCTCATACAATAAAATAATCAGAAAACTGGTCGATAGTAAAAACAGTCAGTATCCACAACCACGCTATCACATTGTCGATCTTGCCAGTGCCTTACAAGAAATTGCATTCAAGCGAAATGCTGGACAGGTGCAGTATGAATTCCCAGAATACTTTAAGTTTGTCTATCCCCAAGTCAACACCAAATACTACCACGCAGACACTACTGGACGGCTACGACAAGGTGGACTATTTAGTTTGGATGGTATTCATCCGTCTGCCATTGGTCAAGGGCTGATTGCTTATGAATTTCTCAAAGAGATGAAAAAAGTTGGCGTTGGTGATAGCACCAAACTAGATTGGAAGTCGATCTTTTCCAGCGATCAACTTTATTCCCAACCTATTACCTTGATGCATGAGTTTTATGATAATAGAGAATTTGCTGAAACCATCATCAAGCTGTTTGGCAGAAATCCGCTAGCCAGAAATCCAGCTATGACTAGAAAATTTGGTTGAGCTTCTGAGCTTAATCATAGATTGCCTCTGGTCATAGCTTCGGACTTTTTTCATTGAAGTAAGTAAATTTAACGCTTTAAGACGCCGTTACCAACTAGATGACCCGGTATCTTATATCATGTCCGGATAAATAGAAATAGTTATGATTCCCACAGTCATTGCACCCCACCCCCAGCCCCTCCCCGCTTGCAGGGAACTCGGGGCCCCTCTGGGGATTAGGGGCAGGGAGACAAAGCATAGCTTTGGCGGGGTGGGGTTCTTCGGGTTTAATAAGTAATCAAATGGACATGATATTAGGGCTTACTTGCTTTCGGTCAATAGTTATACCGTTACTTACTCTAGACTCAGCAAGTTTGTTTTTATGGCTTGGACTGGTCTATTAGGTACAATGACTGACATCATTGCCAGAGCTAGTAACATACTCCACACACTCCCCTTCGGGTGAGTGTGGGCTTGTGTGCAACTCTATCTATGAAAGCATTAACTGAGCTTTAAGACCATGTGCCTCTGCGCTATCAAGCGCCGGACTCTTGTGGTCTTTTTCAATCCAAAATCGACAATCCAAAATTGATTGACTTGATAAATTGCTTTAATAGACAATCACTGACCATTAGTAGTCGTTGCTGGTGGCAATTGTGGAGACTCAAGCGGGGGCTGAGGTTGCGGTTGAGGATTAAGAAATTCCTGCCAAGCCTTAATTTGGTCTTGCGCGGCACTGTAAGCAGCACTACCGCGTGGAACCGATTTGGCAATGTCAATTCCTCTGGCAATATCAGACTGACCTTGAGAGCGTGCTATTTCTAACAATTGCTGACTCCATTGGTCAATAGCCTGATTCGCATCCATACGTAAGATGCTACTGTTTGAAACCCGATCTGCCAGCCGTATTGCCTCAACCAAGGCTTCTGGCGTGCCAGCTGCCCCCACTTCCTGCGCTTTTTTCCAGTTTTCTGCGGTGCGGATTTGCCCTTCCCACTCATTTATCGCAGTTTGTGCTTCTTGTGAAAGCGCCCTTCCCGACGAGGCAATTTGTTGAGCTACGTTAATGGCGGCTGTGAGATTTCCACTCTGAGCCAGTTCTTGTGCCTGATCCAAGTAGGGCTGGTCTTGAATTCGCTGAATCTTTCCTACCCAAGTACGTATTTTTTTGCGTGCTTCTGGATATAAAGCACGACCTCTACGAATTTCGCTAGCCTGGGCGATCGCAGCTTGCAAAGAGTTAATATCGTCGAATATTGCTATCTGTTCGGCGCGTTCTAAGTAAGGTTGGTCTTCAATTGTCTCGACTTGGGAACGCCAGCGACCCATCTCTTGCCTAGCTTCTGTGGCCCTGGGGTTACTAGCAGGAATCAACTGCACTTGGGCGATCGCTGCTGTTAAATTAGGGACTGTTCCCTGGCTAGCTAATATTCTCGCTTTTTCTAGATTGGCAACATCTTCAATTTCCAATTGCCAACGAGCAATCAGTTGCTGTGCTTCGTTATACACTGGTCTGGAAGGATCGATTTGTTGCGCTTGGGCGATCGCTGCCTCTAAACCAGAAACATTACCTATCCAAGCACTCCTTTTGGCGTCAGCTATGGCAATAAAGTCATCGGTTTCGCCCTGTAGTTTCGTACTTTCCGGTATTTGTCTGGCAATATTCAGTGCTTCATCCGCATCTTGCTTGTCTAGTTTTGCCTTTGCCAATTCCAGCATTTTGCGTCCAAATGTGGGAATCGCTTCCTGAGCTTTTTGGTAAAGGTAACTTTCCTGTCCAATCGACTCGGCTAACTTAATAGCTTCTAATAAATTATCGACTACTTTGCTGCTTGCTAAACTTTCGGCTTTTCCTAACTTATCGCCATCTTCCCGCGCTGTGGCAATTAGACGATTCAATTGGTCGTATTTAGTACCCGCCCAGTATTGATTGTCTACGCGCAGCATTTTGGCGGATAACATGAACGCTGATTGCCAGCGCCGTTCCTTTACTTCAGCGATCGCACCGTTGTATGTAGTTTCTGCCTTTGTCCAAATTGACTGCCATTTGTCAATTTGCTCATCGACTAATTTATAAGCAGCCACGTCTTCAGGTATTTTCCGAGCAGTAGCGATCGCTTCTTCTAAATTCCCAGTTTGGAAACTTTCATCAGCTAGCTTCAAAATATCCCGCGACCATTCTTCGATGAAGCGATCGATTTCTCCATGCAACGGGTGATTTTGTGGTAGTTGCTTCACCAGAGCGATCGCTTGCAATAGGTCGTTGACTGTCTGCTTAGAAGCCGCCAACTGAGCGCAGTGTAGCCGTACAGAAGCACTAGCTAGCGGCCAGAAAATCGAGGGGCAATTGGGAGCAGTTGGCAACTTAAACAGCATTGCCATTGCCAAAAATCCTATACTGCCGGGAATTAGCATTAGCAGTACTGACCACAATACCCAACTTTTCATCCAGCGCGGCCATTTCCCAGGACTTCTACTGAGTTGGGCAGTTTCTTCTGAATGACTATTTATAGGTAATCCTTCCGTATGTTTTTTTTTTCGCCGCTTCACTGACTTGGAGGTAGAACCAGTAGTTGGGACATCAAATGACTGAGTTTCACCGAATTGTTCTGTTCGGGATAATCTTTTGTTTTGATCTGGCTCTCTTCCACTGGCTGAAGACCAACTGTCTGGAATATCCCGCTCTGTCATCTCTCACACCAAAATAATTGAATAGCGCTCTGTTTTAGGTTGATAATTCCATTGTTGACATAGTAACTTTCTCATGATTAAAAAGCTACTTTTTTGAGTATCTCTCTCCACAGAGTACCATTAACAATCTAAAAAACAGTGCTATTTTATACTTTATCCTGAAACGGTAGATTCAGCTTGCAAATCGGCAATTAGTTCAGCTAGCTGATCGCTACTTGCCTGGTAGACGTTGCCGCAAAACTCGCAAATTGCTTCAGCACCATCATCTTTAATAATCATATCTTGCAGTTCAGCTTCTCCCAAAATCTTCAGTGCCCGCAAAACGCGATCGAAAGAACAACCACAGTGGAAGCGCAGCATTTGCCGTTCGGGAAAGATTTCCAGCCCCATGTCTCCCAACAGGTCGCTAAAGATTTCCGTCAAAGTCTTCCCAGCTTGCAACAATGGCGTAAATCCTGCTAGACCAGCTACCCGTGATTCCAACGTTTCTACTAGGGCTTCGTCTCTGGCAGCTTTGGGTAATATTTGTATCAGTAATCCTCCAGCAGCAGTTACTCCACCTGCTCCCACAAAGACACCTAAAACTAAAGCTGAAGGTGTTTGTTCGGAATTCACCAGATAATGAGCCACATCATCGCCAATTTCGCCAGAGACTAGTTCAACAGTACTAGAGTAGGGATAACCATAACCGATATCCCGGACAACGTAGAGGTAGCCGTCACCCACTGCACCACCAACATCTAGCTTACCTTTGGCATTGGGAGGCAATTCCACAGATGGATTCCCGACATATCCACGTACCGTACCATCTAAACCTGCATCTACCAATATGCCACCCAAAGGCCCATCGCCCTTCACCCGGACATTGACCCTCGACCCAGGTCGCTTCATACTAGAAGCCATTAACAAGCCCGCTACCATAGTCCGACCTAGTGCTGCCGTTGCCACATAGGAAAGCTTGTGGCGCTGCCGTGCTTCTTCTGTTAAACGTGTGGCGATCGCACCTACGGCACGAATTCCACCTCCGGCTGCTGTTGCACGAATTAACTGATCCGCCATGAATAACCTTACATTTCTTAACAAGTTCACTTTTTCTATTCTAAGTTCTCTGCTGGTAGAAAAGTGACGCTGCGATAATCAGTGATTGTATTTGCAATATTAGAAATAGCGATGTCTCACCTTTAGGTAATCCTATAAAAATGCTGGGTAATTTTCAACAAAGCCAACTGCGGATCGAAATCGAAGCACCAACAGATGCAATTCGTGACAGTCTGCTGCATCCGGTGCAACTCGAAAAATGGCTCTTAGGGCAACGCTTTGCGCCAGGAATGCCAGAAGAACTGCTTCCAGGATTCCAGTTTACTACTTGGACTGGGCCAGTTGCGATTCATCATCAAGTAGATGTTGTCAAATCCAACTGTCTGCGATTGGTACTTAGCGGAGGCATTGACGGGTTCCACGAATGGTACTGGGGAGAAGGTTGGGTACAATCTCGCTTGGAAGGAGTTTCACTTTTGCCTTTGAATTTGGGTCAAACTTTAAGTTTGTTGAGCTTGCGTCAGTTTTTGGCAACTCAAGGGCGTTGAATTGAGTGGATGTGAAGGAATTGGGGATTGGTTATTCTTTGCGTACCCAGTCCCCAGTTTTGTAAAGTGCAATTGTAGAGCAGTTTATAGGATGGCTGAGTGAAAACCCCGGAGAAACTCGCGGGGATTCAGTCCCGCTTTCGCCCATTTTAGTCTCGCAACAGCAGCTTTGAAAGCTTGTTCTGTTTCCTTAATTTGCAGAATAGCGATCGCCCCCGTATTTCCCATCTGCTGATATTGCTTCATAGATGCGATCGCCTGTCGCATTGCATTAGACTCAGTAGCCATTTGAATTTTTAGCGCTTTGAGTCGTGCAGCGATTTGCTTGTCATAACTGATTCTGCCAGCTATTGCCGTTTTGCATTTAATGAGCTTTTTTGCAAAACTCCCAGAATTTGGCGTTTTTACCCTCCAGCGCGAAAAGGATAGCTTTTGCTTTTATTACTAATAAGTGCTTTGCATTTATGTATATAATATGTAAATATCAAGGTTATATACAGCTAGGTATAAATAGCAATTAGCGCATTTTAGTACAAACACCAAATCTTTATACTTTTTTCTAAAAGTTGACCGTTTATTTAATTTAATTGCAAAAAGTTTCTATGATTGAAAAAATGCTTTTATCTTTTAATTAATAAGTATTTAAGGAAGTCTTAAAGCGTTTTTATAATAATATTTTATACCTTTTCCAAGAGTATCTGTATAAGCAGAATTAAAAATAAGTTTTACTTCCGCGATAGTACGTAATATAAAAAAGTTAAATAAAACTTTTTAAATTCTCTAAATTTGCTTTTGAATAATTTGTATAAGAAAATACTATTAATTTATTCTCTACTCTTTATTAAGGTGCTTTGCAGATCATTTATAGTATTAATACGCAGGATATTTTGTTAATTTGGTATAAAAAGCTAGCACAGACGAAGTATTATTTAATATTTTTACGTGTATTTTTGTATATAATTAGACCTCTAAACTTATATATTTTAGATAAATGAAATTAATATCTTCTCAAAAACAAAGTATATTAATTAACTAAGTAGTATGCGTTTCAAGCATTTTCAATATTTCTTTCTGCAAAAAATAATTATTTTATCTAGCTAGTTTCACCCATATAATGTTCCTAACGGCGGAGAAAAACTCATAAATATGCTTTTTGTATTTATGAGTTTGGTTTGACGTTATCTAAATTTCACCAATCAAGTGAGAACTAAAAACATGCAAAGCACACTATTTACCGAACTAACCGCTAGTGAAGAAGCTAATCTGTCTGGTGGTTTCTCTGTCAAGAAATTTTTTAATAACAAGAAATCTTCTAATATCAATAAATCTTTTAATAATCAAAATGCCAATGGCGGCATAGCCACTTCCGGCATTAACATTATCATTGGCACAAATAATACTATTAATACAAGTGCAAATGGTGGAAGTAACAATATAAGCTAGTAACCTTCTGAAGTTTAGTATAAGGGAAATAATAGACGTAGGGAAATAATAGACGTAAAGACACGATGCACTGCGTCTTTACCCGGATAAAAGTTCACGCTTCAAGTAATTTATCCTGTTGACACAGGTGAAGTTGTTTTTGCGTCTGGCTTCATTGCTAATCGACTTAATATTAAGAGCCATTTAGCTGTTTTTTTATCGCATTTATCCTAACATTACGTTTATTACTACCATCTACTTTTCTTCAATAAACTTAACAAATTCCGATTGACTGTTGTTTCATAGCCACAGTTAATCGGTTTCTGTAGGGCTTTTTTCGGAAATTAACCTTGGTAAAAAAGATTTAGGTGTACCTCAGTTGCTTAGGAACCGCCATAACTCAAAGAGGCTTCTTGACTGTTGCCTTTCTACGCAAAGACTTTCATAAATCAAATCGGATTGCCATATATATTAGACCTGCCTTGAAAATAGGGAGTAGGGAGTAGGCTTGCCGTGAGCGTAGTCGAACGGGAGTGGGGAGTAGGGACAAAAAATTTTCATTGTTCCTTGTGAGTGCAACTCATGGAGTCTCTTGCAAAAAAGTTTTCTGATAAGGTAGGGGGTTGACTAAATCAAAGAGAAATTGACGCTTTGTGAAATTCGTAGTTGTAAATCCCAGCACTTACCGTGACAGCGCAATCCAAAACGTTTGCGGCGATTGCGGTAGCGCTGACTCAAAATCCGAAAAAGTTATTATATCCATCACAGCCGTAATTTTGTAAGAGGTCTATTAAGTATGTAAATATAGCAATCCGATTTGATTCTTGAATTACTCGTAGAGACTGGGGACTAGGGACTGGGGACTGGGGACTCTTAAGAAAGAATAAAGGTGTACTGAGTTTTTTTCAAAAATCAAATATGAGTCCTATATCAAGGTTATATACAGCTAGATATAAATAGCAACTAACAGATGTTAGTACAAACACCAAATCTTTATAATTTTATCTAAAATTTTATTTTTTCTTTATTTATTTACAAGATATTTGTTGTATTTAAGGCAAAAATTTTTCAAATTAATAAATATTTCAGCGAAGTTAAACGTTTATATATTAAAAAAAATTATACCTATTAAATTAAAGTGTATAAAATTTTATCATAAATAAATATTTTTACATAAAAATACTTACTCAAAAATGCAGAATCCAGTTTTGAGTTTTATAAATTTATTTAAGTATAAATTGTATAAAAACGTTGTTTGCTTTGCCTGATTATATCTTTAATTCTGCCCAAGTTCATTATTATATCAGTATTAATACTGAATAAGCTTAAGTTATCTATTTTTTGACAAAATTAAGCTTTTAGAGCGCCGTACTTATATTGATGACTGCAATTTTTTGATTTATACGAACTTATTTTTAATTAAATTTGTATAAATTATGAGCTATATGATATCTGTGCTAAAAAAGTATAATACACATATCTTTAACTATTAGTTGATTGATCTTTTGAACTAAAGCCGTATAATACTTTCAGAGCCAACAAAAGAGTAACTAAATATACTATTTATATGTATATCTATTACTCAGGAGTTGACTTAACTTTAATCCCAACAATCAAGTGAGAACTAAGAATATGCAAAGCACACTTTTTACCGAACTAAGCGCTAATGAAGAAGCCAACCTATCTGGTGGTGGTTTCTTCGACGTTTTGGTCAATAAATCTTTTAATAAGCAAACTGCCAATGGCGGCAAAGCGTTTACCGGCAAGCAAAGTAACTTTGGTTTTGGCAATGCTAATAATAATAGCGCAGATGGTGGAACCAACGTTATACAGTAGTAACGCTGTGAGGTTCAGTAGAAGGGAAATAATAAACGTAAAGACACGATGTACCGCGTCTTTACCGGGATAAAAGTTCACGGGTCAAATCATTTAACCTGCGTCAACAGGGTAAATTGTTTTATCATGTGGCTTAATTGCTAATCGACTCAAGAATAAGAGCGATTTGCTGTTTCTTCACCGCGTTTATTCTAACATACGTTTATTGCTACCCATCTACTTTTCTTCAAGAAAGTTAACAGATTAGATTGACTGTTGTTTCATAGCCACAGTCAATCTGTTTCTGTAGCGTTTTTTTCAGAAAATACTGCCGATCTTTGAGTAGTCGAGTAGGAAATAAGCGCTAGTATATGCAGGGTTTTATCCCTGCAATTTTTTTGAGTTTTCTCACAATGTTACTGAAAATTGTACGGTAAAATTAAATACTAAGTTATTACACAACGTAGGGAAGAAGATTGTGGAGCAAATTAGTCTTAATTTTCGGCTGTTAACACTTGCTCTACTGTTAATTCTAACTCTGGAAAAGTTTGAGATTGAATGCATTGAGTACCAAAAAACTCTACTGGTTCGTATAATTCTTCAATCAATGTGAAAACAGTCACTTTATTCGTTAATAGATCGACAATCCAATACTCTGGAATATTTAAAACGTTATACTCAACTCGCTTGGCTCGATAATCTACAATCTTTGTTGACTCACTGACGACTTCCACCACTAACAACGGGGGTGGTTCGTTGAGTTCAATAACTGCCTCTCGGTTTCTCAACTCTCGCTATTGAGGCAATGAAATCACAACTACATCTGGAATCCTTGATGTGTCCCATCTGCCAGCACGGGGGGAACGAACACCGATAACCATTTGTTTAGAAGTCCAATCCAACTTTACCCGGAGAATTTCTGCTCGGAAAGAAACATTGATAAATTCTGTTACCGCACCATGTTGCCCACTTCCTAGGCTTATGGGAATTAGTTCTCCATTAACTAATTCGTAGCGGGTATCAGTGCCATCTTCATATTTCAGATATTCTTCAAAGGTTAGCTTTGGGGTGGTTATAGTCATTGGTTACTGATGCGAATTTTTACCTTGGTTTGACGACTAACACTGAACAATTAGCCTCTTCCACAACTTGACTGCTAACAGAACCCTGAACAATTCGCTTCATCCCCATCAACCCCCGGCTGCCAATTATAATCAAGTCAGTTTTGTAAATATTGGCAAGGCGAATAATTTCTTCAGCAGGATCGCCAGTTACCAGTTCTAACTCACTTGTGATTGATAAGTTTTCCTGATAAGATTGCAGCTGTTTTTCAATCTGAAAATAAGAAAATGTTGGCGACTCTGGCTGAGGACGATCGGCAGGTAGTTCCATTTCTGACTCTGGCGTAAGAAACACATGACAAAGAATAACCTTGGCATCTTTTGACAACGCCAAATTATCTAAAGTCTGAATTACTCGTTCTGAAATTTCTGAACCGTCCAGAGCTACCAAAATATTGTTTAGCACCGCTCTCGTCTCCTAAAGAGTAGACCCCTTACATAAGTATGTAGCAAAACTTGTTGGCAGCTACACTAAATTATTTTTCCATCTGCCTACTTACTTTATATATTCGAGACTGTGCCATAGATCGCTACGCTTGGGTTAGCGCCAAAAACCTTAAACTGCGTAGGTTGGGTTGAGGAACGTAGACCCGTTCGCGGAGCGTCTCCAAGAGTTGGGGCTTCCCGCAGGGTAACCCAACATTTTCGGGGCTTTGTTGGGTTGCCCTTTGCTTAACCCAACCTACAATCTTTTTTAACTGAATCTTATTGTGCGATAGATCGGTTTCACCACACTTTGACGTTAGTAAGTTGTAGCAACTGGCGTAGAGAACATTTTTGCCAGTTCTTTGGGGAGAGTTACCCTCCTCCAAACTGCTCGCGGGCTGACTACACAGGTAACTCCTTCCTTAATAAGCCAGTGGATTAGGCGGGCAATGCCCAGTAGATGCCAACCAAAAAAGCTTAAAGCAACGTGAGTTCACCGAATGATACCTCTCCCTACCTTGAACTAAAGTTCAAAACCAGGGAGAGGTCTTTTAATTCAGCTAATTAGACAGACACTATAATCAGCCGTCGAATTCACGTTAAAGCAGGGTAGCAACTAGAGTGCTTAGACACAGACCTAGAGCGGCTTGTCTTCAGACATCACCATCCAAACTTTTAGTCTGAACTTATCGAGTGACTTTTGCCAGCAGCATAGGAAAAAATTAACCATTCCAAATTACTCTTCTTGCTGAATTCGGCGGCGGACTGAATCAGCATGGGAAGGTAAACCCTCTGCTGTCGCTAGCACATCAATGGCACCAGCCACATTTTGCAGTGCAGTTTGAGAGTATTGAATAATACTGGAGTGTTTGAGGAAAGTTTCAACCCCTAATGCCGAAGCATAGCGGGCAGCACCAGAAGTTGGCAAGGTATGGTTAGGGCCTGCCAAATAGTCTCCTACAGCTTCTGGTGTTGAGTAACCCAAAAAGATTGCCCCAGCGTGGCGAATCTGTGGTAAGAGTGCCCAAGGGTCTTTGATTTCTAATTCCAAATGTTCGGGGGCAAATTCATTTGAGAGTTCTGCTGCTGCTTGGAGCGATTCCACAAGGACAATCAAGCCGTAGTGAGCGATCGCTTTTTCTGTATCTATTCGCCGTGGGTGATCGACTAGCTGTCTTTCCAAGGCTACTTGCACGTTTTTTGCCAAAGCAGCATCTGTCGTCAGCAAAATTGCTGCCGCCATTGGATCGTGTTCGGCTTGGGCTAGCAAGTCAGCAGCTACATGCACCGGATTTGCCGTTTCATCGGCAATCACCAGCACTTCGCTAGGGCCTGCCAAAGAATCAATGCCAACGGTGCCATAGACAAGTTTTTTCGCTAGGGTGACATAAATGTTACCAGGCCCAGTAATCACATCCACTTTCGGAATGGTTTCTGTGCCATAGGCTAAAGCGGCGATCGCTTGTGCGCCCCCAATGCGATAAATTTCTTGTACTCCTGCTTCTTGGGCAGCTACCAAGACTGCTGGATTAATTACACCCCCTGGCCCTGGTGGTGTCACCATCACCACGTGGGGTACAGCAGCAACATGAGCGGGAATTGCATTCATCAGCACAGTGCTGGGATAGGCGGCACGGCCACCAGGAACATACAACCCCGCTCGGTCTACGGGAGTGTAGCGTTTGCCCAGTACTACTTCATCGTCACCAAAGTGTACCCAGCTTTTCGGTACTCGCTGACGATGAAACGCTTCAATTTGGCGGCAAGCTAGCCGAACTGCGCCCAACAACTCTTTTGACACCTGCTGATAGGCTGCATCTAGTTCAGAGCCTGTAACTCGGAGTTCTTCTGCTTTCAGGCTTTGTTTGTCAAATTCGGCTGTGTAATGCAATACAGCTTTGTCGCCTTGGCGCTTCACTGCTTGCAAAACTTCCCGCACCGTTGCCTCTTTGTGAAGCACCTGTTCGTCATGGGTGCGATCGCAGATCCGTTGTAGTTCTGCTCTAACGTCTGCCTGCTGAGTAATGATTCGCAGCATGGAGTAAGGACAATGCCAAAATTATAATATTCCCACCTGAGATTTAGTATTGCTCTTGACCAACTAGGGTGTAGAAGCTGACTCTAATTCTCTTCTCTAGCTTAACCTGGATTTTTTTGATACTCTCAAGGCTGCTACCACATGGTTTGCTTGAGAAGCCAACTTAATTGCTCAGTCCGACAAGCCTCGACAGGCTAGCCGCAGGAAGTGGGCGTGCTATTTACCACTACCCTTATGCCCTGACCCTCACTCCTTGCTCTAGTGCAGGTAGTGTCTTTGTACATCCAGTCCTCCGAATTTACAGGGGGTAGGGTCTGAGTATAATTTTTACTTATTTTCCTAACTTTTACTAGTTAACATGTGTATAGACACAACATATCGGTTTTATACTTTGAAACCCCTGATATTTAACTGTTTACAGTTCCTTGCCTTTGACAATATATCCGTTTTAGGGACAGATTATATTGGCAATCACATTGCTTAACCAAGTGATGAGTTAGGGTTACTATTTTATTTTGATGTACTTTATTTTAACGCATTTCCTAAATTGATGACATACCAAATTCTACCATTAGGCATAGGGAGCAATGACTAGGGACTAAATTCTTCCTCAATCTCCAGTACCCAATCGCCAATGAGAGAAATTTTTTAGGAAATTATAACATTGGCAATTTGGATGCTATATTAGTAAGTCTAGTAGTGTGTGTACATATTAATAGTATTTTTGGAATTGACTGTGGCGAATACAAAGTCTGCTCTCAAGCGTGCCGAAATCGCAGAACGTAACCGACTGCGTAATAAAGCTTACAAATCAGCAGTCAAGACGCTGATGAAGAAATACTTTAATGCTGTAGCTGTCTATGCAGCTAATCCTACCCCAGAATTAAAACAAGAAGCACAGTCTCGCTTATCCGAGGCTTACGGCAAAATCGATAAAGCGATCAAACGGGGTGTTCTTCACCCCAACAATGGGGCAAGGAAAAAGTCGAGATTGGCTCATAAACTAAAACCCATAACTCAAGCAGTTGCTGAATAGTCATTGGTGAGTCAGTGCCCTCTTCTGGCTCCCTGAGCCACTTGCTACGAACTTTCCCAAAGTTGTAGCAATTGGTGTTGAAGGCTTTAAGCTGCGCTAAAGCCTTCTCTACGAGAGGCAACGCCTTTGGCATAGCAACTCTTAGAGATGTTACCCGTAGCTTGCTTAAGAGCAGGGGTACGCTTAGAGCGAGTCCGCCAATGTTTGGGAAGCCAAAGCAGTCTTGAAGGTTTCCACACCACTTGCTCTATGTGTCTTAACCCGTCCACCGCAGTCGCTCCCCATGAGCGACGGATGTAGTCTTTGCCAAATTAGAACAAGTGGCGGGCATGGTTTCACTCTTGATTATGATGGCGATCGCCAAGCTTATACCTTGGCCTAGCTTTTCCCACTGGAGAAGGTTTCACGGAGGGGTCATTTGTCCTTAGTCGCGATCGGGGCTAATAATTTATGACTAATGACAAAGGACAAAGAATGCAACTGATAGACACGCACGTTCATCTCAACTTTGATAGTTTCCAGCCGGATTTAGCAACAGTGCGATCGCGGTGGCAAGAAGCAGGAGTAGTACGTTTAGTACATTCCTGTGTTCACCCAGAGGAGTTTTCCAGAATTCAATCCATAGCGCACGAGTTTCCCGAAATCAGCTTTGCCGTAGGATTACATCCTTTAGATGCTGATAAATGGGATCGCCAGACAGCGGAGAAAATCAAAACTTTAGCGAGTTCTGACTCTCATGTGGTAGCAATTGGGGAAATGGGGCTGGATTTTTACAAAGCTGATAACTATGAGCATCAGCTGATGGTGTTTGAGTCGCAGTTAGCGATCGCATCTGAACTCAACTTACCAGTAATTATCCATTGCCGCGACGCTGCTGTGGCAACCAGAGAAGTGTTGCAAAAATGGCGGGAACTCAAAGGAGAAAGAGTGCGGGGCGTCATGCATTGCTGGGGAGGAACGCCAGAAGAAACTCAATGGTTTCTCGATTTAGGCTTCTACATCAGCTTTAGCGGGACGGTAACGTTCAAAAACGCCAAAGCGATCCAATCCTCGGCAGCGATGGTAAATAGCGATCGCCTACTGATTGAAACAGACTGCCCATTTCTCGCTCCAGTTCCAAAACGAGGCGAGAGACGCAACGAGCCTGCCTACGTACTTTATGTAGCCGAGCAAGTAGCTAAACTGCGTCAGGAAACGGTAGAGGCGATCGCCCATCAAACCACCCAGAATGCCTGTGAATTATTTGGCCTGTCAATATAAAGTGTGCAATAATTCTCTTTTATTCCGTTGTGCTAAAAAAAATAAAACTCTAGAGAGGGAAAATATGGTAATATTATTCCCTCAAAACCATTTTGCTTGCGCCATAATGATAAAGGAAGGAACCTAAAATTTCTGAGCCTAATTTTCCGTACTGTTATCGGCTTGGCCATCCTCCAAATCTCTACAAGCGGATGCTCTCCACACATGACTAACTGTGCCAATCCAAGTTGAGCAGATTGCACAACATAGGCTTGGTGTGTATCGAACCTATTCAAAATCGTTAAACGAAATTGCCTTGTGAGTACAATCCAGCAAAATGAAGTGATTCTGATTCAAAGCCGACAAGGTGCGGATCGTTCCCTCAGTCTTAGGATATCTAGGATATCACTGAGAGTATAAATAGCCGGGTGAATTTAAGACACACCGTCTAGAGCTGCGTCAGCAAATTAACGCGCTTTTTGGAGGGGAAATGAAGAAAGTAGATAAAACTCAGGAATATCTCAACTGTATATTCTTCTTAAATCGAGACTATAGTGGGTTTTTGGCGTCTGAGTCCCCGATTTTGGGCGATTACCCCCTTGTCCATATTGTTCATTCCAGCTTTAATGGCTGCGTTTGCCCACACCTGTAAATAGCAAGTGTGTAAGAAGAAGTTCCCAAACAGCTAAGGACACTAGCTAGCAGTGGGAAGCGTCAAACAGCAGTGTCCAAGGGAAAATTTTACCAGGTTGACAAAGGAAGAGGCATGACTAAAGAAACATACATGGAACCCGCCTTTCTGTTGCCCGACTTGATTGAAATCCAGCGTTCGAGCTTTCGCTGGTTTTTGGAAGAAGGGCTGATAGAAGAACTTAACTCCTTTAGTCCTATTACAGATTATACGGGCAAATTAGAACTGCACTTTTTGGGTCATAACTACAAACTCAAGGAGCCAAAGTACAGCGTCGAAGAAGCCAAACGGCGGGATAGTACTTATGCCGTCCAAATGTATGTTCCCACACGGTTGATTAATAAGGAAACCGGGGAAATCAAAGAGCAAGAGGTATTCATTGGCGATTTGCCTTTGATGACCGATCGCGGCACGTTTATTATTAACGGAGCCGAGCGGGTAATTGTCAACCAAATCGTGCGATCGCCAGGCGTTTATTACAAATCAGAAATCGACAAAAACGGGCGACGTACTTATTCAGCTAGCTTAATTCCTAACCGGGGAGCATGGCTGAAATTTGAAACAGACCGTAACGATTTGGTGTGGGTACGTATCGACAAAACCCGCAAACTCTCAGCGCAGGTACTTCTAAAAGCTTTAGGGTTATCAGACAACGAAATATTTGACGCCTTACGCCACCCTGAATATTTCCAAAAAACCATCGAAAAAGAAGGGCAATTCTCTGAAGAAGAAGCCCTGATGGAGTTATATCGGAAACTGCGTCCTGGTGAACCACCCACAGTATTAGGTGGACAACAACTCCTAGATTCTCGTTTCTTTGACCCGAAACGTTATGACCTTGGTCGCGTTGGACGGTACAAACTCAACAAGAAATTGCGCCTTTCTGTCCCAGACACAATGCGCGTGTTGACTGCTGGCGATATCTTGGCAGCCGTAGATTACCTGATCAACCTAGAATATGACATTGGTAATATCGATGACATTGACCACTTAGGCAATCGTCGGGTGAGAAGCGTCGGTGAATTGCTGCAAAACCAAGTGCGGGTAGGCTTAAACCGCTTAGAGAGAATTATTCGAGAACGGATGACCGTATCCGATGCGGAAGTGCTAACCCCTGCTTCTTTGGTGAACCCCAAACCATTGGTAGCAGCAATTAAAGAATTCTTTGGTTCGAGCCAATTGAGTCAGTTCATGGATCAAACCAATCCTCTAGCAGAACTGACCCACAAACGCCGTCTAAGTGCCCTTGGCCCAGGTGGTTTAACCCGCGAACGCGCTGGGTTTGCCGTGCGGGATATTCACCCTAGTCACTATGGACGCATTTGCCCCATTGAGACACCTGAAGGCCCCAACGCCGGATTGATTGGCTCCTTAGCAACCCATGCGCGGGTTAACCTGTACGGCTTCCTCGAAACACCATTTAGACCTGTAGAAAATGGGCGAGTCAGATTTGATCTGCCTCCAGCCTACATGACAGCCGATGAAGAAGACGATCTACGGGTTGCTCCGGGAGATATTCCTGTAGATGAAACCGGGCACATTATTGGGCCACTAGTGCCAGTCCGTTATCGCCAAGAATTTTCCACCACAACACCAGAACAGGTGGACTACGTAGCAGTATCTCCCGTACAGATTGTGTCGGTAGCAACCAGCATGATTCCCTTCTTGGAGCATGATGACGCTAACCGAGCGCTGATGGGATCGAACATGCAACGGCAAGCAGTACCCCTGCTCAAGCCAGAACGTCCTTTGGTGGGTACTGGTTTGGAAGCCCAAGGAGCAAGAGACTCCGGGATGGTGGTTGTATCGCGTACCGATGGCGATGTTACTTATGTGGATGCTACAGAAATTCGCGTCCGCCCTAAAGCTAATACCCCAGAAATTAAGTACACCCTTTCCAAGTACCAACGTTCCAACCAAGACACCTGTTTAAATCAGAAACCTCTCGTCCGCATTGGCGAACGGGTTGTTGCTGGTCAGGTATTGGCTGATGGTTCCTCCACCGAAGGCGGTGAATTGGCGCTAGGACAAAATATCGTCGTTGCCTATATGCCTTGGGAAGGCTACAACTACGAAGACGCGATTTTAATCTCTGAAAGACTGGTGCAGGATGATGTCTACACCTCAATTCACATTGAAAAATATGAAATTGAAGCTAGACAAACCAAACTGGGCCCAGAAGAAATCACCAGAGAAATTCCCAACGTCGGGGAAGATGCCTTGCGTCAGTTGGATGAACAGGGAATCATTCGCATTGGGGCATGGGTAGAAGCTGGTGATATCTTGGTAGGAAAAGTCACACCCAAGGGTGAATCTGACCAACCGCCAGAAGAAAAACTGTTACGTGCCATCTTTGGTGAGAAAGCACGGGATGTGCGAGACAATTCTCTGCGAGTACCAAACGGTGAAAAAGGTCGCGTAGTTGATGTGCGCCTGTTTACTCGCGAACAAGGCGATGAACTGCCACCAGGAGCCAATATGGTAGTCCGGGTGTATGTCGCTCAAAAACGCAAAATCCAAGTTGGG
The DNA here is from genome assembly GCF_036917095.1 of Nostoc sp. Lineage (GTDB taxonomy): Bacteria > Cyanobacteriota > Cyanobacteriia > Cyanobacteriales > Nostocaceae > Nostoc. The sequence goes on from NZ_JBALFH010000017.1 coordinate 56,580, forward strand.
GACAAAATGGCAGGACGCCACGGTAATAAAGGGATTATTTCTCGGATATTACCGGCGGAAGATATGCCTTATTTGCCCGATGGTTCACCAGTGGACATTGTACTTAACCCCTTGGGTGTACCTAGCCGGATGAACGTCGGACAAGTATTTGAGTGCCTCTTGGGTTGGGCTGGTCAAACCTTGGGAGTGCGATTTAAGATTACTCCCTTTGATGAAATGTACGGTGAAGAGACATCCCGCCGAATCGTGCATGGCAAATTGCAAGAAGCACGAGACGAAACAGGGAAAGACTGGGTATATAACCCAGATAACCCAGGCAAAATCATGGTGTATGACGGTCGTACAGGCGAACCCTTTGACCGAGCAATTACCATCGGTGTGGCTTATATGCTGAAACTGGTGCATTTGGTGGATGATAAGATCCACGCCCGTTCTACAGGCCCATACTCACTGGTGACTCAGCAACCCTTGGGTGGTAAAGCACAACAAGGTGGTCAACGGTTTGGAGAAATGGAAGTGTGGGCATTGGAAGCCTTTGGTGCAGCTTACACCTTACAGGAATTGCTCACAGTTAAATCTGACGATATGCAAGGACGGAATGAAGCGTTAAATGCGATCGTTAAAGGTAAGGCAATTCCTCGACCTGGAACCCCAGAATCCTTTAAGGTGCTAATGCGCGAGTTGCAATCATTGGGGTTAGACATTGCCGTACACAAGGTAGAAACCCAAGCAGACGGCAGTTCCCTAGATGTGGAAGTCGATTTGATGGCAGACCAATCAGCCCGTCGCACACCTCCTCGACCAACATACGAATCTCTTTCCCGCGAATCGTTGGAAGATGACGAATAAGGAGTACTGAGTGCTGAGTGCTGAGTGCTGAGTATTAAAAAACTCAGTAATTGGCATTTAGCACTTGGATATCTCTTAATTCAAACCTTAAAACTAAATATACTCAAAACTCATAACTCGAAACTCAGCACTTAAGTATGAGACCTGCCCAAACTAATCAGTTTGACTACGTAAAAATCGGCTTGGCTTCCCCTGAACGGATTCGGCAGTGGGGCGAGAGAACATTGCCCAATGGCCAAGTAGTCGGTGAAGTTACCAAGCCAGAAACGATTAATTATCGAACTCTCAAGCCAGAAATGGATGGCTTGTTTTGTGAGCGCATCTTTGGCCCTGCGAAAGATTGGGAATGCCATTGTGGCAAGTATAAAAGAGTTCGTCATAGAGGTATTGTTTGTGAGCGTTGTGGGGTAGAAGTCACCGAGTCACGGGTGCGTCGTCACCGCATGGGCTATATTAAACTCGCCGCACCAGTAGCTCACGTCTGGTATCTCAAGGGTATTCCTAGCTATATTTCCATCCTGTTGGATATGCCCTTGCGGGATGTCGAGCAGATTGTCTATTTCAACTCTTATGTTGTCCTGAGTGCTGGTAATGCCGAAACTTTAACTTACAAACAACTACTGAGTGAAGACCAGTGGTTGGAAATAGAAGACCAAATTTATAGCGAAGATTCTGTCCTGCAAGGCGTAGAGGTAGGTATTGGGGCTGAAGCGCTATTGCGTTTGCTTGCCGATATTAATTTGGAACAAGAAGCGGAAAGCTTACGCGAAGAAATTGGCAATGCCAAAGGACAAAAGAGAGCCAAGCTAATTAAGAGACTGCGGGTAATTGACAACTTCATCGCCACTGGTTCAAAACCAGAGTGGATGGTAATGGCAGTTATTCCCGTGATTCCTCCCGACTTGCGCCCAATGGTGCAACTAGATGGCGGACGGTTTGCCACTAGCGATTTGAATGATTTGTATCGGCGGGTAATTAACCGCAACAATCGTTTGGCACGCTTGCAAGAAATTTTGGCACCAGAGATTATTGTGCGGAACGAAAAGCGGATGCTGCAAGAAGCAGTGGATGCTTTGATTGACAATGGTCGTCGGGGACGCACTGTGGTAGGGGCAAATAACCGACCCCTAAAATCTTTGTCCGACATTATCGAGGGTAAGCAAGGACGTTTCCGACAAAACTTGTTAGGTAAACGAGTTGACTACTCTGGACGTTCTGTAATTGTGGTCGGGCCAAAGCTGAAAATTCACCAGTGCGGTTTGCCTAGAGAAATGGCAATTGAGCTATTTCAACCATTTGTGATTAACCGCCTGATTCGTAGCGGCATGGTAAATAACATCAAAGCTGCGAAAAAGCTGATATCCCGCAACGATCCCAGTGTTTGGGATGTGCTGGAAGAGGTGATTGAAGGACACCCTGTAATGCTAAATCGGGCACCAACGTTGCACCGTTTGGGTATTCAGTCTTTTGAACCGATTTTGGTAGAAGGTAGAGCGATTCAACTTCATCCTCTGGTGTGTCCAGCGTTTAACGCCGACTTTGACGGCGACCAAATGGCGGTACACGTTCCTCTATCGTTAGAAAGTCAGGCTGAAGCGCGGTTGTTGATGTTGGCTTCTAACAATATTTTGTCCCCAGCCACGGGTAGACCGATCATCACGCCTAGCCAAGATATGGTGTTGGGAGCCTATTATTTAACAGCAGAAAATCCCGGTGCGACAAAAGGAGCAGGAAATTACTTTTCTTCGCTAGAGGATGTAATTATGGCTTTCCAGCAAGATCAAATTGACTTGCACGCCTATATCTATGTGCGGTTTGACGGTGAAATAGAATCAGACCAACCGGATACAGAACCCGTGAAGGTGACGGAAAACGAGGATGGTACCCGCACATTACTCTATAAGTTCCGTCGAGTCAGACAAGACGCTAAAGGCAATGTACTTTCACAGTATATATACACAACTCCTGGTCGCGTTATTTACAACAATGCCATTCAGGAAGCACTAGCAAGTTAATTCGTAATTTCTAAATCGTAATTCGTAATTAATTCTTCAATTGCGAATTACGTAGCTTGTTTCTCGCTAAAGGCGAGTATTACGAATTATTAATTATTGATGACTCAGGACTAATGACTAATGACTAACGAAAAAATGATTTTTCGCAATCGGGTGGTTGATAAGGGTCAACTGAGAAATTTAATTTCTTGGGCCTTTACGCATTATGGTACGGCGCGAACCGCAGTGATGGCGGACAAACTGAAAGATTTAGGATTTCGCTACGCTACCAAAGCAGGGGTTTCCATCAGTGTAGACGACTTGATGATACCACCAACTAAGCGATTGCTCTTAGAAGCAGCCGAGGAAGAAATTCGCGCTACTGAAACCCGTTATCAACGGGGAGAAATTACTGAAGTAGAACGCTTCCAAAAGGTAATCGATACTTGGAACGGTACTAGTGAAGCCTTGAAAGATGAAGTAGTCGTCCACTTCAAGAAGACTAATCCCCTAAATTCCGTATACATGATGGCATTCTCCGGGGCACGGGGTAACATCTCTCAAGTCCGGCAGTTGGTGGGGATGCGAGGACTAATGGCAGATCCTCAAGGGGAAATTATCGATTTACCCATCAAGACCAACTTCCGTGAAGGACTCACTGTAACGGAATACATTATTTCGTCTTACGGTGCCAGAAAAGGATTGGTGGATACTGCCCTACGGACGGCTGACTCTGGTTATCTCACCCGGCGTTTGGTGGACGTATCTCAGGATGTAATTATTCGGGAATTTGACTGCGGTACCACGAGAGGAATTCCCATTCGACCAATGACAGAAGGTGCTAAAACCTTGATCCCTCTAGGAAACCGCTTGATGGGACGGGTAATTGGCGAAGATGTGCTGCATCCGGTGACAAAAGAAGTAATTGCACCACGCAATACCCCAGTTTCTGAGGACTTGGCGAAAAAAATCGACAAATCTGGGGTGGCAGAAGTTGTGCTGCGGAGTCCCCTAACTTGTGAAGCTGCACGTTCTGTCTGTCAACACTGCTACGGCTGGAGTTTAGCCCACGCCAAAATGGTGGACTTGGGCGAAGCTGTGGGGATTATTGCCGCCCAAAGTATCGGCGAACCTGGTACTCAGTTAACCATGCGGACATTCCACACAGGTGGGGTGTTTACCGGAGAAGTGGCACAACAAGTTCGTTCTAAAATCGATGGAACTGTCAAACTTCCCCGCAAACTGAAGACTAGAACATATCGTACCCGCCACGGGGAAGATGCCCTCTATGTTGAGGCTAATGGCATCATGCTTTTGGAGCCAACAAAAGTAGGTGATGTTACCCCAGAAAACCAAGAGGTTCATCTTACTCAAGGTTCAACACTATATGTATTTGATGGAAATAAGGTAAAACAAGGTCAGTTGTTGGCAGAGGTTGCCCTCGGCGGACGCACAACCCGGACTAATACAGAAAAAGCAGTTAAAGATGTAGCCTCTGACTTAGCAGGGGAAGTGCAATTTGCCGAAGTTGTTCCAGAACAAAAAACTGACCGTCAAGGTAATACCACAACTACAGCCGCACGGGGTGGTTTGATTTGGATTTTGTCTGGCGAAGTTTACAACTTGCCGCCTGGTGCAGAATTGGTAGTAAAAAATGGTGATGCGATCGCCTCTAACGGAGTTTTAGCAGAAACCAAGTTAGCCAGTTTGCACGGCGGTGTGGTGCGCTTGCCGGAAGCTACCCCAGGTAAGAGTACCAGGGAAATTGAAATTATCACTGCTTCTGTGGTCTTAGACCAGGCAACGGTGACAGTCCAAAGTTCCCAAGGGCGGAATAATTACTTAGTCTCCACTGGCAATAACCAGGTATTTAACCTCCGGGCGACACCAGGCACAAAAGTGCAAAATGGTCAAGTAGTAGCCGAGTTAATTGATGACCGCTATCGCACAACCACTGGTGGATTCCTGAAATTCGCGGGTGTAGAAGTCCAGAAAAAAGGTAAAGCCAAGCTGGGTTATGAAGTCGTGCAAGGCGGTACTCTTTTATGGATTCCCGAAGAAAGCCACGAAGTTAATAAAGATATCTCCTTGCTGTTGGTAGAAGACGGACAGTTTGTAGAAGCTGGCACTGAAGTAGTAAAAGATATCTTCTGCCAAAACAGTGGTGTGATAGAAGTTACCCAGAAAAACGACATCCTGCGGGAAGTGGTGGTTAAGCCAGGGGAACTGCTGATGGTGGACGATCCAGAATCAGTCATCGGGCGAGATAACACCTTCATCCAACCAGGCGAGGAATTCCAAGGGAATGTCGCCACAGAATTGCGCTATATCCAGTATGTGGAGACACCAGAAGGGCCCGCCCTGTTGAGTCGTCCAGTAGTTGAATTTGCCGTACCCGATAATCCAGATGTGCCATCAACTACATCGGTGAGCCAACAAACCGGGCGATCGATTCAGTTACGGGCTGTGCAGCGACTACCTTACAAAGATTCAGAACGCGTCAAATCTGTTGAAGGTGTGGAACTACTGCGAACCCAGCTAGTGCTAGAAATTGAGCAAGAAGGGGAACAAGACCACAATGCTTCGCCTCTAGCAGCAGATATTGAATTGGTACAGGATACTGAAGACCCAGAAGTTCAACGTTTGCAACTGGTGATTTTGGAATCCTTGGTAATCCGTCGAGACATTACCGCCGACGCCACCCAAGGTAGCACTCAGACAACACTTGAGGTACACGATGGGCTAACCATTGCTCCCGGTTCTGTAGTCGCACGAACCCAAATCTTGTGTAAAGAAGGCGGGGAAGTGCGGGGCGTCCAGAAAGGAACCGAAAACGTGCGTCGCTGTTTGGTGTTGCGTGACGTTGACAGGCTCACCATTAATACTAGTACTCAGCCCAAGGTGAAAGTGGGTGACTTGCTAGTAGAAGGTACAGAAGTTGCTCCTGGAGTTTTTGCCCCAGAATCAGGGCAAGTAGTGGATATAAAAAGTGCCACTGCTGCATCTGGTGGGGAATCAGCTCTGAGTACTAAAAACTACGTTATTACTACCCGCATCGGTCGCCCCTATCGAGTCAGCCCTGGTGCTGTGTTGCAGATAGAAGACGGCGATTTGGTACAACGGGGTGATAACTTGGTGTTGTTGGTGTTTGAACGCGCCAAAACCGGAGATATCATTCAAGGTCTGCCTCGGATTGAGGAACTACTTGAAGCTCGTAAACCAAAAGAAGCGTGCATTTTATGTCGCCGGGCGGGTGAAGTTAAGGTAGTTTACGCTGAGAGTGGTGATGAAGCGATCGCGATCAAGGTCGTAGAATCAAATGGCGTGGTCACTGATTATCCTCTAGGCCCAGGACAAAATTTGATTGTGCCAGATGGAGCGACTGTATTAGCAGGGCAACCGTTGACGGATGGGCCATCCAACCCGCACGAAATTTTGGAAATCTTCTTTAGCCTGGGTTCCGAAGACGGAATCTATGCTTGTGCTAGCCATGCTTTGCAGAAGGTACAATCATTCTTGGTGAATGAAGTGCAAATGGTGTATCAATCTCAAGGGATTGATATTTCCGATAAGCACATTGAAGTGATTGTTCGCCAAATGACCAACAAAGTCAGGATTGATGACGGTGGTGACACCACCATGCTTCCTGGTGAATTGGTAGAACTGCGCCAAGTTGAGCAGGTAAATGAAGCTATGGCGATTACAGGCGGTGCGAGGGCACAGTATACCCCAGTATTGTTGGGGATCACCAAAGCATCGTTGAACACCGACAGCTTTATTTCCGCCGCGTCCTTCCAAGAGACAACACGGGTACTTACCGAAGCAGCTATTGAAGGCAAATCCGATTGGCTGCGCGGATTAAAAGAAAACGTGATTATCGGACGATTGATTCCGGCTGGTACTGGGTACAATACCTATGATGAACCCGGTGCGATCGATGATTATGCTGCTGAGATTAGCAGTAGTGTCTTAGATGAAGTTGACGATCCCCTGGATATGGTCTTAGATGACCGCACAGCTCGCAATTATAATTTAGATTCTCCTACTCTTGGGGAATCTGGTTTTGGTAGCAGACGTGCAGAAAGGTCAGTCCTAGAGGACGAAGATGAATTAATCGCCGATGAAGTAGCAGATGACGACGATTACGAGGAAGAAGAGGAAGAAGAGGAAGATGATTTCGATGAAGAGTAGAGACTGGAAATTTCGCGTCTCTATTAAAAGGTAAAAGGTAATATCAAGTCTGCTCAATTACCGATAAGGAAATTACCCCAGCCCTTGCCAAGGGGAGGGGTAACCTAACCGGACATAAGACTAAAAAGGCAAAAGAAATGTTCTTTTGCCTTTTTATTTTGCTTTCCAGAAATATATGACCTACTTATACCAATTCAATTAATGATTGCAACACATCCTTGGGTAAAGACGCGATGAATAGCGTCTCTACAAATGGTCTATTTGTCGCATTCTTTTTTCAAATTGGTATTACTAAGCTGTTCCACATTTAAATTGCATAACTAGGGCGGGCAAGATGCCCATCCCACAAGAGTTTGATTTAATCTGATTATGCAATTTAGATGTTTTTTAGCTTATTACAGCAGGCGTGTAAATCCACCTACCATATCAGAGACTTCCAAATAAAAAATATCCCATCGCTTTTATGGCAGAGAGCAGGGGGAAGAAAAGTCGTTTTGATTAACGGCTGTACGCTAGTCTATAATTACCTTATGTGATATATAGCTAGTTTAAAAGAAGCTAACGCCTAAATTCGCTAAGTTTGCATCTCCATAAATCTAGCTATTGCTAGATGCCATAATTCTCTCAAGAGCTATAATCTACATCTGTTGCACCGAGAGATTAACTTGTGGATGTCATATTAGAACGATCGCACGAATTAAAACAAGCCTTAGTTGATTTTGTCCTTGATGCTGAAGGCGAACTGGCACAAGCACTGGAAACTTATGCAGCAGCACAGCTGCGCCGTGGGAGTGGGGATAGTACACAGCAGGACTTAATTATCGATAGCTTTCTGACAACGGGGAAAGTTGGTGAGAAGTCACCATTAGAGTTATTTATTGAAAGCTATCCAGATTTAGAAGAAAGCGATCGCAACCTGCTCGACAGCTGGCATCGTAGTTTTATTGGTTTATTTGCCATTACCAACATCTTCCCTGATGGCTTTGAATTGACGAACTGGTTGACAGATAAACGCTACATCGTCAAGCCAAATAATACTCAAACATTACAGGCGATATCTCGATTAAAAATAGGAGAAATTTTGCTAACTCGCATTTCTCCTGTTACCGAAAACTATTGGATGTTTTCTGGCCCCTACACAATAATGGGGAAATTAGGTAAACCAAAACTTGCTGTGGCAATTGGTAATTTTAAAGAAAACTATAAAAATAATCTTTACAGCGATGCTCCAGACTTGCTAGAAGAAGCTTGGCAGTCAGTAGGACAATATCATCAGCAGTTTGTGGACTTTTTTGGCACTGACGAAATCACACTATCTGGATACCAGCTTAATAAAAAAATAGCGGAATTTCAAGAGGTAATTACTGAAAAAAACCTCGCAGCGGCAGGAATTGATACTTCTAAATCCCTGGTCGAAGTAGCAGAAGCTGCTGGCATCACAGATGAGGAAATCAAAGCAGCAGCACAAGAATTTGGCGCTGATTCAAACGCAGTTTCTCAAATATTTAACAGCAAAAGCGCCAATAGAAAAATGGTCATGCCAAAGGTTGATTTACCTGCTGACCTCAAGAAAGCAGAACAAGTAACGGCTCTTTCTCATCCTCGTTGGGGACAAATATTCTTACCAACGTATAGTAAGATACAAGCAATTTTATCAGCAGAGGATTGGCAAAGTATTGAAGGGGCTGAAAAATTAATTCGGTATTACCTCGAAGATAAAAGTATTAACGCCTTTATCTGGCATCGGTTAGCGCAACAATATCCAACTCAGTTAGAAAAAGTGTTACAGAAATATCTGCAACGTCCAGAGTTTCGTCTTGAGAGTGACTTAGACGCACTTTTACAAGAATTCAACAAACCGATTGAGCCAGAGTTACCAGAAATTGCTAGCGTCCCTATACATCTACACAACTTATTTCAAGAAGCTTTAGGAGAAGTTAACAAATCCAAACCCAAGAGCAAGGGGCAAAAAAAGCCAGCAAAGGGTTTTCAATAAAGTTAACCAATCTATCATCTCATCCTATCTACTTAAGGTTTGGTTACCAAAGTAGAGCCATTTGTAGGAGCGTACAGCTAGCTGTACGTTCCATCGCCTATTGGATATCAGTGCCAAAAACGAGATGAAGATTGAATATTTATATCTAAAGATCGGTATATAGCAAGCGAACAATTTCACCTACGATTTCATCTGGACTCTCAAGCTTGACTAGAAATCGATTAAAGCCAGCATTCAAAGCCTTATAACTTGAGACCTCGCGTGTATAAGAAGTGATGGCGATCGCGGGTAACTGTCTTAGGGATGAGCAAGAATGCACTCGAATTTGCTCAATTAACCAATTTCCATCACGATCGGGCAATTTAACATTGCACAGCAGAATATCCGGATGAAGCGATTCTATCAAGTCAAGGGCTGCTTCTGCATCGGTTAAAGCGATCACCTCTGCACCTGCTGCTTCCAAAATGAAGGTGAGCAAATCTGCAATATCTGGCTCATCCTCTACCAGTAAAATTAGGGTTCCAGCAAGCTGCTGGATCGAATTTAACTCAGTTTCGTGATTGATTTTTTGCTCGGTTGCCATGCCGTCCCTTTATTGCCTGCTATAGTGTAGTATTTCTATTGCAACGCATGGAGCGGAATAAGTATTCACCCTAAATACACAAATGTGGGGTGAAAAGCACTTTTATACAATTAAATTTCTTAACATTTTCTCTAATATTTTTAAGTTTTGGTGATGGCGTTTTTGTAGTAAGCTGACGCGCATCTAAACTTGATAATTTAGTGTCTGAAGCCGTTTCCAGCCTTAGATTGCCCTGTAAAACTAGATGACGAACAGCTTATTCACAAAGTTGACTAATATTTTTGGTAATAGGTAATTGGAGAAAAGCTATTACCCATTACCTATAACTCATTACCGAGGTTCAGCTAGAGTTGAAACTGTTAATACTTGAGGTGGTGTAGCATCCGGGGGATAGAGAAAGTCAACTTCGACTAAAGAGCGATCGCCTGGTTTCATATTTAATAAAACTAACGCTTCCCCTGGCTGACCTCTCTTTTGTACTAAATGCACAAACTGAGTTTGTGGCTGACCTTGCTCATCTTTATAACGTACCCGCACTGTCCCTCGGAAGAATACTTGAGGAGCGGGTGTACTCAAAAAGCGTAACCCCGGTTTTCCCAACCGATCCTCTTTGAGTGGCGTTTGCATGGAAAAACTAACAGTTTGAGGTCTTTGAGTATTGTTATATAGGGGCAACTTGAGACTATATTGAACTCCGTAGTTGCCGTGAGCGCGATATGCGGTGTCAGGATAACGCACCAGCATGGGCGCACTTTGAATTTGACCAGTTCCTAAGGTACCGCCATGCAGGGTGCTCAGAGCGTAGGAAAACACTTGACCAGGCTGGGGAATAGTTAGATAGTTTTTTTTGGGATTATCTACTAATAAGGCTCTCCATTGAGAACCACCAGCTACTCCAGCTACACGCCCATAAACTATAGGCTTACCAGTTTCCTCAAGGGGAGTAGGAGCTTTATCTCGTGGCCCAGCCAAATCGCCATTATCTAGTAAATTTTGCCATTCTTCTAAAGTAGGCGATCGCTCACTATCAGAATTCACCCGTGCAAACATAGCTAGGCTAGCTGCATAGACAGTGCCATTACTTTGCAGTCTGATTAATGTAGACCGACCATTCAGGGGTGGTGTGAGTCCCTGTACAGGGATTGGTAAATTTAGTAACATTCGACTTTGCCCTGCTGGAATCTCAATTTGGGCAGGGAAAATCTCTTGTCGCTGTCCCCTGAGCACATCAGACATAACGCGATCGCCTGGCCCCGCAAAAACTTTACCTAAAAGATTTTGGCTAAAGGATGGTAACTGAATAAATGGTGCATCCGGTTGACTCAAATAACTTGCCGCCTGCCAAATATTCACCTTCACTGGTTCCGAACCAGGGTTATGCAAAATTATCCCTAGATACAGCGAACGCAAATTCTCTGCTGGTTCAGCCCTAGCAATGTGATGGGCAAAAATATCAAATCTCCCTCGAAAGGGAAAATTCAAATGCGCCGTTGGCACTTTTTTTCCATCTGGTGGAAAAGTCGAGAGTAAAATTCCTTCCTTCAAAACCAGTTCTGGACTATTGCTGTTAAAAGTTGGCACTCTATCCAACTTACCTGGTAAAGGTCGTACTTCTTGTGCTTGTACGACTTCTTCAGATGGTGGTGTGGTAGGAGTTAATTGAGCAATTGGAAAAATTAGTAACAATGGCAACATATACTTAGACATTTCTTCCACCATACAGACACTAACAACTTGATGAAAGTGCCAGTTTGTTAATAATTAATACGAAACCTGCAAGAATCCCCATAAAATTTTCTTGATTGAGAATCGGAACATGGGCAAACATACAACGTGATGTGAGTTGGTTATGGCTTAAGTAATCGAACACTCAATAGTAAAGTAAAGACCCTCTAGTGCGTCCGCTAGGCTAACACAGACAAATTTACCGCAGTCGTGGCTAATCTTAGTTGCCGCTGCTCCCGCCACTAATTTTTCCAAATCAACTTTTGTCTGCAAAACAATTTTTCCAAGCTAGCACCTGTTTCCACACTTAATTGTGTACCGCTTGCAGCCATGCTTCAACAGATGATGTAATCAGGTTGGATTGCATTGATTTTTTCCATTAGCCGAATGCTGGCAAATTCCACATCTACGGATAAGTGGCGTAAAAAACTAAGTTATGTGGTATCAACTCAAGTTTGGTAAGTTCAAGTAATAAATCATCAGAAGAATTTGATTGTCGATCCTTTAGCCAAATATCAAAATAAGTTAATAGAATTCTTTTCTTCATAACAAATATTATTTAGAATAGAAAAACCCTCCACAATAAATTTACAAGGAGCAGGTAAATGCCAGTTATTGCGGTCGTAGACTACGAGATGGGAAATTTGCACTCAGTCTGCAAAGGCTTGGAAAAAGCTGGGGCAACTCCTAATGTTACTTATTCTCCAAAGGAATTAGACCAAGCAGATGCAATAGTCTTACCAGGAGTGGGAGCATTTGATCCAGCAGTGCAACACCTGCGAGCGCGTGGTTTGGAACAACCTATAAAAGAAGCGATCGCATCTGGTAAACCTTTCTTAGGAATTTGTTTAGGATTGCAAATTCTCTTTGAATCAAGTGCAGAAGGTACTCAACCAGGACTAGGAATTATCAAAGGAAAAGTGCGGCGGTTTCGTCCAGAACCTGACATCACTATTCCTCACATGGGTTGGAATCAACTGGAAGTGACTCAACCAAAAAGTATTTTGTGGGAGCATTTACCATCCGATCCTTGGGTGTATTTTGTCCATTCCTACTATGTCGATCCAATAGAAGAGCAAATCCGTGCAGCAACCATCACCCACGGTACTCAAACCGTCACAGCTGCGATCGCCCATGAAAACCTGATGGCAGTCCAATTTCACCCCGAAAAATCCTCTAATATTGGATTGCAAATCTTGTCTAATTTCGTTGCTCAAGTCCGCGAAAAAATTCCTGCCTAATACTATTTTTGTCATTTGTTCTTTGTCCTTTGTCTAAAAATAACGATCGATGACTAATGATTAATAACCAATGACTAATAACTAATGAGCCTGAGAATTTACGGCAATCGCCAGCTAAAAACTTTACCAGGAAATGAAACTAGACCCACCAGTGGGCGGGTAAGAGAGGCAGTGTTTAATATTTGGCAGGGAGAAATTGCAGGTTGTCGCTGGCTAGATTTGTGCGCCGGAACTGGTTCAATGGGCGCAGAGGCTTTGTGTAGAGGAGCCAGCCTAGTAGTGGGAATTGAACAATCGAGCCGAGCCTGTGCCACCATTCAACAAAATTGGCAGCAAGTAGCTAATGCCGATCAAGAACTTTGGGTATTGCGGGGGGATATTACGCAGCAGTTAAAGACTTTATCAGGCAGGCAATTTGACAGAATCTACTTCGATCCACCTTATGCCAGTGGATTGTACCAGCCAGTTTTAGAAGCGATCGCTCACTATCAACTTTTAGATCCTAGCGGCGAAATAGCAGTTGAACACGCCTCACAAGGCTGGACACCACCAGAGATTCCCGCTTGGGAAATTTGTCGCGAGAAAGTTTACAGCAACACATCACTTACTTTCTACACAACTGTGGAATGAGAAAAGCGGGGGAAGCAGCGGAAGCAGGAGGAGAAAGAAATCTGACTTCTGCCTCCTGCCTCAGCACTCAGGACTTTCTCATCCCCCCAACTGATTGGGGCGCTTGTATTGCTTATAGGCAGCGTAAAACAGTCCGGCGAGGGTGACGAAAACTAGACCAAGGACAATACCTGATAGCAAGGGTTCAACCACTTTAAATCTCCTCTTTGTAATTATTAAATATTCGTTGCCTGTTTTTGATTTTACCAAATTTGGTATGAATCCTGCGCCCTACAGCCTTTTTAGAAGGCGACTGCCCAGAAAAAATAGTCTTCTGTGCTTGCAGACACAATCAAGAACTTTTAAGCTATGTGTAGGAAATGAAAACTTTTTAGCACACCTAGACTTTCACAGCAAACCTTTTGGATAACCAGATTACCAAACCTGAAATTTTGATTCAGCGGATCGTTTTATTGACGCTGGCTATACTGCTAGCAGTCCCTTTGGGCTTTTTTGGTGTTCAGTTGGTTCAAGCCTCCGATCCATACGTCAAGAGTGTTCTATCCTTAACAGGAAACCCAGTTCAAGGACACGCGATCTTTCAAATTAACTGTGCTGGTTGTCATGGCTTGGAAGCAGACGGGCGAGTAGGGCCTAGTTTGCAAGCTGTTTCAAAGCACAAGTCTCGGTATGGGCTGATTCACCAAGTGATCAGTGGCGAAACACCCCCAATGCCAAAATTCCAACCTAGTGCCCAAGAAATGGCGGATCTTTTGAACTATTTAGAGTCGTTATAGACGTTAGAATTTTTGGTTGGGGGATACAATAGATCCCTTATAGAAAAAGGCTGCACATCCAATGCTACCTTTTTCCATCTCTGATAACTTTTAATACACGTCAATAATTTGTAGATGTGCAAAGCAAGCGCGGCTTGTCACCACCAGAACATCTGCGGGACAAACCTTTAGAATAAAAAAAGCTAGAGTTAGAGTGAGTATTTCTGCTTAACTAAAAGCACCTTAATTAGGAGAAGTTTATCTCAAAGCACCCTAGCTCAGTCTGATAACTTCGTCTTCTATGTTGCAGTGGCAAGAACTGTCATTAGTCATTTTCCTTTGTCCTTGTCTTCGGATCTGGTCGTATTTACGTAGAATCTTTGTTAAAAGCTCATATAAACTGTATATTTTAAAGTATGTTATACCATTTCTTTGTGAGGCTTCGCCAAACCCTTTTAACTTCTTCTTTCTTTGCGGTAGCCTGCGGCAAGTCGCTTTGCATCTACGTTTTTCTTTCTTGTACTTAAATATGGTTTAGCGCATCTTCATACAGAAGAATTAGTATTAGCAAGTCAGTATTTAATTATTGCGAAAGTGAGGTTAGCGTACCTAACTCGGTAGGATTAAGACAAAAGCTCCCAGTGAGTCGGCTACGGTATAGCTTCTTTATTTAACACACTAGATATTCTTAAGATGCCCGAAAGCTAATGACTGAAGCGATCCAAATCGGTAATCGTACAATCACAGCTAGTGAACTGATTTCCTTACTGGCAAGTTACCAAATGCTGCCACAGTTGCAGCGCGAATTGATCGTTGATGAGGCGATAGAGCAAAATTCACGCTCCACGAAGGCAATAGAGTGTACACCTGAGGAAGTAGCCCAAGCTAAACAGCAGTTTTATGCTGAAAAACAGTTAAAAAATGAAGAAGACATCCAGGCTTGGATGGCACATCAAGGACTGACTCCTGGACAACTAGAAGTTATTACCACTCGTAAGCTGAAAATTGAAAAATTCAAACAAGCTACTTGGGGTAATAAACTGGAATCCTACTTTTTTCAATCCAAGGCAAAACTAGACAAAGTAATTTATTCTCTGCTGCGAACCCAAGATGTGGGAATTGCTCAAGAACTTTACTTTCGGATTCAGGCAAAAGAAAACTCTTTTGCTGACTTGGCACGGGAATACTCACTTGGGCCAGAGGCTCAAACTGGCGGTTTAGTAGGTCCGATTGAACTGAATGCACTGCATCCGGTAATGGTGCAAATGCTCTCTAGCAGTCAACCAGGTCAGATATTGCCCCCGACCCGCATCGCTGAATGGTTTGTGATCTTGCGGCTAGAAAAATTTATTCCAGCACAACTGGATGAATTTATGAAAGTGCGTCTGTTGAGTGAACTATTTGAAACCTGGCTACAAGAACAGCAAAAGCGAATCATGTCTGCACCACAAAAGGAGGGGGACACGGGGCGACAGGGAGAGGGCGATAAACCTTTAACCTAAGTACACATAACCCTAAAAAAGGTGTGGAAATCAGGCTGCGATCTCTTCGTCAGTTTGAGGCATATCATTGGAATATTGAATTTGGCACTTTGCGATAACTTTCACACATGCCTCTGATATGCCTTCTATTAGGTTTTTAAGTACATCCGGCATGAATCTCTAGACCAAAAGCTCGTTGTTATTACCAGACTTACCACTAATTGCACTGATAGCGATCGCTTGTGTTCCTCAACGACAGTGCGTATTATCGATCGTGCACTCGCCTGTTCGATCGCAGAAGTTGGAATTGTGTCAATTGCTTTAAGTACTTCACCACTTTGTATCTCACAAGACACTAAAGAGAAATCTTTAAGATGCACCACACTTTATTTCCATTCTATGGTTATAGGAATTTATTTGAATAGTAAAAATTCAGTAAAAACAAAAAGCCCCTAGCGATGATGTGAGCAAGGGGCTTTGAGTGATAATAAAACCT
>NZ_JBALFH010000018.1:0-51656 GCF_036917095.1 Nostoc sp.
CGAACGCCACGCCGAACGCCACGCCGAACGCCACGCCGAACGCCACGCCGAACGCCACGCCGAACGCCACGCCGAACGCCAGGCGAAAAGCTATATTTGCGATTGATTCACCCAATGCCCACAGCACCAAGCCCAATAATAAGTTAGCCAGGATAGGTAAGATAAAGTATCCCTGGATGAACAGCCGCCACAGAGCAAGATTTCGCCATCGCCCTTGTCTCAACAAGATAATTAGCGAGGAGTGCGAGTCTAAAGC
This sequence comes from Nostoc sp., assembly GCF_036917095.1. Taxonomy (GTDB): domain Bacteria; phylum Cyanobacteriota; class Cyanobacteriia; order Cyanobacteriales; family Nostocaceae; genus Nostoc. Next base: position 257 of record NZ_JBALFH010000018.1, read on the forward strand.
AGGGTCAATACGCTCAAGGTGGTTACGCCATGCTGAAGGGCGGAAGACGAGCCAGAAAAGTAGTTGTAAGCTACCGAGTATTAAGTTGGGGTGCTGCTGGGGTGCATCGGTGTAGGCGTTGGGGGGTAGTTGTGGTGAGGTCAACATTTCTGCACTCCTAACGCAGTGTGCAACTTTTTCTCAAACCTAACCCCCAGCCCCTTCCCTACAAGGGAAGGGGAGCAAGACTTAAAGCCTCTCTCCGCTTCGGGGAGAGGTTTGGAGAGGGGTTTTAAGAATAAATCGCACATCGCGCACTCCTATTTAATACTCGGCTTTGCTGAATCAGGATATTAAAGAGCTTTACGCAAAGGCACAAAGGCGCAAAGAACAATTCATAGCTTAATTCAGCGAAGCTAACTTTTGTTTCACTTTCCAAGAGTTTGCACCCCAGGATATGCCAGAATTTTGGCGTCAACAGTTAGTAACGGGCAGTTGTAAATTCTGGCAGTGGCTACAATGATTTGGTCAGATGGATCTCGGTGAAAACCTGTGAGTTTGGTTGATTCAACGATAATTGGAATTGTCAATTCGAGTAGCTGCACTCCTGGATAAGCTAAAGCTGCTGTTAACCACTCGTCAACTGAAATTGAAAAAGCAAGTTTGCGATTCTCAACCAGTTTGGCGACTTCCCAACAAGAAATAATGCTGACTCCTAGTCCTTGAGATTGATATTCTTCAATGCAATCTCGATATTTCTGGTTTAGTCGTTCATTGTTATCTACCCACCAAATCCAAATATGGGTATCTAAAATTATCATTGCAAGACTTCCCAATCCTCTATAGGTACAGCAGGCTCAAAAGGATCATCATAGTGAATAACTGTTCCCCGTAAAGGATAAGGATTAGATTCTGAAGGTTGGGGAAAACGTTCTAAAACAATGATTTCTACTGCTTCGCCTGCTTGAAACGGTAAATCTTCAAGAATCAAGGTTCCGTTTTTAGTTAACTTTGTTTCAATTCGGTGTGCTTTCATAGTTACTCTGCTAGTTATGAATCTAATAAATCAGCAAATGGTTTTATTTGTCGTAATCCTTCCTCACGCCAATTATCATCATTCTCCCCTTCTTCTAAGTTAAATAATTTTTCTGTACACAGAATTTGCAACAACAGAGGCCAGCAGCAACTTTGTGTCAAAATCCACTCCACATCTTCATCAGCGAAAGTAATGGGCGAACTTGCTATCAATTCTCGCGCTTCTATCTCAGTCAATGCTCCCAGATATGCGGTATAGCCGAAAATATTGAAAAAGGGTGAACTGTGTCCTGTGTTTCGCGCCATTTCAATCGGTGATTCGGGGGTAGCCAAAACAAATGCTAGATTCCCCCCTGTATGGTTAGTTGCCAAAGACCGCAAACATTCCCAAAAGCCATCATCTAATTCTGAACAGCGTTGCAATCCAACACTAATCTCATCCAATAAGATGACCGTGGGAGAATGCAAATTATCGCTGACTACATCCATGAAACGATCTAAATCGCAAGGTGTAGGCACTTGCATCTTCAGTGATTCTAATATGTACTTTAGCAGTCCTTCTCGGCTTTGCATTCGTGCGTCTTGCAAGTCTACGAAAATCCAACAGTAATTTTCTGGATGCGGTAGCCAGTCAGATTTTTGAGCAGGACGCAGCTGTTCTGCTGGGGTGATGGTGATATTTTTGAGGTAGTGCAGCAGAGATGTTTTACCGCTACGCTTTTTGCCGATAATCGCGGCGTTTTGCAGGGGATAGCGTTTGAGTAAGTTGAAGAGGCGTTTTAATTCTTTCTCTCGCCCAAAAAAGTAACGCGGCTGGGTGATGGGTGCGCCAGTGATGAAGGGTGATGCTTCCCCTTTAGTTGGCTGAGGTTTAGGCGGTTGAGTTTCTGGTTCTTTGTATGCAATGTCTTGCCACTCTAACCTCAGTTTTTTGCTAAGTTCTACAAAATTTAGATAGTCAACAGGTTTGCCTGTGAGAAAGCTTTTGACTGTGGAGAGAGAAAATCCTATATCAGTAGCCAAGGACTGCTGGCTGGGATAGCCGTTACGTTGAGGTGCTGACTTAACTTTTTCAATATACTCTGGGGCTACTCGGAGCGATCGCGCCATCATTCCTCATCGAGAAACTGCTGTGAGTATATCAGCTTTTCATACTCGCTAAATAACAAAGCTGTTTAGCTATAACGTCTTACACTCTAGGAATTATAGTCATCCTGAACTTAACCGATAATCAACTCACAACTCGTCTAATCGGTAACTATTTCTCAACTCCGTTCTCAGCCAGCACCAAGTTGTAATGGGAATGTAAGGGATTAGGGGCTTTAAAAATGAAACGAGAATTGGGAATTCTGCAAATTACCTTATCACTTTGCGGAGTGATGATATTTGGTACAGTAACCTACGCCGCTATTAATATGGTGAATGGTCAATACCGAGTTGAAATGGCGCTCAATACTAAGGGACTCATTATTAAGTCAGATATTGACAAAAGGCAATGCAAAGCAGTAGAAGATATTGCCCAAAAGCAGGAAAGCACAAATATCCAACCAGAAAACGATTAAGTAAGAGTAAAAATCAGTGATGAGTTAAAATCAATAACTTCTAATTTATTGTAAACGAGTCTTTGATACTCGTGAACGAGTCTTTGATACTCGCGGACGAGTCTTTGATACTCGCGGACGAGTCTTTGATACTCGTGAACGAGTCTTTGATACTCGTGAACGAGTCTTTGATACTCGCGGATGAGTCTTTGATACTCGCGGACGAGTCTTTGATACTCGCGGACGAGTCTTTGATACTCGTGAATGAGTCTTTGATACTCGTGAATGAGTCTTTGATACTCGTGGTTTTTTTAACGAACCGCAAAGGACGCAGAGGACGCAAAGAAAGAGGAGAAATATTATTTATAAATAAAGTGAAGTAAAGCGGTACGTTACGCTAAAGGCTAACGTACCCTACCAAAACACTAAAGGAGTTTAGGAATAAATAACTCCTAACTCTTGTAGAGACGCGATTAATCGCGTCTCTACTTTTTACAATGCACAAGTCAACTCGCCGGCTTTTTGACTAAAGCGGTGATTCTCCCGATAATCTACGGGACAATCTATCACCGCAGGTACATCTTGAGCGAGGGCTTCTTTCAAAGTAGGAATCAAATCTAAAGCCGATTCAACTCGATAGCCTTTTAAACCCATGCTTTCGGCGAATTTAACAAAATCAGGATTGCTAAAATGCACAAAGGATGAGTTTCCTTTACCAAATTGATTTTCTTGCTTCCACTCAATTAATCCATAGCCACCATCATTAAAAATTATGGTGACAAAGGGCGTACCGACACGCAAGGCTGTTTCTAATTCTTGAGAATTCATCATAAAGCCACCATCACCTGTGACAGCAACGACTTTGCGCTTGGGATGAACCAGTTTTGCTGCTAAAGCGCCAGGAATGGCAATACCCATAGCCGCGAAGCCGTTGGAAATAATGCAAGTATTAGGACTATGGCAATGATAATGACGGGCCATCCACATCTTATGTGCGCCAACATCTGAGATAACGATATCATCTGGTCCCATCACTTGGCGTAAGTCATAAATTAACTTTTGCGGCTTAATGGGAAATCCGTCATCATGGGCATACTGTTCGTAATCAGCGCGAATCTCCGATCTTAAGCTAATAGCAAAGGGATCTGGTTTGCCTTGTCTGTCTGCTAATTTTAAGATTTCATAGAGGGAATCTGAAATATCTCCCACGACTTCGGCGTTGGGAATATAACTACTATCAATTTCCGCCGGACTTACCCCAATATGCACAATGGGAATTTCACCATTCCGATTCCATTTCTTGGGGGAAAACTCAATCAAATCATAGCCGATCGCAATTACTAAATCGGTATTATCAAAGCCACAGGTAATAAAATCTCTTTGCTGTAATCCTACTGACCACAAAGCTAATTGATGTGTGTAGGGAATTACGCCTTTACCCATAAAAGTATTGGCAACAGGTATATTTAGCAAGGTGGCAAATTGCGTGACTGCATCACTTGCATGAGCGCGAATTGCCCCATTTCCGACTAAGATTAATGGGTTAACGGCTTGGCAAATTGCGGCTGCTGCTGCCCGAATGCTAGCAAAAGATGCATAAGTTTTTTCGCCACTATCCTTACGTAAAGGTTTGCCTTCGACGGGCATAGCAGCAATATTTTCTGGCAAATCGATGTGAACTGCACCAGGTTTTTCCGATTGCGATCGCTTAAATGCTTTCCGCACTACTTCGGGTGTAATACTCGGTCGCACAATCTGCTTATTCCACTTGGTAACAGGTGCAAACATTGCCACCAAATCTAAATATTGGTGGGATTCAATGTGCATTCTATCTGTTCCCACTTGACCGGTAATCGCCACTAAGGGCGCACCATCGAGGTTAGCATCTGCTACCCCAGTCATCAAGTTGGTTGCCCCAGGGCCAAGAGTAGAAAGACATACTCCGGCTTTTCCGGTTAAGCGTCCATAAACATCGGCCATGAATGCTGCACCCTGTTCATGACGAGTCGTAATAAATTTAATGGAAGAATGTTTTAATGCTTCCAAAACGTGCAGGTTTTCTTCACCAGGGAGTCCAAAAATATATTGCACTCCTTCATTTTCTAGGCACTGCACCAATAATTCGGCTGTATTCATTTTATTTCCTAACTAGCAACGAATAAGACTTTAGTCATTAGTCATTTGTCCTTTGTCCTTTGTCATTTGTTCTTTGACTAATGACTAATGACCAATGACCAATGACTAATCATTTAACCCACACGGTTTTAACATTGACAAACTCATGTATACCTTGGATACTCAATTCTCTGCCATATCCAGAACGCTTGATGCCACCAAAGGGCAACCGAGGATCGGATTTGACCATACTGTTGATAAACACGGCACCGGCTTCAATTTCCTCAACCAAGCGATCGCTCTCTTGGTCGTTGGTTGTCCAAGCACTTGCACCTAAGCCAAAGGGTGAGTCATTAGCAAGTTTAATGGCGGCATCAATATCTGGAACCCGGAATAACAAGGCTACCGGGCCAAAGAATTCTTCTTTTGCAATTGGTGTGTCGGTGGGGATATCTATGATAATCGTTGGCGGATAAAAATTTCCAGGACGATCTGATAAAGGATGTCCACCGGTGATGACTTTACCCCCGCTGCTAATTGCACCTTGCACTTGTTGATCTAAATCCTGGAGAATACCAGGTGTTGCCAGTGGCCCTAAATCGGTATCTGGTTCCATAGGATCGCCTACTTTCAGCGCCTCGAATTTTTCTAAAAGCAATTTTTCAAATTTGTCTGCGATCGCATCTGCGACAATAAAACGTTTCGCTGCAATACATGATTGCCCGTTATTTAACATCCGCGCTGTAGTAGCTGTGACAACTGCTGTCTCTAAGTCAGCACTTGCTAACACAATAAACGGGTCACTTCCTCCTAATTCCAAGACGGTTTTTTTAATTTGTTTGCCGGCGGCGACGGCGAGGGATGCCCCTGCTGGTTCGCTTCCGGTCAAGGTAGCAGCTTTTACGCGGTCATCAGCCATTAAATCGGCAACTTTGGCAGCGCCTATTAATAGAGTTTGAAACGCACCTTCAGGAAAACCCGCCCGTCGGATAATATCTTCAATTGCCAAGGCGCACTGCGGCACATTAGAAGCGTGTTTGAGTAAGCCGACATTTCCCGCCATCAGGGCTGGTGCGGCAAAACGAAAAACTTGCCAGAAGGGGAAATTCCACGGCATCACCGCGAGAATCGCACCCATTGGTTGATAACGTACAAAACTCTGACTGGCATCAGTTTTTACACTGACATCAGCTAAGAAACCAGGGGCGTGTTCGGCATAGTAGCGACAGACGGCGGCGCATTTTTCGACTTCTGCGATCGCAGCTTTAAATGGTTTACCCATTTCTAGAGTCATTAACTTAGCAAATTCTGCTTTGTCTTGCTCTAAAATATCAGCAGCTTTTTGCAGCCAGTGCGATCGTTCAGAGAAACTAGTCTGACGATACTGTTCAAAAGTCCGATCGGCTAAATCGAGTTTAGCGGCAATTTCTGCATCATTGAGCGCCTCAAAGGTTTTGAGCGTCTCCCCAGTGGCGGGATTAATGGTGGCGATCGCCATTACCTGACCTCCCGTTAAAAAATAGCTTCGGTAGGCTTCCTAGTGTTACACAGATCAATTCTGGAAGCTACCACCCAAATTCTAGTCTTATAACCCAGAATTAGTTGCTGAATATTACAATTTTGCAATTATTTTTGAAATAAAATATACAGTTTGGTTACGTATTTATCTCGATAAAATTGTCATTAATCATTCCAATGCCTAATAATTAATAATTGTTGGCACTTGCTGCAAATTTGTCTGATAAACCTTAACTAATCGCTCAATACCTTTGAAACGATAATCTCCCATTTCCTCAAAGTCTGAAGGTAGTGAAAGCATTTTATGGGTGGCTTCACTAATAACGCATTCACTAGGGGGACAAACTGCTTCCATCCGAGCAGCAAGATTAATTGTCGCGCCTAATGCCGTATAATCTACCCTTTGGGAACTACCGACATCTCCCACAACAGCCTTACCGCTATTAATCGCAATGCGTAATTGTAGCGGTTCGTGCCAAAAACCATTGGCATTAAGATGTTCGAGACGATTGAGCATTCCCTTGGCAGCAGCAACAGCGCGATCGGCGTGATCTGATTGCGGTTCTGGAGCGCCAAAAAATGCCATAATACAATCGCCAATATACTTATCTAAAGTGCCACCGTAAGTAAACACTTCTTTTAGCATTTCTTCAAATAATTTATTTAATAGTTGAGCGATCGCAGTTGGTGTTAATCTTTCAGAAATTGCCGTAAAGCCAACTAAATCCGCAAACAAAATGCTGATTTCGCTCTCAGCGGGAGCTAAACGACCACCCGGTAATCCGCCTACAGATATCAACTGTTGGACAACTGCTGGAGAATGATAGCGTTCTAATCGGTGACGAATCATCTCTTCAGTTTTGAGCTTCTCTACCAATAGCCAACGCTGCACGCTAGAAGCCACAAGGTTTGCTAAGGCTGAAAAAAAGCTGAGTTCTTCCTCGCCTTCATTTGCCCAATGGTAAGAAGAAAGATTAGCATCGGCATACAGTACGCCTACAACTTTATTTTCATCCCATAAAGGCACCGCCATCGCGCTACGAATGCCTTTGACTAAAATACTCTGTTCGCTAGCAAACCGTTCATCCTGATGAGTATCAGCAGTTTGAATAACAACTTTTTCGTCAAATACCTTTTGACAGATACTACGACTAATCCAACTACCATCAGAAGGGAGTTGTCTCTGTTGAGAAACGTTTCTGGTGGCTGCGTTCACTAACTCCAACTGTCCGCAACTATTGACATCAATTAATAATGCCAAGCGCTCGATACTATCAAGGTAGCGAAAAACTACTTGCTGCACTTGAGAAAAAATCTCTTCTATAGACGCCGCCGCACAGAGATTTTTCGCTATATCCACTAAGTCTTTGAGACGGGCAATAGTTTTATCTTTATTATTGATGTCGCCATCTTTGCTATCAGCTGCAATCCATTGCTGTTGTAATTGTTCGACATTATGAAGGATTGTTCTTTGCTCATTATTTTCCGAAGTTCGGGGATACTCAGGTGTCGGTTGTGAAACAACGCTTGTGAGCAAGACTACTAGGCTAACATTGCCCAGCCAAATGATATCGCCGTGATGCAATTCTTGGGGATGGTTAACAAGATACTTATTTACTTGTGTCCCGTTTTTACTGCCCAGATCCTCAATAACCCATACACCGTCAGCGGTTTTCACAAGGCGAGCATGGTTACGGGATACTCCAGCAAAAGGTAAGTATAAATTACATTCTGGCAAACGACCAATTGTAAATACATCTTGCTCAACTGTGATCGTTGTCTCGGTATCTCCCTCTTGTAGGCGTAGTGTGAGTTCAGTCATGAGTGTGATAGATCCATCGAAGCTAGAGGTGCAAGCAGCTCTAAGGTAAGTTATACCCTACAGGTTAACCTTGACCTTTTCTTTATGACACTGTTAGCTGCATTCCGACAACTGTATGTGACAGATATTACATTGAAGGAGACAATTTTGCTGAAGATTCAGTTCAGAGCGGGTTTGAATGCCCTTATGAAAAGGAGCCAGCAAATTATTCAATTTCGCGAGCCAGCGCGGTGAATTCACAGAAGAGGCAGGGGGGAAGGGATCTCTTAGCTGGGGGAGCAAGCCCTTCCCAAAAGCGTGGAGCAAAGCGAAACACGGGTTATCAAGCCCCCTCCTTCTTTGTCCGCTTGAACTGGGGCAGAGTACAAGCTCTATCTCAGTTTTTCCCCCTGCCCCCTGCCCGCTCCTCCCTTGCCTCTTTACCGCCTCACCTCCTGCCTTTCTGATGAAAGCCTCATGAGGGGCGTACATCTACCGTCAGCGTCAACTTAAGCCCAAACCCAACTATATGTAGTTTTTATAATAGCTTGATGATTTCTTCATAATTTAGTGTTCATAATTATCTACTGGTAAATAATATAAAAGCAGTGTCGATATCGCGTGCAGTTAAAAAGTAGCTTTAAGCATCTATTAGTGATAATTCATAACTCCTACTTAGCACGAACAAGTATTAAGATTTTTTAGGTATTTACTCTCAATAATCATTGAGGTATTATAACCAACTATCTTTATTTATATCCATTACTAGTGATAAAAGTAACATAAACTTTTATGAATCAACGCCCGGTTTATCCTCAAGTATTTAATTTGCTGATTTTAATTACCAGCATTTTAGTAGTACTATTAGCTACACTTTATCCATTTAATTTTTCCATCCCAGACAGTTTTTCCCTGCCAGAATTTTTTGCAAGTTTTAACAATTCTAGTAATTTTAAAGACCAGGTAAATAATTTTTTGCTGTTTATGCCTTTAGGTTTTGGCTGCACTAGACTCTTGCAGAAAAGAAAGATAAAAACAAAAGTGCAAGTTTTCCTAGTTATCCTGAGCAGTGCTGGCTTATCGTTGACAGTTGAAGTCTTGCAAGTCTTTCTACCTTCAAGAATGCCTACTCCATCTGACATTCTGAACAATACTATCGGTGGATTTATTGGTTTTATTTGTTTTTATCTATGGAATAGTCAAAGCTTTAAGAATACTGTTGTATCTATAGAAAGCAGCAGAGCTAGCCGCTCAATTAAACAAATAGGATTATTTTTTATTGGGTATATATTTCTGATATTTGTGATTTCGCTGTTTTGGCAAAATACGATAAATTTGAGTAATTGGGATGCAAATTATCCGCTGCAACTTGGCAACGAACAAACGAGGGATAGACCTTGGCAAGGATACATATCTGAAATTTATATTGCCGATAGAGCCATCTCAAAAAATGAGGTAGCACAAGGATTAGCTGATTCAAGTTCCTTTAATAATCTTGGTAATTCTCTACTAGCTAATTATCAATTAAAGGGAAAATGTTGTTATAAAGAACAAACTGGACAATTGCCAGAACTATTGTGGCAAGGACAGCCTTCAAATGCACAGGAAGATAAAGGTGTTTTTTTGAATTCTAGTCATTGGCTACAAACATCTACTCCTGTCACAACCCTCAACAAAAGAATTAGTAAAACATCTGAATTTACACTCAGCACTATCCTAACTACTGCCAACTTAGAGCAGTTTGGCCCTGCCCGCATTATTTCGATTTCCGGCACTTCCCTACGTCGTAATTTGACGCTGGGACAGCGGGGGAATAACTTAGATTTTCGATTACGAACGCCGATAACTGGAGAAAATGGATCGGACTTAACACTGAGTATTCCTAATATTTTTACCGACACTAATCCTCACCACATAATCATCACTTATTCCAGAGCAACTATCCAAGTATATGTAGACAATTTACAGAATTTTTACTCTTTGAACCTATTGGAATTGATGCCTAAAAATCAGATGATTTTTTACTATGCACTAAGTTTTATTCCTCTAGGCTTTTGTTTATCAATGTTAACTATTTTTGCAAAAAGAAGATTGATACTTTCTAAGTTATTGATTTATGGGGGGATATTAATACCTTCTCTAATATTGGAAGGTATTTTAGTAAGTGAAAGCGGTAAAAACCTCAGCCTAAAAACCCTATTACTGGGTATGTTATTCACAGGAGGAACTATGCTAATTTTGAGAGTGCGGGCTGCTCAATTAAAAATGATAAATTAACAATTGTTCCTTTTGTGCCACGCTTCTTTTTTAATTGGGTGGTAATTCCAAACTAGTGTCCACGAGCCTACTCTATACAAGCCTCCTGGAACTATGACCAGACTTTACTACTCATTTGCTACTCAACTGAGCAATTTTTACCCTTATTTTTAGCGATCGCAAGCAGCGATCGTGCTACTCAAATGCTACTCATTGGGAACGATAACATAGGCGTTCTAGCCACCTAAGTTACAAAAAGGGAATTTTGATTAATGAGTGAATGCCCAATCGGTTTAATTTGCGAGTTACTTTCAAAACGCTCTAGTTGCGAAAATCGTTCTTACTGCCATGAATTAGCTGAACCGTGGCCGTTGCCTTATTGGTTAAATCCTTTTTGGGCAGCAGGAGTAAATTGTCTGGAAGTTAATTTGCCTGATTATGACTGGGACGACTGCCCAAACGTTGAGCATTTAATAATTCAGCAAGACAATTACAATGCCTGGGTAGCCAGAGTTCAAGTTGAGTATTGGGCTAGTGGTTGGTGGAAGAGTATTTCTTTACCTTATGAAGCAATTCCAGAAGGAGGGATTGTTGTAACTCATCATCTAAAACTTGAGGAAGAAGTTACTTTTTCTAGACCTTGGAAATATGACAAGCAGCATAAATATGATCTTTCTCCTACCCATTGGGAATCATTTATGCCAGCTTTACCAATTGGCGCAAGATATACAAACACAAATTTGTTTACAGAAATTGAAGAAGACGGTTTTTATCCAGAATGCTGGTTGCTCTACAAGCGCGATTTTGATGAAGAATGGGAGGAAGATTAATGAGTGAAGATGAAGCTAAAATTTATGATTTATTGCTAAAGGCTGGCCCATTAAGAGCCGTCCAAATTCACGAAACTCTAAAAATGGGCTTTCATCGGTTGTACCCAGCGTTAAACCATTTGAGAAAACACGACTTTGTGCAAGGTCGCAAGCAACCGGGGAATCAACTAACTTACGAGCTTACAGGGCTTAAGCCTACTAAGTGACAAAATGGAGATTTTGACTAATGGCTGACGATGACAATGTAGTGGATGCTAGCGGATTATTTGACAATATAGAGAAACACTTAGCCCCTCCACCGTGGATCGATTTCAATCATCCTGATTTCCCTGAATACTTTCAGATAGTGGTACTGGATGAAGAAGGTAAGGTCAAGACATGGTGGCAGCGAGTTCCGCCGAATCTTCGGGATAACAGCAAGTTTCCTTAAATCACTAGAGTGAATCCCCAGATGCTTAAAATTGGTGACTTTGTTAAACGAAAGGACGGAATTATCCCAGAGAATGAACCAGGCGCTGCTGGAATGTCGGTTAACACTGCCTACGAAATAATCTGGATAGCCCCGGATGGATTGTGTGTACTGAGAAACTATCTCATGCTGGTCAGTCCAGAATATCTAGAGGTGAATCCCCAGTGACTAGAATTTATCGTCGCGAATTTGAAACCCAGTTTCTTTATGCAGAAAGCCGGCTATCTGGGTTATCCAATTAGCAAGTCGATTGAATTTATGCTCAAGAGCTTTATCGCTGGCATTGAGTCGATACAAGTATATGTATTCTTTGTCGGCCTTGTACTCAGTTATGTGTATTTCAACTTTGCTGTTAGTTGTATTTATCCTATCAGCCAAATTGTCTTTGAGATTATCAATGGCTAGAAGCAAGTTTGTTTCGACATTGCTAATTCTACTATTAATATTAGCCTCAATTTTAGCTAGTCTGTAAATTGAGCCAATCAAGGTAAGTAATCCAAGAATAATAGTTAGAGCATTATTCAAATCAATTTTCATCTCTTAAAGAGCATTATTTTTATCTATCAGTTCGCAACTAATTCTCTAAAAGGTTGTTATGAATTTCGTTGATTCTTTCTTCTACTCGGTCTTCCTGATCGTATAAAGAATAGTCGGCTGTACTCCAGATTTTTATCTGGATATCCACTAACCAAGGTACGGGCTTGAATACGAAATTATTAAGAAATTCCCAATCAGTAAGCTTGACAAAGGAGTGGCGTCTGAGTCCGCAAAATTTACTCTTGCCGTAGACCCTACCAATACTACTATCGTCAAAAAGTGGTATTAAATATCCTGCCTTATACCATGCAGGATTGGCCCCAAGACTGTCAGTAAAGACAATAATATATTTTCCTGTAAGTGCTGGAGTGATAGAGATTTCTGAACTGTTGCCGTTAATGTTTGTGTGGCTGCTATGTACTAGTGACCAATTAAGCGTCATCGAATTCTACCTCCATCACCCCATTACCAGCCCGATCTACACCAGCTTTACAGTTACTTCAACCGATTTTACTGAAACCTCGTCATCGGCATTTAGCGATTGGTAACGACCAGCTATCGTTCTCGCCTCAGCTTTACTTGAGAAGATATTAGCTGCATTCAAATTTTCAGTTAGCAATCCATCGGAACCAGTGGTTGAAGAGTAATAACCCTTCAACTCGTTAGCATCGTTCTCAACACAAACAACAAAGCTTGGCATGAAATTACCTTTTTTTTTACAGAATGAAAGTCTTAGGTGCTTCAGAAAGCGGAAAAGTGAAAATCTAACCTAACAGTGGAGCTAACAAATAGCTACCAGATTAGATAAAGATTCTCTTTCGTGCTAGATACGCTTCAGTAATATCTTTGCCTTTATAGTTTTGTCCACTTAAGCCTGACACAGCGTCTTCAAGCTTTGCGGGTGCAACCAAAAAATTACCTGTGGCAAAAACGGCTGTATCAGCTGCGATAGTACCAGTTTTAATGTATTTCACGCGGACTTTACTAACGCCGAAAGTGCTAGCACTGCCACTAAAAACTTTGGCGTTGGCGGGAGGCGTTTTGACGATGCCAAGTAAGGTGCAAACTGGGTCGGTGTAAATAGTCTTAGTGCCAGAAAATTTAAAAGCGACACCAGTTCCTAGTGAAATGTAATAAGCCTGCTTTAGATTCGCCATAATTACTCTATTTGTGCGTAATCCAGTTTTAGCAAGGCTCTCACGCTTTACTCACTGTAAGGAACCTTTAAGGGTTCCGAATTGAGTCACGGGTTATCAACACAGAAAAATCTTGCATCTTTTTTAATCGAATTAATTGCTACGAAATCATACTTAAAAGTAGAATTTTAATTCAATTAAATCTTAAGTAGATTTTCTTACAATCAATGTTGAACTGACAAGATAAGACCGCTAATTATGATTTGTCAAATTAGGACAATAAATTCTAAAATTACATCTATTCGCAATACAAAGACATTTCAAGGTATCGGGAAAAAGATAATATATATTCTATTTTGATTTTAATAAGTATCAAAGATAATTTGCTGATACTAATTGAGTGAGTTTTTATTGATATAAATCGCTTGACGCTTAGGCAAGTGCCCCATGATGTCTTCCCGTAACATCGACTAAGTAAATGGGTCTTTCGTTACCCCGCAGATACATATAAGCATATCTGAACCGCACATTAGAAACGGGTCGATACCTTGGTTTTTTCTTTTGTTTTCCGTATACTAACTGCGTTCCTGTCTGATTTGTGATTGAGGCTTTTTTGGGAGTGCTAACTACTAATCTATTCTCGTCATAAAGGATATCCTGGCATTTTAAAAGTCGGGTAATTATATCTTGTGTATCGGTTTCAGTATTTCCATAGACTTGTAGGCGATAGCCGTGTTCTTCATGGTAGTACTTGTAGATGTTTTTCCCTTTTGTAAACACTACCCCTTGTCCCGCAGAAACAAGCTGCGTCTTGATCTTTTTCGCCAGTGCAATTGCTTTTACTGGGGTCATCGTAGCTGGTGTTTCGTTCATCAGCCGAAAGCTATACTCAGCTTCTACTTTCTTCTCACCTGGGGGAACGCTGGCAGCATCCTGAGAGAAGTACAAAAAAACTTGTGGTTTACCGTCAACAGATTCTTGAAAATGTTCAGCCGGAATACCATAAAAAATTCCTAAGTCTTTTTTGCCATATCCCAACAAATCAAACAACAAATGATGTCGCAAGTTCATTATTAGTTGATTGTCGTTATCTGTCATGGTGCAAGCTACTCGCAAGGCACTTCTAGAAGATGCTATATTAGGCTTCCAATCATCTCCTAAATCAGAGAAATATTTTTGAACAAGTCCATTATGTTGGGGGATGTATGTTTTTTGTAAATGCTCAAATGAATCGAAATTATCCGGGAGCTTATCATTAGGAGGTGGCGCTGGAGTAATTACCATTTAATCAATCTCCTCCATCAAAAATATCTTCAAGTACCAGTTCTAAGAAATTGGTGGAGTCGGCTTTGGCTTGGTCGCCCGTCGCCTTTACTACTTCAGGATCGGGAACAGCCAAACCAGGCTTGTAGTGGATAATCTTGCCTTCCGCGTCTTTAATGGGATTGCCATTGGCGTCTTTAGGGTCAACCTGCGCTATCTCTCTCTTCAGATCCCCTACACTTGTGTTTACATCACCTAGTGCGCCGGAGATTGCAATTGGTAATGCGACAAGCGTAGCGATAACCGTTGCCTGTTCACCCGTGACATGCAGGAAGTCGAAAAATTTACCCTTGAGGTTTGGCTGTGGGTTCATCCATGTATAAGCATTTTCAAGTAATACGCCACCTTTCCTAAGTGCGTTCCCGATTTTCCCTACATTCCCACCAATGACTTCCATGCCAGCAGTTAGAATACCACCAAGGTTCGTTACATGATTGAATACGCCAGCAGCGGCTTGATATATCCTGTTTGCTTTATCCCATGTCTGCTGTATTGTACCCGTCGTAGCTTCACCAACTGTTTGCTCTAGTACCTCGTGTACAGCCTTGCCCAAGGTATCGGCGATGCTGATCGGTTGACCATTAATACCCTTCGGTAGGATGAAGCCCGTTACCTGATCGATGATCATGAATAACGTCTGTCCGAGATTACTCGACAACATTAAGGCGTTGTGTACCGTCGCAGCGAATGTCAAGACCGCCAGTGCTTTCTCGACGTATGTATTGGTGGCAATCAACGTTATTAGCGTTGTTATACTCGCTAGTTGCGTTGTAAAGAATGCCTTAACACCATTCACAAGACCCGTTGACGTGCTATTAACGTTCGCTCGTGTCTGAGCGTGTTGAGCGATGATCAGTGCCCTTAGACTTGCCGTTTCCGCTGGATTCACGTTATTTGCATCCCTTCCATTGATACCTGGTGCACCTTGTAACCCTGGGGAACCGTTAGCACCACGTTGACCGGGAATACCTTGTACGCCCTGTCTTCCTGTTGCTCCGTTCCGTCCATCTACACCATTTCTTCCCGGACTTCCTGGTGTCCCTGGCAGAGTGACAATTGCGGTTACTCCATCCCTGCCATTCGTTCCTGGGATACCAGGCATACCAGGAGCGCCTTGCAAACCGCGCAATCCCGGTACACCAGGATCGCCTTTCAAGCCTTTTAAGCTACGCACTGCTTGTGCGATCGCAAGCGCTGTCAGCGCTGCTGTTAAAGCCTGTCCCGCTTTACCTAGTGCATCACCACCAAGTTTTAATGCCTTCTGTCCAATACCTTCGGCTTCATTTGCTTTTTGGTATGCAGTAGTAGCATTCTCGTTTGCCCTTACGGCGTTACGTTCGGCGCCGTCAGCGGTCGTTTGCGCTTGCACTGCTTTGGTAGTTGCTGAATTGGCGGTAGCTTGTGCCTGACCTCCTAGCACGTATGCACTGCCAGCGCGTAGGTTAGCAGCTTCACCAATCAGTCGTGCGTCTACTGCGATCGCTTTTACTTGCCCTATGGTTGCTTCATTGTTGGCAATGCGGTTTTGTAACCTAAGTAATGTGCCAAAGATACCTGAAATGCTGTTACTGAGCGCTTGCAAACCTGCTTCTATAGCATCAATACGAGCACCTAGTAGCTCTCGTGTTGCTATACCGTCAAGTATGGTAAAGATGGTACCAATAACATTGAAAATCTCTAGCACCTGTCCCGCTAGTTTGCCTGTAGCAGCGAGAGCATTTTTACTGATACCTATTGCCTCTGCTGCTTTTTGTATAGCACCACCGACTTTTGATTCTAGTGCACTAATAGCTTGCCCAAAACCCTCGATCTTGGCGCCAATACCATTTATTAGTCCACGTAGACCGCCAACCGCATTCTTTGCATTTGTTGCTTCAGCAAGAGCGCCAGCGGCTTTTGTAGCCGCACCGGTTGCCATACCCTCGGCAGATGTAGCGCGATTTATAGCGCTACCTGCTTTAAAATCCGCTTGATTTGCGATCCCTTTTGCGAGTTTTGATTCTAACGATGCTTCTCTGGCAACGTCTAACGAACTAGTAGCTTTCCTGTCAGCAGTGAAGGCACTATTTTTAGCTTTTATCGCTTCATCTAAAGCATTATTCCCGATTGTTTTAGCTTCACCTGCTGACCGCGTAGCGCCCTGTCCCGTCGCTTCCGCAGTGTCAGCCGTACCCTGCGCCCTGACCGCCTTTCTCGCTGCTTCTGCTGCATCTCGATCTGCTTTCATGGCACTGGCAGACGCTCTAATTGCTTCGCTTTGAGCGTTGTTTGCAGTTGTTTCTACCTTAAGGATTCTCCCAAGTGTTGCTCTCGTTTCGGATAATGCATTATCTGCTGTCGATTTCGCTGCTGTAGCCGTCGTCTCGACGCCAAGTAGTTTGTTCTCAATTTCAATTATTTTCGGTGGCAGTCGTTCGTCTACTACGGTGTTTGCAGCGACGGTAGCGATCTGCTTTACTTGCGATTCAGTGAGTATCTTCAATCGTGCAACTTGAGACGCAAGCGCCGATATTTGTGCTGACAATTCGCTGCAATTATCCGCCATTTTTCGACCTCAATTCACTTGCGATCGCCCGAAGTTTACTAGCAGTGCTAGCACAGTCATTACAGCAGTAACCGGGATAGGAATCACTTTTGCACTCACATGTACCGACTGGACATCTGTTACAGGCAACAGTAAAACTTACAGGACACTCACCCTCCGCACGAAACAAAACAGCACCGTCACTTAATATTTTTATTTCACATTTTTCATCGTCTTTATTTGGTACTGGACACTTAGCAGAGGCATTAATATTGACATTTGGAGATGACATTTTTATCCCGTTAACACCGCTTGATAATGTCGGGAATTTCGTGTCTCCACAACCGATGTACTGCAAATAATATCCAGTACCAGAATCGAATTCGCCTTTGTTAACGTAGTCCACCTTGTAATCAACGACTGTCAGCGATATTGTTCCATTAAGAGCTTGTGGACTGTTAAACGTGATTTGATATCCGTCACCGTTGTAATTTGAGGTATGGTCGTTCGGTGCAGTTCCTGTTTGTACGTCGATCGGCCCTGACTGCATTTGAACATCGACAGGGGAGCCATTGTTAAAACGATAAGTGACCTTTGGCTTATCTCCAGTGTTGCAATAAGTCATTGTTTTAGTTCGGCGTGAATGTACCGTAAAATTCCACTTCACCAAGGCAAAGGTGATAGTAGTTATCGCTATTAACACCAGTCGTGGTGAGTCGAAAATACGATGCTGCAATCGTCGTTTCTATAGGGAATGATGCCCATTGGTTCACGCCGTTTAGAGAGGTGTCATTGACGTGATTGTGTAGGTAGAACCATTCGCTACCATTCACGCTTGCTTCTAATTTCCAGTTCCGTGGGTAGTAACCTGCGCTATTGGCGCGGCTTTTCACTGAATAGTAATTGCACTTCAATTTACCAGTGTCAAGGTGGAACATTACAAACGAACCGTTTGCGGATGGCGTCCAGAAGTCACTACCCGATCTATCGGTTAATTGTGCTAAAGACCCGCTTTCCACCCCACTTGCAGTTATCGTCACACCGTTGTTATACGGGTTAACCCAAGGCGCGGTGTTTAACTGACGCCCAAGATAATAAAAGACTCCGTTCGTGTCACCATCATCGCTGTACGCTCCGACGTGATTAGTACTACCAGTCCCAGTAGATAAACCTGCGAATAAATCAGCCTTTGTGATTTTGTACGTCTCACCCGTTACCGGGCTTTGCATTACAAAATAATCGCCATTCTCCGCAGAGGTTTTTACTATCTCAAGGTCTTTAATCTGCGTCATAAGACTCTGTGATTATTTGGTTGTTGATGTATTTTTGATTTGCCCTGACGATTTGAAAAGGTGTCCACCCGATGATTTTCAGTAGCTCGAATGCTTCGGAATTGTCGAAAGTCAGTGACAACCCATCTTCGGTGGTAATCGGTTGAGCGTCTTCAGTGGTAATCGTTCCAGAGAAAGCAGATAACGCAGTAATGAGAATTGCAACAAGTAGACTTTCTGCGGTGTTGTTTGCTTGCGGTGTTAGTCGTAGTAAGTCGCTTTTTCGTATTACAAGTACAGTTGCATTTTGCGTCGCACCCTCGCCAAAAATGTCAGCAAGGGTAAGCCGATTAAGGTTAGTAGTCATCAGGATCGATGGTAGATGCAGTGTCGATCTTCGCGAGGTTGACGACGAGATTATCTACACGGTAGGACGTGTTATCTGTTCCACGGAATGCAAACCCTGGATAACCAGGCTCAACGTAAATGCTCTGGTCGATATTTGAGTCAAAGGTGCTTTTTGGTAGTCCTGACTGTGCCTTGACAATAATGCCAGTTAGCAAGCTTTCGGGGGTGTTTACCGTTTGTGGTGTTAAACGTGGTAGGTCAGCTTTGTAAATAGTGATTGTTGTAGCGTCTTGGGTGGCATTACTGCCAAAAACTTGTGCAAGAGTTGGTTCGGACATGGAAACTGGATTTATTTGAATGTTTGAATAAATCCGTTGTATGGCTAATTAAAAAAATCGTAAATATTCCACTTTTATGTAAAAGAGGAACTACTTTACTGAACCAACATATTGCAATGATTGAATTCTAGAAAGACTACTAATTTTGGAAATTTAAAATATACCGATTTAACCTTGTGGCATGGTTAAACCGGAAGTCATACCCCCGAAAAGATTTTCAACAGCCTGAGTAGCTGTACTGATTTTGATAGGAAAATAATTTATACAAATCTTTAAACTAGGGCGAATTTGATGAAAAGTTTGCCAAAATCTCAGTGTTAACCGCGATCGCGTTTTACCTCGTTTCAGAATCCTTGGTATCAGCCTTCCCAATATTTTGGAGAGCTTGTTTGGCTATCTGGCTCAGTTTCTTGCTCTCATCAAAGAAAGTGTCAGCCGTAGCAATTTCTACCAAGGCTTGATACATGATTTGAAAAGTTGATTGTTCCATTCAGGTTTAGGGTTTACTTAGCTGATTGGCTCTCACATTCAGGAACCGCCCTGGAGCTAATTCTATTTGCCATTTTCTATCCCAGCGACCGACGATTTTAACCAGTTCCCCGCCGTACATCGCATCTTTATTTACTTGAGGCTGCCACGGCTCCTGTTTTTCAAGCCATTCCTTAGCTATTTTCTTGGCTCCTTCCTCAAAATCTCCTGCCTCAGTCAGTCCTACTTTTGTCTGAGCTTGTCCGCCAGTGGGCCAGTGCCAGGTCATCAAGCATTCGTAACCACCAGGCATCTTTGCTGCGTTCAAAATGGTTGCCACTGGTTTGGCAGTACAGATTATGTCTCCAAGGTGGGTGGCGATATGAAGGCTAAGAGGTGTTGGGTCTATTAGCCAGAAATCGAAATCTTTTTTGGTATTAATGGTATTTGGTTTTTGGGCAGGTTCATCAACCGTTAAAACCTGAACTGCTTCGGAGCTTTTTTCCTCTATATAAGTTGGGGTTACATCAGCACTATCCGTCACCTCTATATCTGGCAAGGCTTCCGACCCGTCACCTGACCCGTCACCTGACCCGTCACCACCCGTCACCCGTTCGATGAGTAAGTAATCGTATGTTGGAATTTCTACATCCAAGGCAGTTCTTAACCGCAGTCCCTTAATAAACTTGCCAGTTTTTGTATGGTGTTTCAGTACTGGCCATTTCAGAATTGTGTGACAAAGTTCTATTAAATCTGGGGTAAAAACCTTGCTACTCTTGGGCAAATCACCAGAGGCTTGACAATGGCGGACATAAGAGCCAAACAAGGTATGCACCTGTTCGCCGTTTGCACCTTCATTTCTGTCATTTCCGATCGCAGTCAGAGCGTTGACATCATAAATAACTCTGTCGTTGATCCAAGATGCGACTGAATCGCCCTTCATTTGGTTGTTCCAGAATTCCAAGGTACATTCTGGGATCTCTTTCTTACCTCTGAGGACTGCGGTAACGCGCTCGTCGCTGAGTGAAAGCAAGTAGTTGGTGAATGCTGCTAATTCCGGCTCAAATACCGTAGATAGCTGTTGGCGCTGGGCTTCGGGAACGGTGTTATTGCAAGGAACCGTGATGGTTCGACGCTTGGCGCGACTGCTGCTGCCGCCACTGAAAACGGGGAAATTGGAGACTACTAAGGTCATTCCCTGGTAATCGAAGTTGAAAGATTTCTTTCTTTTCTCCTCAGCCCTAACCTGGTCTTCACCAGTCAAACTGAGGAATCTGCCTATGGTTCCTCTGTAAGGATCTTCGTCAGGGAATATCACCAGCCGCTTGCCAAAAGCGTTCGCTCCCTCAAATTGGTTTGTACACCAGATAGGGAGATTGGTCACTAAAACGTTTTGCTTACCAATCAATTCAGTCAGCAATCTGGTGAATGTTCCCTTACCTGTTCCACCCAATCCAATCAGGTGAAGAAATTTCTGCAAGTCGTACCGTCCTTTGATTACGGCGTTGCAGTAGCAAATTAGTAGTTCTTTGATATCAGCATTACCAGCCGCTAGGTGTTCTAGGAAGGCGTTGATATTTTCCCAACTTCCACCTTCAGATGAATAATCCCTTGGTAGACACCAGGTAAGCCGATATTGAGGTGAGTGTGGCAACAATTTACCTGTATTAACTTCTGCTACTCCGTTGAGAAAGGGGAGAAAATCACGGGATGAAGCTTGATTCCACTGGCGTTCAATGAGTTCGTGGCGGAGAATTTTGACTACGCCAGTCACATAATCGGGCCCAAAATTGTAAGCGCCTTCATTGCCAAGAATTTTATAGACAATTGATTCCACGTATTCCGGCGATTCATTAGACCAAACTCCATCGAAGTCAGCCGCGTATCTCCGCCATTGCTTGGTTTCATTATCAAATGCCAGCAGTTGGCGGTAATCTTCGGCTATTTTCTTCGCCATTTGGTCAGGAGGCGGGTTTTTATGTTTCTCTTCCTTGGAGTCCGATGTGCTGTTGGGGTGAAATTGCTTCTCTAGTCGAGCGATCGCACGATTGTAAGCTGAGTCAAAAGCCCCAAATCCTTTGTTAACCATCAGGTCGTCTACTCCTTTGCCATCCTCCGATGACCAAACAATATCTTCTCTGTAGGTCTGAAATCCATCCCTGTCTAAGACATTTCCTAGTTTTCGTTTGGCAGCGTTGACCGTGTGTCTAGTTTTTTCTTTGCTGTCACGATCTAGGGCGAACAGCCAGATGGCATCTTCCTGGTTGAATCGCTTCAGGTCAGGGATTAAGTTTTCTTTGCCGCCGGAGCTACAGCCATAGAGAGGTAGCGGGACATACCCCTGAGAGAGCATGGCTAATCCCTTTTTGCCCCCTTCGCCGATGATCCGAGGAATGGGGGCAGTCTCAAACCATGACCAAAAACTGCCGTCCATTGGCACTTCTGCCGCATACCGGGAAGCAATGCGTTTTCTGGCAGATGGGGGAACTGGAGGAAGATAAACTCGTGAACCATTGTCTGTGGGAGCCATATAACGGTACGGTCGCTGTTTGTCTTCGTCCCAGAGTGAGACAACAGCTTGCCAGACTGTGCCATCTTCGTTCATGAAGAAAGCGGCGTACATTGGCTCTTTGACTTGTTGGGTAAATCGGGTAAACGTCCAATTTAATGCCTCATGGATGGGGGTATTAACTTCACCGCCATAGTCAAATTCTTGGTCTTCATGAAATTCGATGCAGTGCTTGAATAGTTTTGGATCAATGCCACTGCCGTCGATAAAGGCAGCTTCAATAAACTCTTTAAACTCGTCAAATGATTGAAATCTATTTTTATTAACCTGCTGATATTCAGCATTTAACAGTGAAGATCCTTGCTGCAAGAGGGTTTGACTAATCATTAGTCCCTCCAAATGTGCTATTTTCAAAGAAGTTATTTTCTTTAATAAGTCTTTTTATTCTCTGTTGAGCGGTGGTTGAACACTTGCTCACTTTTTTTATCTTTTTATACATAGTTTTCTTGGTATTCAGAACGGGTTGGGTCGGTGACGGGTGAGGTGACGGGTCGGTGACGGGTGAGGTGACGGGTCGGTGACGGGTGAGGTGACGGGTCGGAATCATTGCTGTATAAGGTGGTGACGGGTCAAGACGTTTTTAGACATTTTTTTAGGTAACTGCGATCGCACTTTCAAGTTCGGTTTTCTATCCATCACTAAAACGGGTCGATCGCAATTTGAAGGCAGCCATCAATCCACTGGTTAATCTCGCCAACGCTAGAAAGTGAATTGGATGATTGCCGTAGTGCTGCTAACTCATTGGGGAATCCGCCTGTGGCATCCCAGCAAGGGGCGCTGATGTAATGCTGGCAGTATTCAGCTACAAGGCTGATTTCATCGGCGGTCAAGTTCTGGGAACTAAAGTATTTGAAAACTGCGCGGGGCAATTCTCCTGATGTTTCGTCTTGCCAGATGAGAGGTAAACCCAGGGGTGGGCGGTAAACATTAGGTATTCGCTTTGGCTGGTAGATGATTACTCTAATTTCGTCACTCATTAGGTGTTGGGGTATCGGTAAGTTGCAGAAACAGCAGAAAGTTGTCCAATTCTTCCTCAGACAATAAAAGGCGCGATCGCACTCCGTAATATTTCTCCAAATGCTCTCGACCTTGTGCTTTTGTCCAGCCTAATCGCTGCATCTCGCTATCTGTCTGGGTCATTAGGTTGTCGAAGTTTGGGTATGTTGGTTTCTCGGTCATTGGGGATTGGACGTTGGGTATTCGGCGAGGAAATCCTGGATGCATCATGGCAAGTAAGGAAGATACCCAGGAAATTCCCCGGTGAATTCTTCTTCCTCTACTGGAGTTGGCGGAAAGAGATAACAGCGGGTTGCTCTGTAGAATGCCTCGGTCGGCGATCGCAGCATCAAAAATAGGTAAAGTCCGCCGTCGAGAAGAACAGCAGGCGGAAATGTGTTTAGGGCAATCATTTCTTTGCTGGCTAATATCTGTCCTGTTTCTGTGGTTAAAGTTGCTTTCAGCATTGGGTATTAGAGGTTAGGAGTTAAGCGATCACACTTCTTGCTTCTGGTGTGATCGCTTGGGTTAATCAAGCACGCCGATCGCGCTTTAAGTCGCCAATAACTTTTTCTAAAATCCAGCTATCTAATCTGTGTGGGTTTAATTGCTGCTGACGTGTAATCAACCGATTGGCAGTTTCTTCGTTGCCATTGAGTAAATTAAGAAATTCTTTGTACATTGGACTATTCTTGGATACTCCTTTTGGCTTGCTAGGCTGTGTTTTCGTTGCTTTCAGGTCTGGCAATGTAAATTGGGGTGGAGGCGGGGGTATTAGTTGTTGAGTAGGTTCAGCCTTGGGCTTTGATTTATCTATGCCGTGTTCCTTGAGTAGCAATTCGCACTCTGCTAAGTCTTGTTCATAAAGCTCTATAGCTTGTTGGTATTTGGCTATAGCTTCCTGGTAGCCTTCTACCGCTTCCTGGTATTGGTCTACAGCCTGTGTAAACAGTGTTGTAGATTGTGCATATTTCCCTAAAGCCTTCTCTTGTCTAAGCAGCAAGAGGAATGCAATAAATAAAGCAATCGTGAGTAGAATTTCCATAGTGAATTGAGTTGGTTCTCAGTCCACCATGTGGGTATTCTCCAGTTGAAAGCATCGGAGGATACCCGCATTTGTTTTGAAAATTTTGAGTGTTAGCATTCATTACTTAGGTATCAAGTTTTACTAAAGGCGATCGCAACTCAACCCCGAATAATCACAGATGCGTCGCCTGCTACAGAAAGTAGGCGACATATCCACGAATAAGCCGTCCTTGCCAGAGTAGGCAGGACGGCTTATAAACTTTGTTCTATTTCTGTTTCAGTAGAAACTAACCCATATATTTCTTGCTTAAGTGCTTGTACTTCCGCTTTGAAAAGATTTTCTGTTCCCTTACTTTCTTCTAAGCGCGTCTCAAAAAGCTTCTGCTGTTCTTGTACATAAAACAAGAAGGTTTTTTCTATCAGTTCGAGACGCTCAAGGATTTTCCCAGAATCAGATTTTTCTCGGATGATTGCCCCAGGCTTATCTTCTCCTGAGCTATCGAGCGGAGCAATTCCGATCTGGTCAACCCCATAGATTGAGCTATTGTCTCTAAGTGCAGCCAGTCTTCCTGGCTCATTCTCACGTTGACTAACTTCGAGTCTTCTGCCAACTGCTTGGGTCGTGCCATTTTTTTTGTTCACCGTAAGGGCATCTCCATTTTATCTTTACAGAATTTTTTTGTATATACAGAACTGTTGACAGGTTATGTCTTTACGATATACTAGCACTAGTTTCGTAAATACAAAACAAAATTTACACCCCAAAACAGGCAGAGATAGCAGCCTGCCAGCACTGAGCAAATACCAAAGACCTGCTAGGGGAAACTCGACAACTGATAACTGCATTCACCCGTAAGTCGTAGCGTCGCTGGGTTAGCAGGCAATTAAAAATCCAGAGCAAAATGCCCTGGATATCCTAAATCGATCGGCAAGTAAATAACGTTGAAAGAGTGGACAACCCATTATGACCAAGAAGCAAAACATTGTTCAACAAAACCGACGGCGCAAGAGACGGGGATTAAAAATTATCTCTGGGCGGGTGATATCAGCCATTGCTGCACCTTTAGCAGTCAGAAAGGGGGCTACCGTCGCCAAGGTAGCCTTAAGCGAGTTAGCGGGAGAATCAAAAGAAAACGCTGAAGGCTAGATACAGTAAGACTTTAGCGAACAACAGAAAGACAATTTTAGCTAGAGGTGAACGACTATCAACCTATTTATGAGGCATACATCACCCACTCATGAAGTACTTGTGACCAACTAATGAAGTACTCGTGACCAACTAATGAGGTATTTGTGAGCCACTATGACCGACCAACAGACCACAGATCGAGCCATAACTAACGGCAAATCGACCACGAACAAGAGCGATCGCAAAGGCAGACCACGAGAGTGGAAAGAAATGGCAGACGATCCGCTCTCGGAGGGTTTCGATTCTCATCAAGCTGAATATGTAGTAGGTAGAACTCAGGTAGGCTTTGGGACTTTAGAACCCGGTCAACTGTTTTCTCGGTCAAAAACCGGGAAAAGCCTTTACGTCAAGCTTAATGATGGTCGAGCAATTTGCCTTGATACTCGTCAACCAATCGAGGTTAGCCCAACAAGGCGAAAAACTTGGCAGATATGGCTTGTAACCCTTTTTAATAGCACAACTGCTACCAAAGCCGATTTTTAGTGGCGATCGCCATCCGCATCAGGTTCACGATCGCCGCGTCATGCGGTCATCAACGAAATGAAAACCACACACATCCTGCATTATGACAGAAGACATCAACAAATCCTACGTCCAGCATTATGTTGAGAAAGCTAAGACAACAGGCAGCGATGCCAAGAAAAGCAATTATCTCTATCGTGCCGGGACGCACATGGAGGTTATCGACTCCAACGGGAACGATAACCTCACGCCTGAACAGCAGCAGCTAGTACTGGATGAAGCCAGCAAATTGCTAGGAGGGCAGTAGTGTATCAAGGAATCATTCTTCTTTGCACCATAGCGGCTCTGTTAATTGCGATCGCAGCACTGTGGAAGCAGGAAAGCAATCGCCCTTTCTACTTCAAGATTGAGGTGCAGTATGGCAGATGAGCAAAAAATTGTAGTTGAGGTTCCGAGCAGCAGCGGTCACTATTCCCCAGTCGCCGCGGCCCAATTATCTAAGTTGGAGGAATTTAAAAAGGGGTGGGTGAATGCGATCGCCCTCCCAGACAATCTGCCAGATTTAGCTTGCACTCTTGCTTCCACGGTGGCGATTCCTGCTTTATTGAGCAGTTGCTGGGTAAGTATACCCATACCTGGGTTTATCCGTTTGGGAGTGCTGGGGGTGTTAGCGATCGCTGGGATTGTCGTTATCTACTTGCGGCAAGCCGTGCCAGAGGTCAGAGATATTCTGCTGCTACGTGTGGGGTTAGTTGCTATGGGGGTGTTGCTAGGAATATGAGCAGCGATCTACACCCATCCCAGTTACATCAACACTTGCAGATGTACGCCTGTGCCAAGTGGTCATTCTGGGGTAGTCTAATTGTCAGCTGTGGCTTGCTGTTTTTGGGAGCCAGCCAAAAGGCAGAATCTAAGCCGTGGATACTAGGTGCGTCTGTTGGCGTTCTCGAAGTCGGGCGCAGACATCGCCAAACAGCCAAACTGCTGCAAGAGTCTTTAGGCGATATCGACCGAGCATCACGGCTCAACTTCCAGACATGGGCTAGAAATAACACTCAACCAACAGCACAATTAGCCCTTACGGTTGGCAGCATCGATGTCAACTGTAAACCTGATAATCTCATTACAGATCCGGTCGAGTACATCCAGAAAAAGCAGAAACACGTTGCTTTGGTGGGTGGCACGGGCGATGGAAAATCAACCTTTACCCAGTATCTATCCTCCAAAATCGGTGGTAGGGTCGTTGTCTATGATTCCGATGCCAAGCCCGATGATTGGGCGTGGCTGGATCAGA
Source organism: Nostoc sp. (assembly GCF_036917095.1). GTDB lineage: Bacteria > Cyanobacteriota > Cyanobacteriia > Cyanobacteriales > Nostocaceae > Nostoc. The sequence goes on from NZ_JBALFH010000018.1 coordinate 27,282, forward strand.
AAGATGTCATTGGCAGAAAAGGGAACTTCAAAGCCATCGACACCGCAATGGGCAAGGACTTAGAAACCCTGGAAGACCTAGTTCAGCTTAGGGGTGAAGGGGGAGATAACGCGATCGCCGGTCGGGAACGATTCATGATCGCTGAAGAATTCCCTATTTTGGTGGACGAATGCGACAATTCCACCCCCTGGATCAAGCGCCACGCCAAACGGGGCAGGCGATATAAACAGTTCATTTGTGCGCTGGCCCAAAACGATACTGCTGAGAATTTTGGCTTGCAAGGTGACAAAGACACCCTTTACAGCTGCTTCTGTCTGGTGCGCCTGGGACAGTTCGGGCGCGACTACGCCAGGACTAAACTTAAAGATCCTCAACTAGAGCAGTGGTTGAAAGCTGGTGGTAAAAGGCGGTTTATGGTCGATGACTGCCCTTGTGAACTTGACCTGAGCAGTTGGGGGGCAGGGAGCAGGGAGCAGCCGGAAACCTCCAGCCGAGGAAATGAGGATCTTCTATCACCACAAGAACTCAATGAATATGAGCAAATCATCGTCGCCTGGGGACAAGAGCATCCAGGGGAGATTTTAAAGGCCCGAGTACTCCAGCAAACAAGCCAGCAATTCAAGAAAGATGACCCTGAGAACATCAGAATTATCTTTCAATCCCTTGCTGACAGGGGGCTGGGGGAAGTGGTAGATAGTGGCGATCGCCTCGGCTGGAGGTGGTCAAAGTAATGCCTACAGTTTGCCTACAGTCCGTCTACAGGCTGTAGGCAACGCTTTATAGGTAAATAACCGATTAAATAGGCAGTGCTTGGGTGGAAGTGTGATAGCTCAATACACTGCCGATACCCACTCGAAAGTCCGTCTACACCGCCTACAATTTTTTCGCCCTAAAAAATCGGCTGTAGACGCTAAAAATAGCCGCCAGAGCGAATTTTAGCGTCTGTAGACAAAATTTTTGGGGTTGAAAAAACTTAAAAAATCGAAACAATTTTAAATCTGCAATGACTCAAACAAATTGTCCTCACTGCGACTCTACGCGACTGCAATACCAAGAAAATTATGGTTACTGGGAGTGCCTTGACTGCGGTCATGTTTGGGGGATTGACCAACACGATCCAGATTATGACGAAGATGATGAAGAGGTAATTGAACTTAGATATGAACCAAGTGGAGACTTAGTTTATTTTGAAGGCTGCTGGATTCCATTCAGCATGGTAAGACGTTGGAATGGGGAAAACTAGCATGATAGCTGAGGACAAGTGGATTAACTCCGATCCTCGGACAGGGAAACTGGTTATTCGTTTTCGGGTTCGAGGCTTCCCGAAGCAGTTTTATCTCAACACAGGACTGCAAGCCAGTAAAACGAACTGGGATTTAGTCCGTTCTCGGAAGGAAATCATAGAGAGAGATATCGCCTTAAATCGCTTCGACCCCACCCTAGAATTATATAAATTTGGAAACTATCAAAACGCTGGAGTCCCTGTAGAGAAAGTATCTTTAGATAAGCTATGGGATAAATTCTTCGCTTTTCAAACTCAACATTTAGAGCGCTCAACCCTAGAAAGTGATTACAAGCAAATAACTAAAATTGTTGTGGAGTTATCAAGTCAGTCACTTCAGGATGCTCCGACAATTCGAGATTGGCTATTAACAAAATACAGCTACCATACAGCACACAAAGCGCTTGCAGCTTTTTCTAGGTGCTGTAAGTGGGGTATTGATTCGTGCCTGGTTGATTTCAATCCTTTTGAAAAAATCCAGTTACCAAGTCCCAAAAATCCCAGCATCAAGAATGAGCTAAAAGCCTACACGTTGGAGCAGAGGGATTTAATCATCACAGCTTTTGAGTCTCACCCAAAATTTTCACACTACAGCAGCCTAATTAAATTTTTATTCTGGACTGGATGCCGACATGGAGAAGCATTTGCGCTGACTTGGGGTGATGTAAGCCGCGAATGCACTCGAATCTCTATTACAAAAGCCTACGCCTCTCGCGTTCGCGTCACCAAGGGAACCAAAAATAATAAACGGAGAGTGTTCCCATCTACGCAAGGCTCTAAACTACAATCTTTGCTTGCAGAGGTTAAGCCAGATTCCCCAGATCCAAAAGAACTAATTTTCAAAAGCACGACCGGGCAGAGATTGAATTTAAATATCTTAGATAAATGTTGGAGGGCCCACGACACAACGGGTTATCGGTACAACGGCGTAGTCGCAGAACTAGCTGACCAAGGCATAGTTCCTTATTTAAAGGCTTATAGCACTCGGCACACCTTCGCTACTTGGGCGATCGCTTCTGGGGAATCGCCGGAAAAAGTAGCTTACTGGATTGGCGACAACGTGCAAACAGTTTTGAGGTACTACTGCCACCCAGATGTCACCAAAGCCGAATGTCCAGATTTTTGACCTACTCATTGGCTACTCAGAAACAGGCTGAAAATGCTTGTAACCTAGTTAGGTGGTAATTCCAAACTAATTTCACCCAACAATCCCTTGCGAAAATCTGTTAAAAGTTGCCTTGCAGCTCGCTCTATATCACCTTTGTAACGATGTTCCGCCAAGGCGTGCAAATAGATATCTCCGGTGTCTGATGTCGTCGAATCGATCTGGTAACGAGACTCTAATGGTTTCTTTGGTAATAAATCTGCGGCTACAGCTTCCAAATAGTTGAGTAAATCCACCAAGGCTGCTGCTACTAGCTGGTTATCATAAGATGCTTCACCGATATCATCACAAATGGCTAATTTCAATGCTGCATCTTGGTCTTCCAATCTTAAAGGGATCACACCAGGAGCATCTAGCAATTCCAAATGTTCGGAAATTCGCACCCAGCGCAGTTGGCGCGTCACCCCAGGACGGGCTGCACTTTCCACTACTCGCCGTCCCAACAAGCGGTTAATCAAAGCTGATTTACCGACATTGGGAAAACCAATCACCACAGCCCGGACTGGACGGGGTAACATGCCGCGATCGCTTCTTCTTTTATTAAGTTCTACCCCAGCTGCTTGCGCTGCCCGCGCCACTTCTGCTATACCTTTACCATGTTGAGCGTTGGTAAAATAAGGGACTTCCCCTTGACGTTTAAACCAATCTATCCACAGCGATCGCATTTGCGGTGTAATCATATCTACTCGGTTAAGTATCAACACCCGTGCCTTACCTTCTACCCACTCACCTATTTGGGGATGGTGAGTTGCTAAGGGAATTCGGGCGTCTCGTACCTCAAACACCACATCTACGCGCTTCAGCTGTTCTTTGAGCTTCCTTTCAGCTTTCGCAATGTGACCCGGATACCATTGAATCAGGTTTAATCTATAGTTTTGAGTTATAGCCATAATCAATTACCAAATAAATTATTATCACTTATTAATTATCATTCACTGGGGCTTGATGTAAAATTATCCGATTGCCATCAGGATCGTAGGCATAAATTTCTCTGCCGTGGGAAGCAATGGAAATGTCTCCTGGTGGGGGATAGCCCAAAGTTGTTAGGTGAGCGATCGCATCTTCTAAGTTACTCACCTCTAAACACAAACTTACTTTTCCTTTGGCAATCGCTTCAAATTCCGATTCGTTTATGTTCTTTGGTTTAAAAATACCTAAACGCATACTAACCAAATTAAACTCAGCATAGACATTCGGGATCAAAATAACTGGGTTTTGCTCCAGCAATTTAGTATAGAAATTTACTAAATTCTCGCACTTAACCGATGCTATGGTGACAAATGCGTTAGTGTACTGGAAAACCATATTTGCCGCTCTTTCAACTTTTAATTTACATACTATAGGCGGGCAAAATGTCAACCTTACAGAAATCTTATTTTACAGGTATTTTCAGGTCAAAAAAACGCAATGCTTAAACTAACCAAAGGTATTATCTTTGTATAAAGGTTAGAAAAAACAACCTTTCGATTTTGCAATTAATTTTGCCAAGGTAACGAGCGCGGAGGGATTTGAACCCCCGACCCACAGAACCGGAATCTGTTGCTCTATCCACTGAGCTACGCGCCCTTATTCTTACAGATTATAGCACGTCTGTGATAAAATTTGCAGCCTAGAGAAACTTGGTTTCTAGGTTCAAAGATAATTAGCTGGGTCTACGGGTGTACCATTGCGGCGGACTTCAAAGTGGAGGTGGGGCCCAGTTGAGAAACCTGTGGAACCGACAGCAGCGATCGCTTGTCCGCGTTCGACTACTTGTCCTTCGGAAACATACAACTCGCTGGTATGTCCGTACAGTGTAGTAAGGCCATTGCCGTGGTCGATAATTACAGCTCTGCCATAACCACCATACCACCCAGCAAAAATTACTCTGCCCGAATCGGATGCCCGAATTTTACTACCATAGCTAGCGGCAAAATCCAACCCGGCATGAAAGCGACGATAGCCGAGGATTGGGTGTACCCGCCAGCCGAAGGGACTGCTAGTAGAAGCATCGCTAGGATATGCCATTATACCAGTTCCGCGAATGATGACACTGTTACGGCTGTTGGTTTTTGCTTGCGCCTCTTCTGTTGCTCTAGCTTCTGCTACCTTTTGTTGAATCAAGACTTCTAAATTTTGGGATTCTCTCTCTAGCTGGTTTTGCGCCGCTTCCAAGGCTAGGCGATCGCTATTGAGGCGTTGAATCAATTCTGATTGTGACTCCGCCTGAGTTTGATAATCGGTTTTTTGTGCCAGCAGTTGCTCGCGAATCAAGGCAATTTCGTTTTTTTGCTGTTCTACGTCCGTTTTTTGTTTATTTATCAGGCTTGCTTGGGCGTTGAGTTTTAGCAAAATTTGTTCGTCTGCTTGATACAGTAACTTCAACTGATGACGACGGCTGAAAAAGTCGCTGATATTTTCACTTTCGAGCAAAACTGCCCATCCAACAGAAACTGGCGATCGCTGGAGATAACGCAATCGTGCTACTGTTGCTATTTGCCGCTCCTCATAAGAACGTTCCGCTACTGCTAAATCAGTTTCCAACTGTTGGAGGCGTTCGGTGGCGAGTTGTAATCGTGATTCGCTCTCTTGAATGTAGCTATCTGTAGTTTGCAGATTTTGCTTTAAACCAGTGAGGTGTTTTTGGGCCTCTTGTTGGAGATTTGTTAAGCGATCGCGATCGTTAACCACACCTTGACGCTGCTGGTTTGTTTGTTGCTGCTGTTGTCGCAAAGTATCAATAGAACCTGCGGATGTTGCGACTGCTGGAATTAATCCCGAAAAATTCCACAAAATGCAGCAGAATACAATACAAAAACAGCAAAAAATCTTCTTTTTTACTAAAAATCGCGCTCTCATAGCGTGTAGCCCAACCAAAACGATGCTTTCAAACACTATGAGGATTATTCCCAAAATCTGATTCACCCACTCCATGTATCAAATCGATCTGCCAAGTTGTAACACAAAGATTCTTGCTATGTCAGCATTGAGCAGGTAAATTGGGGGGTAAGTGGATGATCGCACGCAAAGCAATTCTCTTAATTACTTTGGTTTTTCCAGGGCTGGCGGTGGTGAGAGTATCGCTTTATTGGTTTAACCTAGATTATGCAGCACTGATAAAAGCTGAAAAGTATGTGGAAAACCTGGTAGAGGTAGGAAAAGTTAATGATAGACAGTTAGAGTATGCGTATCATCGCACCTATATTCATCGCATCAATGTATTTGCCGATGGAACTTGGGGATTACTAGGAGGTGTAATTGCAGCGCTAGGCATACATGGATTAGTCACGATTAGGGATTTCCCAGAAATAAATTATTCAAATAAACTAACCACAGAGACAAGGCAGCGCGGTCTTGGGGGTTTCCCCCATCAGCGACTGCCGCGCAGAGAACACAGAGAGAAGAGAAATAGAGAAGGTTGTTGCCTCAGTTTTGGGATATTTTTTATTTAGAAGTCCCTTAAATATATAATTGTGTGAAATCTGCTAAAGTTTCAGGGTAACTGAAACTCATAACTCGGCACGGGCTAAACCATAGCTATCCGCTAACAGGACTCAGGACTGATGCAGAACAGGCAAGAAAAAATTTCGCAAGTCGTAGTGACTGCTGGGCAGATGCGCGATATTGAAGAGCGGATCTTTGCAGCGGGAATGCCTGTAATAGCTTTGATGGAAAAGGTGGCGGGATTAATTGCCCGTCGCATTCAAGAGATCCCCCCAACCCCCCTTACAAAGGTTTGCTCTGTTCCTTCAAGCCCTGCCTTTTTAAGGGGATCGCCGCAAGTAGCGGGATCTCGTGTCGGAATTCTTGTCGGCCCCGGCCATAATGGCGGGGATGCTTTAGTAGTAGCCCGTGAATTACACTTTCGCGGGTATGAAGTTTGGATTTATTCTCCTTTCTCTAAGCTTAAGGAATTAACTTCGCAGCACTTGCAGTATGCTCAGAGTTTGGGCATTCCAATTTATCAAACAATTGAGCAACTGCCAAATTCTGATTTGTTGATTGATGGCTTGTTTGGGTATGGTTTAGAAAGAAACCTCACCGATCCCATCGCCTCTGCAATTAATCAGCTAAATGAATTGCCTGTGCCGATTTATAGTATCGATTTACCTTCAGGTTTACACACCGACACTGGCGTTGTATTAGGAACTGCGATTCGCGCCACTCACACTTTTTGCTTGGGTTTATGGAAACTAGCTTTCTTCCAAGATCGGGCGCTGGAATATCTGGGTAAAGCTGAGTTAATCGATTTCGATATTCCTTTAGCTGATGTGGAAGCTGTTCTAAAAGATGCACCCAGGATTAAACGTATTACACCAGCAACGGCACTTGCTAATTTACCCTTACCCCGTCCACCAGTCACCCACAAATATAAGGAAGGACATTTACTGCTGATTTGCGGTTCGCGGCGCTATGCAGGTGGGGCAATTTTAACTGGTTTGGGTGCGCGGGCTAGTGGTGTGGGGATGCTTTCGATCGCCGTACCCGAATCGCTGAAATCTCTTTTGGTGTCACATTTGCCAGAAGCGCTAATTGTTGGTTGTCCAGAGACGGAAACCGGAGCGATCGCCCACCTACAATTACCAGAAAAAACCGATCTGAGTTCTTTTAATGCGATCGCTTGTGGCCCCGGTTTAACACGAGATGCGACTCCCATTGTCCAAGAAGTCATAGAAAGCGATCGCCCTCTAATTCTCGATGCCGATGGTTTAAATATTTTGGCACAAATGGGAGCGATCGCCACATTAAAAAAACGCCAAACAGTAACTGTACTCACACCCCACACTGGCGAATTTGAGCGATTGTTTGCTGATGTCGCCGATGCTAAAGATGACAGGGTGAAAGCAGTACGGGAAGCGGCGGCGCAAAGTGAGGCGATAGTATTGTTGAAAGGGGCGAGAACTGCGATCGCCAGCCCTCAAGGTGCCGTTTGGATTGTTCCTGAAAGCACACCCGCCTTGGCACGTGGCGGTAGCGGCGACGTGTTAACTGGGTTACTGGGTGGATTGTTGGCGCAAGCAGCAACAAAGCAGATTCCGGTAGAAGATATTGTGGCAACTGCCGCCTGGTGGCATTCGCAAGCGGGTATTCTAGCCGCCCAAGAGCGTACCGAATTAGGTGTAGATGCATTTACATTGACACAATATTTGATAAAAGTTCTAAGTAGTTGATTCCCCCGTTCCCAGTCAGAGACTATTGGTGACAACTTAAAGCGATCGTTAAAATGTCAAGTGGGAACAAGTCTTCTACGCTTGGGTTAAAATCCAATTTCAATGCTCAAGCTGCGAATCTTTCCTGTATCTGCTTCAGCTTTATCTGCAACTTCAAGAGTCCAGGTTCCTTGGAGACTTTTACCTTTAAAGGCAGCAAGTTTAAGAGTATTTACCTCGTCATAGGTTGTTTTAATATTATCTGTACCTCCGCCCTGGCGATCGTGCAGAATTACAGGAAGTACGCCTGTTTGCGCTGGGGGAAAAAGAGTAACGACAAGATCCCCAATAAAAGTATGCTCAATGTCTACATTAACTTTGATGGATTTCACGAGGTCGGTATTAGCGATCGCCAACGATAATGTTGATGTTTGTAAGTCGTTAATTGGGATATCTTGCACAGCCTGGAATCTGCTGATAGGTGATGTTTCAGGTGGCTTGGCCAATTCTACAGCTTTCAGAGCATTGATTCGACCGTAACCGTAGAAGGGACTACGACCATTGGCATCATATTTACCTCCATCTCGATCGATGCGATCGCAGGAGCGTTTAATAATATCTCGCACTTCGTCCCAACGCAGATTTGGATTTCTGGCAATAATCAGAGCTGCTACACCAGCTGCACCTGGACAAGCACTGGAAGTTCCGCCGAATTCGTTCGTGTAGTTGCCTGGGACATCACCCAGATTTCGATTACCCGAATTATAACCAACTACACCAGAGCGATCGGTTGTCCAAATTCCAGTGGTTTGAGAACTATCGCCATTGTTGCTGGGGAAGGCACACCAGACCGCCTGACCAAAGTCACTGTAAGCGCTTCTCGTGCCGTAGTCGTTACAAGCTGCCACAGCGATCGCCTTTTGGTAGCTGGCATAGCCGTCGTTATCCACGCTTTCGTTACCATTGCCAGCCGCAAATAAAATTACACATCCCTTACCATTGCGTCCCTTATTAATTGCAAACTCCATAGCAAGGCGTGTGGAGTCAGGTAGAGGTACTTTCTGATTGTGTACGGGATCGTTTGGCTCATACCAAGTACCGTCTGCGGGCCCCCAGCTACAAGAAATGACATCAGCACCATTTTGAGCCGCCCAAACAAAAGCATCTGCTTCATCCTGCGACCCCAGCGCTGAAGCTAAACGAATCGGCATCAGTTTTGCACCAGGTGCTACTCCAGATGCACCAAAGTTGCCGTTTGCACAAGCTACTCCTGCACAGGATGTGCCGTGGTTATTGTCGTTCCCTGGTCTGGGATTGTCAGTTTTACGTGTGATATCACGCGGTGCAACAATTTTTCCAGAGGAACGGAATTCTTCATGATCCAGATCCACACCGTCATCGATAATTGCAATAATTGCCCCTGTGCCATTGCTCAACTTCCAAGCTGCCTCGACGTTGGCATGGGCGTTAATTACCTTACTATTAATTGTTGTTTGCTTTAGATGCCACTGCTGCGGGAAAACCTGACGTTGGCGTGGCTCACGCGCTAGTTCGGGATGGCACAGTTCTACTGATTCCTCATTCAGAAGTCTCTCGGCAATGTCAAAGACGGCTATACCAGTATTTACAGGTGCATTGACAAAGTAAGCATTTTGCGAATATTCAAGTTGGCGTTTAATTGTTAAGCTATAACGTCCTAATACCTCTTGGCAGACCCTTGACTCTTCTTCGTTATGGAATTTAACGAAGAGGTTTTCAGTGTAAACTATCGGTTGACTGGATACTGGATCGATCAGAACGCGTCCGGCAAATTGCACTTCAGACTCATTGTTGAGAATTTCACGGGCGCGATCGCGCAAAGCAACGCCCTGAGTCGGAACTTTCATTCGCAGAATTTCTACACCCGCCTGCCGAAACCGCGTTACTAACTCGAATTGATTGAGGATGCTACGAGCTGTGGGTGACACACGTGCGACTTCAAACGGTCTTGCACCGACAAGAGTACTGCGGCTTTCGGTACGCACTACAACGTGTTCGTCACTGATAGCAAGTTCATACTGTTGACCGTTCTGTCCACCATAGCGAACCTGAACCATAGTTTAATCTCCTGGGATATTAAATGTCTTGAAAATTGAGCATGGGGCATTGGGAAACCACATTAGGGACTTCCAAATACAAAAATATCCCATCGCTTTTAGGTAGGGTAACAGGGAGCAGGGAGAGGAAAAGTTGTTTTGATTCCAAAAATTGGATAATTTATTTTTTGAAGTTTCCTTACTTAAGCCCAGCTTTTAAAGTTTGCTACAGACAACGTGCGCTTACATATATTTTATAAATGCTTCTTATTTCATGTGCTATATGTGTATTACGGCATTAATAAAGATACAGCTTAAACAGAATGTAATCTTCTTTAAGTCCAGTTTTGCGTAAAGCGTAACGTTTTTAATGCAAGCTGATGCATTAACAATGCATTCTTGTGCATTGGCATTGTAGTGGTCTATCTCACGAAATTTCAGGGATAAGAGAACGAACCGCAAAGGACGCAAAGAACGCAAAGGAAGAAGGAAAAAAGAGAAATTGAAATTTGATTCACCTATGAGAATTAATAGGACAGACCAGTAGGGTATTGCCAAATTTATTTTGCTACGAATTAATGAAATGCTGTACTAAGTTTATACAAGTTTTCGATTTGTCTTTCTAGAAAAGAGGGATTCAAAGTCAGGTTGCTTTAAAAATCTTCACTATCAAGAGGGGCGTATAGCTTGCATCCCGATGAAAGATTTGTATTTCATAGCACTGAAAAACGTTATAACATCATTAGAACTAAAGAAAGATGTTTTATTTTGCGGCTGAATATTTTCTCCAGGTGTACTCTTTACCCCTGATTGCTGAAGTGAGATTTCAAAAAGACTACTTTTCTGAGTATCCCGAAAAAATTCGCGTTGGTAGCGATGCCGACGGCGGGCTACGCCTACGCACTAGTGTATTCTACACTCGTAAGCCTGGATACTATGCAGTCCACTACAATCAACCCAACACCGTGGCATCAGGAGCAATTTTACAACTTAACCAGGATGCAATGTCTCCGACGGGCGTAGTTGCGGCAGTTTTTCCAGGCGAACCCAATCAATCAGAACAGGGGACACTAAGTCCAATTTACACGCTCCAACCCAATGGTTCGGTAGCAGTGCCAACTGGACTGGTTTTCATCTGCTTTGCTGAAGGCGTTGATGTAGAGTCTCAGCGCGAGGCAATTAACCGAGCGGGTTACGAAATAGCACAAAGCCTTTCGTATACACCTCACGCCGCTTGGTTGCGTGCCCAATCAGGTAATATTGCTGATGCGATCGCCGGGATTTCCCAGTTAGAAGCGATACCTAAAGTTGAAAATATCGAACCTCAGATGCTTATGGAAAGAGGTTTGAGACTAGGGCGTTGATTTTGTCGGAAATGAGCCTGAGATTTTTCATTAACCTTCTAAAGCGCTGCGGGTGCTTGCTCCGGGTACAACGCAAGTTCTAGGCGTTGCCCAATGCTTTGTTTGGGCAATGCATGAAAAATGCGTTGGCGTAGCCCGTCGTAAACATTGATTCTGATTGAAGTGCGATCGCGCCATCTGTGAATAACATGTACTAGTTTGAGCTTATCCGCGAAGAATTTTTACAATTTCTGCCCTGCGTAAATCGATCGCACTTCGCCGTTACGCCGGATGACAGCTTCGCCATTATTAACATCTACTAGTGTCCAACCGCTTGAGCCGATACTTTCACCCATATTGATGCGGCGAGTCACGCCATCAATTTTAAATAAAGCAGCAGATTTGTTGCCCAACTCTAGCAACCCCTCTAAGGTATTACTAGGAGCAACTGCGATCTCAGTTGCCGGATATACTTGTTCCTGGGTAATAGTTGGTTCTGACTCTGGTGCGAGTGCAGCACGTAATGGAACTACTGGTAATGCAGGCAGAGGTTTGGGTGTTTGCCGCACGCTAATCGGTGCAGTTTTCGCAGCCACAGGCCTGAGTTCCGATCGTACAGCCGCAGCTAACATATTGACGGTTACAGGCTTGGTAGCTTGTCGTACTGTTTTCAGGGCAGTTTTCACAACATTAGGTTGAGATCCCTTAAACGCAGTGGGAACTTGTGGTAGTCTGGGAGTCCCAGGTATATTCGGGAGCGCGTAGCGCATTGGCGACGGCGCTTGATAAACGGGAACGTAGATGCGCTCAACAACGCTTCCAGAACGGTTAGGGGCTGGTGGTGTATTGTTAGCTATAAGTGGCAGCGGGGGTAGATTACCAATTGATTGCTGACGACCAAGAGCTATTTGGTTAGTATTTGCCTGATTGAAAAATTGGCGGCTAAGAGATTTTTGATTGCTTTTTGTTTCTTGCTTATCTATAACTGCCAGCGCTCCAAGCATGTAGTCAACTAACTCTGCCTCAATTTCTGGCTTTACAGGCAACTGCGACTGCGGTTGCGGCACTAGAAGAGCTGACTCAGGCAATTTGGTATTTAAAAGATATACGACTCCAGACTGTACCAGGTAGATAATACTAGCCATCGCCACGCCTAAAGTTGTTCCCACAATCAGTAGTTTGCCCAAAGTACGACTACTTTTGTGACGCTTTCTACTAACTGGTTTAACGGCGGTGGTATCGAACACAACGGTACTCAATTGCTTGTTGTTATCTTGAGCAACTGACTGTACTGATTGGTTTAGTGTGTTCGGTAAGATAATCTGCGGTATGGTAACTGTTTGCAGAGGTACGTATTCTGAAGGCGATTGGCGTTGAGATTGGGGAGAAGCCCCAGCAACAGACTGCGATTTTTTCTGACTAATGTGCCTAATGGTTTGAGAAGGCAGATTACCACTAACATCCAGAATGTAGTCGATATCGGCAAAGAGTTCATCCATTAGGCCATCAGCATAGTTTTCTATCGACCAAGGCTCGTTGGCGATTAAGTCTTCTGATGGTTCGGGTACTATGAGACGGGTGCTGGCTTCTTGTAACATAGACGTTCTGGGTTGTTGCTAGGACGGGGAAACGCCGCCCCTACTGCCTGGAAATCAGGATTATAAGAGAAGGCACGAGGCAGAGGGCAGGAGGCAGCAGGAAAGAAGTATGAATAAAAACTTTAGTTCTGAGTTATATTACCCAGTTTAAAAAGAAGATACTGGTACGAGACGCGTCGGGCGAGATACAAAGCGTCCTTGCTTGAATCCCACGCAGTTGCGTTGCCTGTGGCTTCTTCCTGCCTCCTGCCTGACGCTCGCTCGCGGATTCGCTAACGCTGCGCTATCTGCCTTCTGCCTCCTGCCTCCTGAATAATGAAACATCCAATCCCCTGTCATAATGAGACGAGTTGATTGGGTGTTGGTATTAAACCCAACTTGAATATCGGGGTTGTTGATGATGTCATTACTAATATTCATGTCATCTATCATACCAATCTCCCTCCCTACTACTATACTCAGTCTTTATCAAGTTTGTGTTAAGCTAATGCTGAAAACTCATGCTGGGTCTTGGTTTTACGCAATTCTAGATATAATAATAAGGCATTTATATCTGCTGGGTTTACACCACCTATACGTGCAGCTTGACCAAGGGTGAGTGGTTTGACATGAGTCAGCTTTTCGCGTGCCTCTTTAGAAAGAGTATCAATTTTTGTGTAGTCCAAATCCCCAGGTAACTGGCGGTGCGCTTGGCGGGCAATTTGGTCAATCTGATTTTGTTGCCTAGCGAGATAGCCAGAATACTTGATGTCAATTTCTGCGCCTTCTTTCTCAGCGCGGTTGAGGTTGGGGTTTCCCAGCCCGAACCTGTCGAGGTCAACGTAATGAAATCCCGGACGCCGCAGTAAGTCGTTCAGGGTAATGGAACCTTTAATTAATTGCTGGGTATTAGATGCGATCGCAATTCCAATTTCATCATGTTCTTTGACTCGTGTGGCTTGCAATCTTTGTTTTTCTGTGGTAATATTCGCTTGTTTTTGGGTAAATAGATCCCAGCGGCGATCGTCAATTAAACCAATTTCCCGTCCCAAGGGTGTCAGGCGTTGGTCGGCATTGTCAGAACGCAATATCAATCGGTACTCAGACCTACTGGTAAGCATCCGGTAAGGTTCCCGCAGGTCTTTTGTACACAGGTCATCAACTAGCGTCCCAATGTAACTTTGCTCGCGGGCAAAGACAATCATTTCTTGAGAACGAGCAAATCGAGCGGCGTTAATTCCTGCTACAAGCCCTTGAGCTGCGGCTTCTTCATAACCTGTGGTGCCATTAATTTGCCCAGCACAAAACAGCCCGGCAATCTTCTTAGTCATCAGTGTGGGGTAACACTGAGTTGCAGGTAAATAGTCATATTCCACAGCATACGCCGGACGGAGCATCACACATTTTTCCAATCCGGGGAGAGTCCGCAACATTTGCAATTGCAAATTTTCTGGTAAACCTGTGGAAAATCCTTGGATATAAAGTTCGGGTATATCCCTTCCTTCTGGTTCAATAAAGATTTGATGGCTTTCCTTATCGGCAAAACGGACAATTTTATCTTCAATACTGGGACAATAACGCGGCCCTTTGGCTTCCACCCAACCGCCATAAACTGGCGACAGGTGCAAATTATCCTGAATTAGGCGATGGGTTTCGGCGGTTGTGCGGGTGATATAGCAAGGCATCTGTTCCCGTTCTACCCACGCATCTGGGTCAAAGCTAAACCAGCGCACATCTTCATCCCCTGGCTGGATGAGCATTTTACTATAATCTACCGATCGCTTGTCTACCCGTGCTGGGGTTCCAGTTTTGAGTCTTCCGGTTTCAAATCCCAGCCGATTTAGGGTTTGTGTCAATCCTTCAGCCGCAAATTCCCCTGCCCGTCCGGCTGGCATTGATTTGTTACCAACCCAAATTTTACCACCCAGGAAAGTGCCAGTTGTCAAGATGACTGCTTTGCATTGGAACCCGACACCAAAATAAGTTTCAACGCCGATGACTTCACCGTTAGCACCCAGCACCAAGTCTGTTGTCATGCTTTCGCGGATTGTCAAGTTTTCTTGGTTCTCGACAATATTTTTCATCACCGCTGCATATTCGCGCTTGTCCGTCTGGGCGCGTAATGCCCAAACAGCAGGGCCCCGTGAAGAGTTGAGGATACGTTTTTGCAGGTAGGTGCGGTCTGCTACTTTACCAATTTCTCCGCCAAGTGCATCTACTTCATGAGTCAACTGGGATTTTGCCGGGCCACCCACTGCTGGGTTACAAGGTTGCCAAGCGATTCTATCCAAGTTGAGCGTCAATAGCAGGGTACGACAACCGAGGCGTGCAGAGGCGAGAGCTGCTTCGCAACCGGAGTGACCTGCACCGACGACTATGACATCAAAAGCGTCTTGGAATTCAACGGAATTGTGCATGGTCATACTTACAGGATCGGCAAGCTTAGAGTTCTTTTCAATTTTAACTGTTCCAGTGGTTTCATGGATGTATATTTCTGATAAACAAGTTATCAAATTTACTAGTACTCAATTAAAGGGAAATTTCTATTTTTAAGCTTGTATTTTAAGTAAAAATATAATCTTTTTTAAGAATCGTGGCAATCTTCCGGTTTATTTAACAAAGCTAAGTTTTACATGGTTAGCCATCAACACAAATTGATTTGTTGCGGGTATATATTAGGTATCTTGCACAAGTTATAGAAAACCATAAATAAACATTGATGGATTATCGGTGTTCATCTCTATCATCTGTGGCTTTAACTCATCAATAACTTAATCCGCTTGGTGTTTTATATATTGCCCCGAAACATCCCCCCAAGACCGCGCTGGCTGCACCTTTTCAATGCTTGGTCAATAAGCAAGGCTAGGGAATATTAAGCCTTAACCCAAGCAATAACAGATTGCAAAAATCCTATTAGTTTTAATCTTCAATCAATTAAGTAATTATTTAAAAATGAAACTCACTATCAGGAAGCCAAAATTCGTTACTAGAGCTATCAGAAAGACAACTTTCATCGGTATAGTTATCTTGATGATTTTTATCTTAGTAGCCAGTAATGAAATTACCCATCACAAATTAGCTAGAACTGCCCAACCATTAAACGTCTGCTTGAGTACTGATTCATTACCTTGTACAGATACCTCTAAAGAGACAATATCAGAACCATTTATTCCCAACCCAGAATTAAATGAGCAACAGCGTTTTTTATCTGCGATCGCTAGGAAGTTACCTACAGTTCCCCAGCCTGGTACTTATGAATATATTTTGCTGCGGGCATATGGTGCAGTCTTTGTAAATCAAGATGCCGGGATTAAACTGCCACCTAAAGATATCTTGGCGAACGAAAAAGAAACCCAAGAGTTTCAAGCTACTTTAACAATGGGCCAGATTGATGGTACTAAGGACTGTTACTTACAAAAATCGGCGGCTGATGCTTTAAATAAAGCGCAAATCCAACAACATATCCCGCTAAAATCGGGTTATGGTTCTGGTGATTGTACTCGCACTTTCAACACGAATTTAAGATTTTGGCACAAATATGCTAACAATGAAACTTTGGCAAAAGTTCAACAGGGTAGAGAAACAAAAATTCTCGGTTTGGTTGCACCTCCTGGAACTTCACAACATCTCTGGGGATTAGCAATTGATTTACATGTATCTAATCAAAAACAGAGAAAAGCTCTTAATGAAAATGGGTGGTTTCAAACTGTAGAAAACGATGTACCACATTGGACTTATGTAGGTTTATCTGAAGTGAATTTACCTCTGTTTGGTTTTAAAAAACAACCTATTCGGGGCATTAATTATTGGATTACGCCACTATAATTGTTAGATAGCATAAAAACTTGGGAATACTAACCTTAAATCTTTATTGTCAGGGATTTAGCTATGCCAAACGAAGCTGCTAACCAGGAGCAAACCTTCCTGATTGAATTATTAAGAGCAACTTATCAAAATCAGGAAGTATATCCACTTTTGCAACATAACTTAAGCAAACTCAATGATGATTTAGCTTTAATGTTGCGAAAATGGGTAAGCGATCGCTTTGCTAAAGAACCTGCCAATGCCATTAATATAGCCAGAGTTATTGTCAAACTAAGTACAATTATTCAAGGGTTTGAACAAGGTAACCTTGCAAGTAATTTAGAAATTGCGATCGCAGGTTATGAAACAGTTTTGCAAGTGTGTACCAGTGAGGCTTTCCCCAAAGAATGGGATGTCGTCCAGCAAGCTTTGGTAACAGCTTATCAGCAACGCCAGCAAATTCTCTCCAGAACTATTGGGGAACTTCGAGAGCAGACTATCCAAACCCAGACTCAAATCAATACATTAACTGAGCAATTACAAGAAGAATTACAACAAGCAAAGCTGCAAGTTAATGACTTAAAAACAACAATTACACAGTTAAAGGGGGAAGAAGTTAATTCTGAATCAAGGATAGAGATAACATCTTTAATAGCTGAGTTGAAAGAGTTAAAGCAACGTCAGATTCGTGTAGAGCATTTTACTAATTCAACTAACTTTTCATCTAAGACTGAGCAGTTTAATACAGCTATTTTCTATGATATTGAAAACCTCACAATGGGTAGAAACAACCCTAACTTAAATTTTTCTCTAAAACAAATTCAAACAAATCTAGAAAACACTACCCTAGTTAATAAAATTGCTATCCAATGCGCTTATGCTGACTGGAGTGATTCTCGATTAAGGCTACTCAAAAATGAGATTCAAGAACTTGGCATTGAAGCAATTCAAGTTTTTGATTACAGTTATAAACGGAATGCAGCAGACATGCAACTAGCCATTGATATCATGGAATTCGCACAGAGTCGTCCTGCATTGCAAGTTTTCGTTATTGTATCAGGTGATGGTGCATTTGCCGCTTTAGCTAAAAAGCTCCATGAATATGGAAAAACTGTAATTGGATGTGCTTACGAAGGACAAATTAATCGTATTTTCAAGTCTGTTTGCGATCGCTTTATACCTATACCTGCTCCCCAAGCAAAAATAGAGGATATTCCAATTAATGAAGTAAGTAACGAGAGTCTATTAAATGATGATATTTTAGTAGCCACTAAGAAATTTTTGCAGAAATTGAAGCAGAATATTGAGCAATTAACTCAGCTTCAACAAGATGGCATTCATATATCTCAAATCCACAAGCTATTGAGAGAAAATATCCCAGACTTTGACGAAAAAAGAGAAAGTCATGGTGAGAAGTTGACAAATTTTTTAAAAAAAGTCATTGAAGAAACAGATATTTGTCTATCCATTGACAACAATAAATTAATTTTGAAAGAAATATTACCTACAGGCTCTAATGGCTTATCAAATAAAACTTTAAAATCTTTAGCTGCCTCTAACGGTAACTTCAAAGAAATTGCTGTAGTTGGTAAACCTTAAGTTAGTTCTAAGTAGGTACGCAATACTTATCGGATAAGGGTTGCGCTATCCAATATCCAAATCGTCCGCCTAGCTTGACACCTTCAAAAAGGGGGTAAATGCTGAAATGGCCTCCCATAGTTTTTACTATTTTCACTAAGACTGAATCAGGGTTAGAGGGTTGGCTTTTATTTTATAAGAAAAGAAATTTTACTAGATAATTCCATATCCACTGTTAGCAAAGCGGTAGCTACGTATGAGCCTCACCGATACCGCTACTCTTAAGCAAGCTACGCGAAATAAAAAATTCAACGGATAGGGGACAGAAGGAAAGAAAGCTTATGTCTTATGCCTTTGGATTATTTTTAACTGTACAGTTATTAGTGCCCTGCTGCATTAGTATGTCAAAATAAAAATACCCGATACCTCAAGGTGAGCGATCGCTCCAAAAGCTAGATTAAAGGATTGACCTGAGCAATGGCAGACCCAACCAATCACAATCAAGCGGGAGAAGTAGCTCCCAGCACTGTTGATAAGCAAGCTCCCAGTGTGGCTGAAGAACACGCTCCTAGTACAGACTCACCCGAAGCCACAGACATTCCTACTGCTAACGCGCCAGATCCTAAAGCCGCAAACCCCGAAGATAATCCCAATGCTGCTAAACCAGCTGCGGCATCACCCAAGCGAGAAAAACCCGCCGCAGCTAAAGCCGCAGACGGCGAAAAACCAGCCGCCGCCGCAACAGGAGAAAAACCCGCAGCCGCAGCTAAAGCCGCCAAAAAGGAAAAAGCCCCAGCTGTTGAAGATAAGCCATTTGTAGAGTTCATCGAGCAAGACTACTTGCCAGCTTTACAAAAAGCGATCGCTCAACAAGGCGTGCAAGATTTACAGGTATCTTTTACCAAGCAGAAAGTGCCAATCACTGGCTTTGAATCGGCTGAAGAATGCTGGCAAATTATCGGCAGTTGGAAAGAAACTGGTTTGCGTCAGTTTAATTTGTATTTCCCCGAAGAAGATATTCAAGGGAAAAAAGGATTTTCCTGTAATGAAGGCAAAAAACCTAGCACTCTTGAGTCCTTCTTAATCGATGAGCGCAAAATTACCCTCGATTTGTTGGTATATGGCTTAGTTCAGCGCTTGGGCGGCCAAAAGTGGTTAGGTATAAATTAGTCATTGGTCATTAGTCATTAGTCATTAGTCATTGGTTTTTTTTACAAAAGACACAGACGCCCCAGCGGCTTCCCGCAGGGTAGGACAAAGGACAAATGACAATTTAAAGCTCGTGGAAATGATAAATAACGGCTCCAGTATTGGGGTCGTTATCAATTTTTACATAGCCTGATTTATACATTTCATTGAGAGTAGCTTCCACTTCAGCAAAGCTAGCTCCCGTGAACTTCACGCCTTGAGTGACAGTTAAAATACCATCTTTGCTTTCCGCCGCTTCAATCAGTTTAACCATGAGTTGGTTACCAGTTGGGTGGTGGACTTGAGAGGCAACCACTGCTTGATTCAACGGCACACCCAAGGGAGATACACCCGCTCTTAGTCTCAGGTTGTATTCGTATTCGTCAACCATGTTGGGGATGAAGAACACATCTACGATCTGCCCTATACCAAACACACCACCAGTCAACAGCCAGAACAAACCCGTCCCTATTTTGCCATTGTAGAAACGGTGCAGCCCTCCCACCCCGAAAAATCCGACTGCACACAAGATGTAAGAGACCAGAAGTCGGTCTTTTTGCTGATTGTTTTCAAGATTCATCTTGTTTTCAACCCTTTGGATTTGCTGTTGTCTAAAATGGTTGTTCCATACTGTTTTTTATACAAAGTATGGATGGCTAGACTTATATATTGCACCAGTTGCTTTCTGGCAATTTTTGTAGATGGGCACTGCTGTTCGCTCCAACTATGATTTGAGGTTGTGGGCAGTGTCCAACTTACAGTTATCGATAAAGGTGCAATATATCACTAGATTGATTATAATTTTTCAGTAATTATGCTAGTCAGAGATTGTTAATTTTAAATTGATAAAACCGCTTTAATTTATTGTAGTAACAACCACAGAAAATTACTGAAATAGCAGTGCTTTGAGAATACAACACGTGCTTGCCACTCCACTTGATAAAACAATGCTGATTACTCAACTACGTTTATTTGACTACTAATCCGCGATTCTCTGTTCCGTAAACATTGAATTATTGTTGCAACTCTTAATGTTTTGCTTACTAGTTTGTAACCCGCACCTTGGTAGACTGAACTTTATACAATTGGATTATTGTGGGCTGTTATAGCTTGCCAGAGCATTACTTTTGGCTTTATGGTAAGGCAGTCCGGTCTTCGGGGTTTCCCCATGAGGAACTGCTATTAGCGTAGCGGTAGCGACGTAGGAGCGTCACCCGAAGGGTCTACTTAAGATAATAAAGACGAAAGAGCAATCAAGACATGGTAGATTCCCTCAAAAAACCAGGCTTTGAAGAAATCCGGCCAGGGATTAAAGTCCCGGCAAAAGAAACCTTGTTAACACCTCGGTTTTATACTACCGATTTTGATGAAATGGCACGGATGGATATCTCCGTCAACGAAGACGAGTTGAGAGCCATTCTCGAAGAGTTTCGCACTGACTACAACCGCCATCACTTTGTTCGGGATGCCGAATTTGAACAATCCTGGGATCATATTGACGGGGAAACTCGCCGATTGTTCGTTGAGTTTCTAGAACGTTCCTGTACGGCAGAGTTTTCCGGCTTTTTGCTGTATAAAGAACTTGGTCGTCGCTTGAAAGGCAAAAGCCCCGTATTGGCAGAGTGCTTTAACCTGATGTCACGGGATGAAGCACGTCACGCTGGCTTTTTGAACAAAGCTTTGTCGGACTTTGATCTGTCCCTGGATTTAGGGTTTTTGACTAAGAGTCGCAGTTATACCTTCTTTAAACCGAAATTCATCTTCTACGCTACTTATCTTTCTGAGAAGATCGGTTATTGGCGCTACATCACCATTTATCGCCATTTAGAAGCACATCCCGAAGACCGGGTTTATCCAATCTTCCGGTTCTTTGAGAACTGGTGTCAGGATGAAAACCGTCACGGCGATTTCTTTGATGCGATCATGAAATCCCAGCCGCAAATATTGAATGATTGGAAAGCACGGCTGTGGAGTCGGTTCTTCTTGTTATCTGTGTTTGCGACAATGTATCTCAATGACATCCAACGCAAGGACTTTTATGCCACCCTTGGGCTGGATGCGCGAGAATACGACATCCATGTTATTCAGAAGACAAACGAGAATGCAGGTAGAGTGTTCCCGTTGATGCTGGATGTAGAGAATCCAGAGTTTTATCAGCGGTTGGATACTTGTATAAGCAATAACGAGAAGTTGGGTGCGATCGCTAACTCTAGCACTCCCAAATTCTTGCAATTCTTCCAAAAACTGCCGCTTTACATCTCCAATGGCTGGCAGTTATTGCGGCTGTACCTGATGAAGCCAATTGATACTGTTTCTGCTCAAGGCGCAGTTCGTTAAGTTATAACAGGTTTGCGAAAGCTTTAGTGGTTCTGCTAGTTGCAGAGCCACTTTTTTTGTCCGAAATATTACCCTAAGGGGTACTACTCGTCAATAGGTCTAGGCAGTTAGTTTGTATATGTAGTTTCGCTGTAAACAAACATATGACAGACCTATCAAACGGAATTGGAATTATCAGACAAAAACCAACTCTAGTTTCAACCTTTGAACTACTAGTAAAAGCAATTACACCCGTTACCGCTCCTGGTACTGAGCCTGTTGCTCGTACAGTTGTCCAAGGTTACTTTTTGACGATTGCCAATACTAGCAACTCCAATGTAAGGTTGACGCTGCAATTTACTGCAACTACACCAGTATTAAATGTAGCCGACACGGTGACAATCAGTGATGTCAAAGGAACTAATGACTTTAGCGATCTAACCCCTGTTGCAGGCGATCCTAATAGATTTACTTTTAGTTTGGGCATTTCAGCCAACGATACGGCTTTGGTTACATTACTACCTGATGTCAGCAAAATAGACCTTATAAAAGCAGCGAAACTAGAGATTCGCGGGTATGTGGAAATCTTATTAAATTCTCCCTCTGCGGGAACTCCAGTTAACCTGCTGTTGACGCCTGAACATAGAGGCACATTCCTGCCTCAGAATTTGGCGGCTCCCAATCCTGACTTCGATCAATTGGCCTATTCTCTGCCCACATCTAGTGGTGGAAGCTTGTTTACGCTTACAGCGCCAGTGTTGAAAATTAACAAAGAACTGAAGATAGAAGTTAAAGAATTCGAGAAAGTTCAGAAAGATAAAGATTTCGAGAAAGTTCAGGCTGAAAAACTCGCTGAGACAAGTCAAGTTGAAAATCTGACTTCAGGAGATGGTTCAAATGACCTACAGCGGCTAATCGGTCTGATGGCTCAACGTCTCGATCAAATAGAACAGCGCACAGCTAATGGTCAAAATGGCCAGTCTTTCATTCAAGCCAAAGAACGCCCAAGTGTTGGCGAACAAGTAGTTAATCAACCAAAGAATTAACCAAGGATGTTGGTTGTTGTCGCCAGTCGTCATGACAAAGCCGCACAGGCGCTGGTTGCTAATTGGGCGGTTTATGGTGCTAGCCTCCTAACACCTGAAGATTTATCAATGATTGGATGGCGACACTACTTGAGTTCTAGCGATCGGGGAGGAGGGGAAGCAGGGGGAGCAGGGGGAGTAGGGGGAGTAGGGGAAGCAGTGGTAGGCGGGCGTGTGATGTCTACAACGGGTTGCGCTAACGCTCTCGATCGGATTACCGGCGTTCTGACTCGCCTACCTTCTATTTTTGAGCAAGAACTTTGGCACATCGTTCCTGAAGACCGGGGATATGTCGCTACGGAAATGAATGCCTTTTTAATTGCTTGGCTGTCCAGCTTAAAATGTCCAGTCTTGAACCGACCGACACCAACGTATCTGTTGGGGCCGGCTTGGCGACCCGAACAATGGGTTTATGCGGCTGCTCAACTGGGTATTCCAGTACGTCCAGTGCGACGGCACAGTTCGATGTCGGCAAATGTGTGTTCCCAGGTTCCTAAAAAACCGCTGGTAACGGTGACGGTAGTAGGCGATCGCTGCTTGGGTGATGTTGAAAAAACGCTGGCATCTCATGCAAGACGCCTTGCTGATGCTGCTCAAGTTGACCTGTTGACAGTTCATTTTAGCAGCAGTGAATCCTCAGCAGAGCTTTTGGGG
Source organism: Nostoc sp. (assembly GCF_036917095.1). Taxonomy (GTDB): domain Bacteria; phylum Cyanobacteriota; class Cyanobacteriia; order Cyanobacteriales; family Nostocaceae; genus Nostoc. The sequence continues at coordinate 50,478 of NZ_JBALFH010000018.1, forward strand.
GCTGACTTGTGGACTGATATTTCTACGCCAGATGTAGGTGATGCCATCTTTGAGTATTTGAGTGGAGGTGATGCCAAATGTTGATTTTGTTGTGGGGTATTTCCGAAGAATCTCCTTTGGCAGCAGTCTACTCAGAACTAACTCGTTTGGGCATACCATCAGTATTTCTTGACCAACGAGATATTTTAGATACTGAAATTGAACTTACTGTAGGCGATGTCTTACAACTACCAGTTCAAGGACAAATTCGTACTTGGTATCAAAAAATAGACTTGAGTGAAATTACCGCAGCCTACTTGCGCCCCTATGACTCGCGCCGCCTCCCCCAAATTGCCGAAGCAGGTGCAAATAGTCCAGCTTGGCAACATGCGATCGCAGTTGATGATACCTTAATGTCTTGGTCTGAAATTACACCCGCCTTTGTCGTTAACCGTCCGTCAGCAATGGCTGCTAATGGCTCTAAACCTTACCAGCTAGAGCAAATTCGATCGCTAGGCTTTAAAGTTCCCGAAACCCTTGTCACCACTGACCCGGAAGCTGTGCAAGCTTTTTGGAAATGCCACGGCGACATAATTTATAAATCAATCAGTGGTATCCGTAGCAAAGTCTCGCGTCTGGGAGTTGAGCATTTGCAGCGACTTGATAATGTATCTTGGTGTCCAACTCAGTTCCAGCAGTATATACCTGGCAGAGATTATCGCGTTCATGTCGTGGGCACAGAAGTTTTTGCCAGCGAGGTAATTTCCCAAGCTGATGATTATCGCTATGCAACACCAGAGGACGAATCTACAGAAATTCGTGCTTGTCATCTTCCTGAAGAAGTAGAACAGCAGTGCAGAGTATTGGCAAAAGCGATAAATCTACCTCTTTGCGGCATCGATTTGCGGCGCACACCTGGAGGTGAATGGTACTGCTTCGAGGTTAATCCTTCGCCTGGGTTTACCTATTACCAACAGTTTACAGGTCAGGCGATTAGTACTGCGATCGCTAATTTACTGGCAGGCAAAAATCGGAGCCAATCGATAAACCTTCTGGGTTGAGTCCAATAAAGACCTAACCCCCAGCCCCTTCCCTACTAGCGTTGGGCAGGGTGGTTTCATACAAAGAAAGAAAAAACCTTTTGAATTTGATTGGCTAAAGCACGTTGAGCTTGAGGGATAGTGCGAAAACCAAGAAATC
>NZ_JBALFH010000019.1:0-15718 GCF_036917095.1 Nostoc sp.
ACGAAGAAGCTGTTGCATCTTGTGACCAAGCACTGAAAATTAAACCAGATAACGATTCGGCTTGGAACATCCGGGGGATTGCGCTGTGGATTTTGAAACGCTACGAAGAAGCTGTTGCATCTTGTGACCAAGCACTGAAAATTAAACCAGATAACGATTCGGCTTGGAACATCCGGGGGATTGCGCTGTGGATTTTGGAACGCTACGAAGAAGCTGTTGCATCTTTCGACCAAGCACTGAAATTTAATCCCAATAACGATCAGGCTTGGTACATCCGGGGGATTGTGCTCTCGGTTTTGGAACGCTACGAAGAAGCTGTTGCATCTTACGACCAAGCACTGAAAATTCAACCAAATAATCATGAGGCTTGGTACATCCGGGGGAATGTGTTGAGGGATTTAGGACGCTACGAAAAAGCTGTTGCATCTTACGACCAAGCCATCGAACTCAAACCAGATAAGCATGAAGCTTTGGTTAACAAAGGAAATGTACTCGTTAAGTTAAAGCGAAATACAGAAGCCATTGAATTTTATAATCGCGCTCTTAACTTTATAGATCCTCAGTGGTGGGAAGCTTGGAGTAAGAATCAGGGTTTAGCAAACATATCTGCTCTAAATGAGGAAGCTGCTGTAAAAATTTCGGTACAGATACCAACACCTAACGATCAACAAACTACTATCGAATTGCGTCTTGAAAAATCGAAACAGTTGCAATATTACATGATGCAACAACCAAGTCTTTTCTCAGATTTATCTGAAGCAAAAAAAAGCTATGAAGAAGCCCTTGAGTTCCTGACGTTTGATAATTTTCCAGAGCAACACTTGCAATTCTTACAAGAATTGCTGAAAGTATATTCATCGGATAACCCTGAAGAATTCCAAAAAAATTTGGAGAAAGGGACTCAGCAGTTAGAAGAATTGAACAGAGAACCCAAATCAGAGCAAGAGAGAATAACCCTAGACAGCAAATTAGCGGCTTTTAATCAAATGCGGGTAGATATCCTTGCACAGTCAACAGATCCAGAGAAACACATAGAAGCTTTAGAAACAGCAGAGGTACGCAAGAATACTTGCCTTGCTTGGCTAAGGGAAGGTTCAATTTATCAACCGCTTAGTGGGTTTGACTTTAAACAGACAGAAAAACTACTTAATCCCAAAACTGCGGCAATTTACTGGCATCTCAGCCCTGTTGCTATCACTACTTTCATTATCAAACATAATGAACCCCTAAAAATCCTGCAACCACAATTGCCAAGCGAATCACAACAGGGAGGCAATAGCCCTTATTTTTATCAACTTCAGCGTTTTGAAAGCTGGATGCAGCAATGGAAAAAGTCTTATCAGGATTACTGTAATGTTTCTAACACAGATAAAGAAACGACTCCTTGGCGGAAAAATATGAAATCTATGTTGGAAACTCTTGGCGAAATTCTAGAAATTAAACGCATTGTTCAAGACGATCTCCAAGATGTTGATAACTTGATTCTCATTCCCCACCGAGAATTACACCTATTACCCCTAGATTATCTGTTTAAAGATAAAGATTTTATCATTACTTACTTACCAAGTTTTCAGATTGGCTTGGAGTTGTTGGAATTGCCATCAAACAGCGAAAATACCGATAGCCAAAAACTTCTGAATATAGAAATGCACTTAAATAAGCTTTCTTATACAATAATTCAATCTGCTGCTCTTTACCACCTATATCCAAGTTATGGTAAATTGCCAGACCCGCCTTTAACAAAAACTAACTTAATCAAAGCTTTAGGAGAGTATGAAGGTTACTTTCACTTTACAGGACATGGCTATCACATTTTAGATCGGCCGAGAGAATCAGCTTTGGCGTTAGCAGACACAGAGAAATTGACTTTGGGTGACATTTTTGAGTGTCAAGAATTAGACTTACGAAAGTATCAACTCATTTGTCTTTCTGCTTGCGAAACTGGGATCACTAGCCAGGAATTTAGCAAAGAGAGGATAATCGATGAATATGTTGGTTTAGTAAGTGGGTTTCTTGCTAAGGGAGCAAACAACGTTGTTAGTACTCTTTGGAGAGTCGATGAACTTCCCACTACTTTACTCATAATTAAATTTTACCAGTTACTTAAGCAAAGACAAACCCCTACCATAGCACTGAGAAAAGCAAAAGATTGGCTACGTCAGTTAACCTATAAACATTTAGCTAAGTGGTATAGAGACTTAGCCAAGGAATTGAATGAACCTCATTCGAGAGCGTATCTGAAAACAGAAGCGGAAATTATTGAAGATGACACAAAGAAAAAGGAATCTACCGAACCTCCCTATGCTCATCCTTATTATTCGGCTGGCTTTATTTTAACTGGTAAACCAAGTACAACAGGGTAAAATGAGCCAGTTCGTTGGAAAGCCAACGCTTTTTACCTATTTTAGGTGTTATAGTTAGTCCGCATAATTAGTTATGATTCCCACAGTCATCGCACCCCTAACCCCCTGTGTATACACAAGTCGTATTACCCCCCTTAATCCCCCCTTATAAAGGGGGGAAACAGAAAAAATGTTGTTCCCTCCCCTTTATGAGGGGAGGGTTAGGGTGGGGTAAAACTAAGATTTCTCAACTACTTGTGATATTAGCTTTATTTCTTTTACCCCCTATTTCATCCTATGCTTAACCCACTACAAACAGTCACCCTTCGCGCCTTTTTAACAGCTTTGGTAGAATCAAATTCTTCTTTACCAATAGCTTTACAGCAGGAAATCAATAAAGTTGGTGAAATGCTTGCAAATACATCATCAAAAGATGATGCCCTTAACCGTTTGTTAGAATTGGCAGAAAACGACTGTCTTAAAGCGTCTTACTATAATGCACGAAAAAATATTCAGACGGAATATACAACTCAAGAACTCAACAAATACGATAAACCCAGTCAGCAGAATCAACCTACAATACCTACAGATCATCTTAGCAATATTGCGATCGCAATTTTTAAAGATCCTGATTCCAGCGCTGAAGCTAAGAAGCACAAATCAGAAATTATCGCCAAAAATTCTTAATGTCTAAAATAGACTATCTCACCCTAGACCTATTCATTTATAATCTTGCAGATGCTTCGAGCAATACGCAAGATTATTGGTCAAAGCTTGCAGAACAACTTAAAGAACAACTTAAACAAAAGGGATTCTCAGCTAAACCCAACGATGAAGATCGACAACGCCTTGATTTCTGGAAGAAAATTTCAACTGCTATTGATGGTTCTTACAGTCAAGCGAATTTTGATGATAGTAACTGCCTACGTTATAGCTGCTCTATCGATCAAGAAGTTGAATTATCTGATATTGAGCATACCTTAACTCAAATCAAAGATTTAAACCTTATACCAGAAATTGGCAATTTAGCACCTGGAATTTCAGAAAATGGCTACTTAGGGCAAACTTGGATGATATCAGGCTGGACAGACCCAGCTAATAACCCAATTCCTGAAGCAAACGCTCATCAAGCTTACAAAGCCATAATTCCACAAGGACACCAACATCAAAATTTAGGAGAATTTTTAGGCGCTACAGTCTATGAAATGTGGCGTAGTGAAGGGCGTTGGGACAAAATTGAAAAAGACAGTCATGTAATAGTTGTTTTCTATCCTGATGAACCTACATTTCAAAAAGCTAGTAAATTTTATAATTCATGGAAATACTTATTTTACTGTAGACATAAAATCCTTTGGGCTTATGAACAGGGTCGGGAACTAAAATTAAGGCTGTTAGAGAAATATAAGCATAGTTTAATAGACCAGAATAATTTAAAAACTTTATCAACCAAAGGATTGCAAGAGCTAAAAAGCGAATTGCAAAAAAACATTAATACTATATTTGATTACATCCAAGATATAAACCTGCTACAAACTCAACAGCACACAGTTGAAGTTAATGAGCGTAACTACGAAAAACACTGTCAAGACAATTTTACAACCGAGAAATTTTTAGAAGAATTTAGCAAGATAGTCAAAGACAAATATCAGGTACAATTAGAAAAAGACTATCTCGGTCTAAATCCAGGATTAGCAATATTAGAAAACTTGACCGCTACAATTCGCGGCATGGTGGAGATAGAGCAAGCACAGCGCGATCGCAACCTCAACACTAACATTGCGATTGTAGGTATTGGACTAGCAACAAGCCAGATTGCATCCTCTGTCATTCTCGCTCAACAAACTCCACCTAAAGATATTCCTTTCTACCAAACACAAGCTTTTTGGTACAGTATTGGCACTGGTGCGATCGCCAGCCTTGTTTTCTGGATTATTCTAACCAAAATCCTACCCCGGCTTCGTCGTTAAATTCAGCCGCGTCACTAATCTTACAAGCTATTCGTTAGCTGGTCGGCGGATGATGGTTTCTAAGTTATCACCCTGAACAATACAACCGTTAAATAAAGCGATCGCTCAAAAATTGTATCCATGCGTTTGCTCACTTAGACAGCGATCGCATTCCGATAATTATCCGGTTATTTATCACCTTGACAGAGGTAGAGGTGAGGTTTAAAAATGTACTTCATGTAAACGATAACCGCTATAGTATTCAACAGAAATTAGGTAAAAAAGTCTTACTGAAAACATCAAATTCCATGACTTTTACCAATTACCCAATTACGCCGGAAAAACCGAGCTAAAGCTGATTCTTCTAAGGATAAATAAATTGGGCGTCCGTGGGGACAGGTGCGAGGGTTGCGAGTCCGTTGCCAATTATCTAAAAGTGTCTGCATTTCTTGTTGATTCATAGGCGTACCATTACGAATGGCACTGCGACAGGCGACGGCTACTTGGGCTGTTTGTAAATCGCCTCCCCAACTAAGTTCCAAAATTGCTTCTGCACAATCATCTCTCTGCTGCAAAGGTGCGGGTATGTTTCGCACTGCCCAAAGTTGTTCGCCAAAGGGTTCTATTTCTAAACCAATGCGTTGCAGTTGCGATACTTGCGCTGACGACAATTGATAAAGAATGATTGGCGGTTCGACGGGAACAAGTTGCCAATTATCAGACAATTGCTCATACAAAACTCGCTCGTGGGCAATGTGCTGTTCCACCAACCACATACCACCTGAATGTTCCGCCACAATATAGGTGTTGCTAACTTGAGCGACAGCTTTTAAGGAATTAGGAGAGACGCGATTAATCGCGTCTTTACCAGGATTGGAATTTAGAGGATTGAAATTGTAGCCACCTTTTGCTTCTGCGGCTTTGAGTAATTTACTAACTCGTGTTGTGTGAACAGCTTCTTTAAGATTGCTAGAAGAGATACTGAGTGCTTGGTTAATTGCTTGGGTAATTTGCTCTTGCCAATAAATGATTTCGTTGAGGTAAATTTCTGTTTTTGCTGGATTGCGATTCCAGTTAATTTGATCGGGGGTAATGGCAAGATGTAGGAAACAAATTGGATAGCGATCGCGCGGTAATGTTCTGTGAAATGCTGATAATATTGTTTGCTCTAGTTCCGGTGTTTTCACCATCCGTCCGTTAATGGCTACACGTACCCAATCTGGACGATGACGATGACAGCGATCGGGTAATCCTACCACTAAGTTTAGTGAGGAGTGAGGAGAGACGCGATGAATCGCGTCTGTACAAGTGTCCGGAGAGACGCGATTCATCGCGTCTGTATAAGGTAGTGAGGAGTTTGGCGGGTTGGGGAGTTCTAATTTCACCTCTTGCAAGTCACCTTGTCGCACCTGCGGTAAAATCTGCGGTAGCAGTTGCCCAGTTGTAGCAGCAGGACAGATGGTGAACCATTGACGGTCATTTTGGCAAATCTGCCAGGTAACGTGGGGATGACATAAGGCGATTTGGTAAATTGTGGCTTGCACGGCTTTCATTTGCTGTGCTGTTGTGGGCAATCCCTGACGACGAGATGAGCAATTACCGAAAAGATGAGAAACTGTCACCACTGTACCAGGTGCGATCGCAGTTGCTTCAACTTGTACAACTTTCCCGCCATCGCCATAAATTATCCGCCATCCTAAATTTCCCCCCAGAGGACGACTCAAAATTTCCAACTCTGCCAGAGTCGTTAAACTGTGCAACGCCTCACCACGAAACCCTAAACTGTTAATTTTCCATAAATCGGCACTAGAGCGAATTTTACTAGTGCTGTGGGCTGTGGCTGCTTGTTGCAAATCATCTAAGTTCATTCCACAACCATTATCTGCCACCCGAATTCGCCATTGCTGCGGCCACAGAGAAACCACAATTCGCGTTGCACCTGCGTCTAGGGAATTTTCTACCAATTCCCGCACCACAGAAGCTAAAGAGTCGATTACCTCTCCAGCTGTAATGAGATATACAACTTCTGTTGGTAGAGCTTGAATAGTAGATGCCATAAATTATAGTTTATAGCTTCTGGGGGCACGCTATATATGACTTATAGCAAGAATCTTTTCTCAGCAATAAAAGAACCACAAATAAATACTGATAAATTATCTGTGTTTATTTGTGGTTTAATTTATAAAACATTAATTTTGCAGGATATCTATTGTGTATTACAACTTTTTCTATCGCATCAGAAAAAATTAGTAATTGCAACATTAATTAACATTAAATCACCTTACTTTATGAATATCTTTAGGCGATTCGTTAATTAGTATCTCTCATGGACAGAATTTTCGGTGGTTCAGGTTTGAGCAAACCGTTCAACAGTGATGCAGGAGGTTGACTGTAAGGCCAAGCAAAAGCATGACGGAAAGCTGCATCTTGACAAGCTTGTAGTTGTTCAAAACTAATGATGTTGTAAGTCAAGAGATTCTCATACTCAAACGGTAGACGCACATTGTGCAATCCAGCATTATCAGTACATATAGCAATCTCGACTCCAGCATCAAAACAACGATCAAAAACTAATTTGAGTTGACGTATATCCTGCAAAGTTCCAGTTTGTAGGTAAGTTGTCGGGCAAACCTCCAAACATTGTCTGCGTCTAGCCACATCATTAAGTAGCTCTGGATATAATAGGGGAATTTGAATGCCGTGACCGATTCGCATTAAATAGGGTAACAGTTCAGGGTAACAGCCAGCAGTGGTTTCATATAAATGTCCGGTGGTTTTAACGCCTAGCGATCGCGCATAATCATATAAGCTAATCCATTCTTCTAAGCGATCGGCATAATAGCTATCACCCCCCGCTACATCTACTGCACAGACATACTGCTTATTTTGCGCCGCCAAATCAACAATCGCCTTGTTCACCTCATAGGGTAGGCGCGTGTGCATACAGAGAATTTGACTAGTAACAATCGGATATTCTGGCTGGTGGCTGGCGAGTCCTACTACTTGCACAATTTCTGCCATCTTGTCAATTCTTTGTGATTGGCTCAGATGCTCAGGTGTCCGCAAATAGGGAGTGTAGCGCAGTTCAAGATAAGCCAAATTTTCAAAAATGTAAGCACCCCGCACCAAGCGATAGATAAAGTAAGGCAAAGTCTCCACAGTTTGCACACTTTCTACCAGGGTGTGTAATTCTAGATACTCATCTAGAGTGTTGCGTGGACGGGTGTAAAAATCTTCAAATTCTGCATAGTCAGCAAAACGGGAAATCAACTCCGAAGAATGTCGCTCAAAATATCGCCATAGAACTCGTGGTACGACCGAGCCGCCCAGATGTCTATGTAATTCAGCATATAAAGCCATAGTGGTAATTTTAAGTAAAAATTTTATTGATTGTAACAAAAACATAGAAGGAAAAAATTTAGCTCCAGAGAAATTGGAGCGCAGGTTTCCCAGCATCTTGATTTTTCAGATGAGGCTTCCGGCCTAGAGGCTGCGCGAAGGTCGGGATTTTATCCTTCTTTTCTGAAAATCCAGCATTTAATAGTGTTTTGAGCATAAATAAACTTGACATCATCAAGATTAAATTGATAGCATTGATATCCTTGATTTTTGTGTTACACTGGAAGAACATTGCTATTGAAGAACCAAGTGAAATATAGCAATATATTTTTCCTTTAACTAAGCAAATTCCTGGCAAGGTTGGTATTAATTGAAAATTCAAGCGTTGGAAGTCAAGGCTGGCGATCGCATCATTGCTTACTGCAACAACAAAATGCAAACCTGCAAGGTAAAACGCATTTTAGATCCCGGTCAAGCTAATATCACACTATCAGTATTTACATCTGAGAATTATCGCGGTTGCTCAGTTTCATCTATAGTCCGCTTCCAGTCAAACGCCTTAGTGGATTTGGTCGTTGATTTGGTAAATTAAAAATCAAGTAAACATTCAATCTCAAAAATATCTCTAGCTATTGTCCAGCCTCAAGTTGGATATAGTTCTTATTAAAGGTGCGATGCCTGCGGTTTTTGCTAGCCTATGCACATAATAAATCCGTTAATTGTGGCTGGATGATTTTCCTGAAAATGCAAAGCGCCACTGTAGTCGCTCGTAAACTGTTCCACATCTAGTTTGCATATCTAAATCTAATCAAAATCTTGTGGGATAGGCATCTTGCCCGCCCTAATTATGCAAGTTAAAGGTGGAACAGCTTATTACTAAAACTTACCCTCCACTTGATGGCTTTTGTCAGTTCTTTTTCACATCACGAGCCATGTTGAGGTAGAAGTCGTCAAGCTTGGCATTAGGACGGCGGTTACTGGCGGGAATTTTAGCAGTGTTATCCCGATCGTTTTCAATTGTCTTCGCTGAAGCTTGCTTTATACCTCGATCCTCATCAGATTCCAAGAAATAACCAGGACTAGTAAATCCGAAAAGGTTGGCAAAAAAACCAAAGAAATTTCCGAAAAAATTAGAAACACTTTGGAATAAAACACCAAACAAGCCTTCAAAACGAAGGAACAAGTTCCGAATAATTTGAGTTATACGAAGCATAATAGCCCCCTCTATGATTGCCTATTACCATTGTGACTCAATTGCGATCGCGATATTAGTGCTATGGCAAAAATCTACCAGTAGGTAGGTATAGCCCAATCGCGGCAATACTAGTTTTCCTGAACCAGCAAAACCGACTTCACCGGACGCTTGATAGAATTTCCCTCCAAGTCAACCTTCCCGTAAAAGGTTTTGCCCTTGTAATAAAGCGAAGACGAACTCCCCCCATCTAGATTCATCGCTTTCTCAGCACCAAGAGTTTTCATAAAATCAGCTAATGCTGGCAACGACACCCCATTACCGGGAGTCGAAGGTTTTTGAGCCACCATAACTAAAACAACGCTGCCATCACGGGTGATACCTACGGCAGTTCTGGCATTCGGTTGGTTGCTGCCAAGTGCATCTCGTTTATTGGCATTATCTACAAAGCCTTCTTTTGCTAAAGTGAGTTCTGGTAATAAGCTTGGGCCTGCACCTATAGCATCAACTAACTGACAACCTGCTGGTGGAGACTGATTGTGTAGGGCAATCGAATAACTGATAGTTTGCCCACATAGGTAGCGGCGGAATTCTGAGCGATTGAAAATTTGACCCAAATAAGATTTTAAGTTGGGATTGTTCACCAGCCGTTCGTTTTCCTTGGGATCGGCTACCAACTTCCCTTGTAGGACAATATATGATGTAGTTTTTTGGTTGGCCGGATCAAAAAAGCCTGCGTTCAAAATGGCTATGGCTCGATGCTTCTGGGCAAATTCCTCTACGGTGGCTACCTTTTGTGATAGTGCAGGAGTTACCAAAAATCTGCTATTAGCTGGAATTAACAGAATGTGAGCGATGCCTTGAGGCAATGTGCGCTCGAAGTAGCGGATAGCTTTTGGTGGTGAAGATGCAACAGTCGGTATTGACGGCGTTGAGAAACGTAAATTAAACCACAACACCATTGCCAAACTAATTAATATCAAAGCCAATAGTTTGATTTTCCTCACATTTAAACCCACTTGCGGTTAGCTAAAACAAAGTTTATTTAATAGTACTTTGACAACATCTGTAAAATATTAACAGAAAAATACCTTCACAGTTTTACGCGTTGGTTACTACCTAATGAACCGCAAAAAATAAAACTTATAAAAACTGGATTCATAGAACTAATTCGCGCTGACTCTGTGATATTCCTGTTACTGAGCGATCGCTAATTTTTGACTGATGGTAAAAATCCTCTCAAAAGCCCTACTCAATGGAAACCACTTGTTACAATTAAGAGGCAAGCGTTGCAAAATACCTTGTCCCTCATAGAGATTGAAACGCTTGAAAATTACTAAATCCCTATTGGGGATTGAAATTAAGACCATGTTAGGAAACACAAACCTAAAAAATATCTCCAAAAAATTCGCTATAGCCAGAAATTCTGCTTCTTTCAAAGAAAATGAGGCAATGAGAGCTATTGCATATAGCATGGATTTACTATTACCTGGTTTGTATATATGGATACTTGGTTTTAGTTTTCGTATTGGTGGGAACGTACCAGATGATATTCCCTATAAATATCCCGGTAAAATTCACGAGTTAACTGGAATTGCTTTAGTATTACCAGGATATAGAATTTTTACGACTTACCAGGGTAGCTATGACCCTAAACAGACATAAAATACAGGGACTAACAGCAATTAAAAAGTACGGTTCTGGACTCAAATACTTTTGAAACCTTAATGACTCAGGCAGGATATTCAATCTCAGGTAGCGCACCTGCACAGTCTAATAGAATAAAAGTATGGTGGATTCATAACGAATACCCAAGAGTCGAGTCCATATATAGTCCAGATAAGACAATAGTGATAACGGCATATCATATTAACTGATATTTTTTATTTCTATTAACCTAAAAAACCTGCTAACCTCTAGCGATTTGGAAGGTTTGTAATATTCAAAAACTTACTTTTTTTCAAAAATTATCCATAACTATTCAACCTTTTCAATACTTACTTCCCCAAACTCATGGAGTTTCTAACTGCTATCGAAGTTGAGATAGAGCTTGTTATTCACCATTCTCGTCGTTTGCGAAACATTGTAGTAAAGCGCCTTGAATTACCGGGTCTCAGTTTTAGGGTGACTCCAGATTCCACAATTGGCGGTTGTCCAATCGAAGCACTCGATATCTCACCAAAAGCAAGTCATCCAGATGGTTCACCTCGCTATGACTTGTTGAACTTCCGGCTGAGGACTAAGTTAGACTGTTCTTATTTCCAACGTGGGCAGAAAGTTTTGGTTGATAGGATTATTGCAGTTTGTGATACTTTCACCACCAAAATCAATTAGCCATCTTTTATAACTGATTCCAATTCTGGAGACAGCGAATGTGTGTCTTTCAATGTTGAAGCAGGCAAGTAGACTGTAAATTGAGTACCTCTGCCTACCTGACTATAAACATTTACAAAACCACCGTGATTTTTAATAATACCCAACGCCGTAGAAAGTCCTAAACCTGTACCTTTTCCTACCTCTTTGGTGGTGAAAAATGGTTCAAAAATGCGTTGCTGGACTTCTGAGGACATCCCCATACCAGTATCCGTCACTACGATCGCAATATAAGAACCCACTTTCGCATCAATATTTATCTGGGCGGAATGTTCGCTAATCACCAGATTTTCCGCCGCAATCCTTAAAATACCGCCATCGGGCATGGCATCGCGGGCGTTGATTACTAAGTTTATCAATACCTGATGTAATTGAGTTGTGTCTCCACGGACGTACCACAGATTTTTGGGGATATCTATTTGGCAAATAATGGATTTGGGGAATGTTTGAGCGATAATTTGCTCAATTTCTGCCATCAGAGGCTGAATTTGCAAAATTGTCCGTTTATCTTCCATACCCCGTGCAAAAGATAATACTTGCTTGAGCAAATTAGCACCGCGTTTAACATTATTTTCTAAAGTTTGCAGTATTTGCTGACTCTGCGAATCGGGTAATTTCTTTTGCAACAGTTGAACTGACATTAAAATTGGGGATAGTATATTGTTGAGGTCATGGGCGATACCGCCAGCTAGAGTGCCGATACTCTCCAAACGTTGCGATCGCAGAAGTTGAGCTTCTAGTTGTTTCTGTTGCGTAATCTCGGTGTTCGCGCTCAAAATGGATTTGGGTTGTCCATTATCATGTCGGATCAGTGTCCATCGACTTTCAACGATAATTACTTTGCCTTCTCTTGTCAGTTGATGCAACTCACCCCGCCACTCACCCGTATTCATCACCTTCAAATAAGCATCTTCTAGCTGTGGTGAATCTTTATACAAAAGTTGCAAAACATTCTTACCCAAAGCGTCTTCAGCCTTCCAGCCATACAGACGTTCAGCACCTTGATTCCAAAACAAGATTTGGTTGTGAATATTTCGCACCAGAATCGCGTCAGTTGATACATCCAGCAGCGCCGCTTGTTCGCGGATTTTCTGTTCTGCCTGTTTTTGCTGGGTTATATCTCGCGTCAGCGCCAAATGGATGAACGTGCCATCAGATTCGTTACGCAGGGGTACGGCATGAGTTTCCATGTAGCGACGGGTGCCTTTAAATCCCACGATTTCAAACTCCAAAGTCCCTTTGTTACCTTGGCAAATACTTTTATGCAAGTCGGCAAAGGCTGCTCTATACTCTGGCACAATTACAGCATCAGCTGGTTTTCCAATTAAGACATCAGCCCTTTCCACTTCCATCATTGCCAGCCCTTCTGCATTAATTTCTAAAAGCGTGCCATCCCTGGCAATTAGCTGGATGCATTCTGGTTCTGCATCTATCATGCCTCGTAAACGATTCTCGCTTTGGCGTAAAGCCAGTTCAGTCTGCTGAAGTTGCCTGAGATAACGCCACAACAAATCATACAGCAGTGCCACTAACACCAAATCTACAATAGCAGCGATAAAAAATGTAACTATCGCCTTTTGGGAAGTTGCTTGTGACTGCTGCATTCCCTGGTGTAACAAATTTTGCTCTACCTTTAAAGTGTCGTAAATCAGTTGTTGAATTTCTTTGCCGAATTGCTTATCTTTATCAGATAAAATTCGCTGCCGAACTGCTTCAAATCCCTGGTTTTGTCTGAGGTAAATTTCTTGTTGCAGAATGTTGAGCCTATTAGTAATTTTTGGCTCCAGTAAAGAAATCCACTGCTGTTTTTGATGGTTATCAGCAGTTAACTTGCTGAGAATCTGAATATTACTATTAGTTTGTTGATAAGCTGCTAGATAGGTTTGTAAATCATCTGCATCTGCTGTAATTAAGTAATTACGTTGTGCAGTTTCAGTATCTTTAAGTGTAGATTGGATACTTTCAAGTTGAGTAATAACTTTATATGAGTCTGTCACCCATTGCTGGTTGTGAATCAGCTTCACAGTGTTGCTATATGAGACTACAGCATTAGTAAATACAATTGCCAATGCTAGGACGAATATTGCTTTTAGCTTTTGGACTCGATACCATTTTTTGATCGTGCGATCGCCCTTTATGCCGCAGATACCTTTCATCAGTTAAGATTAATTATTAAAAACAAACACTGAGAATATTTTAAGGATTTTGATAACACGGGTAGCAAGATACAATCTCTTAAAGTTGTAAATATCTAGATTTTTTGGGATGATGATTTATACATAATAGTTACAAATAAATCCGCTAGTTTTTAATATAAATTCATTTTTACAGTAATGTGGGCAATGCAGTTTAGATGGAATATAGCCATTTTCAATCCGGTGAGCTACAGGTATGCAAGGCAATAATACCAAAAATGACTAATGACCAAACCACCACGTTGCATTGTCTGCAAGACAACTTTTTTACAGGGTCATAGTTTTTACACTGGACTGTGTGTTGAGTGTGGAAATCTTAACTTCACTAAGCGTCAACAAACTGCTGATTTACGGGGTACAATTGCCATTGTCACAGGAGCCAGGGTAAAGATTGGTCATGGTGTAGCATTGAGACTGTTGCGAGATGGTGCGACTGTGATAGCAACAAGCCGTTTTCCTCATGATGCGGCAAAAAGGTACGCAACAGAGCCAGATTTTCTAGAATGGCAACATCGGTTGCAAATTTACGGACTCGATTTGCGCCATCTCCACAGTGTTGAGCAATTTACCCAACACGTTTGCAAGTTTTATCCGCGACTCGGCATTATTATCAATAATGCAGCACAAACAGTGCGTCATCCACCTGCGTTTTATCGTCATTTAATTGAGTTTGAATCACTACCTTTCGGGGAACTACCGCCAGAAATACAGGTGTTAGTAAGCCATAATCGTGCGGTGAACGCTGAGAATCCGGCACTATTAGGTAGTACAGAAGAAAAACAAGCCACATTTACCGAAAATTCTGCTTTCCTCGCTCAAATTCCTTTGATTCCCCAAGACAGCGTAGATAATTCGGCTTTTTTCCCTTTAGGTGGATATAGCGATGATGGAGAACAACTTGACTTGCGTCCCTTTAATAGCTGGCTGATGAAGGATGATGAAGTCAGTATTTTAGAATTATTGGAAGTGCATATAATTAATGCGATCGCTCCATTTGTCATTAACAGTAGACTCAAGCAATTAATGAGCAACTCCAAAGAAACTAATAAATACATTATTAATGTTTCTTCAATGGAGGGACGATTTAACGATGTTGACAAAGCCTGGCGACATCCCCACACCAATATGGCAAAGGCTGCTCTCAATCAAATGACCCGTACCTGTGCCAAAGAATACGCTAAATATCGTATTTTTATGAATGCAGTAGATCCTGGATGGATTAGCTTCCAACACCCCTATCATCAAGCAAAATCCATGCAAGAACGTGGCGTTTATCCTCCCTTTGATATCAATGATGCGGCTGCACGCATTTGTGACCCAATTTATCTAGGAATTAACCAAGGTAAAACACCTTTTGCTAAATTATTTAAAGACTATACAGAAACAGATTGGTAATTTCTGGCAGCGTAGCTTAGTGGTAAAGTGTCCGCCAATTCAAGGCGAAAGACAGCCGTTCGATTCGGTTCGCTGCCCAGCAACGTAGTTCAAACATTAGAATTCCTTGGAGCACACCAGGAGATACGGGTGCAATTCCCGTCGTTGCTAATCAAAAATCTAAAATTGGTATGGCCCCGCAAAACCCAATCCACTTCAAGATATTTCAATATAGCGGTTCTCGAATGGAAACAATACACTTTGACCTCACTTCCATTCCTCTCTCCTAAAAGGAGAGAGGATTTCAATCTTACTCCCCAACGCTAGTCTGACTTTTCACGTCATGTGGAAAAGCCTACGAAAAACCTAACCCCCTAACCCCCTTCCCGACGCGGGAAGGGGGAAAATTCAAAATCTCTCTCCTTTTAGGAGAGAGATTTAGAGAGAGGTTTTCCAGATACCGTGAAAAGTCAGATTTTTATGGGCTAGCACTTTTTCCACATCTTCCGAAACTACTCAAATAATAAAAGTCCCCCGTCTTTTATTATTTGAGCGTTTGAGAGATATTGCTGTTTACGCTGCTTGATTGAATCAAAAATGGATAAAGTCGAGCTAAGGAATAGGGTTTGTAGTAAGGACTTTAGTCCTGGAATTTTAAGCACTGAAGTGCTTACTACAAACTCATCAAGCACTACTACGATTAATGGATAATTTCATTTTTTCCTTAATCTAGATAATGTTCAGCTATTGTGGTGGATTAGGGCGATCGACACCAGGAGGATGAGGCGGAACACCGAGGGCATCTTTTAACTGCTGTTCTGTAACTCCCAACTTTGCCGCAGCCGCCTTCAAATCAGGTCTGGGTGGGCGCTGATTGCGATCGCCTGGATTGGGAGGATTGGCAGGAACTCCCAACGCATTCTTTAACTGTGCTTCTGTAACTCCTAATTTTGCCGC
>NZ_JBALFH010000020.1:0-416534 GCF_036917095.1 Nostoc sp.
CCCCATTGGTCAACCTTGGCACGGACATGAAAAAGAAGTTAATTCTGTCGCCTTTAGCCCTGATGGTCAGTGGATTGTCAGTGCCAGCAATGATTTGACAGTGCGCTTATGGGATATTCACGGCAACCCCATTGGTCAACCTTGGCGCGGGCATGAGTATTGGGTAAATTCCGCAGCTTTTAGCCCTGATGGTAAACTGATTGTCAGTGGTAGTCTTGATGGAACAGTCCGCTTGTGGCAATGTGGGTGGCAAGAATGGTTGCAAGTTTGCTGTAACAGATTACATTATCATCCCGTCTTTCAAAATCCTGAAAATGGCAGTGATGTAGAAATTGCCCACCAAACTTGTCAAAAATATGTATGGAATCCACAATGCCCTAAACAGTTGCACAACCAAGGTGCAGCAAAGCTAAAAGAGAAAACTTTTTCAGCAGCTTTGGAGGACTTTAACCAAGTAGTTCAAGTTAATTTCACATCGCACTGGAAACATCACCTTGCTTGGCAATCAGTACCCACAGAGAACCAATAACTCGACCTACGGTTTGTTTAATCCCTCTCTCGCCAATACTGTAGCTGGCGAAGGGTGCAGCCTGTGATTTCAGCAGCTTCTTTGCTTGTGAAAAATGTCTCCTGCATACAATTTATTTTACAGAAGACTTGTTTAATACAATTATGTTAGTACTAGACAATATTGTTTAAAAGCGAGAGCTAATACAAGTTGACCGCATAGTTAATGCGGACATTATTTTGGCAATACGGACATTAATTTGTCAACGCAAACAAATAATTTGGCAAACGACAATATCTGTACATTAACTAATTAATTGTCCATTTAACAAAATGTTGTCACAAAGCTATAAATACCTAAAACCCTGACATAGCAAGGATTATGTCAGGGTTTCTCCTATTTAAGACAGTAATACCCATCTAAGTCGGTATTCACTAATTAGATGTCAAATACCAGATATTTCACAATTTAATTGTTAATTACCAGAAACCTGGAAAAATCATGAGTTTTCATAAATTAACAAATTATTTGTCACTTTAGTAGTATAATACAACTATGTTTTGATAAGACACTGTATGCAAGATGCAGAATTCTCTACAACCTCTACGACTTGGGCAAGCTCCGCAGATGTTAATAATGATCTTGCTGAAGCAAACGTTATAGTTTCTAAACTTTCAGATGAAGCTTTGCTGAAAATGGAGGTGATTCAAAGCCTTTTAGAAAATAGCGATGGCACTACATATACTCAAAAGCTCAAGGAAGCGGCAGAAAAGCTTGGGAAGTCAGTACGTACAGTGCGACGGCTAGTAGAGAAATGGGAACAGGAGGGTTTGGCTGGGCTAGTACAAAATCAACGAGCAGATAAAGGAAAGCATCGAGTTGATGAAGACTGGCAAAAGTTTGTATTGGAAACTTATAAGGAGGGTAATAAAGGTAGTAAAAGAATGACTCGCAAGCAGGTTTTTATTAAAGTGGAGGCAAAGGCTGAAGAACTGGGAGTTAAGCCTCCTTCCCACATGACGGTTTACCGAATTTTGCAACCCTTAATAGATAAAATTGAGCAAGCTAAAAGTATTCGCAGTCCGGGTTGGCGTGGTTCACGGCTATCAGTTAAAACTCGTGATGGAAAAGACTTACAAATAGAACACAGTAACCAAGTTTGGCAGTGCGACCACACCCTTGTTGATGTTTTATTAGTAGACCAGCATGGCAAAATTCTTAGTCGTCCTTGGTTAACAACGGTTATTGATAGTTATTCGCGCTGCATTATGGGGATTAACTTGGGCTACGATCCACCAAGTTCTCAAGTTGTAGCTTTGGCGTTACGTCATGCAATTTTGCCCAAACAATATGGTTCAGAATATGGACTTCATGAAGAATGGGGTACTTCTGGTTTACCGCAACACTTGTATACAGATGCGGGTAAAGATTTTCGTTCTAACCATTTACAGCAAATAGGGGTGCAGTTAGGGTTTGTTTGTCATTTGCGCGATCGCCCATCCGAAGGCGGTATTGTTGAGCGTCTGTTTAAAACTCTAAACACAGAATTATTCTCAACTTTACAAGGATATACAGGTTCAAACGTTCAAGAGCGGCCAGAGGAAGCGGAGAAAGAAGCTTGCTTCACGTTGCGGCAGTTAGAGCAAAGGTTGGTGTGTTACATCGTTGATAACTATAACCAACGACTTGATGCTCGAATGGGCGACCAGACAAGATTTCAACGCTGGGAATCTGGTTTAATTGCTTCCCCTGATTTACTTTCCGAGAGGGATTTGGATATTTGCCTAATGAAGCAAACACGGCGACAAATTCAACGCGGGGGATATCTGCAATTTGAAAACTTGATGTATCGAGGTGAACTCTTGGCGGGTTATGCAGGGGAAAGTGTTGTGTTGCGATATGACCCCAGAGATATCACAACGATTTTGGTTTACCGCACAGAAGGGGATAAAGAGGTGTTTCTTGCCCGCGCGTATGCTCAAGATTTGGAGACAGAGGAACTATCTCTAGATGAGGCAAAAGCTATCAGTCGTAAGGTCAGAGAAGCGGGTAAGGCTGTAAGCAATCGCTCAATTTTGGCTGAAGTTAGAGAACGCGAAACATTCCAAACTCAAAAGAAAACTAAAAAAGAGCGTCAGAAAGTAGAACAGGCTGAGGTCAAAAAAGCTAAACAACTTATACCTGTTGAGGCAGAGTCATCAGGAGAGGCAGTATCTCTTGACAGCGAACCTGAGCAAGAGATGCCAGAAGTTTTTGATTACGAACAAATGCGTGAAGATTACGGGTGGTAAAAATGACTTTACAAGAAGCTCAAGCAGTCGCTCAACAATTGGGTGATATTCCCGTTAATAGCGACAAATTACAGGCGGAGATTCAACGATTAAATCGTAAAGGTTTTGTCCCACTCGAACAAGTGCAAATTCTCCATAATTGGTTGGAAGGAAAACGCCAATCAAGGCAATCTGGTCGTGTGGTAGGTGAATCGAGGACGGGTAAAACTATGGGTTGTGATGCCTATAGGCTTAGGAATAAACCCTCTCAAGTTGCAGGAAAGCCCCCAATTGTACCTGTGGCTTATATCCAAATTCCCCAAGAGTGCGGTGCTAAGGAATTATTTGGGGTAATTATGGAGCATTTGAAATATCAGGTAACTAAAGGAACGGTAGCAGAAATTCGAGATAGAACGCTGCGAGTTCTTAAAGGTTGCGGGGTGGAGATGTTGATTATTGATGAAGCTGACCGCTTTAAGCCGAAAACTTTTGCGGAAGTGCGTGATATTTTTGACAGGTTGGAAATAGCAGTGATTTTGGTAGGAACCGATCGCTTAGATGCAGTGATTAAGCGGGATGAGCAGGTTTATAACCGTTTTCGGTCTTGTCACCGTTTTGGAAAGATGTCAGGGGAAGATTTTAAGCGAACAGTGGATATTTGGGAGAAGCAAATACTGAGATTGCCAGTTGCTTCCAACCTTTCGAGTAAGACGATGTTGAAGACCTTAGGGGAAGCAACTCGAGGTTATATCGGTTTGATGGATATGATTCTCCGAGAGACTGCAATTCGGGCTTTAAAAAAAGGACTGCAAAAAATTGACTTGGAAACTTTGAAGGAAGTAGCTGCTGAATACAAGTGATGGAAGCGGAAAATATTAAGCCTTGGCTGTTTAGAGTTCAACCCTATCAAGCAGAAAGCCTGAGTCATTTTTTGGGTCGCTTTCGACGGGCAAATGATTTAACCCCTACTGGATTAGGTAAAGCAGCAGGACTTGGGGGTGCGATCGCCCGATGGGAAAAGTTTCGGTTTAATCCCCCACCGTCTCGCCAGCAATTAGAGGCATTGGCTAAGGTTGTGGAGGTTGATGCTGATAGGCTAGCGCAGATGTTAGCGCCTGCTGGGGTGGGGATGAAGCTTGAGCCGATTCGGTTATGTGCTGCTTGTTATGTTGAGTCACCTTGTCACAAGATTGAATGGCAGTTGAAGATAACGCAAGGGTGCGATCGCCACCAATTAATTTTGTTGTCAGAATGTCCAAACTGTGGAGCAAGATTTAAGATTCCAGCAGTGTGGGTGGATGGTTGGTGTCACCGATGTTTTCTGAGTTTTGCCGATATGGGAAAGTATCAAAAGTCTTATCGATGACGGAGTTTGTGCAAACATAGTAGTACTTTTCAAATGTTAGCTACAAATCATCCCCCCTTGCTTTCATGGAAAAAAAGGAGCAAGGGGGGATATCTTATGTTTCAATAAACAAGAGAATTTGCTACAAGTTAAGTTGACTTCCAGAACGATGGAATCATGGGGTAATTTGCTCTGGTTGCTCGACTGCTGGATTGAAAATGATTGTGAAAGTTGCACTTGGTATCAGTCGGTGTAGAGCTTGTGAATGAGCCTCTGCGTCACTGCGGCGACGAAAACGAGCAACTATTTGATGTTGCATACTAGGAAAATGGCGGACTATACACCAAGGATTTAGCTTTTCAATGTAGGTCATAAAAACCTCCTGCTCATACTTATGATTTAGCTGGTAAATTGCAGTCGAATAATAGACAAAAGTGACTTAAACATTCTCAAAACTAAAGCCACCCTACTGTGAGAGTGGCTGGTAAAAGAATGTCAGGATGACATTGCAATTGGTTGACTTTTCGATTCCTACTTATGCACTGCGAGAGAACATAGTATATTCAGACATTCTTCGGGAATTTCCTCGAAGTGTTCTAGCAGGAAGTCCATCAGGGCAAGATGCCGTAAATCACTGGGCATGGGACTACGATAATTGCGACCCTTGGAAAACCAACGCCGGACAGTTGAGAGTGAACGAGAGCAAATTCGAGCGATCGCCTCATGATTAACATCCCATTTGGCATAAAAATTCTTGGGTGTCATTCCTAATTGACAATGGCTATAAAGGTCAATTAAACTTTGCTCTCGTGCCTGTAAAGGACGCGGATTAGTCATAGCATTGGCTCCGCTTCTATTGGCTCTAAATCCTCTTCCCAAGCAATATCGGCAGATGTCCAAGCGGCACTGGGGCTATCTTTGCTCAACCAAATCAGGTAGCACCAACTCCAGCAGCAAAGATGGGGAGCAAAGCTATAAAATCTGCCGATCGCTGTTCCCCAATCGGTGTCAGAACCAATCCAACGCAATTTGTCGCCATACAAAAAGCGGGGTGTTTTTGCTGTGTTCGCAAAGTCGTCGGGTAAATCAACAGAACTCGCAGAAAATTTCTGGTTAATTAATCTTGGGAGTAAATCGTGGCGATTGAGCGCGATGCCTTCGGCAAAGCTAGGAGCCAACGCACTCAAATAACTAGCAACTAGTTCAGCATCAAGACTCTGAGTTAATTGGGAAATCAACAACGCTGCTAAAGTTTGTTGTTCTTGCTGTTCACAATAGTTATTGAGTTTCGCTAATAGTTCAGCAATACCGAAGTCATCTAAAGCTTGTAGATAACTTCTGTGTTCATCTGTTTTGTGGCAAACAGGTCTTAACATAGAATATGTCTCCTGTGAGAAGGAGCCAGAAGCCAGTGCGTCAGCCCTGAGAAAGTTGCGCCCTGGCTTTTGACTTATCAGTAATTATACATAAATTTTATGTGCTTCTATTTAAATTTATGTGTTTTTAGTGATTTAATATAAAAACACATAGAGAAGCTGATAATAGTCACATGGGAAAAGTAACATTGAGTATTTACATGGAAGAAGAAGACAAAGAAGCTCTGCAACAACTGGCGGATGCAGAGGAGCGTTCTTTGTCGCAAATGGCAGTGTTAATTCTGAAACGAGCTATTAAACAAGCGCAGGCGGATGGAACGATTTCGCCGCCTAGTAAGGGCAAGTGAGGCGATCGCGTATTGTGGCAGAAGATAGGTTGTCCCTTCGATGAAGTGGCTTGGGACTGTAAATTAATAATGTTTACTTAGAATGCGATCGCCACAAGTTAAGCTTGCTTTCAGAATATCCCAACTGTGGGGCAAAGTTTAAAATTCCTGCGTTGTGGATTGATGGTCATTGCCAACGGTGTTTTTTAACATTTGCAGATATGGCAAAGTCTCAGAAGACGGTTTAACTACACTTTGTAGCCTTGCTGCTCCAATGCTGAATTGAAAATAATTGTGAAAGTCACTCTTGGGATCAGCCAATGCAGGAATTGTAAATGATCCTCTGCATCATTAACGCCGACTAAAACGAGCCACAATTTGGTTTTTCATACTAGGGAAAAGGTGAACTATAGGTTCTGACGCTGTAGGTTGATGGGTGGTGTCAGTAATGTTTTATGCTTTTTGCGGAGATGGCAAGTAATTAGAAGCCTCACCAAGACTAAGCTGTTACGCTTACAAGTTGCACTCTTGGAGTTGTGGGGAGATGGGGAATTGGAAGCTCGAAAGAGAAATTGACGATTTTCCTAACGGTTAATAAAGTGCGAATTAAATATGCGACACCTTAAAACATTTACTCCACTATTATGGCTAAACTCTCATTGTAAGTATTATTTAGCCCACTCTTGAACTTTGTGCTGATATTGCTTGCTGACTTCATTCATATACTTTGCAGCTACTTTCCGCATATTGTTTTTATTAGGATCTGACTTAACAAAATCTGCAAAGTCACCATTACATTTAAGAAATAATTCTATTGCTGCTGTTAACTCAAGGTCATCTGTGGTACACAATTCATAATAGTAACGTAATTCACTCACACCTTATATAGCAATCCTAAATTACATAAAACCTAATGATACATTTATACTAACCTGAAGTTCTTTATTAATCACCAAGAATTTGATTTTTCTAAGCTGATCAGTGTACGCTCTGTTCGGATCTCAAATAAGATTGCTACCTCAAATAGGATTGCTATAGTGACTCCAAAAATTCACGTACAAATGTACTTTCTTCATTTTTAAGCAAATTCTTGGCTTCTGCAAGTATTTCTTCAGCAATAGGAACTTCACCTAGAGCAAAGCTAATTGCTTCTAAAGCAGCATATCTCACTTCGTCTGCTGGATGCTGTAGAAGCACATTGATTATGGAAGCTGCATCCTGAGAATAGGCTTCATTTTCTAAAAGAGGACTCAGAAGCCTTGCCACAGCTAGAAGTTGGAAAACACTTAAACGTCTAACTAGTTGCTTAAGAATATTTACGTCTTCTTTGGAAAGTGCAAGATGACCTTCCAAGAGTTCATCTCGAATCTCTTCTACTCTATTCTCAAACTCAGAAATATCTAAATTAGAGAATAAATACAACGATGTATTATATTTCCATGCTTTGGCTTCTAGCCTATGTCTTTGAACCTGTTGGCTTGCTTTAATTATTTCGTAGTGTTCATTACTACTACCACTGCTAGAAGTCGTACTCAAAAACTGACTGTTATCTGTAGCTAGTAACGTACTCATTTGAAAAGATCCTCTGTTTTATTGGTAATGCTCTTAAAAAATATTTCGTCTCTGAAGGATCGCAAATTTAATTCAAAAATTTTATTGATTTCATCATCATCATTATGCTGAAGATTTACTTGTTGGAAAACATCTATATCAAATATTAAAGGAACCGCTTTTTCACCCTTTTCATTTTCGGTTACTTGACCGATTGTTTGATTAATAATTCCTCTTGAGGGTTGATATTCTGGATGGACTACAATTATTTGCATAAAATAGCCTTCCATTATTACCGATAAATTACTAGATATTTCTGGTAATATTTTTACGTAATTTTTTAGCTCTATTGTTCCTGTTGCAGGTATCATAATTTGGTTGACATACCGTAGAGCAAGACGGACTACTTCTGTAGGAGATGTAATTTGAGCATACTTTTGCCATAACTGATATGCCTCTCCATAAAAGCTTTCCCAACTCTCATAGGGCTTCAACCTACTGAATGTAAAGCCATTTAGCCTAGCTTGAATAATTCTTTTTTGGTCATTAGAAATAAAAATATATCCTTCAGGTTTATTAGATACTGAAAACAATTGAGAGTTGATTTCATCCGAGTTTTCTAAGTCAAATTCAAAACCCCCTTGAAGTGCCATTCTCTTTTGAATATTTGGAAAAGAGTCTTTAATATTTTCATGGAACTTCAAAATTTCTTCATGATTAAAATTATCATGAAGATTGACTGTTATATCAATAATGGCTTCGGTGATAGGTGGGTTAAGGAATCTCATTTTTCATTTATTTAGAAACCAGTTAAGGCTCATAACTAAAATTTAGTATCTATAATCTTAGTCTACAAGACTTTAAGGTTCTTGTCCGTATCAAAAACATAACGATATAAGTCCTTTAAAGGCAGTTTCCCGCATTACCCCACAAAGCCCTGCAATCGCTTCTCCTTCTCTTCCCAATCAGGCAAATAAGCAGACATAAAGCACTTAAATAGCTTACCGTGGTTGGGAACGAGGAGATGCACAAGTTCGTGAACGATCGCAAACTCACCCAATTCTTTTGGTAAATCTAGCAGTTCAGTATTCAGCGTTAAACGTCCTGTAGTAGAAATGGATGCCCACTTGCGCTTCATCGGACGGAGTTGAATTTGTTTGACTTGGACTTTAATGCGATCGCTCCATTCTCCCACAGCGTCCCTAAGTGCTTGCGCGTCTTTCCATTGCGTTGCGGCTTCGAGTTTTTCTGGTAAAGGAGTCGTGTTCATGATTCGACTCGTTCGAGTTTCAGCAGGTTATTGGTGACTTCAATGGTTTGGTCAACTGAGCTTGTAATAGGATAAATAGTAGCGTAAAGTTCGGTTCTTAAATCAATTTCCTGACGCGCATCCCACCAGTAATCAGGGAAGTTGCTATAAATGGCGTTGATGGTTTCGGCTTGGTTGATATCAAGGCAATCAACTGCTTGCTTGATGACAGTGTAAATAGCAAAGGTGTTTTCATCAACCTTGAGCCGTTGCCGTTCTGACTCTGCCTCTATGCATTCATTGGCAATTTGATCTAGTTTAGCTAAAGCTTCTTGCGCCTCTATTTGGCGGTTTTCAAAGCTGGCGCGTACAGTTTCTGCACGTTCGCCAATGGAAATCAAAAAAGGCGATCGCTGACTTTGCTCGTGTACATCTCTAAACAGTGCCTTACTCAAGTTTAGAACTTTTACAGTATCCGTCGTGCTATTTTGGCGGAATTGTTCTAATTGTTGGGAATTGAGTTCGTGGATTGTCCCTGGCATTTCTAACTCGCCGATTGTGACGTTGCGGCGTACCAGTTCTTTGGTTTTGGCGGTGAGTTCAATATCAATATAGGGACTAGTATTATAAGCAGCGCGGATTGTTCCGTAAAGCCTAGCGATCGCTTGATAATTTTCCATGAAGGGGCGCAAGTCAGGATCGGGAGAGAGGATCTCGTAAATTGATTGTAATTGCCGGACAAATTTAAAGAATTTCTCCCGCAAATCTTTGTCTGCAAAGTGCGCCGCAGCCCTTTCTTTTGCTTTGTCGTCCCATCCCTTAGCTAGCGGTAAATACTCAGGTGCAGTATTTTCCATCATGGTTTGCAGCAGGTTTTTGATCACATCAACATTTTGGATGATGTCGTTAACTTCTCCTGACTCAAAGGCAAGGGCTTGCTCTAGTTTGTCACCAAAGATACCGATAAAATCTAGAACAAAGCCATAAGGCTTAACTAAACCTTCTGCGTCTTCATAGGGGCGATTCACACGGGCGATTCCCTGCAAGAGAACGTGATCCCGCATGGGTTTGTCGAGATACATACAGTAAAGTATCGGCGCATCAAACCCCGTCAATAGTTTCTCGGTGACGATGAGAATTTTGGGCAATGCTTTGCGGTAGTCTTCGTAAAGTTGGCGAATTTTTGTCACAGCATCAGCATCGCCACCGCAAAGGCTTTCTAAATTTTGAGCATCTTCAGCAGAACAATAACCTGTAAAACTTAGGGTTTTGCTAGTGTAGTTAAAATCTTTGGGTCGCAATCCGATAAACTCGATTACTGCATCCGGTAAGGATATTCTGGCAGAAACGACGGATTTTTTAATAAAAGCTTTGCGGACTTCTTTCTCTTCGGCATCAGTCAGGTTGTACTCGCGCAGTCCTTCGGCTGTAGTCCGGGAATAGACGACTGTTGAGTATTCAGCAGGGAGATATTTGTCTAAGGCTTGTTTATAAAGTCTACAAGCTTCCCGATCTACACCAACCATAAAAGCTTTAAAGCCCATTGGTTCAACGTAGTCGCGGAAGTGTTCGGCGACAAATTTAGCTACTTTATCTACTCTATCTTCACTTTTGAGAAACTCTTTTAATTTAACTGCGCGATCGAGAATGCCATCCAGTTCCTCAATATCGTTAATATCTTCTGCGGCTTTGAGTTGGAGAAATTCTTTTTCTAAAATTTCTTGGGGAACGCGAAACTCTGATTTAGCAAGGGCATAATTTAGCTTCAGGGTTGTGCCATCTCGTACTGAGTCGGCGGTTGAATAGGAATCTAGGCTGTATTTTGGGTCAGTAGGTTCGCCGAAGGTTTGGAAGGTACTTTGTCCTTTAGCTGCTTTACTGACAGGTGTACCTGTGAAACCAATAAATGTGGCGTTGGGGAGGGCAGCCATCAAATATATGCCGAAATTACCACCTGTGCTACGGTGTGCCTCATCGACTAAGACGGTAATCGTAGAACGCTTATTTTCTACCTTCATCTTGTCGAATTTGTGAATCATGGCGACGATTAACCCGCGATAATCATCTTGGATTAGTTTTTCTAAGTCTGCTTTACTGTTTGCCACCTCGTAGCTTTTGATGCCATAAGCTTTGAGGTTTTTGTCTAGTTGGTTTTCCAGTTCGTTGCGGTCAACAATCATAATTACGGTATTATCGCCGCTAATATTGCGGAGTTGGGCGGCAATTGTAATCATGGTGAGGGTTTTACCACTGCCTTGGGTATGCCAAACTAGTCCCCGTTTTTTATTCGGGTCTTGGATACGTTGCAGGACTTTTTTGACTGCACGGGTCTGGTGTTGCCGTAGAACAACTTTGGTTAAGCCGTCATCGCGTTCGAGGAAAACAATGTAATATCTAAGAATCTCTAAAAAGCGTTGATGGTCGAAGAAGGTTTTGATTTTCTCTTCATAGTCGCCTTCTTGAATTGTGTCGCTTTGTTTGTTCAGTTTCCATTCAAACAAGTTTTTGCGGTTGGTATTCCAGGTTAAGCCATACCAGAAATTCCAGAGTTCTGTGACTTCAAAAATTTGGGGAAAGGCGAGCAATTCGGGGGTTTGGTTGTGGTAGCGGTGAATTTGGTCAATGCCTAGTGCTAAACCATCAGTTTTCTTTTCTCCTTTGGTTTCAGCAATGGCGACGGGGATACCGTTAATTAGAAAAATAATATCAGCGCGGTTGGGAAATTTTACGCCTTTTTGCGACCATTCATCTGTGACTTGGAAGATGTTATTTTCTGGGTTGTTAAAGTCAATGAGGGTAATGTTTCTGTCGCGGTTTTCTTCTTGGGCGACAAAAATAGATTGTTTGCCTTGCAACCAGTTTAAAGCTTCGCGGTTGCCTTCGATGGTGTTGTCAATGTTTCGCAAGCGGCGAAGAATTTCATCTATATTGTTAGAGGTGACAACGCCAGGATTTAGTTTAATTAGTTGACTGCGAAGAACATCGGCAAAGTAGCGTTCTTTGAGTTTTTCCTCTCCCTTCCCTTCCCGCCGTTGTAATGCTTCTTTTGAAGTTAGGTATTCCCAGCCAATTTGATAGGCATATTTCAGCATCGGTCTTTGCACGGCGGAACTTTCGCTCATACGTAAGTCTCAGTTAAGGGTTGGGTGGAAATTTTACCTGTCATCAGTTGTTCTAGCATGGCGTGGAAGAGTTCGTCGATAAGGGTGAGTTCTTTCTCTAGGGCTTGAATTTTGCGATCGCAAAATTTTAAGACCTTGGCAATTAGTTGCTGTTCTTCTATTTTTGGCAAAGGTATTGGAAGAGTTTTTAGAGAAGATGTAGGCAATCGTTTCGTTCCATGTGCTGAAGTTCCAACAAATCGCAAAAGATAGTCTTTGAGATATTGAATTGCACACAGTAAGTATTCAGCCTCAATCTGAGAAGATGGAACAAGTGCCTTAATATCTTGATTAAAAGCCATAGATACTTCTGTTATTGCCACTGGAATATTTTTTGCAAGACACATACCACGAACAGCGACTAAAAGCGTTTTTTCAGAAACCAGGCGGGAGCCATTTTCTAAGCCTTCTTTTGAAATATGGTCGATAGCGTCTGAAAGTCTCGGTTGTTTTAAATCTTTAGTACTTACCCAAGGAATACTACCTTGCCACCATTCTGGATGATTTTTTGCAGGAGTTCCTCCGCTAAGAAACTCAACAAGTGAATCGAGTTTAACTAATTTCCAACTTTCTGGAATCTCACCTATTTCCTTCTCCTCGCGGGTTTCATTACGAGTGCCATGAGTAAAGAGATATTGCATCAGTGCAGCTTTGCGTTCCCGTTCCAGTTCTAACTCTCGCTGACGGGTTTCTTTGGCTTTCTGGATGGTTCGCAGAGTGTGTGCGATCGTTTTTTGTTCAGGAAGTGGGGGAAGATATAGATATAAATCATGAATAATACTTTGTGTAATTAGGGGTTGTCCGCCTCTCCTTTGAAACCTATTTAAATTAAAAAATTTTAGATATTCTGCTAAAAAGTCAATATATATATCATTAATAACCCATTTTTCTGAGTATAGAGCATTATCAGTAATCCAATTAGGTGATTCTGCAATGTGTACGCATCCACAGTATGCACCAACTCGACCAATAACTAGAAGTCTTTGATTTGAAAATAAGCTATTAGTATAACCTAAGATACCATTGCCACCATATACAGGGATTTTCTTCTCCTCACTGGGTTGATATACTGTATCTTTAGGTTTAGAGTTTCCACTTTTAAATTTGACAATTTCCCCAAGTTTGATTTTATTCCAATGAAGCGGCACTTGTATCTCGTCCATTCCTATCCCTTTCATATTCCATCAGCAATAATCAAATTCATCATTTCATTTTTATTTTTCCAATAAACCCAAAAATCACTATCCAACGTCAACAAACAAGTACCTAAAATTAACTCACTCATTCTTATAAAACACACATCAGCTAGTGACATCGGCACATTCTGATATCGCTTCATCAACTCTCTAACTGTTCCAATTTCACCACTGATACGAAAAGAAATTTGAATTATGCCAGTATCTAATAAAGACATAACAGCACCTTCACCGCCATAAAAATCTCGCAATATAAAACACGTCTCAGTAATTACTGCTTCGCAAGTAAAGAAAGGCGGTTCAATCTTTTTCCATTCATTAACCGCCCAATCAGGCGAATTTTCTCGATTATTGATAAATGCAACTAAGGGGCCTGTATCTAGAAGTATCTTTTTCCTCATTTCCAACCGAAGCCTTCTAAATACTTCTTATTGGTAGCTAGATCGCCAGGCCCTCCATCAACACAGCCAGCAAACTCTTTTGCAGCTTCATAGGCGGAAATAGGTTCTTTCTCTTCTTTATGCTGTACATCCTGCTTTTGCGCCTTAAACTGCAAAAATTCAATAAAATTTAATACCTCCTGCTGCTTCTCAGGAGATAATTTTTTAAATTCATCAATCACTTTTTGTTCCTTATCAATTGCTTGAGTCATTATCCTATCCTCCTGAAAAAATTAATCCAAACAAAATCTAAAGTCTCAAATTAGTAAGCACCTCAGCTAAATCTTTATCCGCCCATTCTCTCTCTTGTCTTGCTACCGCCAAATCTGTCAAAATATCCTCAATGGAACGATGCACAACTTTATCGCTAACATCCACAAACTGCGACGGACTAAGATTATAATCCGCTTCTCTCAACTCTTCTAACTTAACAACTTTACTCAGCTTATCTCGCGTTTCCCAATTGCGATAAACCTCAACAACCGCCTTAATCCCTTCCTGCGTCAAAATATTCTTCGGATCGCCTTTCACAAAATAATCAGCAGCATTAATCAGCAAAAACTCGTCCTTACGATTCAGAGGTTTCAGGCGATTTAACAAAATTATCACCCCTGGTGCAGTCGTGTTATAAAACAGGTTTTCAGGTAGTAAAATCACCCCTTCAACTCTGTCCCTTTCCAAAAATACCTTGCGAATGTCCCTTTCTTGATTTTTGTTCTGACTCCCCGAACCGCGAGACACCGCACCTGTATCCAAAACAACCGCCGCCCGTCCGTTATCTTTCAGCGATGCCCAAATATGCTGCACCCATCCCCAATCTGCTGAAGATTTCGATGCGATTCCGTCTTTAAACCGTTCAAAAGAATCTTCTTCGTAAGCATCTGCGCCGTAGTTGTCCTGATTCCACATCGGATTAGCAACCACATAATCAAAGCGCATTACCTTCTTGTCAACCGTAAATTTAGGTTGCCTAAATGTATCGCCAATCTCAATCTGAGTATCAGTAAAATCCTGCAAAAACATATTCATTTTAGCGATCGCAAAAGTTGTCCAGTTCAACTCTTGCCCAAATAAGCGAGGTGCTTTACTCTCCTCCCCTGGATGCTTACGGTTGAACACCAGACGCGGCTTAGTTAATAACCTTCCCGATCCACAAGTGGGGTCATAAATTTTCGTGTAGGGTTCAGGGTCAATAATTTCCGCAATCAACCAACCCACCTCTGATGGTGTAAGAAACTCCCCCGCACTTTGCCCCTGTCCTTCGGCAAACTTCCGCAGCAGATACTCATAGGCTTCCCCCAAGACATCCGCATTGGTATTCTTCAACCCCAACCGATGCCGACTGATGACTTCAATCAAGTCCTTTAAACGGTCATCATCCAAAACGCGCTGATTGCTTTGCTTCTCGTTATAATCCTTCAGCGTCAGCGTTCCCGATAACCCAGGATTGCGCTTTGCCACTTCCCGCATCGCCGTTGTGATAAACTCTCCTAAGCCATCTTTAGGATGAAAGCGAATCGCATCCCAACGGTATTCATGGGGGACATAGTAACGCACAATCGGCTGACGGTTATTTTTAATTGCATCTTTGTGATCTGCTTCAATGAAAGCACGGGCTAAGTCTCCACCCCCAAACTTCTCGGCGCACTTTTCATACTCATCATCAAACACATCAGACAGTCGTTTGTAGAAAATTAGCGGCAGAATAAAATCTTTGAATTTTGGTGCATCCGTTGCACCGCGTATCTTACAAGCAGCATCCCACAGCCATTGTTCCATTGCGGGAATGTCCAAACGCTCATCAGCTTGGTTCGCTAACTGTAGAAGTGGTAAATCTCCAGAACCGTTTTCCTCTGCTTGCTTTTTACTGTTTTTCCTTGTTCCACGCGGCACTTTATTTAACTCCTGCGATCGCTTTTATCTTATGAAAGAGAATCCCTATTTTCCCAGTTTCTCGGCTAATTGTTGATAAATGATATCTAACCACACAGGAATCACAGGTTGACCTTGTTCTAGAGATGCGATCGCCTTTTTTCTGTCAAACTCCACAAGCTCAAGCGATCGCTCCTGCCCTTGGGACAACAACATAAACCGCTTACCTTTACCTGAAGTAAATAGCTCCGGCTCTTGGTCTTTCAGCTTTTTGAGCGTGGTGCTGGCTATGTCAAAACTTAACCCCACAGATAGCCAATATGACATTGCAGCTAGTTCCAGCAAATTTGACTTGGAGTAATAAATACTACGTCCTGTCCCAGTATCACTGATTACAGGAACAATCACCCCTCTCTCTCGCCAATACTGTAGCTGACGAAGGGTGCAGCCTGCGATTTCAGCCGCTTCCTTGCTTGTAAAAAATGTCTCCTGCATACAATTTATTTTACAGAAGACTTGTTTAATACAATTATGTTAGTATTAAACAATATTGTTTTAAAGCGATGAGCCAAATCACTATTCAGTGTCGTCTTGTAGCCTCAGAATCATCACGCCACCAACTATGGAAGTTGATGGCAGAGCTAAATACGCCACTGATTAATGAACTATTGCATCAAGTAAATCAACATCCAGAGTTTGAAACTTGGCGACAAAAGAGCAAACACCCCAATAGTGTCGTCAAAGAACTCTGCCAGCCTTTGAGAACTGACCCTCGCTTCATCGGTCAGCCTGGACGGTTTTACGACAGCGCGATCGCATTGGTGAACTACATATATAAATCATGGTTTGCGTTAATGAAGCGATCGCAGTTCCAACTAGAAGGTAAAAATCGCTGGTTGGAAATGCTCAACAGTGATGTTGAATTGGTAGAAAGTAGTGGTGTCAGCTTAGATAGTCTTCGCACTAAAGCTGCTGAAATTTTGGTTCAATTTGCTCCTCTGAATACTGCTGAAACTGAATCAACGAATGTAAAAAAAGCTAAAAAGCGCAAAAAAGTTCAAAATTCAGATAGCGATCGCAATTTATCAAAGAATTTATTTGAGACTTACCGCAACACAGAAGATAACTTGACTCGTTGCGCCATCAGCTATTTGCTCAAAAATGGTTGCAAAATCAACGAGAAAGAGGAAGACGCTAAAAAATTTGCTCAACGTCGCCGTAAACTTGAAATTCAGATTGAACGCCTCAGAGAACAGCTAGAAACACGAATTCCCAAAGGTAGAGATTTAACATCTGCCAAATGGTTAGAAACCCTTGTCGTTGCCACTCATAACGTTCCAACAAATGAAGCCGAGGCGAAATCTTGGCAAGACAGCCTTTTAAGACAATCTAGTAAAGTACCTTTCCCAGTAGCTTACGAAACTAACGAAGACATGACTTGGTTTAAAAACCAGTTTGGGCGCATCTGTGTAAAATTCAACGGTTTGAGTGAGCATAGTTTTCAAGTCTATTGTGACTCTCGCCAACTCCACTGGTTTAAACGCTTCCTAGAAGATCAACAAATTAAGAAAAATAGCAAAAACCAACATTCTAGCAGCCTGTTCACCCTCCGTAGTGGGCGTATTGCTTGGCAAGAAGAAGAAGGTAAAGGCGATCTTTGGAAGGTTAACCACTTAACCCTCTACTGTTCTGTAGACACACGCCTGTGGACGACTGAAGGAACCAATCAAGTAAGGGAAGAGAAAGCCGAAGAAATAGCTAAAACTATCACTAATACCAAAGCCAAAGGCGACCTTAATGAAAAACAGCAAGCTCATATAAAACGGAAAAACTCTACCTTAGACAGAATTAATAACCCTTTCCCTCGCCCCACGAAACCTTTATATAAAGGACAATCTCATATTCTTGTCGGTGTTAGCCTCGGTTTAGAAAAGCCCGCAACAGTAGCAATAGTAGACGGGACTACAGGTAAAGTCCTTACTTATTCCAGCATTAGACAACTACTTGGTGAGAACTACAAACTGCTAAATCGACAGCGACAGCAAAAGCACTATTTATCCCATCAACGCCAAGTAGCTCAAACGCTTGCTGCACCGAATCAATTTGGAGAATCGGAGTTAGGAGAATATATTGACAGATTACTGGCGAAAGAGATTATTGCGATCGCTCAAACTTACTCTGCTGGAAGTATTGTTCTACCTAAGTTGGACAATATGCGAGAGCAAGTTCAGAGTGAGATTCAAGCCAAAGCCGAGCAAAAATCAGAATTACTAGAAGTCCAAAAACAATATGCCAAACAATATCGAGTTAGCGTCCATCAATGGAGCTACGGTAGATTGATTTCTATCGTTCAAAGTCAAGCGGCTAAAACCGGAATTGTCATAGAGGAGTCAAAACAGCCGATTCGAGGTAGTCCACAGGAGAAAGCGAAAGAATTAGCGATCGCTGCTTACTATTCCCGCAAAATAAACTGATTGACAAAACACTGAACCTTGACAATAAAATAAGAAAATTCAACAGCGCCGCAGTTCATGCTTGTTACAAGCCTCTGTGCTGTGTAAATTTGGGTTAGTTTGACTGCTGTTAAACAACAGTCTTGCTTTCTGACCCTGGTAGCTGCCCACCTTGATGCTGCTATCTCTTGTGGATAGGAATTAGGTGCGCCCCCAGTAATAGAGGTGCGGGTTTACCGCAGTGGTGGCTACTGAATCACCTCCGACCAAGGAGGAACCCACCTTAATTATTTTTTGGCATGGTAAAGCGGGGGCGATTTCCCTGGGACTCCTGCCAAAACTTTAAATCGCTTGTTTAATAAGGTTTATAGCCTTTAGTGTGTCAGTTGATTTCTTTTTTAAGTATTAACTGACGGGCGATTTTGGGAGACGTGACAAAAATGCCTTCATAACTATTGTTAAATCAAGGGTTTGAAGCGCAGAGTTTCAACACCCCTCCCAGCTAGAGGCGGGTTGAAAGTATGAATTATGGCGATTTCAAGAAGTTGTTCTAAGTTTCAACACCCCTCCCAGCTAGAGGCGGGTTGAAAGCGCCAAGTACAGATGTCATCGATCAGCTGATGGCAAGTTTCAACACCCCTCCCAGCTAGAGGCGAGTTGAAAGAGTGGAGTTAGTCAATTAATCAATCAATTAAATTTGATTTTCAAAAGTAATGTCAGAGTAGGGTGGGTTGAAAGATGGGGCAAATTGAGAATAGAAAAGTTAAACACAACGTGAGCTTTAAAAGCTGTGTTATCGTGTGCCAAGTTTTATACATCACATAACACATCACGCTGAAAAGTTTAATGAGATTATTTTATTAATAGTTAGCCAACACAATTTGAAGACAAAAAATTTGTTAAAAATGACATTAATCTGTTAACAGTGACAAATAATTAGTTAATGTACAACATCAATCCAGATTTTGCAGCCCCATCGCAATTTTACTATGCTTCTCAATTTGCCCCATCACTTGTTTTGCTCGTTGAATAACTACGGCTGGTAAACCCGCCAATCTTCCCGCCTCAATACCGTAAGACTTATCAGCACCTCCCGGTTGAACTTGATGCAAAAAGATAATTTGGTCGGGTAATTCTTTGACTGTCACCTGATAGTTAGCCACATTCGGCACAATGCTAGCCAGTTCATTCAATTCATGATAGTGAGTAGCAAAAATCGTTCGCGCCCGAATATCCACTGCTATATATTCCGCCACTGCCCAAGCTATGGAAAGACCATCAAACGTTGCCGTTCCGCGACCAATTTCATCTAATAACACCAGCGACCTAGATGTGGCATGGTTGAGAATATTTGCCGTTTCATTCATCTCCACCATAAAGGTAGATTGACCAGTTGCAAGATCGTCTACTGCACCTACACGGGTGAAAATGCGATCGCATATTCCCAATCTGGCAAACCTAGCGGGTACAAAACTACCAATCTGCGACATTAACTGAATCAATCCCACCTGACGCAAATAACAACTTTTGCCACTGGCGTTTGGCCCGGTGAGAATAATCAAATCGGGATTGTCATTTGTCATTTGTCCTTTGTCCTTGGTCATTTGTTCTTGGTCATCTGCTAATGACACATGACTAATGACTAATGACTCTTGACCCAATTGCGTCGAATTCGGGACAAAGAACCCCGCAGGTAAAGACTGTTCCACCACCGGATGACGACCATCAACAATATTTATCTCCCTTCCCGGCAACATTTCTGGACGACAGTAACCTTGATGCACCGCCAACTCAGCCAAACCACACAACACGTCCGCCGCCGCGACTGCACGAGACAGATTGCGAATTACCTCCGCCTCTTGTGCTACCTCTTCCCGCAACGCCGTAAAAATCTCGTACTCCAACTGATTTAAATCATCCCGCGCTGTGAGAATCCGGGCTTCCCGTTCCTTCAAATCTGGGGTGATATAACGTTCTTCATTCGTCAGGGTTTGCTTGCGGATGTAATTAGCGGGTACTTGGTCAGCTTTGGTGCGGGAAATACTGATATAATAACCAAAAGTTTTGTTAAATCCTACCTTCAGAGTAGAAATACCCGTTTTAGCTCTCTCATCAACTTCTAAATTGGCAATCCATTGCTGATCCGCTTCTACAGTTGCCTTTCTCTCATCTAACAGGGGATTTACACTAGGGCGAATCAATCCGCCTTCTTTGATTAGTATGGGTGGCGACTCTACCAGATGCGCGTGTAACTTTTGTGCTAATTCTTCCAACACAGTTGGGACTTTTTGCAAAGCTTTGAGAAATGGAGAACGCGCTTCAGTTACTAAGCTGGATAATTCTGGTAAGCGTGAGAGAGAATCTGCCAAAGCTACTAAATCTCTAGCATTAGCTGTACCAGAACCCGCCCTGCCTGTGAGTCGTTCCAAATCATAAATTTGGCGTAACAATTGCCGCAAATCTTGACGCAGAGGCGTATTTTCCATCAATTCTTCGATAGTATCTTGCCGCGCCCGAATACCTTTAATATCGAGTAGGGGTTGCAATAACCATCGCCGCAGAGCACGCCCGCCCATCGCTGTACTAGTTTTATCTAATGCCCAAAGTAGAGAACCGTGAAAAGTGCCATCTCGGACAGTTTGGGTAATTTCCAGGTTACGGCGGGTTTGATTATCAACAATTAAATAGTCAGTGACAGTGTAGCTGCGGAGTCTTTGAAGGGGGACTGGGTTTTCTTTTTGAGTATCTTCCAAGTATTCCAGAAGACCGCCAGCCGCACGAACGGCAAGGGGAAGACGATCGCAACCAAGTCCTTCGAGCGATCGCACCTTAAATTTCTGCAATAATCTAGGTCTAGCTTCGCTTTGAGAAAAAGGAACTTGCGATCGCAAACTATAACAAAATGATGGTGGCAAACACTCCGGGAGATGGGGCGAAGTTTCTCCGGGACGCAGCAAACTACCCAAATCGGGCGCATTTGTCGGAACTAACACCTCTGATGGTTGCAAGCGCATTAATTCTTGTGTCAAATGTTCTAAATCGCTACCTTGAGTCGTGAGAAATTCCCCTGTGGAGATGTCTGCATAGGCTAAACCCCAATGATTTGCGGCAATTACTACTGCTGCAAGGTAATTATTGCGACTTGATTTGAGCATTCCCTCTTCCAGCAAAGTGCCAGGAGTCAGGATGCGCGTTACCTCCCGTCGTACCAATCTACCAGCAGCTTCAGAAGCATCTTCTACTTGGTCGCAAATTACGACTGCATAGCCTTTTTCTACCAGCAGCGTTGCGTAGCGTTCCCAAGCGTGATGCGGAACACCAGACATCGCCACTCGTCCCTGTTCGCCAGCTTGTTTACTAGTGAGAACTAATTCCAATTCTTGCGCTAGCTTTACAGCATCTTGGAAATAGCATTCAAAGAAATCTCCTACCCGATACAACAATACCGCGTGAGGATATTTATCCTTCGTCTCGACATAGTGCAAGTACATTTGACTTAGCTTACTGCGATCCACCTGTTGATGGTCAGAAATAAAAGTACTTGCATCGGGCTTGGTAGATGGAGTTTCAGAGTGAGAGGCGGTCATAGATGCTATCGAGTTACGCGCGGAAATTCCACAATATCCGATGATAACGTGATGTGAAAGTTGAATGGCGATCGCTCAAGGATATTTTACCTTTTTGTTCGACTGCTTCGCCGTGTAGGTGACTGTGGCGGAGGTGGTTCCTGAGATTTTAGCTTGTCATCATCAGTTAAAAATTCTACATGGAAACCCTTTTGGTGATAGTGCCAACCCAAGATGACAATACTAGCATCACCCATAGAAGTCTTTTCTACAGCTTGATTGGGGAATTTAGCGGCTAAGTTTTTCAATTGTTCCTCTTCCCAAAGAACAATTTGCTCACGGAACTTAGCCCAAGGTGTAGTTTCATCAGCTGCATAAGTCATAATTTCGGCAAATTTTTGAGCTGCTATACGTTTACTTTCTGAATTTGCTGTTTTAGCTTGTGCAATGTGATTACCTGTTTCTATAACAGCAGCTAAAGGTAATACCAGCGTTGTTAATTTTACGATTTCTGCTTGAATTTTTTGATTTACACGTTCAAAATCCCATTCATTATTACCAGCAGTTTCTCTACCTGGAACTTGTAACCAAACGCATAAAAGCGATGTATCGATGAGTAGCACCTTTCTCATATTAATAACTATTCATTACGAGAAAGGCTTCTTTCAATTGCACCCTTAGTTGTCATATCACCCAAAGAATATGATGCAAATAGCTTAGAAAAATTATCAATATCTTCTAAAAGCGTAAGTTTGCTTTCTCCAGTTTCTTTATCGCGGTGTGCGACAACCACAAAAGGAACTATCTCTGGGTCTAAAGCATCAAGCAAAGCTGGGTTATGGGTAGTAATTAAAATATCAATTTTTCTTTTCTGACCAATTTCTCGCAGTATTCCGACAAGTAATTCTGCACGCGATGGATGCAGCCTGTTATCTACTTCTTCAATTACTAGTTGACTACCTTCCGGTTGAGTGAGTAATGCTGTGAGTATTGCTAGAAAGCTGAGAGTTCCATCTGACATAATTTTAGCATCTATTAGTGTCATCTCTCCATTCCACTCTTCTTCACAGTAAAGCATCGCATCAGCTTTAAGTCTACCAACTGGTTCTGCCCATACTTTTTGAATATCCATTTCTGGTAAATATTTGATAAAGTGAGACAGAGTTAATTCTACTTCATTTTTTCTTTCTTCAGTTAATGCTGCTAACACACCAGCAATGTTAGAACCATCACTTTCCAACCTGTCAGATAGTGGTGAATAATGCCGTATCTTAGAGGGAATAGAATCCAAGATAAATATATTTTCTAGACTTTGAGAAACAACATTAATTGCTTCAACCATTTTCATGGACAGTCCTATTAACTGGCTCAGTATAGACTGATTGCGTCTAAAATCTTGTGATTTGATAATATTTGTATCATAGGAATTTACAGTAATACTGCGAGTATTAAATGATGAATTATCTGTTTG
The DNA here is from genome assembly GCF_036917095.1 of Nostoc sp. Lineage (GTDB taxonomy): Bacteria > Cyanobacteriota > Cyanobacteriia > Cyanobacteriales > Nostocaceae > Nostoc. Next base: position 22,785 of record NZ_JBALFH010000020.1, read on the forward strand.
AAATAATTTTTCTTGACATGGTTCTTCATTATTCAAGCTATATTTAATTAGCATTAAAGACTCATCTAAAAGCTGCGTATGCGGTTTAGTTTCCACAGTAATAGTGTAGAGGTAATCAGCTTTAGCATACTTACCGGTTACTAACACATTGAGTGTAAATTTAGTTTCTGGTTTAAGTGCTGCCCATTCTACACCACCTCGAATAGAACTAAGCGTTTTATCTCCTGCTAACGCAGCTTCAATATTCTCACCTCTAGCAATTCTTTGTAAAAATTCCAAAGCTTCAACTACATTAGACTTCCCACTTGCATTTGTACCAATCAGAACAGTCAACGGGTCAAGTGGAAGCTCCGCATAACGGAAACTTTTCCAGTTTTCTAAGATGAGTTGCTTAAGCATGATCAACTCCAAAACTCTACCTACCTAAATTTAGCTCCTATCAGTGGCGTTGGCAAAGCCCGCCGTAGGCATCGCACAAGATTTTTATTATTCGACATCTCAGCAAAAAAACTGCAAAGCCAGCAGACAAAGTAAAAAATTGCGTAATTACTCTATCTAACTGGCTAAATTTTGTTGCACTTTTGATGATTTATTTTTCTGGCGGCAAATCTACACTGTAGAGAGTTTTCCCAGTCAAGTTACGCAATGTTACCGTCATCACCTTTGTATTTCCATCAATTTTGACTCCTCCAAAGAATTGTAAACCTTCACTTGGCGGTCGATTTGCTTTTGTACCTGGAGGAAGACTTTGAAATACTAATTGCGGCCCAAAGGTATTTTCTAATTCGTTTGGCCCAAATGTACCAGAGTTAAGAGGCCCGGCGACGAACTCCCAAAAAGGCTTAAAATCGGTAAACTGTGCTTTAGCGGGGTTGTAATAATGGGCTGCTGCATAATGTACATCAGCAGTTAACCAAACAACATTCTGGATATTTTTATTTTTGATAAATCGTAGTAAATCGGCAAGTTCTAATTCTCTTCCTAAAGCTGGGCCATTTCCATTTGCCCAAGCTTCAAAATCAGTACTACCGTCTTTAACTATCAGTCCCAAAGGCATATCACTCGCAATCACTTTCCATGTTGCTTTTGATGACAGCAATTGCCTTTTCAACCATTGCACTTGTGTTTTGCTCAAAAAGTCTGTTTTTTTACTTGGTACTGGCTGATTATTGGGAGAGTTTGGCCCCCGGTAGGTGCGCTCATCCAGCATGAAAATGTCTAATAATGGGCCATAGTTGAAGGAGCGATAAATTTTCGCTTTATCTGGATCGTTTGTTTCATACCCAATAGGCAAATATTCCAAAAATGCTTGCCTTGCCCTTTCTGCTAGCAAATTAACATCCTTAACTGTGTAGCGGTCATCGTTCAGGATAATTTGCCCAGGATACCAATTATTCCTTGTTTCGTGGTCGTCCCACTGTGCCAATATCGGAACTTCAGCGTTGAAACGCTTGATGTTTTCATCCAGTAAATTGTAGATATAGTTACCACGATATTCTGTGAGAGTCTCTGCTACTTTGGATTTTTCTGGTGTAGTGATGTTTTTCCAAATAGTGCCGTCGTCTAAAGTTACTTCTGATTGAATGGGGCCATCGGCGTAAATATTATCGCCAGAATGAATGAAAAAGTCGGGATGAAGTTGGCGCATAGTTTCGTAAATTTTCATCCCACCAAAATCAGGATTAATCCCCCATCCCTGACCGGCGGTGTCGCCACCCCAAACAAAGAATATATCTCGTCCAGATTTGGGGGGAGTTCGGAAAGTGCCTTTGACAGGAGCGCTGTAAGTGCCTTTATAATCTAAATCTTGGAAAATTACCCGATAAAATAATTGTTGGTCTGGTGGCAGGTTCCTTAAATAAAGTCGTGCTGTAAAGTCGCTATTTTTTAAAGCATTGGGGCCCACAACTCGCTGCACATTTCTAAAAGATTCGCTGGTAGAATATTCTACGATCATTTTGGCGGGGCGATCGCTGCGGCTCCAAATAACGATGCGATCGTTGCAGATATCTCCGCTAGCTACACCATAAGGTATAGTAGGACGCATTTTGTCAGAGGTGATAATTGCAGGTGCTTGAGCAAAAACTTGTGATTTGGATACAAGATTTGTGGCAATAATTCCACCTGCTGTGATAGTTGAACGGAGCAAAAACTGGCGGCGGTTTAGCTTCAATGAGCGATTAGATTCCATGCTAAATAATGGCAAGCTTAAGAAGTATTACTGGATAAATTTTTAGCATATTCTGCGATCGCAACAAGTAAAGCTTAGGTTATCCAAGGATTAATAAAAAACTAAACCTTTCTATATTGAAAATATAATCGTGAAAAAGCGATGTCTAAGGACAAGCCGCTAAATATCTACGCAGCCAGAAAAGTATTAGATTCGCTGGAGTACTTTATATTCCCACATCTACACTGTAAATTTTGGGTAGGAATCTGGGAAAAATAAGTTTGTAACAATTAATGAATTTTGAAATTATAGAGACGGATATTCAGGATGTTACCAAAAATATTACCTCATGAGTCAAGGTTTGAGAGTATGCTCACTATTGATGGCATGACAAATGCAAATGAGTCGAACTTGCGATTAGAGTCAACTTTGCAAGAATTACCCTTTTGGCAGGTTGAGATTGAAGTAGAGCGTCCGGGCAATGATTTAGCTATGCTCTTTAAGCAAGAGCCTTTACTACCGGGAATTATCCTAAATAATAATCAACAGTATGTAGGGATGATTTCGCGGCGGAAATTTTTTGAGTATATGAGCCAAACCTATAGTTTGGCACTATTCACTATAAGACCGATTAAAATTCTTTACAAGTTTTTCCAGCAAGAGATATTAACACTTTCTGAAGATACGCTCATTGTTAATGCGACTCAGGCAAGTTTGCAACGATCGCCTGAAATTGCTTATGAGCCAATTTTAGTTAAAACTACTTCTGGAAAATATAAGCTTGTCGATTTTCATCAATTACTCTTAGCCCACTCCCAAATTCATGTTTTAACACTTGTTGAACTACAGCAAGTAGAAGAACAATCTAGAGTCGCTAAAACAGGCTTTCGCGATCTTCAACAGAACTATACGCGATTAATTCAGAATGAAAAAATGGCTGCTTTAGGACAACTCGTTGCTGGTATTGCCCACGAAATCAATAACCCCGTCAACTTTATTGCTGGTAACCTTGTTCACGCCATCGAATACAGCCAAAATTTACTCAATCTCATTAGATTGTACCAACAATGTTATCCTGAACCAGAAGCGGAAATTCAAACTGCGATCGCACAAATTGAACTGGATTTTTTAAGCACCGATCTCCCCCGTCTTCTCACCTCTATGGAGGTTGGCACTGAGCGAATTAAGCAAATCATTCTTTCCTTAAGAAATTTTTCTCGTCTTGATGAATCTGAGAAAAAATTAGTTGATATTCATGAAGGTATTGATAGCACCCTGATAATTTTACAAAATCGTCTCAAAGATCGCAAAATAGGTGAAAGCATAAATATAATTAAGGAATACGGTGAGCTTCCCCAAGTTGAGTGCTACGCTGGGTTACTCAATCAGGTATTTATGAATATTTTGGCGAATGCTATTGATGCTATAGAAGAGTCATTAGACATTAGCGATCCGTCATGGGTAAGGGATAAAAGAAAAATTTGCATTCGGACTGAACTCACTGATGACAACCAAGTAATTATTCGCATTTCCGATAATGGGCCGGGAATTCCAGAGAATTTACAAAAGCAATTGTTCGATCCCTTTTTCACCACTAAACCCGTTGGTAAAGGAACTGGATTAGGTCTATCTATCAGCTATCAAATTATTGTGGAAAAACACGGTGGTCAACTGCAATGCATATCGGCTTTTGGCGAAGGGACTGAGTTTATGATTAAAATTCCAGTTTTACTTAATTCTTAACAATTTCAGAAAAACAAGCAATAAGCAACGGATAGACAATTTTATAAATAATCAAAATTGTCTAGTTTTGCTTCACTTACATATTGAATTTTAACTATAAGTTCCTGCTCTCTCAGTAGCGATCGTAACAGGTTCTGACTCGATATCATCTATCTTATTAAACTCTCCAGCCCGCCAGCTATCTGTTATATCCTTGATAAAACTGGCAATAGGGATCGCAACTAACAAACCCAGCACTCCTCCCAACTTTGCCCCCAACAGCAAAGAAATCACCACCCACACGGGATTTAAACCAGTCAAATTACCAAGAATTCGAGGTGCAATAAAATTAGAATTAACTTGGTCGATCGCAACAGCTACACCTAAGACTTCAACTCCTAACCAAAAGTTTTGCAACGCCACCAATAAACTTACTATGGCGATACCTACCCCTGTACCAAAGGGAAAGAGAGAAAATAAACCAATACCGATGCCAAAAAGTAGAGCTAAGGGAACTTGCAGCGCCAAAAATGCCAGTGTAATTGTCATCCCTAACACAGCTCCCAATGTTGCTTGACCGATAAAGTAATTGTGGAAATCCTCTCGCAGTAATTCCCGTACTTTAAACCCAATGTTAGGGGGAAACCACTGAAAAATTCCGTCCCAAAGACGTTCGCCGTTTAATATTAAATAGATAGTCAGCACTACCGCCAGCAGCACGTTGAGGACAATACCAATGGTATCAACAGCAAAACCAAGAATTCTACCAGTGAAGGACTGAAGTTGATTAGATAATCGATCCAGAACTTGGGTAAATAAACCACTTAAATTAATCGGAAGCTGTTGTTGACTTAACGCCCAATCCTGGAAAGCTTGCAACTGCTGAGTACCAGAATCAATCCAACTGGGCAAAATATTAGCTAGCTCGTTGAGCTGTTGGATAATCAGGGGAACCAAGGTGATGCCTAAACCCACTAAAACCACCACAGTCAAAAGCAACACTCCTGCGATCGCTAGGTTGCGTTTTACCCCTTGTTCCTGGAGAAACTGGATTGGATAGTTCAAGACAAAAGCCAGTAAGATGGCGGCAGCAATAATGCTGACTAGGGGTTGAAAATATTGCACAACCTGGAGCAATAGCCAACCATTGAGGATGGCAATAGGAAATGCCAATCCTATAGTTAACCATCGCGGCAGTTTGTTTGCTGATTGCATTAGTGGTGACTCCACAAGTTTATTTTGGCTTTTGGCTAGTAGACTCATAATAAAGGCATATCGCTATCTAAAAGATAGGGTTGTCAGTCAGGAAACTATAGAATATTAGATTATCTAGTTAGGTAAACAGAAAATCAAATTTTTTTGTATACGGTGGATGGATCGCGCTGTCTTCTATTATATTGACTTGACATAGCTAATCCCATACCTGCAAAAATAGCAATTACAAAAAACCCATAGCCCAGGCTAGATTAATGGACTTGTGCGTGTAAGAATTGTTAGTTATGGCGATTCTTATTTGAATGGGTACTGGGTAGGGGCGCAAGACCTTGCGCCCCTACATGAACCGACATTACCATTTTGAAGGATTAACTAGATGCAATTGATCTGTATTCCAAGATAGGAGATTTCTCTGCACATATTCACGAATTTTGTATAGTGTTGCTTCATAGGGAATGATATGTTCGTAGTGGCATTGCTATATCGGCAGGCTAAGTGTATCTCACAATACATTATTAATCCGCTTTGTCACACCCATTTTAAACCCTGCAATCAAAGATCCCAGCGAGCGCGGTTTTCGACTGAGTATATTGGTTGCTTGGAGCGCATGGGATTGTAGGGGCAAATAATTTATTTTTTGGAAGTCCTTATAGGGAAAATAAATTAGGTGTAGTTTTATTGTTTGGTGTCGGTACTCAACCCTACCTACAAGATCGGCGATCGCACTACAGGAGAACACCTCGGAAACCGCGTAAACTCTCTGGACAGACTCTTAGGATCGTGGATTAAATAACCTGTAACTCTGGTTTAGCGGTGTAATTCCATTGCGGCAAGAATTCATCAAAAACAATCTTCATATTTGATTTGAAGTCAAGAGCCACTTTTCGGCCCGTTTGATAGGTTTTATCGAGAATCGTCGTCAACACTTTGAGTCCTGTACGAGTGGTAGCGGTTGCCATGAGGTCTTTTACAGTCTGGACACTCTCAAAAATCACCCCCTGACAAACGCGAGAGATATGAGGAAACAAACGATGCTCAATCGGATTGTACTTGGAGGTGTAAGGCGGATAATGAGCAATGCGAATTTCGATGCCCAGTTCATTGACCAACGTCTGTAAGTCCTGTTTGAAGATGTAATAGCGAGAGCTATTGCTACCGCCCCCATGACATAATAGCAGAATCGAATTTGCTGAATGATAGCGCACCTTACCATAAGTGTTCCACCAGTAGCGAATTGAGTCACAGGCTAATTCACTGGTGTCGTGGCTGATGCCAATCTGGATATAGCCCACATTGTCTGTCATGTCGTACAGTCCCGTGGGGAATGGCAACTCCAGTCGCCAGCGTAGGCCAATCATGGTCAAATACCTCGATCGTTTCTTGGGTGTACAGTTGTCCATCTCGGTATAACTGCCCAATTAATTCTTTTTTTTGGTGTCCATACTCATGACTGGATTGCCTGCCATTTGATAAGAGTGTTTAAGTTGCTCAATCGTCTCAAATTGCTCGTTGCGATGTTGATTCTCTCCGGTTGCTAGGGTTTATTACTGCTTTGCGTTTACGAAAGTTGTGTTTCTCCAACAACTGGTCTACCACTGTCACACTCACTTTGATTCCTTCATTTTCAAGCAATCCGGCAATCTCATGACGCTTGAGATTAGTCCACTTGACGCTTTCATCCATCGGTGAACCTGCGGTGTGCCGCTCCAACACTCGCAAAAACGCCTCATCTAAGCCAGCAATCCAGCAATTGTCTCAAACGCTGATTTCCGTCCACCTCCGGGTTGGCGAATCCGCTCCTGCTCAAGCACTAGTTTCGTCCTGAAGTTCCCGCAAGCCCAACTGTAAGGTTTCGTGATGGCATAAGAGCAAGCTGCGGATGTATGCCTGTCCGCCGTACCCTAGTTTTACCGCTTCAATCGCGGCATATCGGCGGCGATCCTTCTCTGACAACGACTCATAGTATCGTTGCATTTGAATCTCAATCTCAATCCTGTAAGGGCGCATCATCTACCAGTTCATCCATTTACCCCTCTAGTGTATAGATATCATTGGCAGTATTACACCTTATTTAATCCACGATCCTTAGTAGTCACGCGCTAAACAGGTTTCCACTGCGCGGAAAAAGCACTGTGTGCATTTTGGATCAAATTGGCTGTGCTGAGAAAAATCGTGTTTGCTTCCATCAAACCCACGATCTCTTGTTGTCGTTCCAGAAGTTGTTGCAAGTTGGGCACCATTTCGTTTGCACGTATTGTGTCTTCAATCTGATTTTTTTCGTTGACCAAATCTGCCCACTGCGGTTCATCCATCGCATCTCGAAAACCAAGCGGCGTATAGAATGGTGCCCGTGCATCGGTCACATGCCTTGCGATGATATACTTAATATTTTCTTCTTGTGCAAGCAATCCGAGATGGTAGGCCAAAATTTGACCAATTCGCTTGCTTCGAGGACTTGCATCGACGACCTTGATCTCAATGACCGTTGCCTTTCGATAAGCAGCCCCTAATGCGCTGTTGTCCACCTTTGCAAGTGGCACGGATGTCCTGCTGAAATTTAAATGTGCTTGGATAGGGTCTACAGTTATGGCATCACGTCGCAAATTCCCGGTCATCGTAATCTGATTAGCGCCTACCGCCACATCCGAGGAAATACATGAACCATCAGCACGATCATAGCCTACCCTTTGCACCAAGCTGGGGGTTCCGCCTAAATTCGTGCTCTGATTGACAGGAATATAGTCTGCTGCCGGAGCACGTTGAAAAGGGAATGCAGATAGAGTTTCGATGGCTGGGTGTTGCGGTAATTGCTGCGATGATAGAGGCGATCGTTGCACCGCCCCGCCATTTTGCTGCACAACATGGGTCAACTCATGCGCCAACAACTCTTGCCCGCCCCGACTCTCTGGATTATATTCCCCCTGCCGAAAGAACACATCCTGTCCCGTCGTGAAAGCCCGCGCCTGAATTGACCGATTCAACTGGTCAGATTGACTGTCCGTGTGAACCTTCACCCCACTGAAATCTGCGCCAAATGCCTGTTCCATCGGTTCGCGGATGTTGTCTGCGATCGCCTGTCCACCACCCCGCGCTTGGTTAATAGACTCTTCTAAATCAGGCACAGCAGCCGTTCTAGCCTCAGCCTGACGCTGCATCATCGGCTTCATCTGCAATTCTTCCTCATCCTTTGGTAATGCTTCTCGTTGCACCAAAGGTGTGATGGAGTTTGCTAGAGGTTTCATTTGCAATTCTTCTTCATCTTGCATCGCCTCTCGTTGGATAGACTGACGATTTACAGGCTGTGCCATTCTCTGCATTACCTGCTGTGCAACGTTATCAGCTTCCTGTTCGTAAATGTCTCCAGGCTGGCTAATTGAGAGTTTTGCTTGCCTACGCAGGGGTATGCGACTGATATCGTGAGTAACTGGTTTATGGAGTGGTTGTATATCAGGAACCGCTTGGCGTGAAATTGCCGACGACTCCGAACCAAAGCCAGGTGTTGGGTGTTTCAGGGATGGAATTGAGAAGCCTGTAGTAGTTTTTTTCTTCTGGCTGACGTGTTCTCTCATTTTCTTCTCCTGTTGCCCAAGCAGTAGCTAGATGAATATTTTGCTGTTACTAACATCTAGAATACTGCGATCGCACTTGTAACACAATTCACTCAAGGTCTAAATTTTTGGCAAACCCACTTTTTAGTATCGGGCGATCACACTCAACCCAACCGATAAGATTCGCGATCACCTCTGGCAAGCGGGTACGCCACCATCGCATGTGAATATCTGCTTGTGAGCCAAACTGAACCCTACATTGAGCAGAGTATCACAATCTCGATCGTAACAGTAACGATTGCTGGCTATGGCAAGTTCACTCTTACCTTGAGCGGGCGATCGTTCTCTACAATTTAAACGTAGAACTTCCGTTGACTGAAATCTATCGTCGCATTATTTTTTCAGAGTGAGTTGTCAAATGTTGCTACAGTCCATAACTTTTTTCAGGTAAATTTCTAGTAAATGCTCCCGTTGTAAGGATTTTTGATTGCTTGATCAGGCGGCAGAGCGTTAGGAGCAACCTCAGTAACATGGACAAATGATGTGTTGCGAAAACTACCAATCTTTGTGATTTGGAATGTCACTGAATCTTTAAATAGTACCTCATGCTGACCCTTTTCCTGTCCTGAATACTTAGCAATGTATTTACCTGTTCTTCCATTTATGATAAAGTAAACCTTAGGATGTGATGTGGTTCCATCCTCACCCCAAGTTCCGGCCGACCCACTGATACGGAGCGCACTGGTAGACCAAAATGTCGTATCTCGAATATAATCTCTTACATTGATACTTCCTCCATAAACTGAAGTATTTGCTACACCAGCTTGGCGATAAGACATACCATCATGGTCTGGTAGTGCATCTAATGCTCCTCTAATATCATTTCGTGCCTCATTGAGTAATTGAGTACCAGCTTGTATTTTTTGAGCCTCTGAATAGGTGTTAAAAAGGTCGGTATTGTTATTCTGATCGTCTAACATATATTTCAGCGTACCGATTTGCTTATATTCATCTTCGGTAAGTCTGCCGCGCAAATGCTTTCCGATCATGTTCCAATTAATTCCCCTTTGCGGATCACCAGAAACCCACATTCGCAAACCGGCTTGCACAACTTCGTTAGTAGCAGTTGCATTCCCATATTTGGAAATAAGGGCGAACTTTTCTAAAAATCCTGACGGTTGATTTTCTGTAACAATGTTTGTTTTTACGTTCAACTTATCATCTATAAACTTGATTAATTCCTTATTGTTATGAGTGTCTGCTTGTTTGATCTTGGTGTACAGTTCCGCTAGTGATTTTCTCCTGCCTTCATCATGCAGTAAATTGATGAGTGATTTCGCGGCATCCAAATTATTTGTATCCAAGTCTGCTGTTAGCCCTGCTACCGTATTTTGTGGGATAATCACACGCTGTATACTGCGTGTTGGTAAAGAAGTGGTAGAGAGAAAATTCAAATTCTGTATCCCCTCCTGTGTCTGAGGCGATTGCTGCACCGCCCCCCCATTTTGCTGCACAACATGGGTCAACTCATGCGCCAACAACTCTTGCCCACCCCGACTCCCAGGATTATATTCCCCCTGCCGAAAAAACACATCCTGTCCCGTCGTGAAAGCACGCGCCTGAATTGACCGATTCAACTGGTCAGATTGACCATCCGTGTGAACCTTCACCCCACTGAAATCAGCGCCAAACGCCTGTTCCATCGGTTGGCGGATATTGTCCGCGATCGCTTGTCCACCCCCCCGTGCTTGGTTGATGGACGCTTCCAAGTTAGGCGCAGCAGCCATCCCAGCCTCAGTCTGACGCTGCATCATCGGCTTCATCTGCAATTCTTCCTCTTCCTCTGGCAATGCTTCTCGTTGCAGTGTGCTATTGTCCAGAGGTTTCATTTGTAATTCTTCCTCATCATCTGGTAATGCTTCTCGTTGCACCAAAGGTGTGATAGAGTTTGCCAAAGGTTTCATCTGCAATTCTTCTTCTGACTCTGGCAATGCTTCTCGTTGGATAGACTGGCGATTTACAGGTTGCGCCATTCTTTGCATTACCTGCTGTGCGACGCTATCAGCTTCCTGCTCATACTTATCCCCAGGCTGGCTAATTGAGAGTTTTGCTTGGGGACTACGCAGGGGTATGCGACTGATATCGTGAGTAAGTGATTTATGGAGTGGTTGTATTTCAGGAACTGCTTGGCGTGAAATTGCCGACGACTCCAAACCAAAGCCGGGTGTCGGGTGTTTCAGGGATGGAATTGAGAAGCCTGTAGTAGTTTTTTTCTTCTGGCTGACGTGTTCTCTCATTTTCTTCTCCTGTTGCCCAAGCAGTAGCTAGATGAATATTTTGCTGTTACTAACATCTAGAGTACTGCGATCGCACTTGTAACACAATTCACCCAAAGTCTAAATCCAGGCAAAAACTAAGTTCGACTTTTGGCTAATTTTGATTCTGATGCACTACCTTTAGCCTGGATTTAGGGAGAGTTTTTATTTATGGACTCAAATCAGCAACAAACTTTTTTCACGTTCGATGGAGATGTTGGCGGAACTGCTGGCTACGCTGGGGTTTCAGTAACTTCTGATGCCAGTAAGGTCGCTAAAACAGCAAGTAAATATCTCAATGATTCACTGCTGCTGAACCAACTCACAGAGCATGTGTATAAGCTCTTGCTAGAAGATATGCGATCGCAGCGCGAAAGGCTAGGTAATTATGGTTCTCAGAGGTGGTTGTAATGGCTCCAAAGGCTAATAATAACAAGGTTACTCCAAGTCCTAGTAATGCCAAGGTTACTCCAAGCCCTAGTAATGGCAAAGTTACTCCAAGCCCTAGTAATGCCAAGGTTACTCCAAGCCCTAGTAATGGCAAAGTTACTCCAAGTCCTAATAATGGCAACATTACTCACGAACTAAATTATGTCACTACTAATCGTTTCTATGTAGAGATAGACAATACTATTGCTGCATCTTTTACTGAATGTTCGGGATTAAGCGTTCAAATTAAGAAAAATGTTTTTAATGAAGGTGGTGTCAACGATCAGCAAAGAATTTATTTAGGTCATACAGAATTTGCAGACATAACTCTTAAACGTGGAGTTACCGATCATCCAGGTTTTTGGAACTGGATGAGTGCAGTTTTTGATGAAAAAAAGAAGACATCTCGATGCAATGTCAATATTCTGATTTTCAATCAAGCTGGTGAAACCATGATGAGTTGGACTTTGATTGGTGCTATTCCCATAGCCTGGAAAACACCTGCACTCCAAGCAGATGGAAAAGCAGTTGTCATTGAAGAATTAACTTTAGCTTATGAAGGTTTGCAAGTTGCAAGGGCTACAGGAGGAGGCATTTCTGTACAAAGAAATCCAAAATCAGGATATTTCGTTTCTAGCTAATTGGCTATTTTTCAACTATCACTATGCAACTTAATCAATCTCCACTAGGAAACAATATTCGTCCCCTTGGGGTAATCTCATATTTATCTCATCCTCACATAAGTTTATTGAGAAAAGAGTCTTATTCTCTACATTCACGAAGTAATTTTATCAGTCCCATACAAACTAAACCACCGTTAGCTACATCTTCTAAGTTTTTCTTGTCTCGCGAAAATGAACCGTCGATACAACCCTTAATAGGTTGGGATAGTTGGGAGGATCGCGATATAAATAGTGATTTTTCATTACTTGAGTCTGATTCTTTTGATTCAATAGCTCTACCCGAAAATAATAATATTAATAGTAGCGACTCAGTAAAAAACAGTATTCCAGAGATACTGCCAAATAGCATTGATAACAATACGAGTAATAATATCTCGACAAAACTAAATATTAAAGGTAAATCTAAATCAAAAAAACCAAATAAATCTCAACAGCCACAAGAGAAAAAATCAAAACCTAGAACTAAAAAAGCAGTCAAATCATCTGTGGCTAAGAATGACAACCAATTTGTTGATGAAAGCGATATTACCATTAATCGTAATGAAGATAGCTTATTAGCATCAGATGAGCCTTTGTCTATTGAAGCTTCGGAACCCCCCACTTTACAACTGGAGACTGGTTCAGAAAATACTACAAATGATAATAATGTTAGGAATCTGATGCCAGGAATAACGGCATCAGCTTCGCCTATTTTAGAAGATAATTCGACTTTACTCAGGGATATTACTAACGATGCTTTGCAATTAAATCCTGAGGTGCAATCTAGTTTTACCAGTGCAGAGTCATCTGTTACAGAAAGCATTATGTCCTCAGAAGGAAAGATTGAATTAGACAAGAATAAAAGTGGATCGGTCGAAGATTCGCCTAGAGAATTTCCTTTGTATAATGCGGAGGAAATATTTACTCCATCTAGCAACTTTACCAATAAAGTAATCCCTGAAGCATCAGAAGTACTTAATATCCCAGATATTCCAGTCAGCCCAACACCATCAAAACAGGATATAGAAACATCTCAAGCTGCTTCTATAGTTGATAATAAAACCACTGCTTCTCAAACAAACTTAATCCAAGCAAAAGAGGTGTCACCAAGTTTAACCTCTCCATTGCAGGAAAAAGAATCACCACATACAAATAGTAATCATGAGGCAATTACAGCCATTGAACCAAGTTTAATATCAGAAAGTATCGTAAATAATTTTGTCAGAGATAATACTGTTGTTGATAATTCTCTAACTTTGTCGTCAGCACTTACCTCATCTGATGTTAATGATGCACCAACTTTACTCCATCCTTTGGCGAATGATGAAAATACCGTAGGGGCGGATACCTATGCGCCCGCGCCCCTACCAGATGTTACTACACCTAATTCTGAGTCTTCAGTTGCAAAAAGCCCTATTGCAATACAACAAAAAATTGATTCGAGTATTTCGAGTGAGTTTCCAGCCAGTGCACCTGTTCAGTTAACACCTACCTCAGCCGATATTACCGCCACATCACCTGAAATTGGTGAAACACCAACAATTACTGGAACATCGCCTGAAATTGGTGAAACAGCGATCGCACCACTTACGACTACATCGTCTGAAATTGCTGAAACACCAACAATTACGACTACATCGCCTGAGATTGGTGAAACTGCGATCGCACCACTTCGCGCAACATTACCTGAGATTGGTGAAACACCAAAAATTACGGCTACATCGCCTGAGATTGGTGAAACTGCGATCGCACCACTTATGGCTACATCGTCTGAAATTGTTGAAACACCAACAATTACGGCTACATCGCCTGAGATTGGTGAAACTGCGATCGCACCACTTACGACTACATCGTCTGAAATTGCTGAAACACCAACAATTACGACTACATCGCCTGAGATTGGTGAAACTGCGATCGCACCACTTCGCGCAACATTACCTGAGATTGGTGAAACACCAAAAATTACGGCTACATCGCCTGAGATTGGTGAAACTGCGATCGCACCACTTCGCGCCGCATCGCCTGAGATTGCTGAAATTGCGATCAAACCAAAAATTACGGCTACATCGCCTGAAAATGGTGAAACTGCGATCGCACCACTTACCGCCACATCACCTGAAATTGTTGAAACACCAATAATTACTGCCACATCATCTGAGATTGGGGAAACAGCGATCGCACCACTTATCGCCACATCACCTGAAATTAGTGAAGCGCCAAAAATTACGGCTAAATCACCTGAGATTGGGGAAACAGCGATCGCACCACTTATCGCCACATCGCCTGAAATTGTTGAAACACCAACAATTACTGGAACATCATCTGAGATTGGGGAAACAGCGATCGCACCACTTACCGCCACATCGCCTGAGATTGTTGAAACACCAATAATTACCGCTAAATCACCTGAAACAGCGATCGCACCACTTATGGCTACATCGTCTGAAATTGTTGAAACACCAACAATTACCGCTACATCGCCTGAGATTGGTGAAACAGCGATCGCACCACTTACGGCTACATCGTCTGAAATTGTTGAAACACCAACAATTACCGCTACATCGCCTGAGATTGGTGAAACAGCGATCGCACCACTTCGCACAACATTACCTGAGATTGGTGAAACACCAACAATTACTGGAACATCGCCTGAAATTGGTGAAACTGCGATCGCACCAAAAATTAGTGCTACATCATCTGAGATTGCTGAAACACCAACAATTACCGCCACATCGCCTGAAATTGCTGAAACACCAAAAATTAGTGCTACATCATCTGAGATTGCTGAAACTGCGATCGCACCACTTCGCACAACATTACCTGAGATTGGTGAAACACCAACAATTACCGCTACATCGCCTGAAATTGGTGAAACTGCGATCGCACCAGTTAGCGCCGCATCGCCTGAGATTGGTGAAACTGCGAGTATTTTCAGGAAAACTATTGACAATGAACAAACAGTAGAATCAGAATTTACCTTTGCGGTAACAAATCCTGAAATATCAACCTTTGTTGATACCCCAGATAATCCAACCTCCCCACAAGATGAGGTGAGCACACCACCTGAAGTTGAGCAAAATAGTTTACAGACACTCAATTTTAAGGAATCAGAAGAAAAAACTTCTCCAGAGACTCCGACTAAAGTAGATTCTTTTCCAGACACTTCATTACAACTAAAAAGCGCTGAGACTCACTCACCTCAGATATCTAATTCTTTAATTCCTTCTTCCTTGGGGTTGGATATTGGAAAACAGAAACTTTCAATCCTTAATTCTCCACAGCTTAATCCTCTTCAAAACGAGACAATTTATGTAGGTGAACCTTCACCTCAATACTCATCGCCTCCCCTGATATTCCGAAAAGCAAATCCTAATACTACTAATACACCTTCCCAATCGTCAAACACACCTTCTCAATGGTCAAGTGTGGAAGATTTACTAAATGGAAATAATGATGAATTCACTAGCTTCAACTTTAATGATGTGGAATCTAACAGCCAAAATTATGAATTTTCTCATGTTTCCGAATCGCCACAAATTTTTGCTAAACACCTTCCCGCACCTAGAGGCTTTGCTGAGGATAGAAAGGTCACTCCAACCGATATATCTAGAGACATAGAACCAGTAACTCAGAAGATAGAAAATACTTATTTGTCTTCTAAACTAGATGCTAAAGATGATACGGCCGATCTGGAAGCTCTAGCCCGTGAAATTTATAGCAGATTACGGCAACGGATAGAAATTGAGCGAGAGCGTCATGGCGGTCACTCAGGTCGATTACCTTGGTAAATTCCCATTCAATAATTAATTTTTGGAGAAATACTCAGATGCCAAGTCCAGCAATTATTGTTATTCAAAAGCTTCAACCGCAACTTGAGAAAGCCAAACTTATAGCTTATAACAAGGAAGCACCAGATATTGAATTAATGTTTAATCCCACAGACATTAGTTTTGCTCGGACTGTTAGGTGGGAAAGTAAACAAGGTAATAGAGGAACTACTCTACTTCCCAAGATAAATTTTTCTGGTGTTGAGCCTTACAGTTTCACACTGAAACAATTACTTTATGATACTTATGAAACGAAAGAGTCGGTGATGAAAAAGTATATAGACAATATTAAGAAAGGTGTAGAAGCTATCACTAAAATGCCTGACAGTCGTCCACCTGTTTACATATTCACATGGAAAACAGAGTATTTTTATTGTGTAATCACGAGTCTAAATTACACTTTAAATATGTTTCTAAGTGATGGAACACCAGTAAGGGCACTGGTAGATATAGCCTTGCAAGAAGTAGATCAAAAAAACCTTCCTGGAGGAATTAAATCTGCATCTAAAGGCAAAAATCGTCAGCCAAGTAATAGTCTAGGAAATACTGGGAAACAAAATTCACAAAAGTCACCCAATTCACAAAAACCACCAAAGTCAGGAAGGAGATAAAAACTAATTGATCGCTAGTTTGTTCTTAAAGACTGCTCTGAACATTTCATAGTTGCAAAATAATAGTTATGCCTACTAAAGAAAGCCTTTATTTAAGTAATCTTCAAATTCAAATAGACGGAAAAGCTGCTTCTCCTGAATTAATGGAGGATGTGTTGCAAATGACAATAGAAGAAAGCCTTCATTTACCAGCGATGTTTACGCTAGTAATACATAATAGCTATAATCCTACATCTGACCAAACACAAAACCAGCCTTGGCGACATGAGCCGTTTTTTAAGATTGGGAAAAAAGTGACGTTGGGTTTTAATTCGAGTACTACTCAAGATAAGAATTTTCAAGACGAGAAAATAGAAAAAGTACTGATTGAAGGCGAAATTACAGGGATGGAAGTTCACTTCAATGAAAAATCTGAAGCTGAGATAATTGTTCAGGGCTATGATATTTCCCATCGTCTTCACAGAGGTCGTTATAATCGTTCTTTTTTGGAACAAACTGATGGCAACATAGTCGCAAAAATAGCTAAAGAAGTAGGGATAACAGTTGGTAATATAGACAAAACTACCCCAGTCAATGAGTATGTCTTCCAAGAAAACCAAACTAATATGGAGTTTTTGCGGGAAAGGGCAGCCCGCATTGGTTTTGAACTATTTGTTACAGATGGCAAAATAAATTTTTGTGCGCCAAAACCAAAAGCTAAAAAACCTTTACCACTAGAATGGCTAGTTGATATTAATAAATTTAGTACTCGCGTCACCAGTGCTGAACAGGTGAGTTCTGTAGAAGTACGTGCCTGGGACTATACCAAAAAACAATTGATTACCGGAACAGCTAACAAAGAGGAGCAACTCAGTAAAACAGGTAATAATCAAGGAAGTAGTACCAGTACTGCATTTACGAATCTTAAGTCCTACAAAATGACTGTTGTAGATAAACCTGTTGCCACTAAAAAACAAGCAGATACTATGGCTCAGGCTCTGTGTGATGAACTAGGAGGAGAATTTGTTTATGCAGATGCCAAGGCAGAGGGTAATCCTGAGATTCGACCGGGGCGAATTATTAATCTAAAGGGTATGGGCGATCGCTACAGTGGAGAGTATTATGTTACAGAAACACGCCATTTCTATACTAAGCGAGTTTATTACACTGATTTCAGCGTGCGGGGACTACGTTCTGGTGACTTATTCACAACTCTATCTACACAAAAACGCCTACAGCCATCTCAGACTTTATTAGTGGGAATTGTAACTGATAACGAAGACCCAGAGGGATGGGGTAGAGTAAAAGTCAAGTTTCCCACCCTCACAGAAGATCATACAAGTGACTGGGCGAGAGTTGTAGCTTTGGGAGCAGGAATAAACAGAGGTTTCGACTGTTTACCAGAGGTGAACGATGAAGTCTTGGTAGGTTTTGAGCATGGCGATATCCACCGTCCCTACATAATTGGCGGAGTATGGAACGGGAAGGATGCACCACCGGAAGACGTAGTTGACTCAGTTACGACAAAAGGTCTTGTAAGATTACGCACCTTTAAAACTCGTGTAGGACATACTCTACAGTTTGTTGAAGAGGATGAATCAATTGGTAAAAGGGGTAAAAGCGGTAAAGGTGGTAAAGCTGGTAGAGGTGGTAAAGCTGGTAAAGCTGGTAAAGCTGGTAAAGCTGGTAAAGCTGGTAACACTAGTAAAACAGGTATTCGCTTAGAAACTATATACGGTCATCAAATTTATCTCAATGATAGTGAAAAGTGTATAGTCATTACAACCAAAGGCGGTCATGAAATCAAAATGGACGACAGCCTTAGGTCTAAATCTGTTTCAGTGACATCAAAAGGTAATTTATCATTAGATGCACGAGGAAATATAGACATTACAGCCACGGGCATCATTACAGTCCAAGGCAAGATTATTAAACTTAATTAATTCGTTAGGAGGTTGTCATGCCAGGTAGAGCAGCAGCAAGAATTACCGACAATGTAGCGCATCCCTTACCACCAGTATTGACAGGAGGCCCAGGTAGCCGCAATGTGTTGATTGGGTCTTTACCTGCGTGGCGAGGTGTGCCTGCACCAGCAGTAGCGGGTTTGCTATCTGCCAAAACATCTTCTAATACGACTGTCCAAGTGGCTGAGGCTGCTACCAAGGCGGCGACTGGTACACCAGGGCAACCTGCTGCCCTAGCTGCCGAACAAAGTGTAAAGGCAACAGCATTAAGTACCATGAGTAGCGCAATCCGTTCTGCTGCGGCAGGTGCTGATATTCATAATTGCGCCACACCCTCGCCCGTACCTCCACATGGCCCCGGTGTTGTAATTGACGGTAGCAGAACAGTGCTGATTAATAACCTGCCTGCCTGTCGTATGGGCGATACTATTATAGAAGCATTAGGGCCACTACCCAATAAAATTACCAGAGGTAATCCCACTGTTTTGATTGGCGGCTGATTGGTGAAATAGGGGGGTGAAAAGTGGAATTCCGATCTGCGTCCACGAGTAAAAAAGACTTGTCCACGAGTGTTTTTTACCCATAAAAAGCCTTAATCTATACCGAACACACTTGCACATCATTCTCCCCCTGCCCCAGGCAAACGCATCTAAATATTAACAAGCCTGAATCAGGGTGAAATACACCAAGACTCAAACCAAATAAGGCTTTCAAAAAATTAAATCTCACTATGCATGAGAATGATAATCATTAGAAAATAAAGACTTAGACGCAAGCCTCATACCGTCATTACTGGAGTCCAAACTAGAGGAGAAAAGGGAAACTACAGTACGCAACGTGCAAGGTTTAACTCTCATTCTTATGCTTAACTGTTTGTTACATACCTACAAATTTTCTCACTTGGTTGTTTAGTAGCAATTAGTACCTTTTTTGCAGTGAATGGACGTGTATTTAGCTATAAAAGTATTGATTTAGTTAAGTGGAAAAGTGGGAAAAGTAGGACGTTTTCTAGAAACTCTTGATAATGCTGTTGATAAGCTGTAATTTAATGCTTGGTATATATTTTGCAAGACTAACTTGTAATTTTTTCGATTACTAGAAATAATTTCACTTAGTCAAGATTAACAGCGAATGTCAAATTATAGCTCCCACTCAGGGATGGCACAACATTAGATCGCTAGGTGTAGGGGCACGGCACTGCCGTGTTCCTACAGGTATAACTTACGTAAACTAGAACCACTATAACGCGACTTCAATCAAGACACTGAGCTTAAACTAATAGGTTTAAATGGACAATGACTTCAAGCAAGCAACCTTTTGAGTTGCCGAGTTTTTATGTGCCTTGGCCGGCACGGCTGAACCCAAACCTGGAAGCGGCACGGGTACATTCTAAAGCCTGGGCTTATGAAATGGGGATTTTGGGTGGAGTAGAGGGATCAGAAGATTATGGGATTTGGGATGAGCGCAAGTTTGATGCCCATGACTATGCGTTGTTGTGTTCTTATACCCATCCAGATGCCGATGAACCCATGCTCAATCTGGTAACTGACTGGTATGTTTGGGTATTTTTCTTCGACGATCATTTCCTTGAGCTTTACAAGCGTAGCCAAGATATGGCTGGGGCTAAGAAGTACCTCGATGGACTGCCAGCGTTTATGCCTGTGCAACCCCAAGAAACGCCGCCAGAACCCACCAATGCCGTAGAACGGGGTCTAATAGACCTCTGGGATCGCACCATCCCCAATGCCTCCCAAGATTGGGTAATCCGGTTTTCTGAGAGTACCATCAATCTTCTCAAAGAATCTCAGTGGGAACTCGCCAATATCAGCCAAAATCGAGTTGCTAACCCGATTGAGTACATTGAGATGCGCCGTAAGGTGGGGGGAGCGCCCTGGTCAGCTAACCTAGTGGAACACGCGGTTGGGGCAGACATTCCGGCGGCGATCGCCCCGACTCGGCCAATGCGTGTCCTCAAAGACACCTTTTCTGATGGGGTACATCTGCGAAATGACATCTTCTCTTACCAAAGAGAAGTGGAAGAAGAAGGGGAAAATGCTAACTGTATCTTGGTTTTAGAACGATTCCTGGATGTGAGTACCCAAGAGGCGGCCAATCTCACTAACGATTTACTAACCTCTAGGGTGCAACAGTTCGAGAACACCTTTGTCACAGAGCTTCCTTCTTTGTTCGAGGAACATAGTCTGAGTCCCGATGAGCGTCTGAAAGTAGTCCTATATGCCAAAGGACTTCAGGACTGGCAATCAGGGGGTCATGAGTGGCACATGAGATCGAGCCGCTACATGAACCAGACATCAGACAAATCTTCGACAGCAAGCTGGTTTTTAGGCGGCCCCACTGGACTAGGCACATCGGCGGCCCGTCTGGGAGCTTTATCCGATAGTTTGGGACTGAAACGGTTCAAAAGCTTTACTCATGTCCTCTATCAGCCTGTAGGGCCAGTAACTCTGCCCCAGTTTTATATGCCCTTCTCCACCAGCTTGAATCCTTCTCTAGAGGAGGCTCGGCGGCATTCTAAGGAATGGGCGCGTCAAATGGGGATGTTGGACGTACTGCCAGGGATGCCCAGCATTTACATCTGGGACGACCATAAATTCGATGTAGCTGACGTGGCATTATGCGGTGCCTATATTCATCCCAATGGATCTAGTCCTGAGTTGAATATCACAGCTTGTTGGCTCGTTTGGGGAACCTATGCCGATGACTACTTTCCGGCATTGTATGGCTATAACCGAAATATGGCAGGAGCAAAAGTCTTTAACGCTCGGTTATCAACCTTTATGCCCCTTGATGGAGATCCCATTCCCGAAGCAACCAACCCAGTCGAACGGGGTTTAGCGGATATTTGGGCGCGGACGGCTGGGCCGATGACAGCTAATGCTCGTCGCCAGTTCCGCCGGGCGATCGAGAATATGACGGAAAGTTGGTTATGGGAACTGGCTAACCAAATCCAAAATCGCATTCCCGACCCCATAGACTATGTGGAAATGCGTCGTAAGACCTTTGGCTCCGATTTAACCATGAGCCTGTCTCGACTTTCCCAAGGGGATGAGATTCCACCAGAGATATTTCTCACCCGAACTATGCAGAATATCGATAATTCAGCCGCAGACTTCGCCTGTTTGACAAACGATATTTTTTCTTACCAGAAAGAAATCGAATTTGAGGGCGAGATTAATAACGGTGTGCTGGCAGTTCAGAATTTTCTTAACTGCAATATCCCCCACGCTGTCGCCATTGTTAACGACCTGATGACCTCTCGTGCCCTTCAGTTTGAACATATCGTTGCAACTGAACTCCCTATCTTGTGTGACGATTTCAACCTGGATACCAATGCCCGGAAGAAACTGTACGGTTACGTCAAGAAACTGGAACAGTGGATGTGCGGCGTACTCAAATGGCATAGGGCAGTAGACCGCTATAAGGAATTTGAATTGCGGAATAACTCGACAGAAAAGCGGTTACTCCAAGGCCCCACAGGGTTAGGCACTGCGGCAATTCAGATTAGACCAAGTGTTGGTCAGAAAACAACCCAAACCAATGTTCAGCCAGTGGTGCAGAACTTGCTAAGTAGTCCAACAGGGTTAGGGACTTCAGCTATGCAAATCAGATCGCTGTTAGGAAGGAAAGGTTAGCTCAATCTGAGTCCCTATTCCGGTCAATCGAATAACTTGTCAACAAACATTACCAATGGAGATTCATCATGACTAATACAGCAAACACTCCCCTAGAAAATCTAATTGAGCAACTGCCAATGAGTTTGCAGACTGAAGCGGCGCGGAAATTGGCAGGCACCACCAAAACCCAACCCCAGATGCAGGGAATTACCTCACGGTGGCTTTTAAAACTACTGCCTTGGGTAGAAACCGTGGGGGGTAGCTATCAAGTCAACCGCCGCTTAACATATACGGTTGGGGATGGACGGGTCAGCTTTACTAGTACAGGAATCCAAATACAGGTCATTCCGCAAGAACTCACTGAGTTACCTTTATTGCGGGGATTTGAAGATGTCGAGGTGTTAAATGCCTTAGCTAGTCAATTTGTACAACAAGAATTTGCTGCGGGTGATGTCATCATCCAAGAAGGTCAACCAGCCAATAGAGTATTGCTGATTGCTCATGGTAAAGTCAACAAAATTGGCGCAGGCAAGTATGACGATCGCGTTGTTTTGAGTGTATTAGCCGATGGCGATCATTTTGGCGACTACGCTTTAGTCGAAGCCGAGGATACTTGGGATGTGACCCTCACAGCGATTACCCGTTGCACCATCTTGTCTCTGCCTCAAGCAGCCTTTCAAAACCTGGTTAACCAGTCTGAGGCGTTACAAGCGCAAGTGGATCAATTCAGGGAAAAATTGCGCCAACCCAAAAACCAATACGGGGAAGCCTCGATTGATATTACCTCCGGCCACCTCGCAGAGGCAGTATTACCTGGGACTTTTGCAGATTATGAACTCAATCCACGAGAATATGAGTTAAGTGTCGCTCAAACCATTTTGCAAATCAATACACGGGTTGCTGACCTCTACAACGAACCCATGAATCAGACTGAGGAACAATTGCGCCTCACCATTGAAGCATTACGGGAACGCCAAGAACACGAAATGATTAACAATCGTGACTTCGGACTGTTACACAATGCCGATCTCCAACAACGCATCTTCACTCGCAGCGGCCCTCCAACTCCTGACGATCTCGATGAATTGATCTCCATTGTTTGGAAAGAACCGAGCTTTTTCTTAGCTCATCCCCGCACCATTGCCGCGTTTGGTCGGCAATGCAACGCCCTTGGACTTTATCCCAACCCTATCCCTATGGGTAACAGTGCAATTCCGTCTTGGCGTGGTATTCCCATCTATCCTTGCAATAAAATTCCCGTTACGAAAGAGCGTACTAGCTCGATCCTGTTAATGCGTGTGGGAGCAAGCAACCAGGGTGTTATTGGTCTGCACAAAACGAATATTCCCGATCAATATCAGCCTAGTTTGTCTGTCCGCTTCATGGGTATTAACGAAAAGGCCGTTATTTCTTACCTAGTTAGTGCTTACTACTCTACAGCCGTTCTTGTTCCTGATGCACTAGGCATCCTTGAAGATATAGAAATTGGTCTCTAAGTAGTCGGACATCCTCTCCAAAGTAGGGGCGAACGACCGTTCGCTCTTACTCTTTGATGCTCTCTCTTAGGAATGTAAATTTAGTTGTATGAAACGTTAACTTTATGACAGATGCTTTGATTAGGCCTGATTTAGATCGAGAAAACCGACAACTCCAGATAAGCTTAAGCACAAAAGGGGCGCGGAATTTAGCCAAAACCACGAAAACTCCGCCCCAGATGCAAGGCATTACCCCCAGGTGGTTGTTACAGATGTTGCCTTGGGTACAAGTTAAGGGTGGGGCCTATCGGGTTAATCGTCGCTTGACCTATGATGTTGGTAATGGACGGGTCAGCTTTACCAATACAGGGAGCCAGGTGCGGGTCATTCCCCAAGCCCTTTGTGAACTATCTTTACTGCGTGGTTTTGAGGATATTGAGGTACTCAACGCTTTAGCAGACCGCTTTGTACAACAAGAATTTGCCCCAGGTGAGGTAATTGTAGAGGAAGGTCAACCAGCCGACCAGGTGTTATTAATTGCTCATGGTAAAGTTAATAAGCTGAAGGCAGGCAAATATGAGGCGGAAGCTTTACGGGATATCTTAGCTGATGGCGATTGTTTTGGTGGCGAAGCTATAGTTCTATCTCAAGAAACTTGGGAGGTTAGCCTGAGAGCTGTTACGCGCTGCATAGTTTTGTCTTTGTCGGTACAGGCATTTCGGGAGTTGATGAACCAGTCTGCAACGCTTCAGGCTCAGGTCGATCGCTTTAGAGCTATATTGAGTAAACCCCAGGATCGGCATAATCAAGCGGCGATCGCCATGACTGCGGGTCATACTCAGGAAACTGAGTTACCCAGGACATTTGTTGATTACGACTTGAAACCACGGGAATATGAGTTAAGCCTCGCTCAAACCATTTTACGGGTGAATACACGAGTTGCTGACCTCTACAACGAACCCATGAACCAGACGGAGCAACAATTACGGCTGACTATCGAAGCGTTGCGGGAACGGCAAGAATACGAAATGCTGAATAATCTTGATTTCGGGTTGTTGCACAATGCCGATCTCAAGCAACGCATCTTTACCCGCACCGGGCCACCAACTCCAGATGATTTTGATGAATTGCTCTCTCGGCGGCGCAAATCCCATTTTTTCCTAGCTCACCCTCGCGCGATCGCTGCTTTTAGCCGGGAGTGTAACCGTCGTGGAATCTATTCCCCAAGCACGGAGGTCAACGGCAAGATTGTACCTGCATGGCGCAACTATCCGATTTTTCCTTGTAACAAAATTCCGATCTCCAAGGAGGGTACTAGCTCTATTTTGATATTCCGGACTGGAGAAGAAAACCAAGGGGTGATAGGTCTACACAAAACGGGTATCCCTGATGAATACCAACCCAGTTTGTCTGTGCGGTTTTCGGGTATCAACGAAAAAGCGATCGTTTCTTATCTTGTCACCGCCTACTACAGCGCAGCCATTCTCATCCCCGACGCACTTGGCATCCTGGAAGATGTCGAAATTGGGCGCTGAGGGAAGGGTAAACCTGACTTTTTTTACAGTGACTAAATTAAATGTCGTCGTGACAAAATGGAGATTTCGCCTACTCCCCAGATAGACTCCCCAGATAAGCAATTTGCTAGAGTGAAGCTGAAGCCCAAAATCACAATTGCTGACCACTTTGCAGTGATAGAAGATCCACTTGAAATCTTTTTTAGTTTTTATTAGTAAATAAGATTCGTTCGCCCTGCCCCCTGCCTCTTCAACCTCGACCTTTGGCGAATAGGCTTAAACCTTCTGTGCCGATATCTTTGAAGATATCCATGTAACAGCTGTCTAAGTGCCAAATATGGTTTATGGTGAGCAAAGAGACTATTTAGGGACAGGTTTGGCTTATCCACTGCATTTAAGTGTGCAAGGTGGGATACAACTTAGTCGTGAAGAGCAAAAAGTTAAAGAATCTATTTGGATTATCCTCCGCACTGGAGTGGGTGAGCGGGTTTATCGACCTACGTTTGGATCTCGCTTGTCAGAACTGGCGTTTGCAACCTTGAATAGCGAGACTCTACTGCGAATCCGGCTTTATGTCTTAGAAGCTTTAGAAGTTTGGGAACCACGCATTATTATCGATGAAGTTCTGACCGATCCTGACCCCGTGCGTGGCAGAGTGGATATCATCATCAATTATCGACTCAAAGACGGCCCCGATATTTATAGCTTTGTTTATCCTTATTATTTGGTTTCAGGTGGGGAGGAATCGTGAACTTTGACTTTTTACCGAAATTACCTTCTTCTAACTTAGACGATCGCGCCTTTGATGATTTGGTGGAAGAATGTATTATGCGTATTCCTCGCTACTGTCCAGAATGGACAGACCATAACCTCAGCGATCCAGGGATTACGCTAATTGAGTTATTTGCTTGGTTAACTGACCAGATGTTGCTCAGATTTAACCAAGTACCTCGAAAAAATTATGTAGCTTTTCTAGAATTACTGGGTATTCGTCTCCACCCTCCCGCCCCAGCCCGCACGGAATTAACTTTTTATTTAAGCGCTGCACTGCCTGAAACCTTTACTATTCCGGCAGGATTAGAAGCCTCAACTATCCAAACTGAAACCACAGAAGCTATCACTTTTAGTACAGATTATCCTTTAATTATCGGCACACCCCGGATACAACACTTCCTAACTGCCCAAACCGCCGAAGACATTCCCCAATCTCTGCGAGAAAGAGTCACAAGTTCGTGGACTCGTCAGCCTAACGGTTTCTGGACAGGCAATGAATTATCGATATTTGAAGAGGAACCCCAGCCTGGTAACTGCTTTTATTTAGCGATCGCTTCTGACGATCCTTTAGATGGTAATGTTCTAGATATTACTTTTCAAGGAGCCGCAGCTACGCCTGCTGGTATTAACCCCAATCAACCGCCTCGGAAGTGGGAAGCCTGGGATGGAGAACATTGGCAACCAGTTTTATTGCAAGAGTCAGATGATGACACTCGCGGTTTCAGTTTTTACGAACTTGCGGAAGAGGGTGTTAACCCGTCTCAAGGAGCAGATGTCCGTCTGCATTTACCGCAAAATTGGCCTGTTACCAACTTTACCTCTTACCGGGGTCGCTGGCTACGCTGTACCTTTACTGTCACAGAAACAAATCAATCTGGTTACAATCGTCCACCACGAATTACTGGTTTAGCAGTGCAGTCAATGGGTGGTACGGTACGGGCTAGTCACAGTACTTTCATTCAAGATGAGCGTCTAGGAATCAGTGATGGTAAACCTGGACAGACTTTTGAATTACAAAGCATACCGATTTTAGAACGCAAAGAAAATGAATATATCTTAGTTACTCCTGCTGGTGGGTTGCCTCAGAAGTGGACTGAGGTGAGAGATTTTGCTGATTCCGGGCCGCATCACTTTCATTACACCATCGATTCGATCGCTGGTACAATCCAATTTGGGCCGCTGATTCGAGAACCTAGCCAACTTAAACAGCAAACACAAGTGCGAACGCGAATCCAGCAACCATCACAAAACGACACATCTGTACAAGTTAGTACTCTGGAAAACAACCAGTCTCAACACCAGTACGGCGCAATTCCTCCCCGTGACTCAGAGATTAAAATGGTTGCTTATCGTACAGGCGGTGGTAGAGAAGGCAATGTTCAAGCTGGGACAATCCAGTTTTTGAAGTCTGCATATCCATATATTGCTAGTGTCATAAATCATGTACCAGCAATCAATGGTGCGGATGCTGAATCACTGGAGCAAGCTGTAATCAAAGCTCCCCGTATCCTCCGCACGCGCGATCGCGCTGTCACTGCCGAAGATTTTGAAGTTTTAGCTCAACAAGCAGGCGCAGGTGCGATCGCTCGCGTCCGCTGTTTGCCAGCGAATTCTCAAAGACAAGCTGGTATAGTTAGTTTGCTGATAGTTCCCTATGCAAACACAGATGCGATCGCTCAAGGCGATGGCATGGCACCAGAACAATTTGCCCTTAGTAATGCACTCCAAGAGCAAATTTTGAGTTACTTAGATGAAAGACGGTTATTAGGGGTACAAATAGAATTAGAAGAACCGAATTACGTAGGAGTTTCTGTACAGGCAGAAGTTGCTTTAGAGCCTACCTATGATAACCCTTTTGCCAGAGAAGAAATTCTTCGGAATTTAAAGCGATCGCTGTATAAATATTTAAATCCATTAACTGGAGGAATCGACGCCAAAGGTTGGCCATTTGGGCGACCCCTTTATACATCGGATATTGTAGTCTTGTTGCAACAAACTCCAGGCGTGCGTCATTTAGGCCCGGTCTTGCTGTTTCCTATCCGCAAGCAAGGAGAAAATTGGCGACGACAACCATCGCCAGAACAGCTGATTGACCCAGGATCGGAAGGTTTGATATGTTCTTGGGCTGATACAAATCTGCGTTCTAATCACGATATTCAGATCCTTAATCGCTGATTAGTCATTTGTCATTTGTCATTGGTTATTTGCAAACAACAAGCGACAAAGGACAAACCCATTTACATTTAGTAATCAGGAAAGAAGCTATGGTTCAAAGTCGCTCTAGTCCATCTGTACGCATTCAATTAACGCCAATGCAAATTCCCGAAGCTTTACCTGTGGCAGGTTTAGCTTTTGCAAATGCGACTATGGATGTAGCTGGACGTAGTTTACTCTTGCATCCTGGGCATCCCAGCGAGATGATTGTGCAAGTACAAAACTTAGAACAGCGTCCTTTGCGGGTGAGCTTGAGCGTTGAGGGAAACTTTCCGTCCCAGTGGTGTCAGATTGGCACAGAAGGCAGCGAGATACCGCCTCGCGGACAAATGGATGCTGTCCTCTACTTCTTAATTCCCGACACATTTTTTGAAGACCAAGAAGCGATTTCCCCTGGAAAAAAAGACAAACTAACTCTCAATTTTCGCAGCCTAATTACTCTACATATAGACCCAGGCACTGACAACGAACAAATCGAGAGAAGCGAGTATTTCGATTTATATATCCGTCCCTACACTGCCTACATGGAGTTCTTGCCAATTTTGTATCGGGAAGTAGACTTTATTGGTCGCTTCATGAAGATATTTGAGCAAGCTTTTCAACCAATCGTTGATAGTTACAATGTCATGTGGGCAAACCTCGATCCTTTGACAGCACCGCAAGCATTACTACCCTTTATGGCTCATTGGGTTGCTTGGCAAGTAGATTCTGTTTGGGATCTTCAGCAACAGCGGCGTTTAATTCGCCGGGCTGTAGAACTTTATCGCTGGCGGGGAACTCGTAAAGGATTGCGTCTCTATTTACATCTTTATACTGGTTTACCTCTAGACGAAGATTTACCGAATGAAGCTGATAAACATATTAGTATTACAGAACCTTTTGGCCCAAGTTTCATTATAGGAGGCGCACAATTAGGAAATGCAGTTTTAGCAGGTGGGCAACCATATCATTTTATAGTGCGTTTGCGTTCAAATATTTCTAGTGGCATCATCAACGAACAACTTATCCAAAGAATCATAGAACAAGAAAAACCTGCTTTTTGCACCTATGAATTATCTATCGAACAGCCTCCTAATTAAATAAAATCCCAAATTGAATAGCTAGTATTATTAATTCCAAATCTAAAATCCAAAAATGCTATGTCCCATCCTTTCCCACCCCCACCAATTAAATCTTTTGAACGCCTGCAAGCCGCAGACGGGTTACTAATCAATGCGGAACGCTGGCGCACAGCCCATGATTACCACCGGAATCGGCAAAATGCTCAATATCAAAGTTTAAATCAACCAGGAATTGTCTGCGGTTTAGGCATCCGAGATGTGGCTGCCCCAAGCCAAGTAGAAGCTAGATATCGAGATGGACGTTGGGTGCAAATTCAGCCTGGTATTGCAATTGATTTAGCAGGTAATCTAATTGTTGTACCGACTTCTTATGATTTTCCTATCGATCTAGAAGTAGCAAGTTCAGAACCACTCACGATCTACTTAGTAGTTAGCTATGTAGACCCTGATGAATTGCGGCGCGGACAGCAAAGAGATGTTGTTCAAGAAACTTATCGAATTGACCAAATAAACTCTACACCAGCTAGTTCAGAAATAGAAATATGCCGCATACTCCTGCAACCAGGACATACTGAAATTAACCAACCTGCGGATGCTTTCTTTCCTGGATATAACAATATTGATTTGCGTTATCGCCGTCAAGCACAAATGCGTCCCCAAGCACTTGTGTGTATGGCGCAGGCGAATCATAGCGATCCAGAATGTGCGCGTAATTTTTTCAGCCTTTCGTATTTGTTACAAGCAGTAGAACCTTTATATCCTAGTTTGCGAGGGGCTGATGAACCAGGCCAGGTTTCTTTAGGAGAAAATATCCAAGACTATGACATACTTTATCTAACAGGTGGACAGGCTATTTCTTTAAATAGTCTTGAATTTGAATCTTTAAAAAATTACTTAAATTTAGGTGGTGTGCTTTTTGTTGATGCACCAACAAATGCTAATCTTCTGATTGAGAGTACTCAAGCATTGGCACAACAGTTAGAAAGTCCTTTAAGACCTTTAGAAGAATTACAACGGAGTCATCCTTTAAGGACAAAACCTTTCTTATTTGCTGCCTTGCCAATGGTTAATCAACAGCAGATTAAACTATTAATTGGGGGAGGAATTATTTTAGGTATTGGTGATTTAGCAACTGCTTGGGGACTGGATAGAGATTTGAGTTTACCCAGATTGACTATTCGTACAGCTCAGGAACTCGGAATTAATATTCTTCACTATGCTTGGAAGCGGCGACAGTTGATAGGCTTGCAACAGGAAGATAATTCAGGGCAGTGGTGAAAGGCAACTTAGTGAGGTGGGCATTACTTTAAATAATATTGCACCTATTCCAGATTTTTTTGGCAATACCTACCCTATGATATCGAGCGATCGCTTTCGCCTCACTTTACAGCTATTTTCAGGTAAATAGACCACGCGGTAGGGGCGCAAGGCCTTGCGCCCCTACGACAGGTGTGGTTCAAATACATGATTTCTGCTGTAATCTCTATTTGTATTCCCTAACACCCCTAAACCACAAATCCCAGAACTACATTTAAAGCTGTACGAATAAGTTCCCAGTATTCTGACTCCAGCACACCCACCAAACCCAAAATACGACTATGGTCAACAGCACGAATTTGCCCAACATCTATAAAACGGTCTTGGTCTAGTCCATTATTTGGTGTTGCTTTCACATTTACAACATAAGGGGCTTGTTTACTTCCGGGCCGAAATGGCATGACAATTGTCAGCAACCCATACTGATTCATGATGTCATTTTGCACAATTAAGCAAGCGCGGATTTTTTTTGCTTCAGCCCCCATTGTTGGTTCAAGATTCACCCAACGTATTTCTCCTCGCCGATAAGTTAAATTACTCCCTGGCATTTATGCCATCCCCAACAACACTATCCCAAGCAGCAATTTCAGCTTGAAATTCTGGATCTTCAGCATCCTGCTTCAGGGCTGCAATCATTTCTGCTGCCAAAATTTGGCGGCGGTGTTCTGCCAACAGTGTATTGATGTATGCACTACGGTTACCCTCTGCATACCGATCTACAAATTGCAAAATGTCTTCTTCTAAGGTAATTGTGACTTTGAGCATCTATATTACTTTTTAGTATTACTATTTAGTATGATTTTATCATCATACTAAAATTTGCCAAGTTTATATACCTTACTTACCTACATAGGCACGTTAGACATCGGCTTCGCCTCACTTTTTAGCTATAGTAATTAAGCGGACAAATATTTTTGGCAATCAATATCAATCTTCTGCCCGCAACAACCAAAAGCCGCTATAAGTCATCCCGGAATCATCAGGTTGAACTAACAAAAAATGCAATCCACGGCTTTGTTGTTTCCGTTGTTCAAATGTTTGGGCTGCTGTTGTAACTTCTGGATCTTCAAATGTGGCAACAATCCACCTATCTACCAAGCCAGCCTCTAATACTAAGCCATCTGGTGCGCCAGATATGTAATTCAAGCCTACAGGACGGGCTTGCTGCAACCACCGGGCTAGGCGCATCGATTGCCGTCCCCCATAAATTATCACACCTGGGACGGGGACTGTTGACGCTAAACCCAAATTGATGGGTTTAAGATGTTCTGGGATGTGCAAAATGGGAATGGGGCGATCGCTAAATCTCGTTTCTACATCACTAGCAGTTAAACTTGCAAAACGCCATTGTTCTCCCCAGAGGTTTTCTGGTAATGGTGCTGGGGGTGGTTTATCCAGCGTTGAGGGATATTGCTTTTCTTGTAACCACTGCTTTAACGCCAAGGTGTGGCGGGTAGGTTCGACATTAATACTTAAGTTGCGTCCAGCCGCTTCAATTAAGCTTAAAGACTGAGGACGAAACACCTGAATTACATCTGGCAATTTTTCACCAGCAGCTAGCTCAAGTTGAGTCGCAACCCAATTAGAATTTGCTGCTGACTGGAGACAAGCGGCTTCATACTTAAAGCTGCGAGTTGCGTCACAAATCAACAACTCCCATAAAATTTGTCCAGACGCATCTTGTGAGGGACGACGATAAAAATCAACCTGCCAAATTTTCATAAGTGGGGAATGGGGCATTCATGAGAGTTTAAGATAAAGTGCATTTTATCAATCAGTTAAAATACTCAAAACAGTCTTAATAAGAATGATAATCGGCTATGGGGAGAGGGGGATGAGGCGAACGTTGCTCGCCTCATCCCCCTCTATTTAATTATTATTATGCTTTTGGTAAAATACTGGTAACATTTTAAACAGATAAGTCTGATTAACAATTCGGGGCCTATCTTTTTCTACCATAGATTGCTACACTCTTTGCCAATCAAGTATTTCAAAAAACTATTTGCAACCTACCACCCTTTTCTAAATCTTTTGTTGAAGGCGAATAATAGACCCACCATCCCAGAGCCGATAACACCAAGTGATGAGTCAGGTTCTGGAACCTGTGCT
This sequence comes from Nostoc sp., assembly GCF_036917095.1. Lineage (GTDB taxonomy): Bacteria > Cyanobacteriota > Cyanobacteriia > Cyanobacteriales > Nostocaceae > Nostoc. The sequence continues at coordinate 55,326 of NZ_JBALFH010000020.1, forward strand.
GCTACTTCCTGTGGCTTTGTATAGCAGGTGCTGGAGACCTTGTTGGTATCCATCGTCACGGCACCATTTTGCGCCAAGGCTCTACCGCAGTCAATGTTTACGCCAGTAGTCAGGGTGATGCTCGTGAGCGCTAGAATATTTCCCATGAACTGAGTGTAGGTTCCGAGAGTCGCGGAGCTGCCGATCTGGAAAAACACATTGGGAGCTTCACCGTTGGTTGTGACAACAGACGAGTTGCTTGCGGTGGTGAGCGTGCTGGCTATCTGGAAAACGAAGAGCGCATTGGGGTCGCCTAGATTGTCGAGCGTGAGTTTTCCTGTCAACTGAGCCGATGAGCTAAAAGAATAGACGCCAGGTGTGAGCGTCATTCCACCCAGATCCAGACCAGTCAACTCCTTAGTGGGACTCAATTTTGCTAAATAATTGTACGCACTTGCGTTATCCAGTTGAGCCTGAGCCGCAACTGCATCAGATGTGAATATCCCTCCGTTCACGACCCCGACCGCTGGAGAAAAGCCAGTGGCTGAAGAACCTGCGTTGACACCCAGAGATTGCATGATGACGGACGGGCCGGTATTAGTCACCGTCGAGCCACCCAAGACTCCGAAGTCATTCGCCGTTCCCAGCAGAGAACCGGCTTTTGCTGGAGCTTGAAAACTGGAGAATGCCACGATTCCCAAGAGTATTGCGTACTTGTAGTTCATTTTGAACATTAAATTTTTAAGTGTTGTCACTTATTGGTAGGCTGTCTTAACAAGTACAAGTGTGCTTGACCTCAAAGAAAAAAATTGTGTTTTATTTAACCTTTACACAATCTTTAGGGTTGTATAAAGGCGGGATGAATTTGCACTTGACAAAGACCGAAGTAGTCAAGGATTGCTGGCAGAAGCTTTAAATGATTTATTTGAAAAATATGGCAGGAGTCCGATTGCTTAAGCTTGCACAAAAAATTAAATAGATTTTTATGCAGTATTAGTTGACTTGGGAGACGCGGTAGCTGATAAATTAGCTTTACCATTTGACAAAAGTCTATTTACCTTAACCTGTCAAGAATGCCCCATACCAATTTAAAAAGCCTGAATCCATTCTTTGACAGAATATTCAGTCCAGATGCCATTTTTCCAGTAAGGATCGTTTTCAATCAACTGGCGCACAGTGGCTTCGTCTTCGGCTTCGTAAATCCCAAAAATTTTTGTAACATCCTTGGTGGGGCCGATGGTAATCAGCACACCGGATTCTTTCTGTTTTGCTAATCCGTCTAAATGAGCTTCACGGTGGGGGGCGCGTTTTTCGAGAACGTCTTCGCAGTAAGTTCCCCAGAGTACATATTTAGGCATGGTTAAGACTATTTTGGATTTTGGATTTTAGATTTTAGATTTTGCAGGCTGTGCATCGGGGAGTGAGGAATTATTAATTTCTCACTCTTAGCAAATGACAAATGACTAACTTCTCAAGTTCACGCCGAATTTTTCCACTAAAGCTTCGCGGACTTTATTGTGTACTGGTTCGACTTCTGCCTCAGTCAAAGTGCGATCGCTAGCCCGATAAATTAAGCGGAATGCTAAACTCCGCTGTCCTTCGGGGACATTTTCGCCGCGATATTCATCAAATAATTCCACCGATTCGAGCAAATCTTTACCAGCTTTGGTAATTACTTTTTCAATTTCGGAAACTGAGATTTTCACGGGTGCGAAAAAGGCGATGTCGCGATCGCTAGCTGGATAGGTAGAATAAGGCTGGAATGTTGGCACAAGAACTTCATCTTCTCCCAGAGAATCTAAAAGCACATCTAGATTCAACTGGAAAACATAAACGGAATCTGGTAAGCCTTTTTCTCGTCGCAGTTGGGGATGGAGTTGCCCAAAAATCCCCAGTCTGTTACCCCGAATCCACAGGGAAGCGGTGCGTCCTGGATGTAAGCGATCGTCGCGGCGATCGGGTTGAAATTCGATTTGCAAGCTAAGTTGCCGAAATACACTTTCTAAAATGCCTTTGGCTTCAAACCAGGTGATGGGTTCTTCGCGTCCACTTTTTGACCATTTGCCTAAAGTGCGATCGCCTCCCACAATCCCAGCGAGGGTTTCTGTTTCTTGCAAACCGTCTTCTTCTTGCCAGAAAATCTGCCCGATTTCAAAGCCGTTCAAAGCACCATTACCCTGCTCTAAATTGTATTGAAAGGCATCAACCAGCCCAGATATCAAATCGGTTCGCAGCGCTGAATATTCGACAAATAAGGGGTTTGACAGTACTATATTTCTGTCTTCTCCTGGTTTGACTAAAGAATAGTGGATTAATTCTGTCAACCCTTCAGCCCGAAGGAAAGCTCGTAATTTGCGAATCAATTCCTCATCTAAAGGCAGATAACCAGCTTCTGCTTTTTCTGGTAAGGTATCGCAGAATTTGTTGTAGCCATAGAGTCGGGCGATTTCTTCAATTAAATCAATTTCTCGCTCTAAGTCGCGGTAACGATAGGGTGGAACAGAAACTGACCACGTAGGTTGATGGTTCGTATCTTCTCCTGAAGGAGTCAATTGACATCCCAATGCAGTCAGGATGCGCTCAACATCTTGTCCTTGGAGTTCGCCTGTGTCCTCTTCTAAATCGATTGGCCCCAATATCTGATTAACTCGTTCTAAACGCAGGGCGATAGAACGACTCCAAGTAGAAGGATCGGGGCGAGTGTCGGCAATTTCCTGCTGGACAAGAATTCCGCTAGCTAATTCGCTAATTAAGGATAAGGCGCGGCGATTAGCTATTTCCAACTCAGCCCGGTTAACTCCCCGTTCGTATCTGCCAGAAGCTTCACTTCTTAACCCAACACTCCGGGAAGAACGGCGAATTGCTACGGAATCAAATAACGCCGCTTCTAAAACTAGGCTTTGAGTCCCTTGATGGACTTCCGTTTCTTCCCCACCCATGACTCCCGCCAGTGCAACGGGTTTCTCGTTGGCGGTAATTAACAAATTTTGGGATGCTAAGGTGCGAGTTTGTCCATCCAGGGTTTTGAGGGATTCTCCAGCAGTGGCGAAGCGGACGCCGATGGTTAAATTTTCGCTACTTGCAACTGATTTTAGGCGATCGCAATCAAAGGCGTGTAGTGGCTGTCCCCATTCCAACAAAACGTAGTTAGTAATATCCACAACATTACTAATGGGACGGACTCCAGCAGCCCGCAAACGCTGTTGCAACCATTCGGGAGATGGAGCGATTTTAACCTGTTCAATTACCGTACCGATGTATGCAGGACAAGCTTGGGTATCGGCAATTTTTAAAGCTAAATTTCCGGCACTTTTGGTAATTGATACTTCACCAGGTTCAGGAATGCTCAACTTTCCACCAGTCAATGCTGCTACTTCTCGTGCTACGCCTACCATACTCAGAGCATCAGCGCGATTAGCAGTTGCCGTGAGGTCTAAAATTACATCATCTAAACCCAACAACGGCCGCACATCACTACCCAATGGTAAATTTTCCTGGGTAAAAATATGAATTCCATCGACATCGGTGGGCAAACCGAGTTCCTTTAAAGAACAAATCATGCCCTGAGAAGGGACACCACGCAGTTTTGCAGGTTTAATTTTTAAATCGATGTTGGGTAAGTAAGTTCCCGTAGTTGCCACTGGCACATAGATATCTGCCTTCACATTGGCAGCGCCACAGACAATATTTAAAGTCTCACCTGCACCGATATCGACTTGGCAAACACTCAATTTATCGGCGTTGGGATGGGGTTGACGCTCAAGCACTTTGCCGATAACCACGCCATTTGCCCAAGTGCGGCGGTCTTCAATCTCTTCTACCTCAAACCCCGCCATTGTCAGGGTTTCGGCTAATTCTTCTGGAGTAAGTTTTATCTCTACTAGTTCGCGCAGCCAATTTAGAGAAATACGCATGGAATGTGCTTGTTTTAGGAATCGTCTTTTGCTCTCATTTTAGGGTGCCTGCTAGCGATCGATGGCTACTCGTTCCGCAAGGCTTACCCTTTCACTTGAACAATCCTACTACGTTAGGCTGGCAGAACAATATCGCTTTTTTACTTTATCTTTACATTTTGTGCGATCGCCCCTAGTAAACCGCGACACTTCTAGATTAAAAATTATGTAGCTTGTGAATGCAGGTCACTTTGTTCCACCTAAATCTACGGAGAATTTTTATGAGTTCTTTGCACACTCTAGAAGAACTTGAGCAAATTATTGAAAACGATAGAAAGTACGGTAGTTTGACAGAACTTCAGATTTATGATTATCGTCAACTTGAGTATCTACCTGAAACTATCGGCAATCTTATAAGTTTAAGCGATCTAGATATTTGTGATTGTTGGAGACTTAAAGAAGTACCAGAAACTATCGGCAACTTGAAATATCTTAAGAAACTACAAATTAGGGGTTGTATGGGTAGTCTTGATTGTTTTGATAAACTTCCCGATACTATTGGAGAACTTAAATCTTTGACCTACCTTAACATTCACGAAACTGCGCTACAGTTATTGCCTGATACAATTGGGAATCTCGATAACCTGGAATACTTAGAGATTAGTAGCAATTGGCAGTTGCACCAATTACCCGATACCATTGGTAAGTTGAAAAAATTAAAAAAATTTAATCTTAAAGGAAATGATAAATTAACGTCTTTGCCAGAAAGTATTGGTGAATTGGAAAGTCTTCACTACCTAAATATAAGTAGCAACGCTTTAGAATATTTACCAAAAACCATTGGTAGGTTACAAAATATTCGATACATAAATGCTGATGAAAATTTTTTCCGATCCTTGCCAGAAAGCATTTGCAATTTAAAACTGCTCAAGGATAATATATATAAATAATAATCCCAAATATTGAAATTTTCTACGATTTATGTATGCGAGTAAGTAACCTACTACAAACAATTGAGCATGAAAAATCAGCGGTTTTTAACCCACGGAGGTGGGTTTTGTCTGTGTAGCCGCGACTTCTAGTCGCCAAGGCTAGTAATAAATTAGACTTTTAAAACATCCTCTGAGAGCTAAAGACCAGACTCAAGTATCAACAATGACTTTCATCGACTCCGACGCTGTTGCTTGTAGTCATAATCATCGTCATATTCAATCATGCCAAATAGCTCCAGAATTTTCAGTTGCTTTCGACGTTGCACATACTCTCGTAATGCCTCTTCAACAACCGCGTCCTTAGTTGGATGACCACCAAGTTCGAGAGCTTCCTTAATTAAGTTTTCGTCAATTTCTAGATTAGTAGCCATGTACTGACTCTTTTAATTACGAATTACCTCTCTCACTCTACAAGAGATTTGAGCGCATTTAGTAATTGCTGTTTAGTAAAAGGCTTAGTTAAATAAACCTTTGCACCTTGTCGCATTCCCCAAATCCTATCAATCGGCTGATTTTTAGAACTACAAATAATAATTGGGACTTTTTGAGTTACTGGATTTTTTTTCAGTTGGCGACAGAATTCAAATCCGCTAATTTCTGGCATTACCACATCAGTAATAATCGCATCCAGACGATGATTTATTGCTTTGCTCATCCCATCTTTGGCATCACTAGCTTTAATTACTGTGTGTCCACTGTCTCTTAAAAAACTATTGATTAATTCCAACTGAGAAGGAGCATCTTCAACAACTAAAACTGTAGCCATATTTATTTATCCTCACTAGCTCAAAGTCGTTAGATTTTGTGGTTAATTCAAGCCAAATGCATGAAGACTATCTTTAGCAACTCGGTACGGGTAAACGGTTTAGTCAGATATCCAGATGCCCCTACCAATTTCGCTTTTACTTTGTCTATAATTCCTTTACTCCCTGTGACAAAAATGATGGGGGTATGCTTAAAAATGGAATTATTTCGTATAATCCGACACAACTCATAACCATCGATTCCTAGCATGTTTAAATCCAGCAAAATTAAGTCCGGTTTGTGCCTTATAATTGATAAAACTGCTTTTAGTGGGTCGTTGATAGTCACTACAGAAAAATTTTCATTTTCTAAGAAATAGCTAATTTCTTTGAGAATTGTGGGGCTATCATCTACAGAAACAATTTTCTGGACTTTTTGTGCCGTTACAGTAGCAGCCGTTACTCTTTGGGAAGCAGGATTTATGTTATTTGATATTGTTGGTTCCTGAAAGCTTTCTTTGGGAGGATCGGAAATCTGAGGTAATGGTTGAACAGGAGCTATATTCTCTTCAGAAATCTCTGGATAAAAGTTGACGGTGTTATTTAGTTTTTCTTTGGAATCAACTAACTCTGTAATTAATTTTGAGAAAAGCGAGCGCTCTTGAAATATTTTTGGTAATTTATCAAATGGCGGATCGGGTTCATGCAAGATAATCCCACCCTTAAGTATGTAAGGGTATAAACTGCGAGCCAGTTGGATTTCATCTTGATTCAAAATTGCAGCCAGATGACACAGGCTGAAACCCTTCATCCAATTAGTTAAATCTGGCTGAAGATTTGGTAAATCTTTTTCCTCAAGTTTGCTGTTAATCAATAGGTATGGACGTTGATATGGAGATGAAATTTGGGGAACAAAAGCCTGCCAATTTTGTAATCTTAGTTGGCAGCGTTCGAGAATTTTGTCTACATCTAGCCTACAAATTTTTGGCATTTTACTAAGTGGTTCTGTTAATTCATAATTACCTTCTTTGATTAGCAAAAATGATTCTATCACCTCTTTAACTAATTCTTGAATCAATACTGCTGCTTGTGTAGAATGTAGATGTTGTTGACTAACAAGCCAAGATATAGCCTGATACTCAGGAGGGTGGCTTCTGGAATTGCTCTCATCTTCGATTAACTGACTGTGTGAGTCAGATTCAAACATCAGGCGTACTTGAACGCGAATCTCACTGGTAAGCAGAGGAATTTGATGGCTGAGACGACGTAAATGACGTTCTAACCGATCGAATGGTTCCACTGAATGGGTAGCGTAGGTTATTTTTCCCTGTTCTAGGTAAATCGACCAAGAAACTGAGTTACTCAATGCTTGTAAACAAGTGCTGTCGGAGCAATTGGATAACTGTCTTAACAAACTTAGAGGACGTAGTTTGGCGAACGTACCTGAATTATTCATATTTTTTAAGTTTTTTTGCGGAATCAACAACCGAATATTTGTAAAGTGAAATTATGAGCTATGAAGTATTCTCTTCTTTGTAATATTTCTCTACGCACAAATTATTTTTTTTAAAATATGTATATATATTAAAATTTATAATTTTTTTACTTGCCTGTTACATTTAGCACGTTCTACTTAAACTATCTCAAAAAACAAGTAAGTGGGTATGAATAAAGGTAAACACTTATCATCGCTACACTATCAGTAGATGTTGGTTATTTCTAGATTTTACTCACTACTGACAACTATTGGTTGAAGAACCTAATAATGACGTTTATTTATGCCCACTCATTTAAACAGGCAAATTTGATTCAAAGTTCGCGCAGTTACACTGGTATACTTCTAAAGCTAACGATCTTAATTATGGTTAATCACTTTTCTATAAAGGAACGATTTTCCTACATAAAATCTTTAAAAACTTATATAGGAAAGTTTACGTATTTATTGTACTGTAGGTTTAAGGGATATAAGTTTTTGGTAGATACATTACAACAGGTAATGCTGAGTTTTGATAAACTCTTTTTTGCTAAACTAAGCTGTATTCAAGTTCTTCTTAAATATATAGTGAACTTCATGAAAATAATTTGTTTAATAAAGATTAGAGCATCTACCACTAGATACTATATTCTGTAATCGCCTCGGCGACTGGAATTATATACTCTGAGAAAAGGGAAATAAAGCTTTGAACTTTAACATAACACAAAAAGTTATGCATGATACATTAAGACTTGATGAAGTAGTAGAATTTGCTGAGAACCCAGAACCTCGTTGTCCTTGCGTACTCTTGCTAGACACATCTGGCTCGATGCAAGGAGATCCGATTGAGGCTTTAAATCAGGGTTTACTAAGTTTAAAGGATGAATTAGTTAAAAATTCTTTAGCTGCAAGACGGGTGGAAGTGGCGATCGTAACTTTTGATAGTAATATCAATGTAGTACAAGACTTTGTGACTGCCGATCAATTCAATCCCCCTATTTTGACAGCGCAGGGCTTGACTACGATGGGTGCAGGAATTCATAAAGCTTTAGACATAATTCAAGAGCGTAAATCTCAGTATCGTGCCAATGGTATTGCTTACTATCGTCCTTGGGTATTCATGATTACCGATGGAGAACCACAAGGCGAGTTAGAGCATGTGGTAGAGCAAGCAGCCCAGCGCTTACAGGGAGATGAAGCCAACAAGCGTGTAGCATTTTTTACAGTTGGTGTAGAAAATGCGAACATGACGCGTTTAAATCAAATAACTGTACGTACCCCCCTGAAGCTGAAAGGATTAAATTTTATCGAAATGTTTGTCTGGCTGTCAACTAGTATGTCAGCTGTTTCCCATTCGCAGGTGGACGAACAGGTAGCACTACCGCCGATTGGTTGGGGGACTGTTTAATTAAAGATCGCAGCTTGATGTTTACACAGCTAGCTGTTGGAAAAAAAAATCTATGAACATATCAAAACAGATTGCTCAATGGCGGATTGTGGCTGCGTCTGTATGTGGTACAAGTCACTTAAAAAACAAGCAGTTATGTCAGGATGCTCATCACTGGCAGATATTGTCAGATAATGTTTTAGTGGCGGCCGCAGCAGATGGCGCGGGTTCTGCTAGTCTTGGGAAAGTGGGAGCGATGGTTGCTGTGGAGACAGCAATAGAAAACATATCCACCAAAGGACTTACCCAAAAAACTTTGACTGATGATGCCTATGTGCGATCGCTTTTAAATGATGCCATGCTAGCTGCCAAAAAAGCTGTGGAAGATGAGGCGGCCAGTTGTGACAAACAGCCTCAAGATTTAGCAACTACCTTAATCATGACGATCGCCACACCAGAAGTTGTGGCTGTGGCACAGATAGGTGATGGTTTGGCAGTGGCAAAAGATGGCATGGGCAACCTTCTGGCACTGACTATGCCTGACAGCGGCGAATACATTAACGTCACCACTTTTTTAACTTCGCCTAATGCCTTAGATACAGCGCAGATGAGAGTCTGGCGTACAGACATAGTAAATGTTGGTATCATCACCGACGGACTACAAATGCTGGCTTTGAATATGGTTGTTGGAGAACCTCACAAACCCTTCTTTTTTCCACTGTTTGAATTCGTAGCCAATGCCGAGGATAAGACAGAAGCGAAGGATCAGTTGGTAAAATTTTTACGCTCAGAGCGGATTACGCAACGCACTGATGATGATTTGACACTCATTATAGCTGCATTCAACAACTCATAAGCAAAAAATTTACAGGTTTCACATCTTAAATAACTCCGTTAGCGGTAATTTCATTATGCAGGTACTACGTTGTTCCCCTAGAAAAGAAATCCTCAGCCTCAATGTCAGTTTGGGGCGTGGCGGCGAAGCTTGTGTTTATGCAGTGCCATCCGATGACAACTTGGTGGCGAAGATTTATCATAAACCCACGACTGCCCATGCTGATAAACTCCAAGCGATGCTTGCCAACCCGCCAGAAAACCCTACGGCGAGTTTGGGGCATATCTCTATCGCTTGGCCAGAGGATTTATTACGGGCGGCAGATGGCAAAAATAGCATCCTGGGCTTTTTGATGCCACGTATTCAGGGGATGCGCCCAATCATCGACTTTTACAACCCCAGAACCCGTCGCCAACACTGCCCCCTATTCAACTATCAGTACCTGCTCCGCACGGCTCGAAACCTGGCGGCAGCTTTTGCAGCTTTGCACGCTAGTGGATATTGCATTGGTGATGTGAACGAGTCAAATATCCTCGTCAGTGACACAGCACTGGTGACTTTGATAGACACAGACTCTTTCCAAGTCCTCGACCCAAACAACAATGTTGTTTATCGCTGCCCAGTAGGTAAACCAGAGTTTACCCCACCGGAACTACAGAATAAAACTTTTGCCCAACACGATCGCGAAATTTCTCACGATTTATTTGGGTTAGCGGTGCTGGTATTTCAACTCTTAATGGAAGGCACCCACCCATTTTCGGGGATTTTTCAAGGCGCTATTGAGCCACCACCCTACGAAGCCCGCATTGCATCGGGTCACTTCACCTACAGTCAAAAGCGGCACGTACCCTACCTGCCTACACCCATTGCCCCCCCTTGGGAAATTCTCCATCCCAGCTTACAAGAACTATTTGTCCGTTGTTTTGAAGAGGGTCACAACAACCCACAGTTGCGCCCCAATGCCCAGACTTGGCTCTCAGCAATAGCTGAAGCTGAAGATTCCCTGATTACCTGCACGACAAATCCCCAGCATCGCTACAACAACCACATGCGTAGCTGTCCGTGGTGCGAACGGACTGTACGATTAGGCGGACGCGACCCCTTCCCATCACATCGGGCTATAGAAGCTAGAGAACATCTCCAACCGCGAATCAAACCGAAAAAGCACTACACCCAGACACCGCGTTATCCACAGCGAACCATGTCATCGCACCTAGCTAATTATTGGCAGCCAGTAATTACCCCAAGCGGTGCATCTTATAAACCTGCTAAGAAGTCAAAATTGTACCCGATTCTTTTTTGCTTATTGGGTTTTGGTTTATTGGGATATGCGGATGTAATGATTAAATTTACTCAGCCGTTGGTTTCCCAAAATGCTTACACTCAACAAGCGTTGAAGTCACGCCAGACAAGTAACAAACTTAGCTTCGCTGATTACTATCAGCAAGGTTATACAGCTTACAAACAGCGAGACTATGAAAAAGCAATTGCCAACTTTACCGGAGCAATTGAACAAGAACCTGCACATGCCAGAGCGATTGTAAATCGTGGCAATGCCCGCTATAACCTGAAAGACTACGAAGGAGCAGTTGCAGATTATAGCCAAGCTCTCCAAATCAACCCCAATCAAACCAAAGCTCTTGTAAATCGGGGCAATGCCCGCTATATGCTCGCTGAATATAGCAACGATCCTGATACAGAGTATAATCTAGCGATCGCTGATTATAATCGCGCCATTGGTCTGGATAATAATGAAATCGAAGCTTATATCAGACGGGGGATTGTCCTCGGTCAAATGGCTAAATACAGCGGTGAATCTCAACAAGCTTACAAAAAAGCGATCGCAGATTTTACTCAAGCGATAAAACTTAATGTATCCAAAGCAGAAGCTTACTTTCAGCGGGGTGTTATCTATTATCAAATTGCTCAATATAGCAGCAATTACGAGCAAGAATATAATCAAGCGATCGCTGATTTTAACCAAGCATTAACTATTAGCCCCAAACTAGCAAAAGTGTACCTCAAACGAGGCATGGTTCGCTATGAACTTGCACAATATGGCGGTAGTCAATCTAACAAAAACCAGACGAAAGCTGTCGAAGATATACAGGCATCTGCCAAAATCTTCCTTGAGCAAGATGATATGGATAACTATCAGCAAGCACTCAGTAACATGTGTGTAGTCGTAGAAAACAAATGCGATCCTTTATTCAACAGTTCAAGTAATGTGGAAAAAACTAACTAAGAGGATGTTTGTAAAGTCTAATTTCTTACTTGCGTGAGCGAATATAATTCGTAACTACACGAGACTTAACCGGGAGCATCTCACTTTCGTAAAAATATATCTAGCCCTGGCGAATAGAATTCACGGCTATACAGACAAAACCCACCTCCGTGGGTTTCCAATTTCTTGAGTCCGCGCAGGCGGACTTGGTTTGTGTAGCCGCGATTTCTAATCGCCAAGTATATTTGCAAAGGTGAGATGCTCCCACTTAACCTGCTTCCGCAGGTTAAGAAAGTTTTGAATTAGCATGATTTCCACCGAGGTGGATTTGCTTGCGTAGTAGCGAATTATATTCACCCAATACTTTTCAAACATCCTCTAAAAAGTAAGTAAGTTTTGTTACTGGCGTGTATTTTTTTTAATTAAAAAATCAAGCATGACTAGGGTTAGCTGACGCTAATCCTAGTTCTTTTATCGGTAAAATTTTTATTGAGTTGAGTAATATATTTTCCTATTTATAGATATTCATAGAGCTTTTATATAGAAAAGATTTTAATTTATATTTCCTTCATAATTTTGCCAGAAATTATAGTTAGATTATGGACGGAGAAAAACAAAACAGAAATCAATTTTTCTCTATCCAAGTGCATCCTCTTCATCTCGAAAAAGTCAAATAAGAATATCCCTACAAATCTCCGAGGTAATTGCATGAAAGCGGTGATTTTGGCTGGAGGGCTTGGTACACGCCTCAGTGAAGAAACCAGTATCAGACCCAAGCCGATGGTTGAGATTGGTGGTAAGCCAATTCTTTGGCACATAATGAAAACTTACTCTGCTCACGGCATTAATGACTTCATTATTTGTTGTGGTTACAAAGGTTACATAATTAAAGAGTATTTTGCTAACTACTTCTTACACATGTCAGATGTTACTTTTGACATGCGCTTTAACCAGATGAACGTGCATTCTGGTTATGCTGAACCCTGGCGTGTCACTTTAGTGAATACGGGTGATAGTACAATGACAGGCGGACGCTTAAAGCGAATCAGCGAACATCTTGGTAATGAAACTTTTTGCTTTACTTATGGTGATGGTGTAAGTGATATTAATATCACCGAGCTAGTTAAATTCCATAAACAACAAAATACCTTAGGAACACTCACAGCCGTTCAACCAGCCGGACGTTTTGGAGCCATTTCCTTAGGATATGAGCAAACTAAAATCACCAGCTTTCGAGAAAAACCGGAAGGTGATGGAGCTTGGATTAATGGTGGTTATTTTGTGCTAGAACCAGAAGTAATCAATTTGATTGCTGATGATTCTACGGTGTGGGAGCAAGAGCCATTAGAAAAGCTAGCTGATATGGAACAGCTGTCTGCTTTCAAACATCAGGGTTTTTGGCAACCGATGGATACTTTACGCGATAAAAACTATCTAGAGGGGCTATGGAATAACGCTCAGGCTCCTTGGAAAGTTTGGTAAGAGAAGAGTTATAAGTCATGAGTCAGGAGTTAAATGACAAATGACGCATGACAAATGACTTTATAGATTTACAGTAATTTCAACTAGAATAATACTAATGTATGATTTTGCGATTATCGGTGGGGGAATAGTTGGACTCTCAACGGCGTTGGCTTTAGGAAAACGCTATCCCAATGCCCGTATTTTAGTACTAGAAAAAGAGAGCCAATGGGCATTTCACCAAACCGGCAATAATAGCGGGGTGATTCATTCTGGTATTTACTACAAGCCAGGGAGTTTCAAAGCTAAATTTTGTAGTGATGGTTCTCGCTCAATGGTAGAATTCTGTCAAGAGTATGGAATTGACCATGAAGTTTGTGGTAAGGTAATTGTTGCAACTGAAGAACAAGAGCTACCACGCTTAGAAAATCTCTACAAACGCGGCTTAGACAATGGGATAAAAGTCCAGAGAATTAGCCCCGAAGAAGTTAAAGAAATTGAACCTCATGTAAGATGTGTAGGTGGAATTCGCGTATTTTCAACTGGTATTGTTAATTACAAGCAAGTTTGTCTCAAATATGCCCAGCTAATTCAAGAGCAGGGTGGGGACTTACACCTCAATACAAAAGTTCTGAAAATTTCCCCAAGCGGTAAAAATCAGGTACTGCAAACAAACAAAGGTAGCTTTGAAACACGCTTTGTAATTAATTGTACTGGATTGCATAGCGATCGCACTGCCAAATTAGGTCAAGTTGAACCCCAAGCAAAAATAGTCCCATTCCGGGGAGAATACTACGAACTCACCCCAGAAAAACGCTATCTGGTCAAGACTCTAATCTACCCAGTTCCCAATCCAGATTTTCCGTTCTTGGGTGTCCACTTTACCCGGATGATTGATGGTAGCGTCCATGCAGGGCCAAACGCGGTTCTGTCGCTCAAACGTGAAGGTTACAAAAAAACTGACTTTGACTTACGGGATTTTCTTGAAGTCATTACCTATCCCGGTTTTTGGAAATTAGCAGCCAAACACGCTGACGAAGGCATCCAAGAAATCATTCGTTCCTTTAGCAAAGCAGCCTTCACCAGAAGTTTGCAAAAACTAATTCCCGAAGTGCAAGCAGAAGACTTAGTTCCCACCCATGCAGGAGTCCGCGCTCAAGCCTTAATGAACGATGGCAAGCTTGTAGACGACTTTTTGATTGTTTCCGGTCAAAACTCCATTCATGTTTGCAATGCTCCTTCTCCTGCGGCCACATCTTCTCTCGAAATTGGCAAAGCGCTTGTGGCAGAAATTCCCCAGTTCTCGCATCTAAACAGTGCAGTAATTGCATAGATAGCATAGTTATTACTTCCGGGCTGCTGAATTTAAGGATGAATCTTGTATGGTGGGCATCTTTGCCTGCCTGAAAATATAAGGGACGGGTTAGATACCCATCCCACAATAAAAAAGTGTAGTGCATCAATTAAGAACCGCTATAGAGTGCTGCTACCCAATGGGTTAGTCGGCAAACTATGTAATGACTGTTAGCCGAGTTATATATAGCGCTTCTAGCTTGAACCTAACCCCCAACCCCTTCCCTACAAGGGAATGGGAGTAAGATTCAAAGCCTCTCTCCTCTTAAGAGAGAGGAATGAAAGTGAGGACTATCTATTGCATACAAACGAAAAAGCGGTTCCCTGTTGGATGCAACACCATTTAGGGCGAACATCTGTGCGCCCCTACTAAACGAAGAATTTAACTCATCAATACAAAGGCATTAACCAAAATGAAAATATTAGTAACTGGAACAGAAGGCTATCTTGGTTCGTTATTACCCCCTCTGTTAATTGAACGGGGACATGAAGTTATCGGTCTAGATACTGGTTTTTATAAAGTTGGTTGGCTGTACAACGCTAATGGGGTGACACCGAAAACCCTCAATAAAGATATCCGCAACATCACCCCTGAAGATTTGGAAGGTGTTGAAGCAATAGTTCACATGGCGGAACTCTCCAACGACCCAGCCGGACAATTAGCACCCAATATTACCTACGAAATTAATCATGTAGGTTCAGTTCGTCTAGCTAGCCTAGCTAAAGCTATGGGTGTGCGTCGTTTTGTATATATGTCTTCGTGCAGTGTCTACGGTGTTGCTACCGCAGGTGATGTCACAGAAGAATCCCCAATTAATCCCCAAACAGCCTACGCAGAATGCAAAACTCTCGTAGAAAGAGATGTCACACCACTCGCTGATGATGACTTCTCTCCCACCTTTATGCGGAATGCTACAGCCTTTGGTGCTTCTCCCAGGATGCGCTTTGATATTGTTTTAAACAACTTAGCAGGCTTGGCATGGACTAGTAAACAAATCAAAATGACCAGTGATGGTACACCTTGGCGTCCATTAGTCCACGCACTGGATATTTGCAAAGCAATAGTCTGCACCTTGGAAGCACCACGGGACATTGTACATAACCAAATCTTCAACGTGGGAGATACAGCAAACAACTATCGCGTTAAAGAAATCGCGGAAATTATTGCTGATATTTTCCCAGATTGTAAATTGTCCTTTGGTGACAACGGCTCAGATAACCGTAGCTATCGGGTATCGTTCGAGAAAATCAACACAATCCTACCTGGATTTAAGTGTGATTGGAATGCCCGACTTGGTGCCCAGCAGTTATTTGATTTATTCAGCCAAATACACATGGCTGAAGATACTTTCTTGTTTAGAGGATTTACCCGCTTAAAACAACTAGAGTATCTAATTCGCACCGAGCAAATTGACAAAGATTTCTTTTGGAATAAAAAGTAACTAGAGTTTGCTAGTAGTGCGTAAATAATTTAATTATCTAAATTATTCGTAGTTTATGCTTTAAGTCTAAAGTGCAAACTACGAATACATTAAATCAAAAATTACACACTATTAGCACCACAAAAATATCAATTATTCCGAAAACAATAATATTTGTTTCGGACTTATCCCATCTATCAAATTATTTGTAATTAGTGAGTTAAGTTTATGGCGATCGCAAAATGTCGTTTCAGTGGTCAACCTCTGCACCAAACCTTTATCGATCTAGGAATGTCACCTTTAGCCAATGCTTATCTGAGGGCAGAACAGCTAAATAATGCAGAAAAATTTTATCCTCTCCACGCTTATGTCTCTGAAGACACACTCTTAGTTCAATTAGAACAATTTGAAACTCCAGATCATATTTTTAGCGACTATGCTTATTTCTCTTCATACTCAGTAAGTTGGCTAAAACATGCCAAAGCTTACACCGATATGATGGTAGAAAAGTTTGGCTTTAATCATCATAACCAAGTTATTGAAATTGCCAGTAATGACGGCTACTTGCTACAATATTTTTTAGAGAAAGGAATCCCTGTTTTAGGAATAGAACCAGCAGCAAATATCGCCAAGGTTGCTGAAGCCAGAGGCATTCCTAGTATCAACAAGTTTTTTGGAGTTGAAACTGCGAAGGAACTCGTGATACAAGGAAAACAAGCTGACCTTTTGATAGGTAATAATGTTTTAGCTCATGTACCGGATCTAAACGATTTCATCGCTGGAATGAAACTCATCCTCAAACCTAATGGTATTTTGACGATGGAGTTTCCTCATATTTTACAACTTATTCAGCAAAATCAGTTTGATACCATTTATCACGAGCATTTTTCTTACTTCTCATTCCTCACTATCGAAAAAATTTTTACAGCGCATAAATTGCAACTTTTTGATGTAGAAGAATTATCGACTCATGGCGGTTCACTAAGAATTTATGCCAAACATAACCACGTTGTTAATCACAGTATCAGCGACCGAGTTAACTATCTAAAAGCAAAAGAAATTGCTGCTGGACTGCATCGGATAGAGACTTATATTACATTTGCCGAAAAGGTCAAAGAAACGAAGCGCAAGCTATTAAATTTTCTCTTGAGGGCTAAAGCAGAAGGTAAATCAATTGCTGGTTATGGTGCACCAGCTAAAGGTAATACATTGCTCAATTACTGTGGGATTGGTAAAGATTTTATCGATTACACAGTAGATTGCAATCCCTACAAGCAAGGTTTATTTTTACCTGGAACTCATATTCCTATTTTTGAACCAGACAAAATCCGCGAAACTAAACCAGATTATGTCCTAATTTTACCTTGGAATCTCAAAGAAGAAATTATGGAACAAATGGCATTTATTGGCGATTGGGGCGGACAGTTTTTAGTACCAATTCCTGAAGTAAAAATTTATCCAACTCCTGTTCCGGATAGGCTTTTAATTGCGTCGTAATTACTAGATATAAGCACCTTAACGCCTTTTATTACTAATTTTATGATTGTGCTGATAACAAAAATGAAAAGTAATTAAAAGGCGCACACCCTATAAATATTTTGATGCCGAAGCACAAAATTTTATTAAACCAGCTTGTTAATAGTGATTATTAAGTATGAATTTGAGTTTAATATGAATAAATTGCTAACCATTTCTATTCCTACATTTAATCGTGCCCAGCTTCTAGATAAACAACTTACTTGGTTAGCTAAAGCTATTAAAGGCTTTGAGTTTGACTGCGAAATATTTATTTCTGATAATGCTTCTACGGATAATACCCAAGAAATAATTAAAAAGTGGCAGCTAATTCTCAATGATGTTACATTCACGTCTAATAAAAATAGCGAAAATATCGGGGTAATGGGTAATATTGCTTGTTGCTTAAAAGCCCCAACTAGTAAATATATTTGGACAATTGGCGATGATGACCCAATTCAGGACAGAACCCTAGATTATGTGTTAACAACACTAAAAAAGCATTCAGATTTAGCGCTATTATTTTTAAACTTTTCTGGTCGCCAAAAACGAACAGGTCAACTTGTTGTAGAACGCTGGTTAAATAGCGATAATGACGAACCGAGAGTTGATGGTAAAGCTGTATTCCAAGGTTATCTGAACGAAAATTTTGGTGGTGTACTGTTTATATCAGCAGCAATTTATCGCACAGATATAGTACAACAAGCTTTACAAAAGTGGCCATCTGCTACTAGTAATTGGGCATCTCAAGCATATTGGACTGGCTTTTGTGCAGCTCATGGAAGTGTCATGGTTACTAAAGATACTTATTTAGAGTGTACTATGGGTGCTAGCCTTTTGGATCTCGATCCAACATGGAACTTTAGAATGCGATATGCTTACATACCTGAAGTTTATATAAAACTACTAGGGGTAGGATATCCTCAGAAATTTTGTCAGGAAATGATTTGGCAGAATTTCCAACAAAAAACTGACTTGAAAATCTTATTAGGTGCTTTAAAACGTTGGCCTTTCTTGACAATAAAGATATTTATTCCTTACTTACGTTTATTAAGTCTATCAGCTTGGGCAATTTTTTCCACACAACAAGCTAGAGAATAGCCTATATTTTAGTGTGTTAATTACCCAGCTATTCTTAACACCAAATATTACCAGTAACTTCTCATATACCAATTTAATTACTCTTTCTTGCCATGTATAAATTACTGACCATTGCTATACCGACTTATAATCGTGCTGAGTTACTTGATAAACAGTTAGCATGGCTGACTCAAGCTATTAAAGGTTTTGAAGATGACTGTGAAATTTTAGTTTCTGATAATTGTTCGACAGATAATACTCAGGAGACGATCCAAAAATGGCAATTAGCACTTAGCAATATCACATTTAAATCAAATAAAAACCCTAAAAATTTAGGCGTTGTCAAAAATATTATGTATTGCCTAAATTCTACAACAACAAAATATGTTTGGACAATTGGTGATGATGACCCAATTCAAGATAGAGCCATTGCTTATGTGATTAGCAAACTCAAGCAGCATGAAAATTTATCATTATTATTCCTCAACTTTTCCGGTCGTAACCAAATTACTGGCGAACCAGTTCATCCACCCACAATTATTGGTAATCGTTGGTTTGATATAGATAGTGAAGATGGCGATGGTGATGGTAAAGCTATATTTGAACATTGTTTCTCAAAAAGTGTCGGCGCAGTTATTTTTCTGACTGCTACAGTCTACCGTACTGACCTAGTAAAACGCGCTCTACAAAATTGGCAAGATGCTGAGAATAACTGGATATCTTTAGCATATTTAGCCGGGTATTGTGCTGCTAATGGCAGTGTAATTGTCACTAAAGAAACTTATTTAGAATGTGTTGTTGGCGTGAGTTATTGGCAGAAAGAACCCAAATCTGCACTGTTAATGCAATACAAACACATACCCGAAGTGATTTTGAAATTGGAGAAGAGTGGATATTCTAAGCAGTTTTGCAGACGGATGCTTTTGCAGAATGGTAAAGAAGTCAACTTGAAAGTTTTCTTAGGTGCTTTAAGAAGATGGCCTATGTCCGCCATCAAGACAGTAATTCCATTTTTGGCTTTAGTCAGTTTGTGTGCTTTTGATGTGATGGTTTCTAAAGAGTTCGGGTTACCAGAATCAAGTGAAATCCCTACTCAAGAAATGCAGAGCTATAAGCCATAAACTACTAAATTACTGATAAATATACATCAAAAATAGAAAGGATGTACGACATGTTTAGTGCAATTAAACGCAAAATATCTACACTGTCTTCTGACTTTGAATACTACGCGGCCCGTTTGAAGCATAGCAGGAATTTGCCAGCATTGGAAGGGCGCGATCGCAACATCCTGAATGCTCTCAAAAAAGATGGCGTTTGCCTCACAACATTGGCAGATTTAGAGTTAAATTCTAGCTCAGAACTGCTAAAAGCTGCTTATCATCAATTGTCTGAGATGGAAAATCCCAACAACGACCATCTAGATGAAAAGTTACCACAAATTTCTACAGTTACAGGTTTACCAGAATTTTATGCCTGGGGAATTGAGAAAAGACTGGTCAACATCATCGAAAATTATATAGGTCTTCCTATTGCTTTTCATGGTGTACATCTACGTAAAGATTTTCCTAGTAGACATCAGTTTGGGACGCTGTTATGGCATAGCGATGCAGAAGACCGTCGCATTATCAAAATCTTTATTTACTTGAATGATGTAGAAGAAAAAACTGGGCCTTTTGAATACATTCCCCGCTCTCTAACTTCCTTATTTAGTTGGAATTATTTTCGACTTTATTACAAACTTTGGAAGTCTGGCTATATGGGTATCGATGATGAAGAAGTAAAACCAGTTATCCCCAAATCAGCTTGGAAATCCTGCCCAGGCCCAGCAGGTACAGTCATTATTGTAGATACGAAAAACGCTTTGCATCACGGCACAGTCCGCACAGAAGAACGGTCAGCACTATTCTTTTGTTACACCGCCAACCCCCCCGAACGACCAGACCTCTGCACCCAATACTGGGATGATACTTATCCCAGAGCAGAGTTACGTTCTTCATCAGATGCAATTAAAGTTCCAACCTAATAACCTTTCGTAGGGTTGGTTACACGCACTCTACGAAATTGTAGGTTATTAAATTCACGTTTATTACTGTTATTTTCTCTACTCAACATTCATCTCAAAGGAATCATATGATTTTCACCGAAACTGCACTCAAAGACGCATACATTATTGACTTAGAAGAAAAACCAGACCATCGTGGTTTTTTTGCTCGGACTTTCTGCGCTCAAGAATTTGAAGCACGCGGCTTAAAGCCAACAGTCGCCCAATGTAACCTGTCTTTTAATTACAAAAAAGGCACTATCCGGGGAATGCACTATCAAAGTGCCCCAGCAGCAGAAACGAAATTAATTCGCTGTACTAAAGGCGCTATCTATGACGTAATTATTGATATGCGTCCTGAATCTCCTAGCTTTTTATCACACATCGGTGTAGAGCTAACCCCAGAAAACCGTCGCGCTTTGTATGTTCCAGAAATGTTTGCTCACGGTTATCAAGCACTCACAGATGATACTGAAGTTGTGTATCAAGTAGGTGAATTTTATACGCCTGGATATGAGCAGGGTTTACGTTACGATGACTCATTTTTTAACATTGATTGGCCTCTAGATGTGACTGAAATATCTGAGAAAGATTTAAATTGGCCTTTGTTGAGAATGATGACAGTTGGCGGTACAGTTTCCAGATAAATATAGGCTCTATCTCTATGTGAGTGAAAAATAATAAATTTAGGTAGAAATAAATGCCAAATAAAATTCTATCTCGTGTCGGTAACAGTTTCTCTTTTGTCTCCAAAAAAGTCCAAGCTCGCATCAATTACGCTAAGACCTTACAAGTTGTTTCCCTAAAGCCAAAACAGCCTTCCAAAGGAAATGTACTTCTTTCTTATCGGATTGAACCATTTCTCATCAAACCAGGTCAGCCTATCCCCAATGACCAGAGTTGGAACTGGGAATGTCTACTAATCGCCCAAACTTTTTTAGACATGGGCTATAACGTTGATGTCATCCAGTTCCATAATGATAAATTCGTTCCTCAAAAAGATTACGCATTTTTCATTGATATCCGCCATCGTCTAGAAGCGCTTGCACCAAAACTGAATAAAGATTGCATCAAGATTTTCCACGTTGACATTGCCAACATGGTGTTTCGCAATGCAGCTGAATGCAACAGACTTCTAGAACTCCAACATCGCAGAGGAATTACCCTACGTCCACAGCGATTTGAAACGCCCAACTTGGGGATTGAATATGCCGATTACGCTACCGTATTGGGCAACAATTTCACAGTTGATACGTTCAAATATGCCAACAAACCAATGTATCGTATTCCTATTTCTTCGTCATACGTTTATCCCTCTCCTGAGGAGAAAGACTTTGAAGCGGTAAGAAAGAATTTTCTCTGGTTTGGTGGTAGCGCTCTAGTTCTTAAAGGATTAGACTTGGTTTTAGATGCCTTTGCCCAAATGCCGGAATACCATTTAACAGTTTGTGGCCCGGTAAGCAATGACAAAGAATTTGAGCAGGCTTTCTATAAAGAACTGTATAAAACACCCAACATCCACACCTATGGGTGGATTGATGTTAGCAGTCCTGACTTTTTAAAGATTACAAATAACTGTTTGGGGCTTGTTTATCCTTCCGTTTCTGAGGGACAAGCAGGAGCAGTAATAACTAGCTTGCAAGCCGGATTAATCCCGATTTTAAGTTACGAATCTGGTGTTGATGTTCATGATTTTGGTGTGATTTTCGATAATCTTTCCCTTGAAGAAATTAAGGCGAAAGTTAGAAGTATTTCCAATTTGCCTGTTGAAGACCTAAAGTTGATGTCTCAGAAGGCATGGGAATATGCAAGAGCAAATCATACCAAAGAAAAGTTTGCCCAAGCCTACAGAAATGCTGTGGAGCAAATTATCGAAAATCACAGCCAGAAAAAACAGACTGCTTCTATAGCATCTAGCAAAGAACCAGTTATTAGCCATAGTTAATCCTAATTCCCATGAAAATGTACTTAATATTTAGTTGTAAAAATTATTAAGTGCAAGTTTATAGAGAATTTGTATCACAACCAACAGTTCCAAAAAGGAGTTTAGTTCATGATTATTATCGATCGCGCCTTACAAGCCCGTGCAGCAGCAGGAAATCCTATCAAGGTGGGAATGATTGGTGCTGGTTTTATGGGTCGAGGAATTGCCAACCAAATTGTCAATTCAGTGCCAGGAATGGAGTTAGTTGCTATCTCCAATCGTCAGATTGATGCAGCTAAACAAGCTTATTCGGAAGCAGGAATTGAAGATATTCAAGTTGTTGCAACTGTCAGCGAATTAGAAGATGCGATCGCTAACGGTAAATATGCAGTCACAGAAGATGCTAAGTTACTGTGTCGGGCCGAAGGGATCGATGCATTAATCGAAGTCACAGGTGCAGTGGAATTTGGCGCTCATATCGTTATGGAAGCGATCGCCCATTGCAAACATGTGATCATGATGAATGCCGAACTCGATGGCACCATTGGCCCCATCCTGAAAGTGTATGCCGACAAAGCAGGCGTCATTCTCAGCGCTTGTGATGGCGATCAGCCAGGGGTACAAATGAACCTTTACCGCTTTGTAAAAAGCATTGGTTTAACTCCCTTATTGTGCGGTAATATTAAAGGACTCCAAGACCCCTATCGCAATCCCACCACCCAGGAAGGATTTGCTAAACGTTGGGGTCAAAAGCCCCACATGGTGGCTAGCTTTGCCGACGGAACCAAAATTTCCTTCGAGCAAGCGATCGTTGCCAATGCCACAGGCATGAAAGTCGCCAAACGGGGAATGCTGGGATATGACTTCAACGGTTATGTCGATGAAATGGCCCATATATATGATGTTGAACAACTCAAAGAACTGGGCGGCATTGTCGATTATGTAGTTGGAGCAAAACCAGGCCCAGGCGTATATGTATTTGCCACTCACGACGACCCCAAGCAACAGCACTATCTCAACTTATATAAATTAGGCGAAGGCCCACTTTACAGCTTCTATACTCCTTATCACCTCTGTCATTTTGAAGTTCCCTTGTCCGTAGCGCGTGCTGTCTTATTCGGTGATGCCGTTATGTCTCCACTCGCAGGCCCGCTAGTAGATGTTATCACCACCGCCAAAATCGACCTGAAAGCAGGAGAAACCTTAGATGGCATCGGCTACTACATGACCTACGGACAGTGTGAAAATTCTGATATTGTCCAACAGCAAAATCTTCTACCAATCGGTCTAGCTGAAGGGTGCCGCCTCAAACGAGATATTTCTAAGGATCGAGTCCTCACCTACGAGGATGTAGAATTACCCGAAGGCAGACTCTGCGATCGACTACGATCTGAGCAAAACACTTATTTCGCTCCAGAAAAAATCTTAGTAGCAGTTGGATAATATCGGTTCCAAAAATATTCGCAACAAATCAATTGGCTGTAGGGGCGTACAGCTGTACGCCCCTAATACGTTTCGGATAAGATCCCCCCGCCTGCGGCGACCCCCTTAAAAAGGGGGTAAAAAGAAGAAGAAGCCCCCCTTTTTAAGGGGGGTTGGGGGGATCTCCGAGGCCCCTACCAACGTATTTGTCACAAGAATTTCGTCAAGAGGATAGGAAGCTATACTGCTGAACACTAAAGTTGTTGATAGTAACTTGCTGGGGAGGTTCAAACAAACCCGATCGAAACTTTAGGTCAAATTCATGAAAATTGCTCTAGTCCATGATTATTTAACCCAGCGAGGTGGGGCAGAGCGTGTGTTTGAACTGCTTTGTAAGCGCTATCCCGAAGCAGATATTTTCACATCTTTGTACGATCCCCAAAAAACTATCGATCTAGGCGATCGCATAGTCAACACAACCTTCTTACAAAAGATTCCTGGTGCAGCAAAATATTTCCGGTCGATGGCTCCTCTATATTTTCCTGCCTTTCGTGCCTTGGATCTGCAAGACTACGATTTAATTATTAGCAGTAGCACCAGCTTCGCCAAAGCAGTGCGAAAAAATCCCAATGCCCGCCACATTTGCTTTTGCCATAACGTTACCCGTTTCTTATGGGATACAGCAACTTATTTAAGAGAGTATGGAGATTATAGATATTTTGCTCCATTAATCGAACAAATATTCCAAATTATGAGAAAGGTAGACCTGAAATATGCACAGGAACCTGACCTTTACATTGCTAATTCCAGCGTTGTTGCCCGCCGTATTGAAAATATTTATGGCAAAAAGGCAATGATGGTAAACTATCCAATTGATACTAGTAAATTTCTTTTTTCAAATATAAAAGATGAATATTATCTGGCCTCCGCCCGGATGATCAGTTATAAGCGACTTGATATAATAGTCGAAGCTTTTAATTGGTTAGGGTGGCGGTTATTAATATCAGGTGACGGGCCAGAACTAGCACGGTTAAAATCAAAAGCATTACAAAATATTGTGTTCTTGGGACACGTAAGTGATAGAACCCGCAAAGACTTGTTTTCCAAAGCCAAGTCTATTATTGTCGCAGCCCTAGAAGACTACGGTTTAGTTCCAGTAGAGGCTAACGCCAGTGGCACACCAGTCATCGCCTATGGAGCAGGTGGAGTATTAGATACTCAAATTCCAGGTGAAACAGGAGTCTTCTTCAAAAGACAAACACCCGAATCTTTACAAGTTGCATTACTAGAAGCCAATGGCATTTCTTGGGATTACGATCGCATCCGTAATCATGCAGTAGCAAACTTTTCAGAGAATGCATTCTTTGGTAAGGTTGAGCAAATTATTAACCAGGCTTGTGGCGTGCATCAATTATTCATTTGATTTCGGAATCTCTTCTCACTATAAGATTACCTATTTATTTACACTCTCCTCCTTGGCATCCTTCTCTAACGGGACGCTGTGCGTTGGTAGTTCGTTAAAAAAATAGGTATTTATTCGGGGAATCTCTTAGCGTAAGTCTCGAAGACAAGGATAATAAAAGTGGTTCAAACTAGTCTAAATCCTCATATAACTCCAGCTTCTGAAAGTGAGCCAAGTTACGGACAAATGTTTGCCGTATTTGTGCGGAGATTTCCTTGGTTTTTAGCAGTATTGATTAGTTCTCTTGCTATTGCAAGCATGGTAACTTTGAAGACAAAGCCTACTTATAAAAGTTCCATGCAACTGCTAGTAGAACCTAACTATCAAGGTAAAACAGAAGGTGCTGCGGGGGTAGACAATCAGTATACTGACTCTAACGTGGTCATAGATACTGCTACCCAGCTTAACTTGATGCAAAGTTCGGGACTCATCCAAAAAGCAGTTGATAAACTTCAGTCTAATTATCCAGATATCAGTGCAGCTGAAATTAAAGCTTCTTTAGTCTTAACTCAATTAAGGAGCAAAGAAGATAATGTCGCTACTAAAATATTTCAAGTTGAATACACTGCTGGAGATCCAGAAAAAACCCAAAAAGTTCTGGATGCAATTCGACAAGTTTATGTGGAATATAACAAACAACAACAGAGTTCGCGTTTACAGAAAGGTCTGCAAATTATCAGGGAACAGTTAAGTAAAGCCAGCGAAGAAGTAAACGCTGCTGAGACAAATTTACAGAGGTTCCGCAGAAATCAGAACTTAATCGATCCAGAGTCACAGGCCAAAGCGATTGAGACAGCTTTGAACAATATTGCCCAAGAACGACAGACAACTCGTGCTCAGTATGGTGAGGCTTTGGCACGCCAAAAATCTTTGGAAGAACAACTTAACCGTTCTCCTCAAAATGCTCTAGTTGCTTCTCGTCTGAGTCAGTCTACTCGCTATCAAGGCTTACTAAACGAAATCCAAAAAAGCGAACTGGCACTAGCACAAGAACGCTTACGCTTTACAGATCAAACTCCGAGCGTGCAAAAGCTCAAAGAACAACTTCAGAGCCAGAAGGAATTATTGCAACAAGAGGTAGGAAGAACTTTAGGCGGAAAGTCTGCTGGTGCATTCACGAATGGAGACTCTCTTCTCGAAAAAGGACAGCTTGGGCAAATCGATCTTAGCCTTGCCGGTCAGTTAGTAGAAACGCAGACAACCATAGTTGCTTTAACTGCTCGCGATCAAACTTTGGCTCAGAAAGAAAACGAGCTACGTTTTGAAATCAAACGCTTCCCGCCTCTCTTAGCTTATTACAATCGGATGCTACCGCAGTTGCAATTTAGCCGTGAAAGGTTAGAGCAGCTTTTAAGAGCAGAGCAGCAATTGCGGCAAGAACTTTCCAAGGGTGGATTTAATTGGGAAGTTGTAGAAGAACCTCAAAAAGGCGGACAATTAGGCCCCAATCTCCAGCAGAACTTGCTGTTAGGTGCTGTGGTTGGGTTAATGTTAGGAGGTATTGCTGCCTTTATTCGGGAATCGGCTGATGATGCAGTTCACACCACTGCTGAATTAGAGAAGCAAATGGCGATGCCGTTGTTGGGAACAACTCCCAAGTTACCGCCAGCCAAACCCAGAGAATCAACGATCAAATTGCCTTTTGGCAAGCCAGAAGTTCTCGCTCCCTGGACAATTCAGGTATTGCAATCTCCACCGCGTTGGGAATCGCTGGATCTGATTTACAAAAACATTGAACTTTTAAATACTGTTACTAATTTAAAATCTTTGATGATCACCTCGGCTTTAGCCGATGAGGGTAAATCAGCTTTGGCTTTGGGTTTGGCAATGAGTGCTGCCCGTTTACACAAAAGGGTACTGCTGATTGATGCCAATTTACGCGATCCCAGTTTGCACCACCAACTGAATCTTCCTAATGAGCAGGGGCTTTCAACTCTATTGGCGAGTGATGCAAGTCTACCCAACCAGATTAGTCTTCAATACGCAGGTTCCGCTTACATCGATATTTTGACTGCTGGCCCCAAACCTGCTGACCCAGCCAATCTGTTGAGTTCCCCTCGGATGATGCAATTAATGGCAGCATTTGAAGAAAACTATGATTTGGTACTGATAGATGCTCCGCCAGTTCTCGGCTTGGTGGATGCCATGCTTACCGCATCATCTTGTCGTAGCGTGGTCATGGTGGCAAGCATTGGGATTGTAACGCGAAGTCAGCTTAATCAAGCGACAGCCATGCTGAGTAAGTTAAATCTGATTGGGGTTGTAGCTAATGGGGTATCAAACTCTAGCAGTAATTACGTACCTTATGTCAAACAACAGCAATTAGCTCTGCGACAAGCTGTAGAAAAGTAGCTAGTACAGCTAGATGATAAATCCTCGGCTTCTTAGAGAAGTCGGGGATTTTGCCTTTTGGATTTATAATCAAAATTTAATTTTAGGGACTTCTAAGAAATAAATTATCCAATCTTGTGGGGTGGGCATCTTGCCCGCCTTTGACTATGGGCGGGCGAGACGCCCACCCCACAATAAATAGTTGTATATTTTTTTATTTGGGAGTCCCTTATTGGGATCGGGAAAATTTCAGTAGATTTATGCTATCTTCACAGATTTTCAGAGAAATCACTGACTCTTTAAAGAATAAATAAAGAAGTTATTTGAGCGATCGCTATTTCTACAGAGTCTTATATTCTAGAAATTAAAGCACCTTCATAAAGGCTAGAAGACAAGAGCAGACTGGTTTTTCAAATCTATCGAGACAATGAACACCTCAGCGTAATTAAACGTAGATATAGATTCATGGGTAATTTCTCTCTACACTTCTCTACTGTCAGTAGTTTCCGGAAAATCAAGATTTGCCCATGAATGTTAATAGTAGCGGTGATTGCTACCTATGTAATTAGTATCTGTCTAATTTGTAAATCTCTACACCAGCAGAATTCTACGCAATACGTGCTTGGCTGAGTGGCAAATACTATAGCATATTTTTGGACTTACAACAAGATTCGGATTTGGGTCTTTGGCATTAATAGCCTTTGATAACGCCTCAGTAATTCACTCCTGTATCAACCCAAAGACATTATGACAACTTCAATAATTCCAACTCTAGATAATTTATATGATGTAACCCAGGAACAGCAAGATAATCGTGGGAACTGCACACTCTATTGGCGACGAGGCAAGCTGTTGGTGAAGCCGCTTGGACGAGTGAAACAACCATATCTGCCTTCATTAGATAGTAAGCGATCGCTAGTAGAATGCTTACAACATTCTCCTGTAAGTTTGGTAAGTATAGATCCAAAGCTGGGCGAAGCTTTACTCAGGTTTTGGGCAGATGCATGTGAAGAAGCTCAAAAACCAATATTCCTAAGCATACCCGCTGGTAATAAATTACCTAACCAGCCCTTGAGACAATTGCAGCGACTAATTGATTGGATTGCTGCTTTCGTGTTGCTGCTATTAGTAAGTCCAGTCATGTTGGGATTGATTGTATTAATGCAGGTTTACTCGCCAGGGTCACTTTTTTGCCCTGAGTGGCGTGTTGGAGAACGGGGTAAACTCTTTCGGGTGATGAGGTTTTGCCCAACTGCAAAGCACAACATCACACCGCTAGGGCGTTGGATGCGTAAATCCGGTCTTAACAATCTGCCCCAGTTATTAAATGTTCTACGAGGTGACATGAGTTTGACCGGATCTCGTTGTTGGACTTTAGAAGATGCAGTACAGCTAAATAAATTACCAGAAACTACAGCTTCATGGGAAGTAGAGGCACAGTCTCACCTGTTACAACTGGATAGCCAAACACTGTAATTTATCTGTGCGGTAATTGATGATTTCATCTACCGCACTTGGGCTAAAACAAAAATTGCTGACGTAGCATCTATAGCGGTCTATCTACCTTGCCAAATTATTATTATAGAATCCATGCATTTGAAACTTCCTCAACCACTCGGCAATCTGCTCAAAGCTAGCAGCTTTTGGCAGGACAACTATTTAATCTTGCGAGAATTTAAACACTTTCGCAAAATTGCAATTTTAGCTTTGATATTTTCGGTTCTGGCGGCAACTTTTGAAGGTGTCAGTATTGGTTTTCTACTTTCATTTTTGCAAAGCTTAACTAGTCCCAATGCTCAACCTGTCCAAACAGGAATAGGCTGGTTTGATATTTGGGTATTGGGAGCTAAAACATCAGCAATTAATCGTCTATACCGCATATCTTTGCTGATTTTATTGAGTACTTGGTTACGTGCAACTTTTAACTATTTTTCTCAAGTCTATACTGAATTATCACAATTACATCTTGCCGATCGCTTACGGAAGCAAATTTTTGAACAGTTGCAATCTTTATCGCTAAGTTACTTTGCCAAAACTCGTTCTGGCGAACTAATTAACACAATTACCACAGAAATTGAAAGAATAAGACAAGGTTTCAGTGGCGGAGCTTTTTTAGTAACTAGAGGATTGACAACTGTTGTCTACTTAATATCAATGTTTTTGATATCATGGCAACTAACGCTGATTTCAGCATTACTATTTACACTTTTAGGTGTAGGGTTGTCTAATCTGAACGCTAGAGTCAGAGAATCAAGTTTTGGGATGACAACTGCTAATGCCAATTTTACATCAACAGCCATAGAATTTATTAATGGCATTCGCACTGTTCACTCCTGTGGTACTCAAGAATTTGAGCGTCAGCGTTACTACAAAGCTAGCGACAAGGTAATAAGTACTACGACGAAAGTTGTGTTTACTTGGACACTTGTCAAGCCAATTGCCGAAGGGGTAGCGACTACGGTGTTGGTAGGAATGATTATTTTAGCGTTCACTAGCCTTGTTACCAATGGAACGCTACAAGTTGCTTCTTTGCTAACCTTTTTCTTTGTGTTATTTCGCTTCATACCATTTGTTCAAGATATTAACGGGACAAGAGCATATCTCAGCACTTTACATGGTTCAGCAGACAATATTAAAAATCTCTTGAAAAGTGATGATAAATATTACTTTCAAAATGGGGAAATTGAGTTTAAAAGTTTAAAAAGGTCAATAGATTTAGTATCTGTAGATTTTGGTTACGATGATGATAATCTAGTGCTACATAATATTACCCTGACTATTGAGAAGGGAAAAATGACAGCATTAGTCGGGGCATCTGGTGCTGGTAAAACAACTCTTGCTGATTTAATCCCCAGATTTTATAATGCTACAGATGGATATCTTTTTATTGATGAAGTTGATGTACGGCAGTTTGAAATTAACTCCCTACGTCGCAAAATAGCTGTTGTCAGTCAGGATACTTTTATCTTCAATACTAATGTTTGGCAAAACATTTCTTACGGGACTCCAGAAGCGACTAACGATGAAATTCAAGAAGCTGCTAAACTAGCGAATGCATTGGAATTTATTTTGGAAATGCCCGAAGGTTTTGATACCCAATTAGGAGATCGGGGTGTCAGGTTATCTGGAGGACAAAGGCAGCGAATTGCGATTGCGCGTGCTTTACTACGGAACCCAGAAATTTTGATTTTGGATGAGGCAACTAGCGCCTTAGATTCTCTATCTGAGCGCTTAATTCAAGACTCCTTAGAAAAGCTATCTGTTGGTAAAACAGTAATTGCGATCGCTCACCGTCTTTCTACTATTTCTAAAGCAGATAAAGTCGTGGTATTAGAACAGGGACGGATAGTAGAGCAAGGTAACTATAAAGAATTACTTGACCTTAAAGGTAAGCTTTGGAAATATCATCAAATGCAGTATGAAGTAAGACAGTCAGATTAGAAACAATATCACAATTTCGTTAAAATTAAATCATTTTCCAAAAATATTTGCAACAGATGAATCAGCTGTAGGGGCATACACATGTACGCCCATACCTATGTATCTAGATCGGGTATTTGGTGAAATGGTATCGCTGAACAAGAACGGAAAACATGTACCAGAAAATATTTGATCGAGACCTGATTTACCAATGCTCCAATTTTGAGGTAGGTGAAGGCGGAGGTGTTGAAACTTATTTAGCTTCTCTATTTGAACATCAACCGCCTAATGTTAGCGATCGCGTAATAAAATCGCTCAATAATGTGGATCAAAGTCAGTTCAAATTGCTGCACATTCACAGCCCAGAATTACTATTGCAGCTTACAGGGGAATGTCCTGCTATCTTTAGCGTTCATAATCACTCATTCTACTGTCCTAGTGGCACAAAGTATTTAGCAGGGCAGCGGACAATCTGCGATCGCAACTTCTCTTACTTAGGATGTACTTGGGGTAAATTAGTAGATAAATGTGGTAGCCGTAGACCATTAAGAAGCCTTAAAGAACTTCAAACTACTCAGGAGTTTTTAGATGTTTTAAAAAAGGTAAAAATTACTTTCATTGCTAATAGCGAGTACGTGCGACAAGAGTTGATTCAAAACGGTGTACCCCCTGAGCAAACTGTAACGCTACACTGTGGAATCTCGATACCACAAACAGCAGCTGTACCCTTAAGTTTAGAAGTCCACCAAAATCATAGAATTTTGTTTGCAGGACGGATTGTTTCTGATAAAGGTCTGGAATGGCTGCTCAAAACTTTAATACATACAGACCCGCAAATTCAACTTGATATTGCAGGTGAAGGCTGGGAACGACCCCGCTTAGAAAAGTTAGCAAACACCCTCAAATTGAGTAACCGGATCGTTTGGCATGGTTGGTGCGATCGCGATAAATTAGATAAACTTTATCAACAGTGTTTTGCAGTCATCTTTCCTAGCGTTTGGCCCGAACCTGCCGGTCTTGTAACTTTGGAAGCTTATGCTCGTTATCGACCTGTAATTGGTAGCGCAGTCGGAGGGATTCCAGAACATTTACGAGATGGAGAAACGGGTATTCTTGTTCCAGCTAATAATATCAAAAAGCTAGCTGATGCCATTAATGAGTTGTATGTAGATCGTCAAAAAAGCCGATACATGGGCGAACAAGGTCATGCTTTATTGATGAAGGAATTTACAATGGATGCTCATGTAAAAAACCTGCAAACAATTTATGCAAAAACAATAGCAGAATTTCCTTCTAGAGCTAAAAAATTATATAGTATCCCTCAAGTTAAATAAGCTTACTTTGGTCAAAACATAAATGGTACATCTTTTACATATAAAATATCAAGGGAAAAAATATGTCATTGCCTCAAGAATACCAGCAACCTTTAGTTAGCATTATTATTCCCACCTATAATCGACCAGAGTATCTCAAGCAAGCGATCGCTAGTGCTATTAAACAGACTTATCAAAATATTGAAATAATTGTTTGTGATAATTGTAGTTTAGAAAATCCCCAAACACTTGTCGCATCTTTTGGTGATTCACGCATTAGATTTTGGCGACATCAGCAAAATGTGGGGATGATTGCTAATCAGCAGCATGGCTTTAAGATGGCGCGAGGTAAATATGTTGCTAGTCTACATGACGATGATATGTGGAATGAAGACTTTTTAGCAAAGCTTGTACCACCGCTAGAAGCAAATTCTGAGTTAATTCTCGCTTTTTGTGACCAATATATTATAGATGCTAATGGCATAATTAATGATGTTGGAACTGAAGAAAATACACGCGGTTACAAGCGAGATAAATTAACACAAGGAATTCATCAACCTTTCTACAAAATTGGATTGGTAGATAAAAGCATACCTACTGCTGCATCTTGTGTGATTCGCAATAATTTTGTGAATTGGGATAGTATTCCCCCAGAAGTTGGCGGCATGTGGGATTTATATTTAACCTACCTTTGCTGTATATCTGGTTGTGGTGCTTACTATTATCCAGAAAGATTGACGCGATATCGTGCCCACGAGCAAACTGATACTATGCTCAGTGGTAGTCGAGATATACAGGCAAAAATCCGCAAAGCTAAAAGCGAAATGTTTTGTTATCAAGTCTTTATGGAAGACACTCGTCTACAGCAATTTAAGACGTACTTTGAACAAAAATGGTTAGAAGCTAATACCACTTTGGGAATTGGTTTACTACGAAGTGAACAGATAGACGCAGCACGTCCTTATTTTTGGCAGGTGCTGAATAAACAAAAATTTGATGCCCGAACTCTGGCAGCACTTACTCTTAGTTTTACTCCACGATTTTTAGCAAGTAAGTTAATGAAAATATCGAAATAATATATCAATCATATCTGAGTTGTGTAAGTTATTTTTTAAATTAACCGCGCAGATAATTAGCAACGGCGGCTTCCGTCTATCTGAACTTTTAATGCTGCGCGTAGCTTGGTGGATGCAGAGGAGACAGAGAGAATAAAAACAAGAATATTTTTTAACTCTTAGTTTGCGCTTTTGCGTGAGTTTATATTCATAATAAAGGTAGTGTATGAAACTTTGTATTGTTACTCATAAAATCAAAAAAGGTGATGGTCAGGGACGGGTAAATTACGAAGTTGCTCAAGAAGCAATTCGTCGCGGTCATCACTTAACATTATTGGCTAGTGAAGTCGCACCAGAACTAGAACAAAATAGCCAAGTTAATTGGATTTCAATTCCAGTCAAAGACTATCCCACAGAATTTGTGCGTAATTTCATATTTGCCCAAAAAAGCGCAGATTGGTTACGGCAACATCGCTCTGAGATTGATTTAGTTAAAGTCAATGGAGCAATTAATTTGGCTGCGGCTGATGTGAATGCTGTACATTTTGTCCACAGTTCATGGTTGCGATCGCCTGTTCATATTTCCCGCAACCGCCGAGACTTGTATGGTTTCTATCAATGGCTGTTTACGGCTTTTAATGCCCGTTGGGAAAAACAGGCTTTCCAAAAAGCGCAGGTTGTCGTAGCTGTATCCGAAAAGGTAGCGCAGGAATTAGTTAACATTGGTGTGCCGCGTTCTCGCATTCGCGTAATTGTCAATGGCGTAGACTTAGAAGAGTTTGCCCCTGGTGAAAGCGACCGCCAAAAGTTAGGTTTACCGGAGAATGTCACCTTAGCACTGTTCGCTGGAGATATCCGCACACCTAGAAAGAACTTAGATACAGTGCTGCACGCCTTAGCGAAAGTTCCCGATTTACATTTGGTGGTGGTGGGACACACTCAAGGTAGCCCTTTCCCAGAATTAGCAGCATCTTTAGGGTTAAGCGATCGCGTGCATTTTGTGGGATTTCGCCGTGATATCCCCCAAATTATGCAAGCAGTAGATTTATTTGTTTTTCCTTCCCGATACGAAGCTTGTAGCCTCGTATTGTTAGAAGCACTTTCTTCAGGACTGCCAGTAATTACTGCCACAGCCACTGGGGGCGGAGAGTTGGTGACACCAGAATGTGGCATCGTCTTATCCGACTCAGATAATATTGATGCTTTGGCTGTGGCGCTGATGTCCTTGGTGAGCAACATCCCGTTGATGCAGCAAATGGGCAAAGCAGCTCGCTTTGTAGCAGAACAACATAGCTGGACTACTATGGCACAAACTTATGTGGATCTATTCGAGGAGTTAAGCAAGAATGCGGAACACCGTTCTGATACCGACTTATCGCCGTCCACAAGACCTATCACGCTGCCTTTTGGCGCTACAGGAGCAAACTAAACCCGTCGATCAGGTGATAGTGGTTGTCCGCGATACGGATGCAGAAACTTGGGAATTCTTGGCGCAATTAAACGCCCACAACTTGCCACTGCATACCGTGAAAGTGATACAACCAGGGGTAGTAGCAGCCCTTAACGCCGGACTAGCAGCAGTAGAGGGCGATATTGTTTCCATTACTGATGATGATGCTGCACCCCACCCAGATTGGTTAGAGCGCATCGCCGCTTACTTTACCTGTGATAGTCGCCTCGGCGGACTTGGCGGGCGTGATTGGATATATCACGGCTCCAAATTAGAAAACGAATCCCGCCCAGTAGTGGGACAGTTGCAGTGGTTTGGGCGAGTGATTGGCAACCATCACCTGGGAGTGGGAGAACCTCGTGAAGTTGATATTCTCAAGGGCGTAAACATGAGTTTTCGTACCCAAGCGTTGGCGAAGCCCGCCGAAGGCATCGGACAACTGCGCTTTGACGAGCGGATGCGCGGTACAGGAGCGCAGGTACATTTTGAAATGGCATTCACTCTGACATTAAAACGGGCTGGTTGGAAGATAATTTACGATCCTAATGTTGCTGTAGATCACTATCCAGCACAACGTTTTGATGAAGATCAGCGAAATAACTTTAATGAAATTGCCTTTATTAATTTAGTCCATAACGAAACCTTAGTTTTACTAGAGCATTTGCCATTTATCCGCCGGATTATATTTTTATTCTGGGCAGTATTCGTGGGTACATGCGATAGTTTGGGTTTCGTCCAATGGCTGAGATTTTTACCTAGTCAAAGGCAGTTGGCAGGGAAAAAATTACTTGCTTCTTGGCGTGGGCGTTGGCAGGGATATAAACAATTCGTAATTCGTAATTCGTAATGAATTTAATTTCTTCTTAGCTCTAGTAGTCTGTAAAGCTAAAAGTTATGGGTAAAAAAGTTCGTAGTAAGGACTTTAGTCCTTATTTAAGCACTAAAGTGCTTACTACAAACCTTAAAAATTAGCTTAGACATTGTACTAGTTAGCATTGGTAAATCCAAAATCTAAAATTGAATGAATTCTAAGCAGATACTTTTCAATAGTTTTTTACAAGAAAGCTATTCTCCCGAAGAGCGATCGCTACAGGGTTGGATGGCGATCGCAGGCTTTATATTACTGACTGTAGTTTGCTATTTTGCTGGTGCTACTGCCGCATTGCGCCTAATTTATCCGGTGATGGCTTTAGTGGTAGCCATATTTTTATACTTGCGGCATCCCATTCTCTACATCAGCTTTACCTGGTGGATCTGGTTTCTCACGCCCTTAGCTACTCGCTTAGTTGACTATCGGGTGGGCTGGGACCCTACCCGTCAAATGCTCATAGCACCCTATTTAGTGGTGTTTGTAACCATAGCAACTTTCTTACGGCACTTTCCCCGCGCCTCACGTCAAGGGGGCTTGCCGTTTGTTTTGGCTTTTATCGGAGTGTTCTATGGCTTTCTAATCGGTCTGATTTATAATGCACCGATCCCTGTAGCACGCGGATTGATGGATTGGCTCAGTCCGGTCATTTTCGCTTTTCATTTATTTATAAACTGGCGAGATTATCCCAGCTATCGCCAGAATATTCAGCGAACATTCCTTTGGTGTGTGTTAATTTTAGGAGCTTATGGCGTATATCAATTCGTCGTGGCTCCTGAGTGGGACAGATATTGGCTCATAGAATCAAAACTATTCATGAGTTCTGGAAACCCTGTACCTTTCGGGATGCGCGTCTGGAGTACATTGCACTCAGTCGGCCCCTTTGGTTCAGTCATGCAAGCTGGATTGCTGTTGTTATTTACTAGTTCAGGAAGCCTAATTTTTCCTGCCTCAGTTGTTGGTTACTTGTCCTTCCTATTGACACAAGCACGTACTAATTGGGGAGGCTGGTTATTAGGAATAATTATGATCGTGGGTTCAGTCAAAACCCGGATTCAAATGCGCTTAATCATCATAATTGTGGTGATGGCAATTTGTGTTGTGCCATTGACAACCATTGAGCCAATTGCCGGAGTTGTAGCAGCCCGGTTACAAACTTTTTCTAATCTTGAAGAAGATAACAGTTTTAAAGATAGATCGGGAAGTTATGACAAAAACCTTGGTTTAGCTCTTTCTAATGGTCTAGGTAACGGGTTAGGGAATATTTGGAAAGTTAACGAAAAAACTGGTCAAATTGAAGTAGTGGTGATTGATAGTGGCATTTTAGATATGTTTTTCACCCTTGGTTGGTTTGGAGCCATCTTTTATATGGGTGGATTAATTTTTTTAATTATTACTGTCAGCAGTTATGGTGAAGGTCGTTTCGATAGTTTTATTAGTGCTGCCCGCGCCATTGGTATCAGTTCTTCTGCACAGCTAATTATCGGTAGCGGCATGTTAAGCGTGGCAGGGATGATTCTTTGGGGATTTTTAGCTATGGCGATGGCTGGACATAAATATTATCAACATCAAAAGAATTATGAATAAATATGAAAATATTTGACTGGATGCAAAATATTTTTTGTAGTTAGTTAAAAAACAAAATCTTACAACTTAAATAGGACTGATATATTATGAAAGCAATTATTGTAATGCCACTGGCCGAGCAACGAGGTGGCGGTGAAATGATGCTTTGGGATTTAGTGCAGCAGGGACGTAACGCTGGTGTCGAGTGGCTGGTGATATTTTTAGAAGACGGCCCGATGGTTGAGCAAGTAAAGTCCCTTGGTATTGATGCGCGAGTTGTGGAAAGTGGACGTTTGCGCCAAATCCACCGTTTTATTGCTGCCGTTTTTCGGATAGCTGCGATCGCCCGCCGCGAACGTGCAGATATAATTGTCAATTGGATGTGGATTACGCATATATCTGGAGGTTTGGCGGCGATGCTGGCGGGCTTACCTGCTGTGTGGTATCAGTTAGAAGTGCCTAGTGATAAGACTTGGTTGGTACGAATTGCAACTTTAATCCCAGCCCGTGCAATTATCACTCTCTCCCAAGATGGCAAGCAAGCACAGGCAGAAATTTGGCCCCACAGACCAACACCTTTGGTTTATCCTGGTGTCGCATTAGACCGATTTGAGCCTAATGCTTTGCCCTCTCCACAAGAAGCACGGCGAAAACTGGGCTTACCTTTACACGGGCCATTGATTGGAATTGTTGGGCGATTGCAACGATGGAAGGGAATGCACGTATTGGTGCAAGCAATGCCCAAAATCTTACAGAAGTATCCTGATGCTCATTGTGTGGTGGTTGGCGGTAAGCACGATTTAGAACCGGATTATGAGGACTTCTTGAAAGCGGAAATTGCCGCCTTGGGCTTGAAAGAGCAAGTAATTATGGCTGGGCTACAGCGCAATATCCCGGAGTGGGTGCAGGCGATGGATGTATTCGTTCATGCATCAGATAAAGAGCCGTTTGGGATTGTGATTATTGAGGCAATGGCGCTGGGTAAACCTGTGATTGCTGGTGATGCCGGCGGCCCGACGGAGATTATTACCGATGGGATGAATGGATTATTAACACCTTACGGTGATGCAGAGAAATTAGCGATCGCAATTCTCCGCTATCTTGACGAACAAGAATTTGCCCAAAGTGCCGGAGTAGCTGCCAGACAACGCGCCCTCGATTTCTCAACGCAGAATTATGCTCAAAATTTTATTAGTGTACTTCGTTCTGCTAAGGCTTAATCCTCAATACCGTTCGGTTAAAAAATTTTTTGGTTGAGGCAGGTAGGGGGAGAGAAGAATTACTGAACAATAACCCTCTTGCTTCCCCTGCTTATCTTTAAGAGGAGCTACTGCATTTATCCTTGCTCTTTAATTACTTGAGCTGCTAGCAAAGCTAATGCTGCTGTAGCAGCGATCGCACCCCACTGGAGAAGCGGATTTTTTTCTAGCCAGTCGGAAACACTAGGTATAACTAAGTGACCATAATCACCGTTAACTCTGTCGTCTTCAGCAACAGGTTGATAAAAATTATTTGGTGCATCTTCAGATTTCGGCTCGGAACTATGCTGGAACTTGAAGCCGACGAGCAGTAACAGTGAATCTACTAATGATGGTGAAACGCGCTGTACCAAATCTAATATTTTAGCTACATCCCCAACTAAGTAGTCACGAGTTGGATGTTCGGCTGTATAGAGGATAGCATCAGCGACAAGTTTAGGCTCGTAGTAAGGTGGTATCCCAGAAGGCTTTACGCCTAACTTCGTCCGGCCATTATTCCAGAAGGGAGTGTTGATCACTGCTGGCTTTACACTTGTGACACTGATAGGCCATTTTTCATGTTGCAACTCAACGCGCATCGATTCGATAAAGCCCTCCACCCCGTGCTTGGCTGCCGAGTAAGCACTTTGGTAGGGGAGCGATCGCCTACCTTCCATTG
This sequence comes from Nostoc sp., assembly GCF_036917095.1. Lineage (GTDB taxonomy): Bacteria > Cyanobacteriota > Cyanobacteriia > Cyanobacteriales > Nostocaceae > Nostoc. The sequence goes on from NZ_JBALFH010000020.1 coordinate 94,452, forward strand.
AAGAGACATGGATCAATGCCCCCCGTCCCTCACGCTTCAGATGGGGCAGGGCCGCCATTGCTCCATACACCTGTCCCATGAGATCGACATCAATAACATGCTTAAACTCTTCTGGTGTTGTATTGTCGAAAGTGGCAAAGATGCCGATAGCGGGGACATGTACCCACGTATCGAGTCGCCCGTAGACTTCCACAGTTTTATCTGCGATCGCCTTAACTTGGTCAAAGACTTCCACATCAGCTACGCAATAAGTTGCCTCGCCGCCAAAGCTACGAATCTCTTCTACTAAAGACTTTAGCTTCGACTCACCGCGAGCGGAGACTACCACTTTTGCCCCGCGTCTAGCAAACTCAAGAGCTGCGATCCGTCCAATACCGCTGGAGGCTCCAACGACGGAAACAACCTGCTGATTGATTGGCTTTAATTGCATAAGTGTTACTCCTTAAAAAAATAGGGATTCGGGATTAAAACAATCGTTTCCCAATCCCCAGTCACAGGTGACAAGTAAGAAACTGGTTCAACGCATCGGTCAATAACTACTGAAGACAAATCTGCTAAGACACCTCCAAATCTACCAAGTGGCGTGGGTACTGCTGAGACAATATAAGCTTCTTGCATACTTCTCATTACTTTAGTAAATTTGAAATTTAAAATAATAAAACCACTTCAAATTTTCAATCAATTATTTCTAGCTTCTGTAATAAATTACTTTTACTTGAATAATTAATTTTGCAATCTTAAGCGTAGTTTTAATTAAATTAAAAGCAAATTTAATCCATGTAATATTACTTTACAATAAATTCCATAGCAATAAATCTTTCTTTAGAAGGAAACAAAGTTTTCTGTAAAAATATAAGGTTTAATATAAAACAGATAGCATAAACGCAATTTAACAGAATTAAATATAATTAATAATGAATATCTAATTTGCATAATCGAATTAAATATAACTCTTTTGAGGTGGGCATCTTGCCCGTCCAGCTTATGCAATTTAAATGTTGAACAGCTTATCTATTAACTAGCTTTTCGATTAGCGCGATAGGCTATTGCACCGTTTCCTGATAACATTTGGGATGAGAAAAAACAAGGTTCAATTTTTAGAAAAATATGGCAGTGCTTTCGCCCAATTAGGGCTTTTTAGAAACTAAAAGCACTACCATACATTTTGCTAAGGAGCGTATTATACCTAAGATTATTCAATGTCATCAAAAAACAAAAATTTTCTGCTTAAAAAATAGGCTTAAAACCGAATAAGCCCGTAATAAGCACTTGCCGCAGCTAGGATAATTGTTAAAACTCCCAGTGTTGTGCTAAGTAAAAATTGCACAGAGGTTTTTTTATTGAGAGCTTCTTTACTTCCACCTTCGAGTGTCGTTCATTCGGTATTGTTAGGATTGGTTATGTTGTCAGTTTTCATGGTTTTTATCTTGTTTGATTATTTATTACAATTTTGCCTCTAATCTCAAAAATTACATCTAACTTTAGGATTAGCAAAAAAGGTATAAAAAAGTAGATGTAGTTAAATCCGAATTTCATCCATTTGATTACAAATTAGTACCTCAAAGAATACGGTTTGGAGAAGCAGGAAAGCTCTTGAGAAAACAAGGTTTTTCTTCAGGAATTCTTCTAGCTTTCTTAAGAGAAGCCCCACAATAACCGCATAAGAATTCGTTAAAAATTCTGGATTCAATGCACAGATATAGCAACACCTGTGAAAAACATTTTTGTTATGAGCAAAGCGCTAATTTACCTCACCATTTGAAGCCTGCGGGGAATCATAAACGCCCCAATATTCAATACCGCGATCGCGTAATATCGGTTCGACGCGATGAATTTCTTCTTCTGAGCCTTCTAAGATGAGCAAATAATAACTTTGCTGGAGGCGATCGCTATAAACTCTGGCTCTGTCTTCGGGTATGCCTAAATCACCTAATGCCTTTAGTAAATTCTGATTTGCTGCGGCTCCCACAGCAACACCTGCAACGCTGCTGACTAATGCTACACCTACGGAACCTGCTGCGAGCACTGCTCCTAAACCGGGAAGCGCCAAACTACTCAAACCAACTAATACGCTACCCCAAGTACTTGCTGCCAGCGCCTCTCTTACTGCTCCGGTTGTATTGACATCTCGATCGCCAATGCGATCGCTAATCTGCGTCTCACCTAAATTCTCACCCTGCTCTACATCTTTAGCTATGACAGAAACTTTATCTATATGAAAGTTTGCAGTCTTCAATTCATTAATTGCCTGCTCTATTCCTTGAGAATTAGCAAATACTCCTAATGCATGTATTGTGTTTTTAGTTATCATATTTTCTCCTTCGCAATTATTGTATTAGTGCGTCCATATATAACCTCGGTATTAGACTCTAATTCACGAGTACGTTTATTCCAACACTCCTAAATTATTATTTATTGAATTGTTCCCCCAAGGGGGGATAAATCATCAGTGAAGAATTAGCGAACCAAGTGGAGTACGTCACGCACTAAACTATAGCCAGCCAAATCCCAAAGTAGGTAAGAAATAAAACCAATCATCGCTAAACGCCCATTCCACAGTTCTTGTTGGGGATTCCACCCAAGAATCCAAGCATTGCGATCGACACCGTTATAGACTTTAGCTTCAGTAGATAATTCAATCGTTTTATTAGTTTCAGTTGCCATTGTAAATATTCCTTAATAACTCTCCTACACCCACATCTTAATTACTATTACGGTTGCAGTTCTCTGTCTATCGGGGAATATAAAAGCGCCACAGGAAGTATCTGTAAGCATTTTATAGACTTTTGATCCTTTCGGCGAAGAAGCATCAGGAACTTGCTCAAGAGAGCGATCGCCCTTCCAATAATAGGACGCTGTAACCAGCTTTCAGCAGGTAGCCAGCACAAACTAAGCCATTATGACCAGCGCCAATAATTACAACGTCATACGATTCCATGACTATAACGTGGAGAGTAAAGTATATTCCCTGATATTAGAAAGTGCTGAAGATATCTAAATCTTTCGTGGGTTATAGAATATTTATATATCTAGTAGTAGTGTTTTGATCGCCAAGAAGTAATTTTATTTTTAACCCACTTTTGTTACTATATTGTACGCAACCAAGAAACACTATAAATAAATCCAGATTTTGTATTATTTATAGCTAGTATCAGTTTTTACCTCTATTCTGGTAGTCATTTCTTCTAGTTCTTTGAGGTGCTGTGCGTTCACAAGCCATTTCTCTTCATAGTTGGATTTATCTGTATCATATTGACTTTGTTGCTCTTTTAGTATTGCAATTTCATGATTAATTATTGGTAATGCTTTCCCTTGGGTAATTACTTTTTTTAGCAACTCAAACCGTGATGTTTCATTAATTTGACGTAAGAGTTGCGAGATACAACGACTAATAATAACTTCATTGCTAAAAGCAAGAATGCTATTAGATTCATCATCTTGAGATAATAATTGCTCGCTGACATCAAATAAAGCTTCTACAACTGAAGGGATGTAATTCACAGGAATTTCTTCAGTATAATTTTCTAGCTGTTCTATAAACACCCTAGCTTGCGTTGTACCCTTTGGAAGTTTTTGTTTAGTAAGTTCTATCAAATAATTTCTAAACTTCTCTGTATTTTCAACCAAACCAAGGATGATTTTTATCTGAATATTAGATAATTCACCTGCTGATAATGACAGACGAAAGTAAATAGGAAATATTTCTAAACTACATACACATAGCTGTTTGCGCCATTCTAACTCTTGCTTTTCATCTAGAGAAGTATTACCCGAAATTAGTTTTAATTTCGGAAAAAGTTGCATAAGCAAATTTTTAACAGGCTGCTTATCCTCATCTCGTAGTTGGGCAATCCAGGTATTCAGAAGACTGTTTCGTTCGTCTACTGAAAGCTTTACATCTCCTACAAAAACATAAGGATTTTGATGGATTATGCTATATATATTTGGGCAAAAGACACGCAAAGACTCAATGGCAAGGAAATCAACAGGGTTTACTTCATCTTTTACTGCTGGATACGTCACTGTTAAAGTGTTAATAAAACGAGTAATATCGCGGATGTTAGTAATAAAGTGTTCTATTCCTTGAAAGTAAATATCACCCCAGCGAGTTTGGTTGATTTGTTGTTTTGCTGTTGGAGAAAATATACGATCTAGCTTTTCAAAAAGCAGCCGACGAAGTGAAGTTTTATCAGGATTAGGTAACTCAAAACTAACTTGAATAATCTGTTCCAAGTATGCTTCTTCAGATATTTCTTTAGGATCTGCAATCGTTCTCATTACAACTTCTTTATTAAAAACCAGAAGATAGACAAGATTAGTAAAATTTCGCATTGCTTTAAAAATACGAAATAACTGCTTGATATCTTCCGCAGCCAACCGATCGATATCGTCAATTGTTACAACTATTCGCCGTTGTTGCTGTGCTAACGTGTCTTCTACTTCTTCTTTTAATTCGCCAGCTTCCTTGTCCTTATCATCCAATAATGCTGCTAATGCCTTGCCAGTTTGAGCATAAGGTAGAGGAATGTCTGAAATAACGGTGGCAAAATCAGCTACTCTCTCTCTCAAACCTTTTGGCACAGATGACTCTTGGCTTAAAACGTTTTTTAATTGGTCAAAAAAGCGCCTTGTGATATTTTGGTGCCCAGAGAATAACCAAGGATTAAAAGGAATGATGATTGGTTTCTCTTCCTCTGGCTTTTGCTGAAGATAGTGAACTACAAAGTTTAATAGTGTAGATTTGCCAGAGTTCCAAGAACCGTAAACTGCAATAACGAAACCTTCAGGATAGGTCATTCTGCAAATACTTTCCGCTAGATACTTGGCAAAGTTCGCATGTCCTAGCAGGTCTTTTTCTGGATCGACTAAGGAGCTATCTGCCGATATATCGTTAATTTCCGCCTGTGCCATAAAAAATTTTGATTACTCGTACTGCGATCGTGGCACATTCTGTAAGATGGGCAATGATACCTCACGATAGAAATTTCCAGTGAATAATTTCCTCAAGGCTTATGCAATTGGTTACATATTAGTTATTTAGTATAGCTGTGTATTAGCAGGTTAAATAAACAAACAGCGTATCTTGGAAATTCTATCTCCATGTCATCTAGTAAAATTACTCAAAGTAGTTCAACTTAAACCCCAATTCTGATTATTGGTTATAATCCAGCATTATTTATGTCTATGTGTACTAGTGCCAGCTAAATTTTAAGATTCCTCTACAAAGGTATTAATTCTTAAGAGTGAATTTGGGAAATATCAATTATTTTCTCTCCACAAAATATTCATTACCTGCTAAAAATATTTATATAAGCAAGTTTCTAGCGCAATCTCCATACATAGAATTAAATTTATGTCAATTAATTGGCTTTTTTGATTAGAAGCTCAAGCGCAGCTATATGCCTGTCTTCTGTGCGAAAGCAATCTATAGTCAATACTTACTATCAACTAGGGCGTGTTTTTAAAGTCTCGGATTCCCCCAACCTTCCTTAAAAAGGGGCGCTTTAAGAGACTCTGAATCAAGTCTTTTTAAGGGAATGCGGTCTTGCGGTCTTCTCCCTACAGCCCTTCTCCTAAAGATAAATTCGCGTTCGGGCATCCTACGGCAGGCGCTAGCCTCTCCCAAAGGGAGAAGAGGAGACGCCAAGGGCGAACGAGCGTCTAGTGTCTCCCCAAGTAGAGCAAGTGGCTTGGATTTAGAGGCATCTAAAAATTTAGAAGGCTAAACGAGTAGTTTGAGAACACACCCTAGCCTTCAGGACAAGTAAGGAATTGCAATGCGTTAAAGCTTATTGATGAAATATTATATAAGTTTTACTAATTGCGGCTAATAGTAGTTATAACAATTTAACTCTTTAAATATTGATTAGATAATATGGTTCAGTCCCAAGAAGATGACATTTCAGTAGAGGCTAGTTCTCTTCCCCCTGTGCCCATTCAAGAAGTCTCTGAGGATAGGGCATTAACGGAGACGGTACTTTTTCCAACTCCGAAACTGTTTTTGAAAATTTCTAAGCTAGAAATTCGCAAAAGCCTTAAAGCGCTAACTTATGAGAGTGTCTTTGCTACGATTTTTTATAGTGTCATCGGCGGCGCGTTGCTCAGTAATTTCTTGCTAGAGTTGGGTGCTGGGCCAGTACAAATTGGTCTGCTGGCGGCTATACCTCAGATGGTGAATCTTCTGCAACCACTGGGAGCGTATTTGGTAAACCGAAGTACCAGTTTTCGCTGGTATTTCCTGTGTATTTTTATCCCATCGCGGTTGGTGTGGTTGATTCTCTTGCCAGCGATTGTGTTGCTTACTTCATCTCATCTGGCTGGATACCAAGTAGTGCAGTTGACTTTAGCAATTCTCTTGGTAGGTAATATCATTGAAGCTTTCGGTCGTGCGCCTTGGCTTGGGTGGTCAGCTGTGTTAGTACCTCAACGGTTGCGGGGGCGATATTTTGGTTTTCGCAATAGCATTCTCGGCTTGACTAACCTCATTGGTGTGCCGTTGCTAGGTTTAGCAGTATCGGTTTGGCCTGGTGGAACAGTTCAAGGCTATGGTGCAATGTTGGTTCTAGGAATTTTGCTAGGGCTAATCAGTCAAATCTGTCAGTTCTGGATGACTGATGTAAACCCGCAGCTTTTAACAGCCACGGGTTCAGACACATCCCAACCCCGGTCTCAGGGTATAGATTTTAGCTTTCTCAAAGATGCTAATTTTTGCAAGTTTGTACTTTACCTGAGTATTTGGTGCTTTGCTGTTAACATCAGCGCTCCCTTCTTTAACCTCTATATGCTAGATAACCTGGATATAGATATTAGTGTGGTAACGATTTATCACGGTTTAGGAACTGGTGCGAACATGTTAATGCTGCTTTTGTGGGGCAAACTGGCCGACCGAATTGGGAATCGTCCGCTACTGCTATTGGTGGGAGTCTTGGTGGCGGTGACACCTCTGCTGTGGCTAGGAGTTGGAAGCGATCAAATTTCTTTTTGGATCTGGTTACCTTTATTGCATATACTAGCTGGCGCGACGTGGGCGGCAATTGATTTGTGTACCAATAATATGATGATGGGAATATCACCGGTGCGTTATCAGTCGAGTTATTTTGCGATCGCAGGTGCAGTTGCTGGTATAACTGGAGCAATGGGTATCACTCTTGGTAGCTTTCTAACGACTCTACCTTTTATCGAAGGTTTGCTAGGGCTGTTTGTTCTCTCCGGCTTATTAAGAATGGCTGCACTTGTGTTTTTGGCTTTTGTTCAAGAGCAGCGCTCAGTACCACTGAGTCAGCTAATGCGAGTCCTGTTTCCCATCAGGCAGTCAACCGATCTGATTGAACTAAAGGAATAAGTTGTTAACTATTAATAGGGGCAGGGGTTGCCTTTCCTTTGCCTCTAATATCAAGTTCAGACTAACACTTATTTCAACAACATCCCAGCAAAATATACAATTTTTGAGCATCACGAATAGCATGTCCATTGGGGTCGTTATTGAAATACACATAAACGTTAATCCCCTGTGTAAGAAATGAACGGATACGCTCGGCCCATGTAGATAACTCTTCATCGCTGTAGCCAATATCCCATTGCCCACTGTGCATACGGATATATGTCCAAGGAGTAGTCAAACAGACATCAAGAGGAACTGTTGGGCTTACAGGTAAGCAAAGGGCTACACCTGCACTTTCTAGTAGTTTGTAAACTTGAGGGATCAGCCAGCTTGTGTGACGGAATTCAACCGTAAACCGTTGTTTTGGGTAAGTTTGAAGTAATTCCAAAAATGGCTGAAGACGCTCAAGATTAATGTGCCAGGTATGAGGAAATTGAAATAAAATAGGGCCGAGCTTTTCTTGCAATCCAGATGCACGTTCCATAAGACGAGATAGCGGTTCTATCGGGTCTTTTAACTTCTTCATGTGGGTGAGATAGCGGCTACCTTTGACGGCAAAAACAAAATTAGATGGTGTTTGTTCGCGCCAATTTTCAAACACAGACCGTTCTGGCAAACGATAAAAGGAAAAATTAATTTCAACAGTGGCAAAATGTTGGGCGTAAAATGATAATTGCTGGTCGCTAGGTAAATGTGGTGGATAGAAAATGTCCATCCAATGCTTATAAACCCAACCACTAGTACCGATTTGCAGCTTACTCATTCAGTTAGCTCAATTATATTATTCTCGTGGAAACCACCAAGCCCAAGCGAGTAACAGAATCTGAAAAGAGAGTCGCAACCAAATCAGTGGGGCAGTATATGGCGATACTAAGCTAATCGGCATTTAAGTTGCATGAAGGTAGGGCTGAAGCCCTTACTACAAGCGAATCATTTTGGAAAAATGAATGACGATTAGCTTACAACTTCTATCTTATTTAAATGAAGCGATAAAATAATATTAGGATTTACGCAAAACCATGATAAAACGAACCACAAAGGACGCAAAGGACATAAAGGAATAAGAGTTTCAGAGAGTTCTTGCGTAAGTCCTGAATATATAACTTATTATCTTTAATTTACATAAAATTTATATCTATAAAATGAAGTGTATCTTATTAAGTTTAAATGTAATTTCAAACACAATTTAATCGCTATAATAATCTTTTTTAGCTTGTTTAAAGTAAAAAATCCAATGCAAGATATAATAATCTCAAAAACCAAGCAGCCCAACTGGCAGTTCCAGGGTAATTTAGGATAAACCCATAAAATACATCTGTCATATCTTCAGCAAACAGATCGAAAAGAGAACTCCCTTGAAAATATTGAAAGTTATATATAGAGCGTAATATTTGCCAATTCGCAAGCTATATAAAAACGTATCTCACAACTTAACAATAAAACTGTTTCGCAGATGAAAGTCAGCCTCCGCGCCTTGATGAGTTAACGCCCAGTAAGTCACCTCATCAGCTCTATCTTTGATGACAGTAGTAATGCCAATTTCAATAGCTTGTTCTGCCGAGACAATTTTATTCAAATCGACATATAAGACAAGTGCTAAACCGTCGGCTTGATTCTGAACATTAAATGGAAGTATTGTAAAAGCTGTTTCCTCTTGCATACCTTGACGGTAGGCATCAAAGCGATAGACATTCCAGTGTCCGGCGGGGGAAAGGTTGAATTCCCAATACCGTGGAGAATCTTTGATGCCAAGGAAGAACTCAAAGCATGTGTCTTTCCATAATTCGTGCTTGCGTGATGGTGTGTTTGATGGTGGGGCGATACCTCCATGCTGCGCTAATGCCAACGAAATTTCTTTTAAATCGCCTTCAAGGGTGTAGCTGATGGCAAGCTGATTAGAATTTCGAGCGATATTACCTGCAATTTTCAAATTAAGCAGGGATTTTGTAGAAGGAAAGGGTTGCAAGGAAAATGTCTGGTGATTCATTTCATATCTTTGATAATATTGCAAATCTGCGTTTCTTGAGATTCAATACTTTCGGTAAGTTTAAACTGGACGATCGCTCTTGCCAAGTTATGTTCTGAGTGCTTGACTTTAAAGTAGACATTCCCTGCTAAATAATCAGCAAAAAATCTCAGTCCTAGTTCAAAGGCGATGAGACGAATTGCATCGTAAATATAGGCATAGTCATTCTCAGTAAGAAATGCCTTTGCTACCGAGAGATAACCTTTTAGGATTCCCTGGCACAAGTCGGTATCGAAATAAATACTTTCCCAATTTTCGGTTTCTTCTCCGGCAGGATTGCAACCCGATCGCAGGCAATCACCAATATCGTAATGTACCAGACCAGGTTTAACAGTGTCGAGGTCTATAACGCTGACGGCTTGCTGAGTAGCAGTGTCAAACATGACGTTGTTGATTTTGGGATCGCCGTGCATCAGACGCAGAGGTAGCTTGCCTTTAGCTTTGGCATTTTCTAGGATATGTGCAAAAGTTTGGCGATCGCTAACAAACTGCAAGCAATAATTAACTTCCGAAGATTGAGGCGCACTACTTTTCGTCAACACTTCCTGATAATGCTGGAGATAAAGCGGTGTAATATGGAACCCTTCTAGGGTGTCAGCGAGTTTTTCTGGTGGCAAGTCGCTAATTAGATTGTGGAACATCCCCAAGGCATAACCGATTTCTTTCGCGTGCAAGCGATCGCGCATAGTATCAAAGGATTGGGAGCCTTCAATAAAGCTAATCGCCCGCCAAAAGGAGCCATCTGCATCCCGCCAGCAATCTCGATTGTCCTTGGTTAATAGTACGCGTGGTATTTCCCAGCGACGATTTAAGGGTGTGTGCTGTAATCGTTTGCGAACATGGTCAGTGAAGGTACGCATATTCTGCATAATCAGTTGTGGCTGACGAAACACCTGCGTGTTGATGCGTTGCAGGACAAAATGTTGTTCTTCTGAGGAATCTAAAGTTACTAAAAATGTGTCATTGATATTACCACTTCCAAAAGCTTTAACGCCTGTAACCTTTCCCCATTGGGCAAATTGCTCGGCGATCGCAACCAGATTCTGGGCCCCCTGTGTATTGAATTCTTCTGTCATGTTCGTGTTTAACCTTTACTACTCCTCACGTATATTGCACGAAGGCAATAGGGGATATCGTAGCGCAAGTGTCAAGATAATTCGTAACTCTTAATTAATCAAAAGGTGTTTGATCCCCGTGGTTGTACAAGCAGTCTTGCTTAAGGTGGGGTGAAAATATCTAGATGAAATATAATTATGAATTATCAATTACAGTGTCTATTATGAATTTTTAAAAGTACTATATCCTACCACAGGGCGCGTCAAATAAATTAAAAATTAAAGACAATTAGTGGGAGCTTGAACTCACCACTAATTGTTCGCGTAGCGTCCCGTAGGGAAGACCGCCATAATCAAAGATTATGGCGGGGGCTTGTACCCAGAATTAATTAATTCAAAATTATTTCCATTCTTCATTTTGAATTTTGAATTTTGCATTTAGAATTCAAAAAAGGTCACGAACAGCCCATCAGAGATATCGCTCTCGCCAACCCCGTGCTAATTTAATATTTAGGAAATCTCATCGCTATCAACCCACTCGTCATAGGATGAGTCATAACCAATGTAGTGAAGAAAGTATTGCTGACCTTGGATTTGCTCAATCGTTGCGGAATACCAAGCCTCTTGGTCATTATCCCAACATTTTACCTTTTGACCCACTGCATATCCATTGTCATCAGAGGAGCGAAGTTCGCGAGTCCGAATGTCATCTTCGCCTACCCACTGGTCATAAGATGAACCGTAACCAAGATAATGAATAAAGAATTGGTCATCTTGAATCTTCTCAATTGTTCCCTGATACCAATCCTCATCATCATTGTCCCAGACTTCTACTGTTTTGCTGATTTCATACTGATTTTTATCCGACTTGACAGCAGATGAAACATCTTGAATAGGTTTTTGCTCCTCTTGTTTAATTTCCTCTTTTACTAAAGTATAAGCTTGCAAAATCAAGCTGCGAGCGACAGTTTGAATCCCCGTATGTTCGTAGTAATTGGTAGTTTGATCTAGGAATGCGGCGACAAAATCTAAATTATCATCAGCAATCTGGATAAAATTGCCTAAATGACTAGAAATTGATTGCGGGGTGATGCCTGTTTTGGATACTAAGTTATTCATCCAGCCTTGTACAGCGTTAAAACCCTGAGCGATAAAACCAACTTTATCAGAGGGATTATTGCCGGGAAGAAAGTTACTGATTGCTGAGAAAACAGGATTTTGAGCGATGACGCCAGTATCAGTGCCACTAATAACTCCCTGAATTTTGCTGAGAAAGTCGGGGCCTAAGGGCAGAATTCCGTCTACACAAACTAGAGCTACCATCCGCATTAGGGATGCATCTTGATAGTTGTTAGCAAGGGAATTAGCAAACTCTTGGGGATTAGGTTGAGGAATGCCATTTAGTTTGCAAAAGGCAATGATTTCGACAGCGATTTTCAATACTAAGTCGATAGATTGAGTTACATCAGCTTTCGGAGTAATTTTGCCTAAAAAAGACAGAAATCCGATTTTCTCACTAACTTTATTTGCTAAAGCTGCCGCTCCCATAGCTGTGTCTGCTTTATCAATTGTTTGATAAAGTTTGATTGCAAATTGGTAGCCTTTTTGAGGATCTGCGTATAAGGTAGCTGCGCGATCGCGGATTTTCTGAATTACCTTCGCATCGGTAACTCCAGTAATGCTGCGAATATTATTCTCAAACCCCGTCAAATTGCTCCACTCACCTGGTGCTACAAAATCAAGAGCTTTTAAAACTTTGACAGTGATATTGTCAGTCGGTAATTCGTCAACCAACTGAATAATTGATTTATCCATCAGCGGCTCCTCAAAACTCAAAATATTTTTACAGCAGAGTTCAAATAAACTTACAACAACCAATAACAGTTGCTACCTTACGGAAAGCCCTTCTCTGGTCAAGGCTGCGCGAATTACTGAACCGTATTAATAGAGTTCCCCGACCTGACCGAAAAATAACAACTGGCGATCGCCAATCAAAAGATCGCCTCTCAATACTGCTCGATTAAGAAATTTATCTGTCGAGGCGAGCAGGGGAGGAAAAAACGCTTATCTGAGTAGTAAGCTAAAAAACATCTAAATTGCATAATCAGATTAAATCAAACTCTTTTGGGGTGGGCATCTTGCCCGCCCTAGCTATGCAATTTAAATGTGGAACAGCTTATTGCATTACCTATCATCTGCTGACTTTTCAAGCTACTGAGCCTACATCTGAGCGCAACTCGGTACCAACATATTTGTTTTTTAACATTATTGGGATAGCTTGAGGTTGCTGTATACGAATTAATACTAATAAAAAATGTAGCTTTTTTATGAGAAATACCTAAGCTTTTCCGTACTGATATGGCGAACGCTCAAACTGTAAAGTAAGTCTTTACATGCATTCTTTTTTAGGTAATACTCAAGATTAAATCTCCAAAAAAGTTATGTTAGTTAAGCATAGTTATTGATTATATAAGTAAATTAAACAATATGCTGAAAGATTACTTTTAGTAGATCCCCTTGTGTAAAAGGCTTGGTTAAATAGCCTGATGCTCTAACCATCTTAGCTTTAGCTCTATCTATAAATCCTGATTTTCCTGACACCATAATCACTGGTGTATTTTTAAAATATGAGTGTTTACGCAGCAAAGTACAAAGTTCATATCCGTCCAAGTTAGGCATCGAAATATCCAACAAAATTAAGTCTGGTTTTATGCGGACAATCTGCATTAAAGCTTTTAAAGAATCGGTGACTCCGACAACAGAAAAGGTTTGCTCATCTAAATAACTTTTAATAGTACTCAATACCGTAGGACTGTCATCAATACAAAAAATTGTGTAGAGTTTTTTGTCGGCAGGCGGTTGGCTGCTTTGCTGACCCCTATGTTCATTACTATTAATAGAATAGGCTGCTGGTTTATAACCGTTTGTTCTAGGTAACTTTGGTGTAGTTCTGGCTTTAGGTTGTAGCTGATTTATTTGGAACAATTGTGAGGGGTGCGGTTGAGAAATTGGCGATGTCTGGCGATAAGCCCCTTCTCTACGTTCGCGCAGCGTGTCGCAGACAGAGGCTTCTCTTTCAGAGACGCTAACGCGAACGCCAACACTTCGGGGTGCTTGACATCGTTCAACTAGTAAGCGGACATTTAGATGACAAAACTTTGGCATGTCATCCAGAAAGCTTTCAGGTATAAACTCATAACTCCCCTCTTCTAAGTTCAGAAATGACTCCAGAACTTCTAGTGCCAATTGTTCTATCAGTATCGCTGCTTGAGAGGGATTGATATATTTCTGATTGACTAACCAGCAAATAGCCAGGTAATCTGGGTTTGGTATTGCCTGATTTTCAATACCAGTTTCAAATATCGCCCGCAACTGTTCTTTGATTCCCTGAGGGAGAGTAGAAACTTGCTGACTCAAGCGTTGCAAATTTCTGTAAAGTGGCTCAAACATTTTCTCTGAGTAGCAGGCATAAATTAGTTTACCCTCGTCTACATATATTGACCAAGAGCCTGACGTGCTAAACACCTGTAAACAACCAGTAACCGACTTACTAGTGATTTTTTTCAACAGAGATAAAGGCTGGAGCTTTTGGAAAAATCTGTATCTACTAATCGGAAATGTCTTCATTAGGATGGCTCTGGAATAAAATTAACATTTGCAGGCAAAATTAGTGAATTACCTTTTCGGAATTCACCGCGACTTTGTTGGGAGCACTGTCAGATAAATATAACGGTCACATTTGAGTTAGTACAGAGATTCCACACCCCCCAACTCTTAATTAACCAATCTCTGTTAAGCTATAAAGCACGAGTTACAAATAAACCAATCCATGTTATTGCCCAATGGCAAAATGGCCCGACTGGTTGCCAGGATATAGTATTTCAAAAATTAGATTGGTTTTCTGTATCTTTCGCTAATCTAGCCAATCTAACAGTAACTCAAGTGTGGCGCACAGACCATTGGCTCTCGCCCATCAGTCACAAAAGCATCATTGTTATCCGTATTTAGTAGTCTAAAATTGCAGAGAAAAGGGTATACTTTGCACATACTTTAGTTATCTAGAAAAAGTTTCTTTGCCCCTGATGCTAAGGTCTGGAGCGACCAAAACTTACTATAATGTAGACGCAAATGCCACTATTCCAATACTTTTAGGCATTATCTCCGGTATGTTTTTGTAGCCGTGACTAAAGCGCTGGGTACTTTTCTAAGAAGTTTATTCTTGAGGAGAACTTCTTCCAGAAAGAAAGTATTATTAAAAACTAAGCATTCTAAAAGTCCAATGTCTTACTTAGGTTTGTGATTGTAGAGCAACTCTTAGTGTTGGTATTCAGCAAAATTATCACTTGCACAACAAAAATGGTAACCTCCGACCAAGGATGAGTTAGCTGATAGTTGCCGCCATGATGGTGTGTGGTGAGATGCACAGGCGACCAGTTCAGCAGAAGGGACTCTCTTCATAAATACTGGAAACGGGTTCTAATATTATGTGGGGCTAAATACTCACCCTGCACAATTTGGAGTGACAAATTCAAGAACTTACAGCGAAATTCTTGATTGGTAGTACATACCTGCAAAATAGCTATTTTCAGCTAGATGGTAGATAACAGGCAACGTGCTCACTAAAATTCAGGTTACTATAATTTTCAAAAAAATTAGCAGAAATATATAAACTTCATGAGAAATCAGTAAAGTAAACATGAAAACTAATTAATATTATCTTTCAGTATTTATTTGCTCTAATATCCGGTAAGGCTGAAAATGTACAGTAAAAGATAATTTTATATGCTTATTTAATTACACTTATAAATCAGTGAATCATTTTATGGTAGCAATTTACCCGAAAATTCCCAAGTTTTAAAAATCACAAATATAAATACAAAATTAGACGCGTAGGCGTAGCCCGTTGTAACCATCGCATTAACCCATAACGTATACATAGCAAAAAGACGCAAAGATTTTCTTTGCGTCTTGGGCGTGAGATTTAGAAGTGGACATTCTCACCGTTATAGTTCTCCATCTACTTAAAATTGCTCCCGCCAGCTCCAGCTTAAAAGTGTGCCACCAGCCACCAGCTTAACTACTTCCAGCAGCCAATAACTACCGTGTAGTAAATTCATTGTGGATGGAATAGCAGCAGCAGCTTCAAATAGGTTGAGTTGAACTCCGATGGCGCACATTTGCGGAGTTAAGAAATAGGTGTCAAGCACAGCTATAGTTAGCAGCAGCACAGATAAAACAATACTGCCGATACTCCAGTGATATCGAGTTTTGCTCAAAGCTAGTGCCCCAGTCAGGACTACAGCAGCAGATAATAATTCCATCCGATTGAAGTTCCAAAAAATCGTATAGCCTGCTGTTGTAAAACCAGCTTGACTCATCATCCCAGAAAGATATAGGCTAGGCATAATTACCCAGTCTAAAACTAGACTAGCACTGAGCCAAAAGCCCAAAGTCAATATGATGCCGGTTTGCCAAATTGGTCGCTTGAATTCAAAGTTAGAAATAGCAGTCATAAAATAATTGCGTGTGTCGTATTCCTTAGTTTCTAACTTAACCAGCAGTTTGACAAGGAATATCAATTAACCTTTACAAAGCCATTTCTCTTAATTCATTCTTAATCCAATCCCAAGATTTTTTAAACTTTTTTAAGAAATATTAAGATATTTTAAAAATTAATTTACATGGATTTTGTGTGTTAGAAATACTCAATTTTTTCATATCGAAAGTAACTGGTCAAGGAATATTGGATGTTTTAGCAGACACTTCAGTAATTGCGATAATCAGACAAAATAGACCTTTCCCAAGTCAATCAGAAGATTGAGTGAATACAAATTACCAGCAAAAAACAAAGAGATATGAAAATCTTTATTCGAGCCAATCAGAGCCTTTGAAGAATTCCCTAAGTTTTATCCTCTCAAAAATAATAATTAAAGGTTTGTAGTGAGGGCTGAAACCCTCTGGTGCGATCGCTACATTTAAGTTATGTTTGGTAATAGAACTCAGTGTTGTTCAGTACGATTCTTCCACAGGAATGGAGCGTCAGAAATGGCACTTATTTTTCCTGAAATGTCCAGACTCCTTCATCCCAATCTGATTCTGTTGGGGGTGATTGTAACCAATGCTGACAACGTAGAAGGTGCAACATAGCAGCTTTATCCTGGTTGTCAGCTGCTAAAACTAGGGCAAATTCAGCTCTGGCACGGTTAAAATCGCGCCTGAGGTAATACTCACGCCCTTTATGATAGTGCTCAATCACTTGCAATTTTTCGCTTTCAATAGGATTGGAACGCAAACCCAGTAATTCATATATAGCTACTGGCTCATTTCTGCCTTTGACACGAATATAATCTAGTTCCCTAGCCCAAATATAATCTTGGCATGGTTTAAAAGTGTTATGGCTAATAATAATGTCGCAACCATACTGTTTACTAACACTTTCTAATCGGGAACCAAGATTAACGCCATCGCCAATGGCGGTAAATTCCATCCGCTTACTAGAGCCAATATTCCCACTAATCACGGTATCAGAATTGATGCCAATGCCGATCTTGATTCTGGGCTTATTCACTGCGTAGCGACGTAGATTAAATTCGTGCAAGCGATGACGCATTTCTAAGGATGTTTGCACTGCCATCCAAGCGTGTTCTTCTAAGGGTAAGGGAGAACCAAACACAGCCATGATGGCGTCGCCGATGTATTTGTCAAGAGTGCCTTTATGTTTAAAGACTGCCTCTACCATTGATTCAAAATATTCATTGAGCATACTCACCACTTCTTCTGCTTCCAAGTTTTCCGTCAAAGTGGTGTAGCCGCGAATATCCGAAAATAAAATCGAAACTTCTTTGCGATCGCCTCCTAGTTTAGCATCATCCAATTTCAGCAGTTCTTCGGCTAATTCCTGGGTCATGTAGCGGTACATCGTACTCTTGAGCCGCTTCTCATCACTGATGTCTTCCATCACCACCAGTGCTCCACGGACTTGCTCTTGGTCGCTAGCATCAGCAATTGTGTTAATCGATAAATTAATACTGTGCTGTTTTATGCTAGTACTTATGAGTGTGCGATCGGGGTAATATTGCTGGCGGCCTTTTAAGTCAACTGCATGTAAAGCATCCTGATACCACTTGCTAAAGTCACCTTCTTTGATGCCGATCGCATCAGTAACTAATTTACCTTCTAAACGATCTTCTGGCTCCAGTCCTAGCAAACGTTTGGCACTTTCATTGGCGGCGATAATTAACCCGGCTTTATCAGTGGAAACTACTCCATTGGAAAGACTACGCAGAATATCCCGTTGCATTTGTTCTTGTTGCTTAACTGTGGCAAACAACTGAGCATTTTGCAGCGCTACTCCGGCTTGAATATTAAAAGCTTCCATGAACTCTTCATCGTTGCGGTCAAAGCTAGCTTGGAAGCAGTCGGGAGCTTTGGGCCAATCAGCTGGATTATAAGGTGGAAAATCACCAGATTTCTTTTTATTTACGAGTTGGGTAACGCCAATTAGTTGTTGATCGGCGTTAAATACTGGCATACAAAGCAAGCTACAGGTGCGATAGCCATTTTGCTGGTCTAGCCGTTGGGCTGTCTCTGAGTCGGGATCGTAGTACAAGTCAAAGGCAATATTAAGTTTCTTGCCAGAAACCGCCACTAGACCAGCAAAGCCTTTACCTACAGGGACTCGCAACTCCTTTGTTGAACCATCGTCTTGGGTGATTTTCGTCCATAATTCATCGCGATCGCGATCTATCAACCATAGTGTACTGCGATCGGCATTCATCAGTTCCTTAGCTTCATCCATTACCCGCTTCAGGGTGTCTTCTAAGTCGAGACTGCTTTGAGAGAGGGACTTGATCGCCTTCATCAACGCCGCCACTGCTCTTTGTTTTTGGGTGGCTACATAAAAAGAGCGCGAAGATTCTAAAATCAGGCGAATCGAAGGGGCAAATTCTTGAAATAATTGTTCGTCAGCACAAGTAAAACCTTTGGTATCAATGCGCTCTCCAAGTGGAGCATCGTGATTATTCCCAGATTTTAATTTATTCAGTAATTGCACTACCGCAACTAATTGCCCGTGTTCGTTCAACAATGGCAAAGCCAGCATGGTGTAGGTGCGATAGCCAGTTCTTTTTTCTTGTTCTTGGGCAAAATGCGATCGCGGATCGCTATAAAAATCAAAGGGAATATTGATAACTTCCTTAAAGGTGGCGGCTTCCCCAGCAATGCCTTTATCAGCGGGGATGCGAATTTCTAAAGAGCGATCGCCCTCGCCCTCAGCCAGAATTGACCAGAGTTCTTGTTTTTCTTCATCCAACAAAAATATCGTCGTCCGATCTGCCCCCAACAATTCCCCAGTTTTTAAGGTAATTGAGTGCAACATTTCTTGCAGAATCGTTTCAAACCCGTGAGAATCCAACATTGATAGGGTTTGATGAACAATCTGTAATTTTTGCTCGACATCCTGAACGACCTGTTTAAAAGTATCCTGAGTCAAGGGAGCAAGAAACGTAGAAAAAGTTCCTTGTCTTGTCGCAAGAGCACCCACAGGAGCAGAATTTGCTTTTAATTCGAGGTTTTCTTGGTTGTGGACACCAATAATCAAATCGGTAGTCTCCCCAGAACTTCCTTGATACACTGACATAGCCGGTTTTTTATATAGCAGGATGAGGTTTTAGATTTAACAATGAAATTAAATTTATGTAAGTGGTGCTAAAAGCAACAATTGCTTGATATTATCCATAGTTTAATCGCTTGTCTAGCTAGCGTCATCCTGTGGAGGAAGGTGGAAGCCAAAGAAGAGGAAAGGGGCAGGGAGAAGGGTGGAGGGGTAGGCGGCAGAGAGCAGGAAATAAAAATGCTGGAATTTCCCAGTAATCAAGGGTTTCAGAGCTAATACATTTATTTATGCTCAACGTTTTATATTTATTTCGACCATCAAGTGCCACAAGAAATAATGGGTTCAAGCTTTCAGCAGCCCTAAATTTATTTATGGCATTCTCCCCCGTGCCGCTCTGGTCAATTACCACCAAGCCTGGTATGACCAGAGTACAAATGTAATAATACCCAGAATCCCTGCTAAAGTTTACACATAAATTTTATAGAGTAGCCCCAAAGACTTTTGATCCCCTCTTTTTCAATCTAATCAGGCGATCGCCTTTACCAATTCCTTTGGATCTACAGGTTGGGAAATATGCTAATGATTGAGCCAGCAATGGGCCATTATCCGGATGCAGGTGAGCTAAATTCTTCGGATGTGCCAGCCAAGGTTTCAGGTGTTAACCCAAATAATTGATAATTCCTTGGACAGATGAAATTTAGATGATATTAGGTTCGGATAACTAGTTCTGCTGACTCTACATCCAAAAATAAGCTAAAATTCAAGCAGAGTAAGCATTTCCCGCTCATAAACTCCCCATGTTTGATAACCTGCAAACCCAAATTTACCAACTAGAACAATTTGCCAACAGCCTTGTTTCTAACCAACTGACACACCTTAGCGTGGTGAGTATTGGTATCATCTTTGCAGCTGGTTTGCTCACCAGTCTCACACCCTGTATGCTTTCTATGCTGCCAATTACTATTGGTTACATTGGCGGTTATGAAGCTAAAAGCCGCCTGCAAGCAGCTGCCCAATCAACTTGGTTTGCTTTAGGATTAGCAACTACATTGGCAGGGTTAGGTATAATAGCAGGTTTAGTAGGAAAAGTCTACGGTCAAGTGGGAATTGGTTTGCCGATTATCGTCAGCATTATCGCCATTCTCATGGGGCTGAACTTATTGGAAGCACTACCTCTGCAATTTCCATCCTTGAATGAAACGAATTGGATTTCGCAAGATTTACCAGCAGGATTGCGTTCCTATTTACTGGGGCTGACTTTCGGCTTAGTCGCATCCCCTTGTAGCACACCTGTTTTAGCGAGCTTACTGAGTTGGATTGCCAATACACAAGACTTAATTTTAGGCGCTGTTTTGCTAATTTCTTACACCGCCGGTTATGTAGCACCATTAATTTTGGCGGGTACTTTTACAGCTTCAATTAAAAAGTTACTAGAATTGCGCCGCTGGTCTGGTTGGATTAACCCAGTCAGCGGGGCACTATTGGTAGGATTCGGTGTATTTTCCTTAATTTCTCGGATTCCCCTTGGCAGTTTTTAAGATAGTGCCCAATCGGAATTTATATTAACAGTACACTTATAAGTTTTTACACCTAATGACTTTAGAAGATTCAGCGTCCAAAGAATTAAAATGGTGGGCAATACCTGGGCAGTTCTTACGGCAAGAGCTTTTGCCTGTACTGACTAACTTACGATTAGCGATCGCACTACTACTATTGATTGCAATCTTTAGCTCCACCGGTACTGTAATTGAGCAAGGTCAGTCACCTGCATTCTACCAAGCCAACTATCCAGAACATCCAGCTTTATTTGGTTTCTTAACTTGGAAGGTAATTCAGGTAGTTGGGTTAGACCACGTATATCGTACCTGGTGGTTTTTGGCATTACTCATCTTATTTGGTACTAGCTTAACAGCTTGTTCTTTTACCCGTCAGTTACCAGCCTTAAAAGCTGCCCAGCGCTGGAAATATTACGAAGAACCACGACAATTTCAAAAGTTAGCTTTAAGTGCAGAACTAGATACAGGTTCCCTAGATTCTTTAAATCAGATATTACAGAAACGCCGCTATAAAATTTTTCTAGATCGAGAAAAAGAAAATCTTCTCTACGCCCGCAAGGGAATAGTCGGACGCATCGGCCCAATTATCGTTCATATTGGCATCGTCGCTATTCTGATCGGGGGAATTTGGGGGGCGATGACTGGTTTTTTAGCACAGGAAATGGTTGCCAGTGGCGATACATTTCAAGTGACAAATATTGTCGATGCTGGCCCTTTAGCAGCAAAAATTCCGAAAGATTGGTCTGTGCGCGTCAATCGTTTTTGGATTGACTACACTCCATCTGGCGGCATCGATCAATTTTATTCGGATATGTCTGTCTTGAATAAGCAGGGAGAGGAAATTGACCACAAAAAGATTTTTGTCAACGAGCCTCTGCGCTATCATGGCATCACTTTCTATCAAACTGATTGGGGAATTGCGGGTGTTCGCGTCCAATTTAACAACAGCCCGATTTTTCAGCTACCGATGGCGCAATTGAACACCAACGGTAACGGGCGCATTTGGGGAACCTGGGTTCCGACTAAACCGGATTTAAGTGAGGGTGTCTCCCTGTTAGCCAAAGACTTGCAAGGGATGGTATTAATTTACGATCCCACTGGCAAACTCGTTAATACTGTGCGTGCGGGGATGTCCACCCAAGTCAATGGTGTGAAGCTGAAAATTCTGGATTTAGTTGGCAGCACTGGCTTACAAATTAAAGCCGATCCAGGTATACCAATTGTTTATTCAGGGTTTGCCTTGCTAATGCTGGGTGTGGTGATGAGTTACTTCTCGCACTCGCAAATATGGGCATTGCAAAAAGGCGATCGCTTGTATGTTGGTGGCAAAACTAATCGCGCCCAAGTTGCTTTTGAACAAGAGGTTTTGGAGATTTTAGATCGGCTGAGTTCACAGCCAAAAGGTGAGGAGAAAGAAGCGGCGATTGAAGTTTAAACGCAGAGGTAAGCAAAGAAAATCGCAGAGGTACGCAGAGGATTACTTTGCGTACCTTGCGTTTTAAAGTTATTTATAACTAATTACGCCATTTCCACGGTTACAAAATTGCAAATTACTAGAGGTATTTATTCAACATTGGAACAAAAAATTTCTATGTCTGCTCAAGTTCAATTCAAGGGACGCGTTTACCTTCTACCCCTAATCGCTATCTTATTAAGTATCGCTTCTTGCGCTGCCAATAATCGAAACATCAAACATGTTTCTCTTGTTGGTGCTGGGGCAAGTTTTCCCGCGCCTTTGTACGAACGCTGGCTTTCAGATTATAACCAGCAAAATCCCGATGTGGAAATTAACTATCAAGCTATAGGGAGCAGTGCTGGAGTGCAGCAACTCATTGAAGGTACTGTGGACTTTGCAGCTAGTGATGTGGGAATTACAAATGAACAAGCAGCCAAGATAAAACGGGGAGTGATTGCTTTACCCATAACTGCCGGTTCTATTGTACTGGCTTATAACCTCACACCAGCCGCCCGCCAGTCGCCTCAAGTCAATGCGCCAAATGGTTTAAAGCTATCACGCCAAGTTTATGTAGATATCTTTCTCGGAAAAATTACGAATTGGAATCATCCTAAAATAGCCGCAGCTAATCCAGGAGTAAGTTTGCCCAATTTACCGATTCAGGTAGTACACCGAACTGATGGTAGTGGGACTACGAGTGTGTTGACGCAACACCTAAGTGCTATCAGTCCAGAATGGAAAAGCAAAGTTGGGGCTGGTAAAGCTATAGCATGGCGAGTAGGAATTGGTGGAAAGGGTAACGAAGGTGTTACCGCCCTGATTCAACAGATACCTGGAGCTATTGGCTATGTAGAATACGTTTACGCCAAACAAAATAAACTTCCTATGGCAGCTTTAGAAAATAAATCTGGTAATTATATTACGCCGACACCAGAATCTGTAGCTCAAACTTTAGAGACAGTAAAATTACCCGCCAATAACTTGATTGCTTTTATCACCGATCCTACAGGTGCTCAGTCTTATCCTATCGTCACTTACACCTGGTTTTTAACTTATCACCAATATCCAAACCGAGTCAAAGCTCAAGTGCTGAAAAACTTTCTTGATTGGGCTGTGATTGAAGGGCAAAAATCCAGTTTGGAACTCGGATATATTCCTTTATCTAAAAAAGTTGTGCTTCAAGTGCAATCTGCCGTCGAGAAAATTGGTAAATAAAGCCAATTAATGCCATCTGCGTTAATCAGCGATGATATTACTTTTGGTGACGCACTTCAACCACAGTATGTACATTACCGCGAGGCGTGAAATCTGCTTTCACCGTGACTTCTAACGGATCGCAAGCAGCCACAAAATCATCCAAAATTTGATTGGCAGATTCTTCGTGGGAAATGTAGCGATCGCGGTAACTGTTAATGTAAAGCTTAAGCGCCTTCAATTCCACTACCCGTTCATCAGGCACATAGCTAACGTAAATTGTCGCAAAGTCAGGATAGCCGGAAAACGGACATTTACAAGTAAATTCCGGCAAAGTAATGTTAATGTCATATCGCCTCCCCACACGCGGATTCGGAAAGGTAATTAGTTTACCTTCGGCTATGTCGCGTTCGCCATACTTCATTTCTTGGCTTGTCTGGGATACACTTTCAGGTAAATTTTTATTAGTCATTAGTCATTAGTTATTAGTCATTGGTTAAGAGTTAGAAATTCTCCCCCTGCTTCCCCTGCTCCTCTTCAATACTCTTCCTTCTCCCAGTCTGGACAATTCTCATCTTCACAACCGTGGGGATGCATAGCACAAACTAACAAATTACCATTATAAACTTGACCGTGGTAGTGACTACAACCGATACAGGCAGGATTTTTTTCGGCTGTAGGTTCAACTGAATAAGGAAAACCCGGATCTATATCTGTTACGATATCTTCCAGCTCCCAGTAAGCTTCAAACATTGGTTCAGTTAAATCTTGTAAATACTGATCGACACCAATGACAATGTTAGGGGCTTGCTCCGTGATTTCTTCCGTTAGCTCAAAAAAAGCGTCTACCATTTCACTCATTCCCAGGAAGAAACGCTCTACTTCATCAGCCACTGTTTCGACCATTTCTACTAAATCTTTTTGCCACTGTTCCATAAACTTGACGCCCTTAGAGGCTATAAACAGGACGGTTTGTGCTATCTGGCTTGAAGCACTAGAGTACACACTAGGCAATGTATCTTATCAAATTTATATCTGAAGTGTCATGTCAAAATGCCACTTTATTAATAAATATTTCTATCAAACAATGCTTTTTAACGATCGCGTTGCAATCGTTTTAACTCGTCTTGCAGGTCTAGCACTTCCTGACGTAATTTATCCACGTTCTCATCATTTGATTCTTCTTTCACCGTTAGTTCTTCATCTTCCTCTAAAATTTCAATGCGGCGAGGTTCAGAAGAGGGTGGTTTCTCAGAGGTTTCACCAGATACTGGGGCTTGTTGGGCTTGCTTCATCATATCTTCAACGAAGCGGCGGGCTTCTTCTGTGTTCATTTCGCCCTTTGCCACCATTTCATCTGCCAGTTTTTGGACTTGCGATCGCACTTCCGCTAATTTTCCCCCCGCTTTCTCACCTGCGTAAGAAGCTAATCCAACACCGAGGTAAAAAGCTTTTTGAACAATATCTCCAAAACCAGGCATTGTTGCTGAACGCTCCTAAAAATAGGGCGACCCGGAGACTACGCCTATCACAAGCCTCCCGTGTTGCTGCTACCTTCCGGTTCTGACAAGATTTGGGTGTTGCAATCGCATAGATCCAGGTCTTCTAAAAGCATAACATTAAAATTCAGTAAGTGTGTGTTATTCCATAACAATTCGCCATTCATAAAGCTGATAGGTGACGCAGCCGTTTTGCACCAAGGGATCATCAGCTACAATTGCTTCTGCTTCATCCTTTGAGGCTGCCTCAAACAGCAACATCCCGCCTCTTTGCTCTGCCCAATAGCCTGTTCGCGCTTTGTGCCCTTTAGCAATCAAGTCCTGAATGTAGGCTTTGTGGGCAGGTACATATTGGTCAAAGGTAGGTTTATCGACTTTGCCTTCTTCAATCTTTACAAACCAAGGCATTTGCTTACAACCTCTCAAATTTTTGTATCGTAATATAGTTGTAATATTTTCTCGGCGTTAGCGATCGCGGCTTAGGAGTTAGGAGTCAAAATAAAAATAATTAATATAGATGAGCTAGATGAGCCGTTTTTTTGTCGCCCTCTTACCACCGCAAGATATTCAAGACTACGCCAACCAGATTAAGCAGTACTTTGCCGATCGCTATGCTAGTAGCGGGGCGCTAAAGTCTCCGCCTCATATTACCCTGCAACCGCCTTTTGAATGGGTAGATGCTAACTTGCCACAGCTAGAAGCATCCTTGAAGGAGTTTGCTAGTGGACGACAGCCAGTAGCAATTACACTCAAAGGGTTTGATGCCTTTGTGCCTCGTGTTATATACATTAATGTAGTCAGAAGTCAAGAACTTTTTACTTTGCAAGCTGATTTAATGGCTTATATAGAAAGTAACTTGGGAATTGTTGACAAGGTTTCTAAAAGCCGCCCTTATGCGCCCCATATGACGGTTGCATTTCGGGATTTAACAAAGCAAAACTTTAAAGTTGCTTGGCCAGAGTTTGAAAAGCGTCAGTTGCATTTTGAGTTTACTGCCAATAAATTAACGCTACTCCTTCACGACGGTAAGCGCTGGAATATTAAATCGCAGTTTGGTTTTTTAGCTACCGAGCAATGAATAACGTCTAAGCTGTATGGTTACGATGGGAGCGTAAAAAAAGAAGTAACAATAACTAGCGATCGCAGCAGTTCTTAAAATAACAGCGCCTACAGCAGGCTACACCTATGCAAAAAATTTAATTAGTATCAGCTTACAAGTTCTCACTATGCCAAAAACTGTTATCAGAAAAATTTAAGCTTTTGTTACTAGCGCTTAAGCTGTGTTTATGAATGCTGAAGCTGTGATTATTATACCAAAAACTGTTATCGGAAAAATTTAAGCTTTTGTTACTAGTGCTTAAGCTGTATTTATGAATATTGCAGTTGTTGTTACTAACTCTTAAGGTGTTGTTATAAACGCTGAAATTGTCGTTACTAAAACTCGATCTGCCGTTAAACTGAAAAGAAACTACGAGAATTAGCCATTATTTATGTAATCAAAAATACGATATTTTGCGGATTATGCTGAACCCATATCCAGTTACAGTAACGCAAACTAGCCTTATAAGCTTTTGGCACAAGTAAATTTATGTCGCGTAAAAAACTAATATCCCGCATTCTAGAAAAGGCTGAGTTAAGAGCCTGTGGACTGAAGGCGATCGATCCAACCATAGATTTTGGGGATGGTTGCAACTTAAACAACATGACACAACTAATTGAGCAGTTACGTACCAAAATTGATGGGTATAACGACGCTCTAGCCGTGATTGATTCTTCCCGAACTGAGATTGAAGAGTTGGAAACAAGTTTGAGTCATCTTACTGGGAAAATGTTGATGGTAGTTGCCTTAAAGTACGGTAACGATAGCCGCGAATATGAGATGGCGGGTGGTGTTCGCCAAAGCGATCGCATCCGCAAAAGCAGGATAACCCGCTTGAAAGGTGGCGGAAAGCAAACATCAAAAAAGAACGCTCAAAGCGCTAAGTAAATAGTCGGACGGAATTAATTACATAAGATCGTTGCGAGTGTAACGAATTGAAACGTACTCCTACGGAAAGCAAGCTACGCCTAGCGTCTTGTAGAGTTGCAATTGGCTTGCGGTTTGGGATTGCTTTATTTCGTTGGTAATGACTGTAAATATTTTTGTCGAGCTACTTATGATTACAGCAGGAGTTAGGAGTTAGGACTAACTTGAAATCTGCTGTAATAGATGCGATCGCTATTTGGAAGCAACCCGAAGCGATCGCCCACCAAGACTTAAAACCACCTTTCTTTTTACCAGTCTGTAGTTACCTACGCTGAACGTCTCAAAGAGTTGTACCTTGGTGTCACATATTACTTAACTTTTGGAACGCCTTGCAAATTAAGACATGTTAGATTTATTTCTTTCTACTTACATAATTTTTGTAAAGCAAGATACATTAAATGGTAGTTTAATCGCAAAGGAACCAAAAAGTATGGCTGTTAGTAGCCCTGAAGTCATCCGTCATATATTGATTGGACTGGGATATTTAGCTCCTGAGATAGACCCTAAGCCGGATCTGACTAAATTTGCTCCCTGGAAGCGCAATAACAACTCCTTGACAGACGATCCTACCGAAGAAGCGATCAAAAAGCTTCAGAAACAGTACCCACAAAAACTTGTGGTTAATGGTAACGCTGATTCCGAGACTCGAAAGGTAATGGAAGATACAGTCATCGGACTTCAGAATAGATTGAAGTTTCACGGTTTCGCAACCAATGCCGAAATTCCAAAAGACTTGCCTTTTTATGGGCCGGCCACTTATACAGCAGTCAAGAAATTTCAGAAATCTCAGGGTTTAACTGAAAATGGCATTGCCACTATTGAACAGCGTCAAATTCTACAGCAACCTACTTTAACAAATAAGCCCCAGACCCAGATCAAGCTGATAGATTTGTGCTTCCAATTCAAAAAGAATCCTCAAAATCCTTCTTACATCGCAGCCTTAAATAACTTACAACAAAATCTACCCAAGGACGTTTTACACAAAGTTACTAACAAATGGAGAGGGACAAACGATCAAAATCCTGAGATTGTCAAGCTGACAAATGTCTTCACTTATTATGATGACAACAATCAAAACCATCGTGATGCACTAACTCACTTACAAAGTCAGATCACCCCAGCCATCTATAAAGAATTTATTAGTCTCTGGAATAAAAAGTGAAGTACTCACCACTGACTTGCGTTGCATTAGTGGTGACTTCGCGTTTAATTTGCCCTTGTCTCTTAAGTGAGTTCGGCGAACCTCCCCCTGCCTGTCCCTCTCCTAATCGGAACGGGACAGGTTTTGCGTAGTAAAACCTGTTAAAGGTTTTTTATTCGTGTGACCCGTTCCAATACTGCTCGGGTTTTGGTGCATAGTCATCGGAGATCCCCCTTAGTCCCCCTTAAAAAGGGGGAAAATAAGGCATTTTGAGCAAGCCTTTTGAAGGGGGGTTGGGGGTATCGACTCTTAACCGAGCAGTATTGTGACCCGTTGAACTCACGTTATCTTAGAAGAGGTGATAAATCATCGCGCCCTTGGTTAAAAAAGACCGCAATGACTGATGAACAACTCAAACTGTTAACGCCTAAACATAGTGAAACAGCATTTATTTTCTTTAAACAGTCGATAATGTAAATAAATGTAATAAAATCCTCAGGCAGGACAGAAGCATCTATGCGTGTAATTTTAATGACCGGTAAAGGCGGCGTGGGCAAAACTTCCGTTGCTGCTGCAACCGGACTCCGTTGTGCAGAACTAGGCTATCAGACGTTGGTTTTAAGCACAGATCCCGCTCATTCCTTGGCAGACAGTTTTGACATGGAATTGGGACATGCACCCCAAAAAATTCGCCCAAATCTGTGGGGTGCAGAACTGGATGCGCTGCAAGAACTGGAGGGAAACTGGGGTGCTGTAAAACGTTACATTACCCAAGTTTTACAGGCAAGGGGTTTAGACGGCATACAGGCAGAAGAATTGGCAATTTTACCAGGCATGGATGAGATTTTTGGCTTGGTAAGGATGAAACGCCATTACGATGAAGGTGAGTTTGATGTTTTAATTATCGACTCAGCCCCCACGGGCACTGCACTGCGCTTGCTGAGTTTACCTGAAGTCGGTGGCTGGTATATGCGCCGTTTTTACAAACCATTCCAAAACATCTCCGTGGCACTTCGCCCTCTGGTTGAACCTTTTTTTAGACCAATTGCTGGTTTTTCGCTACCAGATAAAGAGGTGATGGATGCACCTTATGAGTTTTATGAACAAATTGAAGCTCTGGAAAAAGTATTAACAGACAATACTCAAACCTCAGTGCGTCTGGTAACTAATCCCGAAAAGATGGTGATTAAAGAGTCTCTGCGTGCCCATGCCTATCTGAGTTTGTATAATGTTGCAACAGATTTAATAGTGGCTAATCGAATTATTCCTAGTATTGTCCAAGACCCATTTTTCCAACGTTGGAAGGAAAGTCAGGAGCAATATCGCCAGGAAATTCATGATAATTTCCACCCTTTACCTGTGAAAGAAGTGCCACTATTTTCTGAGGAAATGTGCGGTTTAGCTGCTTTAGAACGCCTGAAAGAAACGCTCTATAAAGATGAAGATCCGACTCAGGTTTATTACAAAGAAACAACTATGAGAGTCGTGCAAGAGGAAAACCAATACAGCTTAGAAATTTATCTACCTGGGATTCCGAAAAACCAAGTTCAACTGAGTAAGAGTGGGGACGAATTAAACATTACTATTGGCAACCACCGTCGGAACTTAGTTTTGCCACAAGCCTTAGCAGCACTACAACCAGGAGGAGCAAAGATGGAAGAGGACTATCTTAAAATCCGTTTTACTGACAATATAAAAGTTTAAGTTTGTTGCTACGGCAATGCTCGACAAAATTCAAAACCAAAAAACAAGATTTTTTCTTGTAGCTAGTACAGACGCAATTTTTTAGCGTCTGTTTTTGTGATGTTTTAATAAACTTTGATAAAGGCTAAATAAATATTTTTATTTAATGATTTGCCCGTAGTTTTACTGAAGACAATTTGATTAAATAAATCTGAAAATGGCTTTAGCTCTAATTATGTCTCTTTGCAAATTATTTATTGATTTTGCTATAAGCAATGACCTCCAACCCCGAACAAAATTTGCCCTTATGTCGCCATGAAGAAAGCTTACTGCGCCGCATTACAAACCGTATCCGGCGAAGCTTAGAGTTTGAAGAAATTATCACAGTGACAACGGCAGAGGTGCGATCGCTACTAAAAACTGACCGAGTGATGATTTACAAATTTCATGCCGATGGCAGCGGTCAGGTCATTGCTGAGTCAATTTACAACAATCGTTTACCGTCACTACTGGGGCTGAATTTCCCTGCTGATGATATTCCACTAACCGCCCGCGAACTATTTATCAAGTCACGGGTGCGTTCTGTTGTGAATGTTGATACTCAAGAAATTGGTCAAATTCACCTGCGTGACTTGGATAATGGAGAAACTAAATCAGAGGAGATCCGTTACCGCTCTGTAGACACCTGCCATATTGAATATTTGACGGCAATGGGGGTAAAGTCCTCTGTAGTAGCGCCTATTCTCTATCAAGATCGACTTTGGGGGCTACTGGTGTCTCATAATTCTGAAGCAAGTTCGATTTCAGAATATGAATTAGAAGCAGTACAGATGGTAGTCGAGCAACTGTCAGTAGCGATCGCTCAAAGTACCCTCCTCACTCAAGTCCGCAAATCAGCCGAACGGGAAGCGATCGTTAACCGCATTGCTACCTTACTACATTCACTGCCGACGATTGTATTACAACCAGCCCTAGAAGCGGCTGTTGCTGCCTTTAATGGTGTTGGTGGTCGGCTTTGCATTAGAAATGAAGCTTTTGATTTCCACAATGGCAACGTGACCAGCTTAACAGAATGCTTAATACCAGGAAATACTTGTATCAAGCTTTATATCTGTGGACAGCAACCTGTAATGCCAGAACAAACTATATATCCACTAATAGAGCAGTATAGTGTCTGGCAAGAACACCACAAGTCTAGTAACTATGATGTTTGGGCGATTTTAGATATATATAACACTCCCGGTTTGCGAAGTTTGCAACCTGCTTTTCAACCAACTAAAATTCGCAGCATGTTGATGATTCCGCTCCAGTATCGTCAGCAGTTGCTGGGCTACTTAACTATTTTCCGCAACGAAGTAGATACAGAAACTTTATGGGCGGGGCAGTATGACAGCGATCGAAGGCAGCTGTATCCCCGGCGATCGTTTGAGGTTTGGCGCGAATCTAAAAAAGCACAAGCTCAAAAATGGACGGTTGAAGAAATTGAACTGGCTAGAAACCTCGGTAAACACTTTGCTTCAGCAGTTCAGCAGTATGAATTACACCAACAAGTACAAGTTTTCAATGAAAATTTAGAAAAACAAGTTAAAAAACGCACAGTTGAATTACAACGTACATCTGAACAAGAACAGGCTGTGTTTAAAGTTATTGCCGAGATTCGGGAATCTCTAGACACAGATACTATTTTTCAAACTACTACTAAAGAGGTTTGTCAACTAATCAAAGCCGATCGCGTTTCTGTTTATCGTTTTGATTCTAATTGGGGTGGTGAATTTGTCGGGGATTTTGAGGCTGCTAGTCCATACTGGTCGAATGAGTCTGAACTAGGTATTAATACAATTTGGAATGACACCTACTTACAAGACACACAGGGAGGACGTTATCGCTACAATGAAACATTTGCAGTCGATGACATCTACAAGATGGGGTTTGCTCGATGCCATATCGACAATCTAGAGCAGTTTCAAATTCACGCTTTTGTGCTTGCTCCGATTTTTATTGGGCAAAAACTTTGGGGTTTGTTGGCAACTTATCAACACACTGGCCCCCGGCAATGGAAAGCTTCTGAAATTAATTTTCTCAGTCAGATTGCTGCCCAAATGGGGGTAGCACTCCAGCAAGCTGAATTACTGGCTCAGACACGACAACAGACATTAAATTTGCAACAAGCAGCAGAACAACAACGGGTATTGTTTGAAGTTGTGGCGAAAGTTAGAGAATCTCTTGACCTAGATGCGATTTTTCAGACAACTACCCAAGAAATCTGTAAATCATTACAAGCGGAGCGAGTTGCAGTCTTCCAATTCCAGGCTGATTGGAGTGGTGAATACATTGCCGAGTTTGTGGGCGATCGTTGGGTAAAGCTAGTAAGCTCTGATACTAAGACAGTTTGGCAAGATAGCTATTTGCAAGAAACTCAAGGTGGGCGATATCGCCACAATGAAACCTTTGCAGTTGATGACATCTATGAAGCTGGCCACTCTCAATGCCACGTTGCGGTTCTAGAGCAAATTCAAGCAAGGGCCTATGCGATCGCACCCATATTTATTGGGCAGCAGCTATGGGGCTTGTTAGCAGCTTACCAGAATTCTGCACCCCGTCATTGGGAAGCTTCGGAAATTAAGTTTATTACTCAAATTGCTAATCAGCTTGGGGTTGCACTCCAACAAGCCCAATTACATAATCAAACCAAAGAGCAGACTCAAAAGCTAGCTCAAGCTTTGCATGATTTACAGCAAACTCAAACCCAACTGATCCAAACTGAGAAAATGTCCTCATTAGGTCAACTGGTAGCTGGTGTTGCCCACGAAATCAATAATCCTGTGAACTTCATTTATGGCAACATCAATCATGTTAACGATTACGCCGAAGATTTACTCAGTATATTAGACCTCTATTTGCAAGACTGCCCTAATCCTAGCCCTGAGATTCGCGATCGCGCCTTCGAGATAGACTTAGATTTTCTCATGGAAGATTTGCCCAAAACTCTAACTTCTATGAAAGTTGGCATCGATCGCATCCGTCAGATTGTCTTAGGTTTGCGGAATTTCTCCCGCCTCGATCAGGCAGAAAAAAAACCAGTTGATATTCATGAGGGCATTGATAGCACCTTGCTAATTTTGCAGCATCGCTTGAAAGCAAAACCAGAAAGTCCGGCTATTAAATTAGTCAAAGAATACAGCGATCTTCCCTTAGTAGAGTGCTATGCCGGGCCACTAAATCAGGTATTCATGAATGTTTTAAGCAATGCGATCGATGCTTTAGAAGATTACAGAGAATCTCAATCAAATCCTGATACCAGTCAAATTACCATCAGGACTACTCCTGGAGAGCTTGAAGGCAATATCAAGAGCGTAGTAATTCGCATTGCAGACAATGGCCCAGGAATACCGGAGCCTATAAAAGCAAGAATCTGCGACCCATTTTTCACTACTAAGCCAGTGGGAAAAGGCACTGGTTTGGGGTTGTCAATTAGTTACCAGATTGTCGTAGAGAAACACGGTGGTGTGTTTAAATGTGATTCTCAGCCGGGGTTAGGTACAGAATTTTGGATTGAAATTCCGATTAGACAAATTCGTCATTAGTCATTGGTCATTTGTCATTAGGCGTAGGTTGGGTTGAGTGACAGCGAAACCCAACCTACTATTCTTCTTAACTGAACCGTATTGGGGTTAAATGACATTTAATCCTACATTAATTAGATTTTTTCTTGATAAATAACCTCTAACTTCTAAGTTGCACCGGCATAGCTAAATAAGTCATTTTCAAACCCCCCAATGGTGTAAAAATTACTGGAGTTAGGCTTTGATTTAAATGCATTTGAATTTCAGAAGATGGTAACTCTTTCAAACCTTCCATCAAATATTTAATGTTAAAGGCAATTTCTATATTTTCCCCAGAAATTTGCGCCGGCATTGACTCTCTACCACTGCCCACATCTTGAGCTTCACAAGATAAAGTAATTTCCTGAGCTTCGCTGTCAATACTGAGCTTGACAATATTATTTTTCTGATCGGCTAGCACAGCAATCCGCTCTAAAGTGCTGACGAATTGTCGCCGTTCAATTGTCACTTGTCGCTCAAATTGGCGCGGAATTAATTGTCGATAAGCAGGATATTGCCCTTCTAATGTGCGACTAGTCAAGCGTTGATTTTGCCATGAAAATACAACTTGACCTTGATCGAAATATAAAGCTACAGGCTCATCTGATGAGGCGTTATGAGCTAACATTCGTTGTAGTTCGCGTAATGCTCTAGCTGGTACTGTCACTTCTAGTTGACTAGTTCCGCCTAAAGGACGCTCGTTGCTGGTTTCTACCACTGCGAGGCGATGTCCGTCGGTAGCTGCAAATTCTAGGGTGTCTTGTTTAACTGTTAAATGCACACCTGTGAGTACTTGCTTGGTTTCATCAGCACTGGTAGCAAACAATGAACCCCGTAATCCCTCAATTAATGCGGTGGTGGTAAGATGGATTACTTCTGTATTTTCAATTATAGGTAGTTCGGGAAATTCTTCAGGCCCCATTGCTCTGACTTGGTAATGTCCACTCTTGGGTGTGAGTGTGACAATTAAACCTTCTCCACCAGGTGTTGCACCTGTGAGGGCTGATTCATCATCTAAAGTGATTTCGCCTTCTGGAAGACGAGAGGTGATGTCTACAAGTAACTTAGCAGGAAGTGCGATCGCACCACTTTGCCATACCTCTGCGTTAAAGCTGGTGCGGATTCCTAAGCTGAGATCGAAGGCTGTTAAGCTTACTTGGTTAGTTTCAGCATCCGCTTGCAGCAGCACATTGGCAAGTACTGGATGAGTTGGTCGTGAAGGTACTGCACGACTAACGAGTGAGAGGTTTGTACTGAGATCGCTTTGGGAGCAAACTAATTTCATAAGTCAGATTCAGCTGGTGAAAGATATCCTAACACCCTTATTGTTTAGGGACTTGCAAAAAATAAATTATCCCAAATTATTTGTATATTTGTAGGGGCGCAAGGCCTTGCGCCCCTACAATGGGATATTTTTTTAACTGGAAGTCCCTTATAAGCGATCGCTGTTTTCTGGTTAGTGTGTAGGCTAGGTAAAACCGCAGGTATCACTCCTATGCTTGAGATAAGTTTCTGGTTCCATTAAATAAGATGGTGCCATTCGGCTAAAGCCGTAGTGCACCCGATTTCTATCTGTCAAAATTTAAACCTTTGCAACTAGGATCGCTTAATTTATAAGAAACGCTTAATTCATTGCAGCAAATGTATAAGCAATTACTACAAGCGCTTGATACTTTGCAACAATTACTATTTTTTGTATAAGAAACGCTTAATTCATTGCAGCGAAGGTATAAGCAATTGCTCCAAGCGCTTAATACTTTGCAACAATTGCTATTTTCTGTATAAGAAATGCTTAATTCATTGCAGCAATTGTTGTAATGAGCTTATAAAACTATTTGCTACCTGAAATGTAAAAATCATCTCAGTGAAATTAATTAAACTTTTTAAAATGCGATCGCAACATATTTGCAGTATTTTCCCATGACAATCGAATGTATTTTTGTATAAAAAAGTACTATAACCTTAGTAGCAGAGATGCATTATGGCACGTCGTAAAAGAAATTCCAGCGTTTTAGAACGAGCCGATCGCCGGATTGAAAGTTTACAATCTATCAGCGTAGAACTTGACTTTGGCGAAGGACTCACTATACAAGCTTATAATACAACAATTAACGATCTCCGGTCTAAGCTTGCTGCCTACAACACTGCTTTATCTTCCATTGACAAACTCACAGATGACGTAAAGAACGCAGAACAGGTTGTAATAGCAATGTCAGAAAAAATGTTACTAGGAGTTGGCAGCCGTTACGGTAAAAACAGTCAGGAATACGAGATGGCGGGTGGTGCGCGGCGAGGTAATACCAAGAAGAAGCGAGGCGTACTAGGCAATTCCAAAGTCAGCAATCCTTTAGCAGCCGATTCTGTTCAGCCTTCTTCTGTAAATGGATCTATGAATGGGGTGTCGGGTGCGATCGTTTAGTTAGCTAAGATCCAACAGGAAATTTAAGTTGTCAAAAGCCTTAAAGATAATGATAATCAAATAAAGTAGGATGAGGCGAGAAACTCTTGCCTCCTCCCACGTCCTTATGCACGATTATCATTATTATTAAAACTATTTTGAGTATTTTAATTGATGAACCTCCATCGCATCATGCCATAGTCCCATGCAGTTGGATAAGGGTGTTGGTATTGGGATGAGATATATCCAAGAGTTAAAGACGCTAAAATTTACAGCAGTTGATAGGGGTTAAGTTGATGAGTCCGTCACTTGAAAAAATTTTAAGCGAGATTGAGCAATTAACTCCAGAGGAGCAATTGACGGTGATGGGGCATTTGGTGGAGCGTGTAAAGAAACATATCACTCAAGCACAACCAAAACGCAAGTGGAGCGATTTGAAGGGTATGGCATCCTATCCGCTATTGGGTGAGGATGCTCAGGAATGGGTTTCGCGGACTCGACGGGAAGGAGATGAGCATCAAGAACGGTTGTTCTGAGGAGAGGAATGAGAATTAGTGATGCGTTAGCTGGAGTTTCTCGTTTATTTCTTGATACAGCACCCGTAATTTATTTTGTAGAACGCAATCCGCAGTTTGTGGATTTAGTAGATCCAATTTTTGATCGGTTAGAAGCTGACATTGCAGCAGTAGCATCTGCAATAACTTTATCAGAGTGTTTGGTGGGCGCTATACGTCTGGGGTTAGTGGATTTAGAGCAGGCTTTTGTCGATGTGTTGCAACAAGAACAAGTAGTTTTTGTGGAGATTAATGCTAGTCTTGCGCGAGAAGCTGCGAGAATTCGGGTGCGTTATAACCTTCAGTTACCCGATGCGTTGCAGGTGGCGGCGGCAATAATTGCTGGTTGTGAGGCGTTTTTAACCAATGATACAGCTTTGAAGCGAGTGATAGAGTTGAGGGTTTTGGTACTGGGTGAGTTGTCGGTAGAGTGAGTAGAGTATTTGCAATAGCGATGCCAGGAAATTACAGAAAACCTGCCACAATTTCTGTTGAAATCATAAGTTAGGCAAGTTTACATCTGTGGAAAACTTGTGGAAAACTCTCTGATTTTTTCCACAAGGTAATTATACTTAATTAGCTTTTTCCAACAAAATATCAAGTTTTCCACAGATTTTTCCACAAAAAGTAAGATTTTTTCCACAATCTAAGTTAAATTTAATCAATTTTTATACGTTACTTAATATTTTCGACTAATTATTCAGGCGTCAATGCTAACGATAAAAGTGCAGGTTGTGGAAAACTTAAATTTATCATCAAGATGGTTTTTGAGAACGGCTAGTCATATTGATGCGATCGCTCAGTTGGCGGATGGTTTGTGCTAAGGTGCGATCGCTCTCTTGGAGTTGAGTAATTTTATCGCAACTGTAGATCACCGTTGTATGATCTTTACCACCAAATTCTTCTCCAATTCTCGGCAAACTCAGAGGCGTGTGTTGGCGCATGAGATACATTCCTATTTGACGCGCCCAGCTAATCTCTCTTCGTCGTGAGTTACTTTTGAGGTCGTCTATTGAAACATCAAAATTATCCGCCACAACCTTTAAAATTGCTTCTGGGGTAGCTGCCATTTTTTCGTTAGGCGGTTCTAAAACTGGTGTGATATTTTCTACCGTCATCGGTAATCCCCAAATGGAAATATAAGCCACTGCCCGAATTAAAGCTCCTTCTAATTCTCTAATATTAGAAGTATAGTTAGAAGCAATATACTCAATCACATCGCGGGGAAGACGAATATTTTCATCCTCGGCTTTTTTCTGCAAAATTGCCATTCTAGTTTCTAAATCTGGCTTTTGGATATCTGCAATTAACCCCATAGAAAACCGAGAACAAAGCCGTTCTTGCAAGCTAGGAATCTGGTTCGGAGGACGGTCGGAAGCAATGACAACTTGTTTACCAGCTTCATGTAAAGTATTAAAAGTATAAAAGAATTCTTCTTGGGTGTATTCCTTCCCTTCAAGAAACTGAATATCATCAACTAATAAAACATCAGCGGCTCGGTAATGTTCTCGAAAACTTTGCATACTATCCTTACGAATCGCTGTAATTAAATCATTAGTAAACTGCTCAGTAGAAACATAAAATATTTTACAATTAGGAGAAATTTCCCAACGATAATGACCAATAGCCTGCATGAGGTGAGTTTTACCTAAACCTACGCCACCGCATAAAAATAAAGGATTAAACTCCCTACCTGGAGATTCTGCAACAGCCAAAGAAGCAGCGTGAGCCATCCGATTATTGGCACCAACTACAAACCGCGAAAAGACATATTTAGAGTTTAATTCAGTAGTTTTTTGATTGCGATCGGGAACAGCTTCAGAAATATTGCTAGGATTTGATGATTCCCAAGAAACCTCTCGTTCGCTAAAATGAGAAACTTCATCACCTTGAGCAACGGTAATGTAAATTCCTACGGGATGACCGAGAATATCTTGTACTACATGAGCAATGGTGTTGATGTAATACTTTTGTAACCAATTACGAGCAAATGGGTTAGGAGTGCGGATCACTAAGCAATTATTTTCTAATCGCTCCGCACTAGCAGTTTTGATCCAAGTTTCAAAGGTAGGCCGGGATAGTTCAAGCTTTAGGCGCTCTAGTACCTGACTCCACAGATTTTCTATGGAAATTTCCATTATCCACCACCTTTGCTGCTAATCGTCACAATAGAAGAGAAAGCACCAATTTAGCATTGAGACACGCTAGACCTAAAATAAGCTTTTAAGTTGTAATCATTTTGGGACATACCCAGTAGGCAAGATCCTAACACCCACTGACTGACACGGAGAAGCAACGACACATGAAGACAACAAACCATCACTCAGCGCCCAAAAATATTCATCCCAGGCGTTTGCGCCACAGATGGGGGGTAGATAATATTCTAGGGATGCTCTCATCCGGGGTAGCAGTGGTGTTCCTGGGAAGCTGCTCTCTTCTACCTGCTAAAACTTTTGAGACTCGACAAAGCGATACTCAAGCCCAAAGGCAAAGGACAATAGAACCTAATCCAAATATTGTCCCGCCGCCGATTTTCTCTTCGTCTGGAGATCCTAATTTTGTGGTGAAAGTAGTGCAACAGGTGGGGCCTGCGGTAGTTCGCATTGATTCTTCCCGAACAATCACTTCTCGCGTACCAGACGAATTTAACGATCCATTTTTCCGGCGGTTTTTTGGAGAAGCAGCGCCACAGCCTAGACAACGCGTAGAGCGGGGTAGTGGCTCTGGATTTATCATTAATTCTTCAGGTCAAATTGTCACCAATTCCCATGTGGTAGATGGTGCTGATAGAGTGACTGTCACACTCAAAGATGGCCGGACTTTTGACGGTAAAGTGTTGGGTGAAGATCCAGTTACGGATGTGGCTACGATCAAAATTGATGCTAATAATCTGCCAACTCTATCTGTGGGTAACTCCGATGCCTTGCAACCAGGAGAAGCAGTAATTGCCATCGGTAACCCGTTAGGCTTGAATAATACCGTCACTTCTGGAATTATTAGTGCTACAGGTCGTTCTAGTAGCGACATCGGTGCTAGCGACAAGCGAGTTGATTATATCCAAACGGATGCAGCGATTAACCCTGGTAATTCCGGTGGGCCATTGCTAAATGCTCGCGGCCAGGTAATTGCGATGAACACAGCTATTATTCGAGGCGCTCAAGGTTTGGGATTTGCTATCCCGATTAATACTGTGCAAAAAATTGCCCAGCAATTAATTGCTACAGGCAAGGTAGATCATCCTTATTTGGGCGTTCAGATGGTGACATTGACACCAGAAAATAAAGAAAGGATCAAAAATGTAGCTGGCGATCGCTTAAATATTACAGCAGATGACGGCGTTTTGCTGGTTGAGATTGTGCCGCGATCGCCTGCATCTGTAGCTGGACTAAGAGTTGGTGATGTAATTAAAAGCATTAATAGCCAGCCTGTTACTAAAATTGAAGATGTACAAAAGCTAGTAGAAAATAGCAAAATCGGTACTAAATTACCAATAGAAGTGGAACGCAATGGGCAAACTGTCCAAGTAGCAGTCCAACCTGCTCCTTTGCCCATGAGAAGTGAAGGATGATGTTAGTCATTAGTCATTAGTCATTAGTCATTAGTCATTAGTCATTCTTTCCTTACCTCCCCTGCTTCCCCTGCCTCCCCTGCTCCCCCTGCCTCCCCTGCTCCCCCTGCCTCCCCTGCTCCCCCTGCCTCCCCTGCTCCCCCTGCCTCCCCATTTCCCATTCCCCATTACTTAAAGGAGTTTTATCATGACTGAGTTAGCGCCAATAATTCAATTAGGTAATCCAACATTGCGTCAAAAAGCTGCTTGGGTTGAGAATATTCAAGATGAGCATATCCAAAAATTAATTGAAGACTTAATCGCCACTGTTGCTAAGGCTAACGGCGTGGGAATTGCTGCGCCTCAAGTAGCACAATCCTATCGTTTATTTATTGTGGCTTCCCGTCCTAATGCCAGGTATCCTAACGCTCCAGAAATGGAACCTACTGCGATGATTAATCCCAAAATCATTGCTCATTCAAGTGAAGTTGTCAAAGATTGGGAAGGTTGTTTAAGTGTTCCAGGAATTCGGGGGTTAGTTCCTCGATATCAAGCTATTGAAGTGGAATACACTGACTCTCAAGGCAACTTACAAAAGCAAGAATTAACCGATTTTATCGCTCGGATTTTTCAACACGAGTACGATCATCTCGACGGTATCGTATTTGTAGATCGCCTAGAAAACACTCTCGACATGATTACTGAGCAAGAATATCAACAACGAGTAGTTAACAAATAAGTGGGAGTGGGAAGTAGGGAAAATACGGTTTGGTTAAAGTTTTTTGATGAAAATTTTAGATCGTAAAGACGCGATAAATCATCACAAAGACGCGATAAATCGCCGTCTCTACAAAAGAGTAATTATTGTAGAGACGGCGATTCATCGCGTCTCTTACCTTAACCGATGGGAAGTAGTCTATTAATTACGAATTACGAATTTAGGACTTACGCACAGGTAACGGAAAATCGAACCACAGAGAACGCAGAGGGCACGGAGGAATAAGAGTTTCAAAGGGTTTTTGCGTAAGTCCTAGAATTATTTAAGCGTGTGATTCGCAAACTTGCTCGCCCCGCCACAATTGATACAACCGCGTCGCTGGCATAGTCATATATAAAACATCACCAGCGCTGAGGTTGGTTTCTAATAAATCCCAACCGTGAAGGGTTTGGTGGTTAGTTTCTACGTATAAAGGTACACAATCAGCAGACATTGCTACATCTTTGACCCACTGACCACAAAAGACGTGTGAAGGTGTAATCACAGTCGCAAAAGCCACCCAAAGACTATCGGCTGTGATGCCGTTACCGAGGATGCGTCCCCCTAGTGCAGCGGCAGCAAAAGCTGGGGCTGCTAGTTCAGCCGGACTCAGTACGGCCTCGAAGCCAAATAGCTGTTGCGCTATGCCAGCAAAATCGGGATCGGCATAATGAACAATCACCGGAATGCTGGGTGTCAGGCCCTTGGCTTTGAGGGCAATTTCTAGATTGGTAGCATCATTGTTAGTAACAGCAAGCACTGCGGCGGCAGATTCTATATTGCTGGCTTTGAGTATTGTGCGGAAGCTGGCATCGCCCTGAATGACGGGGATACCCAGTTCGCGGGCGGTGTTGATATATTTGCTGTTAGAGTCTGGTTCAACTACTACAACTTCATGTCCACTGGCGTGGAGTTGCTGGACAATTCTCACTCCAATACCACTCAAGCCACAGACAATGTAGTGCGATCGCTGGGGAATTCGGGCTGCATCCCAAAATTGCTTAAAGCGGCTTCCTAAGACAAAATCAGTGAGCATGGCATACCAAATACCAATCACCACTGCTCCAATCAGCATCATCACAACAGTAAATAACTTAATACTGTTAGGAGCATTTTCTACTACTTTGTCATTACCACCGGCTCCTGTAATCATGCCGACAGAAAAATATAGAGCATCGACAGGAGACAAACTCAACTCAGCCGACATATAGGTGAATGTAGCAATCAGAATAACTGCCAATAGTACAACAGCACCCATTAATACCGATCGCCCGTGTTCCTGAAACTGCCTAAAATTGGTGAGGGCTTTCAGCAGTTTTTTAATTAACGATCTTCGGGGGGAACGGATGCGGGGTTGTGTACCAATAATTAAGCGATCGCCTACTTGGATCTCTTGCCCAGATATTACAGCTGACACCAAATCCGTCTCACCTTCTACTGGCAAGTAATAAATCAGCATCCGCGATCGGTCTTCCCACAATTCACTCAGCTTTAAACCTCTCCAGAAGTGATTTTCATCAATATATTCTTCGTGAATTGGCCAAGTTTGCTGAAATAATTTGATTTGTCCGATCGCTCGGTTTCCCAACGCTGCAAAGGTGAATACGGGTGCTGCTAATCCCACAACACTCATACTCAAATGATCTGGCAAACTTTGATCTAGGCGCTCCCCCAAATTTGTATTATAAAAACGGTTGATAATCCGAATCTGGGGATTCAGCACCCGCGCTTGCATCATAATAGACAAATTCAAAGCATCTTTAGATCCGGCGATGACTAAAGTGTGTGCCTGTTGAATTCCTGCTGCTATTAGGGTGGCAGCTGCTTGTAAATCGCCAACAATTACATCTCCTGCTGTTTCGCCAGGGATAGATTGGTGATGAATACCAACAACGAAGGCTCCCTGGTGTCTCAACAGACGAAAAGTTTTATATCCGGTACGTCCTAAGCCACAAACAATAATTCTGGGTTTCATGAAACGGCAGCATC
The DNA here is from genome assembly GCF_036917095.1 of Nostoc sp. Classification (GTDB taxonomy): domain Bacteria; phylum Cyanobacteriota; class Cyanobacteriia; order Cyanobacteriales; family Nostocaceae; genus Nostoc. Next base: position 136,930 of record NZ_JBALFH010000020.1, read on the forward strand.
TTTTACAGGTAGGGCTGCATTTCTAGTTATTTATCAATATTGTTGCCCATTTTCCTGGAATATAACTGTAGCTCACAGCACGATTGTTTCAATTGCAGGCAAGAGGCAAGAGGCAGGAAGTAGTAACTCCGGTGGTAGCCGTTGGAGCGCTTCTCAGCACATTAGTAACTTTTATCACTTCTTTTATAAAAATTTTCCTGATATACACCAACTTTGTCTGTCAAAAGAAATGTTGGTGCAAGTCAAATGAAATACCATGAGTGATATAAGTCTACTGATGGCGAGTGTGCTAGTAACAGCGCCAATCTCTGTGCTAAATTCACCAGAGCAACCTGTAATTTCCTCAGATAAGCTGGTACAGCAGTCAACACAGGAAAATTCATCTCAAGTTGTCTCGCCTGCTGAAATTACACCGCCTGAATTCGTGCAGCCAGATATAACCAGTTCGCCAGCGATAAATAAAAAGTACGAAAATATACTTAAAAAAAGTAGAGAAAAAATTCAATTCATAAGTTCCCCTAACTTACCTGAATTAAAAGTTACTCAACCTGTAACAGAAGTTGCACAAAACCAGGAAACCACAGAAGAATTTTCCCTATCTCCCCAATCTCCAGACTCAGACAACCAAATGTCTCAAGTCACCTCGGTGTCACAACTTAAGGACGTGCAACCCTCTGACTGGGCTTTTGATGCTTTGCAGTCTTTGGTAGAACGCTATGGCTGCATTGCGGGATACCCTGATGGGACTTATTTAGGAAACCGCACCATCAGCCGTTATGAATTCGCGGCTGGTTTAAATGCTTGTTTAGAGAAGATTAACGAAGCGATGCCTGCGGCGGGCTACGCCTACACTAACAATAAAGTTAATACTGTTAATAACGAAGATTTAATCTTGCTGCAAAGGTTGCAAGGCGAATTCAAAGCAGAATTGCAACAATTACAGCAACGTGTCGAGGTTGTGGAAAACCGGAGTAGCGAATTACAAGGTAATCGGTTTTCCACAAATACCAGATTATATGGTCAAGCCATTTTTAGCGTTCAGGGAACCAATAGCCCCGATGTGGATTTGTTTCCTAGAGATGGAGTACCTGAACGCCAGGGAAAAACCAATCTGACTTTCACAAGTAGCGCCCAACTAACCCTAGCAACTTCATTTACAGGGCGAGATTTGCTGTTAACAGGGTTGTCTGCGGGCAATTTAGGTTCTACTGCATCGTTGCTATCTACCAATATGGGGCGGTTGGGTTTCGAGTCAAATACAGACAACAATTTAGTTATTAGTGACTTATCTTATCGATTTCTCGCTGCGGATAACTTGGGAATTGTCGTGGGTACGGCGGGAGTCAACCCCATCAACACCTTTCGCGGTATTAGTCCTTTAGAAGGTTCTAGTGACGGTGCAATTTCTCTATTTGGTCAACGTAACCCGATTTTAAGTATTGGCAACGGCACTGCTGGTATAGGCTTTGACTGGCAAATTAGCGATCGCATCAGTTTGCAAGGCGTTTATAGTGCAGAAATCGCCAGTTTTTCCAGCAATATCAAGCAAGGCGGACTATTTGGCGGTAGATTTACTGCTGGCGCTCAGTTAAGTGTAGCACCCACTAATAACGTCGATATCGGCGTGCATTATCTTTATTCCCACTCCCCAGATGGTTTACTGGGAAGTGGTATTGGCGATTCTCAATTAATTTCGCCTTTTGCAGATCCTAAAGCTTTCGATACCCAAGCAATTGGTGCTACCGTTGCTTGGCGAATTAACCCTAACTTGCAGTTGGGCGGTTGGGGTGGCTTTACTTCCTCGAAACCATTCAACCTTTCTGGAAGTGTAGAAACTACAAACTGGATGGTGTTCGCAGCTTTTCCCAATTTACTGCGTTCTGGAAATTTAGGGGGCGTTCTCGTCGGACAACCGCCCAAAATTACTTCGAGTACTTTACCCGATGGCTTCAATTTCCCCAACTTTTCTGATGGGGGGACAGCAGGCGGACGTAGTGACACATCAATTCACGTAGAACTTTTTTACCGCACCCAGTTGAGCGACAACATTGCCTTGACTCCGGGCTTATTCGTTATTTTCAATCCCGATGGCAATGCTGCTAACGATGCATTAGTCGTTGGGACATTAAGAGCAACTTTCCGGTTTTAGTTTTCTACTGATGTAGATGTAATAAAATACGCTATTTTCATACTGCCTTGCTCAGTGTTACATGCTTTCATTATCCAATGGGAGCAAGGAAAAATCGTGCGTTAACTATGCGTATTTTTTTTAATAGGTGATTAAAGGAGCAAAATTTTCATGAAATTAAATTCATTAACTAAGTTGGGTTGTACAGTTGTTGGCAGCAGCAGTTTAGCCGCAGTCATGATTGCTTTAGCTGGAACAAGTGCTTTTGCTCAAATCACAATTCAAAGCACTGGCACATTATCAGGCACTATCCAACTTCCCAGCATTAATCCCAATTTCAATGGCAGCATTACTCGTGTTGATACAGACGACACGGGAACTTACTCTCGGAACTTAGGTACTAAGAACAATCCTAATTACGTTCCTGTATACAAGTCAGACTATGTGCAGGTAAGAACACGCGCTGATGGAAGTCTACATTACTATGTTGACTTTAAAGGTATTCCGATTGTCTCCTTTAATGGGGTTCTCACTTCGCCGATTCTCTCCGAAGGTGAATTGACACCTTATAAATACCAGGGAAAATTGGCAGGAACCACATTTCAAGGAGTAGTTCAGGATGAATTTAATCTCACAAAAGCCTTATACACTGGTACTGTCACCGATCCAAACACTGGAAACCAGTATCAGGGCACTTTTGAAGTAAGTGGATTTGGAGTGCGATATAGCGATCGCAATGGTGGTGCAACCCCCACAGTTTTTGATTTCAAGTCCGATCTCCCAGGTTCGCCAAAGGTAACATCTTTGGAAATGACTAACTCTCCCCTAGCGAGATTAACAATCAAAGTACCTGCAACTGCAACTCTCATCACTCCCACACCCGTAGTTGGTGGTGGTAGCACGCCCACTCCCACACCAGTAGTTGGCGGTGATAGCACACCCACTCCCACACCAGTAGTTGGTGGTGGTAGCACGCCCACTCCTGCACCCGTACTTGGTGGTGGTAGCACACCCACTCCTGCACCCGTAGTTGATGGCGGTAGTACACTGACTGTTACGCCAATAGTTGATAGTGGTAGCACATTTACTGTTGCACCTGTAGTTGGTGATGGTAGCACGTTGACTGCTGCACCAATAGTTGATGGTGGCGCTTCCTCGACACCTACAACACATACATCTGGATCTAATTCTCCATCGCTCTCCACTACACCTAATATGGAATTCAGTAGTGGTAATTCTCCAGCGGTTAATCAAGTAGTTATCAACCCTGCAACCCTTGCTCAACCTGCTTGTTCGCAGGATTCTGCCAATAACTGTACAATACCCGCTTCACCCAAACAAGCGATCGGCCCCCGTAGTCGAGTACTACTGCATTAGTTATTTGAGAGAGAGCCTCTCTATATTGCTCCCCTTTTTAACGCTACCGCCGGCAGACCATCTCCCCAAACCCCTCTCCGACGCGGAGAGGGGCTTTGAAGATTGACTCCCCTTCCCTCTCTTCGAGACGCTGTGCGAACGCAGGGAAGGGGCTGGGGGTTAGGTCTGAGAGTGTGTACGCGGTATTTAAGGGGGATTAAAAGACTGTATACACCGTAGCCCCTTAGCAAGGGGAGAGGTTAGGGATGGTGTTAGAAACTATTTAACGTGAGTTAATTCTCAAGGTATAGCACAAGTAATTTTACACTCTTGGCAAAAACTTTAGGCTGCTTCTGGAACTCTAGCAGGGCAAAATGAAATCAATATAATAGCTAGGACAGGGGCAACATTCCCATAAAAAAGTTTACAGGAAGTTATTCAGCAGCGTTTTTGCTGCTCAGACTTTCTTTGTGTGGTAGATTTTACCCCGATCGTTTTCTGGCTATACTAGTGATTTAAACCGATTGATAAATTTCATCCCCCAGTATGAAAGACATAAAAACTTTAAATTTCAGACATATATTCAGTGTGCATTTACTTTTAAGCCACACAAAAGCCTTGTCTGGTTTTGGAGTAAATAAATTTTCTTGAGGGTACAAAATTTTTATCAATCACTGAGGTTAACACTAACACTACAGAGTGAATCTAGATCGATCAAACGTCTTCTAAGTTAGCACCTATGAAAGAAGAATTGATAGCCAGAGTTGTGCAGGTCTTGCGAATTAATATGAGTTGGATGACTTGGAATTTATTTCTGGCTTTTATACCTTTAGCTTTGAGTGTGTGGCTATTTCGCTTTAGGCGTGGTGGCTCTTGGCTTTGGTGGCTAGGATTCTTAGTTTTCTATGCTTTCTTACCAAATGCACCGTATTTGTTGACCGATGTTATTCACTTAATAGATGATATCCGCACGATTCAATCGGTTTGGATGATTACTTTGGTACTCATTCCTTTATATTTATTAGTAATTATTGGTGGATTTGAAGCTTATGTAATATCGTTAATTAATTGGGGTTACTATTTACATCGCATCGGTAAAAGCCAATGGATTTGGCGCGTTGAGTTGATTACACATTTTCTTTGCGCTGTTGGGGTTTATTGGGGGCGATTTTTGCGTTTCAACAGTTGGGATTTTATAACTCAACCCGACGCCGTATTAACCAAAGGGGTAGAAGAAATTCTGGGAAAACAGCCCCTAGTAATTATTGCTATCACCTTTGTGGTACTTGCCGGTTTGTACTGGATTATGAAACGAGTAACTTTAGGTCTTAGCCAACGAGATAGTAGAATAGGCGTAAACTCAGGACGCGCAAACTCTAACACGCCAAACATTTGATAAATGTGGCGATTTTGGCTTTTAAATTTGGGCTTTTAATTAGTAATTCTCAAATATGAATATTGCCTATCAAAAGAAAGATGCAACTAAACCCTCCTTGAGGTGAAATAAATTCAGAAGCAAACGGTTGGACTTCAACCGCCACAATCTGAGAATAACGTCATATCAGATCGTTGAATATCGATGGTCTGGTCTGATGTATCTGGTCATGTTGATAGGAGGGATATAATATGCAATTAATCTCTAGAGAGGAAATAAAGACATTAATAGAACAGCCAAAAGGAAATTGTGTTTCAATTTATATGCCAACGCACTCAGCCGGGCCAGAAGTGCGACAAAACCCAATTCGCTTTAAAAATTTGGTCAGGGAAGCAGAGGCTCGTTTAATTGATGCGGGTTTGACACAGGAAGATGCGATCGCATTATTGGAAAAATCCCAGGAAATTGATAACCAAGAGTTTTGGGAGCAAATAGGAGAGCAAGGCCTGGCGATTTTTATTTCTGACAATATTTTTCGCTATTATCCTCTGCCAATTGATTTTCAAGAGTTGGTCGTGGTTACAGACCGATTTCACATCAAACCACTGCTGCCAATTTTAAATGGCAATGGTCGTTTCTATATCCTGGCTTTGAGCCAACAAGATGTTAGGTTCTTTGAAGGAACACGCTACAGCGTCAAAGAGATAGAAGTAGAAAATCTCCCTAAAAGTGTAGATGAAGCTCTGCAAAGAGATGATACTGCTAAAGAAGGTCAGTTTCGCATCGCAACATCAAAAGGGGGAACCTCCAATCCTTTTTCGCAACCAGGTTCGTTTCACGGACAGGGAAGCCCTGACAGGGATAAACGCCAAGAAGACATTCTCCAATTCTTTCAAATTGTCGATCGCGCATTATACGAGAAACTGAAATTGCAAAAAGCGCCTTTGGTGCTGGCTGGGGTAGAATATCTCTTGCCTGTGTATAGACAAGCAAATACTTACCAGCATTTGATGGATGAAGCTATTATCGGTAATCCAGAAATTCTCAGCGCCCAAGAGTTACATGACCAAGCTTGGCCGATTGTCGAGGCTAATTTCCAAAAGTCACAGCAAGCAGCTTTGGAGCAATTTCACGAATTGTTTGGTGGCGATACTGGTAAAGCATCTAACAACCTCCAAGAAGTTGTCTCAGCAGCTTATTACCAACGAGTCGATTCATTACTAGTTGCAGTTGGTCAGCAACAGTGGGGTTTATTCGATCCAACCTCAGAAACGGTTTATTTGCATCCAGAAAAAGAAACTGGTGATGAGGATTTGTTGGATTTTGTCGCTGCTCATACCTTATTAAATGGTGGCACGGTTTACGCTGTTCCTTTTGAACAGATTCCATATAGCACAGCCGTTGCGGCAATTTACCGATATTGACATTTTGATGGTGTTGTATAAAGTTGAATCTGCTATATACAACACCATCGATGATTACTATTCGCTCCTTTATCAGTCAATCTTTAATCGGTTTAGCTGTTTTGAGTGCTGCGGCTGTATTTACCCAGACTGCAACAGCAGAAACAATAACTGGGCAATCGGGTAATGTCCGGGCAGAAATATCTTATGAGAAGCCAGAGGAATATCAGTATAAAAATGTCCGGTTGAAAATTATCCGAGCGGGTAAAACTGTTTTGGATCGAGAACTGCCGCAAGAAAATGAATATGACAGACCTGTGGGGAATATATCTGGACAAGAAAATAACTTACCAGTGCGAGACTTGGACGGTAACAAAGAACCAGAAATAATTGCCGATTTCTTTACAGGTGGAGCGCATTGTTGTACTTATTCATTAATTTATCGCTACGACAGCAAATCCCAAAAGTATCTTAAGATTCGTCATGAATGGGGCAATGGTGGCTATCAACTCAGAGATTTAGACAAAGATGGACTGCCAGAGTTTGATAGCCGAGACGATCGCTTTGCCTATGCTTTTACAGCTTATGCTGCTTCTGCCTACCCTCTGCAAATTTGGCATTATCGCCAAGGGAAAATGGTTGATGTGACTCGTAGCTATCCCAAATTAATCTTCAATCATGCCTCAGAGCTATGGCAAAGTTATACTCAGGCACGGCAACAAGGCGATGATGGCAAGGGCTTTTTGGCAGCTTATCTGGCAGATAAATATCTGCTGGGTCAAGGACAGGATGGCTGGGGGCGAGTGCAGCAAGCTTATAAAAAAAGCGACCGCACCAAATATTTCGCCGATTTACGGAAGTTTTTGCGCGAAACTGGCTACATTAAATAAAATTACTTTTTCCCTCTTTTAATTCACGTCGTGCAGCTTCCAAAATTAGGCGTTGTTCGGCACGAGCGATCGCTTGATATGTTCGCTCGACTGCTTCCGGTTCAACGGAAATGGAAGTTATGCCCCATTCCACTAACTTATCGATGATTTCTGGATAGAGGGCTGGTGCTTGACCGCAGATTGAACAAGGTATGCCAGCACTTTTAGCCATTTGGATCAGTTGAGCGATCGCACTCATAACTGCCGGATGACGCTCATTAAATACTTTTGCTAGCTGTCCTTGCTCTCGATCCACTCCGAGCAATAATTGGGTCAAATCATTTGTACCAATAGAAATTCCAGCTGCACCTGCTTTGACATATTCTGGCAGCAAAAACAGGACGCTTGGCACTTCTGCCATCATCCACAATTGAAACTGCGACACCTCAGTTAAATGAGCTTGCTCAACTTTGCGACGGCAAAAGACGAATTCTTCCACAGTTCGCACAAAAGGCAACAGTAGATTGACATTGCTATAGCCAGCTTGCTGTACACGCGCTAAAGCTTGCAGTTCCAACTCAAAGACTGCGGGATTTTGTAAATAGCTGAATGTACCACGTTCGCCCAACATCGATTGTGGTGAAGATTGTAAATTATCACTCAATGATGTTAAATCTTGCGCCCAATCTAAAGAGCGATAAAAAACTGGTCTTGGTGCAAAGGCACGGGCAAACTGCATAATCTCCTCAGACCATTGCTCTAACAATTCTGCCTGACGCCCGCTTAAAATCCAACTATTGGGATGTTGCCCGGACAACATTTTTAGTACCATCAATTCTGAGCGCAACAATCCCACTCCATCCACAGGGAAGCTTTGCACTTGTTCTATTAAACTGGACTGACTTAAGTTAACCAGCAGTTGGGTAGCAATCATAGGTAGATCGGCAGTAAGAGCAGGAGAGCGGGATGAGGAGATAGGCAAATGGAGAGACAGAGGATTTTCTGCCACTTTCCCCTTTTCCATTTCTGCCGTTTTCCCACTTTCGCCTTCTCCTTTAATCCGATAAACTTCTCCTCTGTCGCCATCGAGCAGTAGCCGTTCGCCAGTTTGGATTAAGCTTGTAGCAGATTTTGCGTTCACTACTGCTGCGATCCCTAATTCTCTGGCAAGAATTGCAGCGTGGCTGGTTAATCCACCTTGTTCAGTAATAATACCAGCAAGTTGGTGCAGTAATGGTAACCAATCAGGTGCGATCGCTGGTATTACTAAAATCACTCCCTTGGCTAGTTGTTCGGGTTTGTGTTGGGGATTTTTAATTACTAGGGCATTCGCAACAACACGTCCTCCTGCTGCCCCTAGTCCCCTGATCGGGTGTCCGTGGGAAATTACATGAGGAGAACTAACTTGCGTGATGTAGAGCTTGCCAGAAATAGTTTGCGCGGCGATAGTCCATTTAATCGTAAAGATTTGACCTAGTTCGCTCACCAGTTGAGTTCCCAGAGCAATTATTTGTTGTAAATAGTCTTCTTGTAAAGCGTACTGTTTTTGTTGGGCTTCTTGAATTAGGTAGGTACTCAGACAAGTAGGATCTGGTGTTAGCGCTGACTTCGGCACTGGTTGCGAAAGAGCTTCCGGTGCTGCATCATCAACACCATAAGCCAGCATTTTATTGCCGAGCTGTCGCTTCAGCACAATGCCAGTTTCCTGTTGAATATAGTAAACATCTGGCTGGACTTCGCCAAGAGCGATCGCAATTCCTAATCCCCAAGTAGCTTCAATTTCCCACCCTGAGGAGTTGGCTCTGAGCAAACCACTGGCGATCGCATTTTCAACCGGTTGAACCAAAACTGCTAAACTAATTTGTTGCAGGTTAATTCCTGCTTGTTGCCAATATAGTAGACTTCTGGCACGAAATATCTGGCTCCAGGTACGCTTGAGGGCAAAAGCGATCGCTTCGGGTTCGCACTCGCAAAACACCGACTCCAGCAAACCAGATATATTCTTCATACTTGGGGTAGCAGCTGATACTGCCAAAGTAGGTCGAAGAATCAAACAGCCAGTTTGCCATTCTCTAGCTGCTTGGAAAATTTTACTCACCCACTGCTGTGGCACAGTCGCAGTCAGTATTTCTTGGCGTAAGCGACCAGCTACCTGCTGAAGTTGACGCCAATTAGCTACATTCAGGTGTAACGAAGAATGGGGTAAGTCAGCCACTAATGACTCTGAACTATTGAGATTTTCGAGAAATTGTCGCAAAATTTCTGCCGAAACGACAAAACCAGGCACCACTGGATAGCCACGCTGCATGATTCTGCTCAAGTAAAACGCTTTGTCACCTACTTTGGCGCGGTCTTCTAGTTTAATTTGGTCTAGCCAGTAGAGTTTGTCCACTCAATTTGTTAGTTATCAGTTGTCTATTTGTATCCACAGCCATTTCCTCTTGGTACGTTATCAGCCGTAAATCCACTAACTCCCTACTAAAAGAGGAGTTTCCAGCATTTACGTTTAATTTGCTGACCTTATTAGTAAGTTAATTGCTAGTTACACGATCTATTGCTGTAATTCGACTCCTTTGTAAATCAAATATTTTCCTTCATTTAGCCTCTCTTGCCTGAAACCGAGGGGTTTAGTTGTTCGATTGAGTAGTAGATGGCTGTATCTAATTATTGAGTGTATGGGTTAAATCTAGCAGTTTGATGTATAATTTTATAGTTTAGTCATTTTTAGATAGTTAAAAAACTATTTAATTAAGTGAAAATTCATGTAGTTTGCTTAGAGCGCGATCGTTGTCATAATTTAGCAATGCAAACCTTAATTTATTATTGGCAAACATAATATTTTATTGGGAAATAATCCTAACAATGGAATATATTAATTTGCACCTAAAAAATATTCCAGAATTGATAGAATCTAAATATGATGTAAGCTATTAAATTACACCCGTCGAATTTGACTCCATCAATAAAAGATTAAAATATTTTTGCACTATTTTTGTAAAAATATTACTAATTAACCTAATATCCTATAGTGGAATGCCTACCTTTAACCAGTTGCTCAGAGCTACTTGTCTGGGTAATTGAGATGGTAGCTTAATTTGCTACGTGCTGTATTATAAAAAATTATCTATACCAGACGAAGCATTGCCAAACACTTACTATCTTGCAACTAATGATTGGCTAAATATCAGCCTCAGGCTATGCATTGCACTGCTTATTGGAGCAATTATCGGCTTAGAACGCCAAATTAAGCACAAACCAGCGGGTTTAAGAACTCATATGCTCGTGAGTTTAGGTTCAGCTGTGTTTGCTCTCATAATTATCCAAACAGGTGGGTCACAGTCCAGTCATGATGCACTCAGCCGCGTGATTCAGGGGATTGCAGCTGGTGTAGGATTTCTCGGTGCTGGAGAAATTGTGCGTCAATCTTCTGAAGAATCACACCAACCTGAAATTCACGGACTTACCTCAGCAGCGGCTATTTGGGTTTCGGCAGCTTTGGGAATTGCTGCTGGCTGTGGTTTGTGGCAGTTAGGATTAATCGGTGCTCTGCTGACTTTTTTGGTTCTCAAAGTTTTTAAAAGGTTAGAAAAACGTCCATAGTCAGACGATTTGGGATTTTGGAGAGGCAGCGCGGTCAAAAGAGGCAAGGGAGCAGGGGGAAAACTGAGACGGATAAATTTGCTTGCTTTGAAACCTTTTTAGATTTTAGATTTTCAAGCTAAAATCTAAAATTCGGTCAATAGGAGGTGATTAAAATTTTAGGTTGAGACATAAATTTTTAATCACCTGATTTTTTTGCTAATAACCCTTGTAATTCAGACCATCTCTAGGAAATTAAAAAAGGCTGTCTTTTATGCTCGTGAAAACTTTTTGCGTACCTGTCTCAATGGAAACTCTATAAACAGGTAAATCAGATAGGCTAATCCAAAAGAAATTAATAGAGCAATTCCTGCTTGGGGTACTTTATGCAATTGGGGAAAATACTTCCAAACACCGAATAACACAGTATAATGGACAAGGTATAGTGAATAAGAAAGTATACCGAGAAAGCGCATCCACTTGAAATTTAGCGCTGCGAATAATCCCCAAGTGGGAAAGCGAATAGCGGTAACAAAAATTGGGTATAAGGCAATTCCTTGTATGGTATAACGAATAGTTCCTCGAAACTCAGGTGAGCGAGATACGCATGTGAAAATAATCACGATTATTCCTATAGGCAACAAGAAATACTTCCAGAGTTTGTTAGAGTAATCTTGTTTATCCAGCATTGGATTACCATTTACTGCCAATGCACAACCAAAGAGAATACTATCTAGCCGGGTATCTGTTGCACAAAATATACGTAGTTCAGGTACTCCAAAACCATAAACTAAAACACACCGCCAAAGTAAGACAGCTAAACATAATCCCCAAAAGATTAGCATTTGTCTGCGCGAACTCACACGCAGTTTACGTAGAGCTACATAAAACAGTGGAAAAAGTAAATAAAAGTGCTCTTCGACAGCGAGAGACCAATATACCCAACTACCGGCAGTTATTCCCTCGCCAATAAAAATTCCATAGTAATTGGTATAGTGCAGAAACTGAGCCAAGAAGGCTGATAGGATAATTTTTCCCGGAAGTAATTCTAAGACAGTTAAGACGGCTCCTATCCCCAAGACTAGATAAAATGACGGCCAAATACGCAGGATTCGTCTTAGATAGAAGAGCTTAAAATCAATAGTCTCATAGCGATCGTACTCTTGTCTGAGAAGAGTTGTAATTAAGTAACCGCTGAGAAAGAAAAATACTGTTACGCCGAAACTTCCGGGAAAAACCTTCGCAAGTCCTGCATGGGATAAAAAAACAATTACGAAAGCAACAGTTCTTATGCCATCAAGAGATGGTATGTAAATTCTTGAGTGTGCATTCACACCGGACGAAGCCTCTGGATTAGTTCCAGACGAAGATGTTAAGGATTTTTCCACAAATATTTACTGAGTGACGGTGCGACAAACAGTTTGTATTATCCCTTTTTTTTTACTTTTGGCAAAGAATAATCTTAAACCCTGGTTTTTACATTTTTTTTGCAAAGAGGCAATTTAAATGAAAAAATGAGGATGCGATCGCTGAATTTTTGATTATGTGTGAATCTCAAGATAAGCGTCAGATTTTTTTCTCGGCAGAGTTATCACATAGGTGTTAGATAATACAATGAACCAAAAAATTTTGAAATCAGCAACCGACCAGCTAAATAATAGTGGTTAAGCCTTCCAAACAGGAATTATTTATATTAGTACTGAAGCCCAACTATATAGCGGTTCTCAGTTGAGTGAGGTACAAGAACCCCACCCCCAACCCAGGGGGCTATGATGTACCTTTCTTAAACCTGTAATCGGATTTAAGGTTAATTTTTAACAGCATTAAAAAATTAACAGGATGTGTAAAAATAGAGTATCAACTGTAAATTAAAATTTCTTAGCAGTTTGCCATCTCGACAACAAACAGCAGAATTTCAACCGCAATTCTTATAAATTTGGGATTATTTCCCCTGCTTTCACAAAAAGAATTTGGGAGGACTTCAACCATTGGGAATCAAAAGAACCCAAGTGAGTAGTAGTAATTAAGGTCTGAAAGCGGTCTTGAATGGCATCAAGCAATTGATTTTGGCGCGATAAATCTAGTTCGGCAAGAACATCATCAAGCAATAGTAGCGGTGGCTCTTTGACGACTTCTTCAATTAATTGTAATTCTGCTAATTTTAAGGCTAGAACCAGAGTTCGTTGTTGACCTTGAGAACCGTATTGACGAGCGGGTGTCTGGTTAATAGTTAATTCTATTTCGTCTCGATGCGGGCCGACAAGAGTAGTGCCTTGGTGCATTTCAGCAATAGCTCGCTGCTGAATTTTTGCTAAAAAAGCTTGCTGCACTTCTTCTGGATGGTTATCTTCTAAAGGAATATTAGGCACGTAGTTGATTTGCAGAACTTCTGTACTGCCGCTAATACTGGCGTGCCAAGCGGTAGCAATAGGAGCTAATCTTTGTATGGCGCGATCGCGTCGTCTAATTACCCTGGTTCCTGTGGTAGCTAACTGTGCATCCCACACCGCTAGTTCTGAGGAATCTGCACCGGGTGTATTTTCAACCAGTTGAGGCGACTGGCGTTGCTGATTAGTGGGTGCATCTTGAGTTTTTTTTAAAAAAGCATTGCGCTGACGTAACACATGGTTATACTGCTGCAAAATGTGAGCATAAACTGGTTCGAGTTGAATTAAGAGTGTATCTAACCAGTTGCGACGACCTTCCGGGCCGCCGCGGACTAATTCTAAATCTAGGCTGGAAAATTGGACTGCATTCAGAACGCCAAGAAAATCCATTTGACGGCGGATAGATTCACCATTGAGAGCAACGCTACGGCGACCATTGCGGCGCAAGGTTAAGGTAAGGTCGCTAACGCCTGTTTGCCGCTCAAGGGTGGCATTAATTTGGGCTATGGCTTCCCCTTCTTGAACTAAATCGCGATCGCGGGTCATTCGGTGCGATCGCAATGTCGCCAACAACTCCACCGCCTCCAACAAATTCGACTTTCCTTGAGCGTTATTACCTACCAAAATTGTTTTGGCAGCATTAAACTCAACGTTCTGGTCTTGATAATTGCGAAATTGTCGGAGGTTTAGAGTTTTGAGGTACATAAGTTCAATTTTGGATTTTAAATTTTAGATTTTGGATTGAAGATAAATCTAAAATCTAAAATCTAAAATTTCCTTTTCAGACGGCTTTCTTACCCACAATTCGCAGAAATATCTTCTCCGCTTCAATCCACACAAACATTAAAGCACTGAAGCCAATACAAACCCCCAACTCTTGCAGATTCAGGTAGTGAGTACCAAAGAAATCTCGCAGGGGTGGAACGTAAACTAGCATCAACTGCAAAATCGTGGTGACGACAACAGCCGCTAGTACAAATATATTAGAGAAGGGATTCATCTCTATAGTCAGTCGGTTGTTAGAGCGAATGGCGATCGCATGACCCATTTGGGCAATACACAAGGTAGTAAATACCATTGTTTTCCAAGTATCGGGATCTCCTTGATACCCAGCTGCATGGGTATGTTGATAAGCCCACCACATCAAGGCAATGCTGATAATGGCAAAAATGATCCCAATGCGAATCATGTAAGAACCTAATCCCCTAGCGAAAATACTTTCGCGGGGACTAAAAGGCGGACGTTGCATCACATCTGGTTCTGGAGGTTCCACAGCTAATGCCAAAGCTGGTAAACCGTCTGTTACCAAGTTCATCCACAAAATTTGTAGGGGAGTAAGGGGAACGCCTCCTAAACCAATTAGGGGTGCAGCTGCAATTGTCAGAACTTCGCCAATGTTACTGCCCAGGATGTATTTAATAAAGCGGCGAATATTCGTGTAAACAACTCGACCTTCCTTGGTGGCGCTGACAATGGTGGCAAAGTTGTCATCAAGTAATACCATGTCACTGGCTTCTTTACTGACATCGGTGCCAGTAATGCCCATTGCGATACCGATGTCGGCTTGTTTGAGGGCTGGGGCATCGTTGACACCATCGCCTGTCATCGCCACAAATCTACCCCGGCGTTGCAGTGCTTGGACAATTCGCAGTTTGTGTTCTGGGGAAACCCTGGCATAGATGCTCACCAGGTCAACGTTTTGCTCTAATTCCTGGTCGCTCATCCGTTGCAATTCTTGACCTGTGAGGACGCGATCGCCTTCTTGGGCAATTCCTAAATCGGTAGCGATCGCTCGTGCTGTTAACTGGTGGTCGCCAGTAATCATCACTGGGCGAATGCCTGCATCCCGGCACTCTTGCACAGCTGCCCTTACCTCTGGGCGTGGCGCATCTAGCATACCCACCAATCCCAGCCACACCAAGCCTTGCTCGGATGCTTCGTCTGAACCTTCCGGTGGAATTTCTGCTAGGGGTTTGTAGGCAAAACCTAGCACCCGCAAACCTTTACTCGCCATCAGGTCATTTTCTGCCAAAATTTTCTGGCGTTGTGCTTCAGTTAAGGGGGCTGAACGATCGCCCAAATGAATCTGAGTGGAGCGTGCCAAGGTTAATTCTGGAGAACCTTTGGTAAACATTAGGTAAGGTTCAGATTGGAGGAAATTAGCGATCGCTGGGTCAACGCCTCTGGAAGACGCGTCACCTGTGGCGACTCCCTCCACCTGCGAAATCACGCTCATCCGCTTGCGTTCCGAGGAAAAGGGAAACTCTGCAACGCGAGGTAATTTACTGTTCCACTGGTCTTTTTCGATTCCCGCTTTTCCCGCCAGTGTTAACAATGCCCCTTCTGTAGGATCTCCCAAAATTGCCCATTCACCTTGTTCTTTTTGCAATACCGAATCATTGCAAATAGCACAGGCGACTGACAACGCTGAGATTTCTGGGGACTGCTCTAGGGAAATTTTTTGACTATCTAACTGGAAGTCCCCTGTGGGAGTATAACCTTCGCCGGTGACGCGAAAAGTTTTGTTATTGGTGGAAAAAGATTGCACCACCATTTTATTTTGAGTCAGGGTGCCGGTTTTATCAGAACAGATGGTGGTTACAGAACCCAATGTTTCTACAGCTGGCAGCTTGCGAATTAAGGCGTTCTGGCGCACCATTCGCTGAGTTCCCAGTGCCAAGGTGACGGTGATTACGGCTGGTAACCCTTCTGGCACCACAGCAACCGCCATACTCAAGGAAACTTCCAAGAGTTCTTGGATGTTTTTAAAACCTCCGTCCTTGATTACACCGCCGACAACGACGATCGCCACCAGAATCAAAGAACCCGTAACTAGGACATTACCTAGTTGAGTCATCCGTTGCTGTAACGGCGTCGGCTCGCTTTCCACCGCCTGCAACATGGTGGCAATTTTGCCTAGTTCTGTAGTCATTCCGGTGTTAGTCACCAGAACCTTGCCTCGTCCTTGAACTACTTCAGTTCCTTGAAACACGACATTGAGGCGATCGCCTAATGATGTTTCTTCGGCCAATTTTAGTGATGCCTGTTTATTCACCGCTTCGGCTTCACCAGTCAGTGCTGACTCACGCACTTGTAAATTAGACTGTTCTATCAAGCGTCCATCTGCGGCTATCTGCATCCCAGCTTCCAGCAGCATTACATCTCCTGGAACTAGTTCCTTGGCTGCTATCTCCACCAGTCTGGCGTCGCGGATGACGCGCACTAAGGGAGAGGTCATTTTTTTCAGGGCTGCCAAGGCTTTTTCGGCACGGCTTTCTTGGACGTAGCCAAGTATGCCATTGAGGATAACAATTGCTAAGATAGCGATTGTATCTTTAAATGGCACTTCACCGGGCTTCAAACTGCCCGCCCGTAAAGCCATTAGGTCTAAAAACCCAGAAATCAAAGCCACGCCAATCAGCATCAACAACATAATGTTCTTGAACTGATCTAGCAAAATTTCCCAAGCACTACGGCCAGCAGTTTCTTCAAGTTCGTTGGGGCCGTACTTTTGTAATCTCTGTTGAATTTCTTGGGGTGTTAAGCCGCTGTCTGCATTACTATCGAGCAGGTCTAGCGCTTTATCAACTTCTAAACTATGCCAAACGGCGGCACCTTCAGGCAGAGAATTAGCAGACATCGTGTACGTCACAGCAAATGGTTACAAAATTCGATCATAATTTAGTGATGGCAGGAATTCCATCTTTTAAAGTTACATTAAGGCGATCGCCCAGTTGCAGTCCTTCTATCTGTAATTCTTAACATTTGTAAATTTATACTTTTTTGAGGTAGTGTTATTTCTCACGAAAGAGTTTTTCCGAACACATTGTACCGATAATTATGAGTTATAGAGGTTTAAAGCTTAGTTACAGAGCATATGCCACAATTAATTTTAGGCTGTCATTGCTTTAATTTATATCTCGTCAATAGCCAGAATGCATGGCACGATTGCATTTCTCCTCTACGAGACGCTACGCGAACATTTGAAATTTTGCCCAAAGTTGAGTCAGTCGCTTGTGTATTTCCCCGCTCAAGCGAACTAATGTGCCAGTAGGATTTCCCAATCTAGCCAACTTGTCAAGCTAAATTTTGAATTTTGAATTGCTTAAGCGTGCTAAACCATTCAAGAAATATGATTAATTAATATGAGTTTTGCACTCCCCACTTTGACCGTTAGCCAGATGTTTGGGCAAAAGACAATTCGACCGCTTACTGCTGCTACCCTGTGTGGCATTACTTTCATTAAAGACAGATTGATTGCCATTGACAGTCTTAAAGGGCATCTACTAGAAATCGATCCTACTTCTGACAACAGCAAAATTATTAATCCGCATCAAGTTAAAGAATTTACTGATGTCACTGGTCTAGCTGCGTGGGAAGATACCCTGTGGGTGAGCCGAGAAAATAGTGTTTACTTGTGCAATCTCAATGCTTTGGGTCTGGAACATTTTGTAACATTGCCTTATCCTGCTGACGGCGTTGCTGTTTGGGAAACAACAGTTTATGTCAGTTGCCAAAGGTTGGGCTACATTCTGATTTATGACCGCGAAACGCGAAAAGAGATTACTAGGTTTTATGCCCCAGGCGTTGGGATAGAGAATTTAGCAGTCACCCAAGAAATGCTGTGGATTTGCGATCGCACCGAACAATCAGTTTACGCGATGGATAGGGCCACAGGAGAACTGCAATTCAGCGTTCTGACACCCTTTGAATGTCCCACAGGCATAGCAATACGTAAAAATGCCGAAACAGGCGAAGAAAGTATTTACGTCGCTTATGCCTCAGAGGAGGCTTATATTCGGGACAACCCAAATGCCGATCCGAGTCATGAGCTAACGTTCCGCGATCGCACTTTTATTCACCCTCTGTATTATCATTACGATCCAGATAAGCGTTACGCCCTCTCTAACGGCTATCTCATTGAAATGTCTTATGCTGAGGAAATTGCACCCTTAGACGAGGTTTATTTACCCGATGTCGAATGGCGCATCGCCTTACCATCGGAAACTGAGCGTCAAAAGGTAAAACACGTTGAACCCATTGGTATACCCTTTACTGAAGAAGTGGTACAGGGGCAACGTGTAGCTGTCTTTAAATTTGATTCTCTTGCCCCAGGTGAACGACATATATTTGGCTGGAAAGCACTTTTGGAAGTTCGCGGGATTAAGTATCGCATCACACCCAGAGATGTGGAAAATATACCCGAACTTTCCCCAGAATTAGAAACACGCTACCTAGTGGATGACGACGATTTAGCAATGGATACTACCATTGTTCGCCGTGCCGCCAGAGAAGCGATTGGTTCTGAAACCAATGTACTGCGGAAAATGCACAGCATCCGCAACTACGTTTATGATGAGTTGTCTTATGGTATTAAACCTTACATTGACACGCCAGATACAGTTTTAGAACGGGGCGTTGGTTCCTGTGGCGAATATGTCGGCGTTTTACTTGCCCTATCCCGTTTAAATGGAATCCCCTGCCGCACCGTAGGTAGGTACAAATGTCCTCCCCATAGTGACTTAGTAGGAGTACCGCTACAACCAGACTTTAATCATGTTTGGCTAGAATTCTACGTCCCAAATTTTGGCTGGTTGCCAATGGAATCAAATCCTGATGATGTGAGTGAAGGTGGCCCTTATCCGACGCGCTTTTTTATGGGCTTATGCTGGTATCACATTGAAATTGGCAAAGGTATCACCTTTGAAACCGTGACAAGTCAAGGTGAACGGTTAAGCAAAGAAGATATCCCCATCGGTGATTTGGCGATTAATCATATTCGGTTCACAATTCTTAAAGAATTACCGCCTTTTTAAATTAGGGCATTGGTTATTGGGGAAAGACCCTGAGAAAATGAGTAGGGTGTGTCATGCCGTAAGCTAACGCACCTTAATATTCTCTGTTTAACCACAAATTTCGTCTACTTCTGAACTCTTGTTGCTATTCAAGTATTCTTCAAACAATTCAAAAAATTTCTGTAGTGCCTCATGCTCGTCTACAGAATAGAAAAGAATTATTTTAGACCATGATTGACCTGAGTTAATTCCATATTTTTCTTCAACCCATGATTGAAAACCTTGAAATTCCCTTTCTGGCTCAGTTGGAGGTACATCAACTTCTTTTCGAGCCAGACTATATCCTCGCAAAAGCATATCAAGTCTAGTGATTGAATTAGTCCCTAAAAACATTCCTGGTCTTTTCTTTATGTTACTTAGAATCTCGTTGTAAATATCAAACCGAGGAAACATCAAATCCTGACGAAGCCTTAAAACGTCTTCACTTCCTTGAATTTTTGAATCATTTTTCTGTTTTATAAATTTTTCAAATAGTTCAAAAAAACGATAGAAAGCATTTCTGTCACTACCACAGGAAAATATAAGTATTCCAGCCCAAGATTGAGTCAAATTAGTTTTTGCTCTTTCTTGTATCCATTCTTGAAATCCTTCCATTGGGTAGCCTTCTGGAGTTAATCCTAAATCACTTAGTTGACCTAAATACCCCCCGACAAAGGATTTAAGGCAAGTAATTGATGGCTTATCTATGTACATAACGGGATTTTCTTTAATCTTTTGGAGAAGCGTAGAAAGATTCATCATATTAATTACTCCAATTTAATTTAGGGACTAGGGTGTGTTATTATGCCGTAGGCTAATGCACTTTTATACTTCCTGCTTAACCACTAATTTCGTCTACATCTAAACTCTTGTTCCTATTCAAGTATTCTTCAAACAATTCAAAAAACTTATGTAGTGCCTCATGCTCGTCTACAGAATAGAAAAGAATTATTTTAGACCATGACTGACCTGAGTTAATTCCATATTTTTCTTCAATCCATGATTGAAAACCTTCAAATTCCCTTTCTGGCTCAGTTGGAGGTACGCCAACTTCTCTTCGAGCCAGACTATATCCTCGCAAACGCATATCTAGTATAGTAATTGGTGAATTAGCTCCTAAATACATTCCTGGTCTTTTCTTTATATTAGTTAGAATCTCGTTGTAAATATCAAACCGAGGAAACCTCATATCCTCACTAAGCCTTGAAATGCCTTCACTATTTTGACTTTTTGAATCATCTTTCTGCTTTAAGAACTGTTCAAATTCTTCAAAAAACCTATTAAAAGCAGCTCGTTCACTTCCAGAGTAAGAGAGAATTATCCCAGCCCAAGATTGAGTCACATTAGTTTTTGCTCTTTCTTGTATCCACTCTTGAAACCCTTCCATTCCACAAGAGCCTATTGTAGTAAATCCGAGTGTGATTAGACTACTTAAATACCCAGTTAAGAATGAATGAAGACAAGTAATTGATGGCTTGTCTATGTAGATAACTGGATTTTCTTTAATCTTTTGGAGAAGCGTATAAAGCTTATTCATGCCAGCAACCTCTAATTTGATAAAGATTTATTAATTGAACAGCCACATCGCGCTTTTATTGAAGTCAATCTTTACTATCATGAGGGGATGAATTATCTAGCTGTATATCAGCACGAACCACATCACTAATCCATTCTCCTTCAACATTATTGTTAGAATAATTTGCATAATCATCCCATGTCATGGTGTCGCCAGTTGAGTATTCATAAACGACTCCACGAGTTTGATTATTACCATCTCCATCATTTAAATGAATCCACGTTACATAATCACCAGATTGAGGATAACCACCACCAAATTCAATACCTGGATATTGAGCTAAACTTCTAATTGCCCCTGGTACAGGTCGCCAACTTCGATAATGATGAGTTACAAATTTGTCGGGAGAGCCAGGACTCCTATAATGTACTGTTTGGTGAAATTTGTAATTATAAAGAACTGAAGATTGACCTTGTGGGCCACAAACCAAATTAAGTGGATAAAAAGAACAATATCTCTCCTTAGCTTTATTTGGAGCCTGCTCATTTTGAGCTTTATTTGTGCTAATTGCAGCCTTCGCAGTAGAAGCTAATTCCGAGCCAGCAGCAGCACATTCAGGTTGAACAGCACAAGCGTTTAGAGACGACAGCAACGCATAAACAGGTTTAGGTAAAATTCCCTTAAATATTAGAAGTAAAAGAAACGTCCAAATTCCTACTAATCTAAATACAGATTTATTTGTGGTTAATCGCACTAGTCTTAACTCCTTACAACCAAAGATAAAAATCGGTGTATCTGACATCTAGGTTGTCTGATAGGAGTAGAGAATAAGGTCAGTAAAAATACGAGTATTTAGTAGATTTGTTTGAAAACTGAACCAAGCTACATAGGTAAATCAATTAGCTATTAACTCTTAAACTGGGCAATGGATATGATTGATGCTGCTTAAAATCGGCAAACTCACAAATCGAGTTAAATGGGCAAAAGCGGCAATGAGAGCCAGGATTTGGAGGGAATATTTTACTGAAATTACTAGTCTCTTCCTGATATTTTTGCAAATCGTGCTGGTGCTTGTGGGCAATATTCGCCAACTCAAATTTTAAAGATTCTAATTCACTATTATTATTAATAGTAATTAACTCAGATTTTTTACAAATTTCCAAATTATAAAATGATGCAACAGCTTCTCGCCCAGGATAAAGATAACGAGCAGCTAGCAAATAAACTAATGCCTGTCGTTTGTCAAAAGCTGATTTACCAGTTTTGAAATCTAAAATATGTAAAGTTTTATCAGACTCAATAAAAACGCAGTCCATAGCCGCGTATAAGCGAAAGCAATAGTCTTCTTGTTCAACTACTATCGGTTTAGGAAAGCCTTCATCACCCGGAGTTAATTGGATAATATCTTTATCCAAAAGCAACGGCG
The DNA here is from genome assembly GCF_036917095.1 of Nostoc sp. Classification (GTDB taxonomy): domain Bacteria; phylum Cyanobacteriota; class Cyanobacteriia; order Cyanobacteriales; family Nostocaceae; genus Nostoc. The sequence goes on from NZ_JBALFH010000020.1 coordinate 158,803, forward strand.
AATTGTGATATTTTTGCAAAATTTGCAGCACGCGTTGCTGGACTTGAACGCTTGAGTTGCTTAATTTAAGTAGCTGTGCAACTCTTTCTACACCATCTGCTTGCTTCAACAGATGCCTGTGATGATGAAACTCATAAATGCCTTTTTGGGCGAGTATGCCAATGCGCTGGGGTGCGGTGGCTTGCCCTAAAAGCGCTTTGACTTGTGGTTCGTGTTGCCGCGCTTTGATAAACCCCCGTCTCATCTGGCAATGCCAGCGTTCTTGCCCGGTCGCTGGGGCAACTAGAGACCAAAGGTGATAACTGGCAAAAGGTCGATCGGGGGTTGACATTGCTCAGAAACAGTGAGAGAAAATACGGTGGGGAGAAGTTTAAGCTAAGGCTTTCTTAGAAAAGAACTTCGGGGATACTTGCTGCTACACACGCTTTGCGGGAAGCTTTAATAGTACTGATGATGTACGGGAGCAAGTAGCAAAAATGTCCAGCAAGATAAAATTTGGCACTGATGGATGGCGAGGGATTATTGCCGATGACTTTACTTTCCCCAATGTGCGAAAAGTAACAAGAGCAATAGCCACTTACTTGGAAACAGCTTACACAAAAGATAGACCAGTACTTATTGCCTACGATACTCGCTTTTTAGCTGACCAGTTTGCCCAAACAGCGGCCCAAGTTTTGGCAGACTTGGGTTGGACTGTGAAAATTACCGATCGGGATTGCCCCACACCAGTAATTGCCTACAACGCCCGTCATTTAAATTCTGCTGGGGCATTGATGTTTACTGCTAGCCATAATCCAGCACCCTACTGTGGAATTAAATATATACCTGATTATGCTGGGCCTGCCACTCCAGAGATTACTGATACTATTGTGGCAAATATAGAAAGTGCATCGGATGAGTTACCTGGGAATAACCCATCAGGTTCAATTTCAATTTTCGATCCGAAACCAGATTACCTGCAATTTATCTACACTCTACTTGATATAGAAAAGATTAAAAGCGCTAATTTAAAGGTAAAGTACGATGCTTTGTATTCTACCTCTCGCGGCTATTTAGATGAAGTTTTGCAACATAGTGGCGTTCAGTTAGAAAGTTTCCACGATTGGAGAGATGTTTTATTTGGGGGTGGAATGCCAGAACCCAAAGGAGAACAATTAGTTGAGTTAGTGGAAGCAGTAGTTCGCGATCGCGCTGATTTGGGTTTGGCAACGGATGGAGATAGCGATCGCTTTGGTATTGTTGATGAACAAGGAACCGTCCTGACTCCTAATACTGTGCTGTTGGTTCTAGCACGTCATTTAATCAGAAATAAAGGTAAAACTGGCGCGATAGTCCGCACTGTGGCCACAACTCACTTGCTGGATAATTTCGCGGCTAAAAATGGACTGCAAATTTACGAGACAGCAGTCGGTTTTAAATATATCGGCGAAAAAATGCGGGAAACTGCCGTGTTAATCGGTGGAGAAGAATCAGGTGGTTTGAGTATTATCGGGCATATTCCCGAAAAAGACGGGATATTAGCCGATATGCTGGTGGCAGAAGCGATCGCCTATGAAGGTAAACCTCTGAGTCAGATGGTTAAGGAAGCGATCGCCGAAGCCGATGGGCCACTTTACAACAACCGCCTAGACTTGCACCTCACAGAGGCGCACAAAACCGCTGTCATCGACTCCTTTACTAAAAATCCACCAACAGAGGTAGCAGGAATTAAAGTCAAGGAAGTGGGGCGTAAAGATGGTATTAAGCTGTATTTAGAAGAAGGTAGTTGGGTTTTACTGCGTCCTTCCGGTACAGAACCACTGGTGCGCGTCTATCTAGAAACCAATACTCCCGAAAAACTCACCCAAATCGCCCAAGAGCTAGAGAGAATCATTGCTAAATTAGAGGCAGTAGCAGTTTAATTCAGTCAGAATTAGGAGTTATAAGTTAATAATTATTAACTCCTGAGTTTTATCAAACTATGAAAATCGCTCCTTTTTTGACATCTCTAGTTGTAGCGGTTTGGGTAATTGCGATCGCAATTATTTCAGTCCAAAATGCCACACCCGTATCGTTAAAATTCTTAACATTCCAATCTATTCAGATCCCAATGGGTTTAGTGTTGGCTTTTAGTGCCGTTGTCGGGTTAATTGGTATGGCATTGCTGCAACCTCTTTGGGGACTTGCTGGTATTGGCCAGCGTAATTCTCGATTAGAAGACGATGCGGAGTTTTTTGTTGATGATGAAGATTTTTGAGGTTTGAATAGCTGTGCAGTATCAAAACATTATTACAATCGAACCAGGAAAACGAGGTGGTAAGCCTTGTATTCGAGGAATGCGAATTACTGTATACGATGTTTTATCTTATCTTATCTTGCCTCTGGCATGACCTACGAGGAATTGCTTGATGACTTTCCTTATTTGACACAAGAGGATATTTTGGCTTGCCTAAGCTATGCAACCGATCGATAAAGGCTATGAGCGCAACTTATAAAGCAGATTTTAACTTGTGGATTGAACAGACAGCCCAACTATTGCGATCGCATCAAGTGCAGCTTTGCGATCGCTATTATCTCAGAGCGCCTCTAGCCTGTAAGTCTCACACTACATAAAAAAGCCTACGTTGGCAGGCTTTTTAGAAAGTTTTAGGAGAGCGATCGCACTTTTATAAAATCAAAATGTCCATTCGTGATCTGGATCATCTAGGGCGGCGCGAACAGAAGCTAAATTTGCAAGGTCTTTGAAAGGGCTTGATTTAGCAATTTCTGTGATTGAATTTAAGGTAAGGGCTAGTTGCTCATTATTGCCAGATGCGATCGCATTATCAACGACAACAAATAAAGCGCGAAAGTTTTCTGCACGTTCATCAAAAGAGCGATCTAGATACGCCATCAGCAACTCTCGCTGGGCGTTTATCTTGGTGATTGTTTCTTTTTCCCAAGCCTCAATCTCTCGTCTTTTTGTCTTTTCTTGTTCGGCAATTATTTTGTATTCAGTATAGGCTGAAGAAACTGCGTTAACACATTGTGTTTTTTCTAAAGCTGCTATCTCACGCCTTTTAGTCTGTTCTTGCTCTCCAATTTGCTTGTAACTGGAAACAATGCTTACTAACGATTTTGTGGCGTTAACCGCAGTACATATTGTACCGACACTTGGTAAAACCATTGTTAAATACCTCCCAGAGTTTTGTATTTAGCTTGGATGGTTAAAGTAGAAGGATTTAACAGTCCTTGATTATCTAAAATAGGAATTTTCATAATTTCTGCAAGTGCTTTAATTAAAAGTGCTACCTCTTGAAATTTGCTAGCATCGCGATCGCGATTAAAAGGTTGGGCTTCAAGCTTCTGAAGTGCAGATTTAGCACGGTTGTTTAAATTACACACTAAATTTGCTAGTTCCACTGTTCGCCGTTTAACCTGTAAGAGAAAATATTGAGCTGCTTCAATATTGGCAATCTCTACATTGACATTAGCTTCATACTCTCGCGCTTTAGTCAAAGCTTCCTCACCCTTACCAGCAAGTTGAAAACCCCCAACCATCAACGCGGGGCCAAGTGTAATACCTCCCAATACAGCACCACCAACCGCCATACTACCACCGCCTAACCAACCTATGGCTCCAGTCAAAGCCGCAGTACCACTAAGTTGTGAGATAGCGACATTAGTATTCCACAATCCAAAGAACTGGGAAACAGGAACTTTACCAACACTTCTTGCTAAGGTAATTGCACTAGAACCTGCTGCTGAAGCTGCAACGGCTGCTGACACACCACCTTTCACCCACTGTTCAGCTTTGATAACTTCTGTTTTGTACTCCTGAATTTGCTGAGTGGAGATGTCTAATCCAGCTACAATGTCCAGATTGTTTTGGGAAGCTCGCTGACCAATTCTCTCAATAAAAGCTATAAAGTTTGAAATTGTACCCTGCTTGATACGAAGCTGCATTTGACCATAAACTTCTGCTGACTGGTTGGTAATTTCCCAGGCTGCTTTTAAGTTTTGCAAGGTACTTTCGTGTTTTTGTTGAGCCTGTTCACCAATTTCCTTTGCCTGGTTCATATTGCCAATGCCTTTAGCACTTTTTACTGCTCCGAAGGCTCCAGTAGCCAAAGCAGCAGCACCCAAAATCAATGGAATCATGAAATACTCCTGATTGTAATTAGTATTTGGTTAGTACTTGTCTACGGGTTAAGCATAAGTATAAGGCATCACCTTATACTTATGCTTCCCGGAGATACTCACTAAAGAACATTCAGAAGGTATAAATTTGAGACTGCGATGAATACAGTTGTCAATCCTGCTCGTGTTGAGTGCGATCGCTGTGGGAGGCTAACACCTCAATGCAATGGATAAGCGATCGCTCATGACTGTAGATTGATTTGAAGTGAGGAAACCTAAAAATTTATGTATCTTCAGCAACTACACGACTTGTGCATAGTAGCTTTTTAACGCCTTGCCGCAGGCATCACAACTGTTAGGATAAGACACAGGAGGTTAATTATGTCCAATACTGCCCAAGAGATATACAGCCAAGTTGTTTGTAACTTGTCACCAACTGAGCGGCTACGTTTGGCAACCCTGATTCTAAATGAGCTAGTCGAGCAAAACTTATCTATCATCGACCAAAGTGATACCTGGACTGAACAAGATCGGCTTGATTTAGCATCCTTCTCCTTAGAGTATGCAGCTTCAATTTTCCCTGAAAGCGAGGAGACAGTTTAGTGACGTTCAATCCCGGTGATGTAGTCACAGTTGATTTTCCCGGTGTCACTGGTATTAAGCGTCGTCCTGCTGTAGTTCTGTCATCTGCCACTTATCACGCAACTCGTCCCGATGTGATCATTGGACTCATCACTACTCGGACAACTGCCCTTGGAATTACTGATTACACACTTCAGGATTGGGCAGCAGGTTTGCGGGTTGCGTCTGTTTTCAGAAGTTTTATCGTCACCTTACCACCCTCTGCTAATTTGGTTTGGATTGGTCACTTATCAGAACTTGATTGGAAAGGTGTTCGTGCGTGTGTCAAGATAGCTCTGACTGAATTAGATGATTCTAAACCATCATCGAATGCATCATCTAACTCATAGAAATTTATGTATCTTTAGCAACTACACTACTTGTGCGATCGCACAGGGGCTAAAATCTCAATGCAATGGATAAGCGATCGCACATCACTGTAAATTGATTTGAAGTAAGGAAACCCAACAATTACTGAGCATCAATCCAAATTTTCATGCTATCAATAGAGGAAAGTCTGTTCGCTGTGCTGCAAACAATAGACGTTCATGCAAGTATTTTAATATCACGTACTTTTATTTAACTCTAGTTATTTTAGGTTAGTTGTAGCTTCAGATAATCAATAAAGTCCAAAATTTCTATATCAGTGAGTTGTAGACGCGATCGCTTGCCATATTTTTGCTGTAAATACTCCCTTCCCTGCTCTGGAGTCCAATTTAATTGAGCTAAATATGTGTCAGTTTTAGCTATAAAAACATCACGAGGTTCAACCGTTTTTATACTGTCAGCTATTTCTGGTTGAGATTGATTTTTATCTTGATTAAAATTGTGAATTTTATTAATTTTTAAACTTACTTTTTGCCCTAAAGCTTGCCAGTCTAATTCCTTATGCCCATCCCAACTAACACCTACAGAACGATAAGTTATTGGATCGTAAATATTACAGAATACTACTTTTTTATCTCCAGGACTAACGGCAATAGTAAGTGGATGAAGCAATTGTTCAAGAGTAAGAATATCTAAAGATAGCAATAAACCTTTACAAAAATAGGTATCACTTCCTGAGCGGATAATATAAGGTTTATCTGCCAAAACATTTAAATCTGTTCTGATAACTTCTCCGAATGTATTTTCAACTTTTTTATTAACTTCTATCCCTGTAATTACCCCAGTCAAGGCTCTTTCATAAATTGGGATACGTTTTTCATCTTCAGCAAGCATATACCAACAATGATCGGATTCTCTGCTAACAAAGACATATTGAGGTTTTGGGACTGCTCCAAATCCTAATTTAACTTCCATATTTTTGATGCAGGTTTTGGTAAATATATTTATTGAGCAACAAGCCATGACGATTTGCACCATCAAGCTATGAGTTGCTTTATAGATATAATTCCCTACCCAGGAAGCTAATTAACATTAAGGCAGCAAAAAATACAAAATTTGGTGAATCTATAACAAACTTTCGGGATCGACACCTAGCGCATTCAACCTTTCAATTAACATTTTCACCTGTTGTTCTGCTTCCACTCGTCGCTGTTCTTCAAAAGCTGTGCGTTCTTCCGCTTCCCTGATGCGTTCTTCTGGTGTCAGCAATTTTTGCCCTTCCTCGTCATACCAGTACAGCCACTCCCGCACTATACCCTGATAAATTCCCCGTTCTCGCCCAATTCCTAAACCAATTTCTGGCAGCCAAACGGGATTTCCTGACATTAAGATATATTCCCCATCAACTAGGTGATACACCTCCAAAGGTGTCTTTCTACGCCGAAGCGGACTATATACAACGTAGTACAAAATTCCTAATTCTTTGGCATAGAATTCTTGCTTGCTGCTATATTCTTCCCGATATATTTGGGAAACAACTTCTAGTGCTAAAATTGGCTGCTTCTTTTCTTCCCACAGCACATAACTTAGGCGTAAATCCTCATCGATGAAGCGTTTAACTCCTAAGCTAAGAAACCCATCAGGGACGATGGCTGGTTTGTCTGGGTGATAATAAATACCCATATCAACACCAAAGAACCAATCCCAACGATCGCACCAAACCAAAGCCAGTGTCGTTTTCAGCAAGCCGGGAATTAAATTTTGGAGTTCATTATCCACAGCAGTATCATCTGAGTCGGGTAGTTCTTCGGAAGATGGCAAACAATGCAGTGGATTGTAGTTTAACATGAGCGGTTTTGCCAAATCTGATTCTAGATAGATTGTAGGTAATCTATTGATGTGCGATCGCAGCGCAAAAATGAAAAACCATTTTTAGCGTGGGTGTAGCCCATCATAGACATCGCCTTCTGTCTTTCTTCTCAGTAATTAAGTACTTGAAGTGTAAAATCTTTACATTAAATTCGTGGTTTTTCGGTACTGACTACCAGAGTGTCTAACTGACAATAGCAAAAAAGGGTGGAATATTGTTCAACTAGAACATTCCAGAAGTCGCAGAGTATTCAATTTCATGGTGAATTTGGTAGCTGGGCTGATTACCTATATCTACCAGGAGAAAAAGTCTTCTCTCAACCTTGACTCAGAAAATGTGGCGCGGCTGGAACTTAGCTGATTTTTAGCCCGATTTTTGAGTCGTACTTAAGTATCAGATATGTCACCACAGATCCATTCACGAATTTTAATCAAAAATTTTTTAACTGTTTTTTTGCCATTGTCAGCGTTAGTTGGGGGTATTTTAGGGGCTATCTACTATCAGCAGCTACAAACTGAGAAAGTTTTATTAAAAACGAATGAACTCGGCAAGGTAGATTTACAAACAAAAGTAATTAGCGCAGATTTTCACTCCGTTGTTTCAGATTTGATGGTTATCTCTGGAGAAAACGAGTTACAGGGAATTTTAGAAGGAGTGGATGGACAACAACAAGCACTTTCCAAAGAATTTTTATTATTTTCTCGATATAAAAAACTTTACGATCAAATTCGCTTTTTGGATCGATCGGGTAAGGAAGTTGTCAGAGTCAACTTCAAACAAGGTGAACCAGGGATTGTCCCCGAAGAAAAGCTGCAAGTGCAAGCCAAGCGCTATTGGTTTAATGACACTTTGCGGCTGAACCAAGGACAAGTGTTTGTCTCTCCCCTTGACCTAAATATTGAACGAGGTCAGGTTGAACAACCCCTCAAGCCAATGATCAGGTTTGGCACTCCTGTTTTTGATAGTCGTGGACAGAAACGAGGCATCGTGGTGTTAAATTATTTCGGCAGCAAACTGCTGGAAAATTTTAATCAAACCCTCGGTAACGCCCCTAGCCAGGGAATGCTGATAAATGCCGATGGCTACTGGTTAAAAGGGGCGAAATCTGATGATGAATGGGGATTTATGTTTCCCGATCGCAAAAACCGGACTTTTGGCAAAGCTTTTCCCCAAGCATGGCAACAAATTTCTCAAAAAGAATCGGGACAATTCCAAATTGCTGAGGGAATGTTCACTTTTACCACAGTCTACCCGCTTGTCGAAGGGCAAAAATCTAGTACGGGAGCAGGACAGGCTTTTGCACCAAGCCAAAATCAAATTGACACCAAGTCGTATTACTGGAAGATTGTCTCATGGGTGTCGCCAGAGACGTTGACGACCAAATCAAACCGATTTTTGAGTCAATTGCTACCGCTATATGCTGGGTTGGTAGGACTAATTGGCATTGGTTCTTGGCTACTAGCAAAAGCTAGTGTCAATCGTCAGATGGTACAGCTAGAGTTAAGGCAGTCTGAAGCTCAGTTGCGAGAGCTAGTTGAGCGGGAAAAAATTCTTAAAACTTGTCTATCTAGTCAAATTCGGAACTCGCTGGATCTAAATACGATTTTGAGTACAGTAGTGGGTGAAGTTCGGGAACTGCTCCAAATCGATCGATGCCAGTTTCTTTGGTGCGATAAACAAGATGAATCTACTAGCTTTGAACTCAGTCAGGAAGCCTGCGCTCCCGATTTGCTAAATTCCTTGGGCTATTCTCCTATTCAGAAGGTGGAAGTGCTGAGTGAGGCTGTTCTACGAGGGGATTTGCTTTGCTTAGATGACATTGCTACAGATTCCTGGCTTGATTCCAAAAATCGGGATTTACTAGTGACTTGGGGCTTTAAGTCTCTATTAACAGTTTCGGTTCAAACTCAGTCGGGTCGCTTGGGTGTAATTGTCTGCGAACATAGTAGAGCGCTTCGTTGCTGGAGTGATGATGAAGTGGAACTGATTCGAGGTGTGGCTGACAAGTTAGCGATCGCTATTGACCAGGCACAATTGTATAATCAAAGCCGCGCTGCTACTGCTGCGGCTAATGCCCAGGCAGAACAACTCAACCAAGCTTTGCATAATTTAAAACAGACTCAAGCTCAACTGATTCAGACCGAAAAAATGTCCAGTTTAGGTCAATTAGTGGCTGGTGTAGCTCATGAAATCAATAACCCAGTTAACTTCATTTATGGCAATCTAACCCATGTAAGTGAATATACGTTGGGCTTGTTGAAACTAGTAGAACTCTATCAAAAGTCCAATACTAATTCAGCATCGGAAGTGCAAGCTCATATAGAAGCGATCGACCTTGACTTTATGGCTGAGGATCTACCTAAAATATTAGTTTCAATGAAAATGGGAGCTAATCGCATTCGTGAAATAGTTCTATCCTTGCGGAATTTTTCTCGACTTGACGAAGCGGATATGAAGCCTGTCAACATTCATGAAGGTATTGATAGCACATTACTAATTTTACAAAATCGCTTCAAACAAACGCCTGGAAATGCCGGAATTGAAATAGTCAAGGAATATGGTGATATTCCCTTAGTAGAGTGCTATGCCGGACAACTGAATCAGGTGTTCATGAATCTCATCAGTAATGCTATTGATGCCCTGGATAGTTACAACAATCAGCGAACTCCTGAGAACATAGAAGCTAACCCCAGCCAGATTGTAATTCGTACTGATTTACGCAATTCGGATCGCATAACTGTACAAGTTGCAGATAATGGCCCCGGCATGACCGAAGTAGTAAAGCAACGACTATTTGACCCTTTCTTTACCACAAAACCCGCAGGTAAAGGCACAGGATTAGGACTGGCAATTAGCGCTCAGATTGTCGCAGAAAAACACAATGGAGCAATTTGGTGCATTTCAGAACTAGGAAAGGGAGCAGAATTTTGGGTTGAGATTCCGATTAAGCAGAATTCTGATAATTAAGCGATCGCCTTCAAGTAATCTACATCAAAAAAGGGCAGGTATAAAACCCGCTCTTAAAATAATAAGTATTTAAATTAAACTAGCGATCGCAACTTAATTAGCGATTCAGAGCGCATTCAAAGAAACCTTTGGTGCTTCTTTTTTTTCTGTGCTAATGTCGCCCAGCTTTTACCGAATGACTTCTGAATGCTATGGTTGAGCGACGCAAAACTTAATGTTAGGATTTTTAAAAAATTATCATCTGCAATCAATTCATGACTAATGTTAGCGATGTCTACGATGGGCTACGCCTACGCGCTGATTTTGATAGCCCTTGGAAAGAAATTATAGAAGCTTATTTTCCCCAAGCAATGCATTTCTTTTTTCCCGAAACTTCTGCATTAATTGATTGGGAACGTCCCTATGAATTTCTAGATAAAGAATTTCAACAGATAGCTCGTGAAGCTGAACAGGGTAAAAGATATGCCGATCAATTAGTCAAAGTTTGGCAAACCCAAGGCGAAGAACTTTGGTTATTAGTCCATGTTGAAATTCAGGCACAAAAAGAAGATAACTTTGCCAAGCGGATGTTTACCTACAATTTTCGCATATTTGACCGCTTCGATCGACCAGCGATTAGCCTTGCAATTCTCTGCGATTCAAACCGCGAATGGCGACCAAGCAATTACAGTTACAATTATCCTAATACTCGCTTAAATTTTGAATTTGGTAGTGTTAAACTTTTGGATTATGAAAATCGCTTTCACGAGTTAGAAAATAGCGATAATCCATTTGAAACTGTCGTCATGGCGCATTTGAAAACGCAGCAGACACGTTCATCAGCCGAACAACGCAAAATATGGAAATTTAGTTTAATTCGCAGACTATATGATTTGGGCTTAGAAGAGCAGGATATTCGTAATCTGTATCGATTTATCGATTGGGTTATGATATTACCAAAGGCATTGGAAAATCAGTTTTGGGAAGAGTTTAAACAATTTGAGCAGGAGCGGACTATGAGATATGTAACGACAGGTGAGCGCATCGGCTACGAGCGCGGAAAACAAGAAGGTAAACAAGAAGGTAAAGAAGAAGGTAAAAAAGAAGGTGAACAACAGCTTATTTTAAGGTTACTACAAAGACGAGTGGGAGAATTATCACCAGAATTGCAAGAGCGCATCAAATCTCTTTCTTTAAATCAATTAGAAACCCTTGGCGAAGCTTTGTTAGATTTTACTGCTATGGAAGATTTACTTAACTGGTTGCAAACAAATCAATCAGCTTAAAATCTATTTTTATGAAACCTGTAAAAAATACATCTACTCACTTACCCCATACAGGATTTTTTGGACTTAGTTCGATGAGTTTTTCTAGTTTACTAAATCAGAGGTTGACTTGGCCAAAGAATTTTAACCTTAACCCCGAAGATAACAAATAGAAAAGTTTAATGAATCATTTAGGATTGCTATATATTTTGATTAGCCAAGTTCATCTTGCAAATCCCTCGAAAAAACCTTAAAAAGTAGGGCTGTTTAATTTGATAGAAAATTATTACCCAAGTTCGGTTTCTCAAAACATTATTAATAATTGCTTACCTTGGCAGTCAGGGAAAAATATGAGCTTTGGAGATTTTAATGAACAATATACATTACATGATTCTTATTGGATAGGTATTTTCTATAACATTGGATATGAACAAGCCATAACTTTAGCTATTGGCTGGGATTCTGTTTGGTTGCCTGATGAAATAAAAAAAAGTATTACAGTCGGTGAACCCTATATTTTCATCCGATTAACGGGTGTTGAACAGATAAGTACGGCTAATTATATTGATATTGGAAATATTTCTAGAGTCATAGTGGGTTGCGAATTTGAAAAGATAGAGGGCAAGAAGTTTTTGGCTATTGATGATGTGTTTGGAGGACAAATTAATATTCTCTACAAAGGTGAGGAAACCTTCTTGGCATTAGAAAAAAATAGAAGGATTTTGAATATTTAAACTATCTAAGTAATGTACATAAAAAAGGGCAGGTATAAAACCCGCCCTCAAAGCAATAAATATTTAAACTAAAGTAGCGATCGCAACTTAATTACCAATCTCCGGCGCACTCAAAGAAACCTTTAGTGCATCGTCTTTTTGCTGTGCTAATGTCGGCACGGAATCACGCAATCTTGCCGTCAATTGTACAGTTGTAGCGTCGTACATCTGAGTCAGCAATTTTGGATAGAAACCAATACCAATAATTGGAATTAACAAACAGGCAATGATAAATACTTCACGGGGTTCGGCATCTATCAAGGCTTGGTGAGAAACTAATTCCTCGTTCTCTTTACCGTAGAAAATTTCTCGCAACATCGACAGCAGATAAATCGGAGTTAAAATTACTCCCACTGCCATCAAGAACACCACAATTACTTTGAAGGTAGAGCTATAAGCATCGCTAGTAGCAAAGCCCACAAATACCATCAATTCTGCCACGAAACCGCTCATCCCTGGCAATGCCAAAGAAGCCATCGAACAGGTGGTGAACATGGCGAAAATCTTCGGCATTCTCTTAGCGACACCACCCATTTCATCCAACATTAGGGTGTGGGTGCGATCGTAAGTTGCGCCAACCAGGAAGAACAAACTCGCCCCAATTAACCCGTGGGAAACCATTTGTAACACTGCCCCACTCAATCCCAAATCGGTGAAGGAGGCAATACCAATCATCACAAAGCCCATGTGAGAAATTGAGGAGTAGGCAATTTTTCGCTTCAGGTTGCGCTGGGCAAAGGATGTTAAGGCTGCGTAGATGATATTAACTACCCCCAAAACCACCAAAACTGGTGCAAAATAAGCGTGGGCATCGGGGAGCATTTGGGCATTCATCCGAATTAAGGCGTAACCGCCCATTTTCAAAAGAATACCTGCCAATAACATATGTACGGGCGCTGTAGCTTCACCGTGGGCATCAGGTAGCCAGGTATGCAAAGGAATAATCGGCAACTTGACGGCGTAGGCAATCAGGAAGCCAGCATAGGCAGCAAGTTGGAAATTGAGGGCGAAGTCTTTTAAAGCGAGCGATCGCATGTCAAACGTCACCGTATCGCCGTAAAATCCCATTGTCAGGGCAGACAGCAAAATAAACAGCGAACCGCCTGCTGTGTATAAAATAAATTTGGTCGCTGCATACTGCCGTCTTTTGCCTCCCCAAATCGACAGCAGAAAGTATATCGGTACTAGTTCCAGTTCCCACACCAGGAAAAACAACAGCATATCCTGGACAGCGAACACGGCAATTTGACCGCCATACATCGCCAAAATCAAGAAGTAAAATAGCTTCGGCTTGAACGTAACAGGCCAAGCTGCTAATATCGCCAGCGTGGTAATGAATCCAGTCAAAATAATTAGGGGCATGGATAAGCCATCTGCCCCTACTGACCAATTCAAATCTAGTTGGGGTACCCAAGGGTAACTCTCCACCAACTGCAAATCTGGATTGGAGAAATCATACCCAGTATAAAAAGCATAAACAATTAGTGCAAAATCTATCAGCCCTACGACGAGGGAGTACCAGCGCACTGTTTTGCCTTCTTTATCCGGGATGATGGGAATCAGTAGTGAAGCGGCTATCGGCAACAGAATAATCGTCGTCAGCCACGGAAAATTAGCTGTATTCATCACAATTCGTCTGCTATCAAAATCATGTTTGGCAAAAAGTCACTAGTTATTAAGTAACAGCTTTTTAGGGATTTCGTCTTCCTCGTTAGGTTGATTTAATTAAATTGTTAATCCTCTATTTTTTCTTTTGAGAGTCTTTTTTGACAGTTGCGGGTGCAGGATGTGCGTTGTGATACTCCCAGTCAAGTCAAAAATTTACCCTAAAAAAGTTGGTAAAATTATAGATTAGGGGTGCGATGTCTACGACAAGCCGCTTTGCGTCTACGCGTAGCCCAACCTATCGCTAAAAATACACGATGCTGTTTGGTGGTTGTTGAAAAAAGCGATTTTGTGCAAAAAAAGCATACCAGGAGAACTAAGCATAATTAGGACTTACGCAAGAACTCTTTGAAACTCTTATTTCTCCGTGCCCTCTGCGTCCTCTGCGGTTCCATTTTCCGTTACCTGTGCGTAAGTCCTGATAATGATAATCGCACAAATTGAAAGTCAAATTCGCTATGTGACCAACATAAATGGAGAAACAACAGATGTACTCGTCCCTGTAGAACTTTGGCAACAGCTTATAAGTTCCATAAATTCTGATAACGTCAGTGGTTTAGCTTGGATTGATGAACAAGAGCCAAAAGCACAAATATTAGCCGATTTGCAAGCGTCAGTGCGACAAGCAGCAGCAGGACAAACTTTCCCAGTTTCAGAGCTTTGGGACTACAGTGAGCGATTTGATTGAGTTTTTTTAGTAAAATAGACAGGGAAAGTTGATAAGGGAAATTAGATTATGTCATCTCCAGCGATCGCTACTGTAATTAAGATGATGGAATCTTTATCTGAAGATGTACAAGAAAAAGTTGCAGAACATCTCAGAGAGTACGTGGAAGATTTGCAAGATGAATTGAAATGGAATAAATCATTTAACAAAACTCAACAACAACTGATTGCATCTGCCCAATCTGCTAAAAGAGAGATTTCGCAAAGCTTACCTTAAGCGATCGCGTAGTCAAACCCATCGCTAAAGAAACGCCAATAAGAAAACTAAGCCGCATATCTAATAATCTCTAATTCTGCTCCATTATTAATAGCTGACTCTGCTTTTTCTAAAACCTGTTCTGTAACTGCATCACTTAAATAATATTCACCACAGTTATCACAAATTTCTGCTGGAACTTTTTTTAAGACAATAATACATTCATCTCTTTCTAATGTCACAGTTACTAAACCTGGTTTAGTTTCTCCATGCCTACAAATTACGCATCTCATCATCTTTGTTTCCTAGTTTTAAAACCATCTAACCAAATATTAGTATCAGGAATATAAGCTGTTACTACATATCCTGTATCTGTAGCTTCATCGTAGGAAAATACCACATGAATCGGCTTACCTTCTATAAAATCCAATATTAGATAACTGGGGTAGGGTGTATCATCAGGATTTTCTTCTATCACTTCTCCATAAGAAATCGCAGTTTTTACTTCTTTCTGACTGATGCGACGATAAAACATTTGTTGGATAGCATGACGGGAGAAAACTAGATTTTGACAATACATGAATTATTTTTTTAATTATATTTGGTGAGAAATTTATTATTTTGCTAAATATTGGGTTTCTATTAATTTGTATGGTGGGTTAGCTACAGAGTAACCCACGATGAGTATTGATAATTAATTGTGGGGTACGGCGGAAAAAGATTTTTATATTTTACCTCTTGATCGCGATCGCCAAATTCAAATTGACATTGAACCCATTATTGATCAGTTACAGGCTAGAAATTTTATTGGTGATCAAATCTCTGGGATAGACTTGACCGTTTTTAAAGTTCGAGCAAAAAATAGTGATATCCCGACAGGCAAAAGTGGTGGATATCGCGCGATCTATCAAGTTGTCTCACCTAAATGTATCTTATCTTCTACTCCGAGAGTACCTGGAAGATTTGCAAGATGAAGCTCTAATAAGTTATACAAGTACTGTTGTTTAAGATGTAACATTTAAATGTCACTTCAATTTCCTGATTCATGGCGCTTTAAATCTTCACCAGATTCAGTTATTCCTAATACAGCGATTGATGAATTTGAGAAACTTATTGGCATAATAGTAGCTAAAGGAAATCGCTGGGAGTTACTAGAGTATTTTAAAGAGTATTTTGCCCATACAGTAGGCTCTACGAGTGTCTGGAGTACTTCAGAGAGTTGGGCAAGCACAGATTTACGGTCATATTTGGAAGACGCGGCTAAAAACTCACCCCTGTTTCTGGAGGCGTTCTACGAGGCGTGTGAGAATCTTCGGGATAAATATGCAATCCCTGACATTGAACGTATCAACGGTATTTGTCTTGAACACAAGATTGCTTATCAAATCCATCCACCAAAACTTGTGAAGCTATCCGAAGGTGAAGAAGCTATCCCTGTGTCTGAATCGTCACCAACCCTTACTGAGTCTGCAAGACAACTCATTAGTGAGTCTCTAACGCGTTCTGAACAACTACTGATTGAAAATCGGCCTAGAGAAGCAGTTCAAGAACTGTTTTGGATTCTCGAATCAATTACAACTGCTTTTAGAGGTGAGCAATTAGTATCTGGGACAATAAAAGGGAAATACTTTAATGTAATCGTGAATGAACTCCGCAATGCAAATGAAGGGACAGCAATCAACTATATATTGAAATGTTTAGAAAATCTACATGGTTATCATTCGTCACCAACTGGTGGTGGTAGTCGGCATGGACTTGATCTAAAAGAGGGCAAACCAATGACGCTTTCTGAAGGTCGCTTATTCTGTAATCTTATTCGTTCTTACATTTCTTTCTTACTTACCGAGTATGAAAGACTCATAAATAATGATGTGTCGGACAATTTCTAACAATGTGTTGCAGCGAATTGCACCGACAACCGATTATTCAACTAACAGACATCAGAAAAACTTTGTATTCAAGAAATAATGTAGGGGCGGACGATCGCCCACCCCGATTAAAATCAGGTAACACCAAAGACAATCACTAAGCCCAAAACCGCCCCAAACACAATCAAGGCATAGAATTGAGCGCGACCGTTTTCTAGGTACTTCAGACCTTCACCGCTAACAAGGGTGAAAAAGCCTGTGAGGTTAACAGCACCATCTACAACGCGGAAGTCAACTTCCATAACTTGTCTAGCTACGCGACGCAAGCCGAGGACAAAAACCCGATGGTAAATGTCATCGAAATACCACTTGTTGAGGGATAACTCGTAAAGTGGTTGGATTTTAGCAGCGATCGCAGCCGGGTCAATTTTACGGCGCAAATACATCAGCGAAGCCAGGGTAATCGCAATCAAAGAAATTCCGACTGAGGCACCCGCCATGATGTAGAATTCCGTCGGATTGAACTCGGAAGCCTTTTCTATAACTTCGGAGAGAGTTTCGCTAGGAGGAAAGATAAACTCTTCAAAATAATTGGCGTAGGGAGTTCCCACCAAACCAATCAAAATCGAAGGCACAGCCAACAGTGCCAACGGCAGCGTCATTGTCCACGGCGATTCGTGGGGGGAGTCGCTGTGATGTCCGTGGGAGTCATGGGAATCATGATGCTGACTAGTTGCCGCCAATTCTCCTTTCTTCATCGCCCCAGGCCCATAATTCGGGACTGGTTCTTCTGACTCTAATTCCAGGACAATTGTCGCCGCAGCTTTCTTGAGCTTTTCCTTGATTTTCTCGTCAGTCCCCCGGAATTTGCCTTCAAATGTCATGAAATACATTCTAAACATATAGAAAGCTGTAATCCCGGCAGTTAGCCACCCGATAAACCAGAGAAATGGGTTAGCCTCAAAAGCCTTCCCTAAAATTTCATCTTTTGACCAGAAACCAGCAAAGGGTGGAATACCAGAAATTGCCAAGCAACCAATTAAGAAAGTAGTTGCTGTGACAGGCATATACTTTCGCAGTCCACCCATCAAGCGCATATCTTGCGCTAAGGCGGGGTCGTGTCCAACGACACCTTCCATACCGTGAATTACAGAACCTGAACCCAAGAACAGCATCGCCTTGAAATAGGCGTGGGTCATCAGGTGGAATAGTCCAGCACTGTAGGAACCTATTCCCATTGCCATCACCATGTAACCAAGTTGGGAAATGGTGGAGTAAGCCAAGCCTTTTTTGATGTCGTTTTGGGTAATCGCAATGCTAGCCCCCAAAAACGCCGTAAACGCCCCAGTAAAGGCAATGACATTCATTGCGGCTGGAACGTCTTCAAATACTGGGTACATCCGGGCAATCAGGAAAACACCCGCCGCCACCATTGTTGCCGCGTGAATCAAGGCAGAAATGGGGGTGGGGCCTTCCATCGCATCTGGTAGCCAGACGTGGAGGGGAAATTGGGCTGATTTCGCTACTGGGCCTAAGAAAACTAAAATCGCAAACAGGACAGCGAGAAAATTGCTGATAGAACCTGATTCGACGAGTTCGGCGAGGCGATCGCCCATGATATTAAAATCAAAGCTTCCTGTTGCCCAGAACAGCCCCAAAATGCCGAGTAATAGACCAAAGTCGCCCACGCGGTTGGTTACAAACGCTTTTTGAGCGGCATCTGCTGCTGACTTGCGATCGTACCAAAAGCCGACCAGCAAGTAGGAACACATCCCGACCAGTTCCCAGAATATATAAATCTGTACTAGGTTGGGGCTGACCACCAGACCTAACATTGAAGAGCCAAACAAACTGAGATAGGCGTAAAACCTCACGTAACCGGGATCGTGAGCCATGTAGCCATCAGTGTAAACCATGACTAAGCAGGCTACCGTTGTGACAATCACCAGCATTAGGGCTGTCAGGTGGTCAATAGTGTAGCCCATGCTCAGGTGAAAATTACCTGCTGCCGCCCACTCAAAGGTGCGAATATAAGCCGGATGTCCTTGAATTTGACTCCAGAGCAAGGCAAACGACAGCCCCATAGCTGCTGCCATCATGGAGATAATCACCACAGCGTTAAGCTGGCGGAGGCGGTTTGTCACCTGATTCAACGAGATTAACCCTAGACCGACCAGCATTGCCCCAAAAAGAGGGAACACCGGAATCAGCCAGGCATACTGATAGATTGCTTCCATCACTGACGCCTACTTTTAGAATTCTTGATTAGCGTGTCGAAACTGTTAATAATTGTGACACACGCCCTTTAGGATAAAATAACCCACCCAAGGCTGATTGGGTGGGGTGTTAAGCATGGTTTTAGATTTGCCGAAAATACTTCTGAGTGCTGAGTGCCCAGTCGTGAGTTTAATTATTACTCACGGCTGGGCACTCTCTTCAGGCTGACCGACACTCTAAGTCCACTGTTTTTGAACTTTTGTAGATTTTCGGGTAATTGCTGTAGCTGGCTTTAATCTCTTCTAAAGCTAGACGTAAATCTTCTCTGCCGCGAAAGCCTTCCAGGCGATGCCGAACGGTTCCATTTTCAATCAAAAGTAAAGTTGGCAGTGACTTTAGCCTATAAGTAGTTGACAATTTAAAATTTTGATCGGCGTTAACCCCAACTAATTTAATTTCTTCCCCACATTGGGCTTGAAATTGCAACAACAGTGGGTGGATAACCCGACACAACCCACACCAAGGTGCTTCAAAATTAACTAAAACAGGAATAGGTGATTCTAAAACTTCTTGAGTAAATGTCCGCTCACTAACCGACAACACCATGACGCCTCTTGGATTATAAGGTTTTTATATCAAACTCTCTATCAGCAGTGAAGTGAAGGATTGGCAAGTCAGTAACTGCCGATAGATGCTTTCAGGAACCAAATCTCAGGACACAGAATAATTAGGCAAAATATTGAGTGCGTTGATGTGTCTCTGACAAAAAAGCCACCGTGAAAGAAAGTCGCGCTGGCTTTTTTTGATGGTTAGACTCCTCATTGCCGTAGTCGCCTGGGGATTTGACTAAATCTGCCACTTCCTCCCAAGGAAAGACAACGGGGCTTCAACTACCAATATAAAATCTCAAGCTGACTGAACGCACCCCCACTGATAGATGTTTGAATTTATCCTACATTGATTTGGAGCAATTGATAAGCTGAAATCGTCAACTATTTTGGATTTTATGCTGACAGCGGGGATCGCCTAGATTTCCCATCTTATCTTACTAGTTGCTTCCAGCAATAGAGGGTGCGACCACCAAAGCAAAGCTATAAAAATGGCAACTCCCAAATAGGCGGGGCGGAGAAATTCCTGCCATTTGAGAGATTGACGCCCGTCAATAATTGCTTTAAAGGGAATAATTGAAGTCCGCTGTTTGGCAATTTCAAAAGCTTCCCCATAGCGATCGCTCAGGCGGCGATCCCCGTGCCAAACCCCAAACAAGTGATGCAACACCAATCCAATGGAAGTCACAAGGGTAAAAGTAGTACCTAGCCAGAGAGTATGAGCAACACACCAAATTATTTGTCCCACCATCTGGGGATGACGGGTAATCCGAATAATTCCTGTTTCGTAGAGATGAACTTGGGGCTTTTGAATAGCAGCAATTTCTAGTAGATTGAAGGTAGCAGGATATAAAAACAAGAACGAGATTGCTGACAGCACCCAAACAAATTCTTGCACTCCTGGCACTCCTTGTACCTGCCAAAGTTGCAAACCATCATAGCGGTGCCCAAAAAAGTAAATAATTAGTATCACAGCCAACGGTAGGCTGACTAATGCAAAGAGAATGCGATAAAGCCTTGGGCCAATATATTTTTCTGCCCAAGGGCGCAAAGCAGCGCCTCCACTATGAGCGATCGCAAAAGCTATTTGTAACCCCAGTATGACAAAATGACTAGGTGTCAACCAAGAAATCAGCAGCATATACACGGGTGAAGTAATTTAAAGAAAATTGAAATCAGTACAACCAATACCACAAAGTATTCCAAAGGAGACTTTAGTCAAGATGTTGTGCTACTGTCTTTTTCGAGTCAAGTCTTCAAGTTTAATATGCAACAAATCATGTTTGGCTGATTGTTGCCAAAACTGATTTGTTGTGTGCATCCGCTCCTTTCAAAGTTTGTGGTTTGAGCCTTATGTCTGACCTTCCTTTCACTTTAGATCAGTTACGTATCCTCAAAGCGATCGCACAAGAAGGAAGCTTCAAGCGTGCCGCTGATAGTCTTTACGTTTCTCAACCTGCCGTCAGCTTGCAAGTGCAAAATCTCGAACGGCAGCTAGATGTCCCCTTATTCGATCGGGGAGGACGACGCGCCCAATTAACCGAAGCAGGGCATCTACTATTAAGCTACGGTGAAAAAATCCTCAGTCTGTGTCAGGAAACCTGCCGCGCGATCGAGGATTTACAAAATCTCCAAGGCGGTACTTTGATTGTCGGTGCTTCCCAAACCACCGGCACTTATCTTTTGCCCAGAATGATCGGTATGTTCCGACAAAAATATCCAGATGTGGCGGTGCAATTACACGTCCACTCTACCCGACGAACTGCTTGGAGTGTCGCTAACGGACAAGTCGATCTGGCGATTATTGGTGGTGAAATTCCCGGTGAACTATCAGAATCTTTAGAAATTCTTCCTTACGCCGAAGACGAACTAGCGCTGATTTTACCTGTTTTTCATCCCTTTGCCAAACTTGAAAAAATCCAAAAAGAAGACCTGTATAAATTACAATTCATTGCCCTAGATTCCCAATCGACTATCCGCAAAGTAATTGACCAAGTGTTAGCACGCTGTGAAATTGATACAAGGCGTTTGAGAGTTGAAATGGAACTAAATTCCATTGAAGCAATTAAAAATGCCGTGCAATCTGGTTTGGGAGCTGCCTTTGTCTCAACTAGCGCGATCGCTAAAGAGTTACAAATGGGTGTTCTACACCGTGCCAACATTGAAGGCGTCGTCGTCAAACGGACACTGTGGCTGATTTTTAATCCTAATCGCTATAGATCCAAGGCCGCAGAAGCTTTTAGTCAAGACATTTTGCCCCAGTTTGCGAACCCAGGATGGAATCAAGATGTGTTAACATTGGCACAAAAAAGCATGGTGGTAACTACATTAGAAGCAGTGACGCCTGCCTCCTCCGGCGATGGCTAAAATCTAGTCATTAGTCTTTGAAGTTCTGTACCCTTACTCTTAGAGATACTTTCAGCGAACGGGAAAGGGAGCTAGACGCGCAAGGGATGCGGACTCGAAAAGGCTCCGCTATTGCCGGAAGTCGGCGATCATACTTCTTTTTTTGTCATTTGTTGTTTTGTAAACGATCGATGACCAAATAATTCGTAATACCCTACTGCAAGGCTGCGCCTACGTAATTCGTAATTATTACCTCATAGCTGTTCGCACAGTGTGCCGTAGGCAAGCTAGGGGTTTGACATCAGGAAAAAAGGTTCCTGTTCTTCTTAAATAAATTTAGTTTCTATCTAACCTGAATGAATTACGTTAGCGACGCGCAAAGCGAGTCCGCGTACTACTACGGTGAAGCAAGCTACGCAAAGCGGCTCGTAAGAGAGCGTCATTACGAATTATCAATTAGGAATTATTTGACTAATGACTAATCGCGAAAATGGAAGTTTACTGTACTCGTCCACGTTGCCTACGCCCACAAAACTATTTTGCCGATTTAGATGATATTACGACGCTGAAAACAACGCAGCAAAAGTACTGTACTACCTGCGGTATGCCACTGATGCTAGATGGTCGATATGTACCCATGAAGCTGCTGGGAAGGGGAGGATTTGGAGCAGCCTTTTTGGCACGCGATCGCCGAATACCAGGAATGCGTCAATGCGTGGTTAAGCAGTTTCAACCGGCGGGGAATTTAACCTTAACTCAACTCCAACAAGCGCAGTTGATGTTTGAGAGAGAGGCAGAAGCTTTAGCACAGCTTGGTAACGATTGCGAGCAAATTCCTGATTTGTTTGCCTTCTTTCCAGTCATAGTTAATAGCTTGCAATCAGGACAGCAAGACCAATTTTTTTACTTGGTACAAGAATACATTAATGGGCAAAACTTAGAAGAAGAATTAGTTCAAAATGGCAAATTCTCTGAACAGCAAGTGTTAGAGGTGCTGCAAGAAATTCTGAAGGTGCTAAAGTTTGTCCATGATAAAGGCATTATCCACAGAGACATCAAACCCTCTAACATCATGCGCCGTCGTGATGGTAAACTTTTCCTACTAGATTTTGGCGCAGTTAAGCAAGTAACAAATGTTGCACTCGGTTCTGCTGCCTCTTCCACAGGAATTTATTCTATGGGGTTTGCACCACCTGAGCAGATGACTGGGGGTCAAGTATTCCCATCTACAGACTTATACGCGTTGGCTGTAACTCTTATTACCTTGTTGACAAATCAGGAAGCAGTTCAACTATTTGATGCCTATAGCAACCAATGGAAATGGCGAATGCACGTAGTGCAGGCTTCGCCAACGCAAGTCAGTGTCACCTCTCACCTTGCTGACATTTTAGACAAGATGTTGCTCCCTGCTGCTAATCAGCGCTTCCAGTCAGCCCAAGAGGTTCTAGATGCACTTAACTCACAGGCGGCTCAAGCCTCTACACAACTTAATTCGCCCTCTGTAACACTTCCGCCCCAACCATCCAAAGGTTCTAGTCCCGTCGTCCCCCGCCCTCCATCAACTCAACCAGCGTTTTCTACAGTGGAATTATTGGGTGGGGCGGCATTTAGTGGATTTGAGGGTGCATTGATAGCGATCGCCCTCTTCAGTCTAGTAAAATCACCAATACTTACTTTCACTGTTGCATGTGTGATTTTAGGGTTACTAATATTTGCCCAAACCAGACGGTGGATTGAAAAGTTCGATTTATTAATTATTCCGGCAATTACTTTTGCTATTATTTTTTTTCTCCCTTTTTTACAAGGGGGTATTGGTATTGAGGCAGTAGTTGTTTTAGCAGTTGCAGCAGGCTTAGTAGCCATTTCACTAACAGCCGTATTCCGACTTATTTATAAATTATTATCTTTGTTACTTTAAAAAACTCCTGCTGCTAACAGCCATCTATGTCTCAGAAAAACGAAACACTTAGCCTTTTCTTAGCCGCTGTTATCACCCAAGGTCAAGAACCGATCGAAAAAGCTGGATTTGTCAGAATTAAATAATCGAAGTGGTTAGATTTAGCAAAATAATCAAATAATAAACATTTTTATTTTATTCAAATTTGTTCATGTCACAAAAGAATGAAACCAAAATTTTAGCCTTGGCTCTGTTGTTGACAATTGGAATAGTTGGCGGTGGTGTGTGGTGGTTTACTAATGGCTCTGGGGTCAAAATTGGTAATACCATCATTCCCAATCAGGAAACAGGCAGCAATCCATCCCTACAAGACCGGATTAGTTTTGGGGAAAAAACTTTGACTCCAGGTGACATTTCTCCTGTAAAAAAAGAAGGAGTACAGACGATCGCTGCTAAAAGTTACGATCGAGCGATCGCCAATTTCACAGCCGCCCTAAAACTCAACCGTAACGATCCAGAAGCGCTGATCTTTCTTAACAATGCCCGCATTGGCTCTTCCAAGAGCTATACCATTGTCGCTTCTGTACCAATAGGCACTGACCCCAATGCTTCTTTAGAAATTTTACGTGGCATAGCCCAAGCCCAAAATCAAGTTAATAGCTCTGGGGGAGTCAAGGGAGTGCCGTTGAAGGTAGGGATAGCTAATGACGACGACAATCCAGAAATAGCCAAGCAAATCGCTTCCAACCTAGTCAGCAATTCAGAAGTATTAGGTGTAGTTGGGCCGACTACTAGCGATTCCACCTTAGCCGCAGGTACTATTTATACTTCTGGGCAACTTGTAGCCATATCTCCTACCAGCACATCTGTAAAAATTTCTAACTTTAGCCACTACGTTTTTCGCACGGTTCCTAGTGATTTTATGGCTGCTAGAAGTTTAGCCAACTATATGGTGAAAACCTTGCAGAAAAAAAATGCGGCGGTTTTCTTTAATTCTCAGAGTAACTATAGTCAGTCTTTAAAATCTGAGTTCATCTCATCTGTTTCCTTAGAAGGTGGACAAGTATCGAGCGAATTTGATTTGTCCCAGGCGGATTTTAGTGCGGCTAAAAGTGTAGAAAAAGCAACTAAGCAAGGCGCAGAAGTTTTGATGTTAGCTGCTAACACTGAAACTTTGGATAAAGCGCTGCAAGTAGTTCAGATTAATCAGAAAAAGTTAACTCTGCTGGCGGGAGATGATGTTTACACCGCTAAAACTTTAGAAATTGGCAGAGAACAAGCTGTGGGGATGGTATTGGCAGTTCCCTGGCATATTGATGGCGATCCTAAATCAGATTTTCCCCAGAAATCACGGCAGTTATGGGGCGCGGATGTGAGTTGGCGAAGCGCCCTCAGCTATGATGCCACTGTCGCTCTGATTGCGGCATTACAAAGCAATCCCACGCGATCGGGAGTCCAAAAAGCACTCTTTTCCTCTTACTTTTCTGCCACTGGCGCTTCTGGTACAATTCGGTTTTTAGCGTCAGGCGATCGCAATGCCCCAGTCCAACTTGTGAAAATCGTTCCTGGTTCTCGCTCCCGCACTGGTTATGACTTTGAACCAGTGCGTTAATCAGCAATAAAAAATTAAAAATTAACCAATACTTAACCTGGAAAAACTCTCAACATGGGAAATTGAGCTTTATGGGGAAAATTCTTAGTTTCAACTAGTAAACTTATCCTCACCAGCAATCAAGCCTTGAGAGAAGAGACGAACAATTCCGGGTAAATTTATTATACCTTGACTTTTAAAGTAGTCAGAAGTGAGAATTTGTCAGCATTCGTTAAGAAAATACCCGTCTTCCAAATACAATCTCAAGTAGCAAGCACTGATCAAGTTAAGCACTTATATTGAATGGACGTGCGGGTAATTATACTATGTCCCAAAAAAATGAAACAGCTATTCTTGTCTTATCCATCATAATCACGGTTGGACTAATAGCTGGTGGTTTTTGGTTCTTTACTAGAAAGTCTAATGTCAATCTAAATACAATTAATTCTGGTAGCACCAAAACTCCCCAAACCGCATCAGAACAACCTACTGGCAATACTTTCACTTCAGTACAGGATGTTCCTACAGGATTATTCAATTACGGAGGCAGTACATCTTGGGCACCGATTCGACTGGTAGTTGATTCAGCAATTCAAGCGGCGCGACCAGAACTTCGGCTGCGTTATGTAGAACCCAGCAGTGGATCTCCTGGTTCTGGTACTGGTATCGAGTCGCTGATAGACGGTCAATTAGCTTTTGCCCAGTCCTCCCGACCAGTTATAGATCGAGAATTAAGCCGTGCCCAACAGCGTGGGTTCAGTTTGAAACAAATTCCTGTGGCAATTGATGGTTTGGCAGTCGCAGTTAACCCTAACCTCAATATCTCAGGGCTGACGGTAGAGCAGTTAAAGTCAATTTACACAGGCAAAATCAATAATTGGAGCCAGGTGGGCGGCCCCAATATTCCGATTAAGCCCTATTCCCGCCGCCTTGCTGATGGCGGTACGGTGGAACTTTTTGTCCAAGACATATTGGGTGGTCAAGCTTTCAGCTCCAATGTGGAATTTATCTCCACAACCACCCAAGCCTTGCAAAAATTGGCTGGTAGTCCTGGTAGCATCTACTACGCTTCTGCCCCAGAGGTGATTCCTCAATGCTCAATCAAACCCTTGCCGTTGGGGCGAACGCAAGGGCAATATATTGCTCCTTACCAAGAACCATCTGTCCTCCCGTCCGAATGTCCTGGTAAACGAAACAAATTGAACATTGAGGCTTTCCAATCAGGAAAATACCCGATTACCCGCAATCTGTTTGTGGTGGTCAAACAGAATGGTCAGACTGAGCAGCAAGCAGGTGTCGCTTACGCCAACTTACTGCTAACTGAGCAGGGACAGGAACTGATTAACCAAGCTGGGTTTGTCAAAATTCGCTGACAAAAGCGATCGCCTCGGTTGGGGCGTAGTCCATCGGACTCAGACAGAGTGGCGGAAATCGCCGCTCTGAACTGTGCTTTAACCAGCTCTATTAATCGACTCTGCTGGCAAGCAAATTAGATTATCCCCTTGGGTGAGGATTAAGCCGCGTTGACGCAGCTTACCCATCAAGCGGGTGACGGTGACACGGGTCGAACCAATCGCGCTCCCAATTTGGGCATGGGTGAGGGGGAAGGGCAGGCAATAGCCGCGAATCACATCAGGATCGGTGTCGCTCATTGCTGGCTCTCCATATTCCTCAATTAACAATGTGAGAAATCCTAAGAGTCGGTCAATTGTGCGGCGTTGTCCTAAGGCACTCAGCCACAGCAGCTTACGCTGGTGCTGATACCTAAAGGCATCCATAACTTCACGACGGAAGTGAGGCCAGTTGTCTAAATCGTGCCAATACATCCACAGCACCGCAGTTTGGTCAACATGGGCGTAAGCCTGGAGTGTGAATGGTGACTGAGCAACAATTTCAAATGGCTGTCCCGCTCCCACAAAACCCAAAAACGCTTCTTCTGGGGTTCTGTTAATTCGTCGAGACGTTAGCTGACTGGCAGTCGCACTAACTTGGGCGGTTCCTACCATGCGGATCGCACCCCTTTGCACCAAATATAGCAATCCAGGCCGGGCTGGAATGCGCTCATCTTTGCTAAAGGTACGGCAGCGGTAGTGTTCTTGAGCCCAGTCAAGAATGCGTTGCCAAGTCAAAAAAGGCCGTGATGCCTCAGAAAAGGAGGATGGAGATTGCATAGGTAACAAAGAGCGTTCGGCTGAAGACAAAGACGTGATCAAAAGGTGCAAGGAGTGTCTTTGTGTTGGCGAGGCAGGCTTAACGCCTAACAGCGCCAGCCAATCCAAAGAATAGAAAGCAAATTACTCTCTACTCTTTTGTTATACTTCCTACTGTACAATGATGGTAGTAAAGTTTACTTACTATTCATCGATTATTCATCAAATTTTATCCTCCTCTCATTTTTCTTCATCTAAATTAAATTTATATCGTAAGACAGATGACAGAAAATCAACAAATATATTTTACACGCTTATTTCAATAAAATTACGTGCATCATAGATTACTAGTTAGCAAATATACGTCAATTAAGCAGCTATTATATAGTTATTTAATAAAAATACTAAGCATTGATACTTATAAAACAAAAAACATACACATAAAAGACGAAAAAAGTCATCTATATAAAGATAGAGATGCAAGTAGCATTTTATATATCTCAAGTGTGGCTTTACGACTGTCAAAATCTCAGAATCGAAAAACGATGGAGCTTGCCAGTGCGATCGCCTCAGATTTATCGAAGATTTGTGGCGACGTTTTTAGCATCCAGATTGTTCCCCCTGGGTGGATACATTTTGAATTGACTCACTCGACGTTAGCGACTTGGTTACAAAGTCTTGCAGTGAGGAGTCTAGAGGAAGATAGGGATCGGGGAGTAGAAGTGAAAGAGGTAATTTTGAATTCCCCCCCTTACCCTCAGCCCTCAGCCCTCAGCCCAATGCCCAATTCTTTGTTTCCTGTTCAGTACGCTCATGCACGTTGCTGTTCGCTAGTGCTACTGGCTTACCGAGAGGGATTGATAAAACTTAGAGAACCAGTTCCAAATACTAATCCAGCTTTTTGGGATGTTATCTCTCCTAACCCTTTACCTTGGCTCAATTGTGATGGCAGACTGCGGCTAAATCACCCAGATGAGCGTCGTCTAATTGCCGAGTTAGTGCAAGTGGTAGATAACATAGAGTGCCCTGATGTTAAGGGTTCTGTGAAATGGGAAAAAGTAGCACTGAGTTTGAGCCAAGCTTTTGAAAGCTTCTGGTCTAATTGCCGGATTTGGGGTGAGGTGAAAATTACCTCACCAGAGCTAGCCCAAGCTAGACTCGGATTGCTTATGGCTACTCAGTCAGTATTAAGATTTGTGCTAGAGGAAAACTTGGGTATTTTTGCGCCCTTGGAGTTATAAATCGGTAATGTCGCTTAGGCAAAATAAAAACTTTTATAATAGCTATTGACTCAATGCACCACCTCGGCTACATTAGCAGGTGTGTGAGGAGCGAACCAGCTAGGGCACCGAGACGAAACACGGCCAGTCGTCGGTGTCCTTTCTGATTTATATGGTTTAGGTTTGAAAAAGTGCCCTCATTACAGCAAAAACTTTTCAATTGCTACTGCTGCTCCGTCTTCCTCTACACTAGGAGCTACCCACTGAGCGATCGCTTGCACTCCTGTTGGTGCGTTGCCCATAGCTACGCCAAGTCCAACATACTCCAGCATTTCCACATCATTGAAGTTATCGCCAATAGCCATGACATTGGCTAACTGTAATCCCAGCAATTCTTCGGCTAGGTAACGTACAGCAGTTCCTTTATTTACAGAGGCGTTAGTTGCTTCCAAGAAGGTAGCAACAGATGTTGTGAGATAAAGTTCAGCAGGTGTGTATTGGCGGCGTAAATTTCCCAATAGCTTGTCGATCGCATCAGTGTCATCAGACAAAGCGAGAATTTTTGTCGGTTCATTTGTTAAGGTTTGACGCAAATCACCCACAGGAATCGCGGTAATATCGGAACGTTCTGCATAAATTTGGGTTTCTCTAGTTATCTCACGAACGTATAGCCGATCGTTGATATAAAAGTGGACAGATAGAAGCGATCGCAACTCAGGTTGTTCAAAATAGTCGAGTAACTGGTGGGCGATTTCCCTGGAAACAACCCAATGGCGATGAATTTTTTGGGAGATCGGGTCTTGTATCCAGGCTCCTTGATAAGCCATTAATGGTAGGGTAGAGCCGATGTCTTGGTGAAAGCGCAAGGCTGAACGATACATTCTGCCTGTAGCGATCGCCACTTGAATTCCTCGTGCTTGCGCTGCAACAATAGCTTGCTTTACAGGTTTGCTGATGGTGTTAGAGTGTCCAGCGATCGTGCCATCTATATCCAAAACTAATAGTTTTATATCTTTTGCAGCAGCCTGATTATCATTAGATGCCAAATGTGTAGCAGATGCTTTCTGCATAATTTCCTAGATTTTAAGTTCCAGTAAGAGGTTAACAGGCTCTAGCGACCAGTGGGGAGTAGTGGAAAAAATTGAGTTCTCTAGTCAACCTAATTTCCATGCCGTGAGGATGCTGAGTCACACAATTAAGTTGTTAAAAAATCTGGCTAATAGTCGCAACAAAAAAACCCGATTCTCAAAGAAATCGGGGATTTTAATTTAGATAGGCTAACCGATAGATGGGATGGAAAAAACTTACCTGTTCAAAAAAGTCTATTAATTGGACACCTTAATCCAGCTTTTTTTGCGTTGTGACAACAGACAAAGCCCAGCAATTAAACCAACTCCAAGTGTGGTAGAGGGTTCAGGTACTCTTCTCTTCACATTCTCGTAGTTATAAGTAACTTTGATACTTGCTTTGGCATATGTTTCAACCTCGGATTTTATGTTACCCGATGCTGCAACTACTGATTCGGCTAAAGCTGAGAACAAAAAGTCTATGTTGCCATTACCAATGAAAGACTGCAAGAATTGGGGATTACTGAAAGACTGCGTAGCAGATTGTGTGGCAGTTAAGTTAGAAATAGTTTTTCCAGAGCCACCACTATAATCAGTGATGCCATCATACTTAGTAGCTTGGTAACTGTAACTATATTCTGGATTTAAATCCAATAGAGACTGATTATTTAGTTTTAAGCTAAAGTCACTAGTAATATCTAGTGTTATCTTACTTTGGCTTTTACTTCTGTTTTCAAAACCTGCATTTCCAAGTAGGTCACCAGTAAATTCTATTGTTACACCTTGGAGTGTGCCTAGAGATGAGTTAAATTGCTGGACGCTCAGAGGTGCATCAATGATGTCTGTGAAATCGTAATTACTGGAACTAGTATAAGAGAGAGAAGCTGCATTAGCTGCTCCAGATGTTGCAACAATTCCTGCCAAAGTTGTGGCAGCAGCTAGAGTGTTGAATAGTTTTGTTGTCATGAATAGAAGATGCTTTTCTGAAACGAATTATTACAGGATTGCTAACTTATTTTTAACTCTGAAATTTTGCTTGTAGGCTTGATAAATACACGTAAATTTCTGTAAAGTTTTCATGTTCAAATTCCTTCAACAAATATACTTTTTTGTAGGTATGTATAAAGTTTTGTTAAGGCAAAGAGGCTTTGATAGCGGTAGTCATGTGCTGAAATATTAAGCTAGTTTTTGTTAGTTCCTGAGAATTGAATTCTAGTAAGCTAGGTCAACTTAATTAAACATAAAACGCTCAGGAGATAGATCCCCGGCTTCTGTTAAGAAGTTGGGGATCTGGTTATATCATTATTATGTTCATTTCTACCCACATGACTTAATTGGGCAGAGATCCCTGCTAAAAGTTGGTTCTACTTGGCTTCTGTACTAAGGCTGCAAATACGTATAAGTTATGCTATATAAAGTTATACATTTAATAAGCTGGTACGCAAAAAGTGCTCTCTTGTTGCCAAAACCAAGCTGAACGAGCATCTGAAATTGCTAACTATGTGACAAAGCTTCTGGCTAAAATAGGGCTATGTCTGAAATTACTTCTGCAACTGCAACACGCCCCACGTTCATCCTCGTAGATGGGCACTCTCTGGCTTATCGTTCATACTTTGCTTTCGCCAAAGGGCGAGATGGAGGACTGCGTACTAAAGCAGGCATTCCTACCAGTATCTGTTTTGGTTTTGTGAAGTGCCTGGTGGAAGTAATGGCAACGCAGCAGCCACAAGCAATGGCGATCGCTTTTGATTTGGGTGAGGCCACTTTTCGTCACGAAGCTGACGAGACTTATAAAGCCGATCGCAAAGAAACGCCAGAAGACTTCATTCCCGACTTAGCAAACCTGCATGAGTTGCTAAATGGCTTCAATCTCCCAATTTTCACTGCCCCTGGTTACGAGGCAGATGATGTTTTGGGAACCTTAGCACAACGAGTAACTGCTGCTGGGTATAGGGTGAAGATTCTGACTGGCGATCGCGATTTATTTCAGTTGATCGACTCTGACAAACAAATCACTGTTCTGAATTTTAGTCCAGATGCCCTAAAACGCTCTACAAATAGCATCACGGAATTTGAAGCAGAACAAGTCAAAGAAAAAATGGGGGTTTTACCTTCACAAATTGTTGATTTCAAAGCTCTTTGTGGCGACAAATCAGATAATATTCCTGGTGTCAAGGGAATTGGGGAAAAGACAGCAGTGCAGCTGCTAAATACCTATGGTTCGCTCGATGGTGTTTATGCTGCGTTAGATGAAATTAAAGGCGCAACTCAGAAAAAACTGGCAACGGGTAAAGAAGATGCCGATAAGTCTCGCTATTTGGCAACTATAGTTTTAGATGTTCCTATAGAATTTGATTTAGAAGATTGCAAATTAAAAGGATTTGATACAAACGTCTTATCACCAATTTTAGAAAAGTTAGAATTCAAGTCTTTTTTAGGCAAGATAAACGACCTTCAACAACGTTTTGGTGGCAAAGTTGAAGAAAAGCAAGAAACCAAAACAGATGCAAGGAATTCCAAGTTTTCTAACTCAGAATTCAGCGCTGATGAAGATAATGATTTGTGGTTTTTCAGTGCTAGCGATACAGCCGCAGTTCCACAACAATCTACTTCCCCAATTACACCACGCATCATCAACACCGAAGCCAAATTAACTGAGTTAGTAAAACTTTTGCAAACATTCACTAACCCAGAGACTCCCGTTGCTTGGGACACTGAAACTACTGATTTAGAACCAAGAGATGCTGAGTTAGTAGGAATTGGTTGCTGTTGGGGAAAGGAACCAGATGAAGTAGCCTATATTCCTGTGGGGCACAAAACTGGGGAAAATTTGCATAAAGATTTGGCTCTAGAAACATTACGCCCAATTCTTGAAAGTGCTGATTATCCTAAAGCTTTACAGAATGCCAAATTTGACCGCTTAGTTTTAAAGTGTCAAGGAATTAATTTGGCGGGAGTAGTGTTCGATCCCATGCTGGCAAGTTACATTCTAAATCCAGATTCTAGCCATAATTTGATGGATTTGGCGCAGCGATATTTGGGATTGATCGCAAAAAGTTACTTAGATTTAGTTCCTAAAGGTAAAACCATCGCTGATATAGATATTCCCGCCGTCGCAGATTACTGCGGTATGGATGCTTATTCTACCTTTGGTTTAGTGGCGAAATTGCGTGAGGAACTGGAGCAATTTCCAGCTTTGTCTAAGCTATTAGTGGAAGTCGAACAGCCACTAGAAGCGGTTTTAGCCCAGATGGAATATACAGGCGTTCGGATTAATTCAGCTTATTTACAAGAACTTTCGCAGCATTTAGAAACTGAGTTAGCCAGGTTAAAAGAGGAAGCAACTGAAATAGCTGGAGAAAATTTTAATTTGGGTTCTCCGAAGCAATTGAGCCAAATTTTGTTTGAAAAGTTGGGGTTAAGCACCAGACATTCTCGTAAAATTCAAACGGGCTTCTCTACAGATGCAGCAACGCTGGAAAGACTTCAAGAAGATGATAACACTGGATTTGTTGAGGCGATAATTGAGTATCGCACTTTATCTAAATTAAAGTCTACTTATGTTGATGCATTGCCTGCATTGGTGCGTCCAGATACGCAGCGAGTGCATACTGATTTTAACCAAGCAGCAACATCAACTGGTAGGTTATCTTCTTCTAATCCGAATTTGCAAAATATCCCCATTCGCACAGCTTTTAGTCGCCAAATTCGGAAGGCGTTTTTGCCAGAAGCTGGTTGGCTAATGGTGGCTGCTGATTACTCACAAATTGAATTGCGGATTTTGGCTCATTTGAGTCAAGAGCCGATATTAGTGCAAGCATATCAGCAAAATGAAGATGTTCACACTGTTACGGCGCGGTTAGTGTTTGAAAAAGAAAATATCACCTCAGAAGAACGAGGGATGGCAAAAACTATCAATTTTGGTGTGATTTATGGAATGGGTTCTCTAAGGTTTTCGCGCTCAACTGGGATAGATAAGACGATTGCCAACGAGTTCATTAAGCGGTTTAATGAACGATATCCGAAAGTATTCGCATATTTAGAGCGAGTGAAAAAAGAAGCGATCGCTCTTGGTTATGTAGAAACTATTTTCGGTCGCCGTCGTTATTTTGACTTTACTAATAACAGTTTACGCAAATTAAAAGGCAGTAACCCAGAAGATATCGATCTGAGTAAATTGAAAAATTTGGGCCCTTTTGATGCGGGTTTACTACGCTCTGCTGCCAATGCACCAATTCAAGGTTCCAACGCTGATATTATCAAAATTGCAATGGTAAGACTGCATGAGGTTTTGAAAAACTATCAGGCGCGTTTGTTGTTGCAAGTTCACGATGAATTAGTATTTGAAATCCCCCCTGATGAATGGGAAGAATTACAACCGCAAATTAAGTCGGTGATGGAAAATGCAGTCGAGTTAAGTGTGCCGTTGCTGGTGGATGCGCGTGTCGGTGAAAATTGGATGGAGACAAAGTAAGTTGAACTGTGACAAGGCTTTTAGTTAGAAAAGTGTCAATCAGTTTATTTGAAAATTGAAAAATCTGATTTATATCAAATTGGCAAAATAATCAAGAGCCAAAAGTATCGACTCTTGATGATGGAGTAGGCAATAGTTAAGAATTAACCGCCACGCTTCAGCGCCGTCTCTACCTGCTGTAACTCCTTCTCTAAACGATTTTTGAGTTTTTCGGGTACAGGACGATTTGGGTAAGAACTGTAGTGTCCAGCTAGGGAGTTGAGGGCTGTTCGCATGGTTGTAAAGGAGCCAAGACCAGAAACAGAGTTAACTCGCTGATAGCGAGCTGAAAAGTCATTAATTTTTTGACGCGCTTCTGCTTGAACTGCTGCTTTGTCTGATGAATCTTGTGATAGATCCAGAGCTTGTCTCATAACATTGACCACAGCTAAGGTGTCTTGGCGATAATCCCCAGTTAAGCTATCTGGACTGCCAGAACAGCCCATTAAGCCGATAGATACAACCAAAACCAGCGCAAGCAAACGCGACCAATAGCGCTTCATATGCATTCAGTAAAAGGATACGTAAATTAACGTCCATCGTATCTTGGATTGGTAACTTGGGGAATGGGGAGTGAGGGATGAGGGGGATAAGGGGGATGAGGGAGCAGGGGGAGTAGGAGAAGAATAACTATTAATTATTGACCAATTCCCAATGACAAATGACAAATGACAAATGACTAATGACTAATGACTTTTTGATAAAGAGTATCGCGTTGTTGGTAAGGTCTTCCTAAAGAAGCGATCGCAGTTTCCAAGGTTTCCACTTCCATACACGTACCGCCCAAAGCACCTGCCATTGTGGTTATATGCTCCTCCATCAATGTGCCGCCGATATCGTTACACCCCCAAACTAAGGCTTCCGTTGCACCCGCAAGCCCCAGTTTTACCCAACTCTGCTGATGGTTGGGAATCCAATTACCCAAGTAAATCCGCGCCACAGCGCCTAACAGGAGTGCATCGGTTAAAACTGGTTGATCGCGTCCGACGCGGCGACGTAAGGATTTGGGCGCTTCTTGCCCAACAAAGGGTAATAAAATAAACTCTGTGATCCTTGCTGGATATCCCCGATCGATGGCGGTTTTTTGGAGCGATCGCAATTTTTCAAAATGCCCGATTTGCTGCTCGTGGGTTTCAATATGCCCAGATAACATCGTGCTAGTGGTATGTAAGCCTAATTTGTGAGCCGTGCTGACAATTTCTAGCCAAGTGGCTGTGTCAATCTTCTCTGGACACAGTATCCGCCTTACTTCATCGTCTAACACTTCAGCTGCTGTTCCCGGCATGGAGCCAACACCAGCATCGCGCAAAGCAGCAATTACATCGGCATACTCAAGTCCGTCAAGCCTGGCGATAAATTGCACTTCTTGGGGGGAAAAAGCATGGAGATGGATGTGGGGAAATTCCTGTTTAATGGTTTCTACAACCTTAAGATAATAGGGCAAAGATTTACCATTGATCTGCGCTTGTGGATTTAATCCTCCCTGCATACAGATTTCTGTCGCACCCCGTCGCACCGCATCTGTCGCCTTTTCCAAAATTTGTGCCGAATCTAACCAGTATGCATCGGCATCACCATCATCTCGACGGAAAGCACAAAAACTACAGTGCTGCTCACAAATATTAGTAAAGTTGATATTACGATTAATTACATAAGTAACTGTATCGCCTGCTTGAGTGTGTCGGAGTGTGTCGGATGTAGCACGTATTGCGGCGATCGCCTCTGGCTCAGTTTGTTCTAACAACACCACTCCATCTTCGTGAGATAAGTCGTATCCCATCAAGGCACGGTCAAGAATTTTTTCAACAGTAATTTTTGTCAGCATTACTTTCTTAATTTCTCAGTAAATCTTAATTTTACAATCTGGAAAATAATAAAATTTTACTTAATCAATACACCAAGCTCAGGAGAATCCCAGTTATATCAAATTTAGCTGCTTTTCTGTTCTAGCCGCCACAGCCTACTATACTGGAATACATCGACTAGTTTGTATTTCTTCTCTAGCTCATATCTAAATTTTTTAGAAGGATTATACAAAAATAGCTCGCTGAAACTATCAGGAATGTTTGGTATGCTTGGTTCAGTTACCAATTGCATCGGCACTTTCCGATCTAGCAGATGAATGAGAGACATTAAATCGCCAATATTTAGAGAATAATTACTACTAATTAATAATGGATCGTTAGCTTTATTAATAATGCGAGCTATTTGAGGGTTAGCATGACTGCTTTTATTCCACCATGTCTCGGCTTGAGAACTGACAGCACAGGATACAACTCCAGCGGAAATTACTACTACCATTAATAATTGCCAAAATTTACGGCTTATTAACTTAGAAGAAATAATTTTATCCGCCAGCAAATAAGCAACAGCTAGCTGAATGCCAACATAACATGGAATAACATATCTAGGTCGCAGACTGACCTTACCTCCAATAATCAAATCAGGCAATATGACAGCTAAAGCAGGTACTCCACTTAAGATAAAAACAAATAACCAAACTCGTGTTCCTGCTTGACGATAAAGAAATAAGAATGAATATACTACCAAGATTAGTAGTAAGGGAATTAAAAATCGACCCCAGCGCAAAACTGGCAAATTCAAATCTGGAAAAAATGGTTCGTAGCGCCAAAAATCTGCAAATAAACAGCTAATATTGCTAATCCAACCAGAAGCTAAAGCTGATACAGATTGTCTGGTTTGAGCGCTGGCTGTTGTGCGCTCAATTTCAGACAAGCTATTAATAACAGTTAAAATCCAAGGAACGAAAGCTAAAAAGCCGACACTAGTTGCTATTAGATAAGCTTTAACGGTTTTGGTGAATCGAAAGCGTTCAATGGCAAATACATAAATACCGTAGGCGATCGCTAGCAACCCAGAAAACAAAAAGGTGTACAATCCTAGTGCCACTGTTACTGCATAAATCCCCCAAAGCTGCTTGTTACGCAGCCTTATTGCTCGTAGCAGTACAGCACTCCCTAGCAAAGTAGTCACTATCCACAAACCAAACTCCCTTGCCTCTTGGGCGTACAGTACATGGAAGGGAGAGACTGTTAGAAAAGCTACGCTTATCCATGCTGTTATGGGTGACTGAAATAATTCTAAGCACAGCCAATAAATGCAAGGAAAAGCTAGCAAGCTAATTATGGCTGACAAGCTTCTGGTAGTTGCTACTGAATTGCCAAACAACTGCATCCATAATCTAACCATCACGTAATAAAGTGGAGGATGCTGGGCATCCTCAACCGCCAAAGAGTTGATTGTATTGATTAAACCTTTTTCAGAGTTTGGCTGTTGATATTTTTGTATATCTCCAACAGCAAACACGCGCCCATTAAATACTTGTTGAACAAATTCTGTCTTAGTGTAACCAGAAATTCGTAATGAAGTATAAGCTTCATCGTGCGAGTAGACTTTTCGATCCAGATAGGCGAAGCGAAAAAATATCCCTAATATTAACAGAATAATTATTAAAAATCGCAGCCAAATAGGAGGAAAATATTTTGCAAGTATTGATTGTCTGTTTATCATAAATATCTAATTATCCGGCTGATTACAGGTTGATGAAGTACAGTAGCAGCTTGTAAACCAGTTTTTTAGATGTTTAGGATAGCTTTTATTAATTAACTAAAAAATAGCAATTAAGAAAATTTGTAGTAAGCGGCTCGATCCGCTTACTACAAGCCAACTTTATTAATTTGACATTGCGTAATGTAGTTTTATTTATTCTTACCTACTTACTTAATGCACATTGTTATATTGGCTATAATTCTCACCAAAGCACTGGATATTACTAATTTTACCTTGCTTGTGGTGTTCGTCGGTTCTGTATTAGCAACCCAATGGCCATACCAATACCGACAAAGGCTGTAAAGTAGAATAAACCAATCAATCGGATATAAATTGGTGGTGCGATCGCTTCAACTTCAACTTCTTGCGCTACCTTCACTGGTGTAAATTGACGGCTAGATCCTGGTAGAGGAGTTGCTTCCACCTCGATTGTGTGTGGTGAACCATCAAAAAACTGTTCAAGCCATGTTAACTTCCCTTGTTCGTCGGGAATACCTTTGTAATCAAAGACTGTTAAATTATGTTCTGTGGCGATCGCTTTCACCTGCAACGCTACATCTCTGATAGGTTGTCCGGTTGCGCTATCTTTCACCTGTAGCCCTAAGTTTGCAAGTTTTCCGACAGTCGCGTTTTTATCTCCCTGAAGTTTAATTTCCAATCCCTGAGATTTTTGAGATGATGGTGCGATCGCTTCGGTAGTATTTGAGTGGTGTTCGCTGCCATGAGCTTCTGCTACTTCTGCACTAATGTTGATAAATAATAGGGTTACTATAGCCACTACTGTTAATGCACTTAATAAAAGGCGCACTGACTGTGGTGCAATTTCTCCTTGTTGTAGTTCTTCTTGTCCGCCAATAATCCAACCACCCAACAATCCAAGTGATAGTAAAATACCTGCAATAACAGCAAAATATTTATATTTGATGGGATTTTCTCGGACATTCAAATTTAAGGTTTGTTCATAGGGAGCAAAAGTATTTGCTACCAAAGGTGACACATTCACCCGCAATTGATAATTACCACGAATAGGTAACATCTGCTGAATTTCTAGCTTCCCATCAGGTGCAGTGGCATCCATTTGCAACAATTCTGTTCCCTCGACAATGGGGAAATCTGTTGTTAGCCAAGGATTAGGCGGCGGCGTCAGAATTTGTAAACTAATTTTGGCATTTGCTAATGCTTTACCCCCAGCATCAACAGCTTGTAACGTCAGGGTAACGGGAGATTGTGGTTTTTCTGCCTCTGCTTCAAAGGGAAGAATACGTTCTAAAGGTGGGTTGGTGGAGAGTAGCACTCTAGATGTAGGAATTTGCGAATTACCCACAAATGAATAAAGAATTGACAAAGTGATGCAAACAGCGCTGATAACTCCAAAAATCCGATATTTTTTCATAAAAGCTTACGGTAAATGTGAACCTAAATGTGTTTTTTTCAACTGAAACCTTAATAGCAAGGCATGGAAGTTATTCTAGAATATTATTGCTAATTAGAAGAATTTCACTCAAAGAATTAGTCATAAATCAGACATCATCTTAAATTAAATTAAGGTGATGTAGAGATGGGCAACAGACCATCTCCACAAAACTATTTACAAGCAAAAACCCTAGCGCAAAATTTTGGCTATTTTAGCATCGTAACTTTATTAGGTGTCAAAGCATTGCTTCATGCACCTAAAAAATCTTGGGATTAGATAATTTAGTGACATGCAACGCCTAATGTGTGGTGACGCGCTGAGTGTGCTGTGTTATGAACCGCAGGATAGGTGGAGAACAAAACAGTCCAAATAACTAAAGAAGATAACAGCATATAGAGCGTTACCTGCACAGGCTTGGATAAGGTAATACCTGCGGTCTTTTGCAATACTGAAATATGAGAAAAAGTAGCCATTTTTGACCTCGTAATAATAAATTTGGGTAATTCATCAATCAAAGGGCATTATGCCGCTTGATTGCAAAAAGATATACGATCGACTTTGCCTTTGACAAGTGTGTATCAAATGTATTGGGTAATTGGGCTTTAGTGAATACTATACTATCCTTTGAAGATCGGTTCATCATGAGGCAGAAATCTCCACATAAAGTCCATACAAATAACAAAAGAATGACACATGCATTGAATGACGGCATTTTCAACGCTGATAACACAAAGGTAACAGAGCAAAATTAAAAATTTTCATCTTGCCAAGCATCCAAAATTCCTTAAAATGCGATTTATGCTATCTCTAAGCCAATTACAATACGCCACAGATTACCGACAGTTACTTGCTTGCGTCCATATCTAAGGTGCTATTATACTCAACGTTTCTACTCCAAGTACTCCTAAAGGAATAAGCAGATCGGAAATAGGCATGAAGCCGTTCGCTTTTTCTGAATATGATTTATACATAAAGCAACGTGTAAATACTGTTAAAATTAAGAAAAGTTGGCTGGAGTTTTCTGGGACTGATTCTCGCTTTATCTAGATTTAATAGCTTCACTAACAGTTTTGAAGCGCCATAAAATTATTGACAATAATTATTAATTCCTCTAATATTTAAAAGCAATTGCAAAAGATTTGCAATTCTTTTTTGGTGCTAACCGTAACTAAATCTCATGCCCAACAACTTCGCTCTAGGTAACGCAAAACCGTGGAGCCGCCGTCAATTACTGAAGCTGGGCCTAGCAGGTGCTGGAGTGACTGGTGCCGCTGGACTTTGGCAGATGCTAAATCTACAAAGTAAGTCAATCGTCCAAGTGCCACCATTCGCGATGGAAGCACCAGACGATGCTACTAATCCGATGAAGATGTTAAGGGATTTTGATTATGGGACGGTAAAGCAAGAAAATGGGCGGACTATCCGGGAATTTCAGTTAACTGCGGGTACTTCCATAATCAAACTCAATAGTGCTGTTTCTTACAACATCTGGGATTTAAACGGTCGCATACCAGGGCCAACGCTACGGGCCAAACAGGGCGATCGCATCCGGGTACTATTTCTCAACAATGCAGGGCATTCTCACTCTTTACATTTTCATGGCGTTCATCCGGCAGAAATGGATGGTGTTCGCCCAATCAGCAACGGTGATGCGACAATTTATGAATTTGATGCTGAACCCTATGGCGTTCACCTATACCATTGCCATATTGAACCAGTCACCCGTCACATCGCCAAGGGGCTGTATGGGATGTTTATCATCGATCCACCTACTCCCCGTCCCCCGGCTGATGAAATTGTATTAGTGATGGGTGGATATGACGTGAATGATGATAGCCATAATGACTATTACGCCTTCAACGGTCTACCTCACTATTACATGCATAACCCGATTCGGATTTATAAAGATCAGTTGATTCGGCTGTATGTTCTCAACATTATTGAATACGATCCGGCAGTAACGTTTCATCTCCACGCCAACTTTTTTGATGTCTATCGCTATGGCATGAGTATGACTGCTAGCGAGAAAACAGATGTGATTACGATGGGTATCGCAGAAAGGCACATCTTGGAATTTGCTTTCCGCTACCCAGGTAAGTATATGTTCCATCCCCATCAAGATGCGATCGCAGAAAATGGTTGCATGGGGCAATTTGAAGTACTTCCTATCAGCAACTCTCAAAATGCTGTTAAAAATTCCTGACAATATTATTAGTAAGTTTTAGGTAAATAGTTGATAAAAAATCTCATTATATGCAACAGTATAATCTATGACAATGTGTCAAACAAACTAGCTTCTAGCAATAGTTTGAAATGTTTCAATTAATACCTTTTTTCGTTGTGCGAGGAGCAAAGATGATAAAATTTCGTTATATCTGTTTAACAGTAGCAGCAGCCGCAATAGTTACCTTGAGTTCGTGTAGCAGTACACCAACCGCAGAAAACCCATCAGCACCAGTTACTAGTCCTTCTACAGAAGCAGTAAGTAGTAACAGTCATAGTGGTCACGGTGGCAAAGAAAAAATTAACATTAACAGTGCTATCTTGTCAGAATTGGATAAATTTGAAGCCAAGCTAGGTATTCCGGCTTTATCCAACAAAATTCAGGCAAATCGCCCCTATGGCAGCCCAGAAGATTTAGTTACTAAAAAAGTAATTACTCAAGAGCAGTTCGACCAAATTAAAGACCAGGTTGGCGTTCAAGAAGTGGTACTCACAGGTGAGGCAAAAGATGTTGACTATATGTCTAAATTAGGCTTAATGAAAGGGCATCTTTTGGTAGCACGAGAACTGCTAGATCAGAATCAGCCGAAACAGGCAGAACCTCATATTGGACATCCAGTTGAGGAAATTTACGTTGACGTAGAAGATCAACTTAATGAGCGCAAAGTCAAAGAATTTAAAACAACATTGGTGAGTTTGCAAGATTTAGTGAAATCTAGTCCGAAGGATAGCAAAGTTAAAACTAATTTTACTTCTTCAGTGCAAGCAGTTGACGGCGCGATCGCAGCTTTGCCAGAAGCTGAACGCTCAAAACCAGGATTTGCGCTCCAGGTAATTAACGAATTGCTAGACTCAGCTAACTCCGAATA
Organism: Nostoc sp.; assembly: GCF_036917095.1. Classification (GTDB taxonomy): domain Bacteria; phylum Cyanobacteriota; class Cyanobacteriia; order Cyanobacteriales; family Nostocaceae; genus Nostoc. Next base: position 200,843 of record NZ_JBALFH010000020.1, read on the forward strand.
TGGCGCTGCGATCGCAAATGGTAAAGTAACCGCGCCAATTGAGTATCAAGATTCCCGTGGTTTTGTCTTTTACGCCAATGAATTATACAAAGGAATTTCTAGTCAAGTAGCTCAAGCAGATCCCGAAGCACATAAAGCGATCGATGCTAGTTTTGCTGAACTCATAAAAGTTTGGCCTTCTGCCATCCCACCAGCAAAAGCAGTCAAAACTCCGAATGATGTTACCAAGCTAGTAAAAACCATTGAGGAAAACTCTCAAAAAGTAGTTGACAAATCTAATACCCAAGCACAGCGATAACACTTTAATTTAATGGGAAGCATAGGGTAAGGAGTTTAAAATAAGGAAATAGTTAGGAGTTACTAATTACGTACTTCCAACTCCTAACTAATTACACCCCATTCGTTACTTTTAACTAACAGCTGATGCAAGAACTTGACCAGAAAAAGACCATTGACCTGCTGAACGCCATCATGGAATTTGAACTAGCAGGAGTAGTGCGCTATACACATTATTCTTTGATGGTGACTGGTCCTAACCGTATTCCAATCGTGGCTTTTTTCAAAGCACAGGCAAGTGAGTCTTTACTTCATGCCGAACAAGTAGGAGAAATTCTCACTGGTTTAGATGGGCATCCCTCCCTAAAAATTGCCCCAATGGAAGAAACCTACCAGCATAAAGTCAAGGATATCTTGGAAGAAAGCTTATCCCATGAAAAAAAGGCATTGGATCTGTATAAAAATCTGCTCGATACTGTTACCAATGCCAGCATTTATCTTGAAGAATTCGCTCGCGGCATGATTGGACAAGAAGAGATGCATAATCTCGAACTGAAAAAGATGCTACGCGATTTTAGTTAATAGTCATTAGTCATTAGTCATTAGTTATTGGCTAGGGACTAATGACAAAGATAGAAGCCTGAACGGAGCAAAAAGCCGGAGCAGAGGAAACCTCCGCTCTGGATTTTTCAATATTTGGCTTCTAACCATAATAAGTTTGGGGACAAAAGACAAAGGACAAAAGATGAATTTTAGTACTGCTCTACCTACTTTTGTAATAACGCTCCGAGAAGGAGTAGAAGCTGCCCTTGTTGTTGGTATTGTGCTAGCTTTGCTAAAAAAAGCCAAACAATCCCGACTCAACTCTTGGGTATATGCTGGTGTCGGCGTTGGCATTGTCGTCAGTGCCTTAATAGGCGTGCTATTCAGTTGGGTAATTAAAGTGCTGGGAGCCGCGAATCCTCAATACACCTCCGTAGTTGAGCCAGGGCTAGAAGGTGTGTTTAGTGTATTAGCGATCGTAATGCTCAGTTGGATGCTAATCTGGATGACCAAACAAGCCAGATTTATGAAAGCTACAGTTGAAGGAGCAGTTACACAAGCACTGACACAAAACTCAAATGCTGGTTGGGGTGTTTTTACTTTAATTTTAGTTGCCGTTCTCCGCGAAGGTTTTGAAACTGTTCTGTTCGTTGCTGCTAATTTTCAACAGGGATTAATGCCAGCGTTGGGTGCTATTGGTGGTTTGGTAGTGGCATGTGCCATTGGAGTGCTGTTATTTAAATGGGGTATCAAAATTAACATCCGCCAGTTTTTCCAGGTAATGGGTGTTTTATTAGTGTTAATTGTCGCTGGATTAGTAGTTTCAGCCTTGAAACATTTTGACGACGCTGTGGCTAACCTTGCCCTTAGCAGTCGTGCCACACAAAGCCTTTGTTTCTATTACGAACGCTTTACTAAAGTCCACTCCTGTATTTTGGGGCCAATAGTTTCAAATACTTCCACAATCTTGCCTGACGAACAGTTTCCTGGCATCATCCTCAAATCTTTATTTGGTTACAGAGACAATCTCTATCTTGTACAAGCAGTGGGATATGTGACGTTTCTACTCACCATTGGAGGACTGTATTTCCGCAGTCTTGGAAGTGCTTCTCCTGAAGGTAAAAAAAATACCCCCTTTGCTCAAAAACCAGTTAGTCCCGCAAAGGATTAAAAGCCCAGTCAGTTGCCCCGTTCCTATTCTCCACAGGGCAAACGCATCTAAATTAGTCTTGCTCATAACCAAAGTTAAGAAGCAACGACAAAATTAGCATTTCTTGTTTAGTTTAGTTTCCAAGACTCAAAGCAAAAAGCTTATGGGTTACCAAGAGAAGCTGACAAAAAAATCTGGATTAATCCTGTAGTGTTTGAGTCCCAATCTGTAACTCAAACACTACGGGATTAAACTCTTCATCTAGCACAGGTATGTGCCGGAAAAGGAAAATTTTTATTACAAAAAGGCTTTGCAGTAGTTTCAAAGTTATTTTAATGTTGAAGTAATCATAGCGATCGTCAAATTCACGTTGTCTTACTGTCGAGTACATGCATTTATCAGACGGTTTTGGAAACTAGGTTCTCTAGTGTGAACTTGACACTCTTTTTCTCCAATTTCCTTGCGGTTTTTGAGAACTCCTATAAAAATCCTATCTTGTTGTAATTCAAATCGGCAAATAGCGTCATCAGAAGTGATAAAACTTGGTTCAAAGCTCTCATAAACACTAAAAATTTTACCATTTGGACATTCTACTCGGTCAATAAGGTTGATATGATTACCTACAGCTAATTGTACGAAAAACACTAAAAAAATGAAACACCCAAAAAATCCTGCTATTAAAATACTAAAAAATTTTAGCAAGTGTTCTTTGAATAAAAAGCTATTGATAAATAGCAATAAAGGTGTGATATAAAAATATAACGTGGAAATTTTGTTGAATAGTTCAAACTCGAAAATAATTCTACTTGACCAATCAAAATGCCAGTTAAAAATGAGTGGTATTAGACTAATTATAATAAAAACTAAGTTTTCTGAAGGTCTATCAAGTCTACTTCTCAAAAACCAACGAACCCATCGCAAATACTTTTTGGGAAGTTGAGCAATCTGCATTTTTAAATCCTGGGATCTATAAGTAAATAATACTCGTTAACATAGGACTCCAATTTGATTTTTGAAAACATACTGAGACTGAAAATCCTGTTTTATCAGGGTTTTATCTAAAATTTTGTTCAGAAATCAGACAGGAGTCCTATATATACTGTTGAAATTATACGCGACCTCCCATTATTGAGCTAAGTGCCTTGTGGGACAAACAACGCTTGCTTAAGCTGCTGACAAGCCTTTTCAATTGCATCTATACTACCTGGATTCACCAGACCATAATAATCAAACACATAGACTCGGTTATTTTTAGTTGCTTGCAGTTGTTGCCAAAAAGCTTCCTTTTTTAGCGAATCTAAAAGCGCTGCTTCCGAATTCCCTTGCGGGGGATTAACCAAAATTATCACCTCTGGATTTGCTTCTAAAACTTTCTCAGCCGAAAGCGTCACATAGCCACCAATTGGGCTTTTTCCTTGTAAATCTGCTGCTATATTTTTCGCTTGGAATTTCGCCAGCAAATCCCCTGCCCAACTATTTTTATTCGGCGCTAAAATTGGTTGACGACTAACCAGCGCTAGAGTAGAAAAACCCTGAGTTGGCTTTTCTGGCAAGAAAGTTTTGTAACGATTTAACAAAGGCTGAGGATCGGCGTCAATAGATTTAGCAAGCGTTTTAGTAAGTTCTTCTAGAGATTCCCAATTATTTACCTTAGTCAGAAAAGTCGGAATTCCTAGCTGCTGAAGTTTTTGAATTGGAATGTTAGAAAATCCTTCTGCACCAATAACTAAATCTGGTTTGAGTGCTACCACTTTTTCTAAATTTGGCGGACTTTGCCCTTCACTAACGCGGGGAATATCTTTGAATCTGGAGTCATTCTTAAATAATTTACTCCCAGTAATTCCGACAATTTTTGCTCGATCGAGTCGAGAAATAATATCAGCAGAAAGTGAAGAAAGAGCAACAACTCTTTTTGCCGCTCCTTTTGGCAATTGCTGAGAATTTGTGTTTGTTGCCTGAGTAGGGTTTGTGAATTTTGTTTGTGGCTGCTGAGTGCTTGGAGTCGTGCAAGCAGCTAAAACTATACTCATCAAAAGTGCTAAAGCAGATAAGAGCCAACGACGATACATATTAAAATTCCTTCTGGGGTAAGAATGGCACAAGAAACATACTCAGCACCACATTCAAAAATACCAAATGTAGCTTTTAGTTTCACTTGGCTTGACTTTGCCATTGTTGCGTAGACGCGTTGGCTCACCTCCTGCCTTGTGTATTGAAAGTTTCAACGGGCTTTAGCTATATAGCTATAAATTCCCAAGCAGGATAGCAACTAAGCCAGAGATTGAAAAAATACGGGTAATGACAACAGCTAAAAGTTAGGGTATTCTTGGTTAAAAAATCTTACTGGTTTTGACAGATTTTCACTAATTAAGGTAGAGGCAGAATCTACCCAATAGCAGACTAAACTTGCTTTATATTTATGTGTTTTATACTGCCCTGTATGGGTTTATGTCTTTAGAAAAAAATGCGGCAACACAAATAGTCCTTTGGCAGTCTTGAAAAAATAGGTTTTAAAACCCTTACTACTTAACTATATAATTCGATACACGTTGCCCACAATTATCTGAGTTGGGGTCGATGATTATTGTGTCCATCTACTGGTAGGTATGTCTAACCATCCCTTGAACGTTGCAAGATCGAGATTATTTTGGCAGCGCCTATTCGCTGTTGTTTTCACTACTAGTTCGTTGCTCCCCAACTTTGGAAGCGAACCAGCAAGGGCGCAAGTAACCCAGTATTGCCAGTTATCATCAGCGGCGGCGCAAGAAAAAGAGAACTTACGTTTATCAGCCCTCAAAGGCAAGCAAGATGCTCAAACGCGCTACCAAAAAATGCTACAAGAACAGGCACAGGACTTACGAGAGTGCCGCACTCGGACTTGGCCGAAAGTCCAAGCCATTTGGTTGCGCTTGTATCCCTGTGACATTCAGCCAGGAATAATCGACCAGATTATGGATCGGATTGTCAACCGTGGCTATAACCAAGTTTATTTAGAAGTATTTTACGACGGACAGGCATTATTGCCAGCAAAAGCTAACCCGACGGTTTGGCCTTCTGTGATTCGTACTCCAGGGACAGAAAACGTCGATATACTCGCCACAGCAATAAAAAAAGGTCGGCAACGCGGTTTAAAAGTCTACGCCTGGATGTTTACCACAAATTTCGGCTATACTTACGCCCAGCGCCGAGATAGAGAAGGTGCGATCGCTCGTAATGGCAAAGGTCAAACGAGCCTATATGTCGTAGATAACGGCTCTCAAGTATTTATCGACCCCTACAACTTGCAAGCAAAACGCGACTACTACCAATTAGTCCAAGAGGTTTTGCGCCGTCGCCCAGATGGCTTGCTATTGGATTATGTGCGTTATCCCCGCCAAGCAGGAAGTGATTCCATTGCCACCAAAGTTTCAGATTTATGGCTATTTACTGCCGCAACCCAAGAAGCTTTATTTAAACGGGCCCAGAATTACAAAGGGCTGGACTTGATTCGGCGCTTTTTGAGTAAGGGATACGTCACCCCTGGAGATATAGCGGAAGTTGATAAACTTTATCCTCAAGAAGGAGAACCTCTGTGGCAAGGACGCATTCCCCCAACAGCCCAAAAGTCAATCCTGTCTGTAACCGACAGACAACCACTTTTACAATGGGAGTTGTGGCAGCTTGCCGTTGCCCACGCCATGCAAGGAATTCTAGATTTTGTCAACGTAGCTAGTTACCCAGCAAAGCAGCAAGGTATTTCCACAGGAGTAGTGTTTTTTCCTGATGGCAACCAAAGTGTAGGACAAGGGTATGATTCCCGTTTGCAACCTTGGGATCGTTTCCCCACTACATTAGAGTGGCATCCTATGGCTTATGGGAATTGCGGTAATGTTAGTTGTATTGTGGCGCAAGTGCAGCGGGTTTTGAGTATGACAAAACCTGGTACGCAGGTTATCCCAGCTTTAGCAGGCAAATGGGGAGAATCGATCAGCAATCGTCCATCCCTAGAAGCGCAAATGCAAGCACTTCGCAAATACGCCCCACAATTGAAGGGAGTTAGCCATTTTGCCTATTCTTGGCAATACCCTGAAAGTGATAACGATCGCAAATTTTGTCGCACTCGCTAAACAGCAGAGAATTCCACTTTATATACCAATACGCTTGGGTTAAGGTTTAACTCTTAGCCAAGTCCTCTGGTGTATTACAGTTAAACAGCATTTCGGGTTCTGGTAAAGGCAAAACTTCTACCGGATATTGCCGAAGCCACTGTTGAAACGATCGCCCCCCTTGGTTGATAAACTCTAAAAGTTGTGGCAGACAGCGAGGGCGATAAAAACCACACAGAGGTTCCCAGCCTTTGGGATGTTCGGCTAAAGCTGCGATCGCATTATCCCCCACGCGATCGAGTCTACTTACCCAATCTTGCAATACCTCAACCCGCAATCTCGGCAAATCGCAAGCTAACAGCAGTACCCAATCTGTTTTGACTTCGGCTAGCCCTTGGGCAAACCCAACAAGAGGCCCGTGGGCTAAAGATTGCCCACATAAAGGCACTTCTTGAATAAACTGACAACCAGGCAAAAGTAAGTCTTGATAGCGTTCTGGCCAGGGAGTGACTACATAAACAACATCAGCACAGCTTTGAGCAATACCACAAACCCGCTGCAACAATGGCACCCCTTGAATTGGAATCAAGGCTTTATCCTGACCCATGCGAGAACTCTTGCCGCCTGCTAATACAATGGCAGTTAATTCGCTAGGGGTAGTCATTCTCACTTCACCTGATTCACGGATATGGGTTTAATATTGCCAAAATTATCCTCTATTTTGACTTTTCTGGACTTGCTGCAATAAATGTTCTACACTTTCTGCTGGTGCCAAACACTTCAAACCTTGGCAAACTAACCCAACGCTTCCCTCTGGTAAATCAGATGTGATGGCAAACGCAGCCACAGGCAGAAACTTGGGGATCAAAGAGTTTATTTGCTCAGTTGTGCTGCGAATCAAGGTAGAGTTACGATACCAATCCAAAGCTGTAAATAAACTAGGACTTGCTTGAGGAGCGCGATGCATTAGACTCCTAAAAGCTTTTAAGCCTTGTTCTGCTAGATCCAAATAATCCAGATTATCAGTGAGGAGGGCGAGACGGACAAGGTTAGCGATCGCAATTCCATTCGCTGATGGTGTAGCATTATCCGCGTAACTGCGCTCCCGCACAATTAAATCTTGACTAGAATCACTAGATGTGTTATAATAACCACCTAATTCTACACTCCAGAGAAATTCGTTGAATTCATCTTGGATAGCGATCGCTTTTTCTAACCATTGCTTATGCTCTGGGTTAGAAGCTTGTAAATCCAAGAGAGCTTTAATAAAAAAGGCGTAATCTTCAGACTGAGCTAAAACAGTTGGTTCTCCTTGATAGTTGAGCCGATGAAAACGCCCATCGACAAACTGATTTTCCAAGATAAAATTCGCTGCTCGTGCTGCTAATTCCAGATATAACGGTTCTTGAAAAACCCCAGCAGCCCTAGCCAGCCCAGAAATCATCAAGCTATTCCAAGCGACAATCATTTTCGTATCTGTCACCGAAGGAATGCGACCTGGCCAGTTAGCGGTTTTTGCTTCTTGGTTGTTACGAGCCGGGGGAAAAGTTTCCAGCGACTCAGCACTCACGCCATAGCGAGCGGTAAACAGCTTGCTCAGTGCCGTTTCCACCGTTGCACTCAGTTTCCCTGAATGGCGTCTTTGCAAGACATTACGTCCTTCAAAGTTGCCGTTAGGTGTCACTGAAAACTGTTCTAATTCCGTTAATTCTTCAGGTGTTAACAGTAGTTGTAGTTCGCTGTAACTCCAGACATAAAAGGCTCCTTCTTCTGGTTCTACCGCCGTGGGATCGGTGAAACTGTCGGCATCTTGAGCAGCATAGAAGTAACCTTCAGGTGCGGTCATTTCCCGCTTCAGCCATTGTACAGTACCAGCAACCGCCCTCTCAAACGCTAGTTCTTGGATTCCTGCACTCCACAAAGAAGCCAGATACTCCACAATCTGCCCATTGTCGTAGAGCATCTTTTCAAAGTGGGGTACTGTCCAAGTAGGGTCAACAGTATAGCGATGAAAGCCACCACCCACGTGGTCGTAAATGCCTCCCAGCGCCAAGTCTAGTCCCCGCTGGGTACAAACTTGCTTGCCATCATAGCGAGATTCAAAATTAAATCGAGTTCCCCGCAGTGCTAATTTTGCATAGGGGATCATCGGAAAGCTATTCCCAGATTGACTAGGAATAATTACAGATGTGCTGGTTTCCCAACCTTGGCGGAGTAATTCATGGTCTTCAAGCTCATCTGTTGTAGCATCTTGTAACACCGCAGAGGTGAGCAGCGACTCAATAATTAAGGCTTTGCGTTGCTGTAATTCTGCTTTTTCGGTATCGTAGTAACGGCGAAGGGCTTGCAAAACCTGCAAAAATCCAGGACGACCATAGCGCGGGTCAACAGGGAAATAAGTACCAGCGTAAAACGGCACTAAATCCTCTGGGGAAAGAAAAATATTCAAAGGCCAACCCCCTTGACCGCTCATCATCTGCAAAGCTTGCATATAGATGCTATCAAGGTCAGGTCTTTCTTCCCTGTCTACTTTGATGGGAAGATAATTGGCGTTCATGTAGTCAGCGATCGCAATATCAGAAAAAGCTTCGCCTTCCATGACAGTACACCAGTGGCAACTAGAATAGCCAATGGAAAGAAAAATCGGTTTATTTTGCGCTCTTGCAGTTGCAAGTGCTTCGTCACACCAAGGCCACCAATCAATTGGATTTTCGGCGTGTTTGCGGAGATAGAGGCTCTTAGCTTCAGCAAGACGATTAGTCACGATCAAATCCAAGTAGTTGCCTTCTTTGCTCAGTCTACCCTGTTCCCAGGAGTGTTAGCCTGGACGCCTATGTACACAAGCAAGAAACCCTACGAGCGAATTACCTCTTTGGTAGGAGGTAGTAATACATGTCTTTGGTGTCGCCTAAGTAAATTGGTGTAAAAAAACCAAGTTTGTAATGATAGCTTTAGTGCTAAATCCTTGACTACAAGGCAATCAGAAAGCTTTAGTTTTCTTTATCTAATTGGGTTTATTTGCGCCGACTTACTTACACCTGTGCAACTTATGAAACATTTTTATTGAAAAGGCCGCAATAGCAAGCTAACAATATTTGGTGGCGTTTGTTGCATAGGTGATGCTGTCTTTGTCTGAATTAAACTATTTGGGCTAAGTCCTGCTATCAGATGGAGCAAGAAGGTGATGATGGCGGCTTGTACAAGTTTTTCCAGCATGGCACGTCTCTCTCTGAGTGAATAGCATTTCAAGTAGGACTAGTTATTCTAAATACACCTTTTACTATCAACTTACTGAATCTAACAAAATAACTTGGTAAATCCTGAGGGAAATTCTAAAAAAATGTTTAAAATGTTACTGAGAATTAAGAGAATTCCCTAAGCAAGTCGGATTTCGGTTATCGGTCTAATCGCCACATCGCCAAGGTTGTACAGCAAAAGCCGAGACATGAGATTGGCGATAGTTGGAGTATTTTGATTTGTTCTTCCCTAAACCGGGATATTTTCTTAGACAGCTTTTGCTACTAAAAAGTGCCCTTAGAGGTTGAATCTATTACAAAAGAACCTTTTTTTACCTTGTTGGATAAGACAGAATGGGAAAGATTTACTTCTATCTGGCTGAGAACAGTAGAGATAAACCCCAGTTTCGTGCTGTCACCGATAAAATGTATTTAAAGTAGCCACAAACACGCTTCCATGATTCCTATCGTTATTGAACAATCGGGTCGAGGCGAACGCGCCTTTGACATCTACTCACGGCTGTTACGTGAGCGCATCATCTTTTTGGGACAACAAGTTGACAACAACATTGCTAACTTGATTGTTGCCCAACTGCTGTATTTGGATGCCGAAGACTCGGAGAAAGACATTTATATGTACATCAATTCTCCCGGTGGTTCGGTGACGGCTGGTATGGGCATTTTTGACACTATGAAACACATTCGCCCTGATGTCTGTACAATTTGTACCGGATTGGCGGCGAGTATGGGCGCTTTCCTCCTCAGTGCTGGTGCTAAGGGTAAGCGGATGAGTCTACCCCATTCTCGGATTATGATTCATCAACCTCTAGGCGGCGCTCAAGGACAGGCGACTGATATTGAAATTCAGGCGCGGGAAATTCTATACCACAAACGGCGGCTAAATGACTATTTAGCTGAACATACAGGTCAACCAATTGAGCGGATTGCTGAAGATACTGAACGTGACTTTTTCATGTCACCAGAGGAAGCCAGGGAATACGGCTTGATTGACCAAGTGATCGATCGTCACGCTGCTGGTAGCCGCCCAGCAGTTGCTGTTCTTAATTAATAGTCGCGATTGGTAAATGGTGATTTACCACTTTTAATTTCCTTAAACCCCAAAAATAACCCCTTTTCATAACTGAAGAGGGGTTATTTGATTTCAAAACTGGATAGCTTCAAAACTAGTTTGCTGGAGTAGAGCAATGTTATCAAAACAAACTTTTTATGACTAAATAATACCAAGCATTTTGAATTTTATTTTCAACTTCATACTATTAAAGTCTTTTTCAGACTGTATTTTTTTTATTAAAAGCTTAATTTAGATTTAAGTTACAAAGACACCAAGTCATTTTGTAGAGTGTGTAATACCAAAAATCAATCATTTATCTTCAGGAAGAAACATCATGAATTGCTTCAAATCGAGCCTCAAGCTAACCGTGCTAACTTTATTGACTTGTGGATTGGTTTCCCCAGCTTTTGCAACACCCGATAACGACAATAGCATTTTTGCAGCGGATTTTGACGGGAATTTGAATAGTGGTCAAGGATTTCTTCAGATTAAAGGCGATGTGACCGCCACCGATGACTTAGAAGACTTTAGAAAAGTGCTACTCACGGGGCGCTCTAACTTACGTTTAATACTCGAAGGCGTTGCCCCGAACGGAGGACGGACAGATTTATTATTAGTTAGGGATTCAAACAACAATGGTCAAATTGATGCCAATCAAGGCGAAGTGATTGGCCAAAGTCGCAACTCATTTTCCCACCAAATTACACGCCAGAATCTAGCCGCAGGAAATTACTTCATCATTATCCGGAGCAGACAGTTTAGCTCAAACAAAGTTCAGTATCAAGTCAGTGTAGATGCACGGGTGTAGTCAATTCTGTAAACTCGCCGATCAAAAGTGCGATCGCGCTTTTGATCTTTCTCAACTCAAGAGGGTATTTTTCTCTCGTTAACCCTAACTCACTAATTGTCTAGTCAATGCATAAGTTCTAGACGAGTCAATTCTGGATAGCTCAGGTGCGGTACAATTTCAATTCGCACACTAGGCATAGTCAATGACAGTTTTTATTTCCGCTCAAATAATACTATCCTTGGCAACTTCATATTAGTTATTACTAGAAGTTATGCAATTGCTAAAAAGCTTATTTTATCGAACCGCCTTCTCTGTGAGAGGCTTCCGCCAACGCGCAACGTATCGAAGAGAAGAGCGCCGAGAATTCGTAGAGTGTGCGTAAGTCTTAATTACAAATGACGAATGACAAATGACTAATCAAAATCCCGCTATTGGGTCTGGCTGAGATTGTAAGTATTTGAGGAATTCGTGTAATTCTTCTTCAGTCAGCAAAGTCCGCCCGCGCTTACCGTAGGTTTCAATTAAATGCTCGCGTCCCTGTTCTGGTGTCCAGCCTAAACGCTGAAGTTCGACATCTGTTTGAGCAATTACATCCGATAAATCCACCGGTTCGGCTTTCTTCTTTCTCTTTCCTGTCACTGATGGGGTAGAGACATTCTCTTGAGGGCTGTAAGTCCGAGGTGTAAATGGTGTGACATTATTGGCAGAAATTCCTGGAAAGGTTTGATTCTCCACCTGGTTATCAAAGGTTATTTCCAAGTTTTCAACTGGAGGATCGAATTCTAGCTCCCGATTAGCAGTCACAGGAGAGTTTTGACCTAAATCCTGACTATAGGTATCGCTTGGTAGGGACGCAGCATTGCTGTAACCGTTAGGCAAATTCTTACTTTGCTTGCTAGAAGTTGTTATGACATACTTCTGTTCTTCCTCTTCCATCCAACATAACTGTTCGATTTCAGTATTAATTTGCCCCTGCTGTTGTGTCCAACATAACTGTTCGATGTCAACATTAATTTTGGCAGTCACAACTTCATCTAATGGTTGAGATTCAAGGTATTGGAGGAATTCATGCAATTGCTCATCGGTTAGCAAAAAACGCGATCGCTTCCCATAATTTTTTGTGACATGTTCCCTTCCCTGCTTTGTTGTCCAGCCTAATCGCTGCATTTCAACATTAATTTTGGCAATCAGAACTTCGTCTAATGTTGGTAATGGTTGAGATACAAGGTATTGGAGGAAGTCTAGTAATTGTACTTCTGTCAGCAAAGTACGCGATCGCTTCCCATAATTTTTTATGACATGTTCCCGTCCCTGCTCTGTTGTCCAGCCTAATCGCTCCGTTTCGACATTAATTTTGGCAATCAGAATTTCGTGTAATGTTGGTGTCGGTTGAGATATAAGGTATTGGAGAAAGTCCAACAGTTCTTTATATACCAGCAAATGATGCGATCGCTTCCCATAAGTTTTTTTGAGATGTTCCCGTCTCTGCTCTGTTGTCCAGCCTAATCGCTCTGTTTCGACATCTATTTGAGCAATTACTTCAGCAAAATTTACAGGTTCCATAACTTCGTCACAGTTTCAACAGCCTACGTTATTAGTCATTAGTCCTTACTAATGACTAATGACTAATGACAAATGACTAATCAAAATCCCGCTATTGGGTCTGGCTCAGATTGGAGGAATTTGAGGAATCCGTGTAATTCTTCTTCAGTCAGCAAAGTGCGCCCTCGCTTGCCGTAGGTTTTAATCAGATGCTCTCGTCCCTGGTCTGGTGTCCAGCCTAAACGCTGAAGTTCGACATCTGTTTGAGCAATTACATCCGATAAATCCACCGGTTCGGCTTTTTTCTTTCTCTTTCCTGTCACTGATGGGGTAGCGACATTCTCTTGAGGGCTGTAAGTCCGAGGTGTAAATGGTGTGACATTATTGGCAGAAATTCCTGGAAAGGTTTGATTTTCCACCTGGTTATCAAAGGTTATTTCCAAGTTTTCAACTGGAGGATCGAATTCTAGCTCCCGATTGGCAGTTACAGGAAAGTTTTGACCTAAATCCTGACTATAGGTATCGTTTGGTAGGGGCGCAGCATTGCTGTAACCGTACTGTTCGTTACTGCTTGTTACCACTTCTGGTTTGAGGTTTCGTACTCTAGAGGGCGGTATAGATATTTCTTTGTCGCTGACCGCTGGCCACTGACTACCAACAAAATCCTTATCCTTTGCAGAAGAATAGGCAGCAGACTCATCTAATCCACCTTTGGTATTCACGGAAGGGTTTAGCTGCGCTGGAGGAATTGGATTTGAGGGCAACGCCACTGATTCTGGTGGCGCGTTTGTAATACCCAAAACTATCAGCGCCCTGTTTCTGGCTTGGTCTTCTGCTACTTCTACTGTTTCTGCTGCTGCCATACCCGTAGCACGGGTTACGCCTTCTATTTGCACGCTTGCCCGGACAATATATTTTCCTTGAAAAATTTGCACTAATTCAGAAATCAGACTGCCTTTGGGATACAAGCTCTGGAATTGAGCCAACATAATACTGCTACCAATCTAAATCTTTTTAATAACAGGGTCGATACTGCCTGGATGCTCAAGCGATGTAAGCTGCCCTTACTTTAATTTACATCCACTCGATACTCAGGATGCTTGCCAATATTGCATTTTTTTATTTTTAATTGCTTACTTACTATGTGTAATCAGTTTCTTGGCAGGCGATGAGCAGGTATAATCCTCTGCTCTGTGTTCTCAAGGTGATGTTCTTGCTTTGCCTCGTGTCCCAATTGTAGCAGTAGCTCTTTTTTGACGAAATTTTTGGCTAGTGCTAACTTGTCTGGGTAGTCTTGCCTGCAATGCTATACTGATTACCCAACACGATATCTAGAAGTATTTTCTGGAAGTGCGCTCTAAATCTACAATAATGGAGATAAGGTTCGCCCTCACTGCTTATTAACCTGCTCACCTAATTGTTACCGATTCTACATGTGGGAAAATTGGGTTCATCGGCAGTTTTGCCTAGTTAAAAATCAGAGTCTAATGTCGTAAAATTACCTTCACTCTAGACAATCAAACACCTGTAGTTTCCACGCCACTTGCTCCACTTGGGGAAAGCCCAAGATGGCAGTGGCTCCCCTGCATAGCGCTTTTGGGCAGTATGGATTCTCTAAACCCAGCTTCTCAAAAACCCGTCGCGTAATTACCTAGCGGGGCTAAATCCTAATCAGGCGTGTAATCTTATAGTTTGGTTAGGTGAAGAGACTTGAACGCAGGCGAACTCTGAGAGGCATCGTGCAGTGAGAAGTTCGTAGACGCCCAGAGCTGTCCGTGGGTCGGCTTCCTTTGCTCGGAACTGCGGGAGTAGTTTTCTGCTCTTGTTGGGTCGGCTTCCTTTCCTTGGAACTTGGGAAGCCTTGTCTCAGGGCAATTCGTTTCCAGCTTGTTTCTGTAAGCCGTGAGGGTATACAGAAAAGAACCAGATTAAACAAAAAATGATGTTTTGACCAAAGGTCGGTTCACTGCATGGAATTTTCAATCGCTACACTCCTTGCCAATTTCACCGATGATAAATTGGTAGCTCGGAAGGTTTTAGAAAAGAAACTTGGCTGTGAAGATGAAAAAAGTTTACAAAAACTTCACATTGCCTTAGATGTTCTCGAAAAAATCGGTATTTTAGTGAAAGAACGGGGCAAGTACCGCCGTGTCTCAGAAGAGGGAATCATCGAGGCAAAACTCCGTTGTTCTAGTAAAGGTTTTTGCTTTGCTATTCAAGATGTGGAAGGAGCTGAGGATATTTACATCCGCGAAAGTCATCTGAGTAATGCTTGGAATGGCGATCGCGTTTTGGTTAGAGTTCTCAAAGAAGGCAGTCGCCGTCGCTCTCCCGAAGGTGAGGTAAAGCTAATTCTAGAACGTTCCAACCACACGTTACTGGCACGAATTAAGCAGGTGGAAGCTGGTTTCCGGGCTGTGCCTTTAGACGATCGATTGCTG
Organism: Nostoc sp.; assembly: GCF_036917095.1. GTDB lineage: Bacteria > Cyanobacteriota > Cyanobacteriia > Cyanobacteriales > Nostocaceae > Nostoc. The sequence continues at coordinate 215,978 of NZ_JBALFH010000020.1, forward strand.
TTTGAACTGAAGATTCAACCTAACGGGGCGAAGTTGGAAGAAGCGATCGATCATCTTGTTCATGTGGAAGTCTTGCGTTACCCGCTAGCACAATATCCTCCCCTTGGTCGAGTGGTGCAAGTCCTCGGTAGCGATGCCGAAGCTGCTGCTGATATAGATTTAGTTACGTGCAAACACGACCTTTCCCGGACTTTTCCAGATAATGTCCTAGAAGCAGCCGCCAAGTTGCCCAAAAAGCTGCTCAAAGCAGACCTGAAAAATCGGCTGGATTTACGTAATTTGTTTACTCTCACCATTGAAGGGGTAAATGGCGATACCAAAGTTATAGAAAACGCTTTTAGTTTAGAAAAAAACTTAGCCGGAAATTGGCTTTTGGGCGTTCATATCACCGATGTTTCTCACTATGTCCAACCTGACGAAGCCCTAGATAGAGAAGCACTCAAACGGGGCAAATCAGTGTATCTGGGAGAATTAGTACTGCCAATTTTGCCCCCAGTTGTGGTAGAACGCTGTTCTTTAATACCTGGGAGCGATCGCTTAACCATCTCTTTTTTAATTACCATCGATCCCCAATCTGGGCAAGTGTTGGAATGGGAAATTCAACCCAGTGTAATCAACGTCGAGACTGCACTAACTACTGAACAAGCCCAAGCAATTCTCACAGGTGAAGCTCAAGATAAATCATCGCAGGTTTCCCAAATACTGCAAGACCTCCAAGCCTTGCAAACAGCTGTGAAACAAGTAAGGTTGACTCGTGGTAGCCTCCAGTTAAATCTGCCGCCCAGTCAAAACGCCTACTATGATGAGGGGATTCTCGGCGCTGTGGTGGTGAATGATTTACCAGTGCGATCGCTACTCACGGAGTTGGTACTGTTAGTTAATCAACTGGTAGCGACTCATTTAAATGCCCTTGGTGTTCCTGCTATTTGGCGAGTCCAAGGTACGCCCGATGTTGAAGATGTCCAAGAAATGCTGAAATTGGCTGTCAATTTAGGCGTTGACCTCACCCTAGATCCAGAAGTAGATATCCAACCCTTAGATTATCAACATTTGACCACAGCTTTTGCGGAATCTCCCTCCGAGCAAGTTCTTACTTACTTGTTGCAAGACACCCTCAAGCCGTCGGCGTACAGCACCACCAAAGGATCTCACTTTGGTCTGGCACTACCGCAATATGTCCACTTTAGCGCTCCCTTGCGGCGTTACCCAGATTTGCTGATGCAAAGAGTGTATTACGCGCTACTCGAAAACGGACGCGATCGCCGCAATACCCGTGTGAGAGAACGCGTTAACCTGCGCCACTCCTCCAGCCACTCGGAAATTAACTGGAACGTTTTACCCCCAGAATTGCAACAAGAACTCCAAAGCGATTTAACTAGGGTAATTGTCCAAATCAACGACCGAGAAAAAGAAGTTCAAGAAGCTGAAGCCGATTTAGCCGGACTGCAAAAAGCCCAACTGATGAAGCAACGCATCGGTCAGGTATTTCAAGGCGTGATTACCGGGGTTCAATCCTACGGTTTCTTTGTGGAAATTGAAGTACCCGCGGCTGAGGTGGAGTCCAGCAGTAATCCTGGTGTGCCTTTAAGGGTAGAAGGATTGGTACACGTCAGTTCTCTCAAAGACGATTGGTATGAATATCGCGCCAGACAACAAGCACTGTTTGGTCGCAAAAATCGAGCTTCTTATAGACTAGGCGATCGCGTCGCCGTGCAAGTTAAAAGTGTCGATTACTACCGTCAGCAAATTGATTTGGTCACTGTCGGCAGCGATGGTCTAGCCAAAGGTTTAACTGGCAATGATTCTAATGAGGAGCTTTCAGACCTCTACTTACCAAATGACATGGAGCCTGACGATTTAGACTCTTACTCTGAGGACGAGTAAAATACACTAAAACTTACGTGTCAAATAACACTAAGCCTTTAATTTTAGGCGTATCGGGCGCATCTGGTCTGATTTACGCTGTTCGCGCGATCAAATTTTTACTAGAAGCGGAGTATAGTATTGAATTGGTTGCCTCTAAATCAACTTACATGGTTTGGCAATCAGAACAGGAAATTCGGATGCCATCAGAACCAACCGCGCAAGAACAATTCTGGCGAGAGCAAGCTGGAGTTGAAGTTTCGGGTAAACTCCGCTGCCATCCTTGGAGTGATGTTGGAGCCGGGATTGCCAGTGGTTCCTTTGCCACTCTAGGGATGATCGTCATTCCATGCAGCATGAGCACAGTGGCAAAGCTAGCGGTTGGCTTGAGTTCCGATTTACTAGAACGGGCGGCGGATGTCCAACTCAAAGAAGGGCGAAAGCTGGTGATTGTCCCCCGCGAAACCCCTTTTAGCCTAATTCATCTCCGTAACTTAACCTCTTTAGCAGAAGTTGGAGTTAGAATTGTCCCCGCTATTCCCGCCTGGTATCACAATCCCCAAACCATTGAGGATTTAGTTGATTTTGTAGTTGCCCGTGCTTTAGATCAACTAGATATTGACTGCATCCCAATTCAGCGGTGGCAAGGTCGTCGCTAACTCCCTCAGCGGATTTATCGTAAATCCACAATAGTCCGAAAAGGGTAATGATAGAGATGGCTGATAGTGTCAGTAGTCAGCGAACAGTAATTAGTAAAGAGTAATCAGACTGACCACTGACCACTGACCACTGACAACTGACCACTGACAACTGACAAAATTGCTATGGCTGTAATTCGCTTAATTCTATTGGTGGCGGTATTAGGAGGACTAACGCTGTTGTTAGTCCAAAATTGGTCACCTACCCTATCGCTAGTATTTTTGGGCGTGCGAACTCAACCATTACCACTAGCGATATGGATTTTGTTCAGTACTGCCACTGGTGCTTTCACGTCTATATTGATTGCCACCTTGTTTAACTTATCCAATTATTTTGTGGGAGGACAACGCCAAAGTCCTGACCGCCGAAGCGCAACTTCGCCTCGTGCGAAGGCAACCCAAAGAGAAGAACCTACATCTCGCCCTGCCAGTTCTCCACCACCAGCTAGTAGAAAAGAAGAGCCTAGCGGTGATGTATTTGATGATTGGGAGACAAATAGCAGTAGAGATGATGATTGGAACTTTGATGAAAAGTCAGAGGAAGCGCCAAGCCCTAATCCTCAAGCTCAACAGTCTAGAGACTCAACAACTTACGAACGTCAATCAGAAGCGAAAAGTACTTCTAAGTCTGGTTCAGTTTACTCCTACAGCTACCGCGAGCCAAAAAATACGGCTGCGGGAAAAACTGAATCAATTTACGATGCTGATTACCGCGTAATCATCCCCCCTTATCAGCCGCCGACTACCAATCAAGCAGATGATGATGATTGGGATTTTTTTGATGATGACGATGATTTTGAGGATGATGATAAACGCCCCCGTCGGTGAGATGTAGCAGGTTAGTCTCTACTTGATGCCACACTGCTCTCTAGACTCCTGCTTCACCTTACCCGTCATGGCAGCTTCCTGCAAAGTCATGAAAGCATTAAAATCTTCCAAGTCATACCGGGTAGCCAACAGTTGTCGTAGTTGATTTTCAGCTTCCACTGTCAAATAGCCAGTTGCTAAAGCTTTTTGTACAACGTCACGAATTCGAGTCATAGTTGACACCTCATTCATAATATATTTATTCATTCAGGCTTATTGGGGTGAAATATGCAGTAGTCTTTGTGCCGAAACTTCAACTTTGCAAGGTTTTTTTTGGCGATCGCGGTACATAAGTCTTCATTTACACCTTTATCACAAACATTTAATTGAGCAGGGCTTGTTATAACTGAACTTTTAGAATAACTACGTTGTGCTATTAAAAACACAGTAATGTGTATACTTAAAATTACCCACCAGAGTAAAAATCCTGATTATTTAAATAGACAGGAATTGTGTGGATAAAGTTTCAAACAAGCTATGTTAATTTTTTCGTTAAGCATAGTGATTATTATGCAGCAACTACCAAGTTAATTGAGGAAAGTTACTACATTTGTGAGAATTTCATCGTTTATTATTTATGGTAATTTCACAGAAGAATCGTTAATCTATTGCAGAAGTTACTTTAAATACATTCATAACAGTAATAACAACAGTTGATTAAACTCAAATAGAAGATTAATTTGTAGAATTTAAAAACAATTGCGAGTTAGAAAAGTTATACGTAAATCTGATATCAGCACAGGTAAAAGCCTTATCATCCATTGAAAATAAATTATTCAGAGGTTCACTTTACGGTTCTAGTTCTGCGGAAATTGCTAATGAAGTTTACCCAAGCCGTAGTAACACTACTATTAGAGTTTATCTTTGAATAAATGCTGAGTAACTAGGCAGAATACTTAGTCAAAATAAAAAACTGGAGTTGTATGACTCGTTTGCGAGAAAAAGCAGAATCAAAATTCTCAGATGATTGCCGATCGCTTTTTTAGTACATCACTTGAATACGCAGGTATGAGTTGAGTTTATAATTGTAAACTGTGACTCAGCACTCAGAACTCATAATTGGAGCGAAGCAACTGGTGAGCAGCTTATTACAAGGAGTCAACCTGTACTTAATTGGGATAATGGGCGTTGGTAAGACGACAGTAGGGCGCTTACTGGCAAAGGAACTGGGTTATGGGTTTGTGGATACCGATGATATTATTGCCCAAGCAACAGGTAAATCTATTAATCAGTTATTTGCACAAGTTGGTGAAGCAGGGTTTCGCCAGTTAGAAAGCGACGTGCTTTCACAAGTTTGTGCTTTTACAAAGTTGACTATCGCAACCGGTGGAGGCATTGTACTGCGGCGAGAAAATTGGGGTTACCTGCACCACGGTTTGATAGTCTGGCTAGATGCACCAGTGGAGATAATTTACAGCCGTTTAGCTCAGGATACCACTAGACCACTGCTGCAAGATGTCGATCCCAAAGGTAAATTGCGATCGCTCCTCGAACAACGAACACCACTTTACTCTCAAGCCGATTTGCACATCACCGAGCGAGAGGGAGAAATGCCTGAAGACGTTGCCAAGCGAATACTTGAGGCAATTCCTAGCGTTCTCAAAACACAAGTTTCTCATTAAGAAAACTCAAGTTACCAAATTTTGCCCATCCGTAGGATAAATCCTGGTAATTCTGGATTACCGATAACTGCTTCGGGATTATCCAAAATTTCAACTTCTCGATTCGGACGGTAAATGTAGACTTTTCGATTCTGCCGATCGATTAACCAGCCTATTGATGCACCGTTATCGATGTACTCCTGCATTTTCTCTTGTAATTTTATCAAGCGATGTCTACGACGGGCTACGCCTACGCTAGAGGAACGTAGTTCAATTACAAAATCAGGACAAATTGGTGCAAAAGAAGCTTTTTGTGAATCTGTTAAAGCATTCCAGCGCTCCAGTTCAATCCAAGAAGCATCAGGGGAACGCATTGCTCCATTGGGTAGCGTAAAACCTGTACTGGAGTCAAAGCCTATACCAGTGCCATCTTGTTCAGTCCAATACCCAAGCTGTGCAGCAATGTTAAAGTTACGGTTGCCCGTATCTAAAAAAGCTGGTGGCATGATGATGACTTCCCCATTAGCAGTACGCTCAATTCGCAAATCTCCATTAGCTTGGCAGAATTCATAGAACTGCTCATTTGTCATCTGCACAAGGGAGGGGAAATTTACCGTTAGGGGTGTGCTTTCAGTTTGAATTAGCAGCGTGGTCATTTTCATTCCCTAGCTTCAGCCGAATGATTTCAATTCTAGAGGTTTGAAGGAGCGATCGCCTAATACCTGTTATGTTTGCAACGCGAGGTTTGAGTCGATAATAAAGGTATTGAATCGGCGAACTGGTTGCCGACAGTTTTCCTAAAATGGTACTGTGATCCCACACAGAAACGGAGAATTGTTTACCCTTCAACCCAATCTGGGCCAACAAAAATCCTACCACTGGGCATAATAGTATTGTGGTAGAAAGCCCTATGAGCATGACCAAAGGAACCAATAGTTCCTCGGAGGTTAGCATTTTCCAAGTTAGCATCAACTACCGAAGCCTTGGCAACCTTAGCACCCTCTAGATTGGCACCACTCAAGTTAGCTCCATCTAAGAAGGCGTAACTCAGATTAGCGCCCTCGATATTGGCATAACTTAGGTTAACCCCCAACAATTTAGCACCAGTCAAGTTAGCTCCAGCCAAGTTGATTCCGCTCAAATTAGGATCATCCAAGGAAATATCAACAAACTCTTTTTCTCCAGCAGCAATGCGTTTGAGCAATTCTTCAGTACTTGTATTGGGTGTGAAGAATCTATTGAGAAATTCAATATCTCCAGTATCAAAACGTCGGTTTAGTTCTCTTCTTTCTTCCGCTCTTCTTGTGTCTTCATCCATCGCTCAGAAATTGTATTCATTCAATACCAGTACAAACATACTCAACTTTGGCATCAGAGATTGTGACGAGTTACAAAGTCTTCTACACTGACTGAAATAGGTTTTAACTCTCTCTGTTAGGCTCCTCATGACGGTCAACGATTCTGAATACATCAGGCAAGATGAAGCCACTCGTGTGCGTGTTCTAAGCGAAGCACTACCTTATATTCAACAATTCGCCGGTCGCACTGTTGTTGTCAAATATGGTGGCGCAGCGATGAAAGATAGCACACTCAAAGACAAAGTTATCCGCGACATTGTATTCTTATCCTGCGTGGGCTTGCGTCCAATTGTAGTCCACGGCGGTGGCCCAGAAATTAACAGTTGGTTAGATAAGCTGGGCATCGAACCACAATTTAAAAATGGTCTGCGAGTCACTGATAGCGCCACAATGGATGTGGTGGAAATGGTTTTAGTTGGTCGAGTTAACAAAGAAATTGTCGCGCTAATTAACCAAGCTGGTGGATTGGCTGTAGGACTTTGCGGTAAAGACGGTAATCTATTTACAGCTCGTCCCCAAGGTCAAGAAGGCATCGGCTTTGTAGGGGAAGTCAGCAACGTTAATATCAAGATTTTGGACACCCTCGCTAGCAATGGCTATATTCCGGTAGTGTCCAGCGTTGCCGCAGACGAAACAGGGCAAGCTTATAACATTAACGCCGATACTGTAGCTGGAGAAATTGCCGCAGCATTAGGAGCAGAAAAATTAATTTTACTAACTGACACCAGTGGAATTTTAAAAGATTACAAAGACCAATCTACTTTGATTCCGAAAGTAGATATTCGCGAAGCCCGCGAGTTAATTGCTAATGGTATAGTCAGCGGTGGGATGATTCCTAAAGTTAGTTGTTGTGTGCGATCGCTTGCTCAAGGAGTCCGTGCAGCACACATCATCGATGGTCGCATTCCCCACGCCCTGTTACTAGAAATCTTTACAGATGTTGGGATCGGGACAATGATTCTCGGTTCGCAGTTTACTTTATAGAGCAAAAGAGGCAGGGGGAGTAGGGGAGGTGAATATTAAAGACTCGTCCACGAGTAAAAAACGAATTTTAATTTACACCAAATTACAGTTACAAATTATTTTCCCCTGCCCCCTGCCCCCTGCTCCCCTGCCTCCTGCCTCCTGCCTCCTAACGCGGATAGGTAATGAAAACACGCGATCGCCCACCGCTAAATGGTGTACGACGCCATGAATTATTTATAATCACCGGATTAACTACGGTTGAGTCCCGAATTGTCGGATTAATCAAAGTTGGATTAATCAGCGTGGAATTTCTCACGTTATGCCTGAACTGGGGATAGGAATAATCGCGGTAATAATTGCGTTGTGGTATTAGTCCTGTTGTTGGGTCTACAGGCATAGGTGTGGGAATCGGACTACCATAAATAAAGGAACCCACAGAAGGCGATGTCTGACGACAAGCTGCAAAGCAGCTACGCCTGACTCCATAACCAGGTGTGGGAATCGGATTACCATAAATGAAGGAACCTACAGAAGGCGATGTCTGACGACAAGCTGCAAAGCAGCTACGCCTGACTCCATAACTACCATCAATCACGATTACACGCTGGGCGGAAGCTGGAGCAATGGTTACACCCATCACAGCTAAAGTCATGCCTGCTAAGAGCCAATTAAGTTGCGAATGTTTGATTTTCAACATATTTTGCTCACCTGCATTCGATACCGGAATTTTTAATCAAAAAATAGTCGCACCTACTTAGTTAAAATTTTAGAAGTTTATTTAGTTTCAGATTGCCAGCTTCTGAAAAGATTCCAAAAAGATTGTTGGCATTGGCAAAATTAAAAAAGTGCTGATTTGTGTATAAGCCGTGAGTGTAGAAAGTTTAGAAATTGCTAAAACCCGCTACCAGGCTGGGAAAGTTGCCTTTGAAAATGGGCAATACCGCGAAGCCGTAGAAAATTTAGAAAAGGCCAGCGCCCTGTTAGCCCCTAATTCTCGCCTTGGGGGCGAAGTAGAAATTCATCTAGTGACAGCTTATGAAGCGGCTGGACGCACGGATGATGCGATCGCTCTTTGCGAAAGGCTCAAACGCCATGCCCATTTTGAAATCAGCAAACAAGCGCGACAGATGCTTTACATCTTAAAAGCGCCAAAGCTGAAAAGACCCAGCGAATGGATGACCCAAATTCCCGATTTGGGCGCACTACCCGATAATGAACTCAAAATTTCTGTACCTGCCAAGTCTACTAAATCTTCTGTGCAGCAGAAGCCTAAACCTGCCGAGCCAGAATTCGTTGACCTCAGTCAGGTCAATACCAGAGATAATCGCTTTATCTGGGTGGCGCTAATTGCCATTGGTTTAACCATCTCGTATTTGGTTTGGTTGAATTTTTCCGGAACCCCTGGCCAATCCTAACAGGAGGATATTTCCATGCTGGGGTTCTTTCTTACCCTTGGAGAACGTCCGTCACTCAGCAATATAGTTCAGATAAGATCCCCCCGCCTGCGGCGACCCGCTTCTTAAGGTTGGGGGGATCTTCGAGAGATAAAGCAAGTTAACCGAACCGTATTGCGCCACCCAGTAGTAGAAGTCAAGATTAGTTAAAAAGTTTGACTTGTTGGGAGATTTATGGTATTAAATTCTTCAATTTTCGGAAAGATTTTCTTTTGGTTAATCAGACCATTTAGTTTTGTGTTGACAAAAATAAAATTTCTCTCACCACTGAATGGTCGAAATCGAATGAACCGCGTCTTTCCCATCCGAAATCCTATTTTGTGGCTAGTGGTGTTAACATCCCTGCTACTATCTGGCTGTGTTAAGTACGATGTGGGGCTTAACTTTGACAATTCAAATAGTGGCGAACTAGTACAGCATATAAAGTTGGGAGAGCGGCTAACCAGTTTTAGTGGCGATTCTGTGTATGAATGGTTAAACAGCATAGAACGCCGCGCCCGTCAACTTGAGGGTAAAACACAGCGAGTTTCCCAAGAAGAAATCATCGTCACAATTCCTTTTAGCAGTGGTAGGGAATTGCAAGAGAAGTTCAACGAATTCTTTAACTCCCATACGAATCAACCCTCTGAGTCAGTGCAGGGTAAATCTGATTCAGAACTGCCGAAAATTGAATCAAACGTCCTCTTGGAGCAGAACAATTTTTTACTTATAGTCCGAAATCGGTTGATTTATGATTTGGATTTGCGATCGCTATCCTTAATTGCCAGCAAAGGTAACGTCTTGGCTAATGCTGGTTCAATTCTCGACTTGGAATTTAGCTTAAAAACTCCTTGGGGAGCCAAAAATATTCAACTGACTGAAACTGCGATCGCGCCAGAAAAAAATGGCAATCGATTAGTGTGGAAACTCCAGCCTGGTGAGCTAAACCACATAGAAACCGTTTTCTGGCTTCCCAGTCCCCTTGGTATTGGTGCGTTGTTAATTATCCTGTTTGTCTGGGGAGGATTCTACTTGAGATACAATTTCATGCCAGATCCCAGAATTCAGTTTCCTGCCAAAGCAGCCACCGCTCAAGAACAGTAGAATATTCATCTGTTGAATATTGTCAGTTAAGCCGATGGAGAATGCATCGGCTTTTTTACGCTTCCTCCAGCTTTTTGTAAAAATGAGTCAAAGTGAATTAGCCAAAGAAATTGTTCGTGTTTCTTACTTGAAAGGCGAGTTTAGGTTACGTTCTGGTCAGGTATCTTCCCATTACTTTGATAAATACCAGTTTGAATCTAATCCTTTGTTACTGAAACGGTTAGCTAAAGAAATGGTAAAAAAGATTCCACCAAGCACGGAAATTTTAGCAGGGCTGGAATTAGGGGGAGTTCCTTTGGCAACAGCAATCTCATTAGAAGTTGGATTACCAGTTGTCTTTGTTCGGAAGACAAAAAAAGAATATGGGACTGAGAAGATAGCAGAAGGGATTAATATTCAAGGGAAAAATTTGTGTATCATTGAAGACGTTATTACAACAGGTGGGCAGGTTGTAAAAAGTACGGAAGCGCTGCGTAATGCAGGAGCGATCGTGGACTTCGTAATTTGCGTAATCTGGCGCGGAAGTACACAAGACAACAGCCTCGAAAAAGCTGCTATTCAAAAACTTCCTCTGTTTGACATGGAAGAACTTTCGGTGTGGATGGAACTGTCTTGAAGCCCACAGTCACAATATTTTTGAACAACCCTAAAAATACTTAGCTTTGAGATGAGACTTGTAAAATTTAGATTTAAACATTAGTGTTGCTATGTTCCTGTTGTTCGCTGCCATACCAACGTTCAGCAAGTGCATTAAGTTGATGAAGCACATCAATGAGTTCCTGACCACGTTCTGTGAGACCGTAAGTTACTTGAGGTGGAATACTTGGTTCATACTGGCGATAAATAATTTCTGCTGCCTCAAGCATCCTCAGTCTTTCTGTTAAAACTTTGGTTGAGATGCCCTCGACTAGATGCTTCAATGCACCAAAGCGACTAGGGCCACTATTACACAACACCCACAGTATATACATTGTCCAGGGCCCTGATAGTAAGGACATCAGAATACTGACAGGGCAAGCATCAGGATTTTTAGAGACAGACATCGATAATTTAGCTAAGATTGTGCGACAGTTACTTTATGGTAACTACTTTACTTTAGTAACTAGTTACTTTTAGTATCTGATGTAATGCTTTGAAATTTAGACTCAAAAAAGTAAAAGCAGAAATCTTAGCTAATCAGGAGATATTTGGTGGTCAACATTCTACATATTGATTCCAGCCCCCGTGGTGAACGATCGCACTCCAGAGAACTATCTAAGGAATTCGTCAGTGGTTGGAGGGCAGCGCATCCTGAAGACGCGATCGCCTATCGAGATTTAGGGCATTACCCAGTTCCTCACGTTAATGAAGCTTGGATTGCGGCGGCATTTTCACCACCAGAAACCCATACCCCAGAATTAACTGAGGCACTTAGGATTTCTGACGAGTTAGTAGATGAGTTTTTGGCAGCCGATCGCTACGTCTTTGGCGTGCCAATGTACAACTTCAATATACCTTCCACCTTTAAGGCTTACATCGACCAAATTGTTCGCATCAATCGGACTGTTGCAATAGAAGCTGAAGGCTTTAAAGGGTTAGTCAAGGGTAAAAAGGCGGTTATCATCACAGCTCGCGGCGGTGACTTTAGCGCAACATCCCCTTTTATTGCCTATGACTTCCAAGAACCCTACCTGCGGACGATTTTCGGCTTTATTGGGCTTACAGATATTCAATTTATTAACGCTAACAGCCTGAACGGTGATGCCCGTACCCAATCTCTATCAGAAGCACAGGCAGCAATTCAAGATGCGATCGCCCAGTGGTAATGTATTGACATTTAACAGATGTTCTGATTTGGGTATTGGGCATGAGGGCAGCGAGCCGAGAGTAAAGAGCTAATTTTTATTCTCCCCCTGCCTCCCCTGCCTCCCCTGCTCCCCTGCCCCCCTGCCCCCTCTTCACGGTGACAACCGCTGAATATTCCAAGTGCTATTATCTAAACGGCTATAGAGCAAGCGATCGTGCAGGCGGCTAGGGCGTCCTTGCCAAAACTCAATTTCTGTGGGGATCACTCGTAAACCTCCCCAATGAGGCGGTCGAGGAATCTCCTCATTTTCATATTTGCTTTTAAACTCCTGCAAGCGTCGCTCAAGAACTTCTCGGCTTTGTATCACCTCGCTTTGATTAGATACCCACGCACCCAGGCGACTGTTGGCAGGGCGACTGTGAAAATATTGGTCGGACTCAGTTTCGGAAACTTTCTCCACATACCCCGTAATTCGGACTTGACGCTCCAGTTCTGCCCACCAGAAGACTAAAGCCGCCTGGGGATTTTCTGCTAGTTCTTGTCCTTTGTGACTGTTGTAGTTGGTGAATAAGACAAAGCCCCGTTCATCAAAATCTTTGAGTAACACCATTCTGGCTGAGGGCTTACCGTCTGGTGTAGCAGTGGCAATGGTCATGGCATTGGGTTCAGGAAGTTGTGCTGCTAGTGCCTGATCGAACCATTTTTTAAATTGAATAAAAGGATTGAGGTCTACCTCTAGTTCGCTCAAACCTTCCAAGGTGTAGTCCTTACGAAGGTCAGCTACAGTTTTGTCCATTTTGATTTAGTTCCTTGCTATCAGATACGCTTATACATGTCTTTGTTAAAAATATCTATGATGATGATTGGTGGCATCAAGAATTTTACAAATTCTTTTAAGAAATATCTAAAATAAGTTGCATAAAATGCGCCGTTCGGCCTCCCTTCAACGTTTGTTAATTTATGGTCTGAGCGGTCCAATTATCGCTCTCAATGTCTGGCTGCTGTCTGTGCTTTTTCGCTATTTTCAGCATCCCATTACCGTCTTGAGCATTGCGGCAATTCTGGCTTTTCTCCTAAATTACCCGGTTAAGTTCTTTGAACGTGCTCGGATCACACGCACTCAGGCGGTGATTATAGTTTTACTTGCAACGTTAACCCTGCTTGGGATTCTAGGCGTTACCTTAGTGCCATTGATCATTGACCAAACAATCCAACTGTTAAATAAGATTCCTGATTGGTTAACCGCCAGTCAAGCAAACCTAAAGCAGTTTGAAATGCTGGCAAAACAACGACGTTTGCCAATTGATGTGAGTATTGTAAGCAGTCAAATCAATGCCAACATTCAGAATGTGGTGCAACAGCTAGCTTCTGGTGCAGTCGGTTTTGCTGGCACACTCCTGTCAGGATTACTTGACATAGTGCTAGTTATCGTGCTTGCATTTTATATGCTTTTATATGGCGATCGCGTCTGGTATGGTCTGATCAATCTTTTGCCCTCTAATATTGGAGATCCCCTCACCGCATCCTTACGCCTAAATTTCCAGAACTTCTTTCTTAGCCAGTTGTTGCTAGGACTATTCATGATGCTAACCCTCACGCCAATTTTCTTGGTAATGAAGGTTCCCTTTGCCCTGTTGTTTGCCATATTAATTGGGATTTCAGAACTTATTCCCTTTATCGGGGCGTCTCTAGGCATTGGTCTGGTAACAATTTTAGTACTGCTGCAAAATTGGTGGTTGGCAGTTCAAGTTGCCATAGCGGCAATTCTCATGCAGCAGGTTAAAGATAACCTGTTAGCTCCCAGGTTACTCGGCAACTTTATCGGACTGAATCCTATCTGGATTTTTGTAGCTATTTTGATGGGATTTGAAATTGCTGGATTGTTGGGGACGCTTGTTGCTGTTCCCATTGCTGGTACTATTAAAGGCACTTTCGATGCGATCAAGAGCGGTAAGCCGAGTGACTTTGTATCAAAAACTGTCACTATTGCTCATGACCCGCCCCCAGATTGAGACGGTAGGGGAGTAGGGGGAGCAGGGGAGGCAGGGGGAGAATAAAAAATTAGCTCTTTCCTCTCTGCTCCCTGCCCCCTGCCCCTCTGCCTCCTCTTCCCAATGCCCAAGGTCAAAAGTTGCACAATCCGATCTCACAATTCACAATGGTGATTGATTACAAATTTGGGGGGATACTGCCCAATACGGTTCGGTTAAGGGAAGAGACGCGATAAATCGCCGTCTCTACAAAGGACTGATTATTGTAAAGACGGCGATTTATCGCGTCTTTGCGATCTATAACTTTTATCAAAAAACCTTATCCGAACCGTATTGGGATACTGCCAACAGGCAACTCCTGAATAAAAAGCGCAAGCGAACGTATAGAGAATACTCTTGGCTAATAGTCAATGAGTTTAGTGTTGAATTTACGGTCTTTTGATTCTCATTAATTAACTTAGAACCCGTTGATGGAAGCTTCTGAGCTATTAGAAACAATCACACTCCTGATTTACCAAGCTGAACAGGGAGAAATTGACCCTTGGGATGTCCAAGTGATTGAGGTGATTGACCGTTACTTAGAACTGATGGCACCGGAGGCAATAGGAAGAGGTTATGAAGCGGACTTGTCTCAATCTGGACAGGCTTTTTTGTCAGCATCAATGCTGGTATTATTCAAAGCCAATACCTTGATGCAATTGTCAACAGCAGGTGATGCACAAGATGGTTTAGTAGATGATTCCCTATTAGAAGATGAAGACGGAATATCACATCAGGGTCATCGTCTACCATTAGAACGGCAATTGCGTCGTCGTCCAGCGGCAATGCCGCCACCAAAGCGCCGGGTGACTCTGCAAGAGTTAATCAAGCAATTGCAGATTATGGCAAACCAGCTAAAACTAGTAGAAAAAGTCAGCAAACCTATCCGTCCCAGACGTTTGCCTAGCGTCCAAAGTATGCGGGAGGCGCTGGAATTAGCTCACCAGGAAAATCTGACAGAAGTGGCTGGAGAACTGGAGCAGGTTTTGAATTTATCGGCAAAAGAAGTAAGTTTAGAACAAAATTGGTTGAATTTAGAACAACTTGTAGAATTGTGGACTCAAACAAAGCTACTCAAGCAAAATGGCTCTGGACATGAGTCTAAACACAGTAACCTCGTTAGCGTTTTCTGGGCGCTACTACTACTCTCGGCTCAATCGAAAGTAGAGCTACTTCAAGAAGAGTTTTACCACGAAATTAAAATTCGCTTACTTAGAGATTCAGCTAACTCCTGCAAACCTTTGCAGCACCCGATGAACTAAGAAAGCTAATAAATAGCCCTACAGATAATTTACAGATTTGTTCTTCAGTCCCAAAATCCGAGTAAATTGAAAATATAAGCGATCGCTTGTCATCTAAGTATACCTATGGTTGTAATAACCACTAAATTCCTGTTATCCCTGTTTAAGGGATGACTTAGAGCAGAAATCAAAACTGATGATTAAGTATCACTCGATGAAAGTAAACTGGCTTGTGGTTGAGGAATAAATTTTTATGAAAGCGATGATTCTCGCGGCTGGCAAGGGTACTCGCGTGCGTCCGATTACCTATACAATTCCCAAACCAATGATTCCCATCCTGCAAAAGCCAGTGATGGAGTTCTTGCTGGAACTGTTACGCCAACATGGATTTGACCAAATTATGGTCAACGTTAGTCATTTGGCTGAGGAAATAGAAAACTATTTTCGCGACGGTCAGCGGTTTGGGGTGCAAATTGCCTATTCCTTTGAAGGGAAAATTGATGACGAAGGGAAACTGGAGGGAGAAGCAATTGGTTCAGCTGGAGGAATGCGCCGCATCCAAGACTTCTCACCCTTTTTTGATGATACCTTTGTAGTTTTGTGCGGTGATGCTTTAATTGATTTGGATTTAACTGCGGCGGTTAAATGGCATAGAGCTAAAGGGGCGATCGCTACTATTATTACGAAATCTGTTCCCAAGGAAGAAGTTTCTAGCTACGGTGTGGTGGTGACTGACGAAGAGGGGCGTGTTAAAGCTTTCCAAGAAAAACCTTCAACTGAAGAAGCCCTCAGCACCAACATCAATACAGGTATTTACATCTTTGAGCCAGAGGTATTTAACTATATTCCCTCTGGTGTCGAATATGACATTGGTGGCCAATTGTTTCCTAAATTGGTAGAAATCAAAGCTCCCTTCTACGCCATCCCTATGGACTTTGAATGGGTAGATATTGGTAAAGTACCAGACTATTGGCGGGCGATTCGCGGTGTATTGCTGGGTGAAATCAAGAATGTGCAAATCCCTGGTCATGAAGTTGCCCCTGGTATCTACACTGGTTTAAATGTCGCTGTGAATTGGGACAAAGTGGATATCACAGGCCCAGTTTACATTGGCGGTATGACGAGGATAGAAGACGGAGCTAAAATTGTCGGCCCAGCGATGATTGGCCCCAATTGTTGGATTTGTAGTGGCGCAACAGTAGAAAACAGCGTGATTTTTGAATGGTCGCGCCTGGGGCCAGGAGTCCGATTAGTCGATAAACTGGTATTTGGACGTTATTGCGTAGATAAAACTGGCGCTGCGATCGATGTTCAAGCCGCTGCTTTAGACTGGCTGATTACGGACGCCCGTCAGACACCACCATCACATACCCCTGTTGAGCGACAAGCGATAGAGGAATTGCTAGGGACAAACGTAAATTAGGGTATAGGGTACAGGGGATAGATATTTAACCTGTACCCTATAATTTCTACCCTAACTATTTAGATATGTATATCTTCTGAGACTCTGCTCGTAGGTTTGCAGCAGTCGCTGAGATTCTGCTAGGGTGATGCGCTTTTCTTCTAATGCTTTCTCGCAACGTTGGCGAATGTTTTCCACCATATCCTCCGAGTCATACTGGACGTAGCTCACCACTTCACTCATGGTGTCACCTTTGACAACGTGTTCAATCTGGTAGCCTTTGGGCGTTAATTGGATGTGAACGGCGTTGGTGTCGCCAAATAGGTTGTGCAAATTGCCCATGATTTCTTGGTAAGCTCCATTCAAGAACATCCCCAAATAATAGGGTTCTCCAGGTTTGTAGGTGTGCAACTCTAAAACCGATTTGACATCGCGCAGGTCTATAAAGCGGTCGATTTTACCATCACTGTCGCAGGTGAGGTCTGCCAAAATTCCCCGCCGCGTTGGTTCTTCAGCCAAACGGTGGATTGGCATAATTGGGAATAGTTGGTCGATCGCCCAGCAATCTGGTGCTGATTGGAACACTGACATATTCACGTAGTAGATGGAAGCCATGATTTTTTCAAGGTCTTCCAGTTCATCGGGTACGTATTCTTGCTGTCTAGTGATGTTGAGAATTTTTTGACAACAAGCCCAGTAGAGCCGTTCGGCCTTGGCTCGTTCTCTGAGGCGTAAAATTCCTAAGTTGAAACGACTGATGGCTTCTTCTTTGAATTGTGCCGCGTCGTGGTACAACTCTTGGTAATTTTCTTGGTTGATGGATTGGAAGCTTTCCCAAAGATAATTAATAATTGGGGATTCTCCCTCTTGTGGAGGTTCTGGTGAGTCGAGTGGGACATCGCTAGTGCTGAGAACATCAAAAATCAGCACCGACTGATGGGAAGCGATCGCTCGTCCACTTTCGCTAATCAGTGTTGGTACGGCAATTTGGCGTTCGGCACAGGTATCTTTTAACTCTGCCACGATGTCGTTGGCATAGTTCTGCATATTGTAATTTTTCGATGCATAGAAGTTGGTTTGGGAGCCATCGTAATCTACGCCCAAGCCACCACCAACATCAAGGTATTTCATATCTGCCCCCAGCATCGACAATTCTACATAAATGCGGCTGGCTTCTTGGATGGCATCTTTAATCACATTAATGGCAGAGATTTGTGAGCCAATGTGGAAGTGCATCAACTGCAAAGAATCGAGCAGGTTGGCTTCGCGTAATTTGTCAACAGCCTCAATTACCTCAGGCATTGTCAAACCAAATTTAGCGCGATCGCCACTGGAGGTTCCCCAACGTCCCATGCCTTGGGTACTGAGTTTAGCACGAACACCTAATATCGGCTTAATACCTAACTGGCGATTGGCATCAATTACCAAATCAACCTCTTCAATCTGTTCTAAGACGATGACTGGTGTTTGTCCTAGTCTTTGGGCTAACATTGCCGTTTCGATGTATTCTCGGTCTTTGTAGCCGTTGCAAATTAACAATGCTCCTGGGGTATCCAACACAGCCAGAGCAATCATTAATTCTGGCTTGGAACCGGCTTCTAAACCAAATTGATGGGGTTTGCCAAATTTCACTAAATCCTCAATCAAATGCCGTTCTTGATTGCATTTGACGGGAAACACGCCACGGTAGACACCAGGGTAATTGTAGCGGGCGATCGCTTTATTAAAACAAGCGTTCAACCGCTCAATCCGGTCTTCCAAAATATCGGAAAAGCGAATCAACATGGGAAGTCCCAAGTTGCGCTGCTTCATGGCGTTGACCAATTCAAACAAGTCAAGAGATCCCCCGCGATCGCCCTTGGGTGACACGGTAACATGACCAGCAGCGCTAATGGAAAAATAAGGTTGTCCCCATCCTTCAATCCGGTACAAGGCTTCGCTATCCTCAATTTTCCAGGAGCGAGGTAAATCTCCTGTGGTAGGACTCGGTGGTAACAGTTTTTTGTGCTTATGATTTTTCACTTCTTTGTGTCCATTGGACGGTAGTACCACCTCGTCAGATGTAGCAGTTGACTCAACACCCATTTCTTCCTAACCTCTGTTTTTCACCCACGAGTTAACAATTTAACGCATTCATTTGGGAACGTATATGTACCCAAAGATAATTTCTGAGATAAACTCTGATTGGTCAAGAGTCATTGGTCATTGGTCATTGGTCATTTGGTCATTGGTCATTGGTCATTAGTGGAAAACCCTTGGACTCAAGACAAAGGACAAAGGACAAATGACAATTGACAAAATAAAAAATTCATTAAGTTTTTGGAGATAGCTTTGGAACGCACATTCTTAGCAATTAAGCCAGATGGAGTACAACGGGGATTAGTGGGGGAAATTATCCGTCGCTTTGAAACTAAAGGTTTTACCCTAGTTGGTTTAAAGTTCCTGAAAGTCAGTCGGGAATTGGCTGAACAACACTATGATGTTCACCGAGAACGTCCCTTTTTTGGTGGTCTAGTCGAATTTATCACTTCTAGCCCAGTGGTGGCGATGGTATGGGAAGGTGATGGCGTCGTTGCATCTGCCAGAAAGATTATTGGTGCGACGAACCCTTTAACAGCAGAGCCGGGAACGATTCGCGGTGATTTTGGACTGAATATTGGTCGTAACTTGATCCACGGTTCTGATGCTCAAGAAACCGCGCAACGGGAAATAGCCCTATGGTTTAAGGATGAAGAATTAGTCAATTGGCAACCACACTTAACGCCTTGGTTGCACGAGTAATGGAGAGACGCGATTAATCGCGTTTATACAAAAAGGAGTAGAGACGCGATTAATCGCGTCTGTACAAAAGTTAGGAGTTAAAAATTCATAACTAATAACTCCTCACTTCTGATTTACTTCGAGACTTCGCTCTTTTCTGGTTCTACTTGGGGTAATTCAGTGCCAACACGCTTGGAAAATCCCCAGCCTAAAATCAGGAAGATCGCAGTAATCATGATCCATTCTGGTGGAACTAAATTATCGTTCACCACTTTCAACAATAAGCGCAAGCCCACGAACGCTACAGTTACATAGCCTGCGTCTTCTAGATTTTCATATTCGTCTAGCCAACGGATAAACAATCCTGCCATGAATCGCAGCGTAATAATACCAATTGTTGCACCCGTCAGCACCAGCCATTTTTCTTGAGAAACTGCGATCGCAGTTGTCACGCTATCCAAAGAAAATGCCAAATCTGTAAAGGCAATCACAGGTATCGCTTGCAACAATGAATTAAAGCGCGGCCCGTGATGGCGATCGTCCTTAGATTCTTCCGAGGTAAAGTGTTGGAATACCAACCACAGCAGATAAGTAGCGCCCAATAATTCAAATTGCCAGAATTGTTGTACCCAAGTGGCAGTAAGAATCAGGGTGATTCGCAGCACATAGGCAACGACTAAACCAAAGTTCAAAGCTTTACGCTCAAGTTCTTTGTCTTCCAGTCCCCTAGCGATCGCAGCTAGGGCGATGGCATTGTCGGCAGATAACAGCGCCTCTAAAAGCACCAGGATCGCCAGAACTATAAGGGCTTCAAGGCTGAAATGAAAATCGAGGTAATCAAAAATTCGGTCTAGCATTCCGGGTTTCTCAAGCAGAAAAAATTAAAATTTGACAAGGACAGAGATTTGCATATTAAAAAGCGCAATAAATTGCTACTCTAATTCAGCTTAACGTGGTTGTGGTGCATTTTGAAGGGGGTTGAATATGTGCGATCGCAGTGCAACTGGAGTAATTTGCGTATAAGTCAATACACCAAAAGTTTTAACATCTGACTCAATGTCATGGCAATGGGCTGCTGTCATTTCGTATCTAGAATTAGAATATGAGCAACTTTGATATTTTTGACATTACTATTTTGTATGGAAGCTTTAAGCTTGAAAAAAATTGGTGAAGCTATTATTTAGAAATCAAAATTCATTTTTTAATGAACCGCCTTGTCTGCGAGAGGCTTTCAGCAACGCGTAGCATTTCGTAGAGAAAACGCAGAGGACACAGAGAGAAAAAATAAATGCTTAAGTGAACTGTATTGCATTAAAAGTAGGGCGTATTAGATTAGCCCAGAAAGTATCACATAATTCCCATTTAATAGACGGTGCGTGAAGAACGTACCCTAAAAATTGGAGATTTTTTAAATTAAAACCCCTGATTGCAATTTAATCTCCCACTATACAACTAAAAATTTCACAAAATCTCTGCCAACTTTACCACTAGACTATTTGCTAAATCTAAGAACCCGATACTATCTGTATCAACACTATTTTCTTCACTAGCTAACAAGTCGATCGCAGCAGATAACCTATCATTGGTTTCAGAAGTTCTCCAAGATTCATCTAAGTTTACTGCAAAATCAAACAGCGATCGCTCTCCTAAATGCTGCCTTACCCTGATAGCTACAGTATCATTACTTACCAAAAATTCTTTGATAGTATCTAATCGAGAATTGCCTAATATTTCGTCATGTCCCCACGTTTCTAGCCAGTCTCCATCTACATCTTCAACGTAAAAATTAACGAAATCAACTCCGTAAGTTAGCCAGTTCTGCTGCATTTGTCGCGCTGTTTCTAAAGCTTCAGCAAATGTATCTACTTGATTGTTGCAGTGAGTTTCTCTTTTATTAGCCATAAAAGCTGTAATTAGCACGTAAGTATATAGGCTAGACACAAATCTTGAATATCAAATTCCAGAAACGTTCACGAAAATTTTAAATATTTGCCACCAGAAAGGTAATCACTGTTATACAGGGCCACGTTCACTAACTGGTTAACAAAATTAGCATCTTTGGGATTGTAACTTAAGAACAATCCTCTCTCTATTTCCCACGATCGCAGTGTATTTTGCCAAGCTTCGTACTTTTGATGATTAAGTTCTTCACTAACACTGGTAATTTGAATGCACAGTGGTTGATTGTTACGACTAACAATTAAATCTGTTGCCATAGAAAGGTCGGCAATATAACGCTGCCAAAAACTACCTTCTCGACTGACAATATCTTGGGCTATTGATTTAATAATATCATGATCGACCTGATTAAATTCGCCTGCCATCAGTTTTTGTTTCCAAATATAAAACTTGGAGTCACTTGCATTGAACCATCTGGGAAAGAGATAACCATACCAATATCTCTCAATCGGCGTCATTTGCTCGAATTTTGCTTTTTGTTCTTCTGAAGGTAGGGATTTGATTATCAGCCAAATTGTAGAATCCGTAATTACCTCTAGGAGAAAGGCAAGGACAAAAGGTTTTGCAGTCAGGGAACCTGGCTTAATATCCTTTACCCAACGATTGATTTCATCTAATCTTCTCGCTAAATTATGATCTATCGAGGAGGCTTGCTCGATAAGGGACTTTAGCTTATCCTTAATCTCTTTTGCTTGCAAACGATGCCCTACTTTCAGAAGATTACGCTTTTTTTACACAACTGATAACTAAATCTTAACTTGAAAATGCCTTTAGTTAATTTCCTGATGTCATTAAATATTCTCTAAGTCTATGCCCTGTGTACGTAAAACCTCCCGCAGTCGAGCAATTTCTTGCTCTGCTTGTTGGGCACGTTCTTCTGCCTGTTCGGCACGTAAACGTTCTTGTTCAGCCAATTCTTCTGATGATAGTATCAATTGATTTTCAGTAGTGAAGAATCTTAATTTACCTTCATAAACTCCCAAATAAAGTTCTAACTGCTGACTCCACAAACGGCCATCAGTGGTTACTTGGATTTCTTGATACTTCCCATCAACTAAATGAAATCCCTGAAGTTCCATTGTTACAGGGTCAAACCAGAAATAATCTGGTGTACGGAATGTATCTTGGTAAACTTGTTTTTTTAAACTTTTATCAACTGCTGTGGTTGAGCTTGACAAAATTTCCACAATCAGGTTGGGATACTTGCCATCTTCTTGCCAAACTACCCAACTCTTACGGTCTTTTTTCTGGGTTCCCAAAACTACAAAAAAGTCTGGGCCGCAGAATTTTTCTGATTTTTTCTGGTTAGGACTGTAGTAAATCGTCAAATTGCCAGAAGCATAAAAATCTTGCCTTTCTCGCCACCACAATTTAAGGATGCGAATCAGCAAATCAATTTGGTCGCGGTGTCGGTCACTTTCTAAGGGTGGCTCGTCACTAAGTAGATCGCCAGCAGGAAAAATCACTTCGTCTTCTGAAATATTATCAGAGATGATTTCTAGAGTAGCAGGTTCAGACATCAGCGATCGCTCCGCAATTTATTTACTGAAAGTTTGGTAACTTACAAATGGCTTTGAAAACTTGCAATAACTCAATTGCATCTGGAGATTGACTCAAATTTAATAATGGCATTAATTCATAATTTGACTGGTTGTCATGTCTTAGATAAACAAATTGATAAAGCTGTCCATTAGTTACCAAACCCCAAACTGATGGTTGTTGCTCTAAACTCTTAAAAGCATAAGTAAGTAATTGAGGTAAACCCTCAATCACATTGACCGAACTATTTTTTGTTTCAATCACTAGAACCCAAAATGGCGGCGCAATATTACTTTGAGGACTGTTGATTGCTAAAATATCCATCCGTCCGGTAATTCTTTTGTCTTCATCTTCAACTGCGATCGCAATGCTATCTTCCATTGTCAACCGAATCGGCACATCGTAGAATCCTGAGAGCCGCATTAAGGGTGCGATCGTTAAAAATTTAACCAAACCTTCAGAGATTTTACCTGCACTTAAATAACGATCGAAGTCGTTTCTAATTCCTAATAAATCCTGCTGTTCAAAGTTAGAGAGTGGTTCTAGCCTTAAGAAATCTGTAAATGAACCATTTGAAAGCTTTTCTAGTTTGAGAAGACGATGAACATCATTGAGAGATAGGCTGCTAGCTTCGACAGTGAGCGTCATAATTTCAGGCTTTACTTGTCAAGACTACTTACATTTTGCAACATTCCTGGTAGATAGGTTGCAATGTAACCTTTTTACATTTCTCGATCGCTTGCTTCTGCTAGATGAAAATGAATGTAAACTAAATAACTCGGCAATTTCCACCCAGCTTAACGAAAATCTAAACACTGTCTAGCACAACTGGGCTAAGAATAGTTTTTAATCACAATAGCGATCGCACTCATAACTAACTATGTCTGAACCAAATATCGAATCAATCCTCCAAGAGCACCGCCTCTTCCATCCTCCTTCGGAATTCTCGCAGAATGCCCATATCAAAAGCCTGGAAGACTATCAACGTCTCTATGCCAAAGCCAAAGCCGATCCGCAGCAATTTTGGGCAGATTTGGCTGGAACAGAACTAGAATGGTTCCAAAAATGGGATACAGTATTAGACTGGCAACCACCTTTTGCTAAGTGGTTCGTTGGCGGTAAGATGAATATTTCTTACAACTGCCTTGACAGACATCTCACTACTTGGCGCAAAAATAAAGCAGCATTGATTTGGGAAGGAGAACCAGGTGATTCGCGTACCCTCACTTATGCCCAACTCCACCGGGAAGTTTGCCAGTTCGCCAATGTATTGAAGCAACTGGGCGTACAAAAAGGCGATCGCGTTGGTATTTATATGCCAATGATTCCCGAAGCTGCGATCGCAATGTTAGCTTGTGCCAGAATTGGCGCACCCCACAGCGTAGTATTTGGGGGTTTTAGTGCCGAAGCTTTGCGCGATCGCTTAATTGATGTTAAAGCTAAACTGGTAATCACGGCTGATGGTGGTTGGCGCAAAGATGCGATCGTTCCTCTCAAAGAACAGGTAGACAAAGCCTTAGCTGACGGTGCTGTTCCCAGTGTTGAAAATGTCCTCGTTGTCAAGCGCACCGGACAAGAAACTTATATGCAGTTGGGGGGACGCGATCGTTGGTGGCATGATTTGCAAAAAGAAGTATCAGCAGATTGTCCCGCCGAACCGATGGACAGCGAAGATATGCTGTTTGTCCTCTACACTTCTGGCAGTACGGGCAAACCGAAGGGTGTAGTGCATACAACTGCTGGTTATAATCTGTATACGCACATGACCACCAAGTGGATATTCGACCTGCAAGACACAGATGTATATTGGTGTACCGCCGATGTAGGTTGGATTACGGGACACAGCTACATTGTCTACGGCCCGCTTTCCAACGGTGCAACCACGGTGATGTATGAAGGTGCGCCCCGTGCTTCAAATCCAGGCTGTTTCTGGGATGTAATTGAAAAATACGGCGTTAATGTTTTTTATACTGCCCCTACGGCAATTCGGGCATTTATTAAAATGGGCGAACAACATCCTAATGCGCGAAACTTGTCTTCGTTGCGTTTGTTGGGAACCGTCGGCGAACCAATTAACCCCGAAGCTTGGATGTGGTATCACAAAGTAATTGGTGGGGAACGTTGTCCAATTGTTGATACTTGGTGGCAAACAGAAACTGGCGGTATCATGATTACACCGCTACCAGGGGCAATTCCCACTAAACCCGGTTCCGCAACTCTTCCCTTCCCAGGAATTATTGCAGATGTCGTAGATTTGGAAGGAAACACCGTACCCAAAAACGAAGGCGGTTATCTAGCAGTACGCCATCCTTGGCCAGGAATGATGCGGACAGTCTACGGCGATCCGGAACGCTTCCGCCGCACCTACTGGGAACACATTCCGCCCAAAGATGGTAACTATACTTACTTTGCTGGCGATGGCGCAAGACAAGATGAAGACGGCTACTTCTGGGTAATGGGTCGTGTGGATGACGTATTGAATGTATCAGGACACCGACTCGGTACAATGGAAGTAGAATCAGCCTTAGTTTCTCACCCAGCAGTTGCAGAAGCGGCGGTAGTGGGTAAGCCAGATGAACTCAAGGGCGAAGAAGTAGTTGCTTTTGTGACTCTAGAAGGCACTTATCAGGGAAGTGAGGAACTGAGTAAAGAACTCAAGCAGCACGTCGTCAAAGAAATTGGTGCGATCGCTCGTCCGGGAGAAATTCGGTTTACAGACGCTTTACCCAAAACGCGATCGGGTAAGATTATGCGCCGATTGCTGCGGAATCTGGCCGCGGGTGAAGAGGTTTCTGGGGATACTTCGACATTGGAAGATAGAAGCGTGTTGGATAAGTTACGGGAAGGTGTGTAAATAATTCCAAATGAGCTTAATAGGGGCGCATATATGTGCGCCTTTACCGTCTGTCCTGTGAGGCATTACGCGCTAACGCACCTCAAATTATCATAAAGATTAGAACATTATTGAGGCATTTAGGGCGATGAAGCTGAAGCACCAACCCAAATCAACATTTGTTCAATCTTTTAGCGGTATGATGCTGGGTGCGATCGCTGTAATGGGGATATCACCATTAGTGTTAGCGGTTCCTGCAAAACTTTCTTTGCATTCGCCTGAACAGTCTGCACAGAGACAACCACAAAAACTAGCACAGTTTTCAGGCACAGGGACACCAGAGCGATCGCAGATGCTGCAACAAGCTAATGCTTTATTTAATCAGGGAGACTTAACAGGTGCAGAGGAAAATTTACGCAAATTAATTAAAAAATTCCCAGACGATGCCTTCGGACACTTTCAATTGGGAAATGTGCTTTTTCGGCAAAAGAAATCAGAAGAAGCAATTACCTCTTATCAAGAAGCCATTCGCCTCCAGCCAAAATACGCTCTAGCTTACAATGCGATCGGTATTGTTTATGCTAGCCAAAGCCGTTGGGAAGAAGCCATTGCTGAATATAAAAAAGCTCTAGAAATTAATCCTAATTATGGCGAAGGGCTGACTAATTTTGCACTGGCTTTGTGGCAAACAAATAAAAAAGATGAGGCGTTATCTTCTTTAGAAAAAGCTTTAAATATTTTCAAAGAACAGAATAGAGGTGAAAAAGTTAATCAAGTCGAACGAATTTTAAAAGAGATCAAAACTGCTGAAGATCCTAGTGTTTCCTGAATATCATATTATTCACTGGATAAAGTAAAGATATGAGGTGACGTTGAGGTTAGCCAGACAAACTCAAAATAATTTTGTTATTTGAAGAGTTGCTGGCGAACCACTTTACTGATACTTTGCCAAAAGTGCTATTTGGTAAAATTTTACTGTTTAGCCTAAATGTAATTCGTTTTTTTTCTCTTCTAACCAAACACAAATCGCTTTAGAAAAACCTGACCAATCAGGAGATTGAGATGCAACTCTAATGATACGATTTAATCCTATTTCTTTATTAGCTCCCATCTGTTGAATAAGAAGATTAACTAAGTTATGTTGATCGCCAGCATTAACAATATCGCAAGCAAGATTTTTAATCTCTTCATTTTCTTTATCAAGCTTAACTGTTAATGTATGAATACAATGCAAAATAAATTGTTCAGGAGATTTATTTAGCGGCAGATTAAATTGCGTTATTTTTTTTAAAACTTTATTTCTAATAATGTCTATTTGATCACCATTTCCAGTTACAACTTTTTTAAGTTGTTTATCTTTCTCTTCAGAAGTAATATATACATCTCCGTCTAAAACAAATAATGCATTTATAATTGATTGACCAGACAGTACAAGTCCCGCAGATACAGTAAATACGTTTATAGCTGCACCATATTTATTAATGAATACATTCTTATAAATTCCAAGAGAGCTTGCAATATGAATAACTATTGCTTCTGCTAGTTCATCTTCAACATATACTTCAATTGACTTGACTGATTCACCAGTCATACGACGAGTAACATCTGGAGTCGTATTTGGCAGACAAATTGTTTGTGAACCAGTTTGATGGATATGTCTTAACTGTACTTTATCTTTAAGTTTAAAGAGTTCCGTATTATGAGAAGTAAAGATTATTTGGTGATATTTTTTAATAGCTTCTTCGTATAGAACATCCATTAATCTTTGCAGAGCAAACGGGTGCATTAATAAGTCGATCTCATCTACCAAAATTAGGCTATATTTATTTCGTGTTCTGAATACAGTATCAAGTATTGTAAATATTCTTTGTTCTCCGGCTCCCATAGTCAGAGCGGAATATTGAGTATTTCCAGATTTAACACCAAGAATAGTTTTATTTTCATATTCATGTACATGTAAGCTTTCGTAGTTCTTATTTAGAATAAAGCCAGCTTTATTACGGATTAATTCATCTAGCGGAGTAGTTTGAATTTTGGTAGCTTTATATTTAATTCTTTGCCCTTTGTTTTCAAACTCAATCACTGGAACACAAGTTTTTATACCAATAAACTTAACATATCTTTCAGGTCTTCTTTCATATATAGTCCATCTATCTTGCTTGTTATATTTTTTGAAAACTTTATTATAATTTTTACTGTCATCTCCGTAACTATAGGTTATTGAAAATTCTGTTCCCGACCAATCAAAGTGATCAGTTGGTGGAAAAACATAGTAAATTTATTGTTTTCATCTATATCAGATATAGGCTTATATACACAAGCTAAAGCATGTAATATAGTCGATTTACCACTTCCATTTACTCCCATAATTGATATCAATGGGGAACCTTCAAAATCAATAGATACGTTAGAAATATTTTTGAGTTTTACAATATCTATCTTATGGAGAATCTGACTGTGTACTACCACTAATTTTTCCTTTAAAAACTATTAAACTGTATTATCGGTATAAGTAAATATAAACATAAAAAAATAAAAGTGTTCCAAGTGACATCAATGATTACAATGAAAATCAGACAAACCTTCGGTTAAAGCCTATGACTTCCCTATCGGCATTAACTTTACCTGACCACACCCAGTTACCAGACTCAGATGGTACATTCGTGAAAAATCTTCAGGAGCATCCGCAAAGCATTTTAATTACAGATTCAATTAAACCTGTTTTAGAGCAACTTCATCCTGATGGTCAATATTGTATTGGACAAGATTCTGGTATCTACTGGGGATTGACCGATCCTCCTGAAAACGGGGCTGAAGCACCAGACTGGTTTTATGTACCCAATGTACCACCGACCCTTGACGGTAAAATGCGGCGTTCTTATGTGCTGTGGAAGGAGTATGTCGCGCCCTTGATTGTATTAGAATTTGTCTCTGGAGATGGTTCAGAAGAACGAAATAACACACCGCCATCTCAAGGGGAAGGTGGGAATGTTGGTAAATTTTGGGTTTATGAGCAGGCAATTCGAGTGCCTTATTATGGAATTTATGAAGTAGCAAAAGCGCAAGTGGAAGTTTACCATTTAGTGGATAATACTTATCAGCTGATGAAAGCCAATGAACGAGGACATTACCCAATTGCTCCTATGGGTGTAGAGTTGGGAATTTGGCAGGGATTTTATCAGAATGCAGAGTTACCTTGGTTGCGCTGGTGGGATGCACAAGGAAATTTACTGCTAACGGGTGAAGAACGGGCGGAAGTTGAGCGACAAAAGCGGGAGAGAATTGTAGAGAAATTGCGTACTCTCTCTGTTGAACAACTTAACGCTTTAGGAATTGATCCAGAAATGTTGGATTAAGAAATATTATCCTCTACTAATAATACAACTCCGCTAGTACAAATTATTGTACTGACATCCCCATTTTTATACAAATTTATGGCGTGGTTAATTCCTTGTTTGAAGACAGCAGACGCTTCTTCTCTCCAAACTGCCGCTCTCAGAACAATTGCCACATCCGCCTTAATATTATTAGTGATGCTGTCATATAAATAAATACTTAAGATTAGAAATCTGCCAAAATCATCAGATGCGGTACTTTTGTTAAAGTTTCAGGACATAGCAGCAAACTTATATTTCCAAATGTTGAGCTTTATTTAGCATTAGAGAATTTTTTGGCTGGTTGGGAATGCTAAATCAAACACCTCATTGTCCTTTGATTTTGACACTGGTGGATACCGCTCATTAGCTTTGTGCCCAGTTCACCCTACCACTCAGTCCTAAAAAAATGATACCTGTCCTTCCCGGTTATAACTTTATTGAAGCCCTGCATGAAGGTGTCAATACCGTTATTTATCGTGCTTCCAAGCAGTCAGATCGAACCCTTGCGATCGTTAAAGCCCTTAAAGCCGAGTATCCCAGCCTGGAAGAACTAACCCGACTAAGACATGAATATAAAATATCACAGACACTAGTAGATATAGAAGGAATTGTCAAGTCCCTAGCTTTAGAAAATCATCATAACGGTCTAGCCCTAATTTTGGCAGACTTTGGGGCAGAATCGCTGAAAAAGTATATTAGCGATCGCCAATTGTCATTAACCGAATTTCTCACAATAGCCATTCAGCTAGCATCCACTCTCACTCAACTGCATCAAGCCAAGATTATTCATAAAGATATTAAACCTGACAACATCGTTATTAACCCAGAAACTGGCCAAGTTAAAATTATCGACTTCAGTATTGCATCGCGTTTAGAAAAAGAAAATCAAAGCATCAGCAATCCCAATTTACTAGAAGGCACTCTCGCCTATATGTCACCGGAGCAAACTGGACGAATGAATCGGTCAATTGACTACCGGACTGACTTCTATTCTTTAGGGGTTACCTTTTATCAAATGCTGACAGGTTTGCTGCCTTTTAATGCCGCTGACCCTCTGGAATTTGTTCATTGCCATATTGCAAAAACACCAATACCGCCTCAAGAGTTAAATTCAAAAATTCCATCAGCGGTTTCTGACATTGTAATGAAATTGTTAGCTAAAACTGCTGAAGATAGATATCAAAGTTCTCTAGGACTAAAAGCCGATTTAGAAACCTGTCTGACTCAGTTGCAGACGAATGGCGAGATTTCCCACTTTATTGTCGGTCAGCTAGATTCATACAGCCAATTTTCTATCCCGCAAAAACTCTACGGACGGGAAATAGAAGTTGGTACTTTGTTAGAAGCATTCGATCGCGTCAGTTCTGGTAGTACGGAAATGATGCTAGTTTCTGGTTATTCAGGCATTGGTAAATCTTGCTTAGTTCATGAAGTTCACAAACCGATTGTGCGCCAGCGGGGTTATTTTATCTCCGGTAAATTTGACCAGTTCAAGCGGAATATTCCTTTTGCTTCTTTAATTCAAGCATTCCAAGATTTGATGCGCCAGATGCTAACGGAAACCAATGACCAAATAGCTGTTTGGAAATCAAAACTAATAGATGCCCTCGGCTCCAATGGTCAAGTGATTATAGACGTTATTCCCGAATTAGAACGGATTATTGACCCGCAGCCAGCAGTTCCTCAATTAGGGTCATCTGAATCGCAAAACCGATTTAATCGGGTGTTTCAACAATTCATTCATGTATTTAGTCAACCCGAACATCCGCTAGTTTTGTTTCTGGATGACTTACAGTGGGCGGATTCAGCTTCACTGAAGCTTATCCAGTTAATTATGACTGACCCAGATAGCCAATATCTATTGCTAATTGGCGCGTATCGAGATAACGAAGTAAGTGCCACTCATCCCTTGATTCAGACCTTGGAGGAGATTCAACAGACTGGTGCGATCGTAAATAACATTATCCTTCGGCTTTTAGATATCGCTCATGTCAACCAGTTAGTAGCCGATACTCTTCGTAATGAAATTTCTCAGTCAAAGCCACTGGCAGAGTTAGTTTTTACTAAAACCCAAGGTAACCCCTTTTTCTTAACTCAGTTACTCAAATCCCTTTATCAAGATAACTTGTTATCGTTTGACTTTGAACGCGGTTTTTGGCAATGGGATATTGAGGTTATCGAAGGAGTTAATATAACTGATAATGTTGTTGAATTGATGGTCAGTCAAATTCAAAAGTTATCTGCTACAGCACAGAATGTATTAAAGATTGCCGCTTGTATTGGAGACAAATTTACATTAGATATATTGGCAACTATTAATAAAAAATCTCAGTCAGAAACAGCAGCAGATTTGTGGGAAGCTTTGCAATCAGGTTTGGTTCTGCCACTCAACAATTCATACAAAACACCGCTCGTTTTTGACTCCGAACAAATGGAGACTGAGAACAAGCGATCGCCCATTACTCATCAGCCATCACTCATTACCTATAAGTTCTTACACGACCGGGTACAGCAAGCGTCTTATTCTCTCATTCCAGACGATCAGAAAAAACAGACTCATCTAAAAATTGGTGAATTGCTACTAATACATACCTCGGAAAAGGATATTGAAGAAAATATCTTTGAGATTGTCAACCAACTGAATGTTGGTGCTGAATTCATCACCCAGCAGCCTCAAAAAGATAGACTGGCTCAACTCAATCTCATCGCTGGACAGAAAGCGAAAGCAGCAACAGCTTATGAATCATCTGTTAAGTATTTGAATGTAGGTTTGGAACTTCTTCCATTAGATAGTTGGCAGTGTCAATATGACCTGACACTCAACCTCTATGTAGAAACAGCAGCAGTAGAATTCCTCAACACCAATTTCGAGCGAGCAGAAATACTTTCTAATGTAGTTTTGTCCCAAGCAAAAACCCTGCTCGATCGAGTCCAGGTGTACGAGACAAAAATGCAGTTTTATATTGCTAAAAACCAAATGCAAGCTGCGCTAAATACCGGGCTGCAAGTGCTAAAAATGCTAGGGTTGCCTTTATCAGAAACCCCCCCGACGAGACTGACTAGATTAAATTTAGGAGGAAAACGCATTGAGGATTTAACAGAATTGCCAGAAATGACCGATGTTTATAAATTAGCCGCACTACGAGTCTTGATAAATCTGATTCCTCCGGTTTATATTGCAGCTCCCGAACTTTATCCACAGGTCGTTTTTAAAATGACCAATCTCTGTCTCAAATATGGGAACTCTCCTATGTCATCTTATACGTATGTACTTTATGGTATGTTCCTATGCGGTGTTTTTGAAGATATCGATTCTGGCTATCAATTCGGTCAGCTAGGCTTAAAGCTGTTGAATCAATTCAATGCTAAGGAGATGACGGCGAAAATCTATGAAACATTTAATTATTTTATCAGGCACTGGAAAGAACCAGCTATTAATACTATAGAACCGTTAATTGAAGGTGTGCAAAGAGGGCTGGAAACAGGAGATTTAGAATATGCTTCTTATTCGGCTTGTTTTTATTGTACGCATTTATTTTTTATTGGTGAAAATCTAGAAATAGCTCTCCAGAAACAGGCTCATTATATTGCTTTGATGCAAAGAACGAAACAAGAGTTTCAAATAATTTATGCTAAGATAGTTCGACAAACAGGTTTGAATTTAACTAGAAAAACTGCGGAACCATATCGATTAATTGGCGAAAGTTTTGATGAGAATAAAATGTTGCCAATTCTGATAAATAGCAATAATTATATGGCTATTTATCCTATCTATGTTTCTAAACTGATTCTAGGTTATTTATTTAAAAATTACGATCGCGCTGCTGAGGATGGCTTGCTGGCAGAAAAATACGAACAAGGCGGACGAGGGTTGATGTACAAAGCCGAACACAAGTTCTACTACTCTCTGACTCTCTTGGCTTTATATCGCACCGCATCGAAAAGCGAGCGCCAACAATATCTCAGCCAAGTCGCATCCCATCAGAAAAAAATGAAGCAATGGGCGTTACATTCTCCTGCCAACTATCAGCATAAGTATGAGCTAGTGGAAGCAGAAAAGGCACGAGTATTGGAACAAGATTTAAAAGCGATCGCCTTTTATGACCGAGCAATAAATGGAGCTAGAGAACAGGGATATATTCAGGAAGAAGCGCTAGCGTCGGAACTAGCAGCAGAGTTCTATTTTGCATGTGGCAGAGAGAAAGTTGCTAATACCTATCTTAACGATGCCTACTATGGATATGGTCGCTGGGGAGCGAAGGCAAAAGTAAAAGACTTGGAAAAAAGATATCCTCAACTATTTCGGATATCAAAGCGAGAAATAGTTAGTACGGACGTAACTCGGATAATTAGCTCTACGGCTGAAAGTGCTTCAGACTTGCTAGATTTAGCCACGGTTATAAAAGCATCTCAAGCTCTTTCTGGAGAAATCCTTTTAGGTAATTTACTAGCTAAATTAATGACAATTGTGCTAGAGAATGCTGGCGCTCAAACAGGCTACCTAATTTTAGAAAAATCTGGAGAGTTACTGATAGAAGCATCAGGAGCGGTAGACAAAAATGATGTAACTGTGCTACAAGGAATTTCAGTATCAACCAGTCATCAACTACCAATTTCACTGATTAATTATGTAGCCCGAACTAAAGAAAATATTGTTCTCAGCAATGCAACTTGTGAAGGAACATTTACCACAGATACATACATCGCCACCCATCAACCCAAATCGGTTTTATGTACACCGCTTATCCATCAAGGAAAACTGAGTGGCATCCTTTATTTAGAAAATAATCTTACCATTGGTGCATTTACATCAGATCGCTTAGAAGTATTACAACTGTTATCTTCTCAAGCAGCGATTTCGATTGAAAATGCTCGTCTTTATAAAGACTTAAAACTAGCCAACACTAACTTAGAAGCCAAAGTACAAGAGCGAACTCTAGAGTTACAGGAAAAAAATGTGCATCTGCAAAAAGCAGAAGAAATCGCCCAATCGGCTAACCGCGCTAAAAGTGATTTTCTTGCCAACATGAGCCATGAACTGAGAACACCACTTAATGGCATTTTGGGTTACGCCCAAATCCTCAAGCGTGAAAAAAGTTTAACTAACTCGCAAAAAGATGGTGTGAATATTATTCATCAGTGTGGCGATCACCTCTTGAACCTAATCAATGACATTTTAGACCTCTCTAAAATTGAAGCGAGAAAAATGGAACTCCACCTAACGGATTTTCATTTTCCAGAATTTCTAGAAAGCATTGCCGAAATCTGCCGTATCCGCGCCGAACAAAAGGGTATTAGCTTAATTTTTGAACAGATTACTCAACTTCCTATAGGTGTCAAAGCTGATGAGAAACGGTTGCGGCAAGCTTTGATTAACTTACTAGGTAATGCCGTTAAGTTTACTGAAACTGGAGGCGTGGCTTTCAAAGTCGGCTATCACGAAGGTAAAATTCGATTTCAGGTGGAAGATACAGGAATTGGTATGGCCCCAGAGCAATTAGAAGAAATATTTTTGCCGTTCCAGCAGGTAGGAGATAGCGATCGCAAAGCGGAAGGAACGGGATTAGGACTGGCAATTACCCGCCAATTAGTTCAGATGATGGGTGGCGAAATCCAGGTAAAGAGTAGCTTGGGAAAAGGGAGTGTTTTCTTCTTTGATTTAGATTTGCCTGAAGTTTATCAATACGCTGATATTGTCAAAAAAGAACAACGAAATATCCAAGGTTTTAAAGGCTATAAACGGAAACTTATTGTAGCAGATGACAGAGCAGAAAATCGTTCAATTTTGGTCAAAATGTTATCGCCTTTAGGATTTGAAATTGTCGAAGCAATAGATGGTCAAGATTGCCTCAATAAAGCATCTGAATCCAATCCAGATTGCATCTTAATGGACTTATTGATGCCTCAAATGAATGGCTTTGAAACTACTCGTCGAATTAGGCGATCGCCTGAGCTAAAGAATACGATCGTGATTGGTACTTCTGCCAGTGTTTTTGATTTCGATCTCAACAAAAGTAAAGAGGCGGGTTGCAATGATTTTCTACCTAAGCCAATCCGGATAACAGAGCTTTTAGAAAAGTTACGGCTTCACTTAGAACTGGAATGGATTTATGAAAATGGTGAAACTCAAGTATCTATAGAGAATAAACAACAAACTTCTCAGCAACCATTGGTAGCTCCCTCGCAAGAGGAAATAGCCAATCTATTGAATTTAGCAATGAAAGGCGATCTCAAAGGTATTGTGGAGCGAGTTACTCACTTAGAAGAATTGGATGTTAAATATGCACCTTTTTCTCTAGAGTTGCGTCAATTAGCTAAAGGTTTTCAAGTTAAAAAAATTCGTGAAATTCTAAAAAATATAGGAGTAAACTAATGAGTAATTCAAACATTGAAAATGGCATTATCTTAATCGTTGATGACAACCCGACAAATTTAGGAGTGTTATTCGATTTCTTGGCTGATTCTGGTTTCCAAGTGTTAGTGGCGCAGGATGGCGAGGACGCAATTGAGCAGATCGAATATGCTCTTCCCGATCTGATTTTGTTAGATATACTCATGCCCGGAATGGACGGGTTTGAAACTTGCTACCACTTGAAAGCTAAAGAATCAACTAAAGATATCCCTGTGATTTTTATGACGGCGCTTTCTGAGACGGTAGATAAGGTCAGAGGGTTGAATCTTGGGGCGGTGGATTATATCACTAAGCCGCTTCAGCATGAAGAGGTTTTAGCTCGTGTCAAAATCCATTTAAGCATACGAAACCTGACTAAAAGACTGCAAGAGCAAAATGTGCATCTGGAGTTGGAAATTCAAGAACGAACTAAGGCAGAAAACGCCCTTTTAAAACTGACATCTGAGTTAGAAGAACGGGTCGAAGAAAGGACGGCTGCACTTTTTCAATCTAATCAGCTGCTGCAACAGGAAATCCAAGAGCGCATTTTTACAGAGCAAGCATTGCAGGAATCCGAAGCACGCTATCGAGAACAAGCCAATCGGCTAGAACTTGCCTTTCGCCAACTTCAAGAAACTCAAAGCCAACTGGTTCATAGTGAAAAAATGTCCAGTTTGGGACAATTGGTGGCGGGTATCGCCCATGAAATTAACAATCCCATCAACTTCATCTATGGGAATCTGACTCACGCCTATCAATATACCCAAGACTTGCTCGACCTCTTGAACCTCTATGCTAAGTACACTCCCTCACCGCAACCTGAAATTCAGAAGCTGACTGAGGCGATAGATTTAGAATTTCTGAATCAAGACTTACCGAAATTGCTGAGTTCGATGAAGGTTGGGGCTGACCGCATCCGTGAGATTATTCAGTCTTTAAGGATTTTTTCCCGCGTGGATGAAGCCCAAATGAAGCCAGTGGATATTAACGCTGGGCTAGATAGCACGCTGCTGATTTTGCACAATCGGTTTAAAGCCAGTTCTAACCAACTAGGTATTCAACTCGTGAAAGAGTATGGTGACCTACCGCTTGTGGAGTGTTATGCAGGGCAACTCAACCAAGTGTTTATGAATCTATTGACGAACGCAATTGATGCTTTAGAGGAGTACGATAAAAAGCGATCGCCCCAGGAAATTTCCTTTTGCCGCAGCACGATTCGGATTCGCACCGAAGTAACTGACAATGAGTTTGTGACTATTTGGATTGGCGATACTGGCCCCGGTATGACAGAGGAAGTACGCGATCGCTTATTTAACCCCTTCTTTACGACAAAACCCATAGGTAGAGGCACAGGTTTAGGCTTGTCGATTAGCCACCAAATTATTGTCTCCAAACATGGTGGTGAGATAATGTGTCTTTCAGCACCAGGGCAGGGAACAGAGTTTATGATTAAAATTCCAATGCGATCGCACCCTGTAGAATTGGCTTTGGCGACACACTGCCATGTTGGCTGCGATTAGTTTAACTGAAAAGCTGAACCTGCAAAGGATGCCACTCTACTCAGTTGCAAACGGCGTGAGATTTGGCAAAATGCGTCCTTCTGGGTTTAAAAAGTAACGTTTTTAAACCCAGGCAGAAGCCTGAGCGGCGGCTTCTAGCCGAGCAAAACTTCTCTTCTGGTCGCTATGCAAGGGACGTGGAACGCAGAGGTTTAATATCAGGCAATTTGCGTTATAAACTTGTGAAATCATCTACTTAGTAATGTATAATTAATCCCATCAGTTCAGGGTGCTTGTCAAGTATTAAACTACTTGCTGGTACTGCCAAAGTATTTTGTATGTCTAAATCTGCAATCACCGTTACCGTCAAATTATTCGCTGCTTATCAAGAAGCCTTTAGGGTTTCGGAACTGGTGCTGGAATTTCCTAAAAGTATGCCAGTCAAAGCAGTATGCGATCGCCTCATAGCTGAACACCCCGAACTCTCCCAATGGCGTGACATCACCCGCTTTGGGATTAATTTAATATTTGTCGAACCAGATACCCTACTACAAGATGGGGATGAAGTCGTGCTGATTCCACCAGTCAGTGGTGGCTAGCAAAACCAGGGCTATTTCATTCTCATCTAGACCGCCTCAGAATGAATTCTGAGTCTAATAGCAAAAGTCGTCTAAAGACGACTGAGAAAAGATTATAGTCCGTTTTAAGGGACTTTAGCTATTAGCCCGGAACTTCAGTTCTGGGCGGTTTCTGTCTAGAACGAAATAGCCCTGCTAGCAAAACAGTTATGAGTTAAAGATTCAAAACTTCTAACTCAGAACTACTTATGCCTCACCTGCGATTATTTCACCCTGGCCCGAAAGCGAACAAAGCCGTAAGAATCTTTAGCTAAATTGGGTAAATCTGGACTCCGGGTGATATTCACCAACACTGCTCCATTGCTGTTAGTACCACAATATGATGGCGCTGGTTCGCTAGCAGCATAAAAGCGTCCGCGATCGCTGACATCCTCTATATTGGTGAGGTAAACTGTGGGACTGCTAGAACTAAGAGCAAGGGCAATACCTCGATCTGCTCCTCCTAAGCCGCCATCACCAGGAGTATTACCATTAAACGCAGTGGGAATAAAAGTGGTACTGCTAGGAACTAAATCGCAGAATTTAACGTTAGTGGCATTACTCGGGCCTTTGGAGAGGAAGTAGATAGTGTATTCCAACTCATCTCCTGGTTTAACAGTCCCAGCATTAATCAATCCCCGCAGATAGCCAGCAGGCCATGTCAGATCGTTATCATCAGAGGCATAGGGTTCTGGCACATAATTAGCAGCAGTAATAGCAACGTCGCTGCGACCATCTACAATATCGGTTAAATCTTGATTGTTGATGCGGGTGATGCGTTTCACTAACAAAAGCTTTGCATTAACCGTAGTAGCACCGTTATTGCTTTCTCCAACGCTGGTAACACGACTACCTGTAGTATCAGTGTCTCTAGTTGGTAGGTAGTTTGGACAGCGTGTGCTAGAGTTCCCACTGGTAGTTGCTTCCCAGCAAGCACTGACATTAGTATCCTTGCCATTGGCAGTCAAGCTAATAGATTGACCCGAATTAGCCCCAGCCAAAGAAGACTGATAGGTAGTGTCCCACAAATTTAGAGAACTTGGGGGAGGTGTATTAACCTCACTGCCTGCGCCATAGGCGATATAGTCAATAATCTTATTCTGGTTATCATACAACCAAACATCATCGCCGGAATTGTTGAGCTTGGGAGTTTGTCCCAACCAAGTTTGAAAAGCTGCTCCTGTTGCTTGATGGTTGGCATTATTATTACCAATCCAAATGACAGCATATTTCCCTGGTTGTAAAGTCGTGCCACTGGGGAAGGTATAATGAAAGCCAACAGCAGCATCGCTACTACCGACAATGAGGTTGCCATCTGTCAAAGTTACACCACTCAAATCTACTGCGGATGTAGAAGCATTGTAGAGTTCAATAAACTCATCATTGGTGTCAGTAGTAGTACCTGTTTGGTTATAAAGCACCTCGTTGATAATGACTTGGCCCGCTAATGGTGAAACTTGATAAGAAGTTGTTGGAATAATATTTAAATAAGTTAGAACCGCATTACTAGGAACATAAGTCCATATATCTAATCCTTTGACATCACCGAAGGAGCCTGAACAAACTGTATTAGTGTTACCACCACTGGCTGTACCAAAAGCACGCTGAGTACTGGTAGTATTAAATCCTGTTACCAGGTTACTGTGAGATATAGACGGTGGGGAACCAGAACCTCCACATAGCACACCACCTGGTGTTCCCACATTTGTCCCAGACAAGGTACGATAGCCGCGATCGTCGTAAAACCCTGTATTATTTCCCAAAGGATTGGAGACGTTGAGGAGAGTAAAGCTTGGCCCTCCCTTGATACTGTTTTCAGCATCTATAAGAGGAAAGTGGTATTCGCCAGCATGAGTTGTGATGTTAACTGGGTAGTCTGTGCCAACGGGGAAAAAATTCCCATTATTATCTTTACCATCCCAGGTAACGGTTTGACCTCCAGATGCCGTCATCGTTCCCCGCAGTACTCGGTTTTGCAGATTAGCCGGATCGAAATCATTACCATCTCTGCTGATGACTATTTCATAGTTGCCAGTTACATTGCTGTCGAATTTAAAAACTCCACCTGTGCTTTGGTTCGAGTTATTAGCCCCAGCTGTACCAATAAAGCTGGAATTACTAATGCTTGGAAGTGTTGCTACAGTAGGGATACCACGGGCAAAGAGAGAGTCATTTGTTCCGACACTAGTTTGAGGATTATTAAAGAAAATGACGTGGTTGGGTAAAGCGAAATTGGTTCCACCTTGCAGTTGTGGCATCAGAGCATTATTCACTGCACTCAGAACATCATGGTAGAGCGGTGTTTTTCCATCGCTGTCATAGTAGCCTACATCATTGCCATAAATGACAAAACCATTGGGGTCTAAGCCATTGAGGGCTGTTTTATATTGATAACCATCTTTAGTGACAATGTAGAATGAAGATTCGATCGGTCTGCCATTGTTTCCGGTAAATAGTGCTAAGTAG
The DNA here is from genome assembly GCF_036917095.1 of Nostoc sp. Lineage (GTDB taxonomy): Bacteria > Cyanobacteriota > Cyanobacteriia > Cyanobacteriales > Nostocaceae > Nostoc. Next base: position 255,768 of record NZ_JBALFH010000020.1, read on the forward strand.
TCGGCAAGGAGTCGCCCATTAATATCTGTTGTGGAAGTCAAGCTGCTACGTACCGTCACATCCCACGCAGCTATACTGGTTCCTGATGGATCTTTAAAGTTGGTGCCAAAGTCAATTGTTTGTGTAGGAGTTCCATCAAAGTTACTATTACCTCCTTGACCTCCATAGAAAGCTACATAATAAATTCCATCACCGCCCACTGGAACTTGATAGTAACAAGGTACGTAGCCGTTAGCGATCGCCCCACCGGGCGTTGCAGTTGCTGAGTTTGTGATTGTGTCTGGACCTGCTAATTCTTGGTTACGGCTAGATATTTTACCCTGATTGGTATTTAGAGTCTGGGTTCTTTGGGTAGAGCATTGAAACTTAAGATTAGAGAGAGTTTCATTACCTATTCGACCTGTTTTGCTACCATAGAGCAAAATGTCAGCATTATCTACTCCTACAGAACTGGAACCCAAGAGGATGTATTCTCCAGCTTTAGCATACACTTGTAGCAATGTGCGCCGCAGAAGAGAATTATCCACAGGAGTGGTAGGCCCAAACTTATCTGTTGAGCGCCATTCAAGGTTGGCTCTAAAACCAGTAGCACCGCTAGGGTATAAATTCCTACTGCCTTCTGCTTGAACTGGTTGTATCCAGTAACCCCAAGTACACAGTAGTAGAGCCAGTCTGCCAAGCCATCTTCTTCGGTGTCTGAGAGATTTGAGGTTCGCGCAGCGTCTCGGCAGGAAAATTACCCCTAAAAGATATTTAAAAAATAGGCTCATAACTGGTTTACCAGATATCACATCCAGGCTTTAATTGGTAACAAAGAGCGAATTACGGCATTTAAGACAAGCGATCGCCTACTTTTAGGTTGCCCAATATATCTGAGAACCTACCATCTTGATTCACATTCACGGGCACAGCAATGCTATGCCCCTACCGCGTGGTTTATTTACCTGAAAATCGCCTTAATAATGGGATGCTGCTTGAAGGGCTTCTGTTTTGCAGTACGCAGACTAATTAATATGTATCATCATAGAGAATTGGCATTAGCAGTTCGCTTCACTAAGAAATCTAACTCTTGCTGCATCTGGCTAACAACTAATTCATAACATTCATTGACATAGTGGCGATCGCTAGCTGCCTCAGGGCCGTAGCGTTGAAATACAATTGGCGGACAAACTCGCGTATATATGGCTATAGGTAATGGAATGTTGGGCAACGGGCCAATTGCTAACCCCCAAGGCAGTCCGAGATAAATAGGAAAAACTACCGGATCGATCCCAAGCAGCCAAGGCATTCCCCATTCATGGAGTTGCTGCACAACTTTATAGCAGTCAGCGAGCACAATCAGCGTATCGTGAGCACCCCAGGAAACTACAGGGACAATCGGCACATTTTCCCGCAATGCTAACTTGATAAATCCTTGCCGCCCCGCAAAGTAAATTTTGTTACGTAAATAATGCGGTCGGAAAACATCTTCGGCTCCACCTGGATAAACTAGCACGCTAGCTCCAGAGCGCAAGGCAGCGTAAGCCATTTTCGGATGAGCCATAATTGCTCCAGCCTTGGCGACTAGTTGCGCTAGTGGCGGGGTAACCTGCCAAACTTTAGGATGCATCAAACCATAAACGGGTTGCTCCACACCAAATCGTCGGAACCAGTCATACATCATCATTGTCATATCGGGAGCCGCGAGTCCCCCATTATGCGAACCGACAAATAGGACTTTTTTTTGGGGTGAAATATTATCCCAGCCACTGGTTTGAACTCGAAAATAGTAGTGATAGAAAAAGTCCAACAGGGGCATCAGAGATTCTATGAACTTTGGATCTCGCTCATCCAAAGACCAACCGAGTTTTTTCTTTAATAGATGTTGCTTTTTTGACATTGATGCATTCTAATCCCTTGCTCTCCTCTAGAGGCTCTGTGTATACATACCTTAGCTTTCATCGCTGTTTTGCTTCTGCTTGACTAACCAAACAGAGAGCAGAGCGATCGCTACACCAACTAGAATAAAGCAATAAATGTAGCCGAAGTTATCGACAATCCTACCAAATACTGCCGCGCCGATTCCCTGCCCGACAAATAAGCTGAAAGCGAATAATGAAACAGCAGTGCCTCGTGCTTCCGGTGAAAGCTCAGTGGCTTGGGTCTGGAGGGTGCTGTGCATCATATAAAAGCCCAATCCCATTAAAATACTCAAGGGGATAAACAGCATCCAGTTATAGAACAATGCGATCGCTAAGAAGCTGATACACATCAAGCCTCCTCCCACTCCCATTAAACCAGTTTCACCCAGTCGCTTTACTAACCATTTAACTGAGCGGCTGTAAATTAGTCCCCCCAATCCAAAACCACTGAGCATAAACCCGATCGCAACATAACTTAGAGTATAGCGATCGCGCAGAAATGCGCCGATGTAAGCAAATGCCCCAAAGACGCAAAAGCCTTCCACAAACACCCCTATAATTACAGTCCGGGCGAGCGGTTGAGTCAATAGTTGGTAATAAGGTCGAAATGTTATCCTACCTACACGACCTTGGGGACGTTGAACATCGCTCAAATGACGCGTCCCCCGCCACAAAAGTCCCGCAATGCCAAGGGAGACGATGCCAAATAGAAGAAAAATGTCACGCCAGCTGATATATTCCCCAAAGATGCCGCCCAAACTACCACCCAGGATTTGACCTAGCATCAGGGCACTTAGATACTTACCGATCGCAGCTTGGCGTTTTTCATAAGGAAAGTTGTCACCAATATAAGCTAGGGTAACCGGGATGACCCCAGCAGCAGCCATCCCTGTGAGAAACCGCAGCAAGGTAAGTAAGAGAATATTTGAGACAAAGGCACAAACAGCCGTACCTACAGCAAATGCCGCCAGAGCGATTGTGATTACCTTAAGTTTGCCGATGCGATCGCTTAGTGGCCCATAGACTAATTGAAATAGCCCGTAGGGAATCGTGTATGCCGAGATAATCACCGCAGCACTGCCAACGCCGACATTGAACTCGCTGGCAATGATGTGCAGCAGAGGGTCAATCACCCGTGCATCAGCAATCACCATGAAGGCAGCAGCGCCCAACAGCCCTAATGAGACAGGTGTTTTCCCTGCTATATCTGTTGTTAACCTGCCCACTCAGTTCTCCTATTTGTGAAGCACAAATTGCTCCAGATCGTGATACTGCCCTTTGAAGAAGCCATACTGTTTCAGTACACCCTGACTGTGAAAACCTAACTTTTCTAGCAACTTTTTAGAAGCTATATTGTCCAACATGACTTGGGCAACAACGAAACGCAAACCCATTTTCTTAAACCCGAATTGCAAGATGGTATGCACTGCCTCAGTCATGATGCGTTGTCTCCAAAAAGTACTGGCAAGCTCATAACCGACCTCAGCAGCTTGTTCTTGTCGGTTCCACGCAAACCCACAAGAACCAATCAAAACGTTGTCTTGCTTACGGGCAATTCCCCAGCGAATTCCTTCTCCTCGCTCAAACCGTTTGGCTCTACGTTCAATGAGTGCGATCGCTTCTTTAATAGAAGTGAAAGTATCAAGATCGTGAAACTGAGTCACGCCTGGATCGGAGAATACAGCAAAAATTGCCTCAGCATCCTGCAAGGTTGTCTCACGCAGAAGTAGCCTTTCTGTTTCTAATTCAGGAAAGGAAGATAGCGAGAAATCGTTGCTCATGCGACCGACGATCTGGGATTAGAGTTAACTTAGCGATCGCCCCAGAGAGGCAGGGGAGCAGGGGGCAGGGGGCAGGAGGGGAAGCCACCCACAAGGGGCGGAGCTTGAAACCCTCTTGGCAGAGTCAAGTGTCACAAGAAATAATGTATGTGTCCAAGCTTTCAGCAGCCCTAAATTTATTTATGGGGTTCTTCCCCCTTCCCCCTTTTTGACAAGACAATTTCATTAGGCTCAAGGCTGAATAGTCTTTGCCGACTGGTTAAATAACAAATCTCGTGACTTATCTGGATCGAGCGCCTGAGTTTGCAATGCTTCAGCTTTCTCATAGGCGCGAATTGTTGCTGGACGGGCTTTAATTGTCTCAAACCAGCGCTTGAGATGAGGAAAATCCTCTAGATTTTGACTTTGGCGCTCATGGGGCACAATCCAGGGATAGGCAGCAATATCGGCAATGGAATAATCGCCAGCCACAAATTCTCTATCTGCTAATTGCTTATTCAGCACTCCATATAAGCGTCCCGTCTCATTCACGTAGCGTTTAATGGCATATTCAATCTTTTCGGGAGCATAGGCGCTAAAGTGATGATTTTGTCCCGCCATTGGCCCCAGTCCTGCCATTTGCCAGAACAACCATTCTAAAACTTGAGTGCGACCGCGTAAATCTTGGGGGATTAATTTCCCGGTTTTTTCTGCCAAATATAGCAAGATTGCACCAGACTCAAATACCGAAATTGGCGCACCTCCATCGGCTGGTTCGCGGTCAACGATCGCAGGGATACGATTATTAGGAGAAATATTCAGAAATTCAGGTTTAAATTGATCCCCAGCCCCAATATTCACAGGAATTATCGTATATTCCAAACCGACTTCTTCTAAAAAAATCGTAATTTTATGACCGTTGGGGGTTGTCCAATAATAAAGATCGATCATGGCTATTTTTACTAAAATTGTGCGATTGTTTTTTAAGTCAATGCTGCGGACACCTCTTTCACATTTTTCACAAAATCTAAAAACAAAGGGATCGATAACTGCGAAAATGTATATATTACAAGCATTTTAGCACTTTATACCCAAAAGTATCGCCCTAGAAGTAAGATGGAAAATCGCTTTCAGGAATGGAGATACAGCCCCATACTGGACTATTGTGCTTGGGCATTACTGATTTTGCATTATTACAAAAGACTAGATGCTTAAAAAAAATTTACTTGTTAGTTTCTGGATGAAATTTTCAGGTTTTGCCTGGGAATCCTTATTTGAAGGTCAATCTCAAATCGATAACTTCAGGCTACGTGCTTAACATCCATTTTATTCCCTCATTAAGAATTTATTAGCGCCTTGCTGTACTTGAGGGCTAAGAAGTTATTTATTATGTTGGGTTTAACGTTAGTGCTAGAATCAAACCTATCAAGGACGATTAGCTTTAACAATTGTAATATTCGTCTATCTACTGCAAATAAGCTATCACTAGCAGCTGGCTGTGTGTGGCTAATTTTTTTGCTTACTACACTTCAAAAATGACTCATGCATTTTTGAAGTGTAGTAAGCAAAAAGCTCTGCCTTTAGTTGTTTTAAGGAGGCAGAGCTTGAGTAACTGCATTTCTCGGCTAGAGTTGAGAAATGAGGTAGATAAGTTGTTTAAGTGTTGTTAGTCTAATTTCCGTCTAATTGGTTTTTTCCTACTATTCCAGTTGTTTCTAAAGCTAGCTCACCTGCTGTGTAGAGTCCAAGTGCTGTGATGCCTCCGGCCTGAGTCACTGCGCCGCCTGCATTATTCAACGTTTTGATTGTGGCATGCTCAACTGTTTTTGTAACTTTCTTCCACCAACTTTTACCTCCTATTATTTGTTCGCAGCATTCATCTGATAAGACTTCAAACAATTCTTCTTGGTTTTCACCTATTAGGCTTTTGTTTATAGACATAGTGAATTATTCTCCCGAATAAAGAAATACAAAGATTTACTTTTTGGGTTTTGAGCAAGAAAATAATATTATTTATCGCTCTAACTATTAATTAGATTAATCAAAAAAAAAGTATATACACAGACTTGACAATCCAGATTTTAAAAGATAGCAAGCCCTATGACAATTTTTTTGCTCTTTGTTCAGTATTTATTATGAGCATTTTTCTTGTCTAAGCTTAGTAATTAAATATATGGAGTTGAATCCGTTATATAGCCTTTATTACTATAATTATCAAGCTTTTCAGTATGCAAGATTTTTGATGTATTGATATATAAATAATATTTATAAAAGAATTATAAATTATTTATAGTCTTGCAGGATTTGTTTAAAATTATCAATAACCTTTCTAAGATTTATTTACGTATTTTACCTGAAATTTATTTTTTCTCCGGTATCAATTGTATGAAACGTTAAACTAGCGTAGCTGCTGTGGCTTGCAAACAAGACATTGGAGCAATATGATTTTGTGAGGTCAGCTTAAAAACAAGCGATCGCACGACGAGATAATTCAGCTTTACGTTGCTGTTGCTGTTCAGTTTTCGTTTTCGCATGTCTGTGGGTGGCGCGATCGCGCGGGGTGAGAAATCCTCTGCGAACAATCGCCTTAATTCGTCTTGGCTTAATATTTTGCCTTTTCCGTTACCGGAAACCTTTATCTTTAATGGCAGCGACTATTATACTTTTTCATAGCGGTGATTTGGCGATCGCAGCCCAAACTCTATGGTGAACCTGAAGAATTGGCGTGGGATATCTTGCTTCAAGTAATGTCGCCAATTCCCGATCGAATACTTCTACCTTTTCTGGTGTCAAGCTGGCTCCCACGCCTGCACTAGCACGAATTCGTCCCCGCCAAGCTTCCTGTGTATAAGACACAAAGACATCGTAAGAAAATGTGCGGATTTCTCGGAATCCTCCTTCACCAATGTCTTGTAACCACAAGGGATACATTCCATTACCGCCGCCCAGATTCCACGCTGGATTATGAGCTTTAATCAGTTGTTCTGTTGCTTCAACTACATTACCTTTTAAGGGTATCCAATCAAAATGAGCGATCGCCAGCGAGCCATTTCTTCTCAATATCCGAGTAATTTCTTGGACAGCACGGGGGCGATCGAACCAATGCCAACACTGTCCAGCAGTTACTACATCTGCACTTGCGTCTGGTAACTCAGTATTCTCGGCGGTTGCGACTCGATAATCTACTTTGAGTTGGATTGATTCGCTTAACAGTCTCGCTTGTTCTAAAAGTGAGGCTGATGGGTCTATGCCAATTACATAAGCACCTCTATCCGCAAAGCCCCGCGCTAGTGTTCCTGTCCCTGTACCAAGGTCAACAATGTTTTGCCCTGGTAAACCTATACCATATTCAGACAGTTTGTTAAATAATGAACTCGGAAAACCAGCGCGGTGTTTTGCATAATCAGTAGCAGTTGCACCAAAATCAATTTTCATACCATCAAAACTATTCTTGTAACAATTGTCGAGGCTAGAAGTTCTCTACCCACGGACGTAGTTCTACTTCCCATGTCCAAGCACTGCGGGGTTGGCGGAGAATGCTGAGATAAGTTTGAGCGATCGCATCCGGGTCAAGAGTACTATCAGGATTATCTGCTGGATCTTGGCGGACTGTGGAGCGGATTGCACCATCAATCACGAAATGCGCTACATGAATATTTTTTGGTGCTAATTCTCTAGCAATACTCTGAGCCAAACCGCGCAGTGCAAATTTACCCATTGCAAAGGGAGCAGACAGAGGATAACCCTTAACACTCGCTGAGGCTCCAGTAAAAAATATAGCACCGCCGCCAAGTTGCAAAAACCTTTTGGTAGCAGCTTGGGCTACGAGAAAGCCACCATAAGCAGTTACCTCTAGGGTTTTTGCCACTTCACCAGGGTCTAGATCGACAAGAGGCCCCCGCACTCGGTAACTAGGATTGTAAACGACAATATTCGGGGAACCGACTTTATTATCAATATCAATAAATAACTGTTCTACTTCATCTGGCTTTGAGACATCAGCAGCGAAACTAACTGCGCCAATTTCACTACTCAATTGAGTGAGTTTTTCAATTTGGCGAGCCGCTAAAGCGACAGTGAATCCTTCTTTGGCAAATAGGCGAGCTAAAGAAGCGCTCAGTCCACTACCTGCACCGACAATTAAAGCTGTTGTTGCCATAAATTTAATTCTCCTTGTTAGGATAAACGATTAAGAGAGAAAGCAGAATATCTAGATAAAATTTAATATCCCCAAAAAATTAGTTAGCCTATTGGTAATTAAGCACAACTCTAAAACCTATATGATGGCCGCAGGAGCGTAGACATTGATAACCTCGGTATGTACATCTCGGCCAGCCAGAACTCAACAGATTTCCACCCCGATATACTTTATACTCTAAAAATGAATCTACCCCACTTGGGCTGATACCTAATGTCTGGAGATGTCTTTTCAATTCTTCAAATGTAACCCCATGTGGATTAACCCACTTTGTATTCGGGTCATGGTAATATCTACCTGTGATATCATACCAGTCACTGCACCATTCTGATACATTTTGCCACATATCCAAACAGCCATAGGGGCTTTGTCTTTCAGGGCGACAACCAACAGGTTGATTAATCTTAGGATATGAGTCTTTAGTATTAGGATATGAGAATAAAGCCATTTCTTCATTCCAATCCACTTCTTGATTTCCCCAAGGATACAACTGTCCATTTTGTCCTCGACAGGCTTTTTCCCATTGCGCCTCTGTAGGTAAGGCATATGCACCACCTAAAGTTTCCTTCAGCCATTCAGTAAACCGACAGGCATCAAACCAAGAAACAAAAACTATTGGGTACATATCTCCTGGGGAAAATTTAGCAGCTTTATTAGCTAATGACCAGTCATAATCAAGAGCAGCAGCCCCTAATATCTCCCGATTTAGGGCTAAAGTTTTATTATCATACGACCAGTCATAAGCAGTATCCCTCAAGAATTTCTGCCACTGCCCCACTGTGACGGGGGTTCGTTGAATTGCATAAGTTGATAGCCATACTTCCCTTTGAGGCTGTTCTTCATACTCAGCATTAACCTCAACTTCAGGGTCAGCGCCCATAAGGAAAGATCCTTCTGGAATTATTACCATATCAAGCATTGTGTTCATTACAATACCTATCCTTAAAGTGCCATTCGATTCAGATATTCATAGATTAAGAATTGAGCGTGACTGAAGATAACGGGGAATTGCCCTTAGTGGGACTTTGACCAATTTGCAGTACACAAACTGCGGCAATCAGACAGAGAACGCCTGATAAAATAAACGCTTGTAAATAACTACCCGTCCAAGTTCTCAACACTCCGGCTCCGAATGCTGCTGTGGCTGCACCAAGCTGGTGTCCTGCTACAATCCAACCAAACATCACGCCCACATTTTCTTTACCAAAGACGTTGGCAACAAGCCGCACCGTCGGTGGTACGGTGGCAATCCAATCAAGTCCATAGAAGACGGCGAAAATGGAAAGTCCATAGAAGGAAAAGTTGAAACTGAAGGGTAAGAAAATTAAAGACAAACCCCGCAATCCGTAGTACCAGCATAGTAAGTAGCGGTTGTTCCAGCGGTCAGATAGCCAACCGGACATAGTAGTTCCAAAAAAATCGAATAGTCCCATGATTGCCAAAAGACCAGCAGCCTTGACTTCTGGGATACCGTGGTCAATACAAGCGGGAATCAGATGAGTTCCAATTAACCCATTTGTGCTTGCACCACAGATAAAAAAGCTACCAAATAACAGCCAGAAGTCTCGATTACGCATTCCCAGCCAAAGAGCGTTGAGAGTGGAGGCAATGGAATTGACTTTGGGCTGTAACACTTCCACAGTTTCGCTGTTGTCGCCAAAGGGTCGCAAACCGACATCCGCCGGACGATCGCGCATAAAGACTGCGATCGCTGGAATAATTAGAAGTGCTGCACCAGTAAGAGCTAGAGCCGCAGTTCGCCACCCAAAGCGATCGGCTACTGAGGCCAGCATGGGCAGAAACACTAGCTGCCCTGTGGCTGTACTGGCAGTCAAGATGCCCAGAACTAGACCCCGCTTCTCAAAAAACCAACGATTGACAACAATAGCACCCAAAACCAGGGCGATAACTCCGCTACCAGAACCGACAACAACACCCCACAGCAAGACTAGCTGCCAGGAAGTTGACATCAAAGTAGTTAAACCGACACCGAGAGCAATGACAGCAAGTGAGAACACCATCATCCGGCGAATGCCGATCCGCTCCATAACTGTGGCGGCAAAAGGGCCAATCAACCCGTAGAGTACTAAGTTAATAGAGATTGCTAAAGATATAGTTGCTCTACTCCAGCCGAACTCCTGTTCGAGAGGCACTATAAAAACTCCAGGAGCAGAGCGAATTCCCGCCGCCACCAGCAAGGCTAGGAATGTTAAACCTGCGACGATCCAGGCATAGTGGAACGAACGACGCGCGAGGAAGGAGGGTAAGGACATGGTTGGGGAGGGGCAGGGGGCAGGGGGCAGGGGAGGCAGGGGAGGCAGGGGAGGCAGGGGGAGCAGGGGAAGCGGGGGAGGCAGGTTCAAAGACTCATTCACGAGTATTAAAGATTCATCCCCTATTCGCCATGCCCAATACCCAATGCCCCATACACAATTTAGGCAAAACTACCCTGCATATGGGTTACCGATTCTGTCTACAGAGACGTTGGAGGAGAATGGCAAACGACCTGGATTTAAGCGTGGTTCTGCTGCATAGCCAACAGGAACTAAAACGGCGATCGCTAAATCTGGATTATCTCCTGCACCAATCACTTCTTTTACCTTGTCTTCAAGCCAACCATTCATAAAACAAGTGGATAATCCCAGACTTTCTGCTGCTAATACCAAATGGGTAGCGGCAATGATCGCATCTTTGATCGCATATTCGCGTCGCTTGTCTCCCAGTGTCTCTTGAAATTGCGGAATAGCAGTTTTAAAATAATTAGCTGTGCTTTCATTCCATGCCCCAGTTGCAAGAGCCTGTTCAATTATCGGGTTCAAGTTTTTTTCAGATGCACTCGCATCGGCAGCAAACACAAAAGTAACTGGTGCTTGGATAATTTGCTGTTGATTCCACGATGCTGCTGATAAGGCTGCCTTTTGCGCCTCATCTTGCACAAGAATAATTTGCCAGTCCTGAATATTGTAACTGCTGGGCGCTGCCACGGTTAACTCTACCAGTTGCTTGAGCAGTTCTGGGGCGATGGGGTCTGTTTTAAAAGTTTTGATGGAACGGCGTTGAGCGATCGCACTGGGTACATCTAAAGGTTGGGTTTGAGTAATGGAACTCATGAGATTCTCCTGATGGTTAAGTTTTGACCAAATCATTCGTAATGATATTCTCTACGAGATGCTAAAAGCATAGCTTGCTTCTCTGTAAGAGTACGCAGACTTGTTCCCCTGGCGCTAACGTAATCTAAGATACAAGCAAATCTATTTATTCAGGAAACAAAAATAAAAATTATTCCTCGTTTCAGAACAAAAAACTTGCCTTAATTACGAATTACGAATTACGAATTACACCTTAGCTACCGGCTCGTTAGCAGCCGACCAAAATGGATAGTCTGTATATCCCTTTTCACTGCCACCATAAAAGGTTGCTTGATTTGGTTCATTTAGTGGTGCATTTAAAGCCAAGCGTCGGGGTAAATCTGGGTTTGATATAAATAATGTGCCAAAGGCAACTAAATCTGCTGCTTTGTTGGCCAGTACAGCATCGCCTTTTTCACGAGTATAACCACCATTAACGATGAGAGTACCTGTAAAGCGATCGCGTATATGACTGATGGGTACAATTATCCCGCCATGTCTGATGTCTGCCTCTGTTGCCTCATAAATATGCAGATATGCCAAATTAAATCGGTTCAACGCTTGAGCCGCATAACCGAATGTCTCCAGAGGATTGGAGTCACGCATATCGTTAAAAGTTCCACTGGGAGAGAAACGTACCCCAACTCGGTTAGAATCCCACACACTAGTTACCGCCTCTGTCACCTCCAACAGGAATCGGGCGCGATTCTCAATGGAACCCCCATATTTATCTGTGCGTTGATTCGTACCATCGCGGAGAAACTGATCTATTAAATAACCATTAGCTGCGTGAATTTCCACGCCATCAAACCCAGCCGCTAGGGCATTTGCCGCTCCCTGACGGTACTGTTCGACGATCTGCGGTATTTCCGAAGTTTCTAAAGCACGGGGAGTAACAAAAGGTTTTGGCCCCTCATAAGTTGCAGCATCACCTTTAGGAGCAATGGCAGAAGGTGCCACAGGTAAAGCTCCATTCGGTTGGAAGTCTGGGTGAGAAATCCTGCCTACGTGCCATAGTTGCAGAAAAATTCTGCCGCCGTGCTGATGTACGGCATCGGTTACTAACTTCCATCCCTCCACCTGTTCTGGTGAATGAATTCCTGGTGTCGCGGGATAGCCTTGTCCTTCAGGAGTTACCTGTGTTGCTTCAGAAATAATTAGTCCGGCGGAAGCACGTTGGACGTAGTAAGTAGCATTCAGTTGATGTGGTACGTTTCCCTGACTTGCCCGGTTTCGGGTTAAAGGTGCCATCACTATCCGGTTAGGTAGTTCCAGATTTCCTAATTGGTAAGGAGAAAATAAGTTGATACCAGTAGTCATGTTGCTTCGCTCCAATTCAAAATGACGCTCGCGGACTCGCTAACGCTGCGCTAACAAAATTTGGAACCCCGCATCTGCGAGATCGGGAGAATAAGGAAAGAGTTTTCCCCATACCCAATTTTGCGTGCAGCGCATTACAGCTATTTCAGGAAAATAGACTATGCGGTTGTGATTCAAATACTAAACAATCGACCGAATAACGCCACCATCTACCCGCAAAGCTGCACCATTGGTTGCTGAAGCTACGGGGCTAGAAAGATAAACTACGATCGCTGCTACTTCTTCATTAGTTGCAAAGCGTTTAATCAAGGAACTTGGACGCACATTTTCAAAAAAATCCGCCTCAACTCGATCGGGACTAATACCACGTTCCTGTGCCAGGTTGGTGATAAACTCTTCAACTCCTTCTGAACGAGTTGGCCCTGGGAGGACGGAGTTTACTGTAACTCCAGTCCCCACAGTCATTTCTGCTAGACCTCTGGCAATAGCTAGCTGCGCTGTCTTAGTTGTGCCGTAGTGAATCATTTCCACTGGAATCTGAATAGCAGATTCGCTGGAGATGAAAATTATCCGCCCCCAGTTTTGCTCTAGCTGCTTTTGCAGATATTGCCGACTCAAACGGACTCCACTGAGGACGTTAACCTCAAATATTTTTAACCAGTCTTCATCAGTAATATCAAAGAAGGTTTTTGGCTCATAAATACCCACATTGTTTATGAGTATATCAACGTGAGGAACCTCTTGAATGAGTTTCTCTACCCCTGATACAGTACCTGCGTCAGCAACAACACCAGAAACTTTCGCGTCGGGTGTAGAATGCTTAATTTTAGCGATCGCTTCAGCTACTCGTTCTTCAGACCGACCGTTGACAATCACTGATGCACCCTCTTGAGCTAGCCCAAGAGCGATCGCCAAACCAATACCTGCGGTTGAGCCACTCACCAGCGCGGATTTACCATGCAATTTCAAGTCCATTTCGCTCTTTCCCCGTTAGTTGAAACATAATTCAGGAGTCAGGAGAGACGCGATTAATCGCGTCTGTACGAGAGTCAGGAGTCTTATATATTTAGACTCCTGGCTCCCTTGACTAGAGAAGCAAACTAAATGCATCTCACAACAGTACCTAGATTAAAGATGCTGTGCTAGGGTCTTATTCAAGGTAGTTTTTGGGACTGCCCCGACGACAGTATCGACCTGCCGACCTCCCTTAAAAACCATCAGTGTCGGAATGCTGCGAATTCCATAGTGGCTGGCGACAGTAGGATTTTGATCTGTGTTCAGCTTCACAAATTTCACCTGTCCATCGTATTCAGCAGCAACTTCATCGACGACTGGGCCCACCATCCGGCAAGGGCCACACCACGGGGCCCAAAAGTCCACTAAGACCGGAATTTCACTTTCCAAGACTTCTTGCTTGAATGTGGCTTCTGTGACATTTGTAATGGATGACATAAAATTGCCCTCCTAATTAATTCTATAATTCGATAATATCGAATAATAAAAATATATGCCACCTGATGAGATAATGCAACTATGAGATTTCTTTATCATCCAGATCGAAAAAATATTTCTTTACCTGGAGTGCTGTATGCATTGGGCGATCCAGTTCGGCTAGAGATTGTGCGGCGGCTGGCCACTGAGGGGGAACAATGCTGTGCCAGTTTTGATTTTGCGATCGCAAAATCAACCATGTCCAATCATTTTAAGATTTTGCGGGAGTCTGGGATAGTTTTTACACGAAAAGAAGGGACACAGCACATTAACATCCTGCGGCGTGAAGATTTAGAGGTGCTATTTCCAGGGTTGCTGGATGCGGTATTGAAAGCCGCTCAACCATTGCCTGTTGTCCCTGGGAGCGCTAAACAAACAGCTTCAAGTATTTAGAAGGGGGTATGGAGCGATCGCTACCTGTTTAAAAATCTTCAGATTTTTCTTTTTGTGTTTCTAAATCAGCAAAGATATCGTGTTGTTCTCGAAAAGCCCTTGGAGTGTGAGATAAACCTAAATCTGTAGAGAGTAAATCAATACCGTCAAGAATTTTGGGTATCTGAACTCGATCGACTTGCAGACTAAGAAAGCATTTCTCCCTGTAATCTGGTCTTCGCTGAAATAGTTTGATCGCTCTTTTCAAAGGGCGCATAACCTGATAAGCTTTTTCAGCTTTCTCAATTGATGCTTGAGGGATTGGAGATTGCAGGCGGAGAATTGCTAAATCAATTAAATCTCTTGCCTCAACACTGTCATCTGCGTAACGGTCAGAATTTGACAACAGCTTAGAGGTAAAACAGTCATTAAGGCTTAAGCAGGGAACAAGCGACCACTTTGGATATCTTGGTGGGTCTAGTTGAAAACGAGTTTCCGCAATAATTTCCGTTTTAATCGGCACATTATCTACAAAAACTATCATCCGAATTCCATATTGGTCAGTTGTGCTACGTCCGACTTGGATTTTACTTAAATCCCGAAATAATGCTTCATGCCCACCCTCAAATACTACTTCCCGTAGGTATTTGTAGCCTTCTGTACCAACAGAAGCGATAAAATCAACGTCCTTACTCCAACGATATTCTTCAAACTCAAATGCAAGAAGGGTTCCGCCACCGAAGTAAGCAGAACCCTTCCTAAGTATGTCAGAATCTAAGGATTCAAGAACTGTAAGAATTTTGTTATGGTGTTCAAACCTGGAGGTCATAAACAAACTTGCAACCAGGATTTATAGCGTCTGGCGAGTTCCTTCAAAAAATTGAGTTCTTCACCCTCAAGATTATTAAATAGGCTGCGATATTGCCAGCCACGCTCGTAGCGACTCAGCATTTCTTCTGAAGTAAACCGATATACATCAGCAGTTTGCCAACAAATTGACTCCAGAAAAGGCAGCTTTTTAGGGACAATAACAGGATTATTTGTTGGTGTTGCGGTTGTCATAGCTCTTTTAATCAACCACTTTCAGCTTACTTTAATTTTAAATTAGCACTACGGATTTTGAAATTCAATTTTATCCCAACTATAAATTATTCGGGCTGGGGTAAACTCTTCCTTTCCAAGCGCCGCCGCGCCCTTGCCAGTAACGTAATGCTGAGTCTAGAGTCATTAGGGTATAGAGAAAAGCGATCGCAGGTAAACTAAATGCTAACCAAGGAGAACATTTATAAAAGCGGATCGTTGGGTAGTAAGCGAAAGCCATTAACAGCCATCCTAATATACCTGTAAGTGCGATCGCCCAATTGCCCCAAACTGCACCCAAGATTACACACATAGGTGAAATTAGATAAATCAAGATCATTCCTACCAAAGTTCCCACTAGTAGTAATGGAGAATAATTTAGTTGGGCATAGGCGCTACGGGCAACCATATCCCAAATCGTCGCCAGCGAGTCATAAGGACGCAAACTGCGAGTCAGGGTACTTAATCCTAGCCAGATACGGCCGGGGGAGGCAGGAGGGGCAGGGGAATTACTTTGTCTTCCAATCTGCTTAACAGCGTCAGCAAGGGCGCAATCGTCGATTAAAGCTTGGCGAATGACTTGAATACCCCCGATTCGCTCTAAAGCTTCACGGGCGATCAGAATAGACCCCCCGGCAGCGGCGGCTGTTGGATTGTTTGGATTATTTACCCAGCGGAAGGGATAGAGTTTTTGGAAGAAAAAGACGAAAGCTGGAATCAAAAGTTTTTCCCAAAAGCTTTCACACCTGAGTCGCACCATTACCGAAACCATATCTAAATCTTCCTGCACAGCTTTAGCAACGAGTCGGCGGAGATTAGCAGGATCGTGTTCGATATCTGCGTCAGTCAGCAAAAAATAATCAGGTGCAAATTTACTAGCACTCTTTATACCTTGCTCAACTGCCCAAAGTTTGCCCGACCAACCAGGAGGCAGTGATTCGCCAGAGATAATATGCAATTGCTGAGATTTACCTACAGCGTGTGCAACCCCTTCGGCAAAATTTGCTGTACCATCTGTGCTGCAATCGTCTACCAAAAAAACGTTGAAAGAACCAGGATAGTCTTGGAGTAAGAGCGATCGCAAGCTAGTTGGTAGCAATTGGGCTTCATTACGGGCTGGAATCACCGCACAAACCACAGGCAACGATTTTAGCTGAGTTTCTCCAATCTCTAGTTGCTGGTCTACTCGCCAAAACTGTCCCCAAAAACACAGTAATCCCAACCAAATTGTCAGGGATAAAAGCATCAATCCTAGTAGAATTACACCCATGACCTATTGCAAATTCTCAGTGACTCAGACACAATACTATGTCTACTGAATATAGGAAAATTTTTTTACTGTAGTGCCGCGTTCATAACTAGTGTTGGGTGTTGAGGTTAAATAGTTTTCGATGCAAACACAAGACAGGGTAAAAGTCAATCAAATCGCAACGGCGATCGCAGCCAGTCAAGAATATTTGCTTTCGATTCAAAATCCGGCAGGTTACTGGTGGGCGGAATTAGAATCTAATGTCACCATTACTGCTGAAGTCGTCCTCCTGCATAAGATTTGGGGAACAGACCAAACAAGACGCTTAGACAAAGTTGAAGCATATCTGCGTCAAGAGCAACGGCAGCATGGTGGTTGGGAACTTTACTATGGTGATGGTGGAGAACTTAGCACTTCGGTTGAAGCCTACATGGCACTAAGACTGCTAGGTGTACCAGCAACCGATCCGGCAATGATTCGGGCGCGAGCCTTTATTCTCCAACGGGGTGGTATTTGCAAAACTCGGATTTTTACAAAGCTGCACTTAGCCTTGATTGGCTGCTACAACTGGCGCGGTATTCCCTCGCTACCAGCTTGGGTGATGCTGTTGCCAAAAGCTTTCCCCGTCAATATCTATGAGATGTCTAGCTGGGCACGTTCCAGCACTGTGCCGCTACTGATTGTATGCGATCGCAAACCTGTTTTTATTACCGATCCAACTATCAACCTAGATGAACTGTACGTTGAAGGTATCGATCGAGTCCGGTGGGAATTACCCGAAAGTGGTGATTGGACAGATTTATTCCTCACCCTCGATCGGGGATTCAAGTTGGCAGAAAGCCTTAATTTAGTACCCTTCCGCGAAGAAGGTATCAAAGCCGCCGAAAAGTGGATTTTAGAGCGGCAAGAAGCTACAGGCGATTGGGGCGGCATTATTCCAGCAATGCTGAATTCAATGCTGGCTTTGCGCTGTTTGAATTATGACCGAAGCGACCCGATTGTGCAACGAGGTTTGCAAGCAATTGATAACTTTGCTATTGAAACAGAGGATAGCTATCGAGTACAACCTTGTATTTCACCAGTTTGGGATACAGCTTGGGCGATGCGTGCCTTAGTAGAATCTGGCTTTGCACCAGATTGTCCGGCTGTGGTAAAGGCTGGAGAGTGGTTATTGCAAAAACAAATTTTAGACTACGGAGATTGGGCTGTCAAAAATCGCCAAGGAAAACCAGGGGCTTGGGCGTTTGAGTTTGACAATCGCTTTTATCCTGATGTAGACGACTCCGCTGTGGTGGTGATGGCACTACATTTGGCAAAACTCCCTAATGAAAAAATCAAGCAGGCTGCGATCGCTCGTGCGGTAAACTGGATTGCATCTATGCAATGTAAACCAGGTGGTTGGGCTGCTTTTGATTTGGACAACGACCAAGATTGGCTTAACTCCATTCCATACGGCGACTTGAAAGCCATGATCGATCCAAACACAGCAGATGTTACGGCTAGAGTCGTAGAAATGCTGGGTGCTTGTGATTTGTCAATTGATAGTGATAATTTAGAGCGATCGCTTACTTATCTTCTGCGCGAACAAGAAACCGAAGGCTGTTGGTTTGGTCGTTGGGGTGTAAATTATATCTACGGCACCAGTGGCGTTTTATCAGCCTTGGCGTTAATTGCTCCTCAAAAGCATAAACTTAGTATAGAACGAGGAGCAGCTTGGTTAGTCGGATGTCAAAACCCAGATGGTGGTTGGGGTGAGACTTGCCGCAGCTACGACGACCCCAGTCTCAAAGGAAAAGGAAATAGTACTGCATCTCAAACTGCTTGGGCTTTAATTGGGCTAATAGCAGCAGGTGAGGCAACAGGCAAATTAGCGCTTGAGGCCATTGAACGGGGAATTGGCTACCTGGTGGCAACTCAAAAGCCCGATGGTACTTGGTTTGAGTCAGACTTTACAGGTACTGGCTTCCCTTGCCATTTTTACCTCAAGTATCACATGTATCAACAATACTTTCCTTTAATCGCTCTAGGTCGCTATCAAGCAGTGATTAAAGAAAAATAGTTTGGATGCAGTTCCTAAAATTAAAGCTGCGATAACTACAACTGAAGCTGTTGTTATAAACGTTCAAGTTTTCATAAATAATACCAATTTGAAAAAAGAATGCGACAAATAGACCATTTGTAGAGACGCGATGAATCGCGTCTTTATCCAACGATGTGTTGCAATCATTATTCAATTGGTATAACGCCTAAGTTCTAGTAACTACAACTTAAGCTGTTCTTATGAATATTCAACGTGCTATAAGTAACGCTTAAGTTGTAATAACTCCAGCTTTAACTTTTGTTATCGTTTCTCAAATTGTAGCTACTACAACTTCATCTGTAGTCAAGGTCATTGGTACTAATGACCAATGACCAATGACTAATGACATATCAGAAAGACTTGCGATGTTTTCGTCGCCGTGGGATGAGTTGTTACAGCACCTGCTTGAAGAAACTCACCAAATCCTCAAGGTTCGGTGTGTGAAGTAAATCTATTACTTCTGTAGCTTTTTCAGAAGGTATATAGTCATTTGGTACACCGATAATTGTAGTTCCCAAATTCTGGGCGAGGTGATACCAAAAAGCCAATTTATCCTCAGCACTCATTGAAGCATACTCTTGAATAGGAATTGCTGTTTCCCCTAGTTCGCCTTGCTCTAACAACTGACGCAAAGCAGAAACCTGTTCCTGCTGTGGCAGGTTTTGAATTTGTGCAACTAAATTCCCAGTTTTTTCGTTGCACACATCATTGAGAGCGATCGCTCGAATTTCATCAGAAATTTCAGTATACAGTAACGCTAAAACCGCTAGGCGATCGTCTGTATCCAAACTCTGAAATTTTGATACACTTTGTTCTAAAAAATTGATATTCGTAGAAGTCATAACACCTCACAGTAATTAACTAAAAAGTTTTTAAGTGAAAATTGTAATACTGGCTTAAGCCATTTCGGCTTAAACAGGAGAGAATCGGAGTCAAAGTTCCGCAATTTATCGGGGAATTTAGAGCTATCTAAAACTTTTCATACCGACAAGAGGACTTTTCAAACATCCTCTGAAGGATATAAATAATCACAGAGTAAAAGTTTTAGCTTTTACTCTATCTTTATTTATCAAGGAAAAATTAAAGACGCCAGTCATCAAAATTCAGCTTTATATTAAGTGACTGGCGGATATAGCAAGCTTTAAGACAAGGGGTATGAAATGGCCTTGCCCGCTACCTCCCGCAGGTAAGAGTTGCTAAGGCTACGTTAACACCAATCACGTAGTTTGGAAAACCTGCTCGTGAGTAAAGACATTTTGTTGATTGGTGAATTCTTCAACTACAACCAAATGAACTTGGTATAACAGCCATCATCCAGAGATTGAAAAATTCAAAATCATAGATAAAAAGGACTAAATTTCAGCACCTGGTTTTGATTCAGCACCCATTGGCGAAACATAATCACGGAAAAGAGTAATCTGTTGCTCAAAGCCTAATCCTTGAATTCTGCCAAACAAGGCTTTAGCTTCTGAGGGAAGTTCATAGTCAGAAGGTACAGGAATGATAGTACCATTATCCATACCTTGAGATAATCGATACCAAAATAGTAGCTTGGTGGTATCACCCAAAGAGCCATATTCACGAGAAATTTGCGTATCCGCTTTATTAATCAAGTCACGCTGAACTTGTAATTGTTGTTCGTGAGATAATTCCTTAACTTGATTAAACAAACCTTCAGCGATTTCTGGGGAAACAGTGCTGGCACCAGGAGCCGCTGGCGTAATTGAGCCACCCATTTCTTTGTAAATGAACCAAAACAAAGCCAGTTGTTGATCCACATTCAACTGTTGCCAAGCTTGAACATGTTCGCGAATAGTTGGATCGCTAGTTTGTGTAGATGTCATTATTAACTCCAATTGCAATCAATCTCATTAGCAAGGTTATCAAATGTACATTTAATGTTTTACCCTACTGAAGACAGATGTATTGGAATCATAAAGAAGAACAATTATCAACAGAACATAAATCGGGCAGGGTGTAGTCCTGCATTAGATGTATTACGGTTATATAAAAACCCAATATTAAAATCAAAAATAATGCTTGCCTTTGGTAAGGCGAAAGAGTTAGCAATTGTCAGATTGCTACCAGATTGATAAATTCTTAATAGGTATTTCGCTGGATAGATGTTATGTTTATTTGGCAGTACTTTTCTAAGCACTGCCAAATTGAGCGACATTAATTTTTGAATGTACAGTAGGAATAAGGCTTCTGCTTTTATTCAGGTTATTCTCGCCGATCTTGATAATCTTCAGAAGATTTTGGATCTAACTCCCAGCGAGAATCGTCACGTTCCTCTAAAATTTCGTTAGTGCGGAGAAATGCAAAATCATCCATTTCTAGCCCTACTGCTGCTTCTAGCTCTTCAGTTACATTTTGATCGGGAGTAGAAGTACTACCACCAACAGCTTCATCCCCAACTGCATCTGCATCTTGCCAATAAGCATCAACATCCCCACCAGTGAGTTCAGGACTAGTTTCTGTATACTCGCGCCTTTCTGCTCTCATTGAGCGTCCGCCAATATTATACCCTGGCAAGTCTTTCACACCAGTGCCGTAGGATTCGGTAATTTCCTGTGGCAAATCATTGGTTTCAATTTCGTCATTATGATTTTTTTCTGCCATGATCCTATGCGCTTTTGTGCATTCTCACAATAACCTTTTTCTGTCTCTAACTTGTCTAACTAGAGATGTATAGCTTTAGAAATAAAATAATCTATCCCCTTGGTACGACGCTAAACTAGCGATCGCACCATAGGATTGTAAATATGAATTCATCGTCAAGCAACTTGTAGTTGAAATTTTTAGTATGAGTTAGGAGTAATCAGACCGAAATGTTTCATTAGTAAACTTCTGACTCATAACTATTTTTTATTAATGAGCAAAAATTAAAATTTAAGTTTAGCAATTTTAACTTTATATTTATGCTTTAACTACCTGAATGCTAAATAACAAGACATTTAAGTAAGAATTTTGAGAAGCGGAGGTAGACAGTGGAATACGAAGAGTTCATTACACATGTACAAAGCCTTGCCCAATCAGATTCTCGTGAAGAGGCAGAACGTGCTACCCGTGCCACACTAGAAACCCTTAAAGAACGGATAGCAGTTGAGGAAGCACAAGACTTGGCTGCAAATTTGCCCCAACAACTAGGCGATTATTTGCGAGGAAGAGAAGGAGATAGCGGTGACTCCTTCAACTTGCAGGAATTTATCATGCGTGCAAGTCGAAAAGAAAATATAGAACCAACCACTGCGGCGATTCATGTTCGGGCTGTATTTGCTGTGTTGCAAAATGCTATTAGCCCAGAAGTATTTGCTGCGTTGCACTCCCATTTTTCTCACGATTACGAAGAAATATTTGGGACTTCACCAACAAGTGAAATACCAGCATAGTCAGCCATTGAAACAAAATTTTCCGGGAAAAATCCTGGGTGTTTCACTGTCCTAATCGATAAATTTGTCGTTAGTTAAATACTAGTAAAAATAAACAATTAATACCATCTATGACTGACCATAACAATCATTCCGCTAATAAAAAAGTTGCTATCCTCATTGAACAGGCAGTAGAGGATGCAGAATTTACAGTTCCTTATAATGGACTAAAACAAGCGGGAATGGAGGTAGTAGTCCTCGGTTCCCGAATGAATGAAAAATATAAGGGTAAACGCGGCAAACTTAGCGTACAAGCTGATGCTACTACGACAGAAGCGATCGCAGCCGAATTCGATGCAGTCATAATTCCCGGTGGAATGGCTCCCGACCGAATGCGGCGAAATCTCAACACGGTACGCTTTGTCCAAGAGGCTATACAACAAGGAAAATTAGTCGCTGCGGTTTGCCACGGCCCACAAGTTTTGATTGAAGGCGACTTGCTCAAAGGTAAACAAGCAACTGGTTTTATCGCTATTGCCAAGGACATGATTAACGCTGGCGCAAATTATCTAGATGAGCCGGTGGTAGTTGACGGAAATTTGATTACATCTCGCGAACCTGGAGACTTGCCAATTTTTACCACAGCTATTTTGAGCCGTTTGGGCTATGGTGGCAAAGATGCTGCATTGCCAAATGAAAAAGACACAACTGCTGAATGGTGGAAGCTGGCTGATGCTTGGGGTGGCTCAACTAAAGGTGATATTGCCAGAGGTTTAAATACTGCCCTGACTGGCGAACGTTACTCACTAGAAGCATTTGAGAAATACTTGGAAAAGGAATCAGATAGCGAAGTCAAATTAGTCTTTCAAGAAATTATTGCTAAGAAACAGCACCACATTCAAAAACTGGAAACTTATCTTCAGCTATTGGGTGAAAAACCCTCTTTAGGGGCAAATATTGCCAATCAGTATGCCAAGGTGAAAACTGCCTTGACAGGAAGTGATGACATATATCAGTTACGTTCCGCTTTAGGGGATGTACAAACGGGTATTGGCGATATTGGCAATTTGTGTGCAATGTTCACTGACCCAGTAGCAACAGCTATTTTCAAAGAAATTTACCAGGATTCATTGAAATACGAACAGCGATTGGTAGAACTATATCGGGCCCGGCTAGGCGCTCAGATTCAGCCTCCTAAGCCGACTACCGGGGCTGCTGTATCGATGTAACGAACCGCTACTAGAGGCACACAGCTAGTTGTGCGCTTCTATCAAAGGACTGAGAGATCGCAGAATTGATGGAGATATAAAAAAGTGACTTCAACACCAGGCGATAAACTAAATACAAGCCAGACTGAAGCGAGTGAAGTAGAGCGTTGGGCATCTCTGATTGGTGGCGGTGCTATGGTGCTGATGGGTTTAAGGCAAGGTTCATTGCGGGGAGCGCTGACGGCTTTAGCTGGAGGCGGTTTGCTCTATCAAGGTGCAACCAAGCAAAGCACAATCCAGAAAGCACAGGAAGCAATAGGTCTAAACCAAGCCATCAAAGTTGAAAAGACGGTAACAATTAATAAATCGGCAGAAGAATTGTATCGCTTTTGGCACAACTTTGAGAATCTGCCCACATTTATGAAGCATCTCAAATCTGTCAAGGTGTATAACGAAAAACGTTCTCATTGGGTTGCCAATGCACCCTTGGGTAACAGCGTGGAATGGGATGCAGATATTCTCGAAGACCGGGAAAATGAGTTTATTTCTTGGGCTTCTGTGGAAGGTGCAGACGTTGATAATTCTGGTTTTGTCCGCTTCAAAAAAGCACCAGGCGATCGCGGCACGGAAGTCAAGGTTGTTTTGGAGTATAACCCCCCCGGTGGAGCGTTGGCAGCTACGGTAGCTAAACTTTTTGGTGAAGAACCAGAACAGCAAATTGGTGATGAATTGCGCCGCTTCAAAATGCTAATGGAAGCCGGCGAAATCGCTACAACCGAAGGTCAAACTTCTGGACGCAGCTAGTTATTTGTCCTTTCTCACTGGTCTTTTGCCTACAGCGAATAACTAATGACCAATGACTAATGACCAATGACCAATGACCAATGACCAATGACTAACAACTATGAAAGCAGTTTGCTGGAACGGTGCTAATGATGTGCGGGTACAGTCGGTACCAGATCCGACAATTCTCAACCCGCGCGATGCAATTATTAAAATTACTTCCACGGCGATTTGTGGCTCCGATCTACATATATATGGCGGCTATATTCCCACAGTGCAACAGGGTGACATTATTGGTCACGAATTCATGGGGGAAGTCGTGGAAGTTGGCAGAGGAGTCAACAATTTAAAAATAGGCGATCGCGTTGTTGTTCCTTCCACAATTGGCTGTGGTAATTGCCATTATTGCCAAGGTGATATGTGGTCATTGTGCGATAACTCCAATCCCAACGGTTGGATTCAAGAAAAATTGTTTGGCAATATCACCTCAGCCATTTATGGTTACTCCCACATGTTGGGTGGGTATGCAGGCGCACAAGCAGAATATATCCGTGTACCCTTTGCTGATGTGGGTGTCGTCAAAGTTCCGCCAGACTTGCCGGATGAGATGTTATTATTCATCTCCGACGCTATCCCCACCGGTTATATGGGCGCAGAATTATGCGATATTCAACCGGGTGATACTGTAGCCGTTTGGGGTTGCGGTGCTGTTGGACAGTTTGCCATGATTAGCGCCTACATGATGGGAGCCGAAAAAGTGATCGGTATAGATCGCTTTCCCGAACGCCTGGAAATGGCGAAAAAGTTTGCCAAAGCAGAAGTGATTAACTACGAAGAAGTTAATGCTGGCGAAGCGTTGAAAGAGATGACTGGTGGGCGTGGCCCCGATGCTTGCATCGATGCCGTTGGTTTAGAAGCACACGGCGTTGGTTTAGAAGACTTCTACGACCAAACAAAACAAAAGCTCAGATTGGAAACCGACCGTCCCCACGTTCTGCGGGAAATGATGGTCGCCTGTCGTAAAGGCGGGACTCTTTCAATTATGGGTGTTTATGGTGGTTTTGTAGACAAAATGCCATTTGGTGCAGCCTTCAACAAGGGGTTAACTTTTAGGATGGGACAAATGCATGGACAAAAATATATGCATTTGTTATTGCAGATGATTTTGGATGGAAAACTCGATCCATCCTTTGTTGTCACCCATCAATTACCTCTAGAACAAGCACCCCACGCCTACCATATCTTTCAACAAAAAAAGGATAACTGTATCAAAGTTGTTCTTAAACCCTAAATGACTATTTGTCATTTAAGGTTTGGATTTGTACACCTTACATAATAGAATTGAGGTCTTTTATGAATCGATTAACTTCTTGGTTGCGGAATATTCGCATTTCTCAGATTATTGTAGTTTTCCTGGTAGGATTTATGTTCTTACTAGGTCAGGCTTTTAGTGACATTAATGTAG
Source organism: Nostoc sp. (assembly GCF_036917095.1). Lineage (GTDB taxonomy): Bacteria > Cyanobacteriota > Cyanobacteriia > Cyanobacteriales > Nostocaceae > Nostoc. The sequence continues at coordinate 281,174 of NZ_JBALFH010000020.1, forward strand.
CACAAGCTGATGTTACAACTCCAGAGGGCACTTATTATAAAGGAGTACCAGACGGACAAGGTGAAATCAGAAACGATACCCAAACAACAAATAGCCAAAATCCATTAAAACAAGCTGCTGAGAATATCCGCGAAAAGCTAAACTTAGATGAAGAAACTCCTCGAGCTACAAAAGAGTTTCTGAAGTCTACAAAAAATACAGTTGGAGACAAAGTTCAGCCATTAACTGAAACTAAAGAAGGTTATTACCGAACTCCTTCTAGCAACAAATAACTAAGAGATAGAAGCTAGTGGTCTGTTTCATTAATTCTGAATGGTTATAAAAGTTCGTAGTAAGGACTTTAGTCCTTGATTTGAGCGATAAATCGCTCACTACAAACCTGGACATTACTAATGGAACAGACCACTAGATTCGTAGCAATTTCTGAGTCTAAAATTTTGACTCATCCATTGTTGAATAAGTTTTGAGCAATTACTGAGATGCGATAATTATCGCATCTCAAAATCAGGTAAATAGAGTATTGGTCTTGATATTAACAAGCCAAAAATCATAAACTAAGGACTAAATAATTATGAAAGCAGTTTGCTGGCATGGAGCAAACGATGTGCGGGTTGATACAGTTCCCGACCCCAAAATTATTAACCCACGTGATGCCATTGTTAAAATTACTTCTACGGCAATATGTGGTTCAGATTTGCATATTTATGACGGCTACATTCCCACCATGCAAAAGGGCGATATCCTTGGTCATGAATTCATGGGGGAAGTCGTAGAACTTGGAAGTGCAGTTAAAAATGTCAACGTAGGCGATCGCGTCGTTGTTCCCTTCACTATATCTTGTGGTAGTTGCTTTTTCTGCAATCGGGATTTATGGTCGTTGTGCGACAATTCTAACCCCAATGCTTGGTTGGTAGAAAAGCAAATGGGTCATTCACCAGCAGGTCTATTTGGCTACTCTCATTTATTCGGCGGTTACGCTGGCGGTCAAGCAGAGTATGCACGAGTCCCATTTGCCGATGTAGGCTTGTTTAAAATCCCTGATGGTTTAACGGATGAGCAAGTACTATTTTTAACAGATATTTTTCCCACTGGCTACATGGCAGCCGAGAACTGCAACATCAAACCCGGTGATATTGTCGCTGTTTGGGGTTGTGGCCCAGTCGGACAATTCGCCATCAGAAGTGCATATATGCTAGGTGCAGAACGGGTAATCGCCTTTGACCGCGTTCCCGAACGGCTGCAAATGGCTAAAGAATACGGCAAAGCTGAAGTTCTCAACTACGAAGAAGTGAATATTGGCGAAGCACTCAAAGAAATGACTGGCGGTCGTGGCCCCGATGCTTGCATTGATGCAGTGGGAATGGAGGCACACGGCACAGATTTTATGGCGATGTATGACCAGGTAAAGCAAGCAGTACGTCTCGAAACAGATCGGCCGACAGCATTACGGCAAGTAATAGTATCTGCTGCTAAAGGTGGTCACGTATCCATTGCGGGTGTGTACGGTGGCTTTTTAGATAAAATCCCGATGGGTGCTGCCATGAACAAGGGATTGACCTTCAAAATGGGACAAACTAACGTCCATAAGTATCTAAAACCTTTACTAGAACACATCCAAAACGGTGACATCGATCCAACATTTATCATCACCCATACTTTACCTCTAGAACAAGCGCCCCACGGCTACGAAATTTTTAAGCACAAGAAAGATAACTGCATCAAAGTGGTACTCAAACCGTAGTAGGTAATGGAGAAGAAGCAGGGGGCAAGGGGGAGAATACAAAATTACCTTCTTTGCGCTCTGTAACCTTCACCCTGCCCCTCTGCCTCTTACCAATGCCCAATGCCCCAATACCTAACCTTCCATGTTTGATTTATTAAAATCAGAATTTACGCGTCGTACTATATTACACAAAGCAGGTTTTGGGTTAATTGCACTCAGTACTTTTGGGGTAGCAGGTACTATTTTCAAACCTAATCGTACCTTAGCCCAAGCTGGGCCAGCAGCAGGCAAAGAACCATCTATGCCTCCTGAAAAAAAATTAGGATGGGCTGTTGTTGGCTTGGGAAAATTTGCTACGCAACAGATTATTCCGTCGTTTGGTGAATGTAAGCGTTCAAAGTTGGTAGCGTTAGTCAGTGGCGATCGCGCTAAAGCTGAAGGCATAGCCCAGGAATACGGGGTTAACTCAAAAAATATCTACAATTACCAGAACTACGATACTATCCGCAATAACCCGGAGGTTGATGTTATTTATATCATCTTACCTAATGGGTTACACGCCGAATACAGCATTCGTGGTGCCCAAGCTGGCAAGCATATCATGTGCGAAAAGCCGATGGCTATTACTGTCGAGGAATGCCAAGCAATGATTGATGCTGCCAAAAAAGGCGATCGCAAATTGATGATTGCTTACCGCGCTCAATATGAACCGTATAACCTCGCTGCGATCGAACTGGCACAAAGCGGCAAACTCGGTAAACTAAAAACTATAACCTCTGACCACGGACGCAACCTCGACCCCAAAGATCCGGCAGATCGTTGGCGGGCACAAAAAAAACTAGCTGGCGGCGGTTCCCTTTATGACATCGGCATCTACAGCTTGAACGCTGCTAGATACATCACAGGCGAGGAACCACAAGAAATTAGCGCCATGATGTACAGCACCCCTGGCGACCCCCGCTTTCGGGAAGTTGAGGAAAATGTCAACTTCGTTTTGCGTTTTCCTAGTGGTGTGCTTGCCAATTGTACCTCCAGCTACGGTTACGCAGATACCAAGCGCATCCAAGTTTTTGGTTCAGATGCAGCTTTAGAGTTAGACCCAGCTACCGACTACTACCAACATCGCCTGACAATCAAACGCAAAAACAGCAACGAAGAACAGAATATTCAGGAAAAGAACCAATTCGCCCTAGAGATGGATCATCTATCCGAGTCCATCATGGCGAATAAACAGCCCAAAACCCCTGGTGAAGAAGGTTTACAAGATGTCAGGCTGATGCAACTAATTTACCAAGCAGCTCGCACTGGCAAAACAATCAAAGTTTAAAACTAAAAAAGGTAAAAAATATGTCTGATACAACCGTTATCAAAGTAGACTCTAGCAATTCCCCTAAAGGTGAACTTGGTCAGAAATATCTTGCATCTGGCAAAACCATTTCCATGCGCCTATGGGAGAATGAGGAACCAAACGAACCTAAAGAGCCAACAGCGCGAGAATATGAAACTGTTGGTTATGTAATCACTGGTCGTGCAGAATTGCATATTGAAGGGCAAACGGTTTTACTAGAGCCTGGGAGTTCTTGGGTAGTACCAAAAGGAGCTAGCCACACCTATAAAATTTTAGAAGCATTTACTGCTGTTGAAGCAACCAGTCCACCCGCTCAAGTTCACGGGCGAGACGAAAACTGATTTGCAGTTATCTGAGTTTTGCGTTAGCGAAGCTCACCGAAGGTATCGCTAAAAACTTTTAGCCGCTTTCAATGGCATGTAGTATGGAGGGTTTGTAGGGGAACAAGAGTGTTGTTCCCCTTTTTACTTTGACTAGTTATCTAGCCTAGTAAAGCTATACAGTAAACTACTGCCTTTTGACTATATCTTTCTCAAAAGAAGCCAAGGCTTTCTGAAATCCATTTCTAGACAGAACTATAAAGAAAAAAGCCCTAGTCGGAATACTTATTTAAAAGCATTTTTTTTATCTGACTAGAGGCTGATGAAGATAAAGCATTTGATTAGTTTCCTAGTAATAAGAGGCTACACAAAACCAGAGCGTTCGCCGAAATAACAAATGCGATCGCCGAAATAGCAAATGCGTTCGCCGAAATAACAAATGCGATCGCTGAAATAGCAAATGCGTTCGCCGAAATAACAAATGCGTTCGCCGAAATAGCAAATGCGTTCGCCGAAATAGCAAATGCGTTCGCCGAAATAGCAAATGCGTTCGCCGAAATAGCAAATGCGTTCGCTGAAATAACAAATGCGTTCGCCGAAATAGCAAATGCGTTCGCTGAAATAACAAATGCGTTCGCCGAAATAGCAAATGCGTTCGCCAAAATAGCAAATGCGTTCGCCAAAATAGCAAATGCGTAGGCGTAGCCAGCCGTAGGCATCGCACTTCACTAATTTCTCAAGAAACCTGATGCGCTGCGGAATATGTGCTAGAATTTGATATCAGCACTTCCAATTACATCGATCGCAGCCTCCAAGGCGATCGCTACATGAGTCCAATGAGTGCCCCCCTGGCAATAAACCACATACGGCTCACGCAAAGGCCCATCTGCTGATAATTCCAAAGTACTCCCTTCAATAAATGTCCCGCCAGCCATGACTACCTGGCTCTCATACCCCGGCATTTCATCTGGAATAGGGTCTAAGTAGGAACCAATGGGAGAATGCTGTTGTATGGCTTTACAGAAAGCAATTAGCTTTTCGGCAGAACCGAGTTTGATTGCCTGAATTACATCACCACGGCGAGCAAGGGGAGCAGGATTCACTGGATAACCTAATTTGTCAAATACATAACCAGTAAGATAAGTCCCTTTCATCGCCTCTCCTACCATCTGCGGCGCTAGAAATAAACCTTGAAACAGCAAGCGATTTTGGTCAAAAGTAGCACCGCCATAACTACCGATACCAGGAGCAGTGAGGCGACAGGCGGATGCTTCCACTAAGTCGGCGCGACCAGCAACATAACCGCCAGCGCTGACAATTGTACCACCAGGATTTTTAATCAATGACCCTGCCATTAAGTCAGCACCTACGGCTGTAGGTTCCCTAGTTTCAATAAATTCACCGTAGCAGTTATCCACAAAGCAAACGGTGTTTGGGTTTTGCTGTTTGACTAAGTGAACGATTTTTTCAATATCGGCAATTGATAAACTAGGACGCCAAGAATAGCCACAAGAACGCTGAATTAACACTAAACGAGTGTTTTCAGCCACATTAGTGCTTAAAGCTTGCCAATCTATAGTTCCTTCTGGGGTTAGCTCCAATTGGCGGTAATTTATGCCAAAATCGATAAGGGAGCCTTGACCTTTACCTCGTAAACCAATGACTTCTTCAAGCGTATCGTAAGGAGAACCGACCACTGCTAACATTTCATCTCCAGGACGGAGAACACCAAACAAAGCACAGGCGATCGCATGAGTTCCTGAAACGAACTGCACCCGCACGGCCGCTGCTTCAGCACCCATAACTTCGGCAAAAACTTTATCTAAAGTTTCTCGTCCTAAATCATCGTGACCATAGCCACTCACACCAGCAAAGTGGTGTGCGCCTACACGGTGATTACGAAAAGCATCCAGCACTCGTTTTAGATTATGCTTGACCTGAGTGTCAATTCCAGAAAAAATTTCTAATAGTGCCTGTTCTGCTTGCCGCAGCTGTTCTAAGCTGTTCATTCAGTTCCTCGTTCAAAAAAAATTAAATTATAGATATGCGGATTTTTAGATCGCGCAGACAAGGCTGGAAAATTCAAATTCAGGTTACTGCATGACAATTGCTACCTCAACAAAACCTCAAATTAACTGGGTTAACACCCTGTTTTTCATTGGACTGCACATCGGCGCTTTATTTGCCTTTGTTCCTGGTAACTTTAGCTGGACAGCAGTTGGTGTGGGTTTCTTGCTGTACTGGGTAACTGGTGGTTTAGGCGTTACTCTGGGATTTCATCGCCTTGTCACCCACCGCAGTTTTCAAACTCCCAAGTGGCTAGAGTATCTCCTGGTTTTCTTCGGGACACTCTCCTGTCAAGGAGGCCCAATTGAGTGGATAGGGACACATCGTATCCATCATTTACACTCGGATACTGACGCCGATCCCCATGATTCTAATAAAGGCTTCTGGTGGAGCCACATGGATTGGCTGATTCACTATTGTCCCGCTCACGCTGATGTTCCTCGTTTCACCAAAGACATTGCCGAAGACCCAGTTTATCAGTTTTTAGAAAAATATTTCATTTTAATCCAGGTTGCTCTGGGTGTATTGCTTTTGCTTCTGGGTGGCTGGCCCTTTGTTATCTGGGGAATTTTTGTTCGCATTGTCTGGGTTTACCACTGCACTTGGTTGGTGAACAGCGCTACTCATAAATTTGGCTATCGGAGCTATGATTCTGGCGATCGCTCGACTAATTGCTGGTGGGTAGCCGTACTAGTTTTCGGTGAAGGCTGGCATAATAACCATCATGCTTTTCAATACTCAGCTCGTCATGGGCTGGAATGGTGGGAAATCGATTTAACTTGGATGACTGTTCAATTGCTACAAGCACTTGGTCTGGCTACTAATGTAAAGTTGGCCCCAACAAAAGCTAGTTAGAGGTAGAGACGCGACGCCAGTCGCTACAACGGGGAGCCACTGCGGTCTTGGGGTTTCCCCAAGTGGAGCAAGTGGCGTGGGAACCCCCCTTCGGGTTCGGGGGTTCGCAATCGACGGGAACCGCCAAGACTGCGACCCCCTCACCGCAACGCGCTGGCTCATTAATCGCGTCTCTACAGGAATTAGGATGTGTAACGTTTTTAACTCATAACTCATCACTTCTAACTCCTAACTTTTCAAAAAGCTATTTACTGGTGCGCTTGTGTCGGTTAGATTGCTATAATCCGAAGCGCTAATATTAAGAAGTTTTGCGGCAAGCCACTTTTTTAGTGACTTGGTGGAGGAGTCTGTTGTTTTTTAGGTGTCCATGACTACATCAATAATTAATAGCCAGAAATTAAGTGACGAGCCTGCTAATTCCGACTTCCGGCTCAAAGATATTGTCAAAACCCTGCCACGGGAATGTTTTCAACAGAACCGTCGCAAAGCTTGGACACAAGTACTGCTTAGTGTCTTGGCGGTTGCCTTGGGCTATTACAGCCTGATCGTTACTCCTTGGTTTCTTTTGCCCCTAGCTTGGATTTTTACGGGCACTGCTTTAACAGGTTTTTTTGTAATTGGCCATGATTGTGGACACAGGTCTTTTGCCAAACGTCGTTGGGTAAATGATTTGGTGGGGCACTTCTTCATGATGCCGTTAATTTACCCGTTTCACAGTTGGCGGATTAAGCATAATTATCACCATACTCATACCAACAAACTGGATGAGGACAATGCTTGGCATCCAATCAGACCAGAAGTGTTTGAAGATTGGGATAAAACCCGGCAGTCTGCTTTTGAACTGTTCATGCGTAAACGCCTCTGGTGGGTAGGTTCCATTGGACATTGGGCTGTGGTGCATTTTGATTGGCGGAACTTCAAAACTAAAGACCAATCGAGTATTAAGCTTTCTGTGGCTGTAGTAGTTGTGTTTGCGGCGATCGCTTTTCCACTTCTCATCGCCACAACTGGCATCTGGGGATTTGTCAAATTTTGGCTAGTGCCCTGGATGATTTACCATTTTTGGATGAGTACTTTTACTATTGTTCACCATACTGCCGCAGATGTTCCTTTTGCGACAGCGAACAAGTGGAACGAAGCTCTAGCACAGCTAGCTGGCACTATTCATTGCGATTATCCGCGTTGGGTAGAAACCCTGTGCCACGATATCAATGTTCATGTCCCTCATCATATTTCCACTGCGATTCCCTCTTATAATTTGCGGCTAGCTTACAGCAGCATCAAAGAAAATTGGGAGCCTTATTTGCATGATGAGTGTCAGTTTTCTTGGTCTTTAATGAAGCAGATTACAGACCAGTGTCAACTATACACAACTGATGTAGGCTATAAGACTTTCAACGAACATTACGCAGAAGAATAAATAGCACTGCGATCGCACTCACGCTCTTGAACCAACGAGAGCGTTTATCATGCTGTGTTTAAATAGAATCTGGCAATTGTTTACTGATTAAAATTTTAGATAAATTGCCAGAAATTATCTTCTTATGTGTTAGCGATCGCTAGGATCGTGGGCATCCTAGAAAGGAGATAATTTTATCTCAAATAAAGTTCCGATTTATATCCAACAAAAGAATCCAGTGCAATCAAATATCATCAGTTTCAACAATCCTCTTAGCAGTGAAACCTCTGAGGATACGACTAAATTACCTTTCACACTTGGGGATTTAAAAGCTGCAATTCCTGCTGAATGTTTTCAGCCCAATGTGACAAAATCACTTTTTTACTTCTTTCGTGACATCCTGATTATCGGTCTGCTTTATGCAGTAGCTAATTACCTGGATTCTTGGCTTTTCTTTCCGATTTTCTGGCTAATGCAAGGAACGATGTTTTGGGCTTTGTTTGTAGTCGGACATGACTGCGGACACCAATCTTTTTCTAAGCAAAAATGGCTCAATGATTTGATTGGACATCTTTCTCACACACCAATACTTGTTCCTTATCATGGTTGGCGGATCAGCCATAGAACCCATCACAAAAATACTGGCAATATCGATAACGATGAAAGCTGGTATCCTGTGACAGAATCACAATACAAGGAGATGCCTTTAGCCCAAAAGATAGGCAGATATTATGTTTTTCTCTTGGCTTATCCTGTGTATTTGTTTAAGCGTTCTCCTAATAAAGAAGGCTCCCATTTTTTGCCCGGCAGTTCGCTTTTCAAAGCATCGGAAAAATGGGATGTTATCACTAGCACTGTGCTTTTGATTGGCATGGTAGGTTTGCTAGGTTTCCTCACCTACCAATGGGGTTGGATGTGGTTGCTGAAATATTACGCTGTGCCCTACCTTGTGTTCATAGTTTGGCTAGATTTGGTGACATTTCTGCACCACACTGAGCCAGAACTTCCCTGGTATCGTGGAGAAGATTGGACTTTCTTGAAAGGCGCAATTTCTAGCATCGATCGTAATTATGGTTTGATCAATCATATCCATCATGATATCGGTACTCACGTTGCTCACCATATATTCCTTAATATCCCTCACTACAATTTGCTGAAGGCAACTGAGGCAATCAAACCAGTGATGGGTGAGTATTTCCACAAATCGGAAGAACCGATTTGGAAGTCAGTATGGAATTCATGTATCAACTGCCATTTTGTCCCTGATACTGGTAGTAAGGTTTACTACACATCCAACACTAACTTAGCTAAAGACTAAGACTTAGATTCCCGACTTTTTTAATTTAAAAAAGTCGGGAATCTTGTATTTTCGTCAATGCTTTCTGACTATTCTCCGTTTAGCACTCCCTGATTTAGATAAACTTTTAGAAAAGTTGTATTAAAGATTACCTAATTGTTTTACAAAAACTTGCCTTTTGAGGAGCTATTGCATACTAGATTATTAATGCTTCTAACTCTGTTAGGATTTTAGCGTCCTTAGCCTGTGGTAAATCTCAACTTTCTGACTGTAAAGTTATAAAAATACAGAGGTAAAATAAAATATAGATAGATGACGTTCGCGGATTCTTGCCCCTACCCTTACAGAAAGATTTATTTTCTCCAAACTCTTGCTGTCTCGGTGGGTAAAGATTAACATATCTGTGGGCAGTGGTAACATCTCGTCAAACCAACCCTGACAACAGTGAAAAACTCTTCGGCTGTCTACTTTGAATCCTCTTGAACACTAGTTAAGTTTATCTGTATGTAGTGACTCAAGACCATTACCTGCTAGGGTTATAAATCAGCACAGACTATAGTATACAGAATTTACCCAAAACTCTTTACAGCTTTAAAATCAGAGGTATCAATGATTATAACTAATTTTAGCAAACAAAGAAATGAATTTAAAGAACCTAAAGTACTCAAAGCTAAACCACAATGGCAAGGGCAAAATTTGAGCGATACTGCTGTCAAAGGTAAAGATACTAAGAAGATGCAAGATACTGCACCTGATAGTTCGAGTTTGAATAACTTCAATCGTGGTCGAGTTGCTATTTTTATTGATGGCTTAAGCCTATTTCATACAGCTTTACAACTCGGCATAGAAATTGACTACGTTAAATTGCTTTGTCGTTTAACTAACGGTTCAAGGCTTTTGCGTGCTTTCTTCTATACTGGGGTTGATATCAGCAATGAAAAGCAACAGGGCTTTTTATTGTGGATGCGTCGTAATGGCTATCGAGTAGTAGCAAAAGAGCTTGTTCTGGCAGCAGAGAATTTCAAAAAATCAAATTTGAACGTAGAAATTGCTGTAGACATGATAACTTTAGCTCCTTATTATGATACTGCGGTTTTAGTCAGTGGGGATGGGGATCTAGCTTATGCTGTGAATGCTGTCAGCAGAATGGGGGTTCGGGTGGAAGTGGTGAGTTTGCAAACCAGCACTAGTGAAAGCTTGATTGATGTTGCTGATTGCTTCATTGACCTCGATAGTATTAAAGCACACATTCAAAAAGATTCTCATCTTGGCTATAGTTATCGCACGCCGTCAAATTCAAACCTGTAAAACCCTATTTCAAATCTATCGAAATCTATACTGAGCTATTGCAAGCCTGTAGAAGGTTTATCAGGTTGGGTGGGGTTTGAATCCCCATCCATACTCGTCCCCAATCCCATCTGCGTATTTTGCTCGGTCTTAATTGAATGGATATTTTAATAGTTGAAGATGAACCAGAAATTGCTCATTTAATCGAACTATCTTTAGAAAAAGAAGGATTTTTTTGTCGCACTAGCCGCGATGGCATGAATGCTTTGCGGATGTTTCAGGAGCAACCACCCGATTTAATCATTCTAGATTTAATGATTCCTGGTTTGGATGGGCTAGAAGTTTGTGCCAGAATTCGCCAGAAACCAGGTGTAAAAGATCCTTACATTTTAATGCTCACGGCTAAGGGTGAGGAAATCGATCGCGTCATTGGTTTGTCTACTGGCGCTGATGATTACATGGTTAAACCATTTAGCCCTAGAGAGTTGGTAGCTAGGGTGCGGGCGCTATTGCGGCGTAGCCTCCGCCAAGGAGGACAACACCAAGTCAATCGTACCCAACACTTTATCGTCGATGTAGACCAGCGCACCGCCAGTCGTCAGATGGATTCCAAAGAAGTTGAAATTTTGGACTTAACTACCCTAGAATTCAACTTGCTAACTACCTTTGTCAGCAATCCTGGTCGAGTTTGGAACCGCACTCAACTAATTGATAAACTTTGGGGAGATAACTTTTTTGGCGACGAACGAGTGGTAGATACTCATGTAGCTCGGTTGCGAAAAAAGATTGAGCCTGATTCGGCAAATCCTACTTTTATTAAAACTGTTGTTGGGGTTGGCTATAAATTTGAAGATCCTCTGGTAGCGTAAATCTTATGAAGATGGGGCTGAGAACACGCCTATTTTTCTCCCACTTAGTAGTAATGATCGTGGGGGTAGCTAGCTTGGTGAGCATCAGCAAAATCTCTTCCCCGCGCTTGTTTGTCTTGCATCTGGAGCGGTTAGAAAATCAGGGGTTCGACTTAATCGATGTCCGAACTGAATTGGTTACAGGATTTGAACTTGCTTGGCAGCGAAGCACTATTTGGTCAGTTTTAGTTGGTACCACCGCAGCCGGAGGATTAAGTTACTGGGTGTCCAGACGGATTATGCAGCGGTTGACCGAGATGGAACAAATCACCCAAAAATTTGCTGCTGGTCAGATGGATGCGCGACTACCTGTGTCTGACATTCCAGAACTTAATGGACTGGGTGCTAGTTTCAACCGGATGGCAGCCAGTTTGGAAGGAGTAGAAGCGCGGCGGCGAGAAGTGATTGGAGATATGACCCATGAACTACGAACACCGTTAACAGTGGTGCGCGGTTACTTAGAAGAACTGGCTGATGGGGAAATTGAAGCGTCTCCTGAGATTTATCGTCGGTTAGCTAGAGAAACTAGGCGCTTAGAGCGGTTGGTGAACGATTTACAAGAACTGTCTAAGGCAGAAGCTGGTTATCTACCAATTAATATCCAACGGGTAAATCTGCGTCCGTTGTTAGAGTCATTAGTGGAGAAATTCACCGACCAATTGTTGGAAGATGGGCCAGTTTTGCTCTTGCAATGTCCATCTGTGCTACCTCTTGTATTGGCAGATATTGACCGCACGGAACAGGTGTTGGTTAATCTGCTAGGTAATGCAGTGCGTTACACTAACGAAGGTTCAATTACTATTGCTGTTGGGACTGAAGCTTCTCTTCTCTGGATTGAGGTTATGGATACAGGTATTGGTATCGCTCCAGAAAATCTGCCCCATGTGTTTGAGCGCTTCTGGCGAGCCGACCAATCGCGCGATCGCCATTCGGGAGGCACTGGTATTGGCTTAACTATTTCCCATCGTTTGATTGAACTACAAGGCGGTAAGATTCAGGTAGAAAGCGAATTGGGAGTTGGCAGTACGTTTCGGTTTTTTCTGCCTTTGGCTTGAGATAAGGAATTGACACAAGGTAGTCACGGCTGTGTCATACCCAATTGCTAATTTGAAAGTATCCAAAGTCTTTGTTTTTCGATGGATGCCAAGATTTTGGAATTGCATAGAGTATAACATTATGTCTACTTTTGTTCTAGCTGCTTTTTTGGTTAGTTTAGTCAGTATTTCGGGTTATGCTGCGATCGCTTACCTGTTCCCTCAAAATCGTTCCCAAGACTGACCAAATAACAATCTCTTGCTATTTTGGGTTAAAGAGCGATCGCAAAAATTCAGCAATAAATTCATGCTTCTTGGCTCAATGCCTTATTGGTCAGCGGTGACGATCGCGATCGCAAAACCGTCGTACCCTTTGCTGCCCACTGTCTGGATTGCCGTGGCGCTAACGCGCGGCTCAGAGGCAAGTAATTGGTTGAAGCGGCGCACCCCCTGAACGCTAGGATCGCTGCTGCTGGGATCAATCACCGCTCCGTTACGCACGACATTATCGGCGACGATCGTACTGCCGCGACGGGAAAGCTTGAGCGCCCACGCGAAGTAATCTGGATTGTTTGGCTTGTCGGCGTCAATGAAGATTAGGTCAAATATATGACCCTCGGCGGCAATCTGTGGCAGCGTAGTGAGTGCCTGTCCGAGGCGCAGGTCAACAATGTCGGAAAGACCAGCGTGGGCAATGTTAGCGCGGGCGACTTCGGCGTGCTTTGGGTCAGCCTCCAGCGTAATCAGACGGCCGTCGCTGGGTAGCGCTCGCGCCAACCAGATAGTACTGTAGCCGCCCAGCGTGCCAATCTCCAGGATGCTTCGCGCCCTTTGGATTTGCGCCAATAGCAGCAGCAGTTTTCCCTGGTTTGGCGAAACGTTGTGCGGTGGCAGTCCGGCTGCGGCGCTGCTCTGGAGTGCCGCATCCAGCGCGGGGTCGGTCGGCACAAGTAGATCGGTAAAGTAACGATCGACCGCAGTCCATTGCTCTTGAGTCATAAATTCTTGCTTTTTACCCTATCTATCAGGACTTACGCACAGGTAACGGAAAATGGAACCGCAGAGGACGCAGAGGGCACGGAGAAATAAGAGTTTCAAAGAGTTCTTGCGTAAGTCCTATCTATAAAAGAATTACTCAAGATTAGGTGCCAGATATTGCTTCATTGGAGAGGATTGTAATGATTTCATCTAAAGAGCGATCGCGATCGCGTTCTTCTGGTGTTTCCTTACCCAAGGAGGTTTCTTTCACCAAGCGGTAAACGTCGGCTGCGCCGTAAAAAATGCGCTCAGTCAGACCTAACTCTTTAAAGGTTTCAGCAATCTCTTCCATTTCTCCTATCCAACGATGCGCTTTCGGTGTCATCGATGGAATTGAACGGGTTAATATGCTAGCAAGTTCCTCTTGGCTATTAGAAACTTCATCCCATAATTGCTTATCCAAGCCTAAACGATGGGCTGCTATTAATAGTTCTGTGCCGATTGCTGTAAGCCCTTTTGTTAGGGCTGCATAGGTCATTTTCAAACCGGAAGCCTGACCAATTTCATCACCAATCACCCGCACATCCAAGCCACGATCTCGCAGTTGTTGGAGTTGACTGGCCTGTTTTCCGGAAGTATAAATGCGGGTGCGATTGGGAACTCGCGGTGGTGGGCCAATAATTGATGCATCTACGAATGTTCCCCCAACTGATTCTATAATTTGAGCGATATTTATGACTTTTTGAGGTGCGATCGCATTGCAGTCAACGTAGAGAATGGGTTTACCAACATTGCCGATGGCCTCAGCTACAAGATTCGCTGCTTCGGTGGCGGCTGCGGGGACTAGAACTGATAAGATTACATCAGATTCAATAACTAGTTGTGTGAGGGAACCCACATCTTGGATGTTGGCTGCGGCTGCTAATTGCCGAGTTCGCTCGCTGCGATCGTCTAGAGCAGCAATAGTTTTCAATCCATTTTGATTGAGAACAGCTGCGATCGCCTGTCCCATATCACCTGGACTTAGAATACCAATAGTTTGAATAGGCATGGAAAGTTTTATATTTACTTTGTGGTTGACAAGTTCATTCAGGTAATTGATTTATCAGCAAACTACGACAAGTCGATATAGATAACGTATTTAAATCAAACCACGGATAAGCTTAACAAGCAAGCTATCTGCTGGTATAGTAATCCTATTTGATTTGTAAAAATGCGCGGTGTCCAGATCCCCGGCTTCTTTGAGAAGTCTGGGAGTATGTTTCAATGCCTAATAGGGATTTTGATCAATTGCAATGGTCTTTCTCGCCTTCTGTATAATCTGCCACCAGAAGTTTCAATCCCTAATAGGGATTTTGATGAATTGCAATGTGCCCTTGATTAACCCTAATTTGTCATCTACAAACCAATTAGTTTCAATCCCTAATAGGGATTTTGATGAATTGCAATTCAAATGAGCCGATTAGAGCAACGCTGCTTTGAGCTTCCGTTTCAATTCCTAATAGGGATTTTGATGAATTGCAATCCTGGCCCCCCCGGCGAACCCGGCCCCAAAGGTGGTTTCAATCCCTAATAGGGATTTTGATGAATTGCAATTTCACGACTAACTACCTACAACAAAAATCTCCCGTTTCAATCCCTAATAGGGATTTTGATGAATTGCAATACGGGAAGCATATCAGCAATGCGTTGGGCATTTTTCCAGTTTCAATCCCTAATAGGGATTTTGATGAATTGCAATGCCGGGTCTGAAGCGATCGCTCAAGATGTCATGGGGGTTTCAATCCCTAATAGGGATTTTGATGAATTGCAATGTGTATAAATCACAGTATGATTAATATTTTTATGTTTCAATCCCTAATAGGGATTTTGATGAATTGCAATCAAAAAATTGGCATTGGCAGAGCTTTGATTTTGGCGTTTCAATCCCTAATAGGGATTTTGATGAATTGCAATCTGCTAATCTTTTAACTTCAATACTTCCTCAGACTCCTGTTTCAATCCCTAATAGGGATTTTGATGAATTGCAATTCACCTTATAATGCTTTTTGATTTACTTACTGATGTTTCAATCCCTAATAGGGATTTTGATGAATTGCAATTTCAGTTATTGCATTGGTACTTGGCGCAATTCTTGTTTCAATCCCTAATAGGGATTTTGATGAATTGCAATCAGTACGAGCTATTACCACAATGAACGCTACACACTGTCCAGTTTCAATCCCTAATAGGGATTTTGATGAATTGCAATTTGTATTTACAGGAGAGAGCAACACATAAACGCCATGTTTCAATCCCTAATAGGGATTTTGATGAATTGCAATTTTGTAGAATTCTGCTTACAGGTAATGGGTCACTAAGTTTCAATCCCTAATAGGGATTTTGATGAATTGCAATTCCAAGATTTGTGCGCTAGCTACGAACCGTACTCCATCAGTTTCAATCCCTAATAGGGATTTTGATGAATTGCAATAGCGGGAGCCGCAAACCCAAGCTGTATTTAGTTTTCAAGGTGCGGTTGCGCGATTCAAGAGCAATCATAGCATTAGAGAATTTGTTTGGGAAGAGTGTCGGGAAAGTTTAAAAGCTGAAAGGCAATTTTTGTAAGCGTTTCAGAGATTGCGCGGATGACAATTGGGCGAGTAGTGGCGTCAAATGCTTGCTGGAATTGGGATAGAAGCACTTTTTTTCCGTTGGGGAAATTGTACACCTACCCTTTCGCGCATTTGACATCCAGGAACCTAACCAGAAAGAGACTGATAAAAAAGAAATGGCTTGAAACCCTATAATACCAATCGCTGCAATTCTGGAAAAACCTTAGACACCTTACTCAACACATAATCACCGTATGTTCCGCGAAAATCATGAACGTTAGCTTTATCCCAGCGATCGCCTATATTATCATTCGCTACTATAATCGGGACGTGTGAAAACCCTTTTTCTACAAGTTGCAAGTTTTTCATGTTCAGAAGGGATTGGGAAGAGAAGATTTAAACGCAGAGGAACGCGAAGTAAGAACTAATTATCAATTTTGGGATTAAAATCGTTGACCTGTAGTAACTTCAAATCTAACTTCTCCTTGGTCGCTAATTCCTAAGTCGCCTCGAATTAGCCCAAAGGGTGACTTGACTCGCAATCCTAAGCCATAACCAAAACCACTTCCAGGTTTGTCCCGCAGCACTCCAGGTTCTCCTAGAACGGTTCCGCTAGACCCGAAATCTGAGCCGAAGTCAGTAAAGAGAACTCCTCCGATTGACTGGAAAAGTGGGAAACGATATTCTATGGAAGCTAAACCATAACTCCGAGCACTGGCAACTTTTCCATAACCGTAACCTCTGACAGAATCTTGCCCGCCAATATTAAAGGCATCAGCTGGTGGAAAGTCTCCTATAGTTGTGCCAATTTGTAAATTAATCGCCAACATTTCTGGGTTGTCAGTTAGTCTACCATTACCTATCCAACTAACTGGTAAATACTGAATATAGTCTCCCTGTAAACGGTTGCTGGAAATATTGCCCAGTCCAATGGGAATCGCTTGTTCTGTGCTGAGGGTGAGGATCGATCCTCGAGTCGGATTGTCTCTGCGATCGCGTTGATCTCTGGATATGGCAAATGATACTGTAAATAGGTCATCAATGCCAGTACCGCTGACAGATAAAGGACTCCCTAATCTATCGACCTGTACAACGTTATATTCTCGATCGCGCAGGCTAATCCTGGTATAGTTGAGGGCTACTGATGTATCCCAGTCATGAAAAACTCCTAAAACTCCCACAGAACCGCCAAACCTTCCCTCTCGCACTTTGTCGCCGTTAGACAATCTGATATCATCGTTGAAGGTTCCCGATGTATTTCGACTACGAAAAGCTCTAATGCTATAGCCTAAGCGGTTTGGTTCTGCTGGCCGATAACGACTAATGAATTGACCATTAAACTGGACATCTTTACCGCTTATTTGTACAGTTGTATTTAATTTATCGTTAAGACCGCTGACATTTTCATCTTTATAACCTACTCGACCATATAGCCCAACATCATCGTTATTACCGCCTCCTAAGATTAGAGAAGGGAAGGCACGCTCTTTGATTTCATAAATGATATTAACGCTAGAAACATCTTCTTCACGGTAAACATTGACTTGATTAAATGACTCTAATCTCCTCAATCGTTGCAAGTCTGTTTCAAGTAAATCTTCACGAAATATCTGACCAGGTTTGAGTTTCAGCAGACCAATGATAAAATTTTTCTGAGTACGCCCTTTAATCGGCTGACCTTTGTCATCGAGGTACTTACCTTTTGCATTAATAAAACGAATCTGGATATCTTTGACAACTTTCTGAGAAGATTCCATCGTCTGGGTATCGACTGAAGTGGCTCCGATATAATCACCATATTTGGCATACCCTCCCTCTATCTGAATCGTAGCTTCCGGTGTCACAATACCACCAGATATATCCTGAGTAGAAGATTGCAAGTCTGCAAGGGCCTGCCGATTTTCCGTACCCACTAATATTATTGCGATCGCAAGTACGGTTATTTGAACTAGCATATTGAAAATCCGTTGTTATTAAGCTTACAAGATAGAATGGACGGGAGGTTGCGCGAGCTAACTGACAGCATAACCCCTTTATTTTGAATTTTCCAATTTTTTATACCACCTCGACAAAGCATCATTGAAATCTTTTCAATTTTTGGGCAATTTGCTGGCGAACCCTTCAGTCGTTGAGCCACAAAATCAAATTTGCACCGCAGCATCTAAAGTTGTCTAAACCACACGCCACAAGAAACTTCTAAATATTTTTGGGCACTTTATAGTATTTCCTAATCACATGAGGTACATCATAACCCCCTCCTCGTTTGCTCTTAGCAGAGTAGTTTCATCCGAAAAAAGAAAAATACATAAATCTTGATTTATCGTTTTGTGGCATGGCTTTTTACCCCGCTTCCATTCCTCTCCCCAAAGCGGAGAGAGGCTTTGAAACCTAGTTTTAGTTTTTCTCTGCTTGTATAAAATCACCATACCCTCCTTGCTTGCTCTTAGGGGGGTGGGGTGGGGTTCTTGTACCTCACAAGGGCCGATAACCGCTATATAACTGCTGTAGAACAACTTTACGTAGAAGTTGCGCTGCTGCCAAAAGAAGGCATAATCTGGGAAATAGAACCTCTTCCCGAAAATTATGACCGAGAATTACTCAAATTTTAAGCTCTTGTTTGGCTTTTTTATAGATAATTACAGTGGGGAATTATTTCTTAAATCCACTTACACATAAAAAGCCATGAGAGAAAAACCTAAACAACAAATGCGTATATGGGCGATGTTGTGTCATATCTCGGCTTTATTAGGGTGGATATTATTGTTTTTATTGGTATTTATTGGCATACCTTTATATTTACCCCTAAATCTTTTGGTTCCACTCATGATTTGGCGATTTAAAAAAGCACAATATCCCTGGATTGATTTCCAAGGAAAAGAATCACTAAATTTTCAAATTACTTGGACATTATATACCTTGGTTGTTATGGCCATTTCATTGCTTTTGGTATTAACTAGTTTTAGCTTGGCACTGGCTACTAATAGTTCGTTCAATGAAGTGAAAATTACTCTAGATAGTTTGCTCGTTGTATTAATGACATTAATTTTGCTAATTCTAATAGTACAATCATTTGTAGTGTCTTTTGCTGCTATCAAAGCTTACAATGGCGAACATTACCGTTACCCTTGGACAATTAGAGTTCTCCGATAAATTCTTAGGACTCTATTGTTTAACACTGACAATTTTCAGTAAATACTAAAATTTTCCACGTTCATCGTTACTTTTGGGAGATCCGATCGTGGTAAAATCTTGAAGGTTGCATTTTTATCTGAAAAATTTTTCAGGCTTTCATTTTTGCGTAATGAAGCTTAACTTAAATGCTATAGGATAAGAAGGATGAAATCACAAATGCCTATAGCAATTCCATCTGATTTGTGAAAAAGGATTTTTTCTAACTAACCGCAGAGGCGCAAAGAACGCAGAGAGAAGAAAGATGGATTTTTACAAATGATTTAGAATTGCTATATTCAGCCAATAATTTTAGAGAAAAAGGATTTTGAAAAGATAAGGCAATCAGAAAAATTATTCGCTATAAAGACTCGGATATATTAGATAAAATGGTATTTTTAAGTAAATAGTAACTTGTATAAGTATGGGAGGAAATGATGATATGATTGGGATTGCGATCGCAGGCACCGGATTTGGTCAAAAAGTTCACATTCCTGGATTCCAAGCACATCCTCAAACTGAGGTAGTTGCTGTTTATCACCGAGATATAAATAAAGCCAAAGCTATAGCAGAATCCCATAATATTCCCCACGCCTCCGACTCGCTTGCAGATATTGTGGCATTACCAGAAGTGCAGGCAGTCAGCATCTCGACACCGCCATTTTTGCACTATGAAATGGCAAAAACTGTACTGCAAGCTGGAAAACATTTATTATTAGAAAAGCCGACAAGCTTAAATGCATCTGAAGCTAAAGAACTTTATCAGTTAGCTAAAGCAAAAGGTGTTATTGCAACTGTAGACTTTGAATTTCGCTTTGTCCCAGCATGGCAGTTGTTTGCTGAATTATTGTCAGAAAACTATGTGGGTGAGTTGCGCCTAATTAAAATAGATTGGTTAGGTTCTTCTCGTGCTGATACTTCACGCCCTTGGAATTGGTATTCCGATCAGAAAAAAGGAGGCGGTGCGTTAGGATCTTTAGGTTCCCACGCCTTCGATTACATTCACTGGTTATTCGGGCCAGTGCGGAGATTAAACGCCCATTTAACTACTGCTATTCCTACACGAGTTGACCCTATTAGTGGAGAATCTAAGCCAGTAGATACAGATGACAACTGTTTATTAACACTGGAATTAGCAGATGGTACACCTTGCCAACTTTCTATCAGTGCGGTGGTTCATGCATCAAGAACTCATTGGATAGAAGTATATGGCGATCGCGGTACATTAATTGTGGGTAGTGAAAATCAAAAAGATTATATACATGGTTTTCGCGTTTGGGGTTCCCAGCCAGGTAAACCTCTAACAGAAATAGAAATACCAAATCGGTTAATTTTTCCGAAAAATTATGCTGATGGGCGGATTTCTGCATTTATCCGCGTAGTAGACCAATGGGTACAAGGAATTGAACGCAATCAGGAAATTACACCATCGTTGCGAGAAGGAATTTATTCTCAGTTGTTGATGGATTTATCCCATGAATCTCATCAAAAAGCAAGTTGGGTAGATGTACCAAGCTTAGGAGAATTTCTTAGCAACTAGAAAGAAAATGAGCAAAACTCCCCGTATTCGTATCCCGCCGCCAGTCGAGAAACATGTTTTTTAAGGTGACAAATATCAATGTGAAAGCTGCGGTAAAACTACTACAGAAACTCACTTCAGAATTGACCATATCATTCTCTTTGCCGGTGGCGGTCAACATGATATTAGCAATTTACAAACCCTCTGTCTTGCCTATAATCAGCAGAAAACAGACAATTATCGATCCCCGCTTCCGGCGGTATTTTTACCTTTAGGCTAGAATGGTGTGGGCTATTCGTTTCTAATTTCTATGCCTCAAAATCACAATAGCAATTCCCGAAGATTCCCCAATATTAAAACTACAATTCTTTACCTCTTCACCTTCATGACTGTTTTAGTAATAGCCTTTCCCTGGCTATATGAGGTTAAAACTAAAGCTGGGATCGATATATCACGTAGCCGCCACGCAGGAACCTTTTTTGAAAAACATACCCACGGACTCTTCAGGTGTGAGTGGCTTTATCCCTACCATTGCGATCGCTCTCACGTTAAGTAATATCATTTCTTGTTAAACACAAATCAATTGCGAGCGAAACGTTCGCGGGGCGTCTCGTAGAAAAGCAATCCCAAGGTTGAATGACATATCAAAATTTACCGGACATGGATGATATAGTATCCCGTCCGGTAAATCAAGCTGAATAAAAAACGTTCGTTCGTAGTAAGGACTTTAGTCCTAGCTTTGGGGACTGAAGTCCCCACTACAAACTGTTTATTATGGCTGAAGTTGACACCAATACACGGCTGTCCGCCTCTACATCTATCCCAACTGATTGGAGATCGCACTGACATCAACGGCTAACTTTTTGCCCAACTTGAGCAACTGAAGACACTGATTATCTCCTTCATTTCCAACGCTAGTAATACACACCGGCGCTATCTGACTGTGCAGACAACTAAAGTATAGTTCCTGCGATCGCTGTAGGGAAACATTAATATTTAGTTGATCCCCGACATCAATCAATCGTTCCAATAGCTTGATATCTGCATTAAAACTACCATTGGCATCGTGCAATAATTGCCAGAGCGATCGCGCAATTAACTGTTCTAACATTTGCTTCCCGTCGGGAATATTCAGCCGACAACGCAGATGTTTTGCTTCAGTAGCGATCGCCTCCAATTCTAAGATGTGGTTCCAACTCTTTTGGGGATCGGCAATCTCTTGCTCAAGCGATCGTAATGTCATCAGACAACGATGCCCTAAAGCAATATCTGCTGCAACCTGCAATTCTTGCGGTACTGCTATTTCATCTCGATGAAACGCCATCAGCACACCATAATTATCACGGTAGGCTTGGGTATACAGCTGTCCCAAACGTGTCAGTGTTTCCTGACTCAGCAGCCCCATAATCCGATGACGTTCTTCAGCAAATAGATTCTGTAAGTTGAAAGCTTCTTCTCCAAATAGCTGTGTCATCGCCAAGATAGTATGAGCCGCACTAGCTTGTTTTAGCGCCCCAAACAGCTTTTCTTTTAATTGGCTGTAGTTACGCCGTCCAGTAAATTGCTGAATGCAGCAGTGGAAATCCCAGCCTCCCAAATGCAGAACCGCAAATACCAAATGCTCGCTTTCCCAAGTAATCTCTGATACTAGCTTTAAATTTCCCACAGCCAGACTTAGCGATCCCATCCGTTGCAGTTGGTAATCTAGCTCATTGGCTGCGTAGCAATAAACCTTTTTGTGGTAACGCTGAGACTGTTTGTCAGCAGCATCTTTTCTCGGTAGGGAATTGTGCGCCTCAGCTGGTTTCTGGCTGGTAAATAGGGAAGTAATGGCGTAATGGGCTGCTACTTGCTTAAAGCCAAGTTGGGCAGTTAACACGAGTTGCCGATAAATTTCCGCACCGTGTTTGAACTGATCCACATTACTGGGGGCTAAACCAAGACGTTTGACGAAGCCTTTTTCCAACTGCACGCCAGCCACATCCCCTGCCAATTCCAAAGCACGGGCGGCGTAGCGCAGAATTTGCGTTCCCTCTGGACGGGAAATTTCTTCAAAAAACCAACCGCAACTAGTGAACATCAACAAAGCGTGACGCTGCATTTCTAACAAGCGCAAAGCGTCTACTTGTTCGGCTGCGGTTAGTTTGTGGGTTTGATGACGGGCGAGGAAGCGGTTGACATTGGTAGCAGAGCGATCGCGCATTACTTGGATATATTCATCTCGCGCTAGCCAGGGATCGCGAAATAACTGTCTACCATGTTCTGCATACACCTCAGTTAGCTGATCCCGCAGCCAATTGAGGGCATCCCGCAAGGGACGACGCCATTTTTGATGCCAAACACCACCTTCCCCACCGCAACCACAGTCATCCTCCCATCTGCCGACACCGTGGGCGCAACTCCAGGCTGTGACTGACTTTAATTCCACTTCCCAACTGGGAGAATTTAAGCTGAGGTAGTGAGCAAAGTTTGTTACCGTCCAACCCTGTTGAGGAAACTCTTTGGTAAAGGCATAGGCTAAAGTTTTCTCAGTTCCCTTTTTGTGGTGTCCGAAGGTTTCCCCATCCGTCGCCACCGAGATTAACTGTGCTGGACGATGATCCCCACGCACCGCCGAACCAATACGTCCGGCAAAGTGACTGGAATTATAAACGACATCACTAAAACCCATATCCCGCGATATCGGGCCATCGTAAAAGAAGATATCGATGTAGGGTAATTCTTCTTTACTACCATCGTTGGGACTAGTAGCGATCGCACTCAGAGGTGAAGATGAAGTATCTAGTGTGGGCTTCAAATAACAACGATAAGGACGGGTGGAATCAATCTGACTACCACCGACTTCGATCCATTCAGGATCGGAACGATCTGGAGTAGGGAGGGGACGGCAACGCAGTGCTTGAGACGGTGCCAGGACAATGAAGCGAATACCCTCAGCAACAAGAGCTTCTAGGGTGGCGTAGTCTACAGCCGTTTCTGCTAACCACATGCCTTCGGGATCGCGGCCAAAGCGAGAGCGGAAGTCTTCTTTACCCCAGCGAATTTGGGTATATTTGTCGCGTTCATTCGCCAGAGGCATGATGATGTGATTGTATACTTGCGCGATCGCATTGCCGTGACCGTGCAAGCGTTGGCTACTCTTGGCATCCGCCTCTAAAATGCGCTGATAAACCTCCACATCGTAGCGTTCTAGCCACGACATCAGCGTTGGCCCGATATTAAAACTGAAATACTCATAATTATTGACGATCCCCACCACTTCGCCTTGGTCATTTAAGACTCTGGCAAAGGCATTTGGCCGATAGCATTCCCAATGAATCCGCTCATTCCAGTCATGGAAAGGTGCAGCACTCGGTTGGCGTTCAATTGCGTCCAGATAAGGGTTTTCCCTCGGCGGTTGGTAAAAATGACCATGCACCGTCACATAAACACCATTAGCCTTTCTCAGGGGATCGGTTTCGTGAGCGTTTTTGGGATCTGAATGTAATGTTAACGTTGAGCCAGAGCTAGCTGGCATTTCAGCAGCAGAAGTCATGTATATTTAATCCAAAACAAAAAACTTGCAGTTGCACCGATAATGTTGTGCGTAAACCTTTCTCCAATGGTTCTCACACGAAATCCGGTATAAACAACAACTATGGAATCCAACTAAATTTTGACAAAGCTGTTTTATTGTAGTGGGAAATCTGCGTTATCGCACAGCCCTTTCCCTGAAGGCTTAAAGTAATTAGCCATTGAACAAAGCCTTAGTTAGGGGTTTTCTCTTCTTAAGCGCCAATCAAAAATTTAATTGTCTTTTAATACATTAAACCCCATTTCTGATGTAATATTTTGGCTCAAATTCATACTTTTGCAACAAAAGATTACAAGAACTCATTATATCGCAATTTTGCTTTACACAATATCCGCAGCGTTGAACGTAAAACAGTACAATTTCTGAATTGGTCTACAGGCGGTTGAGAGTATCCTATGGGAGTGCTGAATGAAAGTGATTATTAATTCAACACTCCAAATTTAAAACTTAGGATTGCTCGCTGTGAATGATACCCTCAACTTAAGACAACAAATGTCAACCAAAAACATTATTCTTTTCGCTTTACTACTGTTTATCCCGGTTTCTCTAGCAGCCCACTTTCTGGAGTGGGGAGAATTGACAGTTTTCATTACAGCTGGATTAGCAATTCTGCCCCTAGCAGCTTGGATGGGTACAGCCACAGAAGAAATTGCTGTTGTAGTTGGGCCATCACTGGGGGGCTTGTTAAATGCCACCTTTGGTAATGCTACAGAACTAATCATCGCCCTAGTGGCGCTTAACGCTGGGTTAATAGATGTAGTCAAAGCCAGTATCACGGGATCGATTATTAGCAACTTACTACTGGTGATGGGTTTTTCCATGCTTTTGGGAGGACTGCGCTACAAAGAACAGACATTTCAGCCAATTGTGGCGCGGGTGAATGCTGCTTCGATGAATTTGGCGGTGATTGCCATTTTGATGCCAACGGCGATGAATTATACCTCTCAAGGAATTAACGAAGAAACACTGCAAAATCTTTCTATTGCTGTTGCCGTCGTATTAATCCTGGTTTATGCCCTAACGCTGCTATTTTCAATGAAAACCCACTCCTATCTTTATGATGTGGGTGTAGCAGAGACAGAAGAAGAGGAAGCCCCTCACGCAAAACCAAATATGATGTTGTGGGTTATCGTACTGTTAGTATGTACCTTGCTAGTGGCAATTGAGTCAGAAATGTTGGTCGATTCTCTGGAAGTGGCCACATCTCAACTAGGTTTGACAGCGCTGTTTACAGGGGTGATATTGGTTCCCATCGTCGGTAATGCGGCTGAACACGCCACAGCAGTAACCGTGGCAATGAAAAATAAGATGGATCTTTCCCTTTCGGTAGCTGTGGGATCGAGTATGCAGATAGCCTTATTTGTCGCGCCTGTGTTGGTAATAGCAGGGCGGGTATTAGGTAAACCAATGGATTTGGATTTCAAACCCTTTGAATTAGTCGCTGTGGTTGTGTCAGTTTTGATTGCAAACAGTATTAGTTCTGATGGCAAGTCCAATTGGCTGGAAGGCACTTTATTATTAGCTGCTTATACAGTATTGGGGTTTGCCTTCTTCTTCCATCCAGTTATGGAAGGTATGGGGTAGTTAGCTAGCAGTACCGCAGCTACGCCCGTCGTAGACATCGCTCATAGTTTAGCTCAATGCGATGTCTACGACGGACTGCGCCTACGCTCTTGATGATTTTAGATTTTTTTGGTTCATCGTTCCAAATCCGAAATCTGTTAATTACACCCTTTTGCCTGGGACAGGAGAAAATAAGAACATATAAGAGCGATCGCCTGTATGAGCTACTGCCTTAATCCCCATTGTCCCAAGCCTGAAAATCCTCATGATGTCAAGTTTTGCCGGACTTGCGGTTCCAAGTTACTTCTCAAAGAACGTTATCGTGCTATCAAACAAATCGGACAAGGTGGTTTTGGCAAAACCTTCTTATCTGTGGATGAGGATAAACCCTCAAAACCACGCTGCGTAATTAAGCAATTTTATCCCCAAGCCCAAGGCACTAACACTCTTGCCAAAGCCGTGGAGTTATTTAACCAAGAAGCGGTGCGGTTAGATGAATTGGGCAAACATCCCCAAATTCCCGAACTACTGGCATATTTTACCCAAGAAGATCGGCAGTATCTTGTACAAGAATTTATCGACGGGCAAAACTTAGCCCAGGAATTAGCACATAGAGGTGCTTTTAGTGAAACGCAAATCCGGCAACTATTAAATGATTTATTGTCAGTATTGCAATTTTGTCACGCTAGACACGTAATTCACCGCGATATTAAGCCAGAAAATATTATTTTACGCGAGAGCGATCGCAAACTAGTATTAGTAGATTTTGGGGCTGCCAAATCTGCCACTGGTACTGCCTTAAATCAAACTGGTACAAGTATTGGTAGTCCAGAATATGTTGCCCCAGAGCAAATGAGAGGTAGGGCTGTTTTTTCCAGCGATATTTATAGTTTGGGTGCTACTTGTATTAATTTATTAACTGGGCGATCGCCCTTCGATTCCTATGATATCCACAACGATACTTGGGTTTGGGAGCAATACTTGAAAACTCCTGTTAGTAATCAGTTGAGTCGCATTCTTAACAAGATGCTAGAAAGTATTCCAATTCGGCGTTATCAAACAGTAGATGAAGTTCTCAAAGACTTAAATCAACAGTCGCAAGTAGCAGCTACGCCAGCGATTGCGCCAAAACCTATCCCTCAAGCCCCATCAAATTCTCCAGCCGCTTTTGTATCTAAATCTCCCAGTCAACTCGATCGGGAATTAGAAGAAATGAAAACCCAATTTATGGGTAACAACAAACCTCAACCAAATAAAATACAGCCACAAAACCCCACATCGCAGCCTACTAGTAAAAGCAAAATAGATGAAGAATTAGAAGAATTAAAAGCCAAATATCTTGGTAATAATAACCCTTAAAATCATTTTGTCCTTACATCGAACTCAGGTTCCTCTCAAAAAGAAGCTTGAATTTACCATGTGCATATTGATATTTTTAGTAACGTCTATCTTCTGTCCGTAGGAGTATGCGGTTCCCTAAAAAGAAAGTGACCCTGAAACTCAGAGCCACCCTTAAAACTGTATTCTGAAACTTTTTAAGTTTTCACAATATCCTGATGTCGATGTGTGAAAATTTACTTCTTAGCTTCAGCAATGGGTACCCATTCAGTGTGGAAACTTCCGGGCTTATCAAGACGCAGGTAGGTATGTGCGCCGAAGTAATCGCGTTGTGCTTGAGTCAGGTTTTGAGGCAAGCGATCGCGGCGATAGCTGTCAAAATAATCCAAGGAGGCGCTAAATGCCGGTACTGGAATTCCTACTGTTGCAGCTGTGGCAATCACTTCCCGCCAAGCAGTCTGTCTGTCGAGAATTGTCTGCTTAAATTCGGGAGCTAACAGCAAGTTAGGCAAAGCTGGATTTTCGCTAAAAGCCTTCTTAATCTTATTCAAAAAGCGAGCGCGAATAATACAACCACCTTTCCAAATCCGCGCCATTTCGCCCAGATCCAAATTCCAGTTATATGTTTTTGAAGCTGTGGATAGCAACGCCATCCCTTGAGCATAAGAACAGATTTTTGAGCAATAGAGAGCATCGCGTACTTTGTTGATAAAGTCCTTGGTTTGCCCGTCATACTTGCCACTGGGGCCTGTAAGGACTTTAGATGCTGCAACCCGCTCCTCTTTAATCGAAGATATAATCCGGGCATTAACTGCTGCTGTAATTGTAGGAATAGCAACTCCCAATTCCAAGGCAGTTTGCACAGTCCAGCGTCCAGTTCCCTTTTGACCGGCTGCATCAACAATCAAATCCACCAGGGGTTTATTTGTTTCTGGGTCAAGATATGGGAAGATATTCTTCGTAATCTCAATCAAAAATGAATCGAGTTCATCGGTGGTGTTCCATTCAGCAAACACCTCATGTAGCTGATTATGGTCTAATCCAGCAACATTTTTCAGCAAGTCGTAGGCTTCAGCAATTAACTGCATATCGCCATACTCAATGCCGTTGTGTACCATTTTGACATAGTGGCCAGAACCACCAGGGCCAATGTAGGTTACACAAGGGCCATCATCGACTTGGGCAGCAATTTTGTTGAAAATTGGTGATAGGAACTCGTAAGAGCTTGTTGTACCTCCAGGCATCAGAGATGGGCCATTCAGTGCCCCTTCTTCACCGCCACTGACACCCATACCAAGATACCGAAGCCCTGCGGGTTCTAATTCCTGAGTGCGTCGTTCCGTATCTTCAAACCAAGAGTTGCCACCGTCGATAATGATATCGCCTTCCTCTAACAAGGGTTTGAGTTGAGCAATCACCGCATCTACTGGCTTACCAGCTTGCACCATTACTAGAATTTTGCGGGGACGTTCCAATAAGGCAACGAATTCTTCTAGAGTAAAGGCGGCTTTGACGTTCCTTCCTGTAGCACGCTGCGCCATAAACGCATCCGTTTTTTCGCGGGAGCGGTTGTAAACTGCAATTGGGAAGCCATTGCGCTCCACGTTTAGAGCGATGTTCTCACCCATAACGGCTAATCCAATCACACCAAAGCTTTGTAGTGTCATAAAAAATTTCTGGCTAACTCTTGCAGATCCTTTACCTATAAGGGTAGTCCGATATTTTCCCTTCTCCCCTAAAGAAGACCTTAAGACTTGATATAAATGACAAAAATCCACAAGTAACAGGGATAATTAATTTTAATTTGTATCTAAATCAACAATTGACTTGCAAAATTGTTAATTAAGGGATTGGGGACTGGCGATTAGGGACTGGGGACTGAGAAATTCTTTCCTAGTACCCAATACCCAATACCCAATCCCTAATCCCCAATAGTGAAAGGAGTAACCAAATAATGCTGGCATTTGTCCTAGCTTTGGTGGTCGGTTTTGGTAGTTTAGCCATTTATATAGCAGCTTTCTTTTTTCCAGAAATCCACCGCAAGAATGACTTTATCTGGAGTGGTGTAGGGCTGTTCTATGCCTTAGTCTTATGGGTGTTTGCACCACGCATTACTGGGGGTTTGTTGCTGGGTCATGTGGCTAGTGTGGCTCTTTTGGTCTGGTTTGGCTGGCAAACTCTATCATTACGTCGGCAATTGACCCCGCAGACACAACAAACCCAAGTACCCAGTCCTGAGACAGTGAAAACTGGCATTCAAGAACAGGTAAATAAGTTCTCCCTTCAGGAACGGTTGGGCCAGTTGCAAAAAGGTCTTGGTAGCACCTTTAGTGGCGTGAAAGGCAAGGTGCAACAGACTGTGAGTAAAAAAACACCCACAACCCCCAAACCTGAAGACATTACCTCTGTTCTGGCAGAGAAACCTACTGTTGAGATTATCGACAAAACTACTGCCACACCAGAAAAACCAGCAGAGGAGACAGTTACTACTGACACCGAAGCTAAAACCGAGAGTGTACCGGAAGCGATTCCACCACATCCCCCATCTCCTGAATTGGTGGAAGCAGCGCAGCCAGATTTTGAAATTGAGGAGAAGCAACCGATTCCCGTAGAAGAAATTGCGCCGGATGCGGTACTCGCTCCCCCGGCGGAAGCACCACCTGAACAAATACCACCAAATAATTAGGCTAGTTCAATCCAATGAAACCCAGCGTTCAGTAAGATGATGTTGGGTTTTACTTGTATTAGAGCCAACAGAGTAAATATGCCAGGACTTACTACCACTCGACCTTGCCGCATGATTCGCAACGAGTTCTTAAATCTTCAAAGAAAGTGTAAATTTTTGTCTACAGTTATGACTTAGAACTTATTTATAAAAGAGAAGTTTTAATGTCATTTTTTCATGGTTAAGCAACATGGAGTAAAAAGCTTCTACTCTAAGGCGTTTAGCGCCAGATTAACTATAAGCGATAGAGTCAGATAATTTTCGGGAAACATATTAACAGACGAATCGTTACACTTGACCTGAAAAATGAAATTCGATCCTCGCCACTGTAAACCTCCAGAGAATTGGGATAACCACGATCAATGGAATGAGTATTGGGCTAATCAATCAGATGCGCTCCCCCAGGCTGAAGTTTGGTCACCCTGGCGCAATGAACCTGAATTGAGATTTATAGACTTCGTGAGGAATCAATCACAACGCAAGGTTTGGTTTGCAGGTTGTGGAATCAGTTTTGCACCTATTTTTTATGCCTATGCAGGTTGTAATGTGCTTGCTAGTGATGTCTCTGTTGTGGCGATCGATTTTTTGCGGCAGGTGAATCAGCAGGGGATAACATCTTTAGTTTCCAATGTTGAAGAAATGAATACTGACCTGAAAATGGAACAGACCCAAGCAACCGATCTGCGTTTTCTAGTTCATGACTTTCGTGAGCCATTGGATGAATACGACTTTGATGTAATACTCAATATTAAAGCTTATCAAGGTCTTCCCACAACCAGTATGAAGCAAGCTGCAACTACTTTTTATAAGGCTCTTAAAACAGGTGGTTATGCTATCTTCGATACTCAAAATGTTCAAGGAGATTACCGCAATCAAATTGAAGATTCATTGCTTGATGTAGGTTTCTATATCCCATTTCACAAAAGTGAACGTTGGTATAGAGAGCAATTGAACTCAACAGGAATTGTTTATGTAATGGTGCTTGGTGGTCCCCTAATTCCTCAATGGGGGCAATATGGTGATGATGATTGGAATACTAGAGCATCTCAAGACCAAGAAATTCTGTATTCATTTTACAGTGAATATCAAAAGCAACGGGAACAAGAATCAAAAGAGGTTCAGGAAATATTAAAAGGCAAGCAGACAAAAATAGCCCATGTTGTGTACAACACAGGTTGAAGCTGCGACCGACTAATTCGGTCGGTGACTTTGCCATTTCCACGTTGTTTAATGGTAATTTTGATGTGTCCGCAATACAAACACCGTTATCTAAAACTCGTCAGCCTCAACCGTTGTAAATCCAGACCTCAAAATTGTTGAATCTGTGTTTGAAGCCTTAGGCTTAATGACTTGGGAATCATTTGCTAATAACCGCCTGCGATTCCCTTGCTAGCTTTTGAATAAAAAGTGGTAAAACTTAGGTTTACCAAGCTTTTTCCGCCATGCCTCCATGTAAATGAAAAATACTGGAGTCAGATAGAGAGTCAATATCTGAGAGAACACCAATCCACCAACGATCGCAATCCCCAAAGGACGACGCGCTTCTGAACCTACTCCTGTCCCCAGAGCAATGGGGAGTGTGCCAATTAAAGCTGCCATCGTCGTCATCATAATCGGGCGGAAGCGAATCAAGCAAGCGGTATAGATGGCATCAAAGGAATTCTTCCCTTCCTTTCGTTGCGCTTCAATTGCAAAGTCCACCAGCATAATCCCGTTTTTCTTGACGATGCCCACCAAGAGAATTATGCCGATGAAAGAGTAAAGATTTAAATCAACCTGGAAAATCAGCAGCGTCAGTAACGCACCAAAACCCGCCGAAGGCAAACCAGAAAGAATGGTGATTGGGTGAATGAAATCCTCATAGAGGATACCGAGAATTAGATAGATGACTAAAATAGACACCAACAACAATACGCCTAAATCGTTGAAGGACTGTTGGAAAGTTTGGGCTGAACCCTGAAAGCTGGTGGTAATTGTTGAGGGTAGTACCTCACTGGCTGCTTGCTTGATAGCATCTGTAGCCTGACTTAGAGACGTTCCTGGAAGCGTGTCAAAAGAGATAGTTGCAGAGGGGAGTTGAGCAACATGAGTAACCGTGAGCGGGCCGACATTTTGAGTGATATTAGCGATCGCACTTAGCGGAACCAATTTCCCAGTACTTGATTGCACATATAGTAGCGATAGGGCGCTAGGATCTCGTTGAAACTCCGGTTTCACTTCTAAGATGACATAAAATTGGTCATTTGGAGTATAAATAGTTGACACCTGGCTGGAACCATAAGCAGCGCTGAGGGTTTGTTCAACCTGTTGTGCAGTAATCCCAAGGGTTGCGGCTTTGTTGTGGTCAATTTGGACTTGGATTTGGGGAGTGCTGAGTTGTAAATCGGTGTCAACGTTCTGGAGTCCTGGTAGGGTTTTGACTTTATCTACAAGTTTAGGAACGTATTGGCGCAAGTCTTGCAGATTTAAACTCTGCAACGTGAACTGATAAGTAGAATTAGTTTGTTGTCCACCGATGGGAATAGCTGGCGGAGAACGGAGGAATGTCTTAACCCCAACTACACGTCTCAACTTGGGGGTTAACTCTTGAATGATTTCGTCAGCACTCAGTTTACGTTCAGAACGTGGCTTAAGCCGAATCGTAATTCGCCCAGAGTTGACTGATGCATTCGGCCCACTTGCACCCACAATCGAGTCAACTGCTTCAATATTGGGGTCTTGACGAATAATGTCAACAACCTTTTGCTGGTGAAGGCGCATATCATCAAAAGAAATATCTTGCGCTCCTTTGGTGTTCGCCATCAGTTGTCCGGTGTCTTCGGTAGGTATAAAACCTTTGGGAACGATGATGAACAGATAGACGGTCATTACCAGCAGAATGCCAGAACCAATAAGTGTCATCAGGCGGTATTTTAAAACGGGTTTAAGAGTCCAATCATATCCACGTAGTAATAAATCAAATGCCCGTTCTAAAACTCGATATAGCAGATTTGGTCTTTGCTGATGTGAACCCAGAAAGCGACTGCACAACATTGGGGTCAGACTGAGGGAAACAAAACCCGAAACCAAAATTGCCACTGCGATCGTCACGGCAAATTCATGAAATAATTTACCGATTATTCCACTCATGAACATAATGGGAATGAACACCGCCACCAAGGAGAGGGTCATTGACAAAATGGTGAAGCTGATTTCCCTCGATCCCTTCAATGCCGCATTTAGGGGAGATTCGCCCATTTCCCGATGACGGACGATATTTTCTAACACAACGATCGCATCATCCACAACAAAGCCCACGGAGAGGGTCAACGCCATGAGTGAAAGGTTGTCTAGGGAGAAACCCGACAGATACATTACAGCAAAAGTGCCAATAATCGCTACAGGTAACGCCAAACTGGGAATTAGGGTAGCTGTTATGTCACGTAAAAATAAGAAAATCACCAAGACAACTAGACAAACCGAGAGAACCAAGGTAAATTTCACATCATTGACAGAGGCTCGGATGGTTTGAGAGCGATCGTACATAATCCCCATTTCAATGGATTTGGGAACTTGTTCGCGGAGTGTAGGTAAAAGTTTCTGGATGGAATCAACGATATTTACCGTGTTGGCTCCCGGTTGCGGCTGCACAGCGAGAACAACAGAATGGCGATTTGTTACTTTGCGATCGCTATACAAATTTGAGACTTTGACGTTTTGTTCGCTGTCAATCACTTGTCCCAAATCCTGGAGTCGCACGGGCGCACCATTTTTGTAAGTTACAATTAGCTGGCGATAGCTGGCAGCATCGGTGAGTTGACCGTTCGCCTGAATCGTATAACTTTTATAACTGCCAGAGAGACTGCCGATTGGTAAGTTGACATTTCCCTGTTGAATTGCAGTTTTTACCTGATTTAGACCAATTCCCCGCGATGCTAACTCTCGCGGATCAAGCTGGACGCGAACTGCATATTGCTGTTGACCAAAAACCTGTACCTGAGCAACACCATCAATCATCGAGATTGGTTGACCAACTGTTACCTCTGCGTATTCATCTACTGTCGAGATTGGCTGTGTCTCAGAATACATATAGAGGAAGAGTATCGGTGAGACAGACGGGTTAACTTTGCGGTAGGTGGGGGGGTGAGGCATTCCGGCTGGCAGTTGTCCGGCTGCTGCTGAGATCGCCGCCTGTACATCTTTTGCGGCATCTTCCACTCGGCGGCTAAAGTCAAATTGTAGGGAAATGTTGGTGCTGCCTGTGGAACTGGTGGAATTGAATGAATTTAGTCCGGCAATTTCGGTAAACTGTCTTTCTAGGGGTGCGGCGACTGAAGAGGCCATTGTTTCTGGGGTGGCACCAGGGAGACTAGCGGAGACAGAAATAAAAGGATATTCAACGTTGGGTAGGGCGCTGATGGGTAATAGTAGATAACTCATCAGACCGAAGATGAGGATACCCATCATCACCAAGGTGGTCATGACTGGACGACGGATGAAGAGTTCTGAAAGGTTCATGGGTTTTGTTATTGAGTTAAGGCTTAACTCTTTGTCAAAGTCAATTTTTTAAACGAACCGCAAAGGACGCAAAGAGCGCAAAGGAAGAAATACTTAACTGAAATGCGTCGAAATGTGAGTTTAATAAATGTGTGATGAGTGCAACAGTTCTATCTGTGATTTATAAACCAATACGCTTGGGTTAATGGCTACTGGCAACAATTTTGGGTTTTCAAGACGCGATAAATCGCCGTCTCTACAAGTGTTTTGTTGCTCTATCTGAACTGTATTGATTTATAAGCATCTCTAACGACTCCTGCACTGCTTCTTGAACTTATCTATCTCTTCCTTTGTGTCCTTTGCGTCCTTTGCGGTTCGTTTAAAAATTGATTAAACATCACGATCGCTCATCTGAAAATGAAAATACCCGCTGGAACTTAACTTGACTGAGCTTCTTCCGCCACGATTCCATATATATATAGAAGACGGGCGTTAAATACAGCGTCAATATCTGAGAAAACACCAGCCCGCCCACAACTGCAATCCCTAGAGGACGGCGGGATTCTGAACCAGCCCCAAATCCGATCGCTATGGGCAAGGTTCCCATTAATGCTGCCATCGTCGTCATCATAATCGGACGGAAGCGCACTAAGCAGGCTTGATAGATTGCCTCAGACGGTTTTTTCCCTTCTTCTCGCTGGGCAACAATTGCAAAATCTACCATCATAATCCCGTTTTTCTTCACAATGCCCACTAAGAGAATTATGCCGATGAAGGAGTAAACATTCAGTTCGACATGGAATATTATCAGCGTTAACAATGCCCCAAAACCTGCTGATGGCAAACCAGAAAGAATCGTAATTGGGTGAATGAAATCCTCATAGAGAATACCCAGGATTAGATAAATTACTAAGATAGCGATCGCTAACAATAAACCCAAACTCGGCAGTGAACTTTGAAATACCTGGCTTGCACCCTGAAAGCTTGTGCTAATGCTCTTAGGAATCACCTGATTAATCAGTTCTTCAATTTTTTGGTTGGCATTTCCCAAGGACGCATCGGGGGAGAGGTTAAAGGAAATGGTGGCGGCGTTCATCCGACCATTATGATTGACCATTAACGGGCTGACTCCCTGAGATAGTTTGGCGAATGTCTTCAGAGGAACTGCCACTCCTGTGCTGGAGTTAATGTATAAGGTCAACAGAGCATTGATATCTTGCTGATATTGCGGTGCTAATTCCAAAATCACCTGATACTCATTGGTCGCTGCATAGATGGTTGACACTTGATAGGAACCGTAAGCACTTCTGAGGGTATTTTCGATTTGCTCGGCGGTAATCCCATAAGTTGAGGCTTTATCGCGGTCAATGTCAATTTGAATCTGGGAAGCAAATTGTAAATCGCTGTTGACATCCTGGAGTTCTGGCAAGTTCTTCATCTTGAGAACAAGTTGGGGAACATATTCCTGTAAGGGTTTGACATCAGAACTCTGAAGTGCTACCTGATAAAGTCCTGTGCTTTGTTGAGCGCCAATGGGTATCGCTGGGGGATTTTGTAAGAATACTTGGATGCCTGGAACAGTGGCGAGTTTGGTTCGCAAATTTTGCACGATTTCGTCAGCCCCTAGTTGGCGCTGCGATCGCGGTTTTAACCGAATAAACAAACTCCCATAATTGGCTGCAACTGCTGCTCCTCCGCCACTAGCACTAGCTCCTGCCCCAATATTGGAGTTGACTGCATCTACATTTGGATCTTGGCGGATCAGGTTAGCAACTGTCTGCTGATGCTGGACAAGATTATCGAAGGATGCATCTTCGGCGGCTTGGGTAATACCTGTAATTTGTCCGGTATCTTCGCTAGGAATAAAGCCCTTGGGAACTATCACCAACAACCCAACTGTCACCGCCAATAGAAAGGCAGATAAAATCATTGTGGTGCGGTGATATTTTAAGACTTTTTTGAGACTCCAATCGTACAAACCGAGGAAGCGATCGAATACATATTCGGAAGCTTGGTATAACCGACTTTGATTAGCATGATCCACAGGACGCAGAAAACGGCTGCACAACATCGGAGTCAGAGTCAAAGACACAAAACCAGAGACGAGAATTGCCACTGCGATCGTCACAGCAAATTCATGAAATAATCGTCCTAGCACTTCACTCATGAACAACATGGGGATGAACACTGCAACTAAGGAAAGTGTCATCGACAGAATTGTGAAGCCAATTTCTCTCGACCCATTCAACGCCGCTTCTAACGGACGTTCCCCCATTTCCATGTGACGGACGATATTTTCTAGCATGACGATCGCATCATCCACTACGAAACCCACCGAAAGGGTCAACGCCATCAGTGATAGATTATCTAGCGAGTAGTGCAGCAAATACATCACTGCAAAAGTGCCAATCAGCGAAACGGGTAATGCCAAACTGGGAATCACCGTCGCCGAGAGGTTCCGCAAAAAGATGAAAATCACTAAGATAACTAGAGCGATCGTCAAAATCAAGGTAAATCTGACATCATCTACTGAATCTCGAATTGACTGAGACGCATCATAAAGAATACCAATTTCCACGGATGCCGGAATCTGTTCTCGCAAAGTCGGGAGCAATTTCTTAATCGTGTCTACGACTTCTACCGTATTGGTTCCGGGCTGTCTTTGAATGGTGAGAATAATGGCGCGAGTATTGTTGTACCAGCTTGCTACCTTGTCATTTTCTACACTGTCAACAATCCGACCCAGTTGATTGAGATAGATGGGCATTCCATCTTTATAAGAGACAATCAACTGACGATAAGCAGCCGCATCCTCAAGTTGTCCGTTAGTTTGAACTGTAAAATTCTTGTGATTTCCCGAAAGACTGCCGGTAGGCAAATTGACGTTACCTTGTTGAATCGCCGTCGCCACCTGATCCAGCCCAATTTGTCGCGCTGCCAATTGCTGCGGATCGAGTTGAATTCGAGCCGCATACTTTTGGGAACCGTAGACAGCTACCTGTGCTACCCCATTGATTGTAGATAACTTTTGCGCCAGATAAGTCTCGGCATAATTATCTACCTGGGAAAGCGGCAGAGTGGGAGAATCGAGGTAAAGATAAAGAATCGGTTGGTCTGCGGGATTAACCTTGCTGTAGGTGGGAGGATTGGGTAAATCAGTTGCAATTTGCCCCGATGCTCCCGATATTGCTGCTTGCACATCCTGCGCTGCGTCATCAATGTTGCGACTCAGGTTAAATTGCAGGGTAATTTGAGTCTGTCCCAGAGTGCTAGTTGAGTTAAGCGAATCGAGTCCAGCAATACTGGAAAATTGCTTCTCTAGAGGACGGGCAACTGATGCTGCCATCGTTTCCGGGCTGGCTCCCGGTCGGGAAGCACTTACCTGAATTGTGGGATAATCCACACTTGGTAAATCGCTAATTGGCAGCAAGCGATAACTCATGAAACCGAAAATCAAAATCGCCGCCATCACCAAAGTCGTCATGATCGGACGACGAATAAATGGTTCCGAAAGATTCATGATTCACCTCCAGCGGACTTCGGGGCTTCTCCCCCCTGCTCTCCGCCCCCTGCCCCCCTTCCTCTTTTAATGCGGATTTTGCTACCCGAAACAAGATTCGCTTGACCATCAGTGACAATTTTATCGCCTGGTTGCGGCCCTTTCTGAATTACATCTAGCCCCTGAATGGTGCTGCTAACTGTAACTGGAACATTTTCTACCGTCATGTCTGGCTTAACTACAAAAACAAACTGTCCATCAGGGCCATTCTGCACGGCTTGGGAGGGAAGAACCGTTGCATTCGGTTCTTCAGTCAGTGTTAGGGTTGCGTTGACAAATTGACCGGGAAACAAATGTCCCTGAGTGTTGTCAAAGTCGCCAATCAGTTGAATTGTCCCCGTGGTGTTATCGACCGTATTATTGACAAATGTTAAAGCACCTGGAATCGGATGAGATGGATTATCGGGGAACGTTACATCTACCTTCAGCTTGCCATTCTGCATATACTTTTGTACCTGGGGCAGATTTGTTTCAGGAATGGAAAAAGCAACTTGAATCGGGCGAATTTGGGTGATGGTAACAAGTGGAGTCGTGCTGTTGGCTTGTACCACATTCCCCTGAGTCACAAGAATATTGCCAGCGCGACCATCAATCGGCGCATAAATTTTGGCGTAAGATAATTGCACTTTGGTATTGTCTAATGCTCCTTGGTCGGAAGTTACAACAGCCTGAGCATTAGCGATCGCAGCTTGATCCCCTTTGACAACTGCACCAGCATTAGTCAGCGCCACGCGATCGCTTTTCAAAACTGCTTCAGCATTAGCGATCGCTTCTCGATCTGCTTGTAGGGTTGCTGTAGCCGATTTACTATTAGAAACGTATTGCTGTGCTTGATCTAAACTAATTGCGCCCTTTTTATACAATGCACTATAGCGATCGCTCTGTCCCTGAGCAAATTCTGCTTGTGCTTGATCCTTGGCCAAATTCGCTTGGGCTTGTCGCACTAAGGCTTGGTCTTTGACTAAAGTGGCTCTCGCTTGGTCTACCTGACCCAAATCTCTAGTTAATCCGTCTCTAGCTTGTTGTACCGAAGCTTGGTCTTTTGCTACAGTTCCTTGAGCTTGCTGGATTGCAGCAGCTTGCGATCGGTCATCTAGGGTAAACAAAAGTTGTCCCTTTTTTACATCTTGACCTTTCTTGAAATAAACGCCAACAATCCGCCCACTAGCTTGGGGTGTAATCGATACTGTAGACCCCGCTTGCACGTTACCGATCGCCTGTAGTTGTATCGGAACCGTTTTTTGCGTCACCATTGCCACAGTTACAGGTGTCATTTGCTGCCGATTACGGCCAGATTTTTCAGCTTTGTCTGACTTGGCTGCACCTGCATGGATACCAAAAAAACCCAATCCAGCCAGCAACAGCACGCCCAAAATTACCAAACGAATCTTTTTCTTTTTTGGCGATCGCGGTAGCTCCGCTTCTATACTGTTCTCAGTCAAATCGTTAGAAATTTCATGGTTCATCAGAACCTCCAATGGATTTTAGTGTAAATATCTATGTGTAAATAAATTAAAGTTTGTAGTAAGGACTTTAGTCCTGATAGTCATTATTTTGAGCGATGAATCGCTCACTACAAACTAGAATTTTATGTTTCATCATGTATCTACTTATTTTTTCAAGTTTAAATCAAACCAATAATATTGTTAAACGAAGAGGCAGGGAGAAGAGGCTCTGGGGCAGTGGGGAAAGAATTTATACAAAATTACGAATTACGAATTATTTAACTGCCGATATAGAATTTGTAGAGCTTGTTTCTCTATCTGTCTGACTCGTTCCCGACTAATACCTATTCGCTGACCAATCTCTTCTAGGGTAAATTCGTGTCCATCTGTTAATCCAAAGTGCAAATTTAAGATTTCTTGTTGTTGTCTGGACAAACTTGACAATAAGCTTTCAACTTCGTCATTGATAGATTGTTCATTAGTATAGCCATCTTGAGAATATCTATAATCTTCTATTAAATCTTCTAATTTTACCTCTTTATCTGACCCAACCCGAAGATCGAGGGAGAGAGTTTGACGAGCTAAAAGTAGACATTCTCGAATCTGACTAGGCTTTAAAGAAAGTGCATTAGCAATTTCCGTACTAGTGGGAACGCGACCTAATTTTTGAGATAACTCTCGCTGAACGCGTTTAATTTTGTTTAACTTTTCATTGATGTGACTGGGTAATCGAATTGCGCGTCCTTGTTGGGCGATCGCTCTGGTAATTCCTTGACGAATCCACCAATAAACGTAGGTTGAAAATCTGTATCCTAGAGCCGGATTGAATTTCTCAATTCCTCTCTCCAAACCCAAAGTACCTTCTTGAATTAAGTCCATCAACTCTAAGTTACGTCTTTGATATTGCTTGGCAATTGACACCACCAGCCTGAGATTAGATGCCATCATTTTCTGCTTGGCTTTTTTCCCTTGATTTAGCTGCTGAAGTAGTTCTTGTTCGCTTAACTGCATCTGGTCAGCCCATTCTGACAGTGTGGGTGTCCGCTTTAATTCAACAGTCAATTTTTCGGATTCAGCAAGTATTTTCATCATCTGCTGAACTTGTTGAGCAAACAAAATTTCTTGCTCTTGGGTCAACAGAGGTATCCGGCCAATTTCTTGAAGATAAACACGGACTGTATCAGTTGGAGCTTTGCTTGTGTTAATAGCTTTAGTATCTGGGAATGATGTTAAGTTACTCATGGTGAGTTAGCCTCTGCCTATTAATTAGGATATTTTGGATTAAGGAAAAACCGTAGATAGTGACTTGACGAGCCATAAAGGTTTTTATAAAAAAACCAGGTATCAAGTACTAGCTCCAAAAGAGCAATCAACACCCAAATTGCTAGAGAAACAATTACAGGTAAGCTGAGATCGGGAAACTTTCTTTGCAAATCGATAATGCCAAATAACAGCAAAAACAGGAGAGAAACACCCAGGAGAAAGGACAACTTGACAATCGCAAGAATGAAACGACTCATCTCTAAAATGCGATTGTAAAGCCGGGAAAATCTTTCCAAGATTTCTTCCATGTTATTGATGACCAGTAGAATTTGTTGTTGGTGCAGATGGGTAGCTAAGGAGCATTTTTGCTGCATTTGTATCAATTCATGTTCATTCTTGAAATTATCTAAAAGTTTGTCCCAAGGTAGTGCCTGAGAGCTAGTTTCCCAGATTGGGAAATCCTTTAAATGCAAAGGAACTAAATAGTTAATCAGTGCTATCAGCGTTTCATCAAAATTACTGAGTTCGGGGGGAAGAGACTGCGTTAGACGAATCAGTTGGTCAATCTGAATCTGAAGTGTATAGTAGTCCTCATATCTCCTTTGAGCGATCAACTGACTAGTAAAGGTGAGGAAAACAATTAACACCCCCAATAAAGCAGCTAGGGATTGGGATACAGCAGAAAAGAATTCAATCGCTACCTGTTTCGGTACTGTCAGCCAGGGGGCGTTTTCCCGGATCGAAAAAACTAAGGTGGCAACAAATACAAGCCCGACGATCGCAAGCTGATGGCGAGTAATAGTAGCTATGAGTATCCGCACTAAAGGAGTGTTACTGAGTTGAACCAGGATTTTGAGACCTGGGACTGGTTCACAAATTTGAAGTCGTTGAGCTTTGTGGTTTGACATGGTTGAAAGTGCCGATAGGAGATATTGTCAGAAGTATCCGTATAAGCAAGTTGGCACAATAAAACCAAACTATGTGAAGAAAGCTAAACAGGACTAAAACTCCTTTTTCCCCCGCCTTATCCCAACAATAATTATTTCCGCCGACTTACTTCTCACGCTGTAAACTTACATGATTGTCCCCAGACTGAATCAATTTGCTCAAGTCAGCAACGGCTCTAGCATATTGAGGATCGGCTAATGTCCCCAAGGTTCGGTTTTGCACTAATGCTTTCTGTTGTGCCTCGGTTAATGCCACATTAATATCTGGTGCAATGCCGACATGATTGATATCTCGACCTTTGGGTGTGTAGTATTTGGCGATCGTTAGTTTCAGCGCCGAACCATCTTCCAGTGGCTCAACGGATTGAACTAAACCTTTACCGAAGGTGCGAGTGCCTATTAACCTGGCGCGATTGT
The DNA here is from genome assembly GCF_036917095.1 of Nostoc sp. Lineage (GTDB taxonomy): Bacteria > Cyanobacteriota > Cyanobacteriia > Cyanobacteriales > Nostocaceae > Nostoc. The sequence continues at coordinate 322,978 of NZ_JBALFH010000020.1, forward strand.
TATCTTGCAGTGCTCCCGACAGAATTTCGCTGGCGCTGGCAGATCCCTTATCGACTAGTATCACTAAAGGTTTGTTGGTGAGAGGATGTCCCGAAGCATTGTAGCTATCCTTAACTTGGTCTCGATTTACCAAAGACACGATCGCACCTTGCTTCAACCACATACTGGCAATTTGCAAACTCGCATCCAGCAGTCCACCTGGATCGGAACGCAGATCCAAAACGTAGCCCTGCACCTGTTGTTTTTCTAATGCTTGAATTGCCCGATGCATCTCTGCGGGAGCCTTTTCCGTAAACTCTGGCAGACGAATGTAACCAATCTTACCCGCTGCTGTTGTTTGCGTGTTGTAAGTTACAGGATGGATAGCAATATTTGCGCGGGTAAGATTGAAAGTTTGCGACTGAGTACCCCGTTGAATCGTGAGTACTACCTTGGTTCCCACAGGGCCGAGAATCCGCTTCACGGCATCATTAATTTTCATCCCCTGAGTTTTTTGACCGTTAATTTGGACAATTACATCGTCCGGCAAAATACCCGCTTTAAAAGCAGGCGTTCCTTCAATCGGGGCGACAACGGTTAAGGCTTTAGTTTTTTCATTCTCTGCCAGTTCCAGCCCTACGCCACTGAGGTTGCCAGAAAGGTCATTACTTAGGGCTTTAAATTCCTGTGGATCGAAAAACTCTGTGTAGCGATCGCCTAATTTAGCTACCATTTCTTGAATCGCTCCATAAGCCTGTTTCTTGGAACTATAGGAATGGCTAAGATACTGCTGGCGAATTGCTTTCCAATCTTGATGGTTAAAGCTGACATCAACATAATTTTTATCTAGGATTTGCCACACCTCATCCACGAGTTTTTGGGGGCTAGGTTGGCTTTGACCTAGAGTTTTGGAAGTGTAGAGACTAGTTCCAACAAGGATTGCTGCGATAACGGCGAGTTCTATCTTGACGAGCGATTTTTGTTTAAACATACTTTAAATCTTGAAGAATAATTCAGAATTCAGAATGCGATCGCCCTTGGGCTGAATACCCCCAGACGGACATAATTTTTTCTGTTAGCGTAGCGGGGCGTAGCCCATTCTGGGGACTGACCCCTGAATTCTGTTTTGATAAAACTACTAAGAATTATCTTGAGATTTCCCTTTGCGGTGGGGATAGGCAGTCTTAAAAATATCCTGAATTTTAGTCTTTTGTTCAGCCGTGAGATTCAGGCTCAACACCGCTTTACGCATTTTTTCGCCTTGTTGTAATTTCGTTGACAATTCCTTTACCTGATCTGGGGTTAGAACTGCCTCAACTTGCTTGCGAACTTCTTCGCGCTTCTGGGCGCGTTCTGGCGTATTCGCTGCCGGAGAGTTTGTCGTAGAAGTATCAGATACTTTTGTCCCGGAGTCATCCCCTTGAGACACATCTGGAGATTTAGAACTGCTGCAACCTGTCATTCCTCCAATCAAGATAGTTGCAAGTAGCAGGGTTGGTAAAATTATCTGTTTTTTAATCATTTACTTCTCTTGTTTTTGTTGTGTGTAATAGGACTGTTCTGACTCAATTTCGGTTTATGACTGTTTTGAAGATGTTTGAAAAGTTGCTGCTTTACTCACACCAGCTAATCTTAGAAGTTGGAATGAGTTTGCACATGAGCTAGAATTCCTAACCTCACCAGTAAAAAAGTACTCAAGTTATTGTGACTTTTTTCCTAATTTAGAAATAATTAATTAGTCAGAACGGCTCTATCGATAGTAGAGATAGATTCGTTATATAGAAAAGAGAGTTTCATCTCAACAGCGCCAATCTCTTAGCATCCTGCCTTCTTCACCTATTTACCTCTAAAATTGTGAAAATACCTATGGTTTTGTTAGAAAGGCCATTGATTTGGAACAGTTCTATGGTTAGCTTGACCTACCCATCTTTTCGTCTGTTGCTTTACCTAGAGTGGCTGTTATTAGCCACAGCAGCGTTCATGGAAGTGCTGCTGCCGTTTGATTTGTCTTGGTCGTTGCTGCTACGAGTTCTGGCGATCGCCATCTTCAGCTTGATGGGCTTGAGACTACCAATGGTGAAGCTGGAAACAAAATTACTTTATACAGCCCTGGAATTAGGTTTAATTTGGCTACCAGCGACTCAACATAGCTTATCTCCTCGCTCCGTTTTGCTGCTGTGTCTGGTACTGGTGATGCGGAGTTGTCTGATATTTAAGCGATCGGGACAGTTGGTTGTCTTGGGTTTATCTCTGCTCTCTCATGCAACACTGCTTTTGTTAAGATCGATTGAACCTGAGAATTTTATGCGAGAGAAGCTGATCGCCATGTCCTGGGATTGGCGATTAAGTAATATATTATTGTTTAGCTTAACGTTAGTATTCGCTTTATTATTAATTAATGCCCTGCTTGCAGAACGCCAAAGTCGAGAGCAGTTAGAAATTGCCCATCAGCAATTAGAAATTACTAATCAACAGCTGTGCCAGTACGCGATACGGATTGAAGATCAGGCAACCTTGCAGGAACGCAACCGAATTGCCCGCGAAATTCATGATGGGTTGGGACACACTCTCGCCGCCCAAACTATTCAGATTAATAATACTCTGTTGTTCTGGCAATCAAATAATGACAAAGCATTGACATTTCTCAAACAGGCAAAAGAACTGGGGGCTGAGGCGCTGCTAGAAATTCGGCGATCGCTTTCGGTGTTACGTTCAAATCCTTTACAAGGGCAATCTCTCAAATCAGCTATTGAAAAGCTGCTGACAGATTTTCAGCAAACCACAGGTATTCAACCGTCCTGTAAAATTAATGTCCCGCACACCTTGCCAACAGAAGTAAACACCGCCCTTTACCGGATTGTGCAAGAATCGTTGACAAATATTTGCAAACATGCTCAGGCAACGAGTGTTACCGTTGGACTACTGGCTCACGCTGGGATGATTCATCTGTCAATCGAAGATAATGGAAAAGGGTTTAATCCAACTCAAAATACAACTGGGTTTGGGTTACAAGGGATGCGAGAACGGACGGTTGCATTGGGCGGCCAGTTAAATCTCCACAGTCAACAAGGAACAGGTTGCTGTATTTCTGTTTCTTTGCCACTATCAAAGCTAGTTTATGATTCAGATTTTATTAGTTGACGATCAGCATCTTATTCGCCAGGGACTTAAGAGTATGCTTGAGTCGAATGCAGAGATGCAGGTAATTGGTGAGGCGGAGAATGGGCAACGGGCACTCGAACAGATTGCCGCGCTGAAACCCGATATTGTGCTAATGGATATCCGAATGCCCGTAATGGATGGAGTTGCCACAACAAAAGCGATCGCTCAACAATATCCTGACATTAAGGTTCTCGTCCTCACCACCTTCGATGATGATGAGTATGTTTTTCAGGCGATGCGGCTGGGTGCAAAGGGCTACTTGCTCAAGGACACCGAACCAGATGAACTAATGTTGGCAATTCGATCCGTATACAAGGGACAAACTCTACTCGGCCCGGGATTGTTTGAGAAAGCACTCACGCCGATTGCCGCGCCTGTCCCGTCTGTGCAAACTCCTCCAGAATTGGCGCAACTCACAGCCAGAGAATTAGATGTATTGCGGTTAATTGCTCGTGGAGCCAATAACCGAGAAATTGCCGAATCGCTGTTTCTTTCAGAAAACACTGTTAAAAATTATGTTACCAATATTTTGAGTCGGTTGAGTTTACGCGATCGCACTCAAGCCGCTTTGTTTGCCCATTCGTTGTTTGATGGGCTGAAATAATCCTGCTTTGTCACTCTCCGAGTAGTTAAATCGTGTCCGGTTAAAGACTTATCATTAAGACAGCAAGGAAGCAGGGGGCAGGGGGCAGAGAGCAGGGGGAGAAAGAATTTTCAAGTTTTTGCACAGATGCACCGAATCATAACTAATCAGCCGGACATGATATTAAATATCCTTAAAGTGATTTTCTCAGCCACGAGTGAATCAACCGTTATTTGAATAATAAAAAATTAGCACTTCGGATTATTTGGGATAATGTAAAAAATTTAATAGAAATAAATCATATCACCTACTTGGTTTTTGATGACACAGTAATTGATAAACTATCCGCTATGGAAATAGAACCAAGTAAACCCCAATATAGCGGTAACGAGCATGGTGTAATTCAAGGATAGGCTCAAAGATTTAGCTGATAAAACTAGTCAAACAATCTATCAAATTATTTAGTTCAGCAACTAAAACACCCGGATGTTGCGATGTTTATCGCCTAGCTGTTTGGTGCGCGGCGAGGTGTAGCCGCGGCATTGCTTGTGACAGTTGCATAAGCCCTGTTAATGCAAAATTTATGTCTAAAGAAATAAGCAGACAGCTTACCTTCCTATGCCTAAAAGTTGTGTATGCACAGAATAGTCACTCTCAGCCAATATCTCTATAGATATAACTAAAAAAACTAATTTTAGGATAACTCCATCTGTAGGCTCACGCAATTTAAACAAAAAAGGTTAATACTGAAAAATAACTTTACCAGCATTAAACCTGGTTGTAATCAAAAATTACAGTCACGGAAAAGCAAATAGAGAAAAGAGTACAAACAATGGCAACTTCTACAGACCGCGATCAACAGATTCAAAAACTGCATGAACTAATCAAAAATATTGATTATGGGATGTTTACCACAGTCGATGATGATGGAAGTTTGCATAGTTATCCCATGTCAAAAAGTGGTGAGATTAACTCTGAATCCACACTCTGGTTCTTTACCTATGCTGATTCCCATAAGGTGACTGAGATTGAACACTATGAGCAAGTAAATATTAGTTTCTCGTCACCCGAAGAGCAGCGATATGTTTCTATTTCAGGTAATGCACAACTCGTGAAAGACCGCAACAAGATGCGAGAGCTATGGAAGCCGGAACTTCAAACCTGGTTTCCTAAAGGACTGGACGAACCCGATATTGCTTTGCTTAAGGTGAATATTAGCCAGGTTAATTATTGGGATAGCGCATCGAGTTTTAAGCCACAAACAATTAGTTTTTTGGCACCATCACGCCTTTAACTAATTACTATTCCGTAATTCGTAATTTGTAGTTAAGAATTTAATTACTAATTACGAATTATTTTCAAATATGTAATTGTTGGGCAAAATTGGCAAAAGAAGTATTTTTAATTAAAAAAATCAATGGTAGGACAAAACAATGATGAAGCCGCCCAAAAGCATCTACCTTTAGAGGTAAAGCGGCGACATTTTTTAAAAGGAATAGGCTTTATCGGTGCAGGTGCAGGGGCAATATTTGCTGACCACATCCTCAATGCCAATCCTGAAGTAGAAGCGGCAGAGGTTCCAGCGTTATCGGCAACTCCAACGAACAGCACAAACAGTGGTGAAATTCCTCTGCGTCCGCTGGGAAAAACAGGGGTGAAAGTATCAGCGATCGCACTTGGAGGTGCAACTTTAGGGCAAGCAAAGAGCAAGGAAGAGGCAATTCGCATCGCCCACGAAGCTATTGACAACGGCATCACCTTCATGGATAACGCTTGGGAGTATAACAAGCATCGGAGTGAAGAGTGGATGGGAGATGCATTGCAAGGGCGACGAGACAAGGTTTTTTTGATGACGAAGGTTTGCACCCACGGACGCGATCGCAAAGTGGCAATGCAGCAACTTGAAGAATCTCTGCGTCGTCTCAAAACCGACCATCTCGACTTGTGGCAAATCCACGAAGTTGTCTACGACAACGATCCAGAAAGGATTTTTCGTGCCAACGGGGCAATTGAAGCTCTGGATCAAGCGAAAAAAGAGGGTAAAGTCAGATTCGTTGGCTTTACGGGTCACAAAGACCCCGCTATTCATCTAAAAATGCTCTCTTATAATTACCCATTTGATACAGTGCAAATGCCGCTTAATTGTTTTGATGCCACCTTCCGCAGTTTTGAGCGGCAGGTGTTACCAGAACTCAACAAACGGGGAATAGCTGCCATTGGCATGAAAAGTCTCAGTGGGAATGCTGATGCAGTAAAAAAAGGCGTCGTGACTCCCCAAGAGGCGATCCGCTATGCCATGAGTTTACCGATCGCTACACTTGTCAGTGGTATTGATTCCCTAGAAGTACTGCGACAAAATTTAGCGATCGCCCGTGGCTTTCAACCAATGCAGGCAAAAGAAATGCAAGCATTGCGCGATCGTTGCGTCCAATATGCTGCCGATGGGCGTTTTGAACTCTTCAAAACCTCCAAGCAGTTTGATGCTGATGAAGGCAGAATCCAACATGGCTTTCCACCTCAAAGCCAAGTGCAGACGTGAGATTGGGGGCTAGGGATTGGAGACTAAGGATTGGGGACTGAATTCTTGTTATCAGTATTGAATACTTAGTACCCAATCCCCATATAAGGAGAAACTTTGCGCCTTCCTCAAGACAAAATCCGTTTTATCCAGGATTGAATATCCGGCTGAATGCGGTGAAATTTTGGATCGGGCACTTGCTACACTAGGGGCAGTAATTGTAGAGGCGATCGTTGATCCCTTAGAATCCAATACGGTTCAGTTAAGGCTAGAACTCTTTATCAAAGTCAAATTTTTAACGAACCGCAGAGGCGCAGAGGGAACAGAGAGAACAAAAAATGCTTAACCCAAGCGTATTGCCTTAGAACCACCTTTACCTCCGAAAATCACCCTAGACTAAGCAACCAAGTTTGCCGAATCACTAGCTAAAGGCGAACCTAACCGCGAGAAGATTGCACTGACAATTCTCTTAGATAAGGTGCGACAGTTGATTTAAATACAAATCTTGTCATATCAAGTAAGGAAACTAAATTTATGCCTTACCAGCAGATTACAGACTTACCTGATTCAGTCAAAGAGCACTTACCCAAGCACGCCCAAGAAATTTTTCGGGCTGCATTTAACAACGCTCAAGAAGAATATGAGGAAGAAGAGCGTGCCTTTCGCGTTGCTTGGAGCGCTGTGAAACGCGATTACGAAAAAGGCAACGATGGACAATGGCACAAAAAGCCAGAATAGCTCTTTGGATTTTTTAGATTGGCAAAGAGTTACTGGTAATCGCTTTTATATCATGTCCGGCTGATTAGTTATGATTCGTGGATCTGTGCAAAAACCTGAAAACTCTTTCTCCCCCTGCTCTGGGCAAGAACTGCCCTCTTGCGATCTTAATGATAAGCTTTTAACTGGACACGATATTAGACCTTTATCTGTAGCAATCATTTTTCACATTGGTATCAGATTGTATTGAGCAGTTTTATTGCTGCACAAAAAAAACTTTATTAAGTGAGGTCTTATGAATTACCTTGTTGCAGTTTTACCAGATCGAATACAAGCAGAAGCCGCCTACTCTGCTCTGGAAAAAGCAGGCTTGCCAACTTCACAAGTTAATATTTTGGGCGATGGTTATCTAAGTGCTGATGAATTTGGACTAGTCGATCCCGACAAGCAAGCCCGCAAACAATCAAATCGGCTCTTAGGGGGGCTTGTAATCTTTGGATTTGTTGCAGGTTATGCCTTCAACCATTTCACAGAGGTTGAAATATTTCCCCAGTTTGCTCGATTTGGCAATGAATTTCTTGCTGGTATTTTAGGAGGTATAGGCGGTGTTTTGGGCGCTAGTTTAATCGGTCGAAGTGTTGGGTTTACAGCTAGCAGTGGCGATGCTTTACCTTATCGCAACCGTCTAAATGCTGGCAAATACTTAATTGCAGTTACCGGAAATGAGGATTTAATACGCGAAGCTACGGCCGTACTGCGTCAATTTGAACCAGAAAATATTCAAGGGTATACAGACTATTCACAAAAGAGCAAACTTGTGGGGAATTAATAGGTGGGAGCCTAAAAAGGCTAATCTACATCGGGTTCAACGCCAAGCGATCGCAATTGTGCAATCAACCGTTCAGCCCGTTGTCTTTCATGTTCAGCCCTTTGACTTTCTTGTTCAGCTCGTTGACTTTCCTGTTCTGTAGAAGTCAATACCCAGCAGCCTGTCCAATCATACCACCGTAACCAGGGTTGTTCTACATCTTGATAGCGTCCTTGCCAAACACCCAAGCCTAATTCTAGTTCTGGTATCCAGAAGCGTGACTCTGACAGTGTTATCTCAGCATAACGACCGCCATCTAATTTAAACACCCTTAATTTATATTTGTATCGATCAAATACTACATAATAAGGCACACGCAGAATCTGCTCGTATACTTCCCATTTTCCTGGTGGTTGCTTGATATCCCGCAATGTCTGCCCCAAGTCTTCCTTTTCAGTACCTGGAGACAGCAATTCAACCACAATAAAAGGATGAACTCCCTCTTGCCAAACAACATAACTTAAACGTAAATCCCGTTGTTCGTAGAGCCGGGAAACACCTAAAACGGCAAACCAATCTGGTCGCTTATGCCACACTGGATGGCGCGGATCGTAATAAAGATTCAGATCGCTAGCAACAAATATCTCGTCGCTTGGATAATTTTGTGGACGAAAGGTTTCGTCTAACAGACGAGGTTGCAATAAATGAAACTGATCGGGCAAACCAGGCTCCTCAGGATCTTCACTAGGAAGATCGTACATGGTTGGCAATACATCTTTTGGCGATCGCGGCGGGTCAGTTTGATACATTATAAAGCAATCCTGATGATGAAACTCTCAGTTCTATTATGATTTAATTGTTTTTGAGTAACTCAACACCTTGCAGAACGAGGCAGCATAAATTTCTCGCCCTCCGCTGCAAATTTACCACGAACCATCAGCACAGTTTCATCAAATGCATGGACGAATGCTTGCACATCTTTGACATCCAGAAGTTCTGGACTAAAGTAAATCACCACTTCTTCAATGGGTTGAGGTATCTTACTAAGAATATTCTTCAAAGGGCATATCTGCGTTGTAACTAGATCGAAAAGATGAAGTCGGGTATCTTCTATCTCCAGACAGGCGATTAAATCTAAATCTTCTGCATAGTATAAAGGACGACTTCCTTCATTGACACAGAACACAGGTTTTTCGTTGACTACGCCAACTATATTAGAGATAGGAATGCGTGTTTCCAAAAGTCTGTGTAGCAATGTGTAATCTTTGGTATAGTTAAAAAAATATCCCGTCGTAGGGGCGCAAGGCCTTGCGCCCCTACAAATCTATAAATAATTTGGGATAATTTATTTTTTGCAAGTCCCTTAACCCAATATTTCTCAAGCCTGAATCTCTTCAAATAAGACTAAGCCATACTTCTCGCCAGTAGGCAAAAAGCCAATTCCTTGATAAACGGCTTGGGCTGCTTGATTATTATCACCTGTAAACAGGATGGCACGTTTTACTCCCTGCGATCGCGCAGCTAACAACGAACCTGCTACTACACTTTTGGCGTAGCCTTTACCCCGCAACGCTGGCGGTGTCCACACTCCACCAATTTGCACAATATCAGGTAGGCTGGCATTGAAAGCAGAGTAAGCAACTGGGGTATCTCCTGCTACCAAAACCCAATGCATAGCCGTAGCTTGACGGGCTTCAATTACGAGACGGCTAGCTGTTATTAAACTGGGAGTATCTTTTTGTCCTAAAGTTTCCACACTAAAAGCAGCGCACCATTCAGTGAGTAATTCCAACTCATCTGGATGAGGCAAACGACACTGCACTTTTACCAATGCTAAAGCTTCAGGTATTTGCAAATCTCGGAGTGCTAGAGAAAATAATATCTCAGGCTTATCAAGCTGAGTTGGTCGGTTGCTAAATCCCAAAATGTTTTTTGTCGCTTCGACTTGTGCTGCTGGGCCACTAATTCCAGAAATAGCACGGCCAGATTGTGCGACAACTGCTTGCACCACTTCTGGCAGATATACAGGGGCTTGAACTACGATCGCCCCATTCCAAAAGTGGGCTGCAACTGCCACTATAGCTTCATCTATGTAGGCTGCTATGTAAGTTCCTTGAAATCTGGCACCTTGGTCAAGCAGTCCCGCTGCTCGCCAATTAGAGCGCAAAAACATAGAAGTATCAGTGTGTTGCAAGAGAAATGCTTCCAGCGATACTTCATCTCCAGGTTGCAGAGTTCTCAAAATAGGCACAAAAACCTCCTAATAATTTAAAGGGACACAGCCTAACTGTGTCCCTAGAAGCTACTTCAAGATGCTAGGACTGCCGATAGCAGGCAAACTCCATTGAAAAAGTAGCCATACCAGAAGTAAGCGATCGCAATTCTGTAGAATACCCAAACATTCGCGCTAGCGGTACTTCCGCCCGAATCACCGTGTATCCCTGCATTGTCTCGGAACCCAACAACAAACCTCGACGGGAGGATAAGTCACCCTGAACCCTTCCCATAAACTCGTTAGGTGTTTCCACCTCTACAAGCATGATAGGTTCGAGGATGTAGGGTTTTGCTTTAGCGATCGCACCCTCAATTGCCTGATGGGACGCTGACCGGAAAGCCAATTCTGAAGAGTCAATTGGGTGATAAGAACCACCATCCAAAACGACTTTCACCCCAGTTACCGGATAGCCTTGCAGCTTTCCTGATTCCATCGCCTCGCGGAAACCTTTCTCACACGCCGGGATATATTCTTTGGGAATCGCACCCCCAGCCACCCGATTCTCAAAGACAAACGCCTGATCTGTGGGTTCAATCCACCCAGTAATATGGGCGTATTGACCGGGGCCGCCTGACTGCTTTTTGAATCGGTAGTCAAAGGTAGCTTGTTGCCCGATGGTTTCGCGGTACGCCACGGCGGGAGTACCAACGTAAACCTCGGCATTATATTCCCGTTGGATGCGTTCGAGGTAGATTTCCAAGTGGAGTTCGCCCATCCCAGAAATCAGAGTCGATCCTGATTCGGGGTCGATGCTCAACCGGAAGGTAGGGTCTTCCCTTTGAAAGCGATTCAGTGCTTTGGAAAGGCGATCGCTATCTTCCTGTTTCTTGGGCGTAATCGCCAGCGTAATCACTGGTTCGGGCACAAACATCTTCTCTAAAGATACCAGTGGTTCTCCAGAACAGAATGTATCACCAGAAGCACAATCCACACCCAACAGGGCCACAATATCCCCAGCAACGGCAACTTTTACCTCTTCTCGCTTATTGGCGTGCATTCTCACCAAGCGACCGATTTGCACCCGCTGTTCAGTCCGCGAGTTGTAGACGGTATCGCCAGGTTTGAGCGTCCCAGAATAAATCCGGGTATAGGTCAATTGCCCAAAGGATTCAACGGTGAGTTTAAATGCCAATGCCACCAAGGAAGCATCGGGGTTAGGGTAGACACTCACCGACTCTGCGGTTTTGACCACTTCTCTATCCACGGGAGATGGTAGATAGAGTGCAACTGCATCCAATAAGTTTTGCACTCCTTTATTTTTGAATGCCGAACCCAGCAGTACAGGTGTGAATTCTAGGCTCAAAGTTGCCTGTCGGATGGTTTGCCAAATTAATTCTTTGGGAATCTCCTCACCCGCCAGTAGCATCTCGGTCATCGGTTCTGAGAACAGCGACAAAGTATCTAGCAACTTATCGCGTGCCTGTTGCGCTTCATCCCTAAGAGGTTCGGGAATTGACTTTTTCACGCAATTTTCGCCGTTTTCACCTTCAAAGTAGTCAGCAGTCATTTCTACCAGGTCAATCATTCCCTGGAATTGGTCTTCACTACCGATAGGATACTGGAGCAATACTGCATTTAGTTGCAAGCGATCGCGTATTCCCTGTACTACACGAAATGGATCTGCTCCCGTCCGATCCATTTTGTTGATGAACGCCAAACGCGGCACACGGTAGCGCTTCATTTGCCGATCCACCGTAATGGACTGGGACTGCACACCCGCCACAGCACACAGCACCATCACCGCCCCATCCAATACCCGCAGGGCGCGTTCCACTTCAATTGTGAAATCTACGTGTCCAGGTGTATCAATCAGGTTAATTTGGGTATCGTGCCACTGGCAGGTAGTAGCAGCAGAAGTGATGGTTATACCATGTAGTTTTTCTTCTGGCATAAAATCCATCGTTGCACCCTTACCGCCTCCCCGCACTTCCTCAATAGCGTGGATTCTGCCCGTGTAGAAGAGAATTCGCTCTGACAGCGTAGTTTTACCAGAGTCGATGTGGGCAGAGATACCAATATTTCGGATGCGTGTTCGGGGAATCATAAAATTTCCTTTTGTTCAAGCGACAAACAGTCACCAACTGAGTGGTGATATCTTTTGTATTATACATGTAGTATATAAAAAATAAAAGGCTGATAATACAGAAAAACCGTTCTGACAATTCAGATCATCTGGAAAACCTCTCTCTAAATCTCTCTCCTAAAAGGAGAGAGACTTTGAATTTTCCCCCTTCCCGATGCGGGAAAGGGGTTAGGGGGTTAGGTTTTTCGTCGGCCTTTCGAGATGATGCGAAAAGTTATACCATTTCTTTGTAAGGCTACGCCAAACCCTTTTAACTTCTTTCTTTCTTCGTGTCCTTTGCGTCCTTTGCGGTTCGTTTCTCTTTCTTATTTCTTGTACTTCAATATGATTTAGCGCACCTTCATACAGAATTGGTATTAGACAAACAGTTGATATTTGCCCTAGCGTATTATATTGCTGGGGCGATCGCTAATCTCAACTTGATAATAGCTAAACGCTGAGATGGAATGCGGCACACTATTTAAAATTGCAGAAGTATACAATTTGCCAGCAGCAAATATTTGCGGTGTAGTTGCTGGGCGCAATGATGGTGAAAATCTCATCTTAGAACAAAAAGATATTGCTATTAAAAATGCGATCGCAACTGCTGTACATGCAGCAGAAACCCTTGCATAAGCTAATAAATTTCTTTTATTTAACTTTTTAGTATGCCAGATTTAATATGCCCTAAGTAGTTTTATCATGTCTTTACTTAATCTTTAATTTATCAATCAGTAATTCTAGGTAAGATGTCCTGAGTAAGATGCAATTACGTTTTCTAGAAACACATAAATAAAATTTTGCATAACCAACCTGAAAGTACAAAAATTCTGTGTATAGATTAGAGATAATATAGAGATAAAAATTATCATCATAAAACCCCAAACTGTTTAAATGTTGGTTGTAATATAGGTTGGAAAATATTGCGTTTTTGTTGTAATAACCTGGGCTTTTATCACCAATTATTACAGCTATTATGAATAATTGAGTGATTAAAAAATATCAGGCAAATTGGAGAGCAATATAAGATGAAGAATGCTTGGGGGCGTTGGATTACGTCTGTTAATCTAGCTGCGATGTCTACGACGGTCGTAGCTGCGGCACTAATGCCGACGCTAGTATTTTTAGCATTCTCTCATCAGGCAACAGCTGACGATCCAGGAGCGTGTTACATGATAACTTCCTCTGGTAAAACCGTTGGATTGGGAAGGCTTTGTGGCAATAGTAATATAGCCGTACCTTCAGACAACAAAGTTTTTCGAGTCCCAATCAAACGCCGCTTTGGTGGAACTCCTGTGATTGATGTTACCTTCAACGACAAAAAAACCTTTGAAATGATTGTAGATACAGGTGCTAGTGGAACCATTATCACTTTAAATATGGCGACTACACTTAAACTTCAGGCTACAGGTACTATGCAAGCCCAAATTGCCGATGGTAGCCAAGTAGAATTTCCAACCAGCAAGGTAAAATCTATTGCAGTCGGTGGAGTTACAGCCAATAATCTTCAGGTAGCGATCGCACCAAAAGCAAGCATCGGCTTACTGGGTCACGATTTCTTTGGCAACTATGATATTAGGATTCTGGAGAAAGAGGTCGAATTTCATCACCGCTAATGTTCGCAGCTAAAAACGTAGTATCCTACATTTTGGTATCTAAAAATAAGTCCAAAATCATGAGGATAAATCCCATAAGATTACTAGTTAGCGGAGTGATTGTCAACTCATGACTAAACTGATTGAATACGAAGAAGCCAGCGACGAAGTACGTGCAGTATATGACGACATCCGCGCTACACGTCAGAATGACTATATCAATAACTTTTGGAAAGCTATAGCTAATCATCCCCCTACCTTGCAACGAACCTGGCAAGCGGTGAAGGAAGTGATGACTGGCCCTGGTGAGATCGATCCACTGATGCGCGAACTAATTTACATCGCCGTGAGTGCGACAAATGGCTGTGAGTATTGCATCGCCTCGCACACCGCAGGGGCGCGGGCCAAGGGAATGAATGATACCATGTTCGGAGAACTAATGGCGATCGCAGCCACTGCCAACATGACCAATCGCCTCGCCAACGGCTATCAAATTCCGGTAGACGAGAGATTTAAGACGTAGGAGTGTAGGCTTGTCTATCCCTGCTTAAAAATAAGGTTTAGCAGAATTATTGACTATGCCCAAAGTTCAGATTAACGGGATTGATTTGTTCTACGACATTAAGGGAAAGGGTGAGCCTTTACTATTAATAGCTGGTTTCCTTTGCGATCATGCGTATTGGTCGCTGATTATGCCATCGCTGGTTTCGCAGTATCAAGTCATTCGCTTAGACAACCGAGGTATGGGGCGAAGTTCTGCTCCTGAAACCCCCTATAGTCTGAAACAGATGGCTAATGACGTTGCAGCATTGCTCGATCGTATTGCGATCGATAAGGTGCATGTAGCAGGTCATTCAATGGGTGGTCAGATAGCCCAAGAGTTAGTGTTAGCACATCCTGAAAAGATAGAAAGTCTGATGCTACTTTCATCGTTGCCAAAAGGCGATCAATTATTCAACAGCATAATTGAGACTTGGGGCGACCTCTGCGGTAATGTAGACCTGAAACTTTATGAAAAAGTCCTATTACCCTGGATATTTACAGATACGTTCTACTCGATTCCTGGGATGATCGAAGGTCTGATTGAATTTGCAATCAGATATCCTTTCCCACCTGCGGCTCATTCACTTTATCATCACAGTCGAGCTATGCTTGACTTTGACACAACAGACCGCCTTCAACAAATTCATTGTCCTACCCTAGTTCTAGTTGGTAAACAAGACATTCTCACCCCGCTAAAATTTTCCCAGCAACTTGCTCAAGGCATTCCCAACGCTGAACTTTTAGTCCTCAATGGTGGGGGTCATGGCTTCTTAATTGAGTCGCCGGATGCTGTGGTTTCAGCCATGCTTAACTTCCTGGGGAAGTTGAAGTCAGCTTACACTATGTGAAGAATTAAAGGTTTGTAGTAAGCACTTTAGTGCTTATAAAATAAGGACTAAAGTCCTCACTACGAACTTGCTCATTCATCAATTTAGACTTGCCAGACTACTAGCGATCTGTCCCATTAATTTTGATAGGTGAATCAAATTTCAATTTCTCTTCTTTCCTTCTTCCTTTGCGTACTTCGCGCCTTCTCTGCGAGACGCTACGCGTAGCTTGCTTCTCCGTAGGAGTACGCGGTTCGTTCTCTTATCCCTGAAATTTAATGAGACAGACTACTAGTAAGAAGTTTTGAAAACTAGATAGGATAATTTAAATACTCAGCGACTTTCTAATTTAGCAACTCGCGCCTCTAATTTGTTGACTTGTTGCTTCAATTCAACCACCAAAGTTGCCAGCCGATCGAACATCGGATCTTGTTGTGATAAGTTCCTTCTAGAACCACTTGACTGTCGTGGGGTAAGTGTTGTTCTTGGGGAAGACTGGCGACTTGAACCCAGTTGAGACTCTATCTGGCTTAATCGTGACTCGACACGATTTAAGTCCGCTTCTAGGTTGTAGATGCGAGACTCCACTTGCTGGGATGAAGCAGTGTTTCCAAATAATCCACCCCAGAGAATTGTTGCTAAAATCCCGGCAAATATTAGCACTTGGATTTTTTTCATAACAGTCTATTTAGACAGTATATATTGGGATGGCTACAGAGTATAAGTCTGTAGTCACTTCACTTATTTATCCTTTACTAAATCAGAAAATAACTTCTGCCAATCGATAGAGTTAACAGTATTATCTCCCTGTTTTACTTCAAACGTGACATTAGAAGCTTTTGCTAATTTTAAAGCTTGCACGCAAAGTTCTGCCACATCCTCACGGCTAATTTTGCCCCTAATATTATCGCCTTGCTCGAATATTAATTCCTTCCCTCCTGGTTCTTCAGTTAAAGCACAAGGTCTAACAATTGTATAAGGAATTCCGCTTTCTCTTAAACTATCTTCTCCCTTCAACTTCCAAGTTAAAATTCCTCCCAATTGGTCATTTAATTTCACTGCTGGCGGTTCTTCATCTAAATTAATGCCGGGGCGACCGGGACGAGTCACGCCTGCTGAACTGACGAGGATAAATTGTGGTAAAGTTGTATCGCCATAAGCTTTAATTGATTCCAACTGCAAAGCAAAACCACCGGGAGAAAATTTGGGATTCAAAGCGCCATCATATTCAAATTTGCTCAACATCAGTTGGAATGAACAAACTCTATTTTGCTCAATTGGCGGCGCATCTTTGACAACTTTTGCCCGAAATACAGGAATCAAATCTGCAAAGGGAATGCGAACATCTATCCAGGTATTAGCTACGGTATCGAAAGAATAGCTATAGCCTATACCATCCCATTTGGTATCTGTCCGTAGAAAGATTTTATAACGCTGACCGTCACCTTTGACGCGCAATTTTACACCTTCGCAATCAGATAGGTTGAAGGGTGGATCGAAATTCTTAGTTCTGATAGAAGCAAATCCACCAGAGTTATCCGTGGAGACATTACCAGCAAACAAAGCTGTATTTTCTAGTAATTGGATATTACTGGCACTCACGCCACCCATAACGACATCATCCAGCGCCCCCCAGTAATCTTTTAATTCTACTGATGGCTTGGTGAAATCAAATATCGGTTTTTCGTTTGCTTGGGGTAAATATTTTGCCGCCGCTTGGACTAAGTTTTTAACACCTTGATATTCTACATTTTCTGGGGTGTCGCCAACAATTTCTGGCTGGTAAAATTTAACACCTTGATAATATTTGGCTCTATCTGCTGTGTCTCCTTCAACTGGTTGCACGCGCACTGCTGTACAACAAATTACAGCTTGGATATCAGCCATAACTAAAGAAGTTAAAGTTTCTGGGCGGGTGATATCCGCAGCTACCAAGTCTATATCATTACCCAAAATTGACCTGGCTCTGTCAATATCTCGAACTAGGGCGCGAACTTTATAACCTTGTTGGAGCGATCGCTGCACTACTCGTTTACCTACACCACCTGTTGCACCTGCTACTAATATTACACCCACGTTTCTTCCTCCATTGGGTCTATTTTGATTATCCTTAGGACGACCTTGGATTAACTGCTGTACCCAGTTAAGGAAAGGAATTACCTCAAAGTAAGTCAGGGTTTCGATAAACCTGCCTAAGTCCCATTGAGAACGATTTTTGTCAGTCATATTTGCGTCCTCATAACTTTCTTAAGTTTAGCCCAATGAGCTAGTTATGTTGTCTTTAAGGCAGTCCCCACACTTTAATAGTTTTTTCCCAACTGCAACTACTAACCAGATTCTGCCCATCTGGGCTAATTGCAAGACTCTTAATAAGAAGAGCTTGGTGCCCTCTTAGGATGCTCATCTGCTGTCCGGTTTGCAAATCCCATACTTTGATTGTATTTTCCTCACCGCCGCTAAAGAAGGTTTGCCCGTCTGGGCTAATCGCTACACAATTAACCTGGGTTTGATCTCCAATAAGAGTGTAAATTTCTTTTCCCGTTTCCAAATCCCACACTTTAATAGAAGCGTCCCAACTACCGCTAACAAGAGTTTTTTTATCGCCAGTGATGGCAACGGAGGTAACTGCTTTTGAATGTCCCTTCAAAATATGGATTTGCTTTGCTGTTGCTAAATCCCATACGGTGATCCTATTGTTCTGACTGCTACAGACTAGTATTTGTCCGTCTAAGCTCATTGCGAGACAACAAATCTCACTCTGATGAGCATACAAGTTGTAAAGTTCTTTTGCCAACTGCCAATCCCAGGCTTTGAGTGAATAGTCGCTGCTAAAAAGAATTTGCCCATCTGGACTAACGGCTAGAGCGTAAATCCACGTAAATCTTGCATGTAACCTAGTACGCAAAGTGCTAATTTTTTTTCCAGTTTGCCAATCCACAACCTTGATAAAATTCTTTTCCTGTCCAACAAAAAGAGTTTGACCATCAGGGCTAATGGCTAGAGAACTAACATAATATCCACCTCCGTCCAGCGTGCGAATTAAACGTCCTGTTGCAAACTCCCATACTTTGATTGTTGTGTCCCAACTGCCACTGAAAAGAGTTTGTCCATCAGGGCTGAAGACGACACAGCTAATAAACCTGGAATGCCCTTCCAAAGTACGCAGACATGTGAGCTTTTTCCAAGGATTGTACTCGTGTAACGCCTGTTTTATGCGAGGTTCTTTTCTTTGCCCTAACAGCGAATAAGCAGCCCACCTAACTTGTGTGACTTCATTTTGCAAAGCTTGGATAACTAAATCTAAGCCTGCATCCCCGTGCTGGAGGGCTTCTTTTAACGCTGCAATCCGATTTTGTGGGGTAGTACTGGCTAACCGTTGTTTGACTCCTGGCAGTCCTCCTAAAACTGCTGCATCGCTTGGGGTAGGTGTTTGGCTACCTAAAACAACATCAAAAGGTCTTGGCTGGTTGGGATTCTGTGACATGATGGTTTCAGCTTGCACTACTGGCTATCATTCCCCTAGATTGATAAAATGCGATCGCTCGGCGCGATTCCTAACCATCCAAGCTTGGCTCGGTTTGTTTCCTGATTGTGCGTAAATTATATTAAATCTTATTGACTTAAACTAGTACATTTGTTTTAATTGTTGGCGAAAGCTCTCACGTATTTATTTGTACTAGTGCCAGTGTTAATTGCCGTTGGCTAGAATTTGGTACAACACGATTAAAACCCTAAAAAATCAAAAGAGTCTATTTATGGCTGAGTATCAAAAAATTGAGTATCGCATTGGTAAAGATGGGAAAATTACTGAAACAGTAATCGATGCTTCTGGTTCGAGTTGCACAAGTACAACATCGGGAATTGAAAAGGCTTTAGGAGAAGTTGAAAATCAAGAATTATTGCCTGAGTATTACGAAGGCAGTGAGGGCGAGACAGTTGCACAAAACCAATCTCTTAAAGAAATCTAAGAGGGATGCAGATAGGAATGTTTTCTCTTTTAAGCCTTTTGACAATGGCAATAGGGATTTGCACTCTGTTGTTGATTATTCCAGCAATTAGAGCTGCGATCGCTCCCAAAGCAGACTTGGAAACTAACAAGTTAGAATTGGCGCGATCGCAGATTGAATTGCTAGAGGATGAACTACAAGCAACTCGTCAAAATTACTTAGATTTAGAGCAAAAGTTACACCAGCTTGTTTTGGAAAAAGCAGCACTGCATCAGGAAGGCTTGCGACTGCATGAGGAATTGCAGCAGCAGCGTCTTGAACTGACAGACGAAATACGTTCTTCGACATTTGAGCAATTGCAGACATTGTTAACAAACTATCCCAGCATCCATCAGATGGTGCGCGTTAAACCAGAATTACCTGCGAAAAATCTGCTTTCGATGTTTACCTCTTTAGATAATCTCCTCTATAAATGGGGTTACGAACAGATAGGCAAACCTTGGGAACAAGTACCTTACAATCCTCAAATTCATCAACCAGACGCTGCTGATATTGCTGAAGATGAGTTAGTTTACATCCGATTTGTCGGTTATCAGCATCAAGGAAGAATTCTTGTCCCTGCGAAAGTTAGTCGCACTTTACCGGGAGGGGGACAAACAATTAAAAATTAAAAATTAAAAATTAAAAATTTAAGAAATGTTATTGCATATTGCCTTCTTGCCCAATGACAAATGACAAATGACCAATGACTACAGTAATAATTGATTTTGGTACTAGCAATACTGTTGTTTGTACTACTGATTTGATCACGCAAAAACCACGGACGTTGAGATTTGAATCGATGTCGCGTCGGTTTGAGGTTGGGGCGGAACAAGTTAGCGTTGTACCTAGTTTAGTATTTGTGGAAGGGCGCGATCGCATCTTATTTGGTGAATCTGTACGCGCCAAACGCTTGGGGTTTGCCCAGCCGGAACGCTGTTTTAGAGCTTTTAAACGCGATTTGGCGGCAGATTTTGTGCCGCCTCCCCGACAGTTGGATGGTAATAGTTATAGCGCTGAGGTGGTTTCGGAACTGTTTCTCAAGGAAATTTGGCAACAGGTTGAACAGCAATTACAACCCAGTAGCGTTATTTTTACAGTTCCCGTGGGTGCATTTGAGCGATATCTTGACTGGTTCCGCAATTTGGGCGAGAAGTTAAATATTCCCGCAGTGCAAATTGTCGATGAATCTACCGCAGCCGCCCTTGGTTATGCTGTCAAGCATCCTGGGGCTGTGGTTTTGGTAGTTGATTTTGGCGGCGGTACTCTAGATTTAAGTTTAGTACGAACTGTCAGCGCTGAATCTGAGCAGCAAGTAGTACGTGCCGAAGTTATCGCTAAATCCGATGCTTTTATTGGCGGCGTAGATATTGATACATGGATTGTCGAACATTACCTGCAAAAAATCGGTTCTTCCCGTACTGATGTTGGAGAAATCGGCTTTATGAATTTGCTGGAAGTAGCAGAAAGGGTAAAAATTCAACTTTCGGCAACAGATGAGGCGAAAGAAAGTTGGTTTGATGATGAAAATTTTATGTCCCATGAATTGCAATTACATATGGACGAGTTAGGCGAAATTTTAGAAAATCAACAATTATTAGAACAGTTAAGACAGGCGATAGATGAAGTATTAGCGATCGCACTTGCTAAAGGGATTGGTAAATCTACAATTGAACAGGTTTTATTAGTAGGTGGCACTTGTCAAATTCCCGCCGTGCAACAACTAGTAATTTCCTATTTTGGACGACAAAAGGTAAAGTTAGACAAACCCTTTGAAGCTGTCGCACATGGCGCATTAGCTTTAAGTGAAATGGCAGCAGTTGATGATTACCTGCGCCACAGTTATGCTATTCGTCTTTGGGAACCCCACAGCAAAAGTTATTCTTATTTAACTTTGATAGAAAAAGGGGCAAAGTATCCAGGGGCGCGTTCTGAAGCTTTAACTCTGCAAGTCGCCACAGAGGGACAGCGAGAAATTCGCCTTGATATTGGGGAAGTAGCAGAAGTTTCCCAAGCAGAAGTTTATTACGATACTCAAGGAAGGATGACGAGTAGCCAATTAGTAAAACAAGATAGTTATCGCTCTTTGGAAACTCATCATCAACAAGTATGTGTCGCTCATATCGAACCGCCTGGACAAACGGGAATAGACCGAATTCAGGCACAATTTGAAGTCAATGAACAACGGGTATTAGTAGTGACGGTAAAGGATTTATTGACGGGAAAAATGTTAGTTGATAGGGGAGCGATCGCCAAACTCAAATAATCTTCTCTTTGCTCCCTCTGCGCCTCGGCGGTTCGTTTAAAAAATAATCGTAATTTGGTAAATTGCAATGGCAAAGAAACAGAATCAACCTAAACAATATGATGCCGTTTTAGGAACTCAAAATTCTGCCCCAGTTGGTAGTATGATTTTAGGGGGACTGGAAGGTGTTAAAAGCCGCTTGAAAAGTGTAGATATAGAAGCGCAAACTGCCGCACTAAAAGAGGCATTAAATTATGGAGAAGCAGGTTTAGACTTAGTAATTCAGGCTTGGCAATATGAATCAGGAAAATTAAAGTGGGCTGCTTATTCGTTACTTTGCCACCGAGAAGAAGCAAGAGTCAAACAGTCGTTACAAGAGTATAATCACTGGTTAAAAATCACTTGCCTCCGCACTTTACAGCAGAAGATACTGGTCACAGCTGTTGCCATTAGTCCAGATGGGAAAACTCTTCTCAGTTCTGGAAGAGGCATCACTGCTTGGGATCTGCATACCGGACAACTCCAAGCTTTTTCTATAAATAATTTTGACGTTAATTCTTTAGTTATTAGCCAAGATGGAAAAACTTTAGTTAGTAGAGGAGGAACTTATGACGGTGACCATAAAATCAAAATCTGGGATTTCCCAAGTGGAAAGCGTAAACAAACTTTAGAAGAAT
This sequence comes from Nostoc sp., assembly GCF_036917095.1. Lineage (GTDB taxonomy): Bacteria > Cyanobacteriota > Cyanobacteriia > Cyanobacteriales > Nostocaceae > Nostoc. The sequence goes on from NZ_JBALFH010000020.1 coordinate 344,955, forward strand.
TTACTTACAGAGTTTTTTCTCTAGTTATTAGTCCAGATGGAAAGACGCTTGCCTGCGGTAGTGAGAATAGCGGAATTAATGTTTGGGATTTGCAAACAGAACAAATTATACGTACCATGAATGGACATTCACACTACTTAGTTCAAGCGTTAGCTATTAGTGGAGATGGAAAAACTCTTATTAGTGGTAGTAATGACGCAACTATCAAAGTATGGAATTTTGAAACTGGAGAACTTATACACACTTTTAAAAAACATTCAAATGGTGTGGAGTCTGTAGCTATTAGCCCAGACAGCCAGACAATTGTTAGTGGCAGTAAAGACAAAACAATTAAAGTATGGAATTTACAGACAAAACAGCTTCAATTCACACTTGAAGGACATTCTGGGTGGGTTTATTGTGTAGTTATCAGCCCAGATGGAAGCACTCTTATTAGTTGTGGTAGAGACAAAACTATCAGAATTTGGAACTTGCAAACTGGGGAATGCCTACGCATTCTCAAAGATCATACTGATTGGGTTTATTGTGTAGCTATCAGTCCCGATGGCAAGACTCTTGTTAGCAGCAGTAGAGATGCAACTATCAAAATATGGGGTATTAAGTCATAGAAAAAGCGAGTCGAGTCAAATATTAGGGATGCGATCGCCTAACTCAAATGATTGGGAATACTAAGTAGTAGGCTCAACATTAAAAACCTGATGAAAGAAAATTCCAATCGCCCAACAGTTTATGATGCTGTCCTTGGTGGTCAAGAAAAAGCGCCTCCTGGTGCTGTAGTCTTAGGAGGACTAGAAGGTGTTAAAAGACGGTTGGCAAATCCGGTAGTTGAACAAAGAATCGCTGCACTAGAAGAAGCACTCAAGTATGGCGAAGCAGGTTTGGAATTAGTAATTTGGGCGTTGGACGATAAATTATGGAAAGTACGCCAAGCAGCTTATTCACTACTAGCTTCTCGACAAGAACCTATAGTACAAGAAATACTTCAGGAGTATGGTAATAAAATTGACAGATATGATGCTTTCGTGGCGATGGCGCGTGCTGGCGGAGTGTCCGATGTCGATACGCTGATGGATAATCTAGAATATGACCGCAATAGCGCCACCTACAAGTTAGTTGACTTTACACTGGGCTTAGTTGATACTTCTCAAGGTCAAGACCGAATTCGACATTACCTGTTCAATGGCACCCAGCTACAACGTAATTATGCAGCACTTTACTTTAAGCGAAAAGGTGCAAAAGATATTTTAATTGAAGCAGTGCAGCAGGGCTGTATTGACAGAGTGCAAGCATTTTCTAAATAAAACAGCAATGTCAGAAAATCCCAATCAACCAAGAGAATATGATGCAGTACTTGGCGGACAAGTACCACCTCCAAAAGATGGTGTGGTTTTAGGAGGTATTGAAGGTATTAAACGACGGTTGATCGGCGCTACATCCCTAGAACAACAAATTATCGCCGTTGAAGAAGCCCTAAAGTATGGACAAGCTGGTACAAAATTGGTGTTTCAGATTGTAAATACTGAATCGGAAAAGTTGGAATTTACAGTATCGTCACTGCTGGGAGAACAAGCATTAGCAAAAGTACAGTCCCATCTACACAGTGATATACCATTAATCTCTGCGGTTGATGTAAATTACAGTCGTTTGCAAAATTTGCTTGCTTCTGGAAAGTGGAAAGATGCAGACCAAGAGACTGCTAGTATAATGCTGCGCGTATGCGATCGCAAACCACAAGGATTTTTAGACCCATCAGACGTTGAAAAATTCCCTTGTGAAGATTTAAACACGATTGAAACTCTCTGGCAAAAATATAGCAATGGACGCTTTGGCTTTGTTGTACAGACGCATATCTGGCAAATCGTTGGCTGTACATCCAATCCTGACTGGGAAGCGTGGTGTCGCTTTGGTAAAGGTGTGGGATGGTTTTCTCAAGGTGCTTGGCGGTATTGGAATGATTTGAAATTCGATTTGAGTGCTAACGTCGGACACCTACCCCGTGGCGGTGCATTTATAGGTTGGGGGTTAGGTGACTTTTGGACAGGTTGCAGAACCCTGTCTGCGGTTGCAGAGAAATTAGCAAGCTGCAAAATAGCCTAAATTTGGGAACACTGGGTATTAGGGATTACCAAGAAATAAATTATCCAATCTTGTGGGGTGGGCATCTCGCCCGCCCTGGGCTAGGGGCGGACAAGATGTCCACCCCACAAGAAAAATTGTATGTTTTTTTATTTGGAAGTCCCTTAGCAACAGGTAAAAAGCGATGCCAGATAATACCAAACAACCCAGAGAATATGATGCTGTACTTGGCGGAAAAAATCCTCCGCCAGTCGATGGTGTAGTTTTAGGCGGATTGGAAGGCGCAAAACGAAGTTTCGCTAACAGTGATGAAAATTACCGCGTTTTAGCGCTTTCGCAACTCATTAACTATAGACAGGAAGGCTGGGATTTAGTAATTCAGGCTTTAAAAGACCCATCAAAAAGGGTACAGTTAGCAGCATATAAATTATTGCGGGATATCTCAGAATTAAAAGTAAAACAGGCAATCTTAGAATTTAATCCCTATCGGTTTTTTGAGTGTGTTTATACAATTGAGCTTAATAAGTATTATTCAGCGATCGCCATTCATCCCGATGGCAAAACCCTAGTCTGTTGTTGCACTAACCTTAGTGGTTATGAAAAGCCTCAAAAAGATGGCAGTATTGTTGGTGGGACTTATTTTTTTATTAAAAAGTGGGATTTGAGTACTGGAAAACAACTTGGCACCATCCATAAAACATTTGGTACCAGAATGGAAGACCACCCAACACATTTAATTTTAAGTTCAGATGCTCAAACGTTGGCGATAAATGGTTATAAGCATGACAAGACCATTAGAACTGAAATTTGGAATCTCAATACTGAGCAATTAAGTCATGTTATTAGCGGACAACAATTGTGGGAGTCGGGAAAGTGTAATATTATTACCGCTATTGCTCTCAGTTATGATGGCAAAATTTTAGCTAGCGGTAATGAAGCGGGAAATATTCTCGTCTGGGATTTAGAAACAAAAGAAAATATTTACACTCTCAAAGGACATTTAAAAAGTATAACTTCCGTCGCAGTTAATGCAGATACAGAAATCATAGCAAGCGCCAGTTTTGATAAAACTATTAAAATTTGGGATTTAAAAACAGGAAGTGAGATTTATACTTTAATACCGCATCCTCGTATATATGGGATTCCTCGCATAACTTTATCACTAGCAATTAGTCCCGATGGACAAACATTAATAACTGGCGATGATGATTTATCCAACAACATTAGTATATGGGATTTGAGAACTGGTAAAGAAATAAATACTTTATCTCCTAATAGTGGTAAGATAAGCATGTTAAGTTTTAGTTATGATGGAAAAAAATTTGTTAATTGTGGCATCAATGCTAAAATTTGGAATTTACAGACACCAGAATTTATTGCTAAAATCCCTAATTCTTCTGCTACAAGTATTGCTATTAGCCCAGATGAACAGACTATTGTTACTTGCGTAAGGGAATTGATTGAAGTCTGGCGAGTTCCATAGAATAAGATATGGGTGTGATTCCAAATAAGTGCGATCGCATTTTCTTAATTGGGAATACTGGTATTAGAGTCGAGGAAGAGAATGATGTCAGAGAATCCCAATCAACCGCGAGAATATGATGCTGTAATTGGTGGACAAGCACCACCTCCAGTTTCCGGTCTAGTTCTAGGCGGAATCGAAGGCGTTAAGCGTCGTCTTGATAGCACTCATTCGCAGGAAATTAGAATTGCCGCTTTATCAGATGCTCTCAAATATGGTAAAGAAGGTCAAGAGCTTTTGAACCAGATTGTTTTAACTGAAACTGGAGTATTACAGTCGGTGGCTTACGATTTACTGTTTGAGTCTTTCAGACAAAATGAAAAACAAAATTTATTACAACATGTTCCTTTAAAGTCAAAAGTAGGGCTAGACTATAGGAGTTTGCGTCATTTATTAGCATCTGGAGAATGGCTGCAAGCTAACTTAGAAACTGGTGAAAAAATTCAGGAAGCTGTAGGGAAGAAATCTCAATCTTATTACGACATAAATGACCTTAATAATCTATCACCAACTGATCTGCGGACAATTGATCAACTCTGGGTGAAATTTAGCAATAATCATTTTGGCTTTAGTGTACAAAAACGTATATTGCTGGAAGAAGGTTGTAAGTTTTATCAAGATAGGGATAAACTTCCCTGTTTTTACCAGCCTAACTCTAGTGATAGTGTTTTTAATATTTACAAGAAATTAGGATGGCTTTCATCAGCATTTGAAACATCTAGATTTACTTTTAAGACAGCGCCTATAGGTTCTCTACCCTGGATTACTGGCAAAGAAATAAGAGGTGGATGGTATTATCAAATTCCGCTAATTTATCGTTCAGACTTGTGCCAGTAGCTTCAGATCCCCGACTTCTTGAAGAAGTCGGGGATCTAGTTTCTCTACAATATAATTACACCCAACGCCCTACAACTACTCGCACAGTTCCATCTGCTAATACTTCTTCATCCTCCACATTAAAGCCTTGTTCTTGCACCGTTGCCATCAAGGTTTTATGAGCATATTTTTGGCTGATGGAGTTAACAAACTGCTGTTGATTAATTTTTGCTCCCCAAAAGTCGGCAACTATTTCGTAATTTTCACCACTGCGGCGAAAACCTAAATCATAACCATTCTTCTGGCGAATCACATACTCGGCTTGAGTCGTATCGCCTTGATATCCGCGTACATTCGTGTTGCATTCAACTTGATAGTTTAATTCTTGCAAAACTTCATGCAGAATTTCACCGTGTTTGATTTGGACTTTGATAGTTGTGAAATGAGACATAATACCAATTTTGGATTTTAGATTTGGGATTTTGGATTAAATAACGAGGCGTAGGAAACACGTATTTTTTCTATTTTAATCGACTTCTAAAGGGCCTATTCCTTGTTCGGTTGAATATTGCTTTAATTCTTCTACCAACAGCACATCATTAGAGGCGGTTCTGGCACCGGCTTGTGCTGCCCATTGCTTTAATGCTTCAATTTGTTCATGTGCGATCGCCGCTAATGGCACTGTCTGCGCTACAGCCTGTAAAATATCCTCTGTATTAAAGTCTCGGCGCTGTCCCTCAACTCTCGTGGAAAATGCTTGGTGCATGGCATCAACGATTACCTGCTCAATTTCCGCACCGCTAAAGTTGAGGCTTTGCTTGGCTAACAAAGCTAAGTTAAATTCTCGCAGTCGATTGGGGCGTAATCGTTGCAAATGCACTTTAAAAATCTCTTGGCGTTCGGTTTCTGTAGGTAGATTTAAAAAGAAAATTTCATCAAATCTTCCTTTTCGCAACAATTCAGCTGGTAATATTTTGACATTATTTGCTGTGGCGACAATAAACACACTCGCGGTTTTCTCCTGCATCCAGGTAATCAAACTGCCAAACACGCGGCGCGATGTCCCCGAATCCCCATCAATGTTACTGGTAATATTGCCAAAGGCTTTATCGATTTCATCAATCCACAAAACGCACGGTGCCATTGCTTCAGTTAACTGAATCATCTGACGCACGCGGCTTTCACTTTCGCCGACAATCCCACCAAATAAACGCCCAGAATCTAATCTTAATAACGGTAAGCGCCATTCATGGGCAATTGTCTTGGCTGAAAGAGATTTTCCTGTTCCCTGAATGCCCACAAGTAACATCCCTTTGGGGTTAGGAATACCGTAGCGTCTGGCTTCTTCGGTAAAAGCATCTTGGCGCATTAGTACCCATTGTTTGAGTTGATCTAATCCACCGACTCGTTTGAGTGATTCTTGGGGTGTGAAAAATTCTAGAATTCCAGTTTGGCGGATTGCTTGCTTTTTCTCTTCTAATACGCCATCAATATCAGACTCATTTACCTGCTGTTTGCCAGCTAAAGCTTTTGCTAATACTCTGGAAATTCGGGTGCGACTTAAACCTTGGCAGGCTTTAACTAACTGTTCCCGCGCCAAGCCAGAAACATTTAATTTATCTGGAACTACTAACTGTTGGATTAAATTATCTATTTCGCTAACGCTAGGTAAGGGAAAATCCACTACTGTCACTTCTTGCAGTAACTCGTCAGGAAGTTCTAAAGTATGGCTGGTGGTAACGATCATTTTACGCGATCGCTTTAACTCTCGCGTCAAGTTTCGCAACTCCCGCACAATTGGGGCATTCTTCTCGGTAGTCGGATTTTTCACAAATGGATGCAAATCCCGCAGTACAAACATTGCAGGTGTTTGGGCATCAGCTTTGCCAATTCGCCCTAACGCCGCCATCACCGAACCTTTATCTGCACCATTGTCACTCCAACCACGAACAATATCCCAAAATAAAAGCTGTCGTTTGGGCACAGAACGCAATGCAACTTGCTGCAACACTTCTTCTACAGGTTCTTCTTCCACGGTAATCACATACAGTAAGGGATACCGTGCCCGAATCATCAAATCAAGTTGTTCTACTAAGGAGGCGTATTGCCGATTCTCGCTGCTATGGGTTGCGTCTTCTTTTCCATGTCGATCGAAATTGCTCATAAATAGACTATTACAAACTAGTAATTAGTTAGTCTTAATTAATACTATATTTCTTTCGGAAATATACTAGTATAAATTTATCAAAAAAATATAAAAATTAAGGGCTTCTAGTAATCAACAGTCTGTACCAGCGTAAAAAGGCTAGCGATCGCTCATTGTCTCTTACTTCCATATTTACTACAAGTTCCCATAACAGCATAGATGGCAACTGAACTCATACCCCTCTAATATCATGTCCGCATAATTAGTCATGATTCCCACGTACAAAAACCCCAATTAATAAATCTCGCACTGCGTTTCTATCCCGCCTCGGAATGAATTCCGAGTCTCAGAGCCACTGTCCACTCAAGTGGACTAAATCGATCGTTCAGTCCACTTGAGTGGACTTGGGCTATTAGCCTTGAACTTTAGTTCTGGGCGAGATGTCGGTGAGTGCGACAGTTTCACTTTGACAAAAGTATGGGTAAAAGAGTTGAAACGTATGTGGACAGCACTTGTGTGTACACCGTCGCCCCGCTCTTCGAGAGGGGGCTAAGATGTACTTTGTATGATTAGCAAACGCTATATAGCATTATTACAATTTTGATTAACCCAATTATCAGGAATTCTTTCTAAAATACCAGAACCAAACACCTTATTCATTTCTAAATATTCCAGATGAACGTAACCAATATGACAGTGACAAGTTTGGTTGCTACAAGGTTGTTCAAACAAAGCTGCTTCCCAGTCAGAATCATAAATATTACCAATTGCTGCTTTGATAAAATGACAGCGGCGCATTGTCCCGTCACCATCAACAGAAATCACTGATTTTCCAGCCCGACAAGAATGACCAAAGCTAGGATAATGTTGGGTATTTAATTCATATAATGGGTCAATAGATTGGAAGAATTCTCGATTTTCTGGTGATAAATCAGGAAGTTCTGCCTTGACAGCATTAATCCACAAATAAACGTGGTGTGGTAACTCTTGACGTAAAGCTGCTATTTCCGCTTGAAACTTGGGAAAACCGACAACTCCAACGCTGAATTTGACATTTTTGTTGTCTAGATTGAGGCATTTTTGTAAGAAGCGATCGCGTGACACCCATTCGGAATGAAAAGTTGCCCAAAGCGCCAATTTATCTTTGTTACATTCCTCTACCCAATCTAAATTACAAGATAGATTAGTTTGAATTGCTGCTTTATTAACATTGGGCAATTGCGTTAATTTTCTCAGTGCTTGCTGATAGTAAGAATGGATTAGGGCTTCTCCCCAAGGAGTAAAAAGAATTGAAAATTGATGTTGGGGATGTTGGAAAATCCAATTGACAAAACGTGCTAGTGCTTGTCGATCAATTGCTAATTCGGCGGCTGTTTGTTGGCGTTTGGCAAAGGGGCAATATTCACAACCGTAGTTGCAACTAATTAAAGGGCCGCGATAGAGGATGGTAAGGTGCATATTAGTTGAATATCCCAGTTAATTGTTTGAAGTTTGATTACTCAGAAACAGAACAATACCGATCGCCTGGCTCCTTTTCTGTATCTGCGATAACTTCGACATCTAACAGTTTCAACCTTTCAACCATTTCTTCAGTTAAACAACTATTAGAAATATTAAGAATATCTAGCTGATTCACAGCAGGACAATTTAGTAAAGCTTCAGCACCTTCATCTCCTAAATTTCCCAATGAAAGGTCTAAAACTTTGATTGTATTGATGATAGGAGAGTTAACAAGAGTAGTGGCAATATTATCGCTATATTCACTGTTTCGCAGCCCCAAATAAGTCAATTTTGGAAATAGCTCACCTGAGAAGATTGGCATTAAATCATCAATAGAAGAGTTCCCACCATATTCATCACTACCTAACCATAATTCTAAATGTTCTAATGCTGGTAGTTCGAGAGAGATAATTTGAGCAATTTTGTCACGGCCTAATCCTCCAGTTTCGACAATTAGCACTTTCAAATGTTCGTGACGTAAAGAAATAAATTTTTCCCAAGGCTCACTGTATGTATGACATTCGTCTCCACCACGAACTAGCAACATTTCTAGATTAGGAAATGCTTTTAAGATAAGGCTAATATCTTGAATAGCTGTCCAAGAAATCTGGTAATCTATGTCATAAGGCCCATAAAAAAGTGCTTTAATATTTTTTAGAATCTCTGGCGATAAAATACGCCATAAATCATAGTAACCTCTAAATATCAAAGCTTCTACTTTATTGACTTTTGGTTCTCTTAAAAAGGTACTAAGATTATCATCATCATCTATAACATAAGCTTTTTCAGCAGGATTTTGCAGACCTATGTTAGGGTCATATCTTTCAACTTCCCGATAGTAGAATTCTGTGAAAGTATTATAAATATATCCCTCAATTAAGGTTTCATCTATTCGCTCAAATAAGTCCCAATACTTATATTCTTGCAAAACTTGTTTGACTTGAGGCTCAATGCGATAGCATAATAAATTATAGGCTGTTTGACGGACTTTTCTTGAAGAATCTTGCAATGAATTCATTACCAATTTTAAACCTTCTGCTTGATAATTCAATGCATCTTGAACAGCTGCTAGACGTATCTCAACATCAGGATTTACTAAACGTTTTCTAACACCTTCAATCCCACCTAAAACAGCACCTTGTACTGGTGGCGGTGCTTCTCCTCCGAGTACTGCATCAAATTCTCTGGGTTGATTTTGATTGTTTGTCATATTTTCTCCAACGGTGGATGTCATGTAAAATTATGTTTAGTTTAGACGCGATCAATCGCGTCTCTACAAATATGCTTTAAACCCCACTATTTCAACTCATAACCCTGCATTAATTCCTGAACTTTCTCAGAAAATAACCACGCGCCAATAGTGTCAGAACGCTCGATTCCAAATTCAGTTAACTGCAAAATATCCTCATCTTTTATCGCTAAATCCAAAGCAAGCAGTTCTGAAAATTCTGGAAAATCAGCATATACTTCACTACCAAATTGCTGACGATAACTAGCACAATTCAGTCCTTCGTCGGAAAGCAAAGATAACAAAATATAGCGCCGACGTTGTTCTTCAGCATTTAGTTGAAAACCATAGTGTGCGTAATCAAATGATTCATATGCTGTTTGAATATATGCTTGTAAAATCTCGCTGATTCCCTTTGCTCCCACTGCATATTCGTTGGAGTAGTGCAAAGTATTAGTGTAAGAACGTGCGCCGCAACCTAAACCAACCATACCGTCGGCTTGACAGCAGTAGACGGGAGATGAGGGAGAAAGATTGCTACCTTTTCCTTCTTCCACCCGTCGAAACATCCGCATGGAAACTTGCGTATATCCTTCTGACAATAATAGCGATCGCCCTTCTCGATAACAAGCTAAACGAATATCGTCCCATTCTCGATCTGTGCGTCCCAAACCTGTGAGCGATCGCACGTACAATGGATATAGATAAATTTCTTCTGGTTGAAAGCGCAAAGTAGCTTGTATTGATTGCAACCAAGTATTTACAGTTTGTCCGGGTAAGCCGTAAATCAAATCAATATTCAGAGTGGGAAATCCAATCTCTTTTATCCTTGTCAGCGTTGCTTCTACTTGGGTAGTAGATTGACGGCGCTGGGTGGCTAAAACTTCAGAATCGATGAAACTTTGGACACCAATGCTAACACGATCGACGGCGTGCGATCGCAACAACTTTAACTTATCCTCAGTGGCGGTTTCTGGCGAAACTTCCACAGAAATGGGAATTTCCTGTAATTTTGCACCCATCGTATTTTCAGCAATATTGAGAATAGTTTCGAGGTGCTGAATCGGTAATTGGGTGGGAGTTCCGCCACCAATAGCGAACCTAGCAAATGACGCATCACCCAACACCGCTTTCATCCGTTGCGCCTGTCGCTGTAACGTGCGGACATATTGACTCATAAAATCTTCATTGTGGCTGACTGTGGTAAACAGGTTGCAGAACCCACAACGCATTTCACAAAACGGTATATGTATATAGAGAAATAGCGCTTGTCTATCTTGCTGCGCCCAAAGTTCTGGGAGATGCACAGGTGGAGTGAGGGGACGGTAAGCTGTTTTGTGCGGGTAAGAATAAACGTATGCTTGATAGGGAGACTGGGCGATTTTCGATTTGAGATTTTGGATTGTCAGCATAAAATTTAAAAGAATTTAGAACTCTGCGCCTCTGCGTCTGTGCGTGAGTTTTCATAAAATAAACTCTGCATAGGGAACAGTCCAAACCACAGGATGGCTAAGTCGATGTCCAGTGTAACCATCTTCACCATAAGTTGTCCCGTGGTCGGAACAGAGAATGCAAAAAGTAGAATGCCTTTGTCGTATAATATTCCAGAGTTTGGCTAATTGGCGATCGACATATTCCAAAGCTGCGGCGTGAGATTCAATGGTATCGATTTTATCTTTTGCATCGGGAAAATAGAAATAATTTGGTTGATGCAAGGCAGAAATATTTATAAATAAAAATATGCGTTGATTAATTGGCGTTTTTTCTAAAATTTGTCGTGCCAGATTTACCTGATTTTCTGTAGATTCGGGGTTAGTAACACCTAATTCTGGACTCCAATAACTTTCGGCAAACATTGAGGGAATTACATTACCTAAAGGGTTGCGTTTGTTGAAAAAACCAACTCCACCAATGCAAACTGTATGATATCCCTTTGCAGCTAATCCAGTAACAATATTTGAGCTATCTAATACACAAGTTGTATCAGTTGTAGTGGTACTTCCTTCAAATCCCAAAGCAAAAAGGCGGGGGTGAATTCCAGGCGTTACAGGTGTGGGTAAAAAGCCTGCGAAAAACGCATGATGAGAAGCGTAAGTGAAATTTCCGGGTGAATGTCGTTCTTCCCAGCCTGTTTTAGGGAGTACTTTTGCTAAGTTTGGAGTGCGTTTTTGTGCAAATAGGTTTTTAGCTACGTCGTAACGCAATGTATCTAGAGTTATAAATAAGATGTCATGAGTTCCGACGATTTGATTCATATTGAACATAGTAATAAAAATTACGATCTATAAATTTTAAAATTCCCTGTATTATATTTACGGGTAATAGCTTTTATTTTATCTTTGTCATACTCCAGAGATGTGCGCTCTTTAGAGTTAGTGTCACTATATATTGCATCTTGTTCAAAACATTCTGCGATCGCATACATTAGAGTTGTTAAACTTGAGAAAAATTTTCTTCCTTTTAAATGTTGAATATAAAAATCTTCATCCTGATCGTTAAAATGAAATACAGGATGTGTTATTTCATCTATGCTAATAACATAATAATCACCTCCTAATTGATGACAAAATAAAAAAATACGCAGAAAATTAGATGGACAACCACGTATTCTTAAGTTTTGAAAATCAGTTATTGCTTCTTCTAAAGAGCTAAATCCTCCTATAATACCATTCCATGTAGCAAAGCCAAATCCTACATCATCAGATAATCCATTTCGCCATTGATATAGCTCATATAGTTCTTCTGGTAACTTAAAAGGTAAATCTTTAGTTATTTCATCAATTTCTTTACGGGTTAAGCCTGGTTGTAAAAGCGAAGCAATTTCTGGATCTTTTTCTTCTAAGCTTTTTAATATTCTGTCTAAAGATTCTGTTAAAATCGAACTTTTTACCCCTTTATTTCCTCCTAAAACTACACCATAAAGAGGAGGTGGCACTTTTCCACCAAGTACTGCGTCAAATTCTCCCGGTTTATTTGAATTGTTGTTCATTTTGGTTAATCCTAATTTAGAGGATGTTTTAAAAGTCGTTGGCTGTGATTTTAATTACATTCTTACCCCCCTTAATCCCCCCTTATAAAGGGGGGAAACAATAAAATCCGGTTCCCTCCCCTTTATAAGGGGAGGGTTAGGGTGGGGTAAAAAAATATTTGATACTGACAAGAGAACTTTTCAAACAACCTCTTATAGTCGCACCCTACATTTATCTTGCCAAAATCGCCTTAACTTCACTCGTGTAAGTATCCATCCCATTCCACAAAATACCCGGTAATAAATCACCAAAAGCATTAATCTCTAGAATCGCATGAGTTTTCCAATCGGGTAAAATTAGTAAATCAACTCCACAATATAAACTATTAGGAAATAACGCTGCTGCTTGTTCACAAGTTCGCTTCATTATCTCCCAATTTTCTACACCAAGTTTTGCTAAAAATTCCTCAGTATTTCCCCGTTCATTTCCCAAATGTAAATTTGTCATGGGACTTTTACCAAGGCGAACAACGATATGCTGTGCTTCACCATTGATAACCACCACACGCACATCAAACCCGCATTCTTGCAAATGTGCTTTGGGTAGCCATTCTTCAACTTGTACGCCTTCTGCTGTCAAAATATTGATGATATCGGCGATTTCTTCGCGGTGAGTGTAGTGCCTAATTTTCCGGGAGTTGTAAAGCAGAGTTTGCCCATTTTCTCGCACTCGTTCAACAGTAGTTATGGCTGATTCAAAACGCGAATTTGCGCGATAAGCAACGACTCCAGAAGCGGCGGAACCGTGGGAAAGTTTGACAAATACTCGTTCTATTCCCTGCATTTGCATTTGTTCGCGTAAATGATCGTAGTTGTGGATTTTACCTAGCGATCGCGGAACGGGGATAGTATGACGGCTGAATCTTTCGTGACAAGCTGGTTTGTCAAACATCACAGCGATATCTTGGGGATGGTTCATGAAGTACCCCACCCCCAACCCCTCTCCGCAAGCGAGGGGAGTAAGTTGTGTTTCCCATTTTTGCAACAGATACCGCCAGCCTAAATACCACTGTCGCGGATAGAGGATGAGTCCTTTGTCAAATTCTAATTTTGTCGCGGCTTCTGCACTGATATGTTGATGACTGGAAGTAGAAAAAATTTCCCTACTCCCTTCTGCAATGATGGCTTTATCAACATCAAAGTTTTTTTCTGGAGATTCAAAGCGGATAATGGTGTTGGGTGTATTGAATTGTTCGAGAGTTTGTTTTCCTGCTATTAAGTCGGCGTAATCTACTACCGTGGCTGGTGGTAAGTTGAAATGGGCGATCGCTTGTTGGAGGAAACCGACACGGCGATTTTCAGGGTTGGCGATGAGGATGAAATTTAGCATTATCTAATGTATTATTTATTCGTGGAGGGCAGAATAGCGATCGCCATATTCACCATCTTGAGGTTGTGCAATTACGTGGCACGCAAGTTGGTCTAAGACTTCGGTATTTGAAATGTAGTTCATAGAAAGATTAAGGGTGTGGAGTTGGTTTACTGCGGGACAATTTAAAAGATATTCCACTCCTTGATTTGTCATTTCTCCCATCGAAAGGTCGAGAATTTTCAGGCGTTCTATTAAAGGAGAACTCACTAATGCTTTGGCTACTTCATCAGCATCTTCACAACTGCGTATGCCCAAATACTGAAGTTTCGGAAACTGCTCAGAGATTTTTGGGATTAAGCTAACTGCATCCAATCCTGCGTTCCCTATCCACAATTCCAGATATTCTAGATTTGGCAAATTAAGATTAACAATCTCATTAACTGTTGATTCCGGTAAAAAATTAGTTTCAATAATTAACGTTTTAAGATAATGATGTTCCGCTAAAGTAAATGATAAGCATGAACCTAAAGGATCGTAATAATCTCCTTTAGCGTCACCACGTATATGAAGAATCTCCAAGTTGGGATAAGCTTCTAGAACAAGACTCATATTCCTGGTCAATTTATCTCTGGAGGTGTCTTTGTAAGGGTCATCTTGAGGATCTCCCCAAAATAATGCCTTAAGCTTGCTCAGTTGGTTCTTTGCTTCAATAAAAATGTCTATAAAACAGTGACTAGGATAGTGACAGTGTAAAGCCTGGATATCATGGATCTGGGGATTATGAAGAAATACTTGAAATTTTTTGGTTGTTTGTTCTCTATCAAGACGTTGTATTTCTGCCCTGAAAGACGGTGCAGATCCAGATTTTACTATTGATCTAACTTTGGCATACAAAGGCGGCCAATCTAGTTGTAAATTTAAAGAATAAGCTGTAATTTCAGGATTTATAATATCTACTTCTGAATTAAATTCTTTAACTAACCAGTCGGTCATCATGGTAAAAGCAAGATATGGATTAGAATTTAGTAACGCTTGCTTACCTTTGTCTCCTCCCCTTTGTTTTAATAATTTTGCAGCAAAACGCTGCACTTGCTCGGAAGAATTCGTTAAAGTATTAATCACTAAATCTAAACCAATATCCCCATAATTAAGAGCCTCAGAAAGTGCTGCAACCTTCACTTCAACAACCGAACTTTTCAACCTACTTTTTACGCCTTCAATTCCTCCTAAAACCACACCACTAACAGGAGGTGGCGCTTCCCCACCAAGTACAGCGTCAAATTCTCTCGGTTTATCTGGATTGTTGTTCATTTTGGTTAATCCTAATTTATGGGTAAATATTTGCAAAGTTTTTCATTCATATAACGCAGAGTAGCGAGAAGCATTACACCCGTCATGTATCTTTTCCTGAGAATGAGCAATCAATAAACAATCAATTAGCGATGATTGTTTAATCTCTTGAATAAATTCTTCAGATACATAATTGTGAGCGATATTGAGGGTATGTAAATTAATAATTGCTTGAGATTCAATTAAAGCGTTCAAACCTGTGTCAGTCAAGTTTCCCATTGATAAATCAAGTACTTCAAGAGTTGCAAGAATCGGGGATTCGGCCATAAAAGAAGATTGTGCGATCGCATCGGCTATTGCATCAGCGTAATCGCTATGTAAAGCTAAATAGCTTAAGTTCGGGAATGATTCACTAAAAAGTATTGGTCTGAGACTATCAATAGTATTATCAGAGCTATTTTCAGAAGGTCTGCCTATCCATAATTCAAAATATTCTAACGCTGGTAAATCGAGTGAGCAAAGGCGATAAATAGCTACATCACTAATATTTGCTGTCTCAATAATTAAAGTTTTTAAATTTTTATGCTGTAGTTTTTCACATTCCAGTTCGTTGCAGCAAGCACGAATATGTAGCACTTCTAGATTGGGACAAGCTTCTAATATTAAAGTTATATCCCCCACACCTATATAAGACTTTTTGTAGTAATTATCTCGACAATCACCTATAAACATAGCTTTAAGATTAGTTAATTGCTGACGCGCTTCAAAGAGAATATCAACATAACTATAAAAATCTTGGCTAACTTCGTAATAACAGTCGTACCCAGATAAATGACAAATTAAAGCTTCAATCTGACTAACTTGCGGGTCTTGCAATAGTAACTTTAATTGCTCAACTTTTACTATATAGGCTGTTTCAGATGGATTAGTGATACCAGCTTTCGGATTAAAATTTTCCGATGTCCAATCTTTTAAAGTTGTAAAAAATAACCAAGGTTCACAGCCTAAAAGTGCTTGTTTACCTTTCCCTTCTGTTTCTTGCAATAGTTCAATTGCAATTTGGTGAATCTTATCCGAATAATCTTGCAAGGCATCAATCACCAAATTTAAACCTGCATCTCCATAATTTAATGCATCAGCAAGTGCAGCAACGTGTACTTCAAAAATCCCACTTTTTAACCGATTCTTAACTCCTGCAATCCCTCCTAATACCACACGACTATCAGGATGTGTTTTTCCACCAAGCACTGCATCATATTCTGTGGGTTTATTTGGATTATTGTTCATCTTAGATAAACTTGTATTATTTTATTAATTTATTCCCAGACTGAGTAATAGCGATCGCTAAACTGAGAATCTGCAATTACTCGACATTTCAACTCAGAAAATTGCTCAATTATATTTTTAGGTAAACGATTTCTAGAAATATTGAGAGTATGCAGGCGATTAATTATTGGAGACTTTAATAAAGCATTTCCATTACCTATATTTCCATCTGTTAACTCAAGCACTTTCAGATTTCCCATAATTGGAGAATTAACAATAGCTTGAGCAACCTCGCTCATATTTCCACATTGTCTTACTGCTAGGTATACCAAGTTAGGGAACGACTCACCCGAAAGCATAGGTGCTAAACTATCGATATTGATGTTGCTTAAATCACTTCTACTTAGCCATAGCTCGAAGTATTCTAGAGATGGTAAATTTAAATTGCAAATTTTCGCAATATTACTATCAGATATTCCATCAGCATCAACAATCAAAGTTTTTAAATTCTCATGTTTTAAAGGCTTTATAGGAATAATAGAATTATTTTGAGAGTTGCGAACTTGTAGTATTTTTCGTTCAGGCTTGAGAATATCTTCTTCAAGCATTCGACCCCGGATATGAAGTAATTCTAAGTAAGGATAGGATTTTAGTAAGTGCATCTTCAAGTGCTGAAGTTTTCACTTCATCATCTTCGCTATTTAGACGATTTTGAACTCCTTCAATTCCTCCCAAAACTACACCGTAGTTTTGATTTTGCGCTTCTCCACCAAGTACTGCGTCAAATTCTCCGGGTTGATTAGAATTATTATTCATAGTTAAAATTGAACTAATTAAGAGAAAGTTTTTTAACCCGCGCAGGCGGGTTTTGTCTGTGTAGCCGCGACTTCCAGTCGCTCATTACTGTAAATTTCACTCTGAAACAGAACAATAGCGACTATGAATATAGCTATCGTATTCTTCTTTCTTCTGATTATTTGCCAAAACACGCACATCCAACTCAGAGAATTTTTCAATCATTCCCTGAGATAAAAAGCTTTCTGAAATATTGAGAATATCAAGATTATTTATCGCCGAACAATTTAGCAATTTTTCCGCACCAGCATCACTCAGCGTTCCCATTGAAAGGTCAAGTACGCTGATATAATCAATAACTGGAGAACCTACAATAGCACTGACTATTTCATCGGTAAATTGGCTATTGCGTAATCCTAAATAAGTTAAGTTGGGAAATTTTTCTTCAAAAATAATCGGATTTAAATCTTCAAGCCAACAATTTCCACCGTAATCTTCACTGCCAAACCATAATTCCAAATGTTCCAAAGCTGGCAGATTCATCTGACAAATTTGTGCAACAGTATCCCGACTTAATCCCCCAGTTTCAACAATCAACGCTTTAAGATGATTGTGTCGTATTGGCGGACTAAATTGTAAACCATCCCCTCCACGAACTTGCAAAATTTCGAGTTTGGGATAAGCTTTCAAAATGGGACTTATATCACTTTGCCGAATCCAAGAAATTTCGCATTCATCAGGAGCAATATCACCGATAAAAACAGCTTTGAGATTATTTAAACCTTGTTTAGCATCAACTAAAACTTCAACAATGCTACTTGAATCCCTTCCGTATGCTTCTCCCCACAAGCCAAATATTAAAGCTTCTAATTTTTCGGCGTTGGGTTTTTGAATAAGTCTATTAAATTTAGTAGGCAAATCCTCCTCTTCTTCGTCATCATGCTCGCATCTGATGGCGTAAGCATTGTTAACAGGTTCAACAAGACCTACATTTGCATCGAACTCTACAACTTGCCGATTAGCAAATTGAGGAACATTCATCCCCTGATAACCTCGATACTTATTTAATCTCTCTTGTAGGTTCCAAGGTTTATATGTTTGCAATGCTTGTATAACTTGCGATTCTACTCTTGGCTTTAATAGTCGATAAGCAAAACGCTGTACTAACCTCGATTTATCTTGTAATGCTTGAATTAATACATCCAACCCTGCATCACCATATTTCAACGCTTCGCTAAGTGCAGCAAGCCGCACTTGAGTCACAGGATTTGATAAACAACGTTTAACTCCCTCAATTCCTCCTAAAACTACTCCATCCACAGGAGGCGGAGATTGTCCTCCTAACACTGCATCATAATCTCTGGGTTGATTTTGGTTGTCTGTCATGGTGCTTTACCTTCTGATTCTTTATTAGAATTCCCAAAAAAAAATGCGGAATACGCATACTACCGCAAGGCGGAAGTCAAAAGTCACGCATAATTGTATTCCAAGCTTTTGCGCCCATGCGACACCAAACAGCCCATCGTAGACATCGCTCGATCGCGTTACAATAATTAATTGTTACTAATTAAACGGTCATTTACTTATGAGTCAACTTGAAAATATTCAAGCTGAGTACGAAAAGTTTACTGAAGAATTTGAGAGTGTAATCATTAGCACTGTGAGCGCCCAAGCAATACCCAATGCTAGTTATGCACCCTTTGTAATGGATGATTCCAAGAATATCTACATTTACGTAAGTGGTCTTTCAACTCATACCAAAAATCTCTATGCCAATCCTCATGTTAGTGTCTTATTTATCGAGGATGAAGCCAAGAGTAATCTCGTTTTTGCCCGTCGTCGTTTGAGTTTTGATTGTACGGCAACTTTGATAGAACGTGAAACTGACAAGTGGAATCAAATTGTTGAGCAGTTTCAAGAGCGATTTGGTGAAATTATCGAGGTTTTGCGCGGCTTGTCTGACTTTCGGATTTTCCAGCTAACTCCGAGTGAAGGCCGTTTTGTAGTTGGTTTTGGGGGAGCTTACCACATCAGTGGTGATAACCTCAATCAACTTGTTCAAATCACAGGAGATAGTAATCAAAAATAAGAATGAATTATGAATTAGTTTGACTGTATGCAAATTAAATATGAAATAGCTTAGGAGACAAAAAGTTTACTTACTCTGATATTTATCGGTAAGCTTGACTTTATACCTCGTAATTTTGCCTTCGGGTAAAGTGCCATTAAACTATACTTTTTAATTTTATGCTTCAGTTTCAACCTCCTGGCTTTGGACATAAACTTATCCATACATCCTTGGGGGCAATGGTTTACTATACCCAAACAAATGCACCTTGGGCCTTTTCTGATACTGAAGATTTACCTCCACTCCTGTTTCTCCATAACTTTGGTGGTGGGGCATCTGCGTATGAATGGTCTAAAGTTTATCCGGCTTTTGCCTCTAATTACCACATTTTAGCTCCCGATCTAATCGGCTGGGGAGAATCGGCTCATCCAGTCCGGGATTATAAAATTAGGGATTATCTCAGCACGATCGCAGAGTTTATCATCGAAACTTGTCGTCAACCTGTGACGGTGGTAGCCTCGTCTCTAACAGCCGCTTTTGCTATTCGTTTAGCTATTGTTCAACCCAATTTATTCAAAGCGCTGTTTTTGGTGTCCCCCTCTGGATTTGATGATTTTGGGCAGGGTGCTGGACGCAGACTTCCGCTTTCGGTAATCAATGCGCCTCTGTTGGACAATTTTATTTATATGCTTGGTGCAGAAAATGAAATTGCAGTCCGGAATTTTCTGCAAAGTTTTCTGTTTGCCAAATCACAACGAGTATCTCAAGAAATGGTGGAGGCTTATTTAACCTCTGCACAACAACCTAATGCCAAGTTTGCCGCTTTGTCATTTTTGCGAGGCGATCTATACTTCGATCTGAGTTTATATATTAAACAACTGACAATTCCCACGGTCATCTTTTGGGGAGAAAAGGCACAATTTACCAGCATCAAATTAGGACAACGCTTGGCAAATTCAAATCCAAGTGCAATTCAAGATTTTTATGCGATCGCAGATGCAGGAATATTACCTCATTTGGAAATACCAGAAGTTGTAATTGGTTTATTGCAACGGTATCTTTAGGAGTGGGGAGTCGGGGATGAGGGAGCAGGGGGAGCAGGGGGAGCAGGGGGAGAATAACTAATGACTAATGACTAATGACTAATGACTAATGACTACTTAGAAATTAACTGTGCATTTAATGCTTTAGCGATGCGATCGCCAGAAGCTTCTAAGTGGGCTAGGGTGTAAATATCAAGGCTTTCACTCAGTTGTTTGAGTCTGACATCAATGGCTTTTTGCAGTTGGCGCAATTTATACCAAGCCAGTGTCCGACCATCTTCAGGTGTATCAGTAGTACCCAACATCATCTCTAGCAAAATATTCAGATGTTCCCGTTGCAATGAACGGCGGATGCTAGAAATTGGCTTTGGTTCTCCTGGGGCAATAACTTCTGTCCAGATGCCTGTTTGCAAGGTGTCGAACAGTTCCGGGATGGAAAGTGCTTCTCCAGGCTGGGTTTTTAATTCTATATCTTGTAAACGATTCAGGCGATCGCTGTCTAATAGCGATCGCAATACCGCACTTTGGAAACCCAGAATGCGATCGTGAATTGGATAATCAAGGCGGTTGTTAGGTACAGAATTACCCCAGTGTTCCCAGCGCGATGGTGCTAGTTGATTCAACAATTGTGGTGAAAAATTGAAAGCATTTTCATCAAATACATATTCTTGTAACTTTGTCAACGCTTGACGTTGTTTTAAAAGTGAAACTGGTACAAATGTCCAAGAAGCATCATCACTAGCATGGAGACGCCGAAACGATTGTCCACCAATGTATTTAGAAAGTAAGGTGGCGTTGCGAAAATAATATTTAAGTACTCTATTAAATGAGACGCGCAGGTTACTATAACTTTCGCCTTTCGATAGATAACGCTTGTCAAGGCGCTGCCACATAAAACGGGCATTATCCATTTGCCACTGCGAATAAAGTAGCACATCACTACTCATGTCCCAGACATTTGCCAAAGGATTAATGTCCCAGATATCTTCATCAGTTGCATAAGATAATTCTGGTTGAGGCGACACCAGTGCAATCTGCTCCAAAAAACCTTTTTCTGATTCTGGAATGATTCCCTCAAGTGTTACTGATGGGCTTCTTTTATAACCATACTCAATTGCCCATTCGTCATAGGGCCCAACAACTCCTGGGAAATAGTCACCTTGTTGTATTCCCTGTGGTGCTATATTCACGGGTAGATAGTCCATCACCGAACCCACTAAACCTTTAGTACGAGTGATTTGAGTATTATTTAATTCTTCAGGCGTTAACATGGTGCTGCCGTGAAAGTTGTGGCGCAAACCGAGAGTGTGCCCGACTTCGTGAGCAATCAGAGAACGCAAATATTGATGCACATACTTCTTCATCGTTTCACTATTGGGTGTAGTGTTTGGTAAAATTGACAATACCAACGCCCCCATTGCAGCTTGATCTGAAGACTCCATGCTATAGCAGAAGTCATTGTCTACTAAATGTTGTTCAGGAAAAGCTTTAAAACCTTTCGAGAATGTTGCAGATAAATTGCCTGGACATGGGTTTTTGCCCAAAGAAAAGTGCCCATCCGTAAAAGATGAATTTCCTTCCATCAGTACGTGATATTCTTGCTGAATTGAACGCACCATATTAGCATCCACAATAATATCTGCATCCAATATTTCCCCGGTGAGTGGGTTAACGCGTACTGGGCCTCTGGCAAAACCTGCATCTAAAGAATTGAACCAGCGAATAGTATTGTAATGTACATCTGCCGGTTGCCAATCAGCATCATCTGGCATTTGCTGCACTTCAATAGCATTTTGAAATCCAGCTTTTTCAAACGCTTTGTTCCACATCAAAACACCTTCACGAATCGCATCGCGGTACTCTAGTGGCACAGCATTTTCAATCCAAAACACAATTGGCTTTTTGGGTGGAGATAAGGGGGCGTTAGGATCGGATGGTTCTAGATGCCAACGATTGATGTAACGGACAAATGATTCGCGAGCATTATTATTAGATAAATTTTGGAAAGCAGTAATAAAATATCCCACTCTGTCATCTGCAAGTCTAGGAATGTAAGCAGTGTTTTCTCTAAGCTGAGAAAAACTGTAGTGTACCTTCAGAGTGAGTGCCCTGCTATCAGGTACAGTGACTAAATTTGCTCCTTCTGGTGAGGAAAAACCGTAAATAGAATCAATTTCTACGTTTTCTGGGAAGCTGTTAACATCCCCAAAATAAGACTTGCTTGCATCCAAGTGATAATCAGCCTGCAAAGAGTATTTTAATAAGGGAGTTAATCCGGGAAAATCCTGCATTAGCAGTTCATCCAGGTTAATTAGAATATTTTTACTGCGTGGATCGATAGTGTGTATTTTTAGTGAATAAAGAACTGAATCGCTAAATGAACGAGCGAGCGATCGCTGTTCTGGTCTACTTTCTGCACGGAATTTAACATTACGAACAACAAAGTGCAATCTATTCTTTACTCGTTGGAAGTAGAAAAGAAAATCAGAAAGAGGTAATCCGCTATAAATTCCCTTTTCCCCAACGCCCGATTCCAATGTAACTATAGCTAGATAGTCTTTATTTAGTTGCTCTGGTTTAATTTCTAAATAAATTTTGCCTAAATCTTCAATGCAATAAAGTGTGAAGAGTCCCTCTAGTTTATCTATTCTTTTGACAATCTCATTAAATCGGCAAACATCTTCTTTTCTACTCTTAGTAAGATTATTGTCAGCACGTGCTAGGTTTTCAACAGTTGGGAGTGCATTTAATTGTTGCACATCAATGTTTGAAAGTTGGTTTGCTCCTGCGTAATCACTTGATAGGAGCAAGTTATACAGTAATACTATACAGATTGCTAATTTCCTTATCCAGTATTTCATCCTTTAGCTTTCCACCTGAAGCAGTTCTCTTGTTGAGGAAAAAATGTGGATTAATTTGCCGTCTGGAAGCCCTTCAATATCTAAGGATTACGGTATAAATCCACTAAGTCAGACAAAACTTTGTCTCTAGCCTAAAAGTCGTCTTACTATTGATTGTTATTAGTAGCTATTTATTTTTATGCATCAAGTATCTGTTGCTTAAGATAGATAATTTATCTAACCAAAGATACATGTTTTTTTCAATTCTATTTGTATTAAAGACCAAATGTAGCATTAAAAATGTATTTAGTGCTACATTTGCCAGCCGAAGTAATCTTAAGCATCATTTATAAACAGAAAGAGAGACTACTAAAAAAGCTGTTTGGGATAATATCCCGCTACTGGTTGCAGCTTGGAGGCGACTGTTGGAGAAACTTTAGCACCAAATAAATCAGATTTAAGAATGGCAATATCACCCAAGTTTTCTGAGTTTTTGTAAGCGATAATCGCTTGGAGTTGTTGTAGTTTTTTGAACATAATGATTTTCTTTAGTAGATTGAGAAAATGGGAGCATCCCAAGGCAAGTAAATTACCAAAATCGTTACAAGTCAATTGTGAATGAAGCGTAAAGCTTCTCTTTACGCGCTAGCATTTCTAAGAGTTGCAAAATGAAGCGATCGCTTTGTTTCACTGCGTTGCGATCGCAATGACCAATTAGCCTCTAACAAATCACCTCTTCCCAAAGATTTAAAATATATTTATTTTTTATAACTAAAAATATGCCTTTTGCTAGAAGGATAATTATCTTTCTATAGTTAATGTTTAATTTGTAGTCAAAAAAAAGCTAATTGGCATGATAAATTTGATTTCTAGGACGATTTCTAACATCAGTTCCCTACTTAAAGGACTTCAGGTAAAATCTTTTTTGGCTGTTGTCGTAGTTGGTTTTCTAGTGCTGACGACGAATGTCAATTATGGGCAGGAGCAGAATGATAAAGGTTTAAAGGAGAGAGTTCGCGAACAGGTAGAGCAAAATGATGCTGAAAGACCGAAAACAGTAGGGCAGTGGTTTAAAGATGCTCGTGAAACCGAAGATTCTCCTGGTGAAAGACTTCAGAAGATTGGGCAACAGTCAGGAGAAGCCCTTAAAGAGTTTGGAGGTGGATACGTAAAGGGCGCTAAAGAAACTGCTAGCGATGTAGGCGACAGTGCGGCAGACGCAGCCAAAGATGTAGTTGGACGCTAAATGCGTTACGATATCCTATTGGCAGCAAGTACTAATAACTTTTCGCCAATAAAAGAGTAATAATAGGGGCGCTGGTGTCTAACCACCGAATTCTAATACTTGGGTAACGCGCTTACCCATGCTGATGATAGATTGTAGCGTTTCTCACTTGCATAAAATATAGTCCTTTAGTAGGGGCGTACAGCTATCTGTGCGCCCCTACTGCATGTTGCATGTAAACAAATGGTAATTTTGATAAGTGACGCAAAATAGCCCGTCGTAGACATCGCTTGCACTGCAAAATTCAAATTAATACAACATAAGAAATAACTTTAAGCAATATCCTAGTAAGTTGGCATAAATAAAGAGAACTATTAAGGCTTGTATTTGCAAGCAGTAAAAGACGTTTGATGCAGAAGCGTCAGCAGCTTTGCATAGGTGCAGTAAATATAACAATCAATACAATATAGTTATGTTTATTTATACCTATTCATCTAACTGCCATCAAGCAGTTATGTATACCTTTTTACTAAACTTAGAAAATCCTCTGGCAGCTAAATAACTGTATGATAACTGTTTGAAAACATGAAACAATAAAGAGACAGTTAATAAAAAAGCAGATAGATAATTAGCGATATGAAGCACTCTAAAAGCACGCGAAGACGGGGAGTTGTTCTAACGCTCACTGGCTTGAAGCGTTTACAAGCGGCAATTCTGGCTATGGAAAAGGTTCAAAACAATGGCCATCGCTTGACTCTAGAAGATTTAGCCGATCGGATGAATGTTTCTACTAAAACTCTGAACCGATTATGGTCGTTGAATACAGGCGTGGATCAAAAAACCCTGAAATTGTGCTTTAGCGCCTTTAACTTAGAATTATACAGGGAAGACTATGCAATCGTGAGCGAACCAAATAATACTGAAAGATATCAATATTTGTTAGTAAGTTCAGACACAAAGTAGCTGTAGTTGTCTGCGTCTTTAAGCTAGGCTGATTTGTTACTTAATACTATAAGCAACTCGAAAAACTTTGGTCATACCCAGATGCATCCGTACCCTAGATTCCCCCTTCTATTACGGAGGGTTGTTTCGTTGCTTAAAAGGCTCGGATTTACAAGGCTTATTATCAAAAAGAATTAGGTAAGGGACTTCCAGTTAAAAAAATATCCCGTCGTAGGGGCGCAAGGCCTTGCGCCCCTACAAATCTATAAATAATTTGGGATAATTTATTTTTTGCAAGTCCCTAAGCAAATTTCTGACTCATACTCTTGACAAAATTTCTACCAGATCGAATTAAGCAGCCGTGCCTTCTATTACGTGGTTTCCGGCTGGACTCAATTATCATTTATGAAACTTGGATATCTTGCAGCTTTGCCACCATTTCTGCACGCGCCGAAACCTTCAACTTCCGAAACATCCTCTTCAAAGCTTGTTTGACGGAATTTTGCGTAATCCAAAGTTTTTCCCCAATTTCCGCGTTCGTTAACCCCTGCGCCACTAACTCCGCAATTTCTAACTCACGCGCTGTTAAAGGACTTACTAAA
The DNA here is from genome assembly GCF_036917095.1 of Nostoc sp. Taxonomy (GTDB): domain Bacteria; phylum Cyanobacteriota; class Cyanobacteriia; order Cyanobacteriales; family Nostocaceae; genus Nostoc. Next base: position 370,654 of record NZ_JBALFH010000020.1, read on the forward strand.
AGAGAATGGGATATTTTTGGTTTTGTCCGTAGAGTTGCCATTTTTGCTGATAAATGAATGCATAAGGCACTCAAATCGGCTAAATCGTTGCCATTAAAAGCAGGATTTCCCTTGTCACGAGCTAAGTTAAGGGTTCCTACAAGACGACCATCGCAAACAATTGGCCCAGTCATCACGTGTTCGTGATCGGAACGCGAGCAAAAATGCTTCCAGTCTTTTGGTGATAATAATAACTGTTCATGGGCGGGAGCATGACGCTCAACCACGTAGCGCCCGACTGGATTGCTTTCTAAGCATACTGCCGGAATGCCCTGAACATCCATTTGAGCCGTTGGCTGCTCATCTAAGAAATAAATGCCCCAATTTTGCACGCCAAAATGCTCACCAATTTTATCCGTGAGAGCTAGTCTTAATTCTTGCTCATTTTGGACATTGGCGATCGCATGAAATACAGCGTGGAGAGAATTAACCATAAGTGTACCCAGTTGGGGACTATCCAAGCCTCAACAATTACTTCTATGCTAATACCAAGGAAACTAAAACGCTAATTACAGTAGCGACTAGGAGAAGCACATGACAGTTACACAACTCTCTGCTCAGGAACTTTTCCGGGCTGCTTATGAAAACCGCTATACTTGGGACAAGAATTTCCCTGGTTATACTGCAAATATTACCTTTAAGCATGATGATAAAGTGTTTACAGGCAAAGTTATCATCACTGCCAATCTGAAAGCCGAAGTTTTGGATGTAGATGATGAGTCAGCCCAGAAAGCAATTCATGGTCAAGCCTGGGAGATAGCAATTCACCGCGTCCGCCGCAGCTTTGAAGACACCCACAGCGCCAATACGTTTACCTATGGTAAAACTGATGAAACTGGTGCGGTTGAGCTTTTAATGGGTGGTAAGGCTGAAGGCGATAAATACAAAGTCCGCAATAATGAAGTATGTCATGTTCACCGTCTAATCCACGGTACTTACGTGACCATTGACACCTTCAGCAGTCATGACACTGGGGAAGGCTACCTGTCCCACCAGTATGACTCTGTGTACCATGACCCTAAAACTGGGGAACAAAAAGGCGGTAGAAGCGAATTTATTGATGAGTATGAAAAAGTTGGTGACTATTTCATTCTAAATCGTCGGGAGATTCGCACCGAAACAGCAGGACAATTTTCTACTCAGGAATTTATCTTTTCTGACATTAAATTGTTGGAACCTGTTGCTGCTTAAGCTGTATTTTGTAATCTAAAAATTAGCGATTGCTCTTGAGTTAAAGGGAGCGATCGCTTTCTTTTTGACGTTTTGAACATGAGGTTTCAAGAAAAGAGCTTGATCCTTGGAATATTGTTAACTAATTTCTCGCGATCGCTTCAGATATAATTAACATATAAAAAGTAAACCCCTACTATTTAGCAGATAGTAAACAAAATGACAGAACTATCTTCCGATAGCAGACCGCATCGAGGAAGAGTATTTCCCGAACGTCAACTATCACCTGAAGAAAAAGCACGACGCAAAGCTGAAGATGAGGTATTTTATCAGCGTTGCCGAGTAGTATTTGACAGAGTTAAACCAGAGTTAATCAAAGAATACTACGACTGGTTCATAGTCATTGAGCCTGATAGTGGAGACTATTTTATAGATGCAAATGAGGATGTTGCTAGAACAAAGGCCCGTGAAAAATTTGGTGATACTTTGCGTCTCATGATGCGAATCAATGAGACTGGAGCCTGCGGCAAAATATGATTTTCGGAGAGTTTAACAATAAAGGCGAGTTAATTTTTGAAATTGGTTTGATAGCTGCTGATGGCGATATTATTCCAGTACAGGCGCTACTAGATACAGGATTTACTGGCACTCTAGCAATTGATAACCAAGATGCTTTGAGCCTGGGGTGGTTACGCCAAAGTCAGAGAGAAGAGATGCAAACGGCGCGGGGAGAAGCACAGTTTAACCTGTATCAGGGAGCTATACTTTTATAGGACTTACGCAAAAACCCTTTGAAACTCTTATTCCTCCGTGTCCTCTGCGTTCTCTGTGGTTCGATTTTCCGTTACCTGTGCGTAAGTCCTATTTTAGATGAAGAAGAGTTCATGATTTCAGCTTTGGGTGGAGATGAACTGCAAGACATTCTTTTGGGTGTGCGTTGGTTACAGACAAAACGACTAGTGGCAGATTTTCCAGCAGGAGTGTTGACGTTGGGGTAAAAGCGATCGCTTTATTGTTAGCTTGAGGATCGTCTCTCTACATTATGCAACCCCCACCGCTCTTAAAGATTTAAAACTCTCTTGCATAGCCGCGCAGCCGCTTATCTTCAGATATCGCTTTGATTTTTTGACGTTTTTCTCAAAGCCAGTTACCAACTAAAACATAAGGTGCCCAGTAGCCAGGACGGCTGTAATTGGGATAATCTTTTAACAACTTTACTTGGGCGCGACGCAAGGCTTCAGCTTTTGTCACCTTAGTTTTAACTAACTCACGATAAAATTCACCAATTAAGATCGCAGTAGATTTATCACTGATCTGCCACAGTGAAGCCAAGGTGCTACGCGCACCAGCTTTCACAGATGTTCCTGCTAGCCCTAGCGTGGCGCGATTGTCACCAACAGCAGTTTGGCAAGCACTCAAAACCAGCAATTCCAAGGCTTCTGAGCGAGTTTGATCGCGACGGCGCAGCAAGCTATCAAATTGCGTAACGTTGATCGGGCCATCAGCAGCAAGTATAAAAGTATTCTCAGCACGAGAGCTAAATTGACCGTGGGTTGCCAGATGTAGCACATTAAATGGCACAGTATTTACCTGGCTCTCTAGGTTTTTGCTGTTGAAGTCTCGATCTAGTAACTGGGTGGTAGACGCGATCGCTTGCGAGATAGAGTTGAATTCTGATTTAATTTCTGGTAAAGGTGGAAATTGTTGTTGAAAGTCTTGTGGTGGTTGTACTAATCCGGCAGCTAGTACGTTGAGTTTTGTTTCTGTCAAAGGTTTGGGTGCGAGTAACTGGAGTCCCAAACTGAGCGCTACAGCATATTTTTCTACCAGATATTGCTGGCCGTCATGCAGTATAGCCATTGGCACGTTTCGCAATATTCCATCCAGTACAAATACAAGGGTTTTGACTCCTTTTTCTTTTAAATCTGGCTCAATTTCTTTGATTAACCACCCATAGACTTCCTGTGAAAGCGCCTGCACTTCCTCAGTTCTATCGGGTTCTAAAAGATACTCTCTGAGTTGTCTGATAATCCCTTCTACTTCCTTCTGTGACTTATTTACTGTATAATTACGTAGTGGTTGCTTAGGAATTTTGACAATCACTTGAAGTTCAGAAGGCAGAATAATTGGATAAATAATTGCGGCTGTGGGATTATCTTTATCTACTACTGTGTCAAGCAAAACAGTTTTGGCATTAATGCAAGCTTCCCGAAAAAAGTTGTCTAATTCCGCCAGTTGCAGTGCTTCAATTCTCTGTCTAGCTTTGTCTAGGATTGGTTCGCTCGGATCAGTTTGCTGGAACTGCAACAGTAATTCTACAGACTCTCGATATACAGGTTCTACACTTTCTTTAAAGGAAAACTGGACATCTTGATTCACAACCACTAAGTCAGTACGGAGAGTCTGCAACTCGCTGACAGCAGTATCATAGGCGGTAATAGCGCCCTTAATCTCTCCCTGCTGTTTTAACAAGCGTCCCAACTGCCAATGCCAACGATAAGCGATATCTGGGGCGTTGATTGTTTGGGCTATAATCAGTGCCTGTTGGGTGAGATTCTGGGCAATTGTCCATTGTTTAGTTTGCTCGTATACACTGCCCAGAGTACCAAGGGCAAAGCTCTCGGCTCGCTTATCTGCCAAATCTTGAGCTTGTTGTAAGGCGATCGCGCAGATATGAGCGATCGCTTGAGGTGTAGTCCCAAATTTCATCAAGCTTTGAGCTAAATGAATCCGGGCATAGATAGTTGTTACAGAAGGAGATAGTTCTGCCAGTTGAGTTTGGATTTGCGGCAATAGTGTCTGCGCGGCTGGCGTTTGTCCCATGTTCCCTAGCAAGCTCAACTGATTAATTTGAGCCTGAACTTTGGTAATCGGGTTAGGAGCGATCGCAGCAGCTTGCTGATAAAACTCTATTGCCCCTTTAAAATCTTGCTGTCCTTGTGCCGTGTTGCCTAAACTGAACAAAGCAGCGCTCACATCCTGGGAAGAATCCAATTCTTGAGCAATTACCAAACTTTGCTGTAATACTCGACGGGATTCATCTAAATCTCCGGCTAATTGTAGAGCATCCCCGAAAGACCGTAATTCTACTGCTTTACTGACTGAATTAGGTTGTGATTGTAACTCCTGCTGCAATTGAGTCAAAATTGTCAAACCCCGACGGTAAAATCCCAAAACCTGCCATGCTTGTGCTTGATTGATGCGATCGCGGGTAATGCCATTGCGATCGCCTAATTGCTTGTAGCTGGCTTCCGCACGTTGCCAGGTATTGAGTGCCTGTTCAGCTTGTCCCAAGTCTAGTTGAATGCTACCTTGAATATCCAGAATTGGAGCCAGAACCTGAAGATTTTCGGCAGTAGAAGATTTTTCGAGCAACTTTAAGCTATCTGTAATTGCCTGTTGCGCTTGTGTTAAATTACCCAGTTTTTGATATGCCAATGCCAAATTACTTAATGCCACAGCTTGCCGCAATTCATTGCCTTGGCTGCCATAACTTTTAACTGCTTGTTGCAAAACTTTAACTGCTTCTGCAAACTGTCCTCTCTCATACAGCACTTTACCTTGTTGCAGCAAGTCTTGTGTCTGTGCAGTCGGATTTTGGATTGACACATTTAGAGAAGTGTGTTGTGTTTTTATAGTTGCAGCAACAGGAAAAGTAATAACGCACAAAAAAGCTGTCACTATAACCAAGAGAATGAAAACAGACAAGTTATGGATTTTAAAGAGACGAATGAACCATCTGTTACATCCATTAGACATTCGTTGCCATTTGGGTTTCATCGCAATTCCTCCCCCGATTGGGGTAACCAATCATTGACTACAGGAAATAGCAGAGGGAATAGAAGAACTTTGCACAGATTGAGCCACAAGAATAACATTACCCTTAGCATCGACAATCCATCCTTGAGCTTCCACGATGCGATCGCTAGATTTGGTCATAGTTGCAGTAGATAATTTATCTGCGATCGCTGTTGCTTGTGGGGGCAAATCTACCCAACCAGCGATCGCTGGTTGTCCCCGCAACGGTTCATTAGGACTTTGGGGTAATCCACCGCGTCCTGTAGCGATAAAGCTACTAGCGGTTTGTCGCCCTCTAGGATTGCAACCTTGAGCGATTTGTTGAGATGCATCCACCAGGTTAGAGGGTAATTGAATTAAGCCGCGACTAGGGTCAATACCCGGCGTGTTTATAGTTACCTGACCGTTTAAAGTAGGACTTGTCTGGGAAATTGCAGTGATGCTACTTGGAAACCGTTGAAGGTCGAGTTGAGTTAGATCGTTAGTTCCCAACAGTCGCACCAAGTCTTCTCGACTCAGCACTGTCATACCAAAAATACCAGTAGCGTTGATTGTGACTTTGCCACCAGAGCCTTTGAACGCATTGGCGGTGATGTTGCTATTTTCTCTAGGCACGGCGACGATGAAGGGGGTGTTAATGGTGATGTTGCCACCATCGCCACCTGCTTGAGCAGTACCCGCATTGGTGGATATTTGACTATTGCGGCGGAGTAAGAGTAGGTCTTGCAGGCTGAGGTTAATATCGCCACCTTGATTACTGGCTGTTTCTGCCGATATTAGCCCTTGATTATCTAAAATCAGATTTTCTGCCTGAATTTGAATATTGCCACTTTTACCACTTCCCTGACTATTTACAGCGATTCTAGCACTGTCTTGAATAGTGACCTTTTTGAGAGCAGTGACGTTTCTGGGTTGAATAAAAATATTTCCCCCGTTACCAATAGAACCAGGAACGGTGTTGGCAAGCAGTCCACTTCCTTCCCCCATTAGAATCAAGCGATCGCCCACCTTCAAAGTTATATTGCCTGCATTATTACCGCTACCAGTAGAAGTGCGGAGATTTCCCTGATTTGTTGCTTCTAAGATATTTGCGGCGATCGTAATGTCACCTGCATCACCTTGTCCAAAAGTACTGGCAGTTAGTTGAGCATCATTAATTGAGAAAAATTCTGCTGTGATAATGATATCACCACCATCACCTAACGCTCCTGTTTCTACCCTACTAATAACAGCACTTCCACTATCTAAAGAGACAGAGTTACGGGCATTAATGATTACCTTTCCTCCATTGCCCTCTGCGAAAGTGCCAGTAGACAGTTGAGATCCATTAGTCAAGATCAGTGACCCAGTTATAATATTCACTTCTCCTGCTCTTCCAACTGCTCTACCTGGCACATTTGGATCTCCTGAATCGCTCCTAACCCCGCTAACAATTTTATTACTCCCTACCCCATCGAAGGATATTTGATCGCGAACTTGAAGCAAGATATTACCTGCATCACCTTGCCCGCGAGTGCTGACAATTAGTTGAGCACCACTACTCAATGACAGCGAGCCAGCTGTGATAGTAATATTCCCACCCTTTCCGACTGCGCCTCGTTCGACTGTAGCGAACGCCGCACTAGAAAATCCAGTGTCTCCCACGCCATTCAAAGACACAGCATCGCGAGCGTTAATAATTATATTACCTGCCGATCCCTGTCCTTCAGTAGCAGCGATCAATTGTGCCCCATCAGTCACTGATAAAGATCCAGTCGTAATAAGAATGTCTCCGCCCCCACCTATTCCTTCAGGTGCTACATTACTGCGTGCCCCACTAGATGCACCAACGAAAGAGACAGTATCAGGAGCATCAACTAATACACTACCAGCGTTTCCTTCCCCAAAAGTGTTGGTAGCTAATGCAGCCCCATTGCTTACTAATAACGACTTAGCCTTGATAGTTACGTTGCCACCATTGCCTACTGCTCCAGGAATCACTTGACTAGCTGCGGCACTTCCTTCTCCACTGAAGACGACAGCATTGCTAGCTTGGATTGTCACATTACCTGCATTTCCTTTACCAAAGGTACTAGCAACCAGTACAGCGCCATCAGCCACTGATAGGGACTCAGACGTAACATTGACGTTACCACCATTACCAATAGCATTGAGATTCACAACATTTTTAATCACACTAGACTGCTTAACAGTTATTACCCCAGTTGCATTAAGTGTAATATTTCCTGCAAGACTTGTATTTGTTCCCAAACCTTGCCCTACTCCAGCAAAAAGGAAGCTTCTTTCTGAAATATCTAAATTTTGGGCGTTGATAGCAATATCGCCACCATTGGCTCCAGTTACATCTAATATGGAAATATCTTTCAGAGAAATATCTGCCCGTGCTAATCCATTTGGAAAAGTTAAATTTAGCAGATTTTCATCCACATTTAGCCCAACTGTCCCTGTCCCTGATAATCCTCCCAACTCCACTCGACCATTAAAGGCATTTAATTGTCCTCCATCCATGCTGATGTTGCCTCCCACTAGCAGCAAACTACGACCATCTGGCACACGTAGACCAAATACATCAAAGCCGGACTGATTTAATCCTGCTGGTGCGACTGAGTTATTTTGAATCGGCGCAGCAGCAATTTGATTAAATAGAAAAGCTGAAGGATTGACTGTCAATAATGCAGGACTATTTGGATTATCAGCACTGAAAAAACCTTGATTGCTAAACTGTATCGCATTGGCAGTACTCGCTACAAAAGAACCACCAATGTTCAGCGAGGCATTTTTACCAAAAATAATCCCCGACGGATTAATCAGAAACAGGTTAGCTATACTATTAGTGCGAATTAACCCATCAATGTTAGAAACTGACTTACCCGTTACCCTGCCAATGATGTTCTGAATGTCAAGAGCATTATTAAAGAAAGCAGTGCTTTTTGTGGGAACGGAAAACTCTCCAAAGCTGTGGAACAGATTGTCACCCGTTCTGGTTCCTCCTTCAATAATTCTGGTATTACCTTCTAGTTTGACGGTGGAATTATTACGTAGAGTGGTATCGGGGGTAATTTGGGCAGAAGCGCAATTTGCCCAAAAAGCGATCGCAATTCCCATCCCCACAGAAACAACAATTGTTGAATCAAGGTAAGTTTGTATAGTGGTGGTGATGGGTATTTTAGTCTGTGTCATCGCTTTGGCGATTCGCTTCAATGCTTTGGCCTAATTTTATTCCGCTAAGAGTAGTGGAAAGTAATAACTTTTCTGAAGAAATACTTAGATAAATAGGGATTCCTCCCCCGATTGGGGTAACAAATCATTGACTACAGGACATGGCAGAGGGAATAGAAGAACTTTGTGCATGTTGGGCGACAAGAATAACATCACCCTTAGCATCAACAATCCATCCTTGAGCCTCTACAATGCGATCGCTAGATTTGGTCATAGTTGCAGTAGATAATTTATCTGCGATCGCTGTTGCTTGTGGGGGCAAATCTACCCAACCAGCGATCGCTGCTTGTCCTCGCAACGGTTCATTAGGACTTTGGGGTAATCCACCGCGTCCAGTAGCGATAAAGCTACTAGCGGTTTGTCGTCCTCTAGGATTGCAGCCTTGAGCGATTTGTTGGGATGCATCCACTAGGTTAGAGGGTAGTTGAATTAAGCCGCGACTGGGGTCAGTATCCGGCGTGTTAATAGTTACTTCACCACTCACTCCTAATTCCGAACTCGCTGTAATATCGCTGTTTTCGGTTGGGCTTCTTTGCGGGATAAGACCGAAAATACCGTTTGTTGTGATGTCAACTCTACCACCAATACCTGTGAAGGCGTTAGCGCTGATATCGCTATTTTCTTTGGGGACGGCGGCAATAAAGGGGGTATTGATGGTGATGTTACCGCCATTGCCACCGAATTCGCGACTGCCGGCAGTAGTGGAAATTTGACTACCATTGCGTAGTAATAATAAGTCTTGCAACTTCAGGATAATATTACCGCCATTCCCGGATCTAGTTGTGGCCGCGATCGCTCCTTGGTTATCCAATCTCATAGAATGAGCTTGGATCTCAAGGTCGCCTGCCGTCCCTGCTCCGGTACTACTGACAGTGACTTCACCTCCATCTCGGACAATCATCTGCCCAGTTTGAAGCTTCAAACTTCCCCCACTACCTGTACCTTCTGGCGTCACCGCAGCGCTGATTTGGCTGTTAAAGTTACCATTTGGTGATTTGCCAACGACTTCCACAGATTTCGACGCATAAATTCGCAATCTACCTGCATTGCCCACTCCAGCAGTTCCAACCGATACTATTGCACCACCTCTCACACTCAAGCGATCGGTTTCAATTGTTAAATCGCCACCATTGCCTCTGGGTGGAATAACTGTTTCATCTGCGTCTACTTCAATACCTGCATTGATACCTGTAGCAAACAGGTTATCAGCAGGTGTATCAAATACCTCTACTTCAGAAGCACGAATTGTGAGATTACCAGCGTCTCCTTGGCCAAAAGTAGCGACTTGCACTTTGCCTCCATGACTGACACTCAAGCGTTTTGTCTCAATGGTCATGTTGCCACCGCGACCCTCACCTGTAATGTTTACCTGAGTGAATAAGCCAGCAGGATTTTCAATATTAGATGTAAAGGATTTGATTTTTCCACTGATTTCCACTGACTCGGCAGCGTGAATAGTCAAATTTCCTGCAAACCCTTTACCGAAAACAGTACTTCCCACTTGACTATTAATGACATTCATGGTGCCAGTTTCAATGGTTATATTGCCAGCATTCCCTTGTCCAAAAGTACTGGCAGATAGCTGTCCTTCTCGGACAATCAACTGATTGGTATTGATTGCCAAATCTCCGGCTGTTCCTGTACTCCATGCTTGAGTCAACAAGCTGCTGGGAAAAGCATATAGACTATTACTATTAGTAGCAGTCCCAATCAGTTGCACTGATTTGGAGGCATTTACCGTCACAGTTCCTCCAGCCCCACTACCATTAGTTTGAGATGAAATCACTCCTCCATCTTGGATTAACAACTGATTGGTATTAATCGCGATCTTTCCTGCGGGGCCAGTGCCATAGGCGTCTGAACTTACATTACTAGGAAACCACCCATCAGGAAACTCTGGAAGAATAGCAGTACCGACTAGCTGCACTGATTCGGAAGCATTTACTGTTATACTCCCTCCAACCCCTCTACCTTCGTTATCGGTTGTGATTCCGGCTCCATTTTGGATGAGTAACTGTTTAGTATTAATCGTGATGTTTCCGGCGTCTCCCACTCCATTAGATGCAGCAAATATACCAGTAGAACCTAAATAAGGATTATCTGGAATGCCGATTATTTGCACTGATTCTGAAGCATTCACAGTCAAATTTCCTGCCACACCTTCACCGGAAGTAGAAGCTGAGACTTGCCCCCCATCTTCAACAAGCAACTTAGAAGTATTAATCGTTAGTTTTCCTCCTTCTCCTGTCGCGTTGAAACTACTCTGAGTAAACAAGTCGCTGCCAAACTGACCGCTAACTGTGAGACCTGCTATTTGTACAGACTCTGAGGCATTTACTGTTAAATCTCCCGCTGCTCCTGCATTGCTTGTACCAGCTGAAATCTTTCCTCCTGCTAAGATTTGTAACTGCCTGGTGTTAATTGTCAGGTCTCCTGCATCTCCTGTCCCAGAAGTTTCAGCAAATAAACCACTGCGAATTTCAGTAGGTGATTCTCCAATGACTTGCACTGATTCGGAAGCATTTACACTCAATCCTTTTCCAGTTAATCCTCCTAAAGTGCTGGCTTCAATCTGGGAACCTCCGCTGACTGTAACTCGTTTACCCCATACCTGAATAGCGCCGCCTCCTTCGCCACTGGTACTGACCAAAGCTTGATTGCTGAGTGATATATCGGCTTTAGCTACACCATCAGGAACAATCAAACTCAAATTATTACCATCAACATTCAGTCCTACTATCCCTTCACCTGCAACTCCTGCCAATTCCACTCGCCCACCCGGAGCATTCAATCCACCTTCGTCGATCGCAATATCTCCACCCACTAATAGCAAACTCCGACCATCCGGCACTCCTAGACCAAAGATATTATCTCCTGCTGATGCAATTGAACTATTATCGATTCTTCCAGCCTGAAGTTGATTGAAGAACAATGCCGAAGGATTAACTGTTAGTAATAAAGAAGGAGTCTGAGGATTAGTTGCACTAAATTCCAACCCATTGCCAAACACAAAAGAATTCGCCGTAGTCCCTACAAACGAACCCGCCACATCCAGGCGTGCATTGTTTCCAAATAAAATCCCATTGGGATTGAGAAAAAACAAATTTGCACCACCATCCACACCCAAAGTGCCGAGAATATTCGAGACGTTACTTCCCGTCACCCTTGTGAGAATATTGGAGATTCCGGTGGGATTAGCAAAATAAACACGCTGCAACTCTCCGACATTGAATTCCTGGAAACTATGGAACAGGTTTGTACCGCGAGTTGCTCCGCCATCAATCCGGTCAGCAGCGCCACCTTTAATATTGACATTAGGAGTGATTCTTGAAGAGTTATTACCCAATGTTCCATCAGGGGTAATCTGGGCTAAGGCGTGATTTTCAGAACAAAATATCACATGAGCAAGCACTCCAATAATACTAAAAACTCCTAATAAATCTGAGTGCCAATTCCTATCTTTACAGGTTGTCATATCAGAACCAGCCTCGCTTGCTCATTTCCTACCTGTGAATATGCAATTTTATTACACCACGACTTCGAGCCACATCTTCAACGGTTTTCAGCTAGCCGTCCTGACACATTTTTCTACAATTAATTTCAGCAGATATTTTAACTAGATGAAAGTAAAGTTTTAAAAACTTAAAATTAGATAATGCATCTGATTGTTTTGATTACCCTTGGGTTTCATCGGAATTCCTCCTTTGAATTTTGGAGTAACGAATTATTGACTACAGGACATGGCAGAAGGAATAAAAAAACTTTGAGCGGATTGAGCTACAAGAATAACATCACCCTTAGCATCGACAATCCATCCTTGAGCCTCCACGATGCGATCGCTAGATTTGGTCATAGTTGCAGTAGATAATTTATCCGCGATCGCTGTTGCTTGTGGTGGCAAATCTACCCAACCAGCGATCGCTGTTTGTCCTCGCAACGGTTCATTAGGGCTAAGAGGTAATCCACCGCGTCCTGTGGCGATAAAACGACTGGCATTTTGTCCTCCTCTGGGAGTGCAACCTTGGGCAATTTGTCGGGATACATCCACGATGTTGGAGGGTAGTTGAATTAAGCCGCGACTGGGGTCAGTATCTGGACTGTTGATAGTTACTTCACCACTCACTCCCAATTCCGAACTCGCTGTAATGTCGCTCTTTTCGGTTGGGCTTTTTTGCGGGACAAGACCGAAAATACCGTTTGTTGTGATGTCAACTCTACCACCAATACCTGTGAAGGCGTTAGCGCTGATATCGCTATTTTCTTTAGGAACTGCAACGATAAATCTTGAATTGATTTTGATGTTACCGCCATTGCCACCTAATTTTTCTGTACCTGCGTTGGTGGAAATTTGACTGTTGCGACGAAGTAACAGTAAGTCGCTGTTGACGTTGATGTTACCACCGTTACCGGATGCAGATTCGGCATTGAGTTTGCCTTGGTTGTCTAGGGTAATTTTGGGTGAGTTGATTTCGATGTCGCCTGTGATTCCTGAACCAGTAGAACTGACGAAAAGACCACTGTTAGCGCCAATATTTGAGATGCTATCAGGAAATTTAGTAATACGATCGCTAAAATTAGGGTCACTACCGCTAACGATCGCTTTATCAGTGACGTTGACTGTAATTTTACCTGCATTTCCATTGCTTAAGGTAATAGTGCTTAGTTGTCCGCCACCCGTTGCTTCAAAAATATTTGCATTTACCATAATATCTCCTCCCTTTGTGTTAGATGCAGTGCCTGCATCTAACAAAGCGCCGTTTGAGATGTGAAAAATATTGGTATTTACGGTTATATCACCACCAATGCCTGTGGAACCAAGATCAGTAGATGTAAATAAACTACTAGACAATCCCGTTTTTTGGCTAGTTCCAGAAATAGTTACCGCATCTTTTACATTGATGCGAATACTCCCTGCATTTCCCCGTCCCAAAGTTGCGGCAAGAAGTAGAGCACCCTCTCGTAATGAGAAAGAACCAGAATCGACGGTAATATTACCTCCATTACCAATTGTCCCCGTTTCCACTCTGCTAAAAATTCCTGTGAAACGATCGTTTTTCTCTCCAGCAATATCAACTTCCCCAGTGACTTTAATATTTACATTGCCAGCATCCCCCTGTCCTGGTGGTTGGGTAGTAGATGTATAACTACTACCACTAGTAAGAGTTTGCAGTTGAGCGCCATCAGTTAGTGATAGTGTTGCAGCATTGATATCGATATTGCCACCCTTACCCACACCTCCTGCTTCCACTCTACTGAAGATGCCAGCATTACCTGCAAGGGAAACGGAATCTTTTGCATCCACTCTTACATTCCCCGCATTTCCCACTCCAAAAGTTGAGGCTTCAAGTACAGCGCCATCTCGTAATGAGAAAGAACCTGAATCAATGGTAATGTTACCTCCATTACCAACTGTGCCCATTTCCACATTGGTGAAAATGGCACTGGCAACACCATTTTTCTCCCCAGCAATACCAACTTCCCCAGTGACTTTAATATTGACATTTCCTGCATCTCCCCGTCCTCCTAGTTGGGTAGCAGATGCACCACGAGTTAGGGTTAGCAGTTGAGCGCCATCAATTAGTGATAGTGTTGCAGCATTGATGTCGATATTGCCTCCCTTACCTACACCTCCTGCTTCCAGTGTGCTGAGGATATAAGCCTTACCTGTAAGGGAAACGGAATCTTTTACACGCACTGTTACATTCCCCGCATTCCCCACTCCTAAAGTTGAGGCTTGAAGTCGAGCGCCGTCTCGTAATGAAAAGAAACCAGAATTGATGCTAATATTACCCACATTGCCAACAGTCTCCGGTTGCATTGTGCTAAAAATCCCACTATGACTGTTTCTTTCCCCAACAATATCAACGCTACCATTCACTTTCACATTGATATTACCTGCATTCCCCCGTCCTGCTTGACGAACTTCTGTTTGCAGTGTAGCGCCATCAGTTAGTGACAAAGAAGCCGCATTGATATCGATATTGCCTGTATTTCCCAAACCTCTTGCGTTTATCATGCTAAGTATGCGAGCGTCATTTGCAAAAGAAACAGCATCTTTTACACGCACTATCACATTCCCCGCATTCCCCTGCCCATCATTTGAAGTAATAAGTTGAGCAAAATTAGTTAGCGAGAGGGAACCAGCATTGATGTCGATATTGCCACCATTGCCTACGACTTTTACTTGATCCGTTATGTTAAAGATATCAACAGTGCTACCAATGTATGCATCTGCAAGGAGGGAAACGGAATCTTTAGCACGCAACGTCACATTTCCTGCATTTCCCTGTCCATAATTTGAGGTAGAAATTCCAGATCCCTCTAATGAGATAGAACCAGAATTTATACTAATATTACCTCCACTACCTTTTGATTGCTGACCTACAGAATTGTCAATTAGAGAATAAGCAACTTTGATTTCCCCGGTAGCATTTAGCGTAATATCCCCAGCAACAATTTCAGGTGTACCCAAACCTACCCCAATACCAGCAGATAGCCCACTTCCTCCTAAAATCTCTAAATTGCGGGCATTGATTGCAATATCACCGTCACCAGCCCCTTCGACATATATAACTGCTTGATTGGTAAGCGATACCGAAGCACGAATCGCATTAAGAGGAAATTTCAAGCTGAGATTATCCCCACTAAAAACAAGATTGACATTTCCAGGTGCTGCTAATCCTCCTAATTCAACTCTCCCACCATAAGCATTTAACTGGCCGCCATCTATGCTGACATTACCACCCACTAGCAGCAAACTTTTACCATCTCCTACTCGCAAACCAAATGCATTAAAACCTGCGGGATCGATTCCTGTTGGTGCAATTGACCTGTTGTCAATTCTGCCAGCCTGAAGTTGATTGAATAGTAAAGCAGAAGGATTAACTGTTAGTAATGCAGAAGGAATCTGAGGATTTGTTGCACTAAATTCCAACCCATTGCCAAACACAAAAGAATTCGCTGTACTTGCTACAAAGGAACCTGCCACATCCAGGCGTGCATTGTTCCCAAATAAAATGCCATTGGGATTGAGAAAAAATAAATTTGCACCACCATCCACACCCAAAGTGCCGAGAATATTCGAGACGTTACTTCCCGTCACCCTTGTGAGAATATTGGAGATTCCGGTGGGATTGGCAAAATAAACTCGCTGCAACTCTCCGACATTAAATTCACGAAAACTATGGAACAGGTTTGCACCGCGAGTTGCTCCCCCATCAATGCGGTCAGCCGGAAGTCCTTTAATATTGATATTGGGAGTGATTCTTGAAGAGTTATTACCCAATGTTCCATCAGGGGTAATCTGGGCTAAGGCGTGATTTTCGGAACAAAATATGATATGACCAAGCACTCCAATAATGTTAAAAACTCCTAATAAACCTGAGAGCCAATTCTTATCTCTATAAAAGATTGCCATATCATAACCAGCCTCACCCGCTCATTTCTTATCTGTGAATATGCAATAAATTTATTGATAAATTTTTCTACAATTAATTTCAGCAGATATTTGAACTAGATGAGAGTAAAGTTTTTAAAACTTAAAATTAGGTAATAGACATAGGAGTGAAATTAAATATGCGTTATCCAGAACCTTTGATACATCAATCAATTTATTTATCACAAATATCTTGAATGGCTTTATGTAAATTCTTGGGGTTTGCCCGAATTCAATAAACGACTGCCCGAATTCAATCAACGACTACCCGAATTCAATCAACGACTACCCGAATTCAATAAACGACTACCCGAATTCAATAAACGACTACCCGAATTCAATAAACGACTACCCGAATTCAATCAACGACTGCCCGAATTCAATCAACGACTGCCCGAATTCAATCAACGACTGCCCGAATTCAATATAGGAATTTAGCAAACTTGCTTTTATTAAACACAAAAGCGATCGCTTTGCCAACGCCTGCCGTAAGATGCCCAAAGGGCTGTAGGGCGATCGCAAGAATTGAACTGATACAAAGCGTAGACGCTGCATCGGTGAGAGAGTCTCCCAAAAGGAAAAGTTACAAATCAGTAATCAACCTCGCTTTACGCAGAAAGAATTGCAGCACCGTTTCTTCACGGGAAATAATATCAGCCCTACCTTCCATGCCCAATTGAATGTGACACTGGTTTTTCCCTTTACCTAAAACCAGAGTTTCCGGTTCGATAGTCACTTCATAGAAAGCACCAGGCGCAGAAGCTTTAGGACTAGTAGTCCCATTCATAGATGCATTTGTACTATTCTTTTGAGGAGCGATCGCATCTGGAGAAATTTCCTGCACTTGACCATTCAGAGTACCATAATCTGGGTAAGGACAAGCACTCACCCGCATTTGGACTTTTTGACCAATTTTTAACTTACTTTGATCTTCAGATCCCACTGCAACTTTCATAATCTGAGGTGCATCAGTGGGGACAATTTGCAATACTTCCTCGCCAGGGCGCACAGTTTGACCTGGGTTTCGCAGATTGAGTTGGGAAATGATACCATCGGCGGTAGCTGCGATCGCGGTTTGAGCTAAATCTATTTTGGCTTGTTTGAGTTCGCTAAGATCGCGCTCTAGCTGTTTTTCAATTTCAATCTGTTGCTTAACTAAGGCTTGGCGTTCCTTTTCTATTGTTGCTTTATTGCTTTCCCCGCCGGCTTTTTCTTGAGCAATCCGCTCAGTAGCAACAGTTACTTCTGCATTACTTGGATTTACGGCAACTTGGGCGCGTTGTCTTCTCGCAATGACAGCAGCTACTGCTTGTTGTAACCGTTCAATTGTCTGTTCTTGCGCCTCTACTGCTGCTTGCTGCGCCTTTACCGCTTGCTCTTGCTGTTTGGCAGCTAATTGTGCTTCTTCCAATTGATCCTTAGATAGCGCCCCTTGGGCGGCTGCACTCTCATATCGGTTCTGTTTTGACTGGGCTACACCCAAGGCAGCTTCAGTCGCATGGAGATTTGCTTGTGCTGTTTTTAACTGTGCTTCCCCAGCCTGCAATTCTTTCTGAGCAATTCTGATGTTAGCATCAGCTTCTTGGAGTTCGGAAACAGTGGTAATATTTTTATCTCGATATTCCCGACGGCGACCGCTCAATTCGGCTTGGGCGCCACTAATAATCCGGTTGATGCGGTCAGTTTCGGCTCGAATCTGGCTGTTGAGGGCATTAATCTGGGCATTGATTTGCACTAGTTGTAACTTAGATTGTTGAATACTAGTTTGCAATTGGCTCTTTTTGGTTTGCAGACGGGAGTCGTCGATAGTTGCGATCGCATCTCCTTTTTTGACAACTTGATTTTCTTTGACATAAATGTGCATTACCTGTCCTTCAGTCGCGGCTTGCACAATTCGCAATTCACCCGCCGGACGCACAACCGCCTGTCCTTGGACGGTGACTTTATATTTAGTAACAGCAGCAACTGGAACAGCTAGTCCTAAAACGCAGAGAATAAATATTCCGCCAAAGTTTGTCCAACGACTAATTGGTGGGAGAAATTCGTTTGTTTGAATTGGGGGTAAAAATTTTGTGTTGCTAACCATAATGTTATAAACCGCAGAGGCACAGAGAACGCAGAGAAAGAGAAAACAGAGGTTTTTACAACTGCTAAAAGAATTGCTATCTTAATTAATGACAGCAGTCTTGCCATTACGATGAGCCGGGGAAGATGTCAGCGCCAATGCATTTTGAGAGGAAACCATATTATCTAGGAAATCTAAATGTTCGCCGGGTAACTTCCGCAGTTCTTCTGGTGTACCTTGGATTTTTAAGCGTCCTTGTTCTAAAAGTACAATCCAATCTGCCCGTTGTATAACCTTGGGACGGTGACTAATTAGAATAGTCGTTTTATCGCGACGATGGGATAAAAGTCTATCTAGTAATTGGGTTTCGCTTACTGGGTCGAGTGCGCCTGTGGATTCATCTAAAATTAATATAGGTGGCTCATTAACTATTGCTCTAGCTATGGCTAATCTTTGGCGTTGTCCACCGGAAAGATTTGCACCAAATTCTCCTAAAACAGTTTGATATTTATCGGGTAGTTTGCTGATAAATTCATCTGCACCAGCAATTTGACAAGCTCTGACAATTTCTTCAAAACTAATATGAGGATAGCTAAAGTGGAAGTTATCAATAATCGAACGACTCCAGAAGTGGGGTTCTTGTGGGATCAATACTACCTGTTGTCGCAGACATTCTAAAGACAGGTCTTGCTGATTATAGAAACCATAACGAATATTACCAGACTGAAGTTTATATAAGCCAGTCATCACTTTCGCAAGGGTACTTTTACCACAGCCAGATTTACCAATTAAAGCAATAACTTGACCGCCAGGAATAGTTAAGGAAAAATCTTGTAGTAGGTCAACTCTACCTGCGTGATGGAAGTTAAGTTCAGTGCAGGTAATATCTACATTACCAGGAATTTGTGCCCAAGGCTTTTTAAAATCATTTTCGTCTTCTGGGGTAGCATCAATAACTTCTGTTAGGCGTTGAATGACTATTTGGGCAGTGATAAACTCGTCTACTAAGCCGATCGCAGCACTTAAGAAACCAATAAAATTGGCACTCATGCCGTTATATGCAATTAATTGACCGATTGTTAAGGTGCGATTAATGACTAAATAGCTACCTATCCAGAGGACGCCAATACTAATGAAAGTGGAAAGAATACCAGTAATTGTACTGCTATAAAGTCCCAACTTCATCGTACTCCAGCCCAAGGTGGCAAGACGACCATAATTCCCTTGATATTCTTCCCAAGCTTGGGGAGTGGCTTGGGTAGTTTTTAATACTTGCACGCCGCGAAATGTTTCTACCAAAAAGCCTTGGTTTTCCGTACCAGAAACAATCATATTGCGAGTTTTCTGGCGCATGGCTGGTAAAAAAAGCAAGTTAACAGCCGTGACAATAATAAATGCAACGATAGAAGCTAGAGTTAATTCCCAACTGTAAAAGAGCATAAAGCTCAAGGAAACTACAGCGATAAAAAATTGACTGGGTAATCCCAGGACAACTTGGGAAACTAAGTTATGGATGGCGTTGACATCAGCAATCCGGCTGACAACTTCTCCACTGCGTCGTCCTTCAAAGTAGGAGAGAGGTAAATGTAAGAGTTTGCGTCCGTATTCTAAGATTAGCCCTAATTGCAATCTTTGACCAAAGTGACCGATGAGGTGAGACTGGACTAAGCTAATGGCACTTCTAATTAAGTTCATGGCGATAACGCCAATTGCCACAGTGGTTAGTAGTTGGGTATCACCTCGTACTAAGACATCATCGGTGAGTAGTTGCATCATGAAGGGAGATGCCAAAGAAAGCAGCCCAATGGCGATGTTAATAGCGATCGCTTGAGCGAGAATAGACCGATAGGGCCAAACTCGTTGCAAGTATTTTCCAAGTCCGCCAATTTTATCTGATTCTTGTTGATAAAAGCGGCTGTCATCAGGAGTCAGCAGTAACATCACGCCATTACCCCAACCTGCCATTAACTCCTGACGGGTAAGATAACGGATACCAACACCAGGGTCGGCGATGACGTATTTTTTGCCTTTTTGTCCGTATAATACGACCCAGTGGTAGCCCTTCCAGTGGATAATCGCTGGTAGAGGAGCTTGATGTAATTGGTCGATTAATTGAGGACTAGCTTTAACTTGGCGGGCATTAAATCCTAGTACTTCTGCACCCCGGCTTAATCCCAAAAGGGATGTTCCTCTGGAACCTGTGCCTACGGCTTCCCGGACGCGGTTGAGGGCAAATGTGCGTCCGTAGTGTTTGGCTATTGTGGCAATGCAAGCAGCACCACAGTCTTCTTCAGCCTGTTGGAGAACTATTTGGTATTTCATTTTCAGGACGACTCGTAGAGGAAAAAGAATCGTCGGGGCTTTTGCCCCGACTATAACTGATGTTTAGCTTCTCAGTTCAGACTTTTGATTGCTTGGCTATAACTACTTTCACTAGATTGAGATGCTAACTACCAACTAAGTTAGCTACAATACTAGTAGTTAAGATTAAATCATCACCTCTGCGATCGAAGTTATTTCTTCCTTCCTTTAGGTTTCTGACTACTGGATTATAGCCAGGCCCAATCTTGTTGTCGTAGACAACAACTGGTGGCTGAGAATACGAATAAACAACTTCTGCGTTAGGTTTCAAAAATTCATCTTGTCCGTTAATATTGTAGTTGACGCCAATACCCGATTTGTTGCCGAGATAGAAGTTAGCACCACCTTCGATGACGGCTCCTTCTTCGGGAGTTAATTCGGTTAAAAGTTGTTCTTGACCAACAACAGAATAGTTAGAGTTAGAAGTGATATTGTTAATATTTGACATTGTTTCTCTCCTTGATTTTAATTGACTTAAATTTATGGAAAAATATTTCCAGAAAAACTTGTTACTTCGAGCTTCAAAATCAAAGTTGGCTTAATAACTCTGGAATTAAGTTTCAATCCCAAGTAAAAAGTCACCAATCAGGCAGTAATTAAATGCCTCATGCAGAGATAATTGGATAAATTTTGATTTATTTTATTTGTAGTACTTACTAGGTGAACTCTCTGCATATCACTCTCTACGACGACTTTTAGTTTTTATGCACTTAGATTAGAAAGTTTTTGGAAAAATATTGCAAATTAGGTGTTGCATATTTGCGGGATGATTTTGCTAGTTTTGTGGGATGGGCATCTTGCCCGTCCCTTGTATTTCAGGGCGCTCGTGTCGCCCACCCTACAAGAATCATCCCTTGATTCAGCAACGCCGCAAATTATACTGGTTCTCGGTTGAGTCAGGGACAAGAAGCAATACAGTTCGGTTAAGGGACTTCCAACTAAAAAAATATCCGATCGCTAGAGCAGCAGGGGCTACGGTGTACACACAAGTTCTAAAAACCTAGCTTGATAAGATGTTTGTTCCCAGGCTTCGACTGGGAATGCATTCATTGAGTCAGAGACTCAATATCTAACTGAAGGCAGCAGCCCTAATTAGGCATTCACATGCAGAGCATGGGAACGAGATAAACTCCAGAACAATGAGAAATCGAGCTTTTTTCGACTTGTGTGTACACCGTAGCTCAGTGAAGAGGAGGATTGAAACGCATGGCTTAATTGTATGATTTTTCCCATATGTGCAATATTTCTGTTTAACAACTTCGACTCAAGATTAATTGCCCATTGGGTAATCGATATACTCCCTGTGGCTCAATAATTGGATCGCCTTTTTTCCAGGGGCGCGATGTTGGTTCAACACTACGCACATCACCAGTTGTATAGGGTGAAACGAATCCATTACCGGGACTATAGCGTAAAGCACCGGAACCTGTGATTGTAAAAGAGTTTTCTTGTCGCTTTGTGCCGCGTGAAATGCAGGTATTGGCAATGAGGGCGTTTGTGTCGATGACGTTTGGTGAGAATCCGGTAAAGGTGTTTTGAAGAAAACTGTTATCGGGTGCATTGATATTTATGACACCAAAAACGCCTAATTCTGAACTTGCAGTAATATCACTATTTGGGGTGAATTTTTGACGCGGCTCAATACCGAAGATACCTTGCGAGTTGATTTGGATATTTCCACCAGTTCCAGTGAAGGCATCAGCGCTGATATCGCTGTTTTCATTGGGAGGTGCAACGATAAATCTGGAGTTGATATTGATGTTACCGCCATCACCACCTAATTTTTCTGTACCTGCGCTGGTGGAAATTCCACTGTTGCGACGGAGTAAGAGGAAATCGCTGTTGATCTTGATATTACCACCGTTACCGGATGCAGTTTCGGCGGCGAGTCGGCTTTCGTTGTCTAAGGTAATTTTAGGTGAGTTGATTTCAATACTGCCACCTTCACCGACACCTCCGGCTTCCACTGTGCTAAAGATGCCAGCATTAGCAAGGGAAACAGCATCTTTTGCACTCACTGTCACATTCCCCGCATTCCCCACTCCTGAAGTTGAGGCAATAAGTAGAGCGCGATCGCGTAATGAGAATGAACCAGAATTGATGGTAATGTTACCCCCATTGCCAACTCTTCCTGTATCCACATTGCTAAAAATCGCACTTTCAAAACCGTTTTTCTGCCCAGCAATATCAACAGCACCTGTTACCAAAATATTGACATTGCCTGCATCCCCTCTGCCTGCTGGTTGAGTATCAGATGCTTCACGAGTAAAGGTTAGCAGTTGAGCACCATCAACAAGTGACAGGGTTGCTGCATTGATGTCGATATTGCCACCCTTACCGACACCTCCAGATTCCACGGTGCTGAGGATGTAAGCATTATCTGCAAGGGAAACAGCATCTTTTGCCCCCACTGTCACATTCCCCGCATTCCCCACTCCTGAAGTTGAGGCAGAAAGTTGAGCGCGATCGCGTAACGAGAATGAACCAGAATCTATGGTAATGTTACCCCCATTGCCAAATGTTCCTGTGGACACACTGCTGCGAATCCCACTGAAAAAACCGTTTTTTTCCCCAGTAATATCAACAGCACCTGTTACCTTAATATTGACATTGCCTGCATCCCTTCTGCCTCCTGATTGGGTATCAGATGCATCACGAGTAATAGTTAGCAGTTGAGCGCCATCACTGAGTGACAGGGTTGCAGCATTGATGTCAATACTACCACCCTTACCGACACCTCCAGATTCCACGGTGCTGAGGATGTAAGCATTAGCAAGGGAAATAGCATTTCTTGCACCCACTGTCACATTCCCCGCATTCCCCACTCCAAAAGTTGAGGCAATAAGTACAGCGCGATCGCTTAACGAGAATGAACCAGAATCAATGGTAATGTTACCCCCATTGCCCTCTGCACCTGTAGACACAAAGCTGCGAATCCCATTTTGAAAACCGTCTTTCCCCGCAGCAATATCAACAGCACCTGTTACTTTAATATTGACATTGCCTGCATCCCCTCTTCCTGCTGGTTGGGTATCAAATGCACTACTAGTAAAGGTACTGAGTTCAGCGCCATCAGTGAGTGAGAGGGTTGCAGCATTGATGTTGATATTGCCACCTTTACCGACACCTCCGGCTCCCACCGCGCTGAAGATGCCAGCATTAGCAAGGGAAACAGCATTTTTTGCAGCCACTGTCACATTCCCCGCATTCCCCTGTGCATAAGTTGAGGCAGAAAATACAGCGCGATCGCGTAAGGAGAATGAACCAGAATCAATGGTAATGTTACCCCCATTGCCCTCTGCTCCTGTGGACACAAAGCTGCTAATCCCACTTCTAACATCATCGTTTGTCTGACCAGCAATATCAACAGCACCTGCTACCTTAATATTGACATTGCCTGCATCCCCTTTTCCTGCTGGTTGAGTATCAGATGCTCCCCGAGTAATGGTACTGACTTGAGCACCATCAGTGAGTGAGAGGGTTGCAGCATTGATTTCGATATTACCACCCTTACCGACACCTCCGGCTTGCACTGTGCTGAGGATGCCAACATTATTTGCAAGGGAAACGGCATTTTTTGCACTCACTGTCACATTCCCCGCATTTCCTTGTCCAGAAATCGAAGCAACAAGTTGAGCGCCATCACTTAGAGAGAAAGAACCAGAATCGATGGTTATGTTGCCTCCTTTACCTTTTGCTCCCAAGCGCACTAAATTGCGAATATTGCTCTCAGAACCTGCTATTTTGATTTCTCCGGTAGCATTTACGGTAATATCCCCTGCAACAGTCTCAGGTGTCCCCAAACCCATGCCGATACCAGCAGAAAGAACACTTTTGCCTAATATCTCTATATTTCGGGCATTGATAGCAATATCACCGCCACCAGCCCCAGCCACAAATACACCCGCTTCATTGGTAAGCAATACAGAAGCACGAGTTACATTAAGAGGAAATTTCAAGCTGAGATTATCACTATTGAAAACAAGATTAATATTTCCAGGTTCTGCTAACCCTCCTAACTCCACTCTTCCACCAAGGGCATTTAATTTTCCATTATCCATGCTGACATTACCACCCACTAGCAGCAAACTTTTACCATCTCCTACTTGTAAGCCAAGCCGACTAACTCCAGATGAATCTATTCCTGCTGGTGCTACTGAGTTATTTTGAATCCCTGAATTTTGAATCAGCTGATTAAACCACAACGCCGAAGGTTGAATTGTCAACAATGCTGGTGCTTTCGGGTTTGTGGCATTGAAAATCCCCTGATTGCCAAACTGCACTCCATTGGCTGTTGTCCCGACAAAACTCCCCTGTACGTCTAACTGTGCATTCTGCCCAAATAAAATACCCGAAGGATTAATCAAAAACAAGTTTGCTGTACCATCAACTCCCAACGTACCAAAAATATTTGATGGGTTCCCACCTGTTACCCGCGTTAATATATTTTCTATACTACTGGGGTTGGCAAAATACACACGTTGCCCATCTTGGATATTAAACACGCTAAAACTATGAAAAAGATTGCTGCCGCGTGTTGCACCACCATTAATTTTGTCGCCCAGTGCGCCATTAATTATCTGATTTTGATTTAGTTGGGAAGTCTCTGCACCGAGTGTGTTATCGGGTGTGATTTGTGCTTTCGCTGGCGAAGCTTGGCTTAATGCAGTCGATATTAGGCATAAATAAACAATATTTTTAATACTCGCTTTTACCAAACCATCTGCTTGATTCATAAGTAATTTACTTTGAAGAAATTAAAATAAAATCTACAATCGGGTAAACGGCTGGGTAATGCATTCACCTTCCATGCAAATATAGTTGCATAATTTGGGATCGTGCGTTAGCGAAGCTCGCCGAAGGCATCGCATGATTATGCGTCCTATTTTGCAGAAAACTGCATATGCACTTTCCTCATGTGTGCAATATTCGTTTGGAACCAATGCTCCCTTCGCCCAGATAAATTGAATGGTCAAAACTATCCCCCTAGTTTCTTCGGGAGGGGAGGCAAAGCTACGCTTTGGCGGGGTGGGGTTCTTATTTTTGATTTATGCAAGAGGTCTATTATGCATAAAAAAAAATCGGAGCAAGTGCCCCGATTTTAGAGGATGTTTGAAAGAACAATCTAACCTCATAAATTCAAATCAGTAAATCCATTTGCTAATTGCACATTAGCTTACGGAATAGAGTTTGATATTATGCGGTATAGAGGTCTATATCATATGGATTACCTTTAGTGTAGTTGTCGTATTGAAATTCATATGTTCCACCATTGGCTAAATTGTATGATTTGTTCTGCACATAGTCGTTTCTACTGTCAGTATCAAAATCAATGTTTCCTCCGCTCTTGGCAGTCCATATCCATGTTTCATTTGGTTTGTGTAGCCATGACTTACCATCTACGAGGTAGGTAATGTTATATGGCGTTGCATTTTTAAGCGTAAAAACCTCGTAGCCGCCACTAATTGTTTCACCAGCTTGTTCGTCAAGTTCTTCTACCAAACCCAAATCTTGTAAGTAACTTTGATTGTTTAACATGGTTTTTCTCCTTTTTTAATTAGGTGATGCAGAAATAATTAGGTAAGTTTTAAAACGTTGCATATTTGTAGGATGAATTTGCAGCTGTAATCATCGAAATAACGTTGCATATTTGACGAAATTATTCAATGATTCAGCTAGTCCCCAAATTTGCATCTTTTTTGTGATGCTTACTAAATGAACTTCTCTGCATATCACTCTCTACGACGACTTTTAGTTTTTATGCACTTAGATAAAAGTTTTTTTGAAAAATCTGTAAAATCCTTACGCAGTAAGGAATTAGCTTTTGTCCCTATGGCTGTATAATTGAAATCAGCTATGGTTCAAACAACGGCAAGTATTCCATGCAACCCCGACAGGGCATTCTTGAAATCTTTTCTACGTTTGTGCAATTTGATGTAGACCAATTTAGTGGTTGGGCAACAGATGCCAAACTGCGACGGAGTATGAAAGTTTGCCTGGAAGGGTCGTCAACTGAGAAATCAGATACCTTTTGGGCACTTTACTGGTATAAAGTTTGGCAGAGTCAATCTAGTGCTGTGGCACTGGCACATATTTCTGCTTACTTACAAGAGGCCTGCTATTGGACTGCAAGAAAATTTGCCCTCAACTTTCCTACACAATCATCTGTAGCAGACTATTTTCAGATTGCGATCGCTCATATTGACAAAATCCTCAAAAATTTCAATCCTCAATACAGTTCGTATTTAAAAGGCTATGCACAATTAGCTTTTGAATCGATTATCAAGGATCTACTGCGCTTACGTCGGGAAACAGAAATTTGCTCGGACTGGGCTTTATTGCATAAACTCAGCCGTAAACGAGCGGTGCAGTCATTACAAAATGCAGGCTTTAACACTCAAAGCATCGAGAGTTATATTTTAGCGTGGGAATGCTTTAAGGAACTCTACACAGGTGACAACGCAAAAATTCGTCAGCTTACCAAACCAGATGCTGTAACTTTCGAGGCTATTACTAATCTTTATAATGCAGAACGTTTAAGCCGATTGAGTTCGCCCACTCCCGCAGTCAACCAGCAAACCATAGAAACCTGGCTATCATCTTCTGCTAAAGCTGCCCGTACCTTCCTGTATCCTAAGTTTGTTTCCGCAGATGCTCCCCTCAAAGAAGATGATGATGGTAATTTATTAGATATATTGCCTGCCAATTTGCAAACATCTTTACTAACGGAAATTATTGAGCAGGAAGAAGCTGCGAATATACGCAATCAGCAAGCTCAGTTAAACCAAGTTTTGCACCAAGCGATCGCTGCAATGGATGCAAAGTCACAACAACTAGTGCAAGTTTACTACGGTGAGAAGCTGACTCAAGCAGAAATTGCTGCACAGTTGGAAATTAAGCAATATACTGTTTCCCGTCGCCTGACTAGCATTAAAAAATCATTGCTACTGACTCTAACGCAATGGAGTCAAAACACCTTGCATATTTCCCCTAAATCCGACGTAGTAGACGCCATAAACACAAGCTTAGAGGAATGGCTCAAAGTCCAATACAGCCATACCCAGATGCAATGAGGAGGCAACGCCAGAAAATTCTGTGTTGTTTTCTTTAACTCTTTTTATGGAGCCATTCTAAAATTATGTTGAACTCACCTCCCCCATTCACTCTTGACTCACAGCAGTTATACCTGGAAATTCTCCAATCTCCAGAGATGCAAGAACAACCATACTCAACAGCTGGTGCTTCTCAACGTGGGTGGATAAATCAAATTTGCTTGCAAGCTTTTTTGCCTTGGTTCAAAGAGGAAATTGCTCCCAGCGCCAGGGTTTATCCTAACAGTACAGCATTGCCGAGTTTTTGGGAAGTAGTCAATGGTACAGCCATTACTTTTGATAGCGATCGCCTTGTATTAATTCCCACCCTCGCAATGGATGGGGATGAGTTGCGCGTACCGCAGGAATGGGTAGATATACCAGAGTGGGTTGCTGATTATTACATAGCAATACAAGTTAATCCCGATGATGGCTGGATGAAGATTTTCGGCTACACAACCCATCAAATTCTCAAAACAAAAGGGGTTTACGATCCTGGAGACCGTACTTACAGCTTGGAAAGTGAAGATTTAATTGCAGATATCAATGTGCTGTGGGTTACACGCCAACTTAACGATCCAGAACCCTTACGCGCCGAGATTGCACCTTTAACTCCTATTGCCAAAACCCAGGCAGAAAACCTCTTAGAAAGGTTGGGTCATCCAGATGTGAAATTCCCGCGTTTGGCAGTTCCATTTCCACTGTGGGGTGCGCTACTGGCACATAGCGGTTGGCGAAAAAAATTGTACGAACTGCGTCAGGGTTTACTCGTGCAGTGGTCAGTTCCGCAATGGTTGCAGACAGGAGTAGCCAATTTCGCTCAACAGTGGGGATGGGAAAAAAGACAATTCGTTGTGGTGCCTGCGGGGATGCGGAGTGCAGAACCATTTCTAGGCTTGTCTCGGCAAATAACAGTTGCAGAGAATACATACGAGTTACGTATTTTCCCAAAAAGCGCTTCTGAAGACTATGTTTGGCGCTTTGAATTGCGAAATACAACTCCTGATGGTCAAATTCCTGCTGGGTTTAAGCTCCGACTACTAACGGAAGACTTACAAGCTTTTGAGAATAATGAAGATACGGCAACAACTCCTGTAGATATGTTGTATTTGGAAGTAATTTTGGAACTAGGAGAAGGATTGGTTTGGGAAATAGAACCCGCACCTGAAGACTACGACCGAGAGATTTTGCGCTTTTAGACATGTGGTTCTCATAAAGAGCAAAAAGCTAACGCAACAGCTAGAGTCAAATCCCAATTCTTTCCCATCCCCCTGCCTCCCCTGCCTCCCCTGCCTCCCCCTGCCCCCCTGCCTCCCCTGCCTCCCCTGCCTCCCCTGCCTCCCCTGCTCCCCCTGCCCCCCTGCCCCCCTGCCTCCCCTGCTCCCTGCTCCCCGCCCCCTGCTCAATTTCCCTGCTCTGCATTAGCTTGACAACATTTGACAAGGGGTTGTTTAGCTAAATTCTCTAAATCTACCGACTTAAGCAAATTCATCCACTCCACCGTTAGAGTTGGATCTTGAGGTTTGGCAAGACGTAATTCAGCCAGAGTAGTCAAGGCATCGTACCAAATACCATTCTCAGCATAGAGCTTTACTCGTTGCTCAGGAGTTGCTTGCTTGGCGCTATCTACTAATTTAGGATTTAGATTAACCCGTTGCACCCATCCTTCCACATACTCCCGTTGTGGAGGTTGTTGTGGATTGCAAATTATTTGCATCTTAAAAAACCAGCGATACATCTTGTCTACTTGCAATGAGGGAGTAGTTGCATTTAAGGGAATGTTAATAATTCCTGGTGTTTCTGGTATTGTTACTATTGTTCGGTAAATAGTTTGACTTAGTTTACTTGACTCTTCTTTGAGAACAAACTCAATGGAATAAATTGCAGATTTTTTATAGGGGACAAAAAACCAAAAAGTTGGATATTCCTCAGTCGTTAAGCCCCAAACTTTAGTAACAGAAACTGCTTCTGTTTGTTCTTGCTTGAGCGTATCTTTGTATACAGGCACAATTGCAATGGCAGACTGATTACTAACACCACAACCACGACTTGCACCTCCTCCGCGATCGCCTGTTGCACCCCTGTCTGGAGGAGGCGGAGGAGGCGAAAATGCAGTAGGAATGGCAGCAACTGGTGTCATCCAAATCATTGGATAATAGCCGAGAATTCCCAAGGAAGCCATCCCGAATACAGCGATTAATTTTATTTGCCAATAACTTTTCATAAAGCCTCCTGCCTCCTACGTGCTGAACGGTGGTTTTGATGTTTCAAATTGGCGTTATTATTAATTTTTAAATTTTCTGTTTAAGTAAGTTATAGCTATTAAACTATTACCTCCTAAAGCCAACATAGCAGGAATCAGGGGAACCCAACAACCATATGCAATTAAAAATATAAAACAGCTACTGTATAAACTTGTAATAGCTATCCCTCCTGCCAAGCTTAAATAAGTGAATCGGTGCAGATAAGCACTAAGCAAACCGCCTAAAAAAGACCAGCCCCAAACCCAAATTACTTCACCCCAAAGTGGCAAAGTCCACAACAAAGGTTGTCCATCCAAAGCAGCACTGAGCAGTTGGCTGACCATCTGAGCCTGTAAAAATACTCCTGGTATTGCCTGTAATTTTCCTTGAGGATTGGTGTAGGGAGTTAACCAGTAATCATGAAAAGTTTCTGCTGTTGTGCCAATAATGACTATTTTGTCTTTGACTGCATTGGCATTTAGCTTACCCGTTAGCACTTGTCCCAAGGTAATATGTGGTGCGTTGGCGAAGCCTGCCGAAGGCATCGCTTCTGGGGAACCAGAGGAACGATAATTTAACAAGATTTGGTGTCCAAAAGCATCAACTCCTTGATAACCTCCGGCATGAGCTTCTAGTGGTTTAAATGTCAGCTTCCCTAATTGCCACGCGCCATCAGGGGTAAATTGCAGCCGAATTCCCTTGGCGTACAGGTAACGCAATGCAAGTT
Organism: Nostoc sp.; assembly: GCF_036917095.1. Lineage (GTDB taxonomy): Bacteria > Cyanobacteriota > Cyanobacteriia > Cyanobacteriales > Nostocaceae > Nostoc. The sequence continues at coordinate 400,802 of NZ_JBALFH010000020.1, forward strand.
GAACGTTCAGAGCATAGGGGGTACTACAAGGAGATGAGGGTGAGGGAGTTAACGCTAACAGATGGCGACGCACGACATTATCTGGATCTATGGCAATATCGCTAAAACCTAGACCTTCTAGAGAAACTTCTGGGGGTGGTTTCACACCTGGTTTTCCTGCTTGAGAATCGCTGAGTTGACACACCGCCACAAAGCGATCGCTTTTTCGCATTCGTTCTGCCAATGCGGGATAATCCTTACTCACTGGATAATCTCGGTATATATCTAAACCAATAACTTGTGGTTGATATGTTTCTAATTTTTCTAACAGTTCGGCAAGTGATTTATCTGACAAAGAACCCTGAGGTTTTTCCTGTTTTTGCGCTTGTACATCTTCTTCAGTCACAGTGACAATCAGTAGGCGTGAGTCTGGTTTATCAGGAGGACGCAAGCGTAACAGTTGGTCAAAGGCACTTAGCTCTAATGGTTGCAGCACACCCAAATACCTTACCCCCGTTAATATTCCAGTCATTGCCATACTGAACAATAAGAGCAACGACAAGCCAAGCCGATTTGTGATTCTTTTAACAGGGATGGTTTTAGACAAAGATGTTGGAATATTACCTGCATTTCTACACAATTGCGCCCAATTCAACGGCATCTCCGCAGGATTTTGACAGATGACAGGCAACCATGTAGCGCAGGGAAATTGATTTTCTAGCCCCTGTAACCTTTCTCGTGCCTCTCTCACAGCTAAATACAACGAGTTTCCCCGCGCGAAGGCTTCCAAAAAATACTTTAAAAATTGCTGCGCCACGCGATCGGGTACAGGCTCTCGCATCACGATAATTTCGGGAATATGCAAATCTCCAAACTCTCGTGCCAATCCCAAGCCATCACAGGAATTGAAAATCGCCAGTTGTAGACCTCGCTCCACTGCCTTTCTCAAGGCATACTTTAACTGGCTAATTGTTAGACTTTCAGTTTGATTGATGTAGATTTTTCCTGTTTCATTCGTTTCCTGAGTAGAACTGTGTCCGGCAAAAAATAGAATCTGCCAATGCTGCTCCCATAGCCGATCGGTAAGGTCTTGGCATTGTGGTTCAACTAAAAAAGTGATGTCTGCATTGGGCAGCAAATTAAGCAGCGCCTGGTCTGTTTTCGTATCAATTCCTTGGCTGTTACCCAAAATCGCTAAGATTTTTACTTTGTCGTATGTGGTTGTTATCCGGTTGACTTGTTCGTAGGCGGGAGCGCTCAAAGCTATTTCCGCCAAGGGATAGCGTTCTAGCAAATCCCAAAGATGCCAGGGAAGTTTCTGTAATCGCAGGTCTTTAGTTTGTAAAAGCACACGGATATTATCCGCAAGCATGAGTTGTTCCAACCATTTCTCGCGGATAGGACGAAAGGAATCGGCAGCAAGCCAAGTATTAAAACATACTTTAAATTCCTCGGTCACCTTCTGGCAGTCTTCTAAGCTGGAGGCTTGGTTAAGTTCCTTAGGTAAACCAATAGGACGAGATGGCAACCTTAAATTACGATAAATAGATTGCCAACGGTAATAATTGCGGGGAATTTCTGGGTTGGGGGGAAGCGCACCCGTAATTTCCACAGTAGGGCGGACATTTTCATCGCCAATCTGTAGAGTCACGGGAAAACCTTGTTCAAAGTTTCCCTCTCCTAACTTTAAGATGACCAACTTGCCCACAGCTAGTTTTCCACAGATGCTGAGTTGTATCTATACCCGATCGATCTGTAGGATCTAGAGGTATTTTTGGTAATATTCCTCTACTGCGCCTACATTCAATGCTATCAAATACTTACAACAATTTAATAGTTGCTTTTTTCGGATTTCTAAATAAATCTTAACAAGCTATGAAAATTCAAATTTTTTGTAGATACTCAGGTGGCACGCGATCCACTAACCAAACACCATTAGCAGAACAATAAAAGATGTAACCCGCCTGATGCATTGCCGCAGTATCTACAGCAAAAACCACCGGTTTTCCATGTCTTGCACCAACAGTTTGTGCTGTTGCAATATCCTTCGATAAATGGACATGATGTCGTGACATTTTGGAAAGCCCTGTTTGCAGAATTGACTCTACAGATTTGCGTCCCGTACCGTGATAAAGCTCATCTGGCGGAACAACAGCTTCTAATTGTAAATCGACTTTTACACTATGTCCTTGGTTAGCACGAATCAAATTACCTGTAGAATCAAAAGAAAAGCGTTGTTTCTCGTTGAATTCAACTACCACCTGTAATTCCTGACGGGTAATCGGAAAGTCATTTTTGGCACAAGCGGTAAGTAGTTCATCAACAGCAACCCAACCACCGGGAGCAAGTTTTATTCCAATTGCATCCGGTGTGTGTCGCAAATATTTGCTAAGATATTTGCTGATTTTGACGAAGCGAGAATCACTCATTTGATTGTGGTTGGCATAGTTATACTACAATTATATAGTTGTATACTACATAAAGATTTTATTGATAATTTGACTTTGTGTAAATTGAGAGAATTTGTCTTCCCATCATGGCTAATGCCACTCCAATCATCAAAATGAGTGTCACCTTCCCGCCAGGAACGAGTGGTTGATTTATGCTATCTGAGTTTTCTTGTTCTTGACGTTGCTTCCAACTCATTAACGCCGGAATAATTCCACCGAGAACTGAGATACTAAATGTTCCAGTGTAATCTAGGGCAGTAAAAAAGATGCTGGGATTGAGCGTTCCCAGAGTCATAGGAGGGAAAAGAACCAGCGAATAGAGGGGTAAGCGGCTAGAAAGTTGCCCCTGTGCAAGTAGGAAAATATCTTTGAACAAATCCAGCAATCCGTAGACAAATCCGATGAATGATGTGGCGATCGCAAACTCTGAAAAAATGGATACTAGCACTCCTAACCATTCCCCCGCGCCACCAGCTCGGAGAATTTGCAATGGGTCAAAAATAGTTCTACCGTCAGATATGCCATGTAGCATATCAGGACTGACGCTTCCTAAAATTACGGCATTCCACGCCAAGAACATAATTAGAGGAATCACAGAGCCAATAAAGATAGACTGACGAATTTTGTCGGCATCCCCTTCGAGTTGCGTCACAACCAGCGGCACAACGTTTTGAAAAAATAACGCCACAGACATGACTGAAATGGCACTGCCAAGGGCACTCCAGTTCTGAAATAACAGTTGGGTAGTCTGAATGTGCCCTCCTGCCAGAAACAATAGTCCCAAGAAGGAAACGATGACAATTCCGACAAAGGCGCTGTTTAATTTCTCAATAAACTTTTCTCGCCCAAGATACATGATGCCACCAAATAACAGCGTGAAAGTCGTTGTGCCCACCCACGTAGGCAATATCTGCACACCCCAGACTTTTGCCGCCACACCTCCTAAAATCTCTCCTCCTTCGGTGATGTATGCCACCAAGAGAGCGTAATGCATAAATAAATATGCGCCGCCTGCAAGTCGCGCTCCCAACTTACCAAGGATTTTCTCAACAATTCCCAAAAAACCTATACTAGGAAGCCCTTCTGTTCGCATCGTGTTTAAGGTAACATCTGCAACCAGTAACCCTGAAACTAAAGCGTAGAGCCAAACAGCAATTAGTCCAGATGTGGATGGCACAATACCAGACGGCAGGGTAACGGCTGGTAGAGCGAGAATCCCAGCCCCAACCGTGGTTCCGGCAATTAACGCAGTACTTCCCAATACACTACCCGGTTGATGATTGAGGTTTTTTCCATCAAATTCGAGATGAGAAAACAACCGAGTGACTTGCTCTGAATCTTTTAGAACAGTCTTTATGGGAACCATACTCAATATCCGTACTTAAACCAAGCAATATTAACATGTGAAAATCTTCTTCGTAAAAACCCTGATTTTCCAGCTTTTTAAGCTAAATTTTCATGGGAAATAAGCGTAGGCGTAGCCCGTCGTAGACATCGCTACTTCATCCTTAACACAACTTTTGGAGTATATATGTCACTTATAGCACTTGATTGATTTTTACTTTAGCATTTGGGGCGATCGCCTTATAGTTTCCACTAACTATACTCCGTGATGTATTAATACTTTTTATACTAGTAATAATTACTAATTGTATTGGTGCGATGAAGACTTGACAGTTAACGGTTGCAGCAACTGCATATATCCAGATGTTCACAAGTGCGATCGCGCCCTTTCCCCCAAACCATCGAAAGCCCTTCTGACATTGGCTATTGGATTAACACTGGTTACGTTGGTGATTCCCTATCTGAGTAATTTGTTAGAAAAGCCAGTGTAAAGGGAACACTTCAAACAAGACCTTGTGCTGAAGATATTACCCAAAACCCTATGAACACCAATAACCCTTTGCAGACAATACAAACAAGTATCCATACGGCTTTAGGTGCTGTCAGTGAATTTACTGCCCTACTTCAAGAACCCCAAAAATTCACAAATTACCTTACCCAAATACAACAAAAACCGGATCAATTGTTCCAAGATTTAGCGGAAAAAGGCAAAAATATGGAACAAGATATGACTAGCTTTTTCAAAAATTACTTTTGGGGAGATGGTAAAAAATTACCATACCCCAAATATATAGAACGAGCAGATGGACAGGCATTTAATCAACCCTACGAAATCAAAGGGACAAAAATGTACGGCTTTGTCGTTGAAGGTTCAATGGCGAAGTTACAAGAGGTGTGTGATAAATATCTCAACGATCCCAATAACGGAGAGATTGAATATCGCCCAGCGACGAACTATCTCATCTTGACTTTCAACAAGATAGATTCTTTAAGTTCTATTTATCCACCCGACTATGATAAAGGAACTGTGCATGAAGAAGAAGCCATCTTTTGGATGTTAACAGTGGTAGGTAAAAGAGTCGGGCCTTTATTCATTGCCGAACGCCTAGCTTGCTTCATGCCTTACTTGTATGTGAATAATTCTCCCATCCTAGTTTCTGGTAGAGAAGTCTATGGTTTCTTTAAACAACTTGGCACATTTCAGATTCCTGACTTAAATCAAGAACCGGATTTATTAACCGTAGATACCTTAGTATTTAAAGACTTTTCTCCTACAAGTCAATCTCTAGATGCACGCCTGCTAGAAGTTCAACGCATCAGTACAGGAGCTAAACACCAAGCTATCAAAACATGGGACACTTTTGAAGAGGCAGTAAGAGCGATCGCTAGCTTATTATTTAACAATAACGAGATTGCCATTCCTGGCTTACAGTTACCCTTTAATATCCTCGAATATCTCATAAACAGAGTCGTTCCTCTCGTTACCCTCAAACAAATCCGCGACGTAGAAAACAGCAAAAAGGCTTGCTATCAAGCACTAATTGAATCGCCCATGCAACTACAAACCTTCTATGGCGGAAAACTCTTTGGCTTTGATGGTTTTGGCGATCAATTTCAATTAAAAATAAATAATTTCGCTAATCAACCAATTGTCCAAGACTTAGGGCTAGGCAAAGGTTATCCCGCAGGTAGCGAATCAGTAAATATCCCTGTAAAGCTTGGTTTCGTCCTGCATTTCGACTTCACCCTCAAAGATGGAAAAGCCGTATGGCAAGCACCACAGAAAAATTAGTGAGTGCTGTTAGCGCTATCGAGCCGTTGAGTTAGTACTGAGTAAATTATCTCTTTTGTCTTCTGCTTCCTTTTTTACCCTTACCACGCAAAGAAAAACAAACATGTCCAAAACCTTTAAGCCAAAAAAGATTGCTATCTTAGGCGGTGGAATGGCCTCATTAACCACCGCTTATGAATTAACCAGTCAACCAGGATGGGAAAGTCTCTACGACATTACTATTTATCAAACAGGTTGGCGTTTAGGTGGTAAATGTGCAACTGGACGTAACATCAAACCCCATGCACCTAATTGTGAACCAGACTACCGCATCGAAGAACATGGACTGCACATTTTTTTTGGATTCTATGAAAATGCCTTTCGTCTACTCAACCAATGCTACAACGAACTTGGTGGCAACGGGCCTTTCAGCACCATAGAAGACGCCTTCAAACCCCACAGTCTGATTGTTTTAGAAGAATACATCAATCAAAATTGGGTAAATCTGCCTTTTAACTTCCCTACCAATTCTCTAGTTCCCTGGAAAGGTGGCGGTATTTCTTCTCTTTGGGGACATATCTGCACCACTATCAAATTCGTCATTCAGACTTACGCAGAAATTGAGAATTACGGCCAGTTGCATCCTGACAAAAGCTCCTCAGCATCTGTTGCTAAACAAATAGCATTAGGCAAAGAGGTAATGGAATTTTTATCAGATAGTAGCCTCTTACAATTTCCTAGCCAGTTGATTCAGTTATTCTTCCAAGAACCTATTTTTTGGGGAAAATGGCTTAACAATATCAACCAATACATTGGCGATATCTTCCAAAACCTAGACTTGACTTCTGAAAAAACGTTCTTAAATCTTGCCTACAACCTAGCTCAATCACTGCCTAAAAATCCCAAAACACATAAACGCGAACATCACCAGTTAATTCTCAAGCTAATAGACCGTTTTAAAGAACACTTGAGCCATCAGATAGAATCTAAAAACTGGCAAAATCCTGACATCCTTTGGCGTTTCACACTCATCGATTTAGCATTAGCAAACATCCGGGGTTTATTTGTAGATGAGGTAATTGATTTCCGTTCTCTAGACAGTTTAGATGAGTACAACTACAAAGATTGGCTAAGAAAACACGGAGCTAGGGAATCAAGCGTTAAATCAGCATTTATTCGCGTCTTATACGATTTAGTATATGGTTTTCCAGAAGGCAATGCTAATAAACCGCAACTAGCAGCAGGAACAGCCATTCGTGTCCTCACCACTATCTTGTTCAAATACAATGGCGCAATCATGTGGAAAATGCAATCAGGGATGGCGGAGGTAGTCATCACTCCACTATATGAAGTGCTAAAGAGTCGCGGTGTAAAATTCAAGTTCTTCCATGTTGCCAAGCAGTTGCACTTGGATAAAGATCAACAAACAATTGCAAGTATCACTTTGGCTCGCCAAGTAAATTTAAAAAACCCAGAACAAGAATATCAACCACTCATCAAAGTTAAAGACATTCGTTGCTGGCCTAATCAACCTCTCTACGATCAGATTGTCGATGAAGAAGCCCAAAAACTCCAAGATAAAGAAATTAACCTTGAGTCATATTGGACACCTTGGCAGAATGTAGACAACATTACCCTCACCAAAGGCAATGATTTTGATATTGTGTTGCTGGGAATTTCTATAGCCGCCTTACCCTCTATTTGCGGTGAACTAGTCGATGCCAAAAAAAATCCAGCTCATCAAAAATGGCACGATATGTTAACTCAAGTTAAGACAGTAACTACTCAAGGCGGACAAATATGGCTTAAGCCTACCTTACCGCAATTAGGATGGCAACAATCTAGTCCCGTGTTAGGAGCTTATGTTGAACCACTTGATGTCTATGCAGATATGAGCGAGTTACTACAACGAGAAAATTGGCCTTCTGAGCATTATCCTTATAACGTAGCTTATTTCACCGGCGTAATTGCAGATCCAGGTATTCCTCCCCAGACAGAATATGATTTTCCAGCTAAAGCTCAGAAGAAAGTAGACCAACAAGCAATTAACTTTCTTAACAATTACATCGGACACCTTTGGCCTGATGCTACTCACCCTAAAAATCCCCAAGGTTTGAATTGGGATTTACTAGTAGATTTTCAAAACCGTCAGGGAGTAGAACGCTTTAAAGCTCAATACTGGCGAATTAACATTAACCCATCAGAACGCTATGTACTTTCTGTACCTGGAAGTACCAAATATCGACTCAAAACTGATGAATCTGGATTTGATAACCTTTACCTAGCTGGTGACTGGATTAACAACGGTTACAATTCTGGTTGCGTGGAAGCTACAGTAATTTCTGCAATGCAAGCAACACGAGCTATTCTACACCAATGCTTCCATATAAAATACACCAAACAAATTATTGGTGAGTGGGATTCTTGGCTATAAAAGTATATCCAATTTAATGAGGTGCATTTTGGCAAACTCAACAAAATTTAGCATTATATAGGTTTACAAAACCTATATAATTTGGTAGTATGATACATTTTTAATGTTTGTTATAGCATAAACATTAAGAATGTATTTGCTATTCTATGAATAATAGGATAATTATTTCAATATTTTGAAAATTTATCTAAGGTATTAATATAAAAAATGATTACATTATCAAATTACCAAATTATAGAATTAATTGATGAAGGAGCAAAAACTGCTGTTTATCGAGCCAGTAGAAATAAAGATAGTAAACTAGTAGTTATTAAACTTTTAAAAACAGAATACCCCGATCTAAAAGATATAGCAGCGCTCAAACATGAATATGAGCTAATCAAAAATTTAGATATTCCAGGAGTTATTCAAGCTCATAGCTTAGAAAAATACAACAATGGTTTTGCCATTGTGTTAGAAAACTTTGATAGTAGTTCTCTCTACAAAATTATCCAGACAGAAAAAATCGAGTTAGTTGATTTTTTAAAGATAGGCATTCAAATTACCCAAGCTCTAGGTGAATTACACCAAAATTATATTATTCATAAAGATATTAAACCACAGAATATTATTGTTAATTTAGAAACTCATCAAGTTAAAATTATTGATTTTTCTATCTCATCACTACTTCTTCGAGAAAAACCCAAACTCAGTAATCCCGATTTGCTTGAAGGAACTCTAGCCTATATGTCTCCAGAGCAAACGGGAAGAATGAATCGAACAGTTGATTACCGTACAGACTTCTATTCGTTGGGTGTAACTTTTTATGAAATGCTTACAGGTCAGTTACCGTTTCAAGTAATTGATCCAATGCAGTTAGTTCATTGTCATATTGCCAGACAACCTATAACAGTATCTCAGTTAATCCCACAAATACCTCAAGTAATTTCTGCAATTATTATGAAATTACTCAGCAAAACTGCTGAAGAAAGATATCAGAGTGCTTTTGGAATTAAAGCTGATTTAGAAAACTGTCTCAGTCAGTTAGAGCAAACTAATTCTATAATTGAATTTTCCATTGGTCAGCAGGATCAATCTAGCCAACTACAAATTCCCGAAAAGTTGTATGGGCGAGAAGCAGAAATAGATATTTTGATGACTGCTTTTGAAAAAGTTAATCAAGGAAATAAAGAATTAATATTAGTTGCAGGTTATTCGGGTATTGGCAAATCAGCATTAGTGAATGAAATCCATAAACCTGTTATCAAAAACAGAGGCTATTTTATTGCAGGTAAATTTGAGCAATTTCAGCGCAATATTCCTTATGCTTCCCTAATTCAAGCATTTCAAGAGTTAATGCAGCAATTACTAACAGAAAGTGAAGCAAAATTAGCCACTTGGAAAGAAAAACTTTTAGAGGCTCTAATTCCAAATGCTCAAATTATTATTGATGTTATTCCTGAACTAGAACTCATTATCGGGAAACAACCAGAAGTACCACAACTATCTTCAGCAGAGTCACAAAATCGGTTTAACTTGGTTTTTCAAAAATTTATTAATTTGTTTGCTCAAAAAGAGCATCCATTAGTAGTATTTTTAGATGATTTACAATGGGCAGATTTAGCTTCATTAAAATTAATTCAGTTATTGACTACAGATAATGAAATTCAATATTTATTGATAATCGGAGCTTATCGAGATAATGAAGTTGATACCAGCCATTCTTTAATGTTAATTTTGCGAGAAATTGAAAAAAATAGTAGTCCTGTCAAGATTATTCATTGTCAAAATTTAAAAATTACTGATGTTTGTCAGTTAGTTAGCGATAGCCTAAAATCTAGCTTAGAGGACTCTAAAGAGTTGGCAAAATTGATTTTTAATAAAACTGCTGGCAATCCGTTTTTTATAAATCAATTACTCAAATTTATTCATCACGAAAATCTGCTTTTGTTTAACTTGGTTACTGGTAAATGGCAATGGGATATTCAGCGCATTCAGATGCTAGGAATTACTGATAATGTTGTTGAATTAATGATCGAAAAAATTCAGAAACTTAAAGGCACTACACAAAATATTTTAAAAATAGCTGCCTGTATTGGTAATCGATTTAATTTTAATATACTGTCTTGTATTAATGAAAATTCTCAGAGTGACACAGCATTAGATATTTGGGAAGCACTACAAGCTGGTTTAGTCATACCTTTAAGTGATAGCTATAAACAACCACAGCTATTAAATCATGTTGATGTTTTTGTAATTGATTATAAATTTCTTCACGATCGCGTGCAACAAGCGGCTTATGCGTTAATACCTGACGAGCAGAAAAAGGAGATTCATTTAAATATTGGTAGACTGTTATTAAAGAATATAAGAGAAGGCTTACTAGAAGAAAAAATCTTCGATATTGTTAACCAGCTGAATATCGGTAATGAGTTAATTAATTCTCTCGAAGAAAGATATAAGCTAGCTGAGTTAAATCTTATTTCGGGACGTAAAGCTAAAGATTCTGCTGCTTACGAATCCGCTGTAAAGTTTCTGAAGCAAGGTTTAAGCTTACTTGCTATTGATTGTTGGCAAAACTATTATGAGCTAACTCTTGCTCTTCATGTAGAAACAGTAGAGGCAGAATATTTAAATACAAATTTTGAGCAAGCAGAAGCATTATTTACTAGTGTTATAAGTAACAGTAAAACTATTCTTGATGCTGTTAAAGTATATGAGAAAAAGATTCAGTTTTATGTGGCTCAAAATCGAATGCGAGAAGCGTTAGATTTAGATTTGCAGGTGCTAGAGATGCTGGGAGTCTCATTGTCTCAAACTCCACTAGCAGAGTTAACAATTGAAGAATTAGTCAACCTGCCACAAATGACTGATGCTCATAAGCTAGCTGCCATGAGGATACTAATGACAGCCATGCCTCCCGCTTATTTAGCAGATCCTGCACTTTTACCACTGATTGCTTTTACGATGGTTGATTTATGTGTGCAGTACGGCAATTCATCTTTTGCAGCTTATGCCTATGGTTTTTATGGGCTAATTTTATGTGGGCCTCTTAAGGATATTGAATCAGGATATCGATTTGGTAAATTATCTTTAAAGATATTAGATCAATTCAATGCTAGTGAAATTAAATCTAAAGTATATGCACTATTTAATATTTTTGTTAGACATTGGAAAGAACATATTCAATCAACTATAGAACCTTTAGAATATGGTGTTCAAAGTGGTTTAGATACAGGGGATATTGAGTATGTGGGTTACAATGGTTTGTTAGTTTGTTGGCATCCTTTTTGGGCTGGAGAAAATTTAGATATTCTGGAAAAAAGGCTAGGACAATATATTAGTTTAGCACACAGAATTCAGCAAGAACATTTTACCGTTTGTTTGCTAATTTTAAAACAAATGGTCATTGAACTAGTTCAAGGAAAGGATAACAAATCTTATTTAGAGGGTGAGAGTTTTAATGAAACAGTAATGCAAAGAATGGCAGGAAATATTACAGCCATATTTTATGCTTATCTTGCCAAAAGTATTTTAAGTTATTTCTTTAAAGATTATGGTCAATCTGTTAAAAATGCTCAATTAGCACAACAGTATGAAGTTGCAGCTAGTGGGACTTTTTATCTACCTCAATATAAGTTTTATTATTCTCTAGCATTGTTAAGTTTCTGTTTAAATACTACTTCCCAAACAGAGACAAAAACTGCTATAAAAAAAGTAGAAGAAAATCAAAAACAATTAAAAGAATGGGCGGCTCACGCACCTGTAAATAATCAGCATAAATATGAACTAGTAGAAGCAGAAAAAGCACGATTTTTAGGACAAGCATTAGTAGCGATGGAATACTACGATCGCGCAATTCAAGGCGCTCATAAGTCTGGATATATTCATGAAGAGGCCCTAGCTTATGAATGTGCGGCAGAATTTTATCTGAGTCTAGGAAGAAATGAATTTGCTTCGCTATACATGACAAAGGCACACTATGGTTATCGTCGTTGGGGAGCAGGTGCTAAATTTAAGGATTTGGAATTAAAATATCCAGAATTAATTACTAAGGTTTCTACTCACTCTCAAGTAGGGTTTACAAGTAATACTATTACTACTTCCACTGCTAATGAAAAATCAAGTGGTCTAGATTTAATCACAGTTATTAAAGCATCACAAGCTTTATCAGAAGTAATTCTATTGGAAAATCTGCTAAAAAAATTGATGACAATTGTGATTGAAAATGCTGGCGCTCAGACTGGTATTTTACTTCTCGATAAAGGAGGAAAATTATTTATTGAAGCTCAAGCTAGTGTAGAGCAAGATGATTTAACTGTTGGTCAATCACTGCCATTAGAAAATAGTCAGCAATTACCTATATCTGTAATTGATTATGTGACACGAACGCAAAAAGATGTAATTTTATCTGATGCCAGCAATGAAGGAAGTTTTACGAGAGATCCATATATTATTGACCATCAAAATAAATCGCTGATGTGTACTTCTATTGTTAATCAAGGTAAATTAATTGGGTTACTTTATTTAGAAAATAATTTAACAGTGGGGGCATTTACTTCCGATAGAATACGAATATTAAAGATTCTTTTTTCGCAAGCAGCTATTTCTTTAGAAAATGCCCGACTCTACGCCAACTTAGAAGATAAAATAGAGGAAAGAACTAGAGAGTTAAATGAAAATAATGTGCGATTAAAGCAAACACTGCACGAATTAAAACTAACTCAAACCCAGCTTATTCAGACAGAAAAAATGTCCAGTTTGGGACAAATGATTGCTGGGATTGCTCATGAAATTAATAATCCTGTAAGTTTTATTCATGGCAACCTAGATTACATTGAGAATTATACACAAGATTTACTTAACTTAATTAATATTTATCAAAATACCTATCCAGACTTAGCACCAGAAATAAAAGAGTTTTTAGAGAATATTGATGTTGATTTTATTAAAGAAGATATCCCTAAAACTTTATCTTCTATGAGAAGTGGCACGGAACGTATTCGGGAAATTGTCCTGACATTGCGTAATTTTTCTCGCTTAGATGAGTCTGACATGAAACCTGTTAACATTCATGAGGGGATTGAGAGTACCTTACTAATTTTGCAAAGCCGTCTCCAAGTTAATCCAGGTAAGCCTGCAATTGAGATTATCAAAAATTACGGTGATTTGCCAAAAGTTGAATGTTATGCTGGGCAACTTAATCAGGTATTTATGAATATTCTGAATAATGCAATTGATGCTTTGCAAAAGTTAAATCAGGAAAAAAAAGCAGAGGAAATTAAGAGTAATTATAGTGCGATCGCTATTCGTACCCAAGTAGTCAATCCTGATTTAGTCGTCATTTCCATTAAGGATAATGGGGTAGGTATCAGTGATAGCGTTAGACAAAGAATATTTGATCCTTTTTTCACCACTAAACCTGTAGGACAAGGTACTGGTTTAGGATTATCAATCACTTATCAAATCGTAGTAGACAAACATCACGGTACAATAGATTGCATTTCTGCACCAGGAGAGGGCGCAGAGTTTATTATTCAAATTCCCTGTCGGCAAAAGCGGGTAATCTAGCAACATCGATGTGGGCTAACAGAGATTTGATGATTTGAGCAGCGTACACTGCGTTCAGTCTAATCCTCCAGAAAACAATTTACCAACTTGCGCCAAATCTACATTTCCACCGCTAATGATGACACCAATCCTCGCCTCTGGTGCTGTCACCACACCTTCGAGTAAGGCTGCTGCTGCAAGTACTCCGGTAGGTTCAACGACAATTTTCAGACGTTCCCACAAAAAAAACATGGTGCGAAGAATCGCTTCTTCCGATACCGTCACCATATCATCGACGTAATGCAGCACTAAGGGGAAAGTAATTTTACCAAGGCTGGGAGTCCGCGCACCATCAGCGATGGTATTAGGATTTTTAACACTTTGCAGAGTTTTGGTGTGAAAAGAGCGGGTAGCATCGTCGGCAAGTGCTGGTTCTACCCCGATTACTTTACAATTGGGTAAAAGTGACTTGGCTACGATCGCACACCCTGAAAGTAAGCCGCCACCGCCACAACAAACTAATAATAAGTCTAATTCACCAACTTCTTGGATTAGTTCTAAAGCAGTTGTCCCCTGTCCAGCGACTACATGGGGATGATCGTAAGGGGGAATGAGTGTCAAAGAGCGCTCATCTGCTAAATTTTGGGCTAATTCTTCTCGGTTTGTTTCTTGGCGATTGTATAAAATTATCTCTGCACCATAACCACGAGTCGCAGTTTGTTTGACAGCAGGTGCATCATCAGGCATGACAATGGTGGTAGGAATATTTAGTAATTGCCCAGCTAAAGCGATCGCTTGGGCGTGATTTCCCGATGAATAGGTGATAACGCCTGTTTGTTTTTCTGCTGCCGATAGTTGGGCTAGGGCATTGTACGCACCTCTAAATTTAAATGCTCCCGTGCGTTGAAAATTTTCGCACTTAAAGAATACTTGGCTATTGGTGCGATCGTTAACGATTCTAGAAGTCAGCACAGGTGTGCGGTGGGCAATCCCCAAAATTCGCTCTTGTGCTGCTTGCACGTCAGTTATAGCAACGGAATTATGCTGTGGCATTGATGACGCTCTTAAATATTCTTGCTCTTGTTTATATAGATACAGATTTTTATATTTACGCCTAATATCCTGGATTGAAGCATACTCGTTTCAGGTGGTTAGCATCATTTATTGTCTGTATAAAAATAGCTACGGCAAACATTATATATTGCTGTAGCTAAATTTATAAAACTTAAATTAATTAATTTCAGTTAGCCATTTTTGTCACATGAATAAAACATCCAAAAGTCGGCAAAAAAAAACTGCTCTAATTACAGGAGCGGCTAGTGGGATAGGCTATCAATTAACCCAGATTTTTGCTCGTCATAGTTATAATCTGGTGTTAGTAGATAAGAATGAAGAAAAACTTACTGAAATTATAGATGAATTTCCGGAGAAATTTGGCATTTCTGTCAAAATTTTTGTTAAGGATTTATCTATCCCGACATCCCCAGAAGAAATTTTCACAGAACTACAGCAAGCATCCATCAAGATTGATGTGCTGGTTAATAATGCTGGCTTTGGTACTTATGGAGCATTTAGCGAAACAGACCTCAACATTGAATTGCAAATGCTCCAGGTAAATATGGTGAGTCTGACTCATTTAACGAAGTTATTTCTCAAAGATATGATCGAGCAAGACTATGGAAAAATATTAAATGTAGCCTCAGCGGCTGCTTTTCAACCAGGGCCTCTAATGGCAGTTTATTTTGCGACAAAAGCCTATGTCTTATCGTTTTCAGAAGCGATCGCAAATGAATTAGAAGGCACAGGTGTCAGCGTGACTGTTCTTTGTCCAGGGCCAACAGCATCGAAATTTCAGCACACTGCTGCAATGGAAGATTCAAAGATTGCTAGCGTTAACAGAATGATGGATACAGAAACCGTTGCTAATATTGGTTATCGGGGTTTAATGAAAAACAAAACTGTTGTTGTTCCTGGGATGAGAAATAAGCTATTGACTGAAAGCGTCAGATTTACACCCAGAAATTTAGTAACAAAGGTTGTGAGAAGTATGCACGAACTCAAAAAAAATAGGTAGCCCAATAGGCCTGCTCTCAATTAAGGAAATTTATCTGTTGGGGCAGGCAGGGGGAGCGGCAGGGTGGTTTCATACAACGAGAGAAAAATAATAATGGTTTGTAGAGGGTGAAGAAAAATGGATAACTAACAAGTATGAATCTCGTCGAACAA